>LFLA01000018.1:0-32500 GCA_001542995.1 Nitrospina sp. LS_NOB
TATATACTGCTCTTCTTCCGGTGAGGATAATGCCCCCAAGGACAACCATTGTCGCTTATATATCAATTTAATACTCATAAGTCAATTTTTTCAGGGCTGGGGATTCTTCACGGAGCCTGTGCTGAGCGAAGTCGAAGCATTCAGAATGACAATGCAATCTCGTTCAGCATGACAAGAAACGCCGGTTTGTCATCCTTGAGGAGCCGAAGGCGACGAAGGATCTCGGGGTTATGCAAAGGTCCCTCTTTGAGAAAGAGCTTCGCATAAGTTGATAAAACAGAAAAGCGAGATTCTTCACTGCGTTCAGAATGACAATGCGATCTCGTTCAGCATGACAAGAAAAGCGGGATTCTTCACGGAGCCTGTGCTGAGCGAAGTCGAAGTATTCAGAATGACAAGAAACGCCAGTTTGTCATCCTTTTGCTCAGCATGACAAGAAACGCCAGTTTGTCATCCTTGAGGAGCCGGAGGCGACGAAGGATCTCGCCTTGCACTAACCTGGGGATTCTTCACGGAGCCTGTGCTGAGCGAAGTCGAAGTATTCAGAATGACAACACACTGAAACGGGATTCTTCACTGCGTTCAGAATGACAAGAAACGCCAGTTTGTCATCCTTGAGGAGCCGAAGGCGACGAAGCAATCCAGAAAGACTGGATCGCCGCGCTCCTTTCTGTCGCTCGCGGTGACGAATCTAGTTTACGGGCCTCCCAGATAAGAGAGCTTTGCATAACCCGAGATTACCCCTGCGGGGCACGAAGTTTATCGGGAGATGATATTTCCAATCTGGTAGTGGAATAGTTTGCATGAACGTTCCTCAAGTTATTTGTTTTGTCAGAAGCATTCGTGTCCCCAAGGGGTATGAAGTTTAGGGAAGAGCAGAAGTCAGCCAACCCTCCCCATGAAGGGAGGGAATATGAAAATTTGCCTCATGCTTTTGGCGGCTCGCGAGGGAACCGAGCGTTTGCCGTAAGAGCCGGCTCTACGCCTAGTAGCTAGCCGCGGACGGTTATTTTTTTGATATTTTTGGCGAGTTTTTTCAGTTTGACTGCGGTCTGGGCTTTTTCCAGTTTGCGGGGAATTTTTTTTGCGCTGGTGAGTCGTGCCCTGCGGGTATTGCTGAACACCCATTCCAGGTCGAGCAGGAACTTTTCCCGGTTGGGGCGATTGGCTTTGCGGAACAGGGTGAGCAGTTTTTGTTCTTCTTTATTGTTGGTGACGAGATTATCGCTCAGAAATCCTTTGAGCATCAACCGTCCTTCTTCAATTCCCCCGCCGATCACTTCTGCGTTGTGGATGGTGGCTTGAGGTTTTTCCTGGTCCGGGGTGTCGAGATCTTCCGGGAGGATTTTAGTGGTCAGCAGGCGGTCGAGCGACACGTTCCCCAGTTTGGCAAGTTTGACCATGACTGAGACCGGCGCGTCTCTTTCCCCTGCTTCATATCGGACATAGGTCCTGAATCCAATTTCGAGGACTTCTGAAAGGGCCATCTGTGTGCAGTTGAGTTTTTTTCTGAGGGTTTTTAGATTTTCAGAAAGGACTGTCATGATTTTTGAACCCCCCACAAGTGGGTTTTACTTTCCCCACTCGGGTGGGGCCAATAAGCCTGGACTTGTCTGGCTAACTACGGTGCTTTCGGTTTAAAAAGCTAGTGCTAATGCCTGCGGAGGCTCTCCGCTCAGGCCAGCTCAATCCCATTTTTTCTTAGAAATTTGTAAGCCTCATCAATCCAGAAGCGCTCTTTTTCGAGTTTGTAATCGGGCAGATCTTTGGAAGAGCCGACAATACTTTTCATTTGGTCGATGGCTTCCTGTTTTTTACCTCTTTTGTCGAGAAGCCGAGCGTAGTGGTAATAGGCCTTAAAAAAGTGGAAGGATTTTATGACTTCACGATATGTTTCTAGAGCTTTTTCTTCATTGCCGGACAAGCGATAGCTTTCTGCGAGACCGAAAATTGCATTGCCATAATCGTATTTTTTGTCGATGGCGGTCAGTTTTTCCAGAGCAACGGCGGCTTCTGCATAGTTGCCCATTCCGTGAAGGCTTTGAGCCAGACCATAACGGGCTTCCAGCATTTCCGGATCACGCTGGATGGCTTCCTCAAACTCGGGAATCGCCTGCTCGAACTTTTTCTGCTCGATATAGACCTGCCCAAGTTTTTCGTAGTGATAGGCTTTGTGGTGTTTCCCGATCAGTTCTTTGAGTTGCAGGGTTTCTTCTGTTTCAACTTCCTTGCGGATGGGAGTGATGGAGAACCCGGTTTTACCTTCACCGGCGCGGTTTTTCACCATAAAGAAATAGGCCACCGCCCCTACGGGGAAGAGGATGATCATGATGATGATCCAGATAAAATGCTCGCGGCGTTGGATGCAGTCCAGACACATCCAGACCATGAATCCGGCGGCGCCATATATAAAAAGATCGGGCAAGATAACCTCTTTTTTGTAAAAGGGACTATTGGGACAAACAATAAATGCTCATTGGCCTTCGACGATTTTATTGCTCTCGTCGAGAAGGACTACCTGGGCATTATGGTTTTCTTGTTCGGTATCTATCATACCATAAGCCGCGACGATGATACGATCATTTATCTGTGCCAGGCGGGCGGCCGCGCCATTGATTGAAAAAATCCCGGACCCCCGTTCGGCGGTGATGACATAGGTGACGAACCGGCCTCCGGTGTTAATGTTATAGATATGGACCTGTTCAAGAGGCAGAATGCCGGCCCTTTCCAACAGGTCTTCATCAATGGCAATACTGCCTTCATAATCAATCTCCGTTGCCGTTACCCGGGCACGGTGAAGTTTGGATTTAAGCATAATTCTTTGCATCAGAACTCCTCGATAATGCAATTGTCAATGAGCCGCGACGGGCCGACCTTCACCGCGAGGGCGATCAGCGTTCTACCACGAATTTGTTCTTTTTCCTTGAAACTTTCCGGGTCGCAAACGGAAATATAGTCGATTTCTGTTCCTTCTTGCTCGGACAGGCATTGCCGGATTGAATCGCTGATCGCTTTTGCCGAAGTAGTTCCCCGGCGAATATTGTCCCGGGCCTGCTGAAGCGAACGCGATAAAGACAGCGCGGATTGTCTTTCTTGAGGTGACAAATAGCGGTTTCTGGAACTCATGGCAAGTCCATCAGCTTCCCTTACAATTGGGACACGGATGATGGCAACATCAAGGTTTAAATCCTCAACCAGGGTCTCGATGACCGCAAGTTGTTGCCAGTCTTTTTCGCCAAAGTAAGCGTTATGGGGCCGAACGATATTGAACAGTTTTAACACCACTGTGCTGACGCCATCAAAAAGATCGGGCCGACTTTTGCCGCATAGCTGTTCGGTGATGTTCTGCACTTCTACAGAGGTTTTGTAGCCGGGTGGATACATCTCCTCTTTGGTCGGATGGAACAAAATGTCGGCGCCTATTGTCTCCAGCTTCTCGATGTCGCTTTCCAACTGGCGTGGGTAGGTATCAAGATCTTCGTTGGAACCAAACTGGGTGGGGTTGATAAAAATACTGACCACGGTTCGGTCACAGGTTTCCAATGATCTTTTGACCAGGTTTAAATGGCCTGCATGGAGGCAACCCATAGTCGGCACAAACCCTATAGTCAGGTTCTGTTTCCGCAACGATTGAGAAATATCTTTCATTTCGGAAATGGAGGATATTTCTCGCAAGGTTCGAGATTTAATTTTAATCCCCATCGTTGACCTGTTTGAGTTTTCCCTGTTTTGAATGATAGGTATGTTCCTGCCCCGGAAACGTTTCGCTCCTGACGTCCTGTATGTATTCGGAAACCGCGTCCTTCAGGCTATCAGCCAGTTGGGCGTATTGTTTTACGAATTTGGGCACGAAGTCCTGATTCAGTCCGAGCAGGTCGTGAAGCACCAGAATCTGTCCGTCACATTTAGAGCCGGCCCCAATACCGATGGTCGGTATTTTTAGTTCGGCGGTGATTTCTTCTGCAAGTCCACCGGGGATGCCCTCCAGAACCAGAGCAAAGATGCCGGCGTTTTGCAGATCGTGCGCGTCCTGCTTGATTTGCCGGGAGTCGAGATAGTTTTTGCCCTGCACTTTATAGCCACCAAATTGATGGACGGATTGCGGGGTCAAGCCAATATGGCCCATGACGGGAATTCCCGCCTGAACAATCGCCTGAACCCTGTCGGACACGCGGGCTCCTCCCTCGAGTTTGACGGCGGAGGCCCCACCTTCCTGAATCAGGCGGCCAGCGTTAGTAACTGCCTGTTCCACTGAAACCTGATAGGACATGAACGGCATATCGCCCACAACCAGTGCGCGCTGGGTGCCTTGCTTGACGGCGCGGGTATGGTCGACCATGTTTTCCATAGTCACCGCGAGGGTGTTCTCATGGCCGAGGGAAACCATCCCTAAGGAATCCCCCACCAGAATGATGTCTAAATCTGTTGCGTCGAGGAGTTTCGCGAAGCTGTAATCGTAAGCGGTCAGGGCGGTGATCTTTTTCCCTGAATTTTTTCTCCCTGAAACTTCAGGGACGGTGACAGGCCTGATATCCATGGTCCTTTATACGGATAAGGCTTGAGGCCAAACGGGGGGGATCAAAAAATGAAACCAGCAGCAAATGCTGTGGGAGCAGCGTAGCATGGAGAACGCTATGAAAATTTTGAGGCCGCCAATGGGGTCCTCGAATTACGTTCGCCTTGATTTATAAAGCTTACTCCGTCCCGGTCCGTTAGGATCCAAGCGGGTTATAATATTCTCTGCCTATTTTATGGTTGTTGATCTTGTTAATCAACTCTTCCAGGTCACATTTTTTTTCAACAAAGTCGATCTCATTGGTATTTATGACCAAAAGTGGTGTGTCGGAGTAGTAAAAAAAGAAATTATTGAAAGCCTTGTTCACCGAATCAAGATAATCGGGGTCCATAAAAGCTTCATAATCCCGGCCTCTTTTGGAAACTCTCTCCATCAACACGTCGGTGCTGGCCTGCAAAAAAATGACTAAATCGGGTTTCGGAGCTTTTGGGCTGAGTAGGTTGAAGATTTGTTCATACAGGCGATACTCGTGATCTTCCAGGTTGAGTTGGGCGAATATTTTGTCGCGTTGAAACAGGTAGTCGATCACGACCACGGAGTTAAACAGGTCTCTCTGCGCCAGTTCCATATATTGATTGTATCGGTTCAGTAAAAAAAAAATCTGGGTTTGAAAGGAGTAGGTTTCCTGATCCTCATAAAATTTCGCGATAAAGGGATTGGAATCGTTCTCCTCCAGAATTACCCGGGCGCCATATTGTTGTTCAAGGAGGCTGACCAAAGATGTTTTGCCAGCGCCTATAGCGCCTTCAACAGCAATGAACCTGGGTTCGATAGTTTGCTTGGCCATTTTATTCTGATCAACCCGCTTTTAGCTGATTGAAAATCTCCTTGATGGTGAGTTTCAGTTCCCTGAGATCTGCTGATTTGACCACATAGGCATCCGAGGCCCATACTCTAAAGTCCTGCTTGTACTGGCCATAAGCAGAACAAAGTATTATGGGAATATCGCCCTTTTCATCTTTGATTTTCCGCATGACCTCAATGCCGTCCATTCCAGGCATTTTGATGTCCAGGATAATGAGGTCCGGAACCTGCTTCTTTAATTTTTTAAAGGCTTCCTCGCCGGTGGCGGCCACCGAGACCTTATAACCGGCATCTTCAAGCTCTTCTTTATAAAGAAACCTGATATTTTGTTCGTCATCAACAACGAGGATGGTTTTCATGTTTAGTTTGGCGTTTATGGGTTCAGGTCAAGGATCCCGGAAAAAAGAAAATGGATTCACCATGACAGAAGGACACTAGTTTTTAATATAATCGGGGCTGTTTTGCAACGGTAAATGGAGATAGACGATAACTCCTTTACCTAATTGGTTTTCCACCCGAATTGTTCCGCCATGATTCTCTATAATTTTCCGACAGATGGAAAGTCCGAGCCCGGTTCCCGTATGTTTGGTGGTGAAAAAGGGATTAAAAATATTTTCAAAAACTTGTTGGGGAATGCCTCCTCCTGTGTCCTCAACCCGGACTGTGATCATTTTCTGTTTCTGGGCGTATTCTTCCTGAAAGGTTTCAACTTTCAGGAGTCCGCCCAGAGAGAGGGACTCCAGTGCGTTATAGAACAGGTTTATCAGGACCTGTTTGATTTTCTGCTGGTCGAGTTTCAATAAGGGAAGATCTGTTTGTAGGTCGGTCACCAGGTGTATATTCTTTTCATAGAGCCCCGATTTGAAAAGGTAGAGGACTTCTTCTATCAATTTGTTGAGCTGGCATTCTTCCGTTTCAAGCGTTCCGGACTTTGAATAGATCAAGGTGTTTTTGAGCAGCCTTTCAAGGCGATCTACTTCGCTGGAAATAATTTCAGAATAATTAGCGGCTGATTTTAAATCGTTATTGTCTTCCCACTTTTGTGAAAGGTGGGTCATTTTATCTTTTAGCCTGCGGGCGAATCCGCCAATGGAAACCAGGGGGTTTTTAATTTCATGGGCGACTTCTGCGGCCATTTCTCCCAGGGCAGACAATCTTTCTGCCTGGACCAGTTGTTCCTTCATGGAAAGCAGTTCGCGGTTGGTGTCCAGCAGTTTAGAGAAAAGCCTGGAGTTTTCGATGACCCAACTGGCGTAAACGGTAAATCGTGTCAAAAACCGCAGGTTTTCTTCGGTGATGGGTTTTTGGTCATAACGGTTATCGACCAGAATGACTCCCAGCACTTCTTCATGCGCGATAAGGGGGACAGTGGCGAAGGAGTCCACGCCCAGCGCATCGATGAACTCCTGGCTGACGAGCTGATGTTCTTTGGCTTTTGTAATATTGAATGGCTTTTTTTGCAGTACGGTTTCCGAAAGAATATTATCGTTGGCAGTGACCGGATAACTTAATCCGCAAACAAAGTTGTGGAACGGGGAATCTCTATGCAAGTCACGCTGGGCTTCCTTAATGACCCATTGCAGTAAATCACCTTTTTTTTTATTCAACTCAGTCCAGACTCTCACAGCATCCTCCTGAGAATCGGGACCCAGTCCCATGATCCCTTGAAGTCGCTGGTTTTTTTCGTTAAGGGTGAACAGCATGGCCCGGTTGAACCCTCCCGCTTCCCCCATAGTGATGGCACTGAGGATGATCCACAATCCGTGCTCCAGTTTGAGGGTGGATTGAACCGCCAAACTGATGTCATACAGAATCCTGGTTTCTTTTAATGTCATCTGGTTTCGGTGGAACTGAATGGCGTTTCTCAGACAACCGGTGACCTGACCCGCAATCGTTTCCAAGACAGAGATTTCCTCCGGGCTGAAAACTCTCTTTTCAATGCTATGAACATTGATGACACCCAGAGGTGGGCAGTTGGCAAGAATTGGCACCGAAAGCATGGAGCTAAACTTTTCTTCTTCGATTTCCGGGAAATAGACGAACCGGGGGTCCTGCATGGCTTCGCTCAAAGCCAAGGACCTTCCCTGCTGGGCCACCCAGCCAGTTACCCCCTGACCGATTCCCAGATTAATATGCATGGCTTTATCAGGAAGGCCCATGGAGGCTTTCAGGTGCAGGAGCCTGTCTGATTCGTTGATCAGGTATATGGCGCAGGCATCCATATGCATTTTATTCTTAATCACCGGAATGATTTTCTCCAGAGTTTCATCCAGGTCCAGAGTGGAGTTGGCGATCCGGGTAACTTCCTGAAGAATTTCCAGGCCGAGACTGCTTTCCGTCATCGAATGAGACTCCTTCCGGTGTGTCAGGGGGATTTCCGGTAAAGACGTAAATACTGTTTGGCGGCAGACTCCCAACTATTGTCTTTTGCCATCCCATTTAACATCAGCTTTTTCCAGGTTTTGCTTTGGTCGAAACAGGATAAGGCTTTTTGCAGAGATTTCAGGAAAAATTTTGCCTGTGGAGTTTTGAATTTAAACCCGGTTCCCTTTCCTGTTTCAGGACTGAATTCCTGGACAGAATTTTTCAAACCGCCGACGGCCCGGACGACGGGAACCGTGCCATATTTCAGGGCATACATCTGAGTGAGTCCGCAAGGCTCATAACGGGATGGCATGAGGAGCATGTCACTGCCTGCCAGAATCCGGTGTCCCAGAGATTCATCAAACTTTAATACCGTAGCGATGCGGTCAGGCCGGTCCCGGCTCCATTGCTTAAAAAAGGATTCGTATTGGGCCGAGCCGGTTCCCAGAATCAATAAAGATATGTCCTGTTCATCGAGCGCGTCTTTGGCTTCCATGATCAAATCGATTCCCTTTTGTTCTGAAAGCCGGGTGATCATGCAGAGAATGGGTGTCTTTTTATTGAGCCGGAGAGAAAACGTTTTTATCAGGTCATCGCGGCAGTGTTTTTTTTGTGACAGGGATTTCGGCCCATAATTAGCCGCAATCAATGGGTCGATTTTCGGATTCCAGACGGAATAGTCGACGCCGTTCAAAATCCCGTACAGGCGGCTGGAACGTTTTTGCAAAATTCCTTCCATACCAAAACCCAGTTCCGCAGTTTGGATTTCCTGGCTGTAGGCGGGGCTCACTGTGCTCAAGGTGTCGGCAAACATCAGTCCGCCTTTTAAAAAACTGATCTGGCCGTAAAACTCAATGCCGTCTTCTCGGAACAAAGACTCGCCCAGTCCGGTTTTTTTCAAGTGAGAATGAGGAAAGTTACCCTGGTAACCGAGATTGTGAATCGAGAAAAGTGTTTTAGTGTGGGAAAACCATGGGTCTTTACGATAAAGCGATTTTAGATACACCGGGATCAGCCCGGTATGCCAGTCATTGCAATGAATGATGTCCGGTTTGAAGTCGAGATTTTTAATGGCCTCCAGAACAGCCTGGGAGAAAAAAGCAAAGCGCTCAACGCTGTCGGGATAATCTGTGCCGGGTTTGCCATAAATGTATTTCCGTTTGAAGTATCCATCGTGTTTAATCAGATAAACCGGAATGCCACCTGAAAGCTCAGATTTGAACAGGGAGCCTTTCTGGCTGAAGCCGGGGAGTTTCAGATCAATCCTGAGAGACTGTATTTTTCGTCCGGCTTTGGCAGTGCAGGGATATTTTGGCATGATGACCCGGATGTCGTGCCCGAGTTTTTTCAGGGCCGGGGGCAATGCGCCGCTGACATCTGCCAAACCTCCGGTTTTGGCGAAAGGATGGACTTCGGCGGAGACTAAAAGGATTTTTAGTTGCATGTTTCTATCCGGGCTCCCCGAAGAATTTCGGCGGGTTTTTTAAGTAGAGTTGATATCATATAATGCTGTTTTAAACCCATTTGAGAATACCATGCCACCCAAACATTATAGTTTCAAAGTAAAAGGTGTTTTAATAAATGAGAAGGATAATTCCGAAGATGATTTTAGCATCTTCATCATGGCGATGGATGACAATCATGCAGTGATGCTTGTGCGTGAACACTTGAGAAGCCACGCGCCAAAAGGACGCTCCATCATCAAAGGAATAGAAAGAAAATCGGATTGAACCCCACAAGTGGGTTTTGTTCCCCGTGGCTTGGCACGTCGTTTAAAATAGCGTTTTATTCGGGATACTCCGTTTGCTTGCGGCAGGATTGCTCATTTGGAGGTAGGGGGGAGAATCGCTAAGATGGCCCGTTCAGGGTGATTGCCTCTGCAAAATCCACTCAGCTCCCCTGGGTGGATTTTTTTTGATGTTTCAATAGGTTTCGAGGTAGATGTCGATTTTTTGTTCATCAGTCAGGTGCTTGAGTAGATGGCTGTCCCGCACCACCCTGATTCCTGCAAGATCAATGCTTTTTAAAATGAAATAAAAATTTTCCCCGTATCGGGCCCAGTGATTTAGAAAAAAATTAGATATATTATCGCCTTTATAGTTCTGCTCAATATTTCTCATTTCTTGAAGAAAACTTTTAGTCTCCTGTATTGCTGCTTCCCGGGAATTAGATTTCAAGTTATAAATATAGCTTTTGAATGAGGTTATGTTTTTTGTCTCGGTCGTAAACTTTGATTTAAGCGTCCTGCAAATTGCATCTATCTGGTCACGTCCCAATTGAACTTCTTCTGAAACGGATTCTTCGCTTTTTTCCTCCGACTGGTGTTTTTGTATCAACTCTGCTTCGGCTACAAACCTGTCGGGTTCGCGTGATTCATGGTGTCTGAGGACATAAAAAACTTCTGGAACTCGGATAGCTATCCTGAACTTTTCCTCCATTGTGTGTGTCCCAGGTACGGTGAAAGCGTTGAAAGCAGCTGGATTTCTGCAGGAAATAATGGCAATACTTTAAGAAATGAGGGATGGAAAGTCAATCGCTCGGCCTGTCTAAAAACATTGCTTGATCCAAAATTAATACTTATAATTGGACTATGAAAAACGCGAAGATTGTATTGGGTGTCTCGGCCAGTATAGCCGCCTATAAGGCTGTGGAGTTAGTGCGCCTGTTGGTGAAAGAAGGAGCCGAGGTGAGGGTGGCGATGAGTGCCAATACTGGCCAATTTGTGACCCCGCTGACTTTTGAGGCGCTTTCCGGGCATCCGGTTTATCACACGTTGTTTGATTCACAAAATTCTGCGGAGATGGAGCACATCCGCGTTGCCGAGAATGCGGACCTTCTGGTTGTGGCTCCGGCTACCGCCTCCATGCTGGGAAAAATGGCGCATGGCCTTGCCGATGATGCCCTGTCATGTTTACATTTGGCGTTTAAAGGCCCGGTGCTGGTTGCCCCGGCCATGAACGAAGGAATGTGGGGACACCTCGCCGTGAAAGAAAATATTGCTCTGCTGAAATCCAGAGGCGTTGAGTTTGTCGATCCCGAATCCGGAGAACTCGCTTGCAGGGTGATCGGACCGGGGCGTTTGGCTGACACCGCCGTTATTCTTGACAAGATCAGGAGTTATTTTAACCAACGTAATGACCTGACTGGCATACGGTTTCTCATCACAGCCGGGCCCACTCATGAAGCCATAGACCCTGTGCGATACCTGTCTAATCCATCTTCCGGGAAAATGGGTTATGCCGTGGCCGAACAGGTTGAGGCGCGGGGAGGGGAAGTGGTTCTCATCAGCGGACCGACGTATTTAAAACCGCCGTCGGGTGTGGAATTTAAATCCTGCAAAAGAGCGGACGAGATGAATGCTTTGGTTCAGGAGCATCTCGAAAACTGCGATGTCCTGGTGATGTCCGCCGCAGTAGGCGATTTTGCCGCAGAAAAACTGGAAAAGGAAAAGATCAAAAAACAGGGTGATGAAGGCTTGGTTCTCAAGCTGGTTCCTACTATAGATATTTTGCTGGAAGTGGCTAAACGCAACTCGGGCAAACTGGTAGTGGGTTTCGCGGCGGAGAGCCAGAACCTGCTGGAGAGCGCTCTTGAGAAATTGAAAAAAAAGAACCTCGACCTCATTGTTGCCAATGATATCAGCGCGCCGGGAATCGGATTTCAGTCCGATTCCAATCAGGTGACGATCATTGACCGTGAGGAAAATATGGAACATCTTCCTTTGAAGCCGAAGCGGGAAATTGCCGATCTCCTGCTCGATAGAATTCTCGCCCGGCTCAAACGCCCTTAATTATAAAGTTTGCTCTTTATTTCGATGCGTTTTTAGCGCAACGAAATCCTACACCGTTACTCTGCAGGATGGGTGTGGTTGCGTTGCGGTAGGTCAGGTCGACATAATCGGCGTTGTTTCTCCAGTTTCCTCCGCGAATAATTTTATATTGTCCTTTTTCTGGACCCTGTGGATTTTCTTTGGGAGAAAACAGGTAGTACTCCGGGTAATGCCAGTCATGAACCCATTCGGAAGCGTTGCCGGAAAGATCATAGATGCCGTAATCCGACTTGCCTTTTTCATAGGAACCCACCGGGGTGGTTTTCATCTTCTCTTCGTTATAGTTCAGTTTTTCTGAATCGGGTGGAGAATCCCCCCAGGGGTATTTGACCGGTCGTTTGCCTCGGCCCGCTTTTTCCCACTCAGCTTCTGTGGGAAGCCTTTTGCCACTCCATTTGCAATAGGCCACGGCTTCCTTCCAGGAAACGCCGACCACCGGTTGCTGGTCACTGTTGAATTTGGGATTTCCCCAGCTCTGGGGTTTTTTGGCTCCGGTAGCGTCGACATACTTTCTATATTTTTTGTGAGTCACTTCATAAATATCTATGTAGAACGCATCAAGATAAACCTCATGAGCCGGGTTTTCCGGGCCCAGGGTGTGTCGGTCAGTGTTGAATAAATCGTGAGGTTTGAGTTCCAACAGGGATTTCCGGCTCCCCATTTGAGATTTTCCAGCCGGAATGAGCGCCATTTCTTCGGAAGAGGGCGCGGCAAAACCGGGCGAAACCATAGAAAGCGATAAAAGGATAAAAAGAATCTGTTTCATTACAATGGAGTTTTTAATTTTAAAAAAGGGAACTGGATTATAGGCAATTGAGCCTTCCAGTTCAATCACGATTAATAGATCTCCGCAGGGAGAAATTTATGCTCAACGATGGAGATTGACAGTGCTTTCCATAAGTAATAAAATTTAAATACACCTAAGATACGATTTTTTAGGGCTTCTCTTCAATTTAGCTCTTGCCAAGAGGTGCCCATTAGCCGTAGAGGCAGACAGTAGGAATTTCTCACTGGCCCTCCGCCGAGGAGTTTGATGGATAAGCCTGAAAAAGAACCTGTGATTTTAAATCAAAGCCAGGACAGCAAAATATGCCTGAATTGCGGGTTCCCCAATCGCAATACGGACACCCATTGCATGTATTGTAAGACCAGCCTGATTGAAGACAGTGGATTGTTCAACTGGGTTCGCCAGACCTATTATATCCTTCGTTGGCGGTGGCAACTCAAGCAAAAACGCGATTCTCTGGAAAGCAAAACCCCGATTTATCGCACATTTGGTTTTTTTGTCCTCGGTGTGATTTTGAGCGTAGTGGGTGTTTTTGTGTTCACCAGCGCTATGAGCCAGGACTCTTTTTCCAGTGGACTGATCGCCCTCCTGCTTATCGGTTATGGAGTGGTTACCCTGAAAACCCTGTTTAGTAATAAATAGGCGCCTCTTTCTTTAAAATCCCAACCTTCCCAATTTTCCAAATATAGTTATTAGATTCGGTTCTCGAAAGTGTGTATCCTGATACAGTATTGTTCATTAATATAGGTTCATCATGACGGGTCTTAAATCCAAAAATAAAGAGAACATAACTCTGCCGGTTAAGGGCATGAGTTGCGCCAGTTGTTCGGCACGGATCGAAAAGAAGGTTGGCGAACTGGAGGGGGTGGTCTCTGCCCATGTCAACTTTGCTGCGGAGGCGGCCACCATCGAGTTTGATCCACAAAAAATATCGGCCAGCCAGTTCCTCGAGACAATCGAAAAACTGGGATTTGAAGTTCCCCGGCAGAGCACAACGTTTGCTATAGAAGGTATGACCTGTGCCTCCTGCGTCTCAAGGGTCGAGAAAAAACTTGCGTCTGTGGAAGGGGTTCATGAAGTCGATGTGAACCTGGCGACCGAACAGGTGCTGGTCGGTTACATCCCTGCACTGGTCGATTTTAAAATCTTGCAATCAGCTTTGGAAGAAGCCGGCTATCGCCTTTTGCCTGAAAAACTTCAAGACGTTTCATCGAAAGGGGATGAGGGGCGCTATATCAAAAACCTGGCTGATCTTAAACTGAAACTGGTTTTTAGCGGACTGACCAGCTTGGTGGTCATGTTTCTTTCCATGAGCACGTTGTTCAATCTCGAATCGAATACGCTGAATATCACATTATTTATCCTGGCGACTCCAGTGCAGTTTTTTGGTGGCTGGCAGTTTTATCGCGGGGCGTTCAACGGGTTCCGTCACGGTTACGCCGATATGAACACGCTGATTGCCGTGGGTACTTCGGCGGCATATCTTTACAGCGTTTGGGTTACCTTTTTCCCGGCCTTGGTGGGGTTTTCTGAAGTCTATTACGATACCTCGGTCATGATCATCGCCCTTGTCCTGCTTGGGCGTTGGATGGAAGCGCGTGCCAAGCATAGTGCTTCTTCCGCGATCAAGAAGTTAATAGGACTCCAGCCTAAAACCGCCCATGTTGAACGAGAGGGCAGGGAGATTGAAATCAGCGTGGAGGATCTGATCCAGGGAGATGTGGTCCTGGTCCGTCCCGGGGAAAAAATTCCTGTGGATGGAATTCTGGTTGAGGGGAAATCTTCTATTGATGAGTCGATGTTGACCGGTGAAAGTGTTCCGGTAGACAAAAAATCCGGCGATGAAGTGATCGGGGCCAGCCTCAACAAGACCGGGTTTTTTAAAATGCGCGTGACCCGCATGGGTAAAGATACTGTGCTGGCGCAGATCATTCAACTGGTGGAACAGGCGCAGGGATCGAAAGCGCCTGTGCAAAGGCTTGTGGATAAAATTGCCGGAATCTTTGTGCCGGTAGTGATTGGCCTGGCTCTTCTGGCTTTTGCATTCTGGTGGGGCTTTGGTGATGCATTCGGTCCCTTACCGACAACGCCGTTTCTCTTTGCCTTGATGGTATTCATTTCTGTCATGATCATTGCCTGTCCCTGCGCATTGGGCCTTGCAACCCCTACAGCGATCATGGTCGGAACCGGAAAGGGTGCGGAGATGGGCATCCTGATCAAGGGCGGGGAGGCTTTGGAGCAGGCTGAAAAACTGGATACGATTGTGTTTGATAAAACGGGAACCCTCACTTGTGGCAAACCGGAAGTGGCCGATGTGCTTTTGTCTCCTACAGCTGTATTGGATGCGGACCGTTTGCTGGTGTTGGCCGGCTCTCTGGAAAAAAAATCGGAACACCCTTTAGCTCAGGCTGTAGTTGCTGAAGCGAGAAAGCACAACCTCCGATTTGAAACAGTTGTTGATTTTGAAGCTCTGCCAGGTTTCGGGGTGCAGGGAAAAATAGACAGTAAAAATATATTCCTGGGCAATATTAAACTAATGCAGGAACAGCAAATTGATTTCTCCTCTATGAGCGATGAACTGGAAAAGCTGGCCGGGCAGGGAAAAACGCCGATGATATTAAGTATTGATGGAAAGATTGAGGGCATCATCACCACCACCGATAAATTAAAACCCAATGCCAAGGAATGCGTTCATCGTCTCAAAAAGATGGGCCTGAAAGTGATGATGGTGACGGGTGATAATCGAAAAACCGCACAGGCAGTTGCCCGGCAATTGGGTATTGATGATGTGATCTCGGAAGTCCTGCCTTCGGGAAAGCGGGATGAAATCAGAAAACAGATGGCAGAAGGCCGCAAGGTCGCGATGGTGGGCGATGGAATCAATGACGCTCCTGCACTGGCCGAATCCACTGTTGGAATTGCTTTGGGCAGTGGTACGGATGTCGCGATGGAGGCTTCCGACATCACTCTGGTCACCTCCGACCTTCAGGCTGTGCCTCAGGCTATTGAGTTGAGCCGGCAAACCCTGGCGAAAATCCGGCAGAATCTTTTCTGGGCTTTCTTTTATAATGTGCTGGGAATTCCTATAGCGGCGGGAGTCTTGTATCCTTTTTATGGTGTCCTCCTGAAACCTGTGTTTGCCGCTGTGGCCATGTCTTTGAGTTCTGTTTCGGTAGTTGGGAACTCTCTTTTGTTAAAACGATTTTCTCCTTCCAAACTTTAGGGGTGGCTTGTGGCCCCAGGAGAAAGATTAAAAACGACTCAGTTTTTTTGGTTCTCTGTAGGGGTGGTCTTTTTCTTTTTCGGGTTTGTCGAGTTGGTTCTCAGGTTTTCCGGGTTCCTTTAAAGCAATACCGTGAAAACCTTGAGTCCTTAGTGGAGGGGGTCCGAAAAAAGGGCGGCAGGCCGGTATTAGTCAGTGTCTGCAATTTTTATGAATATCAGGATACTGCGAAGCAAACTGCCGTGAATAAAAAAATTCCATTTTTAAATTTCCCTGCTGAGCTGGAGCCATATTTATCGACCGTTCACGACCGCTTTCCCGACTTGTTTGTCACTTACTTTGAAGCTTATGGGGAGGGTATGGAAGCGAACCCCATGCTCGCCTTCCTGTTTCCCGACCGTTGCCACCCAAACGAAATTGGGCATAGTCTAATAGCTGAGGTTCTCTTTGAAACTTTCAAGAGAGAAATCTCCTAAATCCTCCATGCCTTGGGACAAGTGAGGAACTTTGTTCTGAGTGACGAGGAGGCCTTCGGTATTTTTCAGGGAGTCGATAAAAGCCAACCCTTTTTTTACGCCCATGACGAACAGGGCTGTGGAAAGGGCATCCGCATCCATCACGGTATTGGTGACGACCGTGGCGGACATCACACCGGTGACCGGATATCCTGTTTTTGGGTTCAGGATGTGATGGTAACGAGTTCCTTCTAGGTCAAAATATTTCTGGTAGTCACCGGAGGTGGCGACAGCTTTTCCTGAAAGGGAAAAGGACGCCAGGATCGACTCGGGTTTTCTGGGATGTTGCAGGCCGATTTTCCAGGCCGATTTATCGGGTCTGCCGCCGAGGGTTTTCAGGTCACCTCCCGCATTGATGAAAGCATGATGAATATTTTTTTCCTGCAATATATTTATAGCCCGGTCCACGGCGTATCCTTTGGCGATGGCGCCGAGATGAAGACGCATTCCTTTTTCTGTTAAAAATACTGTCTGGTTTTCTAACCGGATTTTACCGTAGCCCACTTGGGAAAGTGCCTGCTCAAGAGCTCTCTTGCCAGGCAGAGAAGGGTGTTCGTCCTCGAACTCCCAAAGCTCCTGAATCGGGCCTACACTTATATCCAAGGCTCCATTTGTTCTCTCGGCCCAATAAATAGCCCGGTCGATCACCTCGAACACCTCGGGAGATACGGGTATTGGCTTGATTCCTGCGGCTTGATTGATTTTGGAAACTTCTGAGCCGGGAATATGGGTGCTCATCAATCCTTCCAACCGTTGAATTTCGTCGAAAGCACTCTGGATGGCAGTCTGGACGATGCTTTCATCTTTTTCAAAAACGGAAATCTCGACCAGAGTTCCCATCAAGAACTGTGATCTTCGGTGGATCAACGATTCAGGCTCGCCGCAACCGGAGAGGAAAATAAATAAACATAGAAGAAAAGTTAAAGAGGTTCTGGAGGTGAGGGAGTGAGACATCAGGGTTCTACCGGTCAAATCCGGATACTAGCACTTCGCGGTTGTAAGCGGCGACCACTTCGCCCCGATTGACCATGCCGATCACTCGCTTGGGATCACCCCGGCGGACTACGGGAAGCTGTTCTACATCAAGTTTGGCGAACATTTCCATGGCCTCGTTGAGGTTGTTTTCCGGCGTGAGGGTCATCACAGATTCGACTTTTAAATCGTTGGCGACCACCAGATCACCTAGTTCTTTTTCAAAAATCATTTCCCGAACCATGTGGAACGACAAAATGCCCGACATCTCTCCCTGACCATTTACCACAGGAAAATAAAAGTTCTTAGAATATGAAATGGTTTCCAGAATTTTTCTGAACGGCATGCCTTCGGGGACCGTCGTGACATCCTTGCTCAAAACATCATTGACCTTGATGGAGTTGAGAATGGAAACTTCCCGACCATGTTTGATATTAATGCCTTCCTTCAGCAGTTTCTGGATATAAATGGAATTTTTATCGAAGGCGCGAAAGGTATAGGTCGAAACGATGCAGGTGATCATGATCGGCAAAATAATGGTGTAATCGTTGGTCAACTCAAACAGCATCAAAATATTGGTCAAAGGAGCCTGCATCACCGCTCCTGCTACGGCTCCCATTCCCACCAGAGCATAAGTCTCTGGCGAAGCCGTGAAGCTGGGATTGATCGCGTGCACCAGGGTTCCATAGGCAGAGCCCAGCATAGCCCCTACAAACAAAGAGGGTGCGAAGATTCCTCCCAGTCCCCCCGAACCCAGGGTTGTGGAAGTGCTGATGATTTTCAAAAAAATCAGCGCGAAAGCCAGTCCCCAGAACATATCCCCATGCAGAGCCTTTTCCATGAACTCGTAGCCGTTACCCAGAACCGCTGGAAAAAATATGGCGATGAACCCAACGATCAGCCCACCGAGGGCAGGTTTCAAGGGTTTCGGAAGTTGAATCTTTTTTTCAAAAATATCATGAGCCTTGAAATAGGCGAAAGTGAACAATTTTGAAACCACTCCGCAAAGGAGCCCCAGAAATACATAAAAAATAATTTCGGAATAGCTGACCAGTTCATGAACCGGCACATGGAAAGTAATTTCGTTGCCCTCCAGAGCCCGTCCGGTCGCCGTACCAATGACGGATGCAACAACGATGGGACTGAACGTGTGGATGGTGAAATCCGTGAGAATGATCTCAAGAGCGAACAGAACCCCGGCTAAAGGAGCATTGAAGGAGGCGGCGATTCCCGCCGCCGCACCACATCCGACTAAGACCTGGACTCGTTCATGAGAAAGATGGAACAAGTTCCCCAGGGCCGAACCCACTGCCGATCCGATCTGCACGGTAGGTCCCTCGCGCCCTGCTGAACCGCCGGACCCAATGGTGAGCGCCGAGGTGGTAGAACAGGTCAGTAAGGTGCGTTTGCGAATCTTTCCGGCTTTCAAGGCGACCGCATGCATGACCCGGTGCACGCCGTTTTCTTTTACTGCATCGGGAAAAAAATGGCAGATAACACCGGTGATGATTCCGCCTATCATTGGCATGAGCGGCAACAGGAAAGGAATCGTAGAACCGGTTATTCCAATCCATGACAGCCCCTCGGAGGAAAAAACATCTCCGAAAAATCCGATCAGCCAGCGAAATAGGGTCGATGCCAACCCGGCCAAAAATCCGATCACTGCCGCCAGCAATAGCATATTGTGGTCCTGCATCAAGAGGTGCTTGATCTTCTCACGGAGATTTTCGAGTGTGGTCTGCATGGGCTTAAAAATAGTAGATATAAAGCCCATTATTATAATGAAAGAAGCCATTGAGTGCCAGAGGGTTTGCCAGATACGGCCTATAAAAATGGAAGGAATTATCAGCTTATGCTATACTTCGGGTCGATTTATTTTCTAAATGGGGGTTGATTGAGCCAATGGCCGAGAAGAACGACGGGGTAATCATCGCGCCTTCCATCCTCTCCGCGGATTTTGCCCGGTTGGGGGATGAAGTCAAAGCAGTAGAACAGGCGGGAGCTGACTGGATTCATGTGGATGTGATGGACGGTCATTTTGTGCCCAATATCACTATTGGCCCGGCGGTGGTGGAGGCTGTCCGAAAAGTGACCGAATTGCCGTTAGATGTGCATTTGATGATTGAAAATGCCGACAACTATATTGCCGACTTCATATCCGCAGGTTCTGATATCATCACCGTTCATGTTGAAGCCTGCCCGCATTTGAATCGCACCATTCAATTGATAAAAGAAAAGGATGTGATGGCAGGGGTTGTGCTGAATCCGGCCACTCCTCTTTCTTCACTGGAGGAAATTTTGCACGAGATCGACATTGTTTTGCTGATGTCGGTCAACCCTGGGTTTGGTGGGCAGAAATTCATTCCATCCATGCTGGATAAAATCCAGAACCTGAGCGAAATCATAAGCCATTACGAAAATACGATTGCACTGGAAGTCGATGGCGGAATCAATCCCGAAAATGCCGGAGAGATCGCGAAAGCGGGAGCCGGTGTGTTAGTCGCCGGGTCGGCGGTTTTTAACGCGAAAGACTATAAAAAGGCGATCGATTCCCTTCGTGCAGGCTGAAAACCTTTCTGTTTTTCCTCGATCAGGGCTATTTCCCCTTGTAATTGCTTATATAAAAGGGATAAACTGAGCTTCTTCTAATTAATTTATCGTTTCTATAGGTGGTGGACACCTGTTATCAAATACTGGGAGGGTATGAATTATGATGGGAATTGGTTTTCCTGAGTTGATGGTCATTCTGATCATCATTATGATTATTTTCGGGGCGGGAAAACTTCCCGAAATCGGCAGTGCTTTTGGGCGCAGCATTAAAAACTTCAAAACTTCTATGAAGGATGCGCAGGAAGAGGATGAAGCTTCTGAGGTTGAAGAGGGCGAGCAGGCTGCCCAAGTTGAAGAAGGCAAAGCCGAAGAAGGAAAAGCCGAAGAAGATATGACTGAAGAAGAAAAAGAAGCCGCGATTCGCAAGAAAGCTCAGGAAGAAGGCGAGGCCAAAGATAAAGCTATGAAGGATGAGGCCGATATTTTCACCGCGTCACTTCCTAGAAAGGGATCCTACGATTACAGCAAAGATCAGGAAAAAGCTAAAGAGAAAAGCTAAAGAGAAAAGTACTGAATTATTAAACCCCCCGTGCCAGCAGGCGCGGGGGGTTTTTTTTATTTAGAGGGAAATTTAATTGGTTGGAATTTGCCATCCCTTTGGCACACATGCAAATAATTCCTCCCCTCTCATGAGAGGGGAGGAATTATTTTACCTGCCTTTATGCGGACGTAGCCTGCATAAAGTTTTATGTTTTACCTTACCCTATTTATAGAGATGGCTTTTCTTTGTCCTCGTCATATTCCCAGGGTTCTTTAAGATTGTCTGTGGTCCAGATGGTCAGGCCGTCCATATCCTTATAGATTCCGCGTGTGAAAAAGTTGAACGGATCAAAAAACCGCACTCCTTTTTCCGGATCGATTTCAAAATTCACCTTTTCCTTCTGAACGGGGTGGGCCTTGGATTCCAGGAACTTTTCTCCATCCACTTCCGAAAGCTTAAAAATTGCTTCGATAGTATCGGGTGGGTATTGTCCTGAATCGACCACTTCCTTCACCTTCTGCATGACCGCTTCTACTTGTTCCTTGTCCAGATGATGCATTTTCATAACGCGAGCTTGCCCTTTAAGTCGTTTGTGTTTAGAGAAAGAATTATAACACCCCTTAGCAGGGGAAGAAACGGGCTTATTATTCAGCCGAGAAAACTCTTTGCTAGCCAATGAAAGTTATTACCCCTTCGGGGCATGAAGGCAAAGGTTAAATATCACAAGTGCTAATGCGAGGCGAGGGCGATGATGGTGTTAGGGAAGATGCCGAGGTTGATGGTGCCGATCACGCCGATCAGAATCACAAACAGGGTCATGGGAGTCAGGGAGATTTTAAACTCCGCTTCCGATTCTTTCATATACATGAAAACCACGACTTTCAGGTAGTAGTAAAACGAGATGGCACTGTTGAGCACAGCGATGATAACCAGCGTGAGCAACCCTTCCTGAATCGCGGCGCTGAAGATGTAAAACTTGGCGACGAACCCGGCAAACGGTGGTAGTCCGCCCAATGACAGGAGGAAGATGGTCATGCTCAACGCGATAATTGGATGCTTGTAGGCCAAGCCCGAATAATTTTCGATTTCCAGATTCTCTTCACCTTTTCGACCCAGGATAATGACGATGCCAAAAGCTCCAAAGGTCATGAAGGTATAGGACAACATATAAAACAGCAGGGCTGAACTGCCGAGAGAACTTTTGGCGATGATCGCTATCAGGATGTAACCTGCGTGCGAGATACTGGAAAACGCCAGCATCCGCTTGATATTGGTCTGCATGATGGCGCCGAGATTACCGACGAACATGCTGAGAACGGCAATAATGCTCAGGAGCGTTTCCCAGGATGGCGACATCTCCGGGAAGGCTTCAGCAAATACCCGGAAAAAAGCGGCAAACGCGGCGGCCTTGGGTCCCACTGCCATGAAAGCGGTAACAGGAGTCGGAGCACCTTGGTAAACATCAGGAGCCCACATATGAAAGGGTGCCGAGGCGACTTTGAAACCTAACCCGAT
This sequence comes from Nitrospina sp. LS_NOB, assembly GCA_001542995.1. Classification (GTDB taxonomy): domain Bacteria; phylum Nitrospinota; class Nitrospinia; order Nitrospinales; family VA-1; genus LS-NOB. The sequence goes on from LFLA01000018.1 coordinate 21,677, forward strand.
GATAAGAAGCACCAGTCCCATCAGCAGCAGGGGATTGGACTGGGCCGATGGATTTTGTATGAACTCGGCGATTTTAAACAGGTTGGTGGAGCCGGTCGAACCATAAACCAGAGTCATTCCGTATAGCAGGAACCCGGTCGCAAAGGCTCCAAGCAGAAAATATTTAAGAGCCGCTTCGTTGGATCGATGATCGTTTCGGCGTATTCCCGTCAGCACGTAAAGGCAGATCGAAACAATTTCGATGCCCAGAAAAATCATGATCATGTCGGTGGAGGAGGCCAGAAGGATCATCCCCACGGTGCAGAACAGGATGAGGGCGTAATACTCTCCGGCTCGTATGTCTTCCCGCTCGTTGTATTCCACAGATAAAAGAATCGTCAGCGCGGAACTGAGGGTGAATATACATATGAAAAACAACGACAGGTGGTCGACGATATAACTGTCGTTGAAGGAATAGGCGGGAAGAGGATGTTTGGCAAACGCGCTGATAGCCGTCATCAAAAGGCCAACCAGACTGATAAACACCAACAGAGTTTTGTTTCGTCCCCCCCAAAGGTCTAACACCAGTACCATCATAGCGAAAACGCTCAAAACGATCACAGGCGCCAAGGCAATCAGGTCAATCGATTCAGGTGCGAGAATGGGTTCCACAGTTTATTCCTTAATCAAAACTTTTTTGGGCATTTGAAGCTTATGGTTCAAACTTGCCATTTCATTCGGAGTAATGAGTTGAGTGTGTTCACCATGGGAGTCACTCTGGTGCTCATTGCCGGGCCGGAAATTGTCCGGGCTCACTTTAGAGACCAGATGCGTGACCGATGCATCAAACGTATCCATGAAAGGTTTGGGATACAAACCGATCCAGAAAATTAATACTATCAAGGGAACAATGGTGATCATTTCCCGAACATTCATGTCTTTCAGATTCATATTTTTCGGATTACTTAACTCCAGGAACATGACGCGCTGGAACATCCAGAGGATGTAGCAGGCAGCGAGGATGATCCCAGAGGTGGCAAAGGCTGCCCAGAGCCCGTTGACCTGAAATACTCCCAGTAGTATCAGGAATTCCCCGACAAATCCGTTCATACCCGGTAGCCCGATCGAAGACAGAGCGACGATCATGAAACAAACCGCGTATTTTGGCATGTTTTTAGCCAGCCCGCCAAACTCTTTGATCAACCTTGTATGACGTCGGTCGTAGATGATACCGACCAAAAGGAAGAGCGCGCCGGTGCTGATGCCGTGATTGATATTCTGGATCAAAGCGCCCTGAATTCCATAAGGATTCAGCGCGAAAATTCCCAACATCACAAATCCGAGATGGCTGACGCTGGAATAGGCAACCAGTTTCTTCAAGTCTTCCTGCACCATCGACACCAGTGCCCCATAAATGATTCCGATGATCGACAGCCAGGCCACCATGGGGACAAAATAGTAAGAAGCCTCGGGAAAGAAGGGCAGGTTGAAACGCAGGAAGCCATAGGTTCCCATTTTCAGCAAGACACCTGCCAGAATAACGGAGCCTGCGGTGGGCGCTTCAACGTGCGCATCTGGCAACCAGGTGTGAAACGGGAACATCGGCACCTTGATAGCAAAAGCCAGAAAAAAGGCCAGCCACAGCCATTTCTGGATGTCCAGAGAAACGTCGAGGTGTTCGGTAATATAAATAATGTCTGCCGTGGCCACTCCGGTCGTTTGTTGAATATGGAAATAAATCCAGACGATGGCTACCAGCATGAGCAGAGAGCCCACAGCGGTGAACAAGAAGAACTTGATGGATGCATAAATTCGGCGCGGGCCTCCCCATACACCGATAATGATGTACATGGGAACCAGTTGGAACTCCCAGAAAACATAAAACATGAAAAGGTCAAGGGCGATGAATACTCCCAACATGCCGGTTGAAAGAGCCAGCATGGCCATCATGTATTCGCGGACATGTTTTTTGACATCCCAGGAAGCGATGATGCAGATCATGGTCAGAAAGGTGGTCATCACATAAAGCAGAAGTGAAATGCCATCCAGACCCACGTGGAAGTTGATGCCCCACGCTTCGATCCAGGGAACGTTCAACTCAAACTGCATTTTATGGGTGCTGTTGTCGAAATTCGTCCACAACATTAACGAGAGCAGAAAATCTGTCAACGCGATAGCGAGAGCGGTCTGCTTGATCGCGTTTTCATTTTCCTTTGGCATGAAGGCCAGGAACACTGCCCCGAGGAATGGTAGAAATGTAATAAAAGTTAAAAACATTTAAAACATCACCAGCAGAAGACTAATAAATCCAACCACCATAAATAAGGCGTAATTGCGGACGAAACCGGACTGGAACACCTGGGCCTGGCGACTGAACCAGCCGATGGCCTTGGCGGCGCCGTTCACTGTGCCATCAATGGCCTTGGCATCACATTCCTTCCATAACAATTTGGAAGCTTTAATTGTGGGTTGCACGATCGAATCGTCATAAAGTTCGTCCACATAATATTTGTTTTGCACCAGGTCGAATCCCCACTGTCCTTTCGTGAATTTTTCCGGAAGGTCAGGACGCTTGATATAGAATATGTAGGCGCTGGCAATACCGACGATGGCGACGACAAGGGAAAACAGCATCAACGAAGATTCGATCCAGAGGTTGTGTTCCTTCGGTTCCAGCAGATGTGCCCATGAGGGTGCGTGTCGACCTGCCTCATGAAGCATATGCTCGGAATGTTTGAGAGCGTTCGCAAGATCAAAGTGAAGAACTGGCTCGAGCCAGTTGTGCAGAATATGCCAACCGTGAATGAGCGGGATGCCCAGCAGGCCGCCCACGGTGGCGAGTCCGGCCAGAGCCACCAGAGGCATGGTCATCACTTTTGGAGATTCATGCGGGTGGACAGAAGGATCTACCCGGGATTCCCCGTGGAAAGTCATGAACACCAGCCGGAACATGTAAAATGCGGTCAACAGGGCGGCAGAAATCCCCATTCCCCAGAATATAATATTTCCATCCATTAAGGAGTGATACAGAATTTCGTCTTTACTGAAGAACCCTGCTAACGGGAATATTCCGGCAATCGCCAGAGTTGAAACCAGGAATGTCCAGTATGTGACAGGCATATGCCTTTTGAGTCCGCCCATCTTGCGCATGTCCTGTTCGCCATGGATACCGTGAATGACGCTACCGGAACCAAGGAAGAGACAGGCTTTAAAGAACGCATGGGTCACGAGATGGAAAATTGCGGCGGTGTAAGCACCGACACCACAAGCCAGGAACATATAGCCGATCTGACTGACTGTGGAATAGGCCAGAACACGTTTGATATCAAATTGTGTCATGCCAATGGTAGCCGCCATTATTGCAGTGCCTCCGCCGATGAACGCGACGACGGTCATGGTCAGGGGCGACAGGTTGAACAACACGTTGCAGCGGACGACCATATAGACCCCAGCCGTAACCATGGTGGCCGCGTGGATCAGGGCACTGACGGGTGTCGGACCTTCCATAGCATCCGGGAGCCAGGTGTAAAGTGGGATCTGTGCCGATTTACCTGTTGCGCCGACAAACAGCAACATGGTGATGATGGTTACTATCTCTCCACCATAAATCAGTTTTTCCGGAGCGGCGTGCATGACATCGGTAAAATCGATGGTGCCAAAAACATTAAAGATGTACATGACCGCCAACAAAAAGGCGAAATCACCCACACGGTTGACGATGAATGCTTTGGTGCCGGCATCGCACGCCGATTTTTTCTCAAAATAATAACCAATGAGAAAATAGGAACATAACCCCACGCCTTCCCAACCGATGAACATGAGCAGGAAGTTGTTGCCCATAACCAGAAGCAACATGGCAGAGGCAAACAGGTTGAAATAAGCAAAGAACCGGTAGTAGCTGAATTCTTCATGCATGTAGCCGATGGCATAGACATGAATGATGAAACCGACACCGGTCACGACAAACATCATGACCAGAGTGAGTGGGTCGATTTGAAAACCGAAATCAACGTTGAAATCACCGGCTCCGAACCAGGTCCAGACAACCTGTTCAAACACATGTTGGCCTTCCGGCAACATGAGGAATCCGATAAAGATCAGGACGGAGGTCAAAAAAGACAGAAGTATGCTACCGCAAGCAATCAGCCCAACGGCGTTTTTGCCAATTTTTAACCCAAAAAAACCGTTGATGATGGACCCGATCAACGGGAAAAGAGGGACCAGACAGGTCAATTTTAGCAGCATACTGTTTTTACCACTTTAACAGGTTAAATTCGTCGAGGTTGACAGTCGGTTTATTCCGATGCACAGCGATGATAATAGCCAGCCCCACCGAAACTTCGGCGGCTGCGACACATATCACCATAAAACTGAAAATCTGTCCGTTCGAAAGGTTCATGTAGTTGTCAAACGCGATCAACGAAATGTTTACCGCATTCAACATGATTTCAATGGACATGAACACGACGATGACATTTCTACGTATTAAGACGCCGACGATGCCGATCACGAACAGAGTCGCGCTCAACATCAGGTAATGCGATAAGGGAACAGAATCTTCGAGCATAATCAGTCCAGTTTAGTTTTAGCCAGAACCACCGCCCCGACCATTGCCGCCAGTAAAAGAATCGATGCCACCTCAAAAGGCAGTACGAAATCTGTAAACAAAGTTTCCCCAATAGTAGCCACCGTCCCGAAACTGTCCGGGAGGATTGCGGGCGTATCCATTTCTGCCGTAAACAGGATGCCTGATATCTTATATAGAATTCCCACCGCTAGAAGTCCCGTCAAAACGGAGAGCAGTAAATTGCGTTCTCGGGCGATCCAGCCAGTGTCATCGCCCTCTTTCAAATTAAGGAGCATGATCACGAACATGAACAGAACCATAATGGCTCCGGCATAAATGATGATCTGCAAAATGGCGAGGAAATGTGCCTGTTGCAAAACAAATATGCCGGCGAGGCCAAGCATCATGCCGATCAGTGAGATGGCTGAACCCACAGGACTGTTGTTCAAGACAACACCGAGGGCCAGCACCACACAAAACCCGGCTAGCGGATAAAAGATCAGTAGTTCCATTTCGCGTACATGTTTCGGGTGAATTCAATGCGTTTTTGTAAATCGGCAACCGGCACCAAAAGTTGTTCCTTGGTGTAAAGCATTTGTTTTCGATCCAACATGGAAATTTCGCAATCGTCACTCATGAAGATGGCTTCTTCAGGGCAGGCCTCTTCACAGTTCCCACAAAAAATACAAATGGCGTAATCGATGTCGAACACCTCAGGCCATCGTTCATATTGGTTTTGTTTCCCACTATCCTCAGCGGGTTCAATGTGGATGCAATAAGCCGGGCAGGCGATTTCGCAAAGGCCGCAGGCAACGCATGCCGGCATCCCGTCCTCGTTTTGGGCCAGCACCGGCCGACCCCGGTAAGCTATGGGATACTGGACCTGTTCTTCCGGGTAATACACGGTCATGATCGGTCTTTCCTTTGTGGTGCCCAGGAAAAAAGGAACAAAACCAAACAAGTTATGAAAGAAGCGTCGGGAGGTGAGCAACATTCCTTTTAAAATTTCGGGGATGTAAGACCTCTCCCACCAGGTCATCTTTATATTTCTATTTACATAATAAGCCATGAGTGCACTCCTTAATTCAGCGCCAGGATTACGAGCCCAGTAACAAGAATATTTGCCAGGGATAGAGGCAGAAGAATCTTCCAACCCAACTTCATGATCTGATCATAACGGAATCGGGGAAGCGTCCAGCGAATTATCATCTGCAAATAAACGAAGAAAACCACCTTGGCAAAAAATACACCTACATGAATAAACATCACAACGAGGTTCGAACCCGTGGTGCCGAGAAAGTCAAACCATGAAAGTAGCGTGGCTGTCGTCAAAAACGGAATATGCCACGCTCCTAAAAATAAAATAGTCATGAGCGCGCCGATCGTGACTATTTCTATGAACTCGGCCATGAAAAACATGCCGAACTTGAGACCACTGTATTCGGTAAAATAACCTGCGACCAGTTCCGACTCTGCCTCTGGGGCGTCGAAGGGGATACGTTTATTCTCGGCAATGGACGCGGTCAGGAACATGAAAAATCCAAGAGGTTGGAGAAAGATTCCCCACATCCAGAAGTTTTCCTGGATGGCACCAATTTCAGTCAGCTTCATGGAACCATAAACCATGAGAACGCCGATAATGGTGAGTCCGATGGTGACTTCATAAGAAATCATTTGTGATGCCGTTCGCATGGAACCCAGGAGCGACCAGTTATTGTTGGAACTCCAGCCAGCGATGACATAGCCGTAGGTTGCCAATGATGCAATGGCAAATACAAAAAGAAGGCCGACATCGAGATCTGAAATGACCAGATTGACTTCTTTGTCGAACAGTGTGTATTGCCCGCCAAAAGGCACGACGGCAAAAGTCAGGAGAGCGGGCACCAGAGCTATGACGGGGCTGATGGTGTGAAGAACCTTGTTAGCTCCATCCGGAATAAAATCTTCCTTGGTGAACATCTTCACTGCGTCGGCGATAATGTGGAACAGGCCCAACACAGTGAAGCCCAAAATGTCAGCACGATTGGCGCCGACGCGATCCTGCATGAGCGCACTCTGCTTTCGTTCTACCCAAGTCAAAACCGGGGCAAAAAAGCCAACAAGGATGGCTAAGATGAATAAGATTTTAGCCAGCGTGATGATTAAATCGACCCACATGCTCTTTCTCTAATTCAGCGGCCCAATCAGGGGCTGCCGTTTGTTGATGGGATAATCTTTACGTAAAGGATGTCCCTTAAACTCTTCGTAGAGCAGAATTCGTCTTAAGTTGGGATGGTTGCGAAACTTGATACCATACATGTCCCAGATTTCGCGTTCATACCAGTTTGCTGTTTTCCATAAAGCTGTTATCGAGTCGGCATTACAGTCTTCTGCCGATACGGGTATTTTTATCCGCAGGCGGTGATTGTGTTTGAGAGAATACAAATGGTAAACCACCTCAAACCGCTCATCCTTTTTGGAGAGATAATCAACCGCTGTAATATCCATCAAAAAATTGAAGGCCAGTTCAGAATCGTCGCGCAGGAACTTGAAGAAATCCTCACCACAGTTTTTTTTCACGGTGACGGTCTGGTCATCGCGAAAGTCATGGCTGTCTATCACCACGGTGGCGTATTGCTTCTTGATGCGTTCAATAATTTTTTTATCAGACATCGTTTTATAATTTTAGTTTTTAGAGATTGCGCATGATCTCTTTAACTGTCTATTCCCAATCCAGTCCACCACGTTTCCAGACATATAAAAGTCCGATTCCGAGAATGAGAATAAATAACAGCATTTCTATAAAACCGAACATCCCCAGCCTTCTAAACAGAATGGCCCAGGGAAAAAAGAAAATGGCTTCTATGTCAAACAGGACGAATAAAACCGCCACCAGGTAAAATTTGACGGAGAATCGTTGGTGAGGGGACACCAACTGGCTTTCGCCACACTCAAAGGGTTCCATCTTATCGGCGAACTTCCTTTTGGGGCCCAAGAGGGAAGTCATGAGAAGCATGCCACAGGCAATGCCCATGGCAAGGAGGAACATAATTGCTGCGCCTGCGTATTGTTCAAGCATATGCTTATCTGACAAAGGCCTGGCGTTTTTATGAACGCGGTTAACCGAGGCCGATCACCTGACTCATAAAGTATTTCCAGCTGATCGGGAACCTCTTCTTCGGGGCCGCTTTAACTCCCCAAAAACAAATAGTTAATTGAACTTGGGACCTGGGGTAAAACTCGGTTAAATAGAAGGGCGATAGTAACCAAGCCGGTAGTTTTTGTCAACGAAAAAGCACTTAAAAAGCCATGATTTCCGGGGTTTTGGGAGGGGGGTGGCAAAATCGATTTTTGCTGTGAATCGAGGGGGTGGATGGAGGCGGAAAAGCGAGATGCTTCGACAAGCTCAGCATGACAGTAAAGGGCTATTTTGTCATTCTGAGGAACAACGTGACGAAGAATCTTGGGGTTATGCAAAGTTCTCCCTTCATTAGGGAGAGGAAGCAAATAGTCCCTTCTCCCCCCGGAGGGAGAAGGCTAGGATGAGGGGGACCAATAAAATCAAGTCCACAACTATGCCCGAATGGGGTAGAACAAGGTATGCCGAAGTATGGTATCTTATGCGAGCTTATGTCTCTGGGCACTCCTCCACCAAATAAGGCTTAGCATGAAAAATTTACTAAACGGTACTATTGATTCAATAAAAGATGACGGAACCATTTCGTCGCTTGATGAGGCAAAAATTATAAATAGTGTCGTCCTCAAAATACTTTCAAATTTAGGCTGGGATATATTCAACGTAAAGGAAGTAGTACCGGAACATAACATCGGAGGCAGAAGGGTAGACCTTGCTCTTATATTATCAGATAAACCCCAGGTCTTTATCGAAGTTAAACGGCCAGCAAAAGAAAACCTGGAGCCGCATCAAGAACAATTACTGGAATACTCTTTTAAGGAAGGTGTCAAACTCGCTGTTTTAACCAATGGGTTGATATGGTGGTTTTATTTGCCCTTACAGGAGGGAAGTTGGGAGCAACGGCGGTTTTATGCGATAGATATTACGGAGCAGACTTCTTCCGATGCGGCTGAAAGATTAATCGAGTTTTTAGAAAAAGATGGTGTTAGTACGGGGCAAGCTTTTAAAAGAGCCGAGGAAGTTTACCGTGGCACACAAAAAAAGGATGTTTTAAGAACAGCACTGCCAAAAGCCTGGGAAAAAATAATTGGTGAACCCGATAGCTTGCTTGTTGACTTGGTTAGTGAAACTACGGAAAGCCTCTGTGGGTTCAGGCCGGATGTGAAAGATATAGAGGAGTTTCTTCAATCAGAGGTAATAGCTCCAGCCCATAAAGATTCAAAAAAAATTATCGTTTCTTCAAAGGGGACTTCCGTAAAAATCAGTAAGGATATTGGGATAAACACTATCAAACTGATTAAAGACGGGAAGTCGAATGAGGAGATCCTCTCGGCGATTAAGACCACTCTCAATTGTGTTCGTTGGTATCGTTCCAGAATTAGAAAGGGGTTCTATAGCTGAGCCTCTAGATTTCGCCCCTTCGAGGCTTTGGCCTCGAAGGGGTTTTTTTTATTTTTATGTTTACAAAGAGCGTAAATGGAAAATATATAAACACAGACTGTGAACGCTTTTGGTTTCTGAGGAAGGAATACCATCCTAAAACATGGCAAGAATTACTCAGTAGAGTCGCTGAAGAAATGTATCGTATCCATAGTGTGGATTTTGAAAGATGTTTGAGTCTTCGTGGCACAAGAAGGTCGTATTTTAGCAAGAACCAAAATGAATTAAAATATCCTAAAAATATAGCAGGTTCGAGATTCTACTTTGAAGCAAAATTAAATGCCAATTCCATTGTCAGGATAGCCAAAGCACTTATGGGACTTTTTGGCTACAAAGATAGTGACTTACGAATAGAGACCCGAAAGACTACTCGAAGGGCTCGAAGAAGGGCTTAGTAACCCACTAGGTAACCCGCAAAAAAACCGCCACCAACTCGTTAAAGCGGGTGGCGGTTCAAATAAAAATCCGGCCTCGTCCTACTCTCCCACACAGCTTCCCATGCAGTACCATCGGCGCTGAAAGGCTTAACTTCCGTGTTCGGAATGGGAACGGGTGTGGCCCTTTCGCTAACAAAACCGGAAAATCCGATTTTTAGAATTAACAATTGGATTAGTCTGAAGTAGTGGGGAAAAAATAAGGTCAAGCCTCACGACTTATTAGTACAGGTTAGCTGAACACATTGCTGTGCTTACACATCCTGCCTATCAACCTCGTAGTCTACAAGGAGTCTTAAGTCTTCCCGAAGGAAGAAGAGATATCTTGTTTTAGGGTTGGCTTCCCGCTTAGATGCTTTCAGCGGTTATCCTTTCCAAACGTAGCTACCTGGCAATGCAATTGGCATCACAACCAGCACACTAGAGGTTTGTCCACTCCGGTCCTCTCGTACTAGGAGCAGCTCCCTTCAAATATCTAACACCCACGACGGATAGGGACCGAACTGTCTCACGACGTTCTAAACCCAGCTCGCGTACCGCTTTAATGGGCGAACAGACCAACCCTTGGGACCTGCTTCAGCCCCAGGATGCGGTGAGCCGACATCGAGGTGCCAAACCGCCCCGTCGATATGGACTCTTGGGGGCGATAAGCCTGTTATCCCCGGCGTACCTTTTATCCGTTGAGCGATGGCCCTTCCACCTGGAACCACCGGATCACTAAGACCTACTTTCGTACCTGCTCGACTTGTAAGTCTCGCAGTCAAGCTCTCTTATGCCTTTGCACTCGAAGGCTGGTTTCCAATCAGCCTGAGAGAACCTTCGCGCGCCTCCGTTACATTTTAGGAGGCGACCGCCCCAGTCAAACTACCCGCCTGACATTGTCCCTGACCCGGATTCACGGGATCGAGGTTAGAATAGCAGTGTAATAAGGGTGGTATTTCAAGGGTGACTCCACTCCGGCTAGCGCCGAGGTTTCAAAGTCTCCCACCTATCCTACACATACTAAACCGATATTCCATATCAGGTTGTAGTAAAGGTGCACGGGGTCTTTCCGTCCTGTCGCGGGAAACCGGCATCTTCACCGGTATGTCAATTTCACTGAGTCCCTGGTTGAGACAGTGTAGCCATCGTTACGCCATTCGTGCAGGTCGGAACTTACCCGACAAGGAATTTCGCTACCTTAGGACCGTTATAGTTACGGCCGCCGTTTACCGGGGCTTCAATTCAGAGCTTCGTCCGAAGACTAACCCCTCCTTTTAACCTTCCGGCACCGGGCAGGCGTCAGACCC
>LFLA01000018.1:37500-227869 GCA_001542995.1 Nitrospina sp. LS_NOB
GCCGAGGTGGCCTCATCCAAAATCAGGATGCGCGGGTCTTTTAGAATCGCCCGGGCGATGGCAATACGCTGTCTTTGCCCAGCCGACAGGCGGATGCCTTTCTCACCGACGACCGTTTCATAACCGTCCGGACATTCCATGATGAAGTTATGCGCGTTGGCATCTTTCGCTGCTTGCACGAGTTCTTCTCTTGTCACGCCAGGTTTTGCGTATTCAATGTTCGCTAAGATGGTGCCGCCAAACAGGATGGTTTCTTGCGGCACGATGCCGATTTGACTCCAATAGCTGTTCAGTTGCACGGTTTTGAGCGCAATGCCGTCCACCCGGATTTCTCCGGATACCGGATCATAAAAACGGTGCAGGAGCTGGACCAGTGTGGTTTTGCCGGCGCCGCTGGGCCCAACCAAAGCCACGGTTTGCCCTGGTTCTACGGTAAAGCTGATGCCCTTGATGATTTCCTGATCTTCCCGATAATGGAAACGCACATTGTCGAATTCAACTTTGCCATCTATATGGGGCAGGGGTTTGGCGTTGGTGATGTCGCTGACTTCCCCTTTCAGATCCAGAATTTCAAAGACGCGTTTGCTGGCACCAATGCCTTCCTGCACGCGCGCGTATAGGCGGGCGAAACTTCCCATTGGCCCGGCTATGATGGTGGCGTATAGAATGAAGGCGATGAGTTCGCCGGGACTGATGGCTCCCAGAATCACTTCCCGTCCGCCATACCAGAGCAGGACGAGTGAGGTGGAAAAGGCGATGAAGCCAATGCTGGGCCCAAAAAACGAAGAGATGATGACGCGTTTTTTAGCGGATTGGAAACTGTCCTCCATGGCTGTGCCGAAACGTTCGTTTTCCAGTTTTTCCCGGACAAAGGATTTTACGATCTGGATGCAGGAAATATTTTCTTCCAGAATGATTGTGGACACGGCTAGCTTGTCCTGAATTTCGGTTGAGAGTTTTTTCAGCTTGCGTCCGAAGGTGCGGGCGAACAATACCAGAACCGGGGCCAGCACCAGTATCAACCCGGTTAGTCTCCAGTTCATATAAGTGATTATGATGATGCCGCCGAACAGACGGATGGATTGCTGAAGGAGGGTGGCCGGCAAGTCGGTGACGATGTTCTCGATCGTGGTGATGTCGTTGGTCATGCGCGAGACGATTTCACCGGTTCGGCGTTTGACAAAAAAACTGAGCGAAAGTGTGTGCAAATGTTTGAACAGCTTGATACGGAAATCGGTGATGATGCGTTTTTCGGTTAGATCAAACAGGTAATTATGGGCGGTGGAAAAGATGAGCTGGATCAGGAACAGTCCGGCGATGCTGAACGTGAGGCTGTTCATCAGCGCCATATTTTTTTCAACCATGACCACATCGACCAGCTTCTTGATATAGAGAGGCACGGCCAGATTGGTCAGGGATGCGATGACCAGGAAGATCGCGCCCAGGATCAATGCCTTTTTGTAAGGCGAAAGTAATATTAGAAGTCTTCTATAACCGTTCATGCGCGTAAAGTTTTTGCGTTGGAATTGGAACACTGTATCATAAACCGGCGTAGCCGCCACTCGGCGTACCCCTTCGGGGTATGAAACAAGTGAAGGGGATATCACATGCTGCCAGTAGCCGTAATGTTCTTCCTTAAACTTCGTGCCCCGGAGGGGTAAATCGTTTTTCTCGGCTTAATGAACTATTGCTAGTTCCCTGTAAATAGAAAATTCCAATAGAAAGAGCGAAGAGTTTTGTCAAACAATCTCGCCATAATTTTTTCGGACATTAAGATCCAGCATACGGTTTTTGCTTTGCCATTTGCGGTGATGAGCGCGTTTCTGGCTGCCGGCGGGATGCCGGAAGTTGAGAAGCTGGTTTGGATCGTGGTCTGCATGCTGGGCGCGAGAAGTGCGGCGATGGCTTTTAATCGTATTGTCGATGCCCGGTTTGATAAGAAAAACACGCGCACCCAGGACCGGGCTCTGCCTTCCGGCCTAGTCAGCGCGGGCAGTTACTGGGCCTTTCTGATCGCGTCTTCTGCACTGTTCGTTTTTTCCGCGTGGATGCTGAACCAGTTGGCCTTTTACCTTTCCCCTGTGGCTTTGATCATCGTGTTTTTTTATTCTTTGACCAAACGCTTCACCGCGTTTTCACATTTCTGGCTGGGGCTTGCTATTTCTATTGCACCAGTCGGAGCCTGGGTCGCCATCCGCGAAGAAATTTCTTTCACCTCGCTTTTGTTGGGGGCGGCGGTGATTTTCTGGCTGGTCGGATTCGACATTCTTTATTCATGTATGGATGTCGAGTCGGACAGGGTGAATCGATTGCACTCCATCCCCGAGCGGTTCGGGGTTAAAACGGCCTTAAAGATGGCTTTTGCTTCGCATGCGGTGATGGTGGTGTTCCTGCTGGTATTATTGGAACCCACGGTTCTCTTAGGGTGGGTTTATCTGGCGGGGGTGGTCTTGGTTGCCGGCCTTCTGGTTTATGAACATTCGCTGGTCAAGAAAGATGATTTGTCAAAAGTGAATATGGCCTTCTTCAATGTGAACGGCATCATAAGTATAGGACTCATGATTTTCGTGATCGTCGATTGCGTTTGGGTGTAAAAAATAATTTGTCCGTCATACTGAGCCGGTAAAAATAAATATGCAAAACTCTGTCGAACATTTACCCGTAGAACTGTACCAATCCTGTATATTCAATAGGTTAAATTTTTTTGACGGGTTGGGCATGAACTTGGCAATAACCAATGGGGATAGGTTATAATACGCAGTTCCCTATTTTTTGATTATTGGAGTTTTACGAGATGCTTTTTGAATTTGAAGATTCGACGTTGCAACCCATTTATGAAAAAGTAATGACAGGGACCCGCCTTTCTTATGAGGATGGGGTGGCCCTTTGGAAAACCCATGACCTGCTGGGCGTGGGATATATGGCCAACATAGTGCGGGAAAGGTTGAATGGTGACAAGACCTACTTCATTCACAACCGGCATATTAACCCGACAAATGTTTGTGTTTTGAGTTGCCAGTTTTGTGCCTTTGGAGTCAAGGCCGATCATCCTCACGCTTATGAAAAGTCACTGGAAGAAATTTTTTCGGATGCTGAAAAATATAACGGGGGAGAGGTCAGTGAATTTCATATTGTCGGTGGTCTTCATCCGGATTATCCGTTTGAATATTATCTCGACCTGTTGAAGGGGTTGAAAGAACGCTTTCCGTTGGTTCATATCCAGGCCTATACAGCCGTGGAGGTGGAATACCTTTCTCGGCTGGGGAAGCTTCCTTTAAAAGAAACGCTGGAAGTTTTAAAGGAGGCTGGTTTAGGCTCTCTTCCTGGCGGTGGCGCGGAAGTTTTCGCGAAACGGGTGCGTCGGAAAATTTGCGGGGACAAGATTACGGGTGAGGAGTGGTTGCAGGTTCATGAAATAGCCCATCTTGTTGGGTTAAAAAGTAACGCCACCATGCTTTATGGGCATTTAGAAACTGCGGAAGAAAGATCGGATCATCTGGTGCACCTCAGGGAGTTGCAGGATCAGACTCATGGGTTTGTCACGTTTATTCCGTTAGCGTTTCATCCGGAAAACACCGTGTTGGACTTTTTGAAAACCACGCCGGGGCAGTTGGATCTCAGATCTCTGGCAGTTTCAAGATTGATGCTGGATAATTTCCCGCATGTCAAAGCATTCTGGATCATGATCACGCCTAAAATTGCTCAGCTTGCCCAATCTTTTGGTGCCGATGATATGGATGGAACAGTTGTTGAAGAGAAGATCATTCATGCTGCCGGAGCGGCAACGGATCAGGTTTTTCACAAGGATCAGATCATTCATATGATTACAGAATCCGGGAGAAAACCCGTAGAACGAGACACGCTCTATGAGAAGGTTGAGGAATTGCAGGTGGGAGGCGCATATTAGAATGTAATGTTCTGCAATGTAGGAAGATTTTTTTTTAATATGACTGATCTAATCAATAAAGACGGCCTGTCCGTTTCCAATAATCCCAAAGCGATTCATGAAGAACTTTTCCGCGGTATGGGTTATGTGATGGGAGCCGGTGCTTCGGTTTTTATGCAAAATGAAAGTATCACCGAAAAGTATATTGTGATTTCAAAAGATAATGGCTTGGAACCCCCCACAGACAAACGATTTGTTGCGGGCCGTTATAAGGAAGCCCTGGCGCTGTTTCGACAGTGGCTGGGTCAGAAAGCTTAATCAATGGGAGATAATGAGATGGAAAACTGGTTGATGCTGACATTGGTGGGTAAAGACCGACCCGGAATCGTTGCCGAAATCTGCCAGGTTTAAAGGGGTTCTATTTTATTGGCCTACGGGAAGTGTGAGGAGTGGGGCGTTATTTGTAATCTTGCCTGCTTGCAATGAAAAAATCTGAGCCAGAAGAGAGAATGTGGATTTGGAGGATAAATCCGAATCGTCAATATAAAACCAGGTTCTGCGGTAGAAAATAGTCATGAATCCGGCTTGGGGGTTTTCAGAACGAGAACGAATCCTCAACAGATCGCCCGTCACTTCCTTCCAATCAAAAGCATTTCCATCGGGTGTTTTGGTCTGAGTGACCTTGCCTTTTAAAACATCTTCTCTTGGGACTTCTACCGCCTGGGAAATATAGAACATGATACCCAGAAGGGAACGGGTGACGACCCCGATCTGGTCTCTCTCTATATGGGAAGAAGTCAGTACATATTGGGCTCTCCCAGGTTGGATATTCATAGCAAGGGCAAACTGTTTTGCCTCCTCCCGCTTTCTATACTCTTCATTTATATGCAGAATCAATTGAGGCACTCCATTCACCTCACGATAAGAAAGGTTTATGGCATCTTGAACCTGCAACTCTCTTAAAAGTTTTATTGCAGAATTGAATTCCTTGAATTTTGGGGCAAGGCTGGGGGTGGGCCCCGATGCACCCGGAGCATTTTTAAGATGGTTCATCCGTTGAAAACATAACCGGAAAATTCTCTCAATGCTCCAGCCGGAATGAAATAGAAGAACGATAGTCTGCAGGGGAAGGGGAGATAGCACACGCTGGATAAATTGGTCTCCCTGTAGAGGAGAGTAGGTCACGGTTGGCCTTTCAGTCAATCCCACACTTCCCCCTAAACCAAACAGTCCTTTGACGCCTTCCTGCAAAGTGGCACCGGCATTAGCGCTGGTCGACAGGGTGAATTGGGATGCCACACTGCTCACTTCCATGAAAAAAGGTGTGTCCCGGTATTTAAGCCGGACCAGGTTGAGCAAAAGTTGTTCGTCGTTAGTTCTTTGCACCGCCATGTTGTAGTTGCTTCTTTCGCTTTTCAAAGTTGTTGGGCCCAGGTTTGCGCAACTCATAAGTAGCAATGGAAGCATTGCGGTTAAACAAAGAAGTACTGGGGTTTTTGGGAAAAAATAGCGTGGGTTCATACAAAAATCAGTGTTGAGCTTCCGGGTTTTTCATTGCTTCCCGTTGGGCCAAGTGAATGGTTGAAGTGGGGAATGCCGCTTCTGCTCCATTGTCTTCAACAATTTTCAAAATCTTTAAAAGAATGTCCTGTTTGATGGTGTGATATTTTTCCCAATTTGTCGTTCTGGTGAAAGTGTAGATGAAAAAGTCAAGCGAGGAAGAGGCAAAACTATTGAAGTTGACCATCAAGGTTTTATTGGCGTCAATTTCAGGATGGTCTTGTAACATTTTCTCAACCTGACTCGTGATCGTTTCCATTTTGTTCGCATCGTCATAACGAATTCCGATGGTTTCCTTGATTCTCCGGTTCTGCATGCGGGAAGGATTTTCCACCGCGATTTGCGAAAAAATAGCATTGGGAACATACAGCGGTCGCTTGTCGAAGGTTCTTATTATAGTGACCCTCCAACCTATTTTCTCGACAACCCCTTCGATTTCCCGATCCGGAGAGCGGACCCAGTCTCCCACTGCGAAAGGTCGGTCCAGATATATGAAGAGTCCCCCGAAGAAATTGGAAAGCAGGTCTTTGGCCGCAAAGCCCACGGCTATACCACCCACCCCTCCAAAAGCCAGAACACCGGAAATGCTGAGCCCGAGTGTTTGCAGCATCATCAAGATGGCTGTGATGGCGACAGATATGCGAGCCAGCTTTGATATGGCATCCAGGGTGGTTGGGTCGATATCTTTGTCGGAGGTCAGATAGCTTGCTTCAGCATTGCGGATGGAAAGAATTAAAAACCAGGCCAGGGCGGCAACAATGATTGTATCGCGTAAGGGCGTGAAGACTTCCAGAATCACGGCTCCGGTGGCCTTTTGGATGATTTCGCCGGCGAAGGCGATGCCCGTTATCCAGACGATGAGACTTAGTGGACGGGGAAGGGATAGCAGGAAGGCGTCATCCCATTTGTTTTTGGTTCGTTGCGCTTTTTTTGCTAAGGATCCCAAAACTTTCTTTTGGACCAAATCCGTAATCAGGGCCGCAAATATGACCAGAAACGCCTGAATTATATATGTGTTTTCATAGGCTAACAATTGTTTGAAATCCACCATTCGTTTATTTCCCTTGAAATCGTCGCTGATGCTGAAAGTATCATATTTCAAGGGTTTAAGGAATATTAAATTCTACGGCGTTGATTATTAATTCTGGTTTTTGCAATTTCTTTGGTTGCACGAGGTAAAATAGTTGCAAGGGAGAACTTAATATGGATGATGAGTTTTTATGAAAAGAGGTTTGAATTAACCCTTTAAGAAGCAAAAAAAACGCCCCGCTTTCAAAGCGGGGCGTTTTAAAAACACAGGAGCTTCCGTCAATCTGGGGTTAACAAATTACTCCAGAAGCTCCCCGGGTACTGTCAGATAGCATGGGATCACCTCCTTCTCAGGGAATGGTCATATGGCGCCATGGGCTTCCCCGTTAAGCCCGCCACGCAACCCGCATTCCAAAGCATGAGCGAGTTTTGAACTTTTGAACTGTTGTCAAAAGGGAATTTAAAGTTGCCGATGTTGTATGGAGCTAAAAAGCAGCAGGCTAATAAAAAGTCAGCTATTTCTACGATCCAGCTTGAGAAAAAATATAATCCACGTCAAGCTTGGAATCCGTAGCTATCTTTTTGCAGGAATTTATTTTTCCCTGGCAACGCATATAGCAGCCGCTCCAATGACCGCATTGGACATATAGCCAGTGTTTGGGCTGGGCTATCATGTGTCCCTGGCCTATAATTTCTATGGTCTCTTCATGATTGGATGTAAAGGTTTTTTCGGCCCCGGGAATCATTTCTAGCAAAACAACGCCATTGGAGGAGGCGCAAGAGGCTAGAAAAGAAATTGCGAATACTACCAAAGCTAATTCTACTGTTTTTTTCATGCTTTTTCCCTTGTCTTTAGTGTTCAGGTCCCAGGCTGGCTTTATATTTTGATTTTCGCCCACTATAGCTTGTTTTCCAGATGCAAACCTTTTTAAGCCCGATTGCCCCGTGGAGTTGTTTCTATGCGGTTTCACGGCCTCGCCAGATGAGTACAGTGTTAGGGCTTATAAAACATATGATATAACTGGAAGCTGGGGATGTCCATAAAAAACGTTCACTGCCGCACAGGCAGCTTAGAAATGAAAATCACGAAAACACATAAGGTTCATCCATTTGGATAAGTAATTTTACAATGCCCATGGTGTTCTCCTTTCAGGTTATAAACAGGCAGCAAAACCAGGGTCATAAACAAAGAAGCACTTAGCCCAATGTGAGCCAAGTGCTTCTTCTATAATGGTACGCCCGAGAGGATTCGAACCTCCGACCCTCGGTACCGGAAACCGATACTCTATCCAGCTGAGCTACGGGCGCATACTTTTTTGGTCTCAGTAGCTGTCGTCGAAGCCGGCTACGTTCCCCACCTGACGACCCAATTCCTGAGCGAACTCTTTAATCATCTTTAAACGCCAGGTCCACCACTGGGCTTCTGCTTTTATTTCTTCCGAGGCGTCTTTGGGAATGTTGAAGTTATATTCCTTGTCGGTTTCATCAAAAATAATTTTTATTTCTGCAGCCACTTTCAGCCCATGTTCTTCCAGAACTTTAATGGGGTCTGCGGCCAGGCTTTTTTTGAATGATTCATCGGTGACCGCTTTGGCTGCGACGGCCCGCCAATTGTCATCCAATTCTTTTTTTCTGATGGGATTAATCGGGGAAGTGGTACCCGTGGCACCCAGTATTTCGCTCATATATGGTCCTTTCCGGAAAATTTCAACCAGCTTAATTAATGGATGATAGGGAATAATACAGGATTCCCCGACCCATTTCTATAGAACTTTCAAATATAGGGGGTTATCAGGTAGCGCGGATCAATTCTTCGGCTTTCTTGAGGGCTTCATCAAGCTTGTCTATCTGGGAACCACCGGCCTGTGCCATGTCTGGTCGGCCGCCGCCGCTTCCTCCCACGATCACCGCTATACTCTTGATGATATTTCCCGCGTGGTATTTATCGGTCAGGTCTTTGGTAACACCTGCCGCCATGGAAACTTTTCCATCGGCAACGGAGCCCACGACCACGATCCCGGATTTTAACTGGTTCTTGGCATTGTCGATAAAAGTGCGCAGGGTTTTTGCATCCACGCCTTCCAGTTTTTTAATCAGCAACGAAATCTCGCCGACTTTTTGCACCTCGTCGATGCCGGAAGACTCCTGGCCACTGACCATTTTTTCTTTGAGCAGGGTGATCTCTTTTTCCAACTGCCGGTTTTTTGCCAACAGTTTTTTCAGCTTGGCAACTTCTTCGTTGGACGGAGCTTTTAACAGTCCGCGTAGTGTGGATAAAGATTCCTGTTCGGCCCGGATAGTGTTATAAGCTGTAGCACCGGTGACAGCCTCGATGCGCCGTACGCCGGATGCGATGCCTCCTTCAGAAGTAATATGGAATAGACCGATATCGCCGGTCGCGGTAACATGAGTACCGCCGCACAATTCCTTGCTGAATCCGGGTATATTGACAACGCGAACTGTGTCGCCATATTTTTCTCCAAACAGGGCCAACGCGCCTTCTTTGATGGCGGTGTCGATGTCCATTTCCTGTGTTGCGACCTGGATATTATCGCGGATTTTTTCATTCACACGCGATTCGATTCGAGCTCTTTCTTTATCTGTTAAGGGCGAAAAATGTGTGTAATCAAAACGCAACCGGTCGGGTGCTACCAGCGAGCCCGCCTGTTTGATGTGTTCGCCCAGAACTTCCGTGAGTGCTGCATGCAAAAGGTGGGTGGCGGAATGATTGAGAGCGGTGTCACCCCGGACCTTGGCGCTCACCTCCAGAGTCAGGCTGTCCCCGGTCTGCAGGGTTCCCTGAATAATTTTTGCTTTATGAACGATCAGGCCGGGCAGGGGCTTGGTCGTGTCACCAAGTTCGAGTTGAACATTTTTATTAAAAGCCCGACCGGAGTCACCGACCTGGCCTCCGGACTCTCCATAAAAAGGGGTCTTGTCAGTTAAAAATTCTATCTCGTCCCCTGCCTTGGCAGAATCTACAGGTGTCTGGTCCTTTAAAATAGCCAATACATGGCCCTCGCCCTGAGTGGTTCCATAACCCTCAAATACAGTGGGAGATGAGGATTGCAAAAACTCTTTATAAAAGGGAGCGACTTCTTTTTCTCCCGATCCTTTCCAGGAGGCCATAGCTTTGGTCTTCTGCTCATCCATAGCGCGAGTGTAACCTTCCATGTCGAGCGTCAGCCCGGCATCCTTGGCGGTTTCTTTTACCAGGTCGGTGGGAAAACCGTAGGTGTCATAGAGTTTGAAAATTTCTTCTCCGGGTATGGTGGTGAGTTTTTCCTTGCGTACCTTTTCCAGAATTTCTTCCAGACGCTGAGTACCATAATGCAGGGTGTTGCCGAAACTTTCTTCTTCATTGAGGACAACTTTTTGAATGAAGTCCTTGTTGGTGAATAACTCAGGGTAGGCTTCTTTAAAATTGTCAATCACCTTGCTGGTGATACGGTGAAAGAAGGGGCCTTTCTGTTCAAGAAGTTTTCCGTGGCGGAGAGCCCGCCGCATGATTTTACGCAAGACATAACCACGGCCCTCGTTGGAGGGAATGACGCCATCGCTGATCAGAAATACCGAGGCACGGGCATGATCGGTCAATACTCGAAGAGAGACATCCACCTCATCCTGCCTGCCATATTCTTTTCCCGTGATGCGGGCCGCCTCAGTGATGATAGACATCATGAGATCGGTGTCGTAATTGGTGGTGCGCCCTTGAACAACCGCGGCCAGCCTTTCCAGCCCCATGCCAGTATCAATGCAGGGGTTGGGAAGCGGAGTGAGTTTGCCCTTGGCATCACGGTCATACTGCATGAAAACCAGATTCCAGATCTCCAGGAATCGGTCACAATCGCAACCGACCTTGCAGGAAGGTTTCCCGCAACCAACTGCTTTACCTTGATCGATAAATATTTCTGAGCAGGGGCCGCAGGGGCCGGTGGGTCCCATGGCCCAGAAGTTATCCTTTTCACCCATCTTGTATATCCGCTCGCGCGGCATTTTCACCTCATCGACCCAGAGATTGAAAGCTTCGTCATCCTTCTCGTAGACAGAAATGTATAAACGGTCCCGGGGCAGGCCAATCACATCTGTTAAGAATTCCCAGCCAAACTGAATGGCTTCTTTTTTGAAATAATCGCCGAACGAAAAGTTGCCCAGCATCTCAAAAAAAGTGTGGTGCCGTGCCGTGCGCCCGACCATTTCCAGATCATTGTGTTTTCCGCCGGCGCGAACACATTTTTGCACCGACACGGCGCGGTTATAGCTTCTTTTCTCTTCCCCGAGGAAAACGTCTTTAAACTGCACCATTCCCGCGTTGGTGAACATAAGAGTTGAATCATTTTTTGGAACCAGAGGATAACTGGATACGATCGTGTGTCCCCGGTCTTCAAAATATTGCAGGAATTTTTTTCTAAGTTCGTCGCCGGTCATAATTTCAATTGGGAGTAATCGGGGTTAAACGACCCCTGCCTTGAGAATATCGTGCAGATGAATGATTCCTTCTATTTTCTGGTCATCGCTGAGCACTGCCAGGGAGGTGATGGAGTGGTCCTGCATGATTCTAACTGCTTTTGCCGCCAGAGTATCTCCTGTAATAGTTTTAGGATGGCTGCCCATCATATCCTTAGCGCAAGTTTTAGAAATGTCTTTTTGCTTTTCAATCAGGCGCCTTAAATCTCCATCGGTGATGATGCCGAGAAGCTGATCCTGATCCCCGACCACCAGTGTCATTCCCAATCTTTTTTGTGAGATCTCTTTGAGCACCTGGTAGATGTCGGCATTTTCTTTTATTCTGGGGACATCTTCTCCAGAATGCATTAGGTCACTAACCAGAGTGAGCAGTTTCCGGCCGAGGCTGCCGCCGGGATGGTTGAGCGCGAAATCTTCTTCCTGCACTCCGCGAAGTTCCATGAATGCCATGGCAAGTGCGTCACCCATCGCCAAGGTGGCTGTTGTGCTGGCTGTGGGAACAAGGTCTTTAGAGCAGGCTTCTTCTGCAACGCTGACGTCGAGAACATAGTCGCTTCTTTTGGCCAAGCTGGATTGTTTGTTGCCGGTCATCCCCACCAGCGTGCAATGGATTCGATTAAAAATCGGGAGCAGTTTAACGATCTCTTCGGTTTCCCCGCTGTTGGAGATGGCAATCACTGTATCCCCTTCAGAAATCATCCCCAAGTCTCCGTGGCTGGCTTCGGCCGCGTGCAGGAAAAGAGAGGGCAGTCCGATACTTGAAAACGTGGATGCAATTTTTTTCCCGATCAGTCCGGATTTTCCAACCCCTGTAACAACAAGATGCTTGCACTTGTTCAGATGGTGCACGACATCGACGAATTGGGAATCAATCCGGCTTTCCAGTCCTGCTATAGCTTGGCTTTCGATGCTCAGAACCTTGCGGGCGGTTTCAATGATCGACCGGGTTTGGGCATCCTGCTTTTCTGTAGTACCTTTAATGGCGCGCATTTTTGTGGGGGACTCCAACTTAAGCCTTTTAATTCAATTAGTTCATAATCAGAATGGAGTTTTATGATACCACAATTAATTAGACACGGTAAAGCTGCGACTTTATACTTGGTCAGCATTTTCACACTTAAGAGGTCGTTATGAGCAAAGCTAAATCCCTCTATCTGATAGACGGTTCTTCCTACATTTTTCGGGCCTATTTTGGTATCCGGCAATTTTTGTCCACATCAAAAGGGTTTCCCACCAATGCCCTGTACGGGTTCATCAATATGTTGCAGAAGGTGGTGAAGGACGAGCAGCCGGACTATCTGGCAGTGGCTTTCGACAGTAAGGAAAAGACGTTTCGTCACAAGATGTATGCGGATTACAAGGCCAACCGGGAAGCGCCTCCTGAAGACCTGGCAAAACAATTTCCTTATTTCGAACCTCTGGTACAAGCCTATAACATTCATGGCGTCCGGGTTCCCGGTTATGAAGCCGATGATATCATCGGAACCTTGGCAAAAAAGGCGGCGAAGGCGGGTTTTCAGGTGGTCATTGTCAGTGGGGATAAAGATATGATGCAGTTGATCGGTCCTGATATCCGCATGCTCGATACCATGAAAAATAAATGGTTTGGCGTGGAGGAAGTGGAGGAAAAATTTGGCGTGACTCCAGACCGGGTGATTGATGTGATGGGATTGATGGGCGACTCCAGCGACCATATTCCCGGGGTTAAAGGGGTCGGACCGAAAACCGCCTCGGAGCTCATCCGTAAATTCGGTTCGATCAAGGAGTTGTATGAGCGGATTGATGAAGTGGACAAGGCAAAACTCAAAGACAAGTTGGTTCAGGACAAGGAGATGGCTTTGCTCAGTCGCCAACTGGTGACCATTGATACGTCGATGGAACTGGAAGGTGAACTTGAGGATCTTAAAGTTAGGCCCTCCAATAATGTGGAACTGAGAAAATTGTTTTCTGAATTTGAGTTTTCCTCCTTACTCGGGGATTTGGAAGATAGCTCTGACCCTGGAGAGAGTTCGCCAAAGATTGAGAGCCGTTATGAAACTATTCTCACTGAGGCTGATTTTGAGAGATGGATCAAGCAATTAAAGAAATCAAAAATTTTCGCGCTTGATCTGGAAACCACCAGCCTGCATCCAGTGCAGGCTCGGGTCGTGGGTATCTCGTTATCCTGTGAAGAAGGGGTGGCCTGCTACATTCCATTAGCGCATCGCTATCTGGGCGTTCCCGATCAGTTGAACCTTGATTGGGTTTTCAAGAAACTCAAACCTTTGCTCGAAGACCCAAAACTTAAAAAAGTGGGTCAAAATATCAAATACGATTTAATTGTATTGAGGAATGAGGGAATCAATCTGCAAGGAGTTGCCTTCGACACCATGCTGGCCTCCTATATTTTAAATCCTTCCGGTAGAAGGCACAATATGGACGACTTGGCCCGGGATTATTTGGGCCACACCACCATCAAATATAAAGAGGTGGTGGGCACCGCATCCAAAGAAATCGGGTTTGATGAAGTGGATGTTGAGCGCGCCACCGAGTACGCGGCGGAGGATGCGGATATCACCTGGCGTTTGTATGAAAAACTTTCACCCCTTTTAAAAGGCGGTGACCTGAAGCTTTTTCTGGACTTGGAGTTGCCTCTTATAGAAGTCTTGGCAGAGATGGAAATACATGGGATGAAACTCGACCCAAAGCATCTGCAAAAGCTTTCCAAAACTATACAGAAAAAGATTGAGGAGCATAAAAAGAAAATCTATTCCCTGGCCGGAGAAGAATTTAATATTAACTCTCCTAAACAGCTTTCGGTGATTCTGTTCGAAAAACTGGGGTTGCCGACTGTCAAGAAAATCAAGAGCGGTTATTCCACCGATGTTTCGGTGTTGGAACAATTGGCGCAGGAGCACGATCTCCCTGAAGTGATATTGACCTATCGGCAATTGGGTAAGCTCAAGTCCACTTACGTCGATGCTTTGCAGGAGGAGATATTCAGCAAAACAGGAAGGGTCCATACCTCCTTCAACCAGACGGTAGCGGCGACCGGCAGGTTGAGCAGCAGTAATCCGAATCTGCAGAACATTCCGATCCGCACCGAAATGGGGCGTGAAATAAGAAAGGCGTTCATTGCCGAAGGCAATAATCACTTGCTTTCGGCAGACTATTCGCAAGTAGAGTTGCGGGTTCTTGCGCACCTTTCCGAAGATGAGGCTTTGATGGATGCGTTTCAAATGGGTGAAGACATTCACACCCGTACCGCTTGCGAAATATTCGGGACTTCCCCGGATCGTCTGGATGCGGAAGCCCGAAGAATGGCTAAGGCGGTGAACTTTGGCATTGTTTATGGCTTGAGCGCTTTCGGTTTGTCCCGGCAGTTGAAAATCTTTCCCAAGGAAGCCAAGAAATTCATCGATCAATACTTTGCGCTTTATAAAAATGTCAAAGTTTTTATGGAAAAGACCGTGGAGCAAGCCAGAGAAGTCGGTTACACAATGACCCTGATGAACCGGAAACGCTATCTGCCGGACCTTAAAAGCCAGAACCGACAGGTGCGTGAGTCGGCAGAGAGGGTTGCGATTAACTCGCCGGTCCAAGGAAGTGCGGCAGACCTGATCAAGCTGGCGATGATTCAATTGGCAAAAAAAATCAGCAAGAAAAAATTAAAATCCCGCATGATCCTGCAAGTCCATGATGAACTGGTTTTTGAATGTCCGGAAGAAGAGGAGCAGGAAATGCGGGCTCTGGTTAAAAAAGAAATGGAAGAGGTGGTTTCCCTTAAAGTTCCTCTGGTTGTGGATATGGGGTGGGGAGAAAACTGGAACACTGCCCACTCCTAGCCGCCACTCGGCGTGGGGCCAGCTAGCAGAGACGTGTTAAGCCGATAGGAATCCTTTGAACGTATGAAAATGCTATTGCAGATTACTAGCGGAGGTGCTCCGCATTGACTCAGAAACGATTACAATTTGGCCGTGAAGGCGAGTCTGCCGCGATAACCTTTTTGAAGAAGAAGGGTTACCGGATTCTTGAAAAAAACTTTCGCTCGAAAGTGGGAGAGATAGATATTATTGCCGAGCAGGCCGGGGTGGTCGTTTTTATTGAAGTCAAGGCGCGTTCGGACCACGAATTTGGTCATCCATTTGATGCCTTGACTCCTACCAAACAGAAAAAGATTGTCCAGACTGCCCAAAGCTTCCTGGCTCGAAAGAGAATCGCGGACAAGCCTATGCGATTCGATGTGGTGGCCCTGACGTCGGACCCTCCTAATTCCTGGAAAATTGAATTGCTCGAAAATGCTTTTCAGGTTTGACCGTTTACACCGGGATGTCAGAAAAACTGCGGGAAAGACATTTTTCTGGGGCCAAATACATAGAGGAAACAAGGTTAAAGGGCGGGCTCGCAACTTCAGAGAAAAATTCGCCGTAGAATCTGCGACTTTTTGGTAATTCTAGCATCTATATGAAGAATAGAGCGTTATTGTTGTATCAGTAAGACAACCGACTTGGATAGGAGATAATCCATTGAACTTTATAAAGCGTTTATTTACGGGACTAAAACAGGAAGCCGATACACCGGTGACGGTGGACAGTTCAGTAGCTGAAGAAGCTGAGAACAGTCCAGTGACTGCAGAAGCTGAGAACAGTCCAGTGACTGCAGAAGCTGAGAACAGTCCAGTGGTGGAAGAAGTTCCTGAACCGGAGCCTGCGCCGAGTTTTCCTGATGTTCGCAATGTTCTCCAGATCCCGGTTATTTCGGAAAGTATTTTTCCTGAAAATTCCGATGCAGTTTTAATCAAGGCGCAACCTTCGCCAACGGGGGATCAATGTCTTTTCACAGCTAACCGTCCCTTGATGAGCGGGAACTCCTGGTTTTTTTTAGATTTTGAAAGTGCTGAGGGGTCGCCCCTTGCAGAAGGCCTTTTTTGCCTGGAAGATGTCGAAACCGTGCTGGTGTGTGAATACACCGTAACAGTCACCCGCAAAGATAAAACCCTGGTTGACTGGGTTCCTCTGGCTAAGGAAGTTGGTGCGGCGATTCGAGGGGCGTTAGAGGGGGGTGAAGGCCTTATCGCTGAAAAAATCATTGCAGATCTCCCATCAGAGGATGAAATTCGCGAAGGCATTCAAAAAGTGATTGATGACGAGGTGAACCCGGGAGTAGCCGGGCATGGCGGTAACATCACGCTGATGACCGTTAGAGGAAATTCGGTCACCATACAAATGGGGGGCGGGTGCCAAGGGTGCAGTGCCGCCGATTTGACCCTCAAGCAGGGAATTCATACTTCGTTCAGGAAGGCCGTACCCAAGGTGGGCGCGATCTTTGATGAAACCGACCACACAGCGGGTTTAAATCCGTTTTTTTCCTGAGGTGAAGCATGCCGAAAGTCAACACGTTTAAAGTCAAAGTGCAAACCGGTCAGCAGGGGATGTCTGAACCTGTCCATTTCAATTTCAATAATCATAAACTGCCATTTGAAAATGTTGTGGGGTCGGCAGAGTCCGGAAAAAATTTTGAGGGGAACTTTGAGGTGAATAGTTTTGCCCACAGTTTAACTTTAGTCGGGCCGGGGTCCGGAAAGTGGGAGATTGAAAAAATTACCATCGAGTATGATTGTGAAAATGAGAAACCTTACACGATTCAGTTTGGCGCGGTCACTTTGGATGAGGCGACAGAAGTGAATATTTGGCAGGATCCGCCTGTTCTGGCTTTTGATGTTTAAAATCACTGGGCGTGGGGCGGCCAGTAGCTGTTATAATTTCCCGTAGCTGTGATGCCTCTTCATTGTTCTTCATGCCCGGTACGGGTATTTCGTGTTACCCCTCTGAAGCTAGTTGACCCATTTCCCTGTGGGTGAAACGGGCGTGCAGATCGCCCAGTAAAATATAATCTTTGACGGTGGTTTCAACCGGAATATAGTGTTTGGAGGACCAGACCATCAGTTCTCCGGTTTCGGTTTTGAAAATTTCTTTTGGCACAATGATATTGAGTAATATCTCGTCTCTTTTTTCCCGTCCCTCTTCGACTCTGAAACGTTCCTGATCCTTCTCCGACCAGATGTGAACGAAAATTTCATCATGTCCCTTTTCCGGGATGGTTCGGATGATAAATTTCTTTCCCTTTTCCAGTTTTCCGTAAACCCTGTTTCGTACATTGTAGAAAGAGGTGAGAATGTCGCTGAAAGCACCGTCAGCAGGAATTTCCCCTTGCCCGGTTTCGACTACTTCCTCATTCACAAGTTTCTCCCAAGTATGCAATCGACGGGAATAATCGAATTTGTGCTGGGTGATTTCCGAATTGCTTGCAATCGTTACCTTCCGCAGGAAGGTTTTGGGTCGGAGTTTTTTGCCGTTATCAATGATTTCGAATTCGGTCTTATAAAAGTGTTTGCGGTACGCCGTGAAAAAACCGACAAAGCCTTTGGTGCTGGCTTCCAGAACTGAAAAATACTTGCCATGCTCCTCAAAAAAGCTCACTTTTGCCGAGGCGGCGTTATCAAACCACAGGAAACTGATGTTGTAATACAGGGTTTCTCCTGAAAATCGGGTTGTTTTTCCTGTTGGGAGGAAGTTATTGTATTCGCCCAGCGTTATCGGTTCTGCTAATTTTGTTTCCAAGGCGTGGACGGTGAGGGAAAGGAATATCAGGCCGACAATGGAAACCAGCAGAAGAGGCTGAGACTGTAGGCGCTTGAAACTCATAGATTTATGACAAAAAAATGAAAAAAATTGTTTTTTTTAAGATATTATTTTAATATTGTAATAACTAGTTTTTCAAACCACTAGCCCTTTTGGGGCGATTTCATTATTATGCCAGTAGAAACATTACCTTTGTCGCCCGGAGTTACCGAGGAATCTGAAGGGGAAACCCGTCAGGCCTATCTCCCATTATATAAGATCATAATGTGGGACGATAATGTCACGACCATGGAATTCGTCATTCGGGTCCTAGTCAAATTATTCAGCAAAGATTATTCGGCCGCAGAAAAATTGATGTATGAAATTCATCTTCAAGGCGCCGGTCATGTTGCCACCTTGCCTCTGGAACAGGCTGAATTTAAAGTGGAGCAAGTGCACACCGCAGCTGCGATGGAAGAATTTCCTTTCACCTGCACCATTGAACCTGCCTGATCAAGGCGTCTTTGTTTTATCCTTCCCTTTTTCCCATGGGAACATAATCCCTTTCAACGGAACCTGTATACACCTGTCGCGGACGACCAATCCTGAACTGTTTGTCTTCATGAAGCTCTTTCCATTGTGCAATCCAACCTGGTAAGCGTCCGATCGCGAACATCACCGGAAACATATTGAGGGGAATGTTCAGGGCTCTATAAATCAAGCCTGAATAAAAATCAACATTTGGGTATAGTTTTTTCTCGATAAAGTAATCGTCCTTGATGGCGATCTCTTCCAGTTTTAATGCAATTTCAAGAAGCGGCTCATTAGTTCCCTGTTTGCTGAAAATTTTATCGGCCAGTTTTTTGATTATTCGACTACGAGGGTCAAAGTTTTTATAAACCCGGTGCCCGAACCCCATCAACCGAAAAGAATCGTTGGGGTCTTTGGCCTTTTGCACGTACTTGTTGACATCTCCACCATCATCATGGATGCTTTGCAGCATTTCAATAACGGCCTGGTTGGCACCACCGTGAAGGGGCCCCCACAAGGCATAAATAGCAGAAGACACGGATGCAAACAGGTTGCACATCGAACTTCCGACCAGGCGGATGGTGCTGGTGGAGCAATTTTGCTCATGGTCGGCGTGCAGAATCAATAAAACATCCAGAACTTTTGCAGCGTCTTCATCAATTTCATAGGGTTCGCAAGGAAGGGAAAACATCATTTTCAGAAAGTTTGCGGAATAGCTCAGAGTATTATCAGGATATTGAAAGGGCTGGCCAATGGATTTTTTATAACTGTATGCCGCAATGGTAGGAAGTTTTGCCATCAGTCTGTGTATGGCGATTTCCACCTCCCGTTCGTTTCTTACGTCCAGTTCATTTTGGTAAAACGTTGCCAGGGAACCGACGACCGCACTGCACACTGCCATCGGATGTGGGTTGTTGGGAAATCCATCGTACAGATTCTTAATAGATTCATGAACCATGGAATGGTGTACCAGGTGGTATTGGAAGTAGTCAAGTTGCTCGCGGGTTGGGAGATCACCATATATGAGAAGACAAGCGGTTTCGATAAAAGAACTTTTCTCGGCGATCTGTTCGATGGGATAGCCCCTGTATAGCAGAACCCCTTTCTCACCATCGAGATAGGTGATCTGGCTCTGGCAGGAGCCGGTACTCATAAACCCAGGATCAAAAGTGATCAGCCCTGTGGTATTTCTCAGAGTGGAAATATCTATGGCTTTTTCTCCGTAAGTTCCTTCCAGAATTGGGAACTCATAAGTTTTCCCCTCATAGGTGAGTTTGACAGTTTCCGCCATGGTTTTCCTCCACTTAGATCGGGTTCAGGGGCTTATAGGTGTATGAATTGCAAAGACACTGTCACGCTGGTATTATAAACCCTGTTTATCGGGGTTTGGCAGAATTTTTACTTTTTTCAGGGGATTCGAAATGAAACGTAACGGACTTTTATATCTGATGATTGCCGGCATCGTTCTGGGAATTTTTTCTGGATGGATGTACGGAACCACGATGCTGGCGGTGGAATGGATTGGCGAGATGTTTCTGGATGCCCTGAAAATGCTGGTGGTACCGTTAATCATTTCTTCGATGATCGTTGGCATTGCGGGCTTGGGGGATATCAGGAAAGTAGGAAAAACCGGCCTTATCGCGTTGGGCTATTTTATGATTACCACTTGCATTGCCGTAGTGATCGGATTGGTGATGGTCAATATTATCGAACCGGGGGTCGCGGTTGAGATGACTGTGGAACATGTCCCGGAAAAAGTGGCAGGAAAAGAGGCCGTTGGTATCACCGATATTCTTAAAACTTTTATCTCGCCGAACCTGGTGCAATCCATGGCAAATATGGAAATTCTTCCCCTCATCGTATTTTCGCTGGTGTTTGGTGGGGTTTTAACCACGCTGGGAGAACCGGGCAAACGGGTGATCGATTTTTTTGATACGGTCAACTCTTCGATTATGAAGATCGTCCATCTGCTGATGTGGTTTGCCCCGCTAGGGGTTTTCGCGTTGATCGCGTCCAAACTGGGCGCTGCTGGAGGTGGGGATCTGTTTCTGGCAGAGTTGGCAAAAATCGGGAAATATGTCATAACCGTTATCTCCGCGCTTTTGATTCACGGGCTTGTGGTCTTGCCGATTATTCTCTATATGGTAACCCGGCGGAATCCTATCGCTTATTTTGAAAATGTGGTGGCAGCACTCACCACGGCTTTTTCAACAGCCAGCAGTTCCGCCACCTTGCCGGTCACCATCGAGTGCGCCGAGAAAAACAACAAGGTCTCCCGGAAATCCTGTCTTTTTATCCTGCCGTTGGGTGCTACGGTGAATATGGATGGCACGGCTCTTTATGAATCGATTGCTGCTTTGTTCATAGCACAAATGTTGGGGATTCAACTTGGACTGGGAGAGCAGATGATCGTATTTCTTACGGCAACACTGGCTGCTATTGGAGCGGCGGGAATTCCGGAAGCGGGATTGGTCACCATGGTGATGGTGCTTCAGTCTGTAGGGCTTCCCCTTGAGGGAATCGGCATGCTTCTTTCGGTGGACTGGTTTCTGGACCGATGCAGGACCACTATTAATGTTTGGGGCGACTCTATTGGTGCCGGCGTGGTAGACACTTTGGAAGAAAAGTGGGTAGAGAGAGGAGGAAAGACTTGATCACATTGGCGTTGGTGGGAATCATCGCAGGTATTCTTTCTTCGGGGTCCGGACTGGGCGGGGGGTTTCTGGTGGTTCCTCTGCTGATTTTTCTGGGCCAGGAAGCTAAACTGGCGGTAGGCACATCCTTTGTTTTTATTTTAATGGTGGCGATATCTTCTGTTCTAGCGCATTACAGGTTAGGAAATATCGACATTAAAACAGGACTGGTTATGGCTTTAGGCGGCGTTATCGGCGCGCAAATCGGGCCACATTTATTGCAACACCTTTCCGATCAGAATTACAAACGTATATTTTCCGTGCTTTTGGTAATCACGGCAGTCTGGCTTTTCGCCAGCACCTTTACCAGTTCTAAAGGATAGATCAGGAATAGTATTCTATTTATTACCCCCGCTGATTAAAACCCCGGCATCATGTCAGGTTTTTAGCGCAAAAGAATTTTCCGTAGCCTGCAACGGGGGTTGCCTTTTGTACCCTCTTTTTTTAAGAGGAAGCCATGCCCGTCATTGCGAACAAAGTGAAGCAATCCAGACATGAAAATTCTGGATCGCCACACTCCTTGCAGTCGTTCGCGATGACAACTCGTGCCTCGGTTTGACTTTTAACCCCCCGCTGTGTACCTTTGACCAGATTGCCAAAATTTTTTGACAGATTTTGAGGTAGTTTAATGACAGCTTTCCAAAAGATACTGACAACTCTATTATTTATAGCTCTTATTGGTCTTATTTGGTTATTCATAACCAGCTTGATGGTAGCAGACCCAGGAATAACTGCTGCAATTATTGCAGCTCTTATTGCTGTTGCTGGAGGAATATTTTCCCACAATCAAACACAAAAACGGGAAATTAAGGCTAGGCACTTTACTGAGAAGAAAAAGGCTTATATGTTGTTCACAGATTTAATGTTTAAAATCATATTGTCTGTTAAAAATGGAACCCAAGTTGCTCAAAAGGATTTGGAAAAAGGAATGATGGCCTTTAAAAGAGAACTTCTGATTTGGGGAGATCAGGATGTTTTGCAGACTTGTGAAAAATATGAGCAAATTGCCGCAAATAAACCAGAACCCAGAGAAATATTATTGGCCACAGACGAATTATTGCGGGCTATGAGAAAAGATTTAGGGCATGATGATTCGCAGTTAAAACCTTTTGATCTAGTGTCAACGTGTATCGTTGCCACAGATAAGGAAAAATTATTCGCTCCAAATAAAGAAAATTGATTCAAATAGTTTTGGAGAAGATTAATAAAAAAACCTTAGAAAGTAAGCTGATTTATGCCCGACCTGACCCGCCTGGAAGAATTGGTGAAAACTTTTGACAGAAACCGCGCAGCCTATTTGTCGGGTAAATTTAATGAAGCCCAGGTGCGTGTGCAATTCATCAACCCGTTTTTCGAACTGCTTGGCTGGGATGTTAATAACAAACAGGGATATGCCGAGTCCTACAAAGATGTTTACCACGAAGACGCTGTATCGATAAAAGGGGC
Source organism: Nitrospina sp. LS_NOB (assembly GCA_001542995.1). Classification (GTDB taxonomy): domain Bacteria; phylum Nitrospinota; class Nitrospinia; order Nitrospinales; family VA-1; genus LS-NOB. The sequence continues at coordinate 59,712 of LFLA01000018.1, forward strand.
AACCAAAGCCCCGGACTATGCGTTTCGTATTGGCGGGACTCGTAAATTTTTTCTCGAAGCCAAGAAGCCTTCTATTAATATCAAGGGAGACCCATAATATCAAGGGAGACCCAGGCCCCGCTTTTCAACTTCGGCGCTACGGCTGGTCGGCCAAACTGCCTCTCAGCATTCTCACCGACTTTGAAGAATTTGCTGTTTACGATTGCAGTGTAAAACCCAACCAGAAAGACAAATCATCCAAAGCTCGGACCATATATTGGACCTACGACCAATATCTCGATAATTGGGACGAAATCAGTTCTATTTTCTCCCGCGAGGCCGTTCTCAAAGGGTCGTTTGATAAATATGCCGATTCGCAGAAAGCCAAACGCGGAACAGCTGTAGTGGATAATGCTTTTCTCAGTGAAATAGAAGGCTGGCGGGACAGTCTGGCTCGTAACCTTGCTCTCCGCAATCCGGCCCTGACTCAACGCGAACTCAATTTTTCTGTTTTAAGAATCATCGACCGGATTATTTTCCTGCGAATGTGTGAGGACAGGGAAATAGAGCCTTACGGACAATTGCAAAGCCTGCTTAACGGAACTCAGGTTTATCCCCGTCTCACCCAATACTTCAGAAGTGCAGACGATAAATATAACTCCGGCCTGTTCCATTTTAAAAATGAAAAAAGCCGTCCCACAGAGCCCGATGAGCTGACTCTGGGACTCAAGATAGACGACAAAATCCTTAAAGATATTTTTAAGACTGTTTATTACCCTGAGAGTCCATACGAATTTTCGGTGTTCCCCACAGAGATTCTGGGCCAGGTTTACGAACAATTTCTGGGCAAGGTCATCACCCTCACCAAGGGACACAAAGCTAAAATTGAAGAAAAGCCGGAAGTTAAAAAAGCCGGTGGTGTCTATTACACGCCAAAATATATTGTCGATTACATCGTTGAACAAACTATCGGGAAATTGCTCGAAGGCAAAAAGCCCGGCTCCAGGGCGGTTAAAGATTTAAAAGTGTTGGACCCGGCTTGCGGCTCCGGTTCATTCCTGCTGGGAGCCTATCAATATATTCTCATCTGGTATCGTGACCAGTATGTGAAAGCCGGGCCGGAAAAACACAAGAAGGTTTTGTATCAGGGGCAGGGCGGTGAATGGCGGCTGACCACGGCAGAGCGAAAGCGTATTCTCCTGCAACATATTTATGGCGTGGATATCGATATTCAGGCGGTGGAAACCAGCAAACTTTCACTATTGTTGAAAGTTCTCGAAGGCGAGTCCGGAGAAACGCTTAAACGGCAACTGGCCCTGTTTAAAGAACGGGCCTTGCCGGATTTAGGCAACAACATCAAATGCGGCAATTCGTTGATCGGTCCAGACTTTTATGACGGCCAGCAAATGGGCATGTTTGATGAAGAGGAACAATATCGCATCAACGTCTTCGACTGGCAGGCCGAGTTCCCTGAGATCATGAAAACCGGTGGCTTCGATGCGGTGATCGGCAACCCGCCTTATGTTCGCCAGGAAACATTGGGCAGGGACAAGGAATATTTTCAAAAGAAGTTCAAGGTGTATCACGGCATGGCAGACCTTTATGCCTACTTCATCGAGAAAGGGATATCGCTGGTAAAAAAAGACGGCTATTTTTCCTATATTGTTTCCAATAAATGGATGCGGGCCAATTATGGCGAGGCTCTACGAGTATGGCTCAAGAAGCAATGCATCGAAGAAATAGTGGATTTCGGTGATCTTCCCGTTTTTCAAAAAGCCACGACCTACCCCTGCATCCTTAGAGTTTTAAACGATAAGGCAAAAGGGAATATTCAAGTGACAGAAGTAAGAAACCTGGATTTCATAAAGTTGGATGAGTATGTACTGGAAAAGCAATATGCTATTGAACGCCAATCTTTAAATGGGCAGGGCTGGTCATTGGCCAATAAGAAAACTCAAGCGCTGTTGGCCAAATTAAAGACAAAGGGTAAACCTTTGGGCGAATATGTAAAGGGGAAAATTTATCGCGGGGTTCTCACTGGGCTCAATAAAGCCTTTGTTATTGATAACGAAACGAGGAAACGGTTAATTGCGGAAGACTCTAAGAGTGAGGAGCTTATCAAACCATTTTTGGCTGGGCGAGATGTTAGGCGCTATAAACCGTTGATATGTGATAAATATTTAATTTTTGCTCGACGTGGGGTAGATATAAAAAAATACCCTTCCATTGAAAAATATTTATCACAATACAAAAATCAACTTACTCCAAAGCCTAAAGACTGGAAACCTAAGAATAAGGATGATAAATGGAAAGGAAGGAAGACAGGAACCTACAAGTGGTATGAAATTCAAGATGCGGTTGACTACCATTTAGAGTTTGAAAAGCCGAAGATAATCATTCCGGCTATCGTGCAAAAGGCTTCTTATGCTTTTGATCAAACAGGGTTTTACTCCAACGACAAAACATCGATTATTTCAGTGGATGATTTTTATTTACTAGGGATTTTGAATTCCAAGGTTTTAGATTTTTTCTTGCACTCTATAGCGTCAACCAAGCAAGGTGATTATTTTGAATATAAGCCCATGTATGTGGAACAGCTCCCCATTCCACAATTGACTTTAAGTAAGAGTAAAGGCAAAGAAATGGTCGAGTTGGTAGAGAACATGATGGACTTAAGCAAAAGATTGGCTGACACCAAAACCGGGCATGATAAAACGGTTTTGCAACGCCAGATTGATGCCACTGATAAGCAAATCGACCAACTGGTTTACGATCTTTATGAGTTGACGGAAGCAGAAATAAAAATTGTTGAAGAGGGTGTGAAGTGAACCGAGCAGGGCGAATAGGCAGGGTAGGCTCGGCAAGTGGTGAATCACCCCACAACTTGTAGTCAATAGTGAACTTGATCCCTCGACTCGACGACCCCTCGATTGGGTGATCCGGAATGGGATTATCAATGAAAGTTCTATCTGAAATCGTAGCATTGATATGTGTAGTTATTTCAGGCCTTTGGCTATATTCTCAACCGGGGTACGAAGCGTTCTTGGTATTTATTGCTGCAATAAGCACCATTTCAAGGTTGGCATATACTCGTTTTAAAAACCGTGATCGAACAATATTTTTCGGTCGAATACTAAATCCTCTTATGGATTGGAAGGAAAAACGAACACCTCTCAATTCAATTTCATTTGACACGATTTCAAAAGCCAAAGCTATTCACCATGAAATTAATGTGTGGCGAATATGGGATGGAAATGAGCATACCGAGAGACTTGAATTACGTTATAGAAAAGGACGGAGTTCGTGGTTAACATTAATTTGGTTTGTTGGTCATACTGTTAAAATGGAAACAAAAGATATTAATGGAGATGGCAATCCAGAATTATTAGTTACTTATCATTGCGGGGCGCATACCAAAGTAATAAATATATTTAGAGTTGGCTATAGTGGATTTCTTGAACACATTCCCGGTTCAGAAATAGGTAGCGATTTTTGTTCAATAAATGTGGAGGATCGGGATGGTGACGGAAAGTGCGAAGTTTATGCCAAGAATAAAAACTGGTAAGATTTTGATTCTAACAAAGAAGCAATAGAAGAGGTTCATATTTACAACGAAGAATGTTTTAAAAAATCAGAAGAGTGAGGGCCAGCCCAATGGTGGGGTCACCCATTAGCAGACTCCGTGTCAACAGGCAAACTTATGCCTATCCTAATCAAGGGGTCATCAAGGGGCCATTGAGTTGAGGGGTCAAGTCCACTATTGGCCATAAGTTGCTTTTAAGGTGTCGTATTGTTTCTTCAATGTCTTATCCGATTTCAATTTCTTTTGAAAATTCAAACAATGCGCACCTACCGTCCGGTAGGATTTGTAACCGAAATTAAATCCGATTTCTGAAAGTTTCAGACCGGATAAATCTTTTGACAAGGCCAGGGCAGCTTGACGGGCTGTATTGGAGGTGCCGCGGTTGCCTTTCAAAAGCTCTACTTCTTTCACCTTAAATAAACTGCATATATCCCGCTTGATCAGCTTTATAAGTTTTTCTCCTCTTATTTGAATTCCTTCTTTCACCTCAATGTCCGAAAAAGAATAGTTCAGGATATATTTTTCTTTAATACGTTCTACAAAATCTGAATCACCCAAAATGCTCCCCTGTTTCTTTGAATTATAAAACTTCTCCACCGCCTCACCCCCTTGTTCGACCATGAATCGTTTGTACAACTCTATAGCTTTCCGGCGACGGGGAGAAAAATACTTCAAGCCAAAATTCACATCCAATCCTGAAATGGATTCTTTTCCACCAATGTAAGCCTTATGACTGCTCCATTTAAATTGACTCAAACGATCAACCATTTTTGCCTTTATAGGATTATTGTGAATATATCGCACCACCTCAATCAGATAGGAATCTTCCTGCACCAAGATGCCCTTATAACGCCCACGAAACAAAGGACCATCCCGACTATGCCCCCGATTAAATCGCTGCGTGTATACACCATTCAGATGCCTCATGAAACGGGAGAGGTTCCCAGAAGGCGTACGAATCAGGAGATGGTAATGATTTGGCATCAAACAATAGGCATACGCGATCACATTGAAGAGGCGGCAGGCTTCTTCCAACGTAAGGAGAAACGTCTCATAGTCCTGCTTATTCACGAATATACGCTTCTGATTCAACCCGCGATTCATCACGTGGTAAACCGCATCGGCATACTCTATGCGTAAAGGTCGGCTCATCCTGCAATACTATCCGAATCCCCACTTACCGTCAATAGTGGACTTGACCCTTTATTAGCTTTGGTGCCGGCGTGGTAGACACTTTGGAAGAAAAGTGGGTAGAGAGAGGAGGAAAGACTTGATCACATTGGCGTTGGTGGGAATCATCGCAGGTATTCTTTCTTCGGGGTCCGGACTGGGCGGGGGGTTTCTGGTGGTTCCTCTGCTGATTTTTCTGGGCCGGGAGGCTAAACTGGCGGTAGGCACATCCTTTGTTTTTATTTTAATGGTGGCGATATCTTCTGTTCTGGCGCATTACAGGTTAGGAAATATCGATATTAGAACAGGACTGGTTATGGCTTTGGGCGGTGTTATCGGCGCGCAAATCGGGCCACATTTGTTGCAACACCTTTCCGATCAGAATTACAAACGTATATTTTCCGTGCTTTTGGTAATCACGGCGGTCTGGCTTTTCGCCAGCACCTTTACCAGTTCTAAAGGATAGATCAGGAACCGCGTACCAGCCGGACGGCAAAGGGGCCTTCCCCAAATTTATTGATCCAACTGGAACGGCCTTTGACCAGGCTGAACATCATGGCACGATCTCCATTAACGGTGTCAGTCCAGGTGCAATCCGCACCTTTGGGCTCGAACTCTGCGGGGATATGAATTTCATTATTTCCAAAATCCCGCTGGCTGAAACTTTTGTCAAAAATAGTTTTCATATCTTCCAGTTTTGGAACCCTCCAGTCGTTAAAACCACCAAAGTTTTCCGCATTTTTTTCTTCGGCAAATTTCATGGCTTTTTCCAGATGAATCCATTTGCCTATCATCTGCCGCGAGTCTTTTTTAAACCAGGTCAGGCCGGTTTGGCTATCTGTGATGGTATCGTTTCCATTGTCGATGAATCTAGACATGGTGAACCTCGTGAAATTTATGATCGTTGAAGAATCATTATAACAGAATTCCGTTTAGGCAGAGAGCTGGCTTCTTTTGAGGGGCGGGCGTAAGAATAAAAAAAACCGATAGAATAAGTTCTATCGGTTTTTTACCTCAGGTGAGGTTTGAAACTTTTTTATGCTTTACTTGACAGACTGGTTCATGGTCGCATGGTCTACTTCGCAACCAGCTTGAGAGACCAGATTTTCTTCCATGTAACCCTTGCGACTATTCATTTGCTTAAAATAAGAGTCGTCAGAGTTGTCTCCACGGCAGTCACCAGGTACCAAGCTAACAACAACACCCGCATCTTCTACGGATCTCCACTGTTTCCAGGATTGCTCGCTCTGGGAAGAGCCGAACTGATAATCCTGGTTCACACCAGAGGTATCGGCCCGGGATGATCCTGCACCAGAGGACAGGTTGACTGTGTTGGTCAAGATTCTGTCATGGGCACCCATTTGCATCATGGTCTGTCCAACACCCATTACGCTGGCATCTACTTGTCCCTGATAGTAAGCACCAGGAACGACGTCATCGGCACTGGCACTCAATGCTGTGAACCCAACAAATGCACATACTGCTACGAACAAAATTGCTTTCCTCATCACGTCCTCCCCTACAGGATGAAATTGGAATGAAAACTTCCTAATATTAACGATTTGTTTTTTGTCAGGGTATCAGGTAAATCCTGTTTTTTGTGTAGGTATTGGTCTTGCGTATAGTTGCTTATATTTCTGAGGTCTCTTTTTTTAAAAAGCGCAATAACTTGTGAAGGCAAAATATTTACAGGAAGCTAGTGTTTTGATGTTGGTGAAGTTGACTAGTAATGCTGTAGTCTAAAACCTGAATATTTGGTTTTGCTGGTTAGTCCGGGGAGGAGAATTCTATCCCCTGAAAGCCATAAGGCAGGTAAAAGGGGTGGGGTATGGAGAAGAAGCCTTGCTCGAAAGGAGGGTTGAAGGCCTCAGCGATCACTTTTTTATAATCATGCTGGCTTTCCTCGCAAGTTCTGAACAAGCACCAGCGGAAATGGATGGGAAGCCTCTTATTTCGTTTAAGGATAATGCCGAATATGTCCTTTTCGTTGAAAAAAAACTGCAGAGTGAATGCCTCGTGGTTGACCTGATAGGTTTTCCTGTCTGGGAGTTTTGCTATTTCCATGGGATTGGAAACAACGACCCCGGTCTCGGGGTGGGTTTTAAGGGAAACCCTTTCAAAGGCTGATAAGCTGGACGGGAATATGTTGAGTAACGCGGGCAACAAACAAATGATGATGAGGGCTTGTTTTAGCGGGAGGGGTCTACTTTTATTGGGCATAGGAGGGGCCGGAATGGTAGTGACCCCGAATTCTAATCGAACCAGCAGTTAAAATGCAAAAAAAAGCCGGTAAGGCATTTGCCTTACCGGCTTTTCACCCCTTAAAGGGGGTTTAGCTTAATCTTGAGACTTGGCGATTATTTAATTGTAGGATGATAACCGTCACATTGAGATTGAGAAACCAGAGGTTCCGCCATATAACCCTTGCGATTCTGGTTCATTTGTCGGCGATAGCTGTCATCAGAATTGTCACCACGGCAGTCGCCGGGTACCAGTCCAACAACAACACCCGCATCTGCTACGGATCTCCATTGTTTCCAGCTTTGCTCGGTCTGAGAAGAGCCGAATTGGAAGTCACCACCGGAATTTCCCGTATTTGAATTAGCTCTTGAACTACCTGCTCCAGAAGCCAGGTTAACGGCATTGGTCAGAGTTCTGGAACTGGCTCCCATTTGCATTATGGTTTGTCCAACACCCATAACGCTGGCATCACTCTGACCGTAAGCCCCGGGAACTACGTCATCGGCTACAGCAATGGAACCCATTGCCATAAACCCTACAAATGCGCTCACTGCTACGAAAAAAATTGCCTTTTTCATTACTTGCCTCCCAACTAATGATTGGAAATAAAACCTTTAAACTAAACAACACTGTCAAACAATTTAAACTAAACAACACTGTCAAACAAAATGAACTGATCCCTTACAAAAGAACCAATGGATAAATAAATCCCGAAACTTCCATAAATAATGGTTTTTATCCTACTCTTAATAGTAGGACAAAACCTTAGTAGATGTCAGAATCTATAACCTTGCGGCCCGTTTGTCAATAAAAAATCGACCCTTCTTGCAAACAGGATCAAACTGCTCTTGAGGCAGCTATAAAATGGGGATTTTTTCGCTGATAATATATTGAATTCAAAGGTTTTTAAAGGCTCCTGCCCTTTGTTCTTTTGTTCTTTGAAATTATCGGATTTTAGTTTTGCTTTGTTGGGATACGGGGTTTGTGGTGGATATTCTTGATCATAATGGAAAACTGGATTAATGGTTTCAAATTCGTATAATGAAAAAAGTGACGCAACGACTGACTAACTAATCAAATCAAAAACTTTTTCATGACTTCAAAAAAACTTTTCACGTTGGAAGAAGCCAATGCCCTTGTTCCGCAACTGCTGGACTGGGTTCCTGAAATTCAAAAATTATCCGGTTCAATGAATCGAGATTTCCCCGATATCCGCAACGCACGGGAAAAGGCCAAGTGGAATGGCGGAAGTGCGGAAGGGACAGGTTACCTGAATGTGGTTTTGAAATATAACCATTTGATCCGAGAAATCGAATTGGTTGGTTGTGAGATCAAGGGGATTCGCGAAGGCCTGGTGGATTTCCCCTCTATCCGTGAAGGTCGTGAAGTTTATCTTTGCTGGAGAATGCCCGAAAAAGAGATCCGCTTCTGGCATGGTCTCGATTCTGGGTTTGCTGGACGCCAGCCTATTTAGCCCAGCGTGACGCTGGACTTGTGATATATCCCTTCATTTGCCTTCATGCCCTGCAAGGGGTACACGGCTAGTGGCGGTGTGGAGCCAGTGAGTAATAGCTCTTGTTGGTGAACAAAAAGTTGTTTCGTCTTTAGAAGTTCTGGTTTATTTTCTGCGGAGCTTCTCTGCGAAAATTTTTCTGACCTGCTGGACAATTTTAGAATTTCCCACCACGGCGGTTCCTTCTTCAATGCTGGCTTTGTTGCCAGAAAAATTTGTGAATCGGCCCCCGGCTTCCTGAACCAGTATTTTACAGGGAGCGTAGTCCCATATTTTGGCGAGAGGGTCGACCATCACATCCACGACACCGCGTATTGCCATTAAGTGGCCAAAGGCATCCGGGTAGGTTCTCACGATCCCGGCTTCCTGGTTCAGTCGGTTGTAAAGGAAGGTGCATTTTTCACTGCGAAAACAATAATGGTCGGCGACTGCGACAAAAGCTCCTTTCAGACGAGGTTGCGAAGAAACCTTGAGAGGTTTTCCATTTGCGAATGCGCCTTTTCCTTTTACGGCCCAGGCGGTTTCACCCAGAGCCGGTAGTTCGATGATGCCGAGCACCGGTTCCCCCTTGTGCAGGAGGGCGATCATTGAGGCGAAAAGGGGTAGTCCTCTCACGAATGATCGGGTTCCGTCTATCGGGTCAATGGTCCAGACCCATTCGGCATCCGAGTTGTTGCTGCCGAACTCCTCGCCGATGATCCCGTGTTCGGGAAAGTGCTGGGAAATTTTTTTACGCAGAATCTCCTCGGCTTTGCGGTCCGCGATGGTAACAGGACTCCGATCCTCTTTCAGATCGATGGAAAACTGCCCACGATACCACTTTAAAACTTCTGTCTTTGCGGGTTTCATGAAGGACAATGCCGCATCTTTAACTTCCAGTAAATTCATGGTTGTAACGACCTTATGGCTAAGAAAACTTCCGGGTAAGGGGCGGAGTACCTCCGCAGGTAACTTGCAATAGCTTTATCATGCGGGCAAACATTTTTCTCGGCCCACTCGGCGTGGGGCCAATGAGCAATCGCTCTTTCTGGCCAGCAAAGAGTTGTCTCGGCTAAACGAGCCCTTGCCCATTTACCCCTCCGGGGCATGAAATTTATGGAAGGGGATATCACAGCCTCCCTCGCTAGAGGGTAGGGAAAATAACGTTGCTTTAATCACTGTTTAAATTATAATCATCTCTTTGAAAAATTTATCGCTTTATATTCCCGGGATCAAAAAACATGCGTGACAAGAATCTAATGATTGCGATTATAGGTTGTTTCGCGATCACCGTTATATTTTTGGGGGTCATCGTTTGGGAAATAAAAAAATCTATTGACCACGATGAAAGAGTACAACAAATATCCAAAAAAGCCAACGATGTGGAAGTGGCTGACAACCGGGATTTTAGTATCTATGAAACCCTTGTTGGGGAGGACGGACGAGAAATGGTTTTAGTGCCGGAAGGTATTTTCTCCCGCGGGTCAGATTCCGGAGGCTTTGACGAAAAACCTATGCAGGAAATTTATCTCGATGCTTTTTATGTGGATAAGTTTGAGGTGAGCGTGGAGGCGTACAACAAGTACCGCAAGTTGGCTAATTACGTGGAACCTTCGGTTCCGTTTTTCCAAGGGGACAGTGAGGTGATGAAGGTTCCCAGTCATGCGGTCGTCGGGGTTTCCTGGCACGATGCGGTCAACTACTGCACCTGGGCCAGTAAGCGGCTTTTGACGGAAGCGGAGTGGGAAAAAGCGGCGCGAGGCACTCACGGACTGAAATATCCCTGGGGCAACAAAGTCCTGCCCAAGCGCGCTAACTTCGCTGGCACTGGTGATGGATACTCCTATATGGGTCCGGTAGGAAAGTATCCTATGGGACGTAGCGTTTATGGAATTTATGATATGGCGGGCAACGTTTCGGAGTGGGTCGATGATTTCTATGACCAGTTTTATTATAAAACTGCACCCATGATGAATCCCACTGGCCCTGAAAACAAAAAAAACCGCGTATTCCGTGGCGGATCGTGGGATGCCCGAAGTGTGGATATCCGTACCTCCAAACGTTTCGCTGCCTCCCCCGGAAGAAAGGATGGCATTCTGGGTTTTCGTTGTGGCCGTTCAAAAGACCCCAAATAGAGAACCGCGACCTTTCTTTATGATTCGTTTCTAGTGGAGAAATTTCGCTGAAAACTCCGCCCCGCATTTGGATTTTCCTGTTTTTCTTCGTTTCCGGCGCCACCGGGCTGATCTATGAAGTTGTGTGGACGCGTTTGCTCACTCTGGTAATGGGCAACACCCACTATTCAATTTCCACTGTCCTGACCGCGTTCATGGGGGGGCTGGCCCTGGGGAGTTATGCCGGGGGCAAAATGATTGACAGGAGGTTCAATCCCTTAACCGCTTATGCCTTTCTGGAAGCGGGAATCGGTTTGTATTGCCTGCTCATTCCCAGCCTGATTGATGTGGCTTTTCCGGTCTTCAAGTGGATCTATCTCAACTCGGGAGATTCTTATACCCAGGCCAGCCTGGCCCGATTTCTGGTTTGTGTCGCCATTTTAATCATTCCCGCCACGTTCATGGGCGCGACCCTCCCGGTGCTCAGCAAATTTGTTTCAAAGGATGAGGCCCTTATCGGAAAAGATGTGGGCACCTTGTATTCCATAAATACCTTTGGTGCGGTTTTTGGAGCCTGGGCCTCGGTGTTTATTTTTATGCGGCTTTGGGGGGTCCAGTCTACCATCTGGATGGCGGCCCTGTTGAACCTCTCCATATCTGCTGTTATTTTTCTGGTCTTTCGACCCCCGCTAAAAGAAAAAGGCCACAATGAACCGCAGCACTCTCTCCCGCCTTTGGATAAAAGGGAAAAATTAATTCTCTTGAGTTTCGGGCTTTCGGGCATGGTGGCTCTGGTTTATCAGGTCGCCTGGAACCGTATTTTTTCGCTTTTGCTGGGTTCCTCCGTTTATGCCTTCAGCTTGATCCTGACTGTCTTTATATTGGGACTGGCTTTGGGGACGGCGAGCTTTTCCCGACTCCTTTCTGGATTTAGCGACCACATGAGGATATATGGCATAACTCAAATAATAATAGGAATATTTTCACTTTCAATTATCCCGTTGTTTGGTCATATCCCTTTTGCCAATCGTTGGATTTATGAAAACTGGGGGTTGCAGTTTGATTCTGTTCAACTGGCAAATTTCGGGATCATTTTTGCCTTAATTTTTGTTCCGACCTTTTTTATGGGAGCCCAGTTTCCTCTGGTCATCAAACTGATGGCGCGAAAGCTGGAAACCCTGGGTCGCCATGTCGGCCGGGCCTATGCCTGCAACACAATCGGTGCGATTGTCGGGTCCTTCGTAGCAGGGTTCATTTTGATACCGGGGTTGGGGCTACAGACCACACTCCTAAGCGGAGTGTTTCTGAATGTTCTGCTGGGAATAGCGATACTTGCCTTTGGGGCCCGATTCAGCTTTAGCGTGAAGATCTATGCCCTGCCTGCAGTTTTGATGTTTTCCATATTGGCAGCACAATCGATCGACCCCTGGGACAAATCTGTTATTTCCAGTGGCTCCTTTATGCCTTACCGAATTGCGGACCTTAAAGAAGCGGAGTTGAAGAAAAATAAAATCCTCTTCTTTAAAGAAGGGATGCATACCACGGTGACCACCGAGCTCTCCGTATCCGGGAATATTTTCCTGCGTGTGAATGGAAAGACCGATGCCTCTCTGGCTCTTGATATGAGAACGCAATTGCTTTCGGGCTATCTTCCCATGCTGTTCCATCCCGACCCCCAATCGGCTCTGGTGATTGGGCAGGGTAGCGGGATTACCTTGGGGGCGGTGGAGCAGTTTCCCGTTAAAGAGATCAAGCTTGTCGAAATTTCCCCTTCGGTCATTGAGGGTTCGCGCTTTTTTGATCCCTTCAATCATCACGCTTTGGATGATAAGAGAGTGGTTCTGAAGCTCGAGGATGGTCGCAATCATATAGCCCTGTCAGGTGATACTTATGACGTGATTATCTCTGAACCTTCCAATCCCTGGATTTCGGGAGTGGGAGCTTTATTCACCGTGAACTTTTTCGAATTGCTGAAGAAGCGGTTGAATCCGGGCGGGGTGGCCTGCATCTGGGTTCATACCAATATGTCACCCGATAGTTTTAAATCCATTATCCGGTCCTTCAGCGAAGAATTTCCTTTTGTGAGTATGTGGGAGTCCATAGCCGGGGACGATTACCTGCTGATTGGGTCTGAAAAGGAATACGGCTTGTCTTATGAAAAGGCCCGTCAATATTTGTCGAACGAAGTTGTGGGACACGATTTGCGCCGGATCGGTATCAATAATGTCCCGGACCTTTTGAGCCTGATGATTATGTCGCGGGAAAAATTGCTGGAGTTCAGCGCCTCGGCACCCTTGCATACCGACGATAATTCCCTGCTCGAGTTCAACGCTCCAAAATATGTTTATAAAGATGAGCGGGCAGTTTTAGTCAGGCAGTTGACACCCTTTATCAAACTGGTCCCTGAGTTTGTAACCTTTTCAGAAACCGATGCCGGCGTCCGTGACAAGGTGGTGGAAAAACTTAAAAAACTGCAAAGGTCTGAGAGCCAGATTGAAGATATCAAGAAGAAGGCCGGATTGGAGAGGCTTTTGGACCAGGCCATGGAGGCGTTCAATGTTGGCGACATCAGTGGGGCTCTTAAAAGCTATCAAAAGATTCTGGAATTAGACCCCGAACATGTGATGACCCATTACAATATGGCGAATATTTTTCTTGAACTCAAGTTGATGGATCAGGCTGAGTCTGCCTATCGGAGAACTCTTGAGATCAACCCGTTTTATGTGTTTGGTTCGACCGGTCTGGCCCGACTCCATATATTTTCCGGACAACCCGACAAAGCTGTCGAGGTATTGCGTGATACGTTAACGTGGTATGGGGGGGGATCAGGAAGTCAGCCTGTATCTTGGGTTGGCGTATGCTTTTAAAAAGGAACCTGAAAGGGCCATTCAGGAGTTTAAAAAATCATTAAAATGGGGTCCAACTTTCCCGCCGGCTCATTATTATCTAGGAGTCCAGTATCAAGGCTGGAACCCCGGATTGGCCAAGCAGCATTTACAGACGTTTATGAAGCTGGCTCCATTGCGACCGGGTTATGAGAACCTTCAGCCTCGTGCGGAAAAAATATTAAACAAACTTTAAACGGAAAACTGGTATACTCGGGTTCGAATTATCCTCTTGGTCCATGACCCTGCCGGAAAAATTTCCCCAGTAACTAGAATTGAAAGCCTAATGCCCGGAAAAATTAAAGCTCTGTGGTACTTTTGTATTGTCACCATTGTTGCTGGCTTTTTGGTGCTTGCCGCCAAAGGCGAGATGGATGAAGCCAGCGAGCAGGCAGAATCAGCATCCCAGGCAGCGGTTGAAAAACAAAAGGAAATAGATAAGAAAACGATTCAAATAGATCCAATCAAATTAGTTCGTGAGCTGAACGCGATGGGTAAATATCAGGAAGCTGTGGATATAGCTCGAAAAGCCGGGGAAAGAAATCCAGATCATGCCAAAATACAGACCTGGTGGGGGATTTCCCTGGTTAAGCTGGATAAGAGGGCGGAAGCCATCGACCATTTTATCCTTGCCGCAAAAAAGGATCCCACCGATGAGAAGGCCCATCTGTATTGGGGGCTGACACTGGCAATGGATAAAAAATTCAATGATGCCATTGGTCATTACCGGATAGTGCTGGAGATCAACCCTGAACACAGTAACGCTTATGCCTACTGGGGGGCTTCTCTGAGTGCCTTGGAAAAGTTGGAGGAAGCTGTTGCCAAACTGGAAGAGAGCCTGGTGTTGAACCGGTTTAACAGTCAGGCTTATGGAATCATGATTAACGTTTTATACAAACAACAGAACTATGAGCGTGCCTGGGAAATGGTTCATAAAGCTCGTGCCGATAATGTTTCCCTGCAACAGAGTTCTGTAGACCGATTGTCCAGGGTTTTTCCGGAACCTGCTCAAAAACCTTGAAATGTTTCGAGTTTTAAAGCGACTAATCAACAATAAGCTTGGGAAATGCAAATTTGCCTTGATTATGGGATTTGTGTCAAATTTGCAAACTCTGAAAATACGGGTTGAATTTTAGTGAGTTGGCGTTTAATGTATGTATACTAGTGATAGTGACTAGTGGCTTTCCATTTTTATAAACAGAAATTCCTACAATTTCAGGTTTCACACGATATGCGGATCATGGAATTTATAAAATTAGGAAGGAGCTTTCTGCTCACTGGCTTATTCTTGTTTTCTCTGTTTTCCTCTTTTTCATGGGCCGGGGTCACGGCTAATGAGTCCCGAATGCCGAATTTTGTTGCCGATGTGGGCAACGATTTTTTCGTACAAACCTCAGAGGTAACCATAAAACTTGAAAAGAGTACTCCCCGGAGTACTTCATTACCTGTTGAAACTGCTCAGGGAACCGTATGGTCCTCTCAGGACCCGGAAGTCTATGAAGACCTGGAAGATCCTTTTGCAGGGAATGAAAAAGGTATCCCTATTTTGACAGACCCTCTTGAAGGCTATAATCGCTGGATGTTTGGCGTAAATGAAACTATTTACGATAATGTCTTGGAGCCGGTGGTCAGGGGTTACCGGGACACGGTGCATGAGAACCTTCGGATAGGTATTAAGAATATTTTTTCCAATGCCATGGCCCCCATCAAGCTTGTCAGCAGTTTGATTCAGTTGGATTTTGAGAAGTTCGGCCGGGTTATTTTGCGAACCCTGATCAACACTACATTCGGAATTGGCGGAATAGCCGATGTGGCCGGCGAAGAATATAAAATTGATGATGTTAATGAAGATTTTGACCAAGCCATGGGTTACCACGGTATTCCCACAGGTCCCTATATCGTCCTGCCGCTTTTCGGACCTTCTACAGCCCGAAACATTGTCGGAAGGGCAGCGGATTCTTTCATGAGTCCCACC
This sequence comes from Nitrospina sp. LS_NOB, assembly GCA_001542995.1. Taxonomy (GTDB): domain Bacteria; phylum Nitrospinota; class Nitrospinia; order Nitrospinales; family VA-1; genus LS-NOB. Next base: position 75,151 of record LFLA01000018.1, read on the forward strand.
TTTTACTTTGCTCCCAGCACCGCAGCCAGTGTCGGTATTGCTACTGAGGAAAATGTCAACGACGCTTCATTCATCGTTGATGACAAAAAGCAGTTAGAAGACAGCGCTCTCGATGAATATGAAAGTGTTCGCGACTTCTATCATCAGTACCGGCATGGACTGGTAAAAAAATAGACGACCCCTCCCCCCATCATTTTTCCTGTTTTCTCGTTTGTTCCTGCTTGCTTTTCTTGTATCCTTCCACTAGTCGTGGAGGCAATGCTATTTGGCTCGTTAAGCCGAGACTACTCTTTCCAGTTATATAAACCAATTGCTCACTGCCCCCGGCGGCATCGCCGGTATTAGAGAGGTGTTTTTATCGTGGCCGATTCAGAAATTTTCAATAGTTTAAAAAACGAAACCAGCCCTTATTTACTACAGCACGCCAGCAATCCAGTTGAATGGTACCCCTGGGGGCCGGAAGCCTTGGACAAAGCCAAGGCAGAAAATAAACCCATCTTCCTCAGTATTGGGTACTCCGCCTGCCACTGGTGCCATGTCATGGCCCATGAATCTTTTGAAAATGAAGATATCGCGAAAATCATGAATGAGAAGTTTATCAGCATCAAGGTGGATCGAGAAGAGCGACCAGATGTGGATGCTTTATACATGAAAGCTCTGGTTGAACTGACCGGTCACGGTGGCTGGCCGCTCAGCATGTTTCTCACTGCCGATCAGAAACCCTATTTGGGCGGAACCTATTACCCTCCCTTCGCTAAATATAACCGCCCCGGGTTTGCCGAAGTCCTGCAACAAGCGCACGACTTGTTCACCGGCGATAAAGACCAACTTGAAACCCGGTCACAAAATATTCTGCAAAAGATTTCCCAACAGAACCGGGCTGGCAAGGCGCGGGGAGTTCCCAACGATGAGATGATTCGAGGAGCTGTGGACATTTTGTCGGACCGTTTTGATGAGGATCATGGCGGGTTTGGCTCGGGCATGAAATTTCCGGAGCCCATGCACTACACCCTTTTGTTGCGGCATTGGGCCCAGACAGGTGACGCCCTCAATATTCTCGATAAGAGCTTGACGGCCATGGCGGAAGGAGGATTGTTCGACCAGTTGGGCGGCGGTTTTCACCGTTATTCGACCGACCGTAAGTGGCGGGTTCCCCATTTTGAAAAAATGCTTTACGACAATGGGCTGTTGGCAAAACTTTTTCTTGATATGTTTCAGGCCACCAAGCAGGACATTTATCAAGTCACAGCAAAAGAAACGTTCGCCTGGCTTTTGCGTGAAATGTTGTCGGATGAGGGTGCCTTTTATGCAAGTCAGGATGCGGACTCGGAAGGCAAGGAAGGCACTTGGTACACCTGGGAATTGAAAGAGGTCCTGAACCTGTTGGGACCCAAACACGCCAAGGTTTTTGCCCGGGCTTATGGCTTAGTTCCCCGTGGGCATCTTGATGGACGTAATGTCCTGCATATCAGCGAGCGGGTTGAACAATTGGTCGAAGCCGAAAGCATCCCCATTTTTGAGGCGGACCATATTTTGAAAAAGGCAAAGGAAACCCTTTTTCAAGCACGTGAGAAAAGACCGAAACCGGAACGCGATGAAAAAATTATCACCGCTTGGAATGGACTCATGATCACGGCTCTCGCGCATGGCTCTTCGGTGCTGGGCGATTCGAGTTATCTGGAATCGGCTTCTCGTTGCGCCGATTTTATCTGGTCCAAACAATGGCAGGCTGGAAAATTGTTGCGCGTTTATAAAGATGGCCAAAGTAAGATCAACGGTTGTCTTGATGACTACGCCTATTTTCTTGAAGGACTGATCGCTATTTACGAGGCGGGGCTCGACAGCCGGTGGATCGTGCGAGCGCGGGAACTGGCAGACGCCATGATTGCAGAGTTCTGGGATGAAGGGGAGGGCGGGTTCTTTCTCGCCGGTCGTTCAGGGGAATCCCTGATTTCCCCGTTAAAAAATCCTGCCGATGAGGCACTGCCATCTGCCAACGCGGTGGCGGCCCAGGCTTTGTTGAAACTGGGGCGGCTCACAGGCGAGGAATCTTATATCCGTAAAACAGAAGAAACTTTAAATGCTTTTCGCGCCATGATGGAGAGAAGTCCGGCAGGTTTTACTGGGCTGTTATCGGCAATGAGCGCATCGGATCTTCCACCGACGGAGGTTGTCTTTGCTGGGTCTCGGGACCATGCGTCCTTCGATGAAATGTTGAAAGTCCTGCACGCCGATTACCGTCCAAATAAAGTTGTCCTGTGGAATGAAAACGAAACGTCTGGCGATCTGTTACCGTTGGCGCAAGGTAAAGCGGCAGAAATGGGCGAGCCCACCGTTTATCTTTGCCAGAACACGACCTGCCACGCTCCGGTGCAAACCGGCACCGCTCTGAACAAACTTCTGGAAAGGCCGCAGGAGATTCGCCTGAACATTTTTAATCAGGAAAAGAAGAACGCCCAGATACTGGAGAAGGAGCAGGCCAACTTCATGGGTGTGATGGGAAATATATTCCAACAAATCGGCATCCAAAAACCCCCTAGCGGAGGTGGCAAGAAGCCGTGATATTCTTCCTTAGCTTTCGTGCCCCGGAGGGGTAAATAGCTTTTTCAGCTCTTTCTTAAAAGCCGCGCAATATCCACCATATTTCTTGTCAATCCAGTTGCATCCAACGCTAGTTGGTGAAAACCCGCCTTTGCAGGTAGATCTCGATGGTGTGCTTGGCATTGCTGGCCACGACGATATCGCTCATGCCACTGTGGTTATAATCGCCGCTGGTAATGGCTAATACGGTGCCGCCTTCGATCACATAATCACGGGTGGGGAATTTAAATGTTCCGTTGGCATTGCGGACAACAATCGAGAAAGTACTGGATCGGGAATTGGCGACTGCAACATCCTTCAACTTGTCCGGATCAAAATGCCCCGTAATGAGAGCAAAAGGGCCACCCCCGGCTGAAAAGGCGACAGGGTCTTTGAAACTGCCGTCCCCGTTTGAAGTGAGCAGGTATAAATTGTCTCCCTGACCGGCGGCAAACACCAGATCGATTTTACCGTCATCATTCATGTCACTGGCCACGATGGCTAGCGGCACCAGCTTTTCTGCCAGCCGTTTAGGTTTCTGAAAGGTCCCATCGCCGTTCCCGATAAACAGCCGGACAGAACTGGCGTTGGAACTGCTGGCCGCGAGGGCAATATCGAGGTGGCCGTCGTCATTGAAGTCTTCTGTCACTCCGGAAAAGGATCGGGAACCGGTCAGATAGGTTTCGCCTTTTTTAAAATGACCGTTTCCGGTGCCAAGATACAATTCCATTTCGTCAAAGGTCAGGGTGACGGCGGCATCCAGGTTGCCGTCCTGGTTGTAGTCACCGAGAATAATATTTAAAGGGACTTTGCCGGTTCGCGTGGGGATGGGTTTCAAGAACTTGCCGTTTCCTTTGCCGAGAAAAACTAAAAACCTTTCTGTTCCTCGGGAGTTGATCGCAATATCAGGGACTCCATCTCGATTAAAATCTCCCACCGCTGACATAGTCGGTTCGGCGGCGACGTTTATAGTTAAGCCGGCATGAAAACTGCCGTCGCCTTTTCCATATAGGAGGGTGAGAGTGCCGTTCTTGGCGTTGGTGGAAACCAGATCCGGTTCTCCGTCCAGATTTAAATCGGCGGTCAATAGATGGGCCGGGCCCTGACCCACCGGCATGACATCGAATTTGTAGAACAAATCAGGTGGCGGCTGTGGAAGGTCGCAGGCCGACAGCAGCAAAACCGCGCCATATAAACCGGCCCATGACAGGTGTCGGAAAAAGTCGGAGCCGGGTTTCATCTTGAAAGTGGGTGGTTTTTTCACTATATTTGTTCGTTTAGGTTGCTTAAAATCCCTTGATTTTGTTGGGCGACTGTGTAAAAATTCGCCTTTCACAGCTACTTATTATATAGTGAAAAAATAAATTTAGTTAAATCCCGTTCTTTACGTGCTTTAACCCCTCGTTCCAGATTTAGGCTGGGGCTATTCTTAACCCATGAGGAGGTATTCATTGCGATCTTACCAGAGTGTCCTGATTCTCAAACCCGATATTGATGAAGCACGTGTTGCTGTAGCCTTGGAAAAAATAGGCGAGTTCATCAAGAGCAACGGAGGTGCGTGTCTTAAAATCGAAAACTGGGGTAAAAAACGCCTCGCCTACCGGGTAAAGAAAAACAGATTCGGGATATACCTGAACCTTTATCACACCCTTGAATCCGCTAAAGTCTCCGATCTGGAAAATAAATACAAGTTGTTCGACTTGATCATAAAATATATGGTGCTCCGGTTGGAGGATGATGAGTTGGAAAGAGCCCTCGGCAAGGAAAGTGAAACCGAGGAGGCGGCTTCCGCCAATGGTGATGATAAAGCTGAAAAGAAAACTGAAACGAAAAAAGACTCCTGATTAACAAAGTAACAATAAGGATTTGATATGGCTTCGTTCAACAAGGTACTTCTGATGGGCAACCTGACCCGGGATCCTGAACTGCGTTATACCGCAAGTGGTGCGGCCGTTGCCAGTTTTGGCCTTGCGGTCAATCGCAAGTTCAAGCAGGGCGAGGAATGGAAAGATGAGGTCTGTTTTGTCGATATCACGGTTTGGGCCAAGCAAGGTGAGAATTGTGCACAATACCTGAATAAGGGCAGTCTGGTTTTTCTTGAAGGCCGACTGAACTATCAGACTTGGGAAGCAGATGGTGGGCAGAAGCGAAGCAAGCTTGAAGTGGTCGCTAATAATGTGCAGTTCTTGACCCGTCAGGGAGATAAAGTGAGTATGAATACTGACTCGACTTCTGCCCCGGCCGCTGACGATATTCCATTTTAATAAAACTACTAAAAGAAGAAGAGTGTTATGCCAGAAACAAAAAAACGTTCATTTTTTTCGCAAAAAATTTGCCGGTTTTGCAACGACGACCAGAGCAAGGTTTATATCGATTTTTTCGATATCAAGGCATTGAAACCGCTGATTTCTGAAAGAGGCAAGATCGTGCCTTCGCGAATCTCGGGGAATTGTGCCAAGTGTCAGAGAATTTTGACCCGGGCGATCAAAAAAGCCAGGAACATTGCTTTATTACCGTTTGCAGTTGAGCATTAGACTTGGCTGAGTCATCACCACCAAAAAACCTGCTGGTACCTGTAGTTCTGGTTTTTGCTCTCTTTTTTGCTTTGATGGTGTTTCCACCATTAGGGGCGTTGGTCGGGGTTTTATCCCCTTTTCCTCTCGTCTTTATTTATTTGCAGAGGGGCAGGCAGGTTGGCATTGCTCTTGTAGCTTTGGTTTTTGCGGTGCTCCTGTTGCTGATCGGGATTAACCAGGCCATGTTGTTTTTAGCTGAGTATGCGCTAATGGCTCTGGTGCTGGGGGAAATGATCCGAATCCGGTTGTCGGCAGACCGGTGCATCGCTACCAGTGCTTTGGCATCGGGTTTTATGTCGATCGTTCTATTGGTGGCCTTGTTCGGCGATCAGGACACATCAATGAGAGAGTTTTTTGAGACGCAAGTTCGCGCTCATTTTTCCCAGTCGATGGAGGCCTTCGAGTCCATGGGCGAGGACAAAGCCGAGGTTGCGGAGATGAAGGCATTCGCAGAACGGGCTGCTGAGGGTTTTGCGGCGTCTTATCCGGCCTTTTTGTTGATCGGGTCTTTGATTGGCGCGGCGACCAATTACGCATTGGTGCGAATCGCCTGGAGGCGGCTTTATGGGCCGGGCCTGTTTTCGGAGAGAGCATTCTCCCAATGGATTTGTCCAGACAACCTGGTCTGGGGTTTCATATTGTCGGGAGCGGCTTTGTTCCTGGGGCAGGGCATGGTCGCAGATGCCGGGCTCAATATCTTTATGGTGATGCTTTGCATCTACTTTGCTCAGGGGCTCAGCATTGTCGTTCACTTTTTGAAAGCCAGGAAGGTTCCGACTTTTTTTTGGTTTGTTCTTTTTATATTAATTTTTGTGCAACCTCTTTTAATTGGATTGGTGGCTGGGTTGGGCGTGTTTGATATCTGGGTGGATTTTAGAAAGCTAAGAACCGTTGAAGATATAAATTGAAAACACTCTGATCCTCAGGAAAGGAAAACTTATGAAGCTGTTGTTGAAAGAAGATGTGGATGGCCTCGGATTTTGTGGCGATGAGGTAGAGGTTAAAGACGGATATGGGAGGAACTTCCTGATCCCCAAGGGCAAGGCTTTGCTTGCTACCCCTAATAATCTTAAAGCTTTTAATCATCAGAAACGTGTGATCCAGGGCAAAGTGACAAAGGTGATTGCTGCGGCTCAGACTATTGCTGATGAAATTGCAAAGGTGACCTGCTCGGTCAAGAAAAAGGTCGGCGATACCGGAAAGATGTTTGGTTCGGTGACGGCGCAGGAAGTTGCTGACTTGCTAAAAGACCAGGGTGTGGATATTGATCGGCGTAAAATTCAAATTGCCGAGCCTATTAAAAAATCCGGAGAATATAAAATTCCTGTCAAGCTCCATTCGGAAGTGACAGCGGAAATCAAACTTGTTGTTGAAGGGGAGCAGGAAGTTGTAGCGCCTGCAGAACCCGCTGAACCCGCCCCGGAAGTTAAAGAAGAAGGGGAGGCTGAAGTAGAAGTTAAAGAATAGTAAAGAGGCCTTTACCCTGAAAGAATTATGGCTGATGCCCTGACCGACATTTCTCTGAACAAATTGCCTCCTTATAACAAGGAGGCGGAGCAGAGTGTTCTGGGTGCCTGCCTGCACTCAGAAGATGCGATCGCTAAAGCTCTTGAAATTTTGAGCGCAGAGGACTTCTACAAGTCCACCCATAAAAAAATATTTTCTGTAATGCGGGAACAGTTTGAAGGCAATGAGCCGATAGACGTTCTTGCGTTAGCAGATAAGCTCAAAAGAAAAAATGAGCTGGAAGAGGTGGGGGGCATCGAATACCTGACCCTTCTTGAAGATTTTGTACCCACCTCTACAGCAGTAGTCCACCACGCTAAAATCCTCCGCGAAAAAAAAATTCTCCGGGATCTGATTCAAACTGCAACAGAGATTGTTTCTAGTAGTTACAGCGACAGTGATGATGTGGATACCCTGCTTGATAAAGCCGAGCAGTCCATTTTCGAAATCTCCGAAAAAAGAACCAAACCAAGCTTTTACAAACTCCCAGAGATTGTTAAGAAGGGTTTGTCGGATATGGAAAAACTTGCCCAGGAACCGGGAATGGTTACCGGTGTGCCTTCGGGGTTTACCGACTTGGATAATATGACAGCGGGGTTTCAAAAATCTGATCTGATCGTTCTGGCGGCACGGCCCAGTATGGGTAAAACCAGTTTTGCTCTGGATATCGCCCGTTATGTGTCTTTGAATAAAAAAATTCCCACAGCTTTTTTCAGTCTCGAAATGTCGAAGGAACAATTGGGAATGCGGCTTTTGTGTTCCAAGGCGCAAGTGGACTCTGCTAAAGTTCGTACTGGTTATCTGGCGAAGAGTGATTGGCCTAAAGTGCATGACGCCGGTAGGGAACTCGCGGAAGCGCAATTGTTCATCGACGACAGCCCGGCTTTGTCGGTGCTGGATATACGTGCCCGCTCCCGCAGGCTCGCCGCCGAACAACCTCTCGGACTGATTATTGTGGACTATATGCAATTGATGCAGGGACGGGGGAAGAGCGAAAGTCGGCAACTGGAAGTCTCAGAAATCTCGAGAGGACTCAAAGCCCTGGCCAAAGAGGTAAATGCCCCGATACTGGCGCTTTCCCAGTTGAGCCGAGCGGTTGAGAGCCGGACGGATAAGCGGCCGCTCTTGTCGGATCTTAGGGAATCGGGGTCGATTGAACAGGATGCAGATGTGGTCATGTTTATTTACCGAGATGTCGTATACAACCCCAAATCGGACGACCCGGGTAAAACAGAAATCTTGGTTCGCAAACAAAGAAACGGTCCTATAGGAGAGGTGCTCTTACACTTTGAAAACCAATACACACGCTTCTACGATAGAAGCACCCGTGCGGATGTTCCACCCGAAGCGGGCTCTTCAGATTTTGATCCTGTCTTTTAATCGCAAGCTTTCTTCGCAAAACAGAAGGACTTCAATGAAGTCCATAATCTATTTTCTGCCGGTGTTTTTATTATTGATGCTTTGGCCCCTACATGGTGAGGCCCAACCGCATCCCAGTGGTTTTCAGTTGCCCGCAAAAGCCAAAGCCGATTTTTATTTTTCTCAGGGAAAGTTTAAAGAGGCTCTTGAAATTTATAAATCGGTCTTAGATGATGAGACCAATCCCGGTTATATTTTCCGCAATATGGTGAAGACTTGGAATGCTATGGGGGCTCTTGACGAAGCAGAGGAATTTTTGGGCGAATACCGCCGGTCTCACGAAAACTCGTCCTCAGCCTGGTATGCATTGGGCTATCTACATTATGTAAAGGGTGAAGATCGAAAAGCCGAAGAGTTATTTAAGCAGGCGACAGAACTGGACCCGGAGAATGGCCTGGCCTGGAATAATTGGGCGGCTTCTCTTGTAAACGGTAAACAATTGCAGGAAGCGTTGGAAAAAGTGCGAACCGCGATTCGAACCAACCCGAAAGAGTTGATGTTTTTTTTCAACCTGAAGAAAATCTTTGAAGAGATGGGTGAAGGACAACGGTTTGAAGCGGAATATAATGACTCTTTAAAAGAGGGGGCGCAGCCTTTGGCCTGGAGCTATGGAAAGGCCCTTGCCCGATCGATTCGGCAGAATGCATTTCGTGACTACGATAAAGGAAGTTTAGCCGAAGCGATTGCCGGTTTTAAAAAAATGCTGAATATTTACCGGGAAATTGGTGATGTTAATGGGCAGATCCCCGCCTTATTCAGCCTTGGCCTGCTCCATGAAGAAAATGGAGATGTCCAAAAAAGCCAGGATTTTTTCAGACAGGTGTTGTCGATCAACCCGGATCATATTCAGGCCGGAGATAAAATAAAATCTGTAGATTAGACTGGAGAGCTTCATTTAGAGCCACTTTTACGGGCATGAAAGGCAGGGCTTTTGTGTTTATTTCCTTTTTGGCTGGGCTGATTTAAGTATTGACAAATAAGAGGTTTAAGCGATACCATTCGAGATGTTGTGCGTGTTTCTAACTGCTGCCAAGGAGGCAAAGTGGGCAAAGATGAAGTAACCATAGTAATTTTTCCTGGAACGGCGGGCTCCCCTAAAAAATTGCGCTTGGAGAAACGTTTTGTAAAGTTTGGCGTTTTGGTGTCTTTTGTTGTTTTGATAGGGTTTCTGGGGTCTACGTTTTATTTTGCCCAGCAATATTTGCGGTTGCAAGGTAGTGAAACCGAGTTGGTCAAACTTCGTCGGGACTCAAAAATCCGCAAAATCCAGGTAGAAAAATTTGCCCAGCAGGTAAAAAACTTTAAGACAGAGATGGCCCGGCTGGAACGATTTGAGAAAAAGCTTCGGGTTATTACGGCTCTGGAAAATTCGCCCAAATCGGTTGAGAAAAACTGGGGCGTTGGCGGGCCTTATGGATTGAGCACTAACAGCTTCATGACGGCTATGGGCCGAGGTGCGGCCAGTATGGTGGATCGTTTATCTAATGAACTGGATCATTTAGGCAGGCAGGCTAAAATTCAGACTATCAGCTTTCAGGAGCTGGATGATTTCTTTAAGAATCAAAAATCTTTTCTTTCTTCAACCCCTTCGATCTGGCCGACTCGCGGTTGGGTGACCTCCAGTTTTGGTTTTCGAAAATCTCCTTTTACAGGTTTAAGGGAAAAACATGAGGGCTGGGATATTGCGGCCCGAACCGGGGCTCCAGTGCGTGCTACGGCAGATGGTGTGGTGGTCGTGGAAGGAAGAGAATATGGATATGGAAACATGATTGAGATCGACCATGGTTATGGCATTATTACCCGATATGGTCACAACTCCAAACATCTGGTTAAAGTGGGAGACCGTGTCAAGCGAGGACAGGTGGTTTCGCTGGTTGGAAATACCGGGCGAAGCACTGGGCCTCATCTCCACTATGAAGTGTTGCTCAACGGTGTGCCGGTCACTCCCAAGAACTATATTTTAGAAGAATAGGTCGTCCTTTGGCGATCATTGAATCGCCAGGTTTCGAGCCACCTTTTTCCCCACCGATACCTCGAATTTTTCTATATGCATCCTTAATGGGCGAGGGTTTGGCCTTGATGGCCAAGGTCTAAGATTCCCCTGTATTACTATTGTTCTAAATTTCAAACTATAAATTAATATTCAGGATTTGATATGGTGCTTGGTTTAATCAGAAAATTAGTGGGTACCCGCAATGACCGCGTGATTAAGCGGATTCAGAGTTATGTAGTCGCCGTGAACGCATTGGAAGATGAGATCAAGGCACTCTCTGACGGCCAGCTTAAAGCCAAAACACCCGAATTGAAAGACAAGCTGGCTAACGGTTCTACATTGGAAGATATCCTACCCGAGGCATTTGCGGTGGTTCGCGAAGCCAGTTGTAGGACGCTTGAAATGCGTCCTTTTGATGTGCAGATTATAGGCGGAGTGGTTCTGCATGAAGGAAAAATAGCGGAAATGAAAACCGGTGAAGGAAAAACCCTGATGGCGACCTTGCCGGTTTACTTGAACGCCTTGACGGGAAAGGGTGTGCATGTTGTAACGGTCAACGACTATCTGGCTACCCGTGACAGCGAGTGGATGGGAGAGATATACAAGTTTCTAGGCTTGTCCGTGGGCAAGATCTATCACGATATTCCTGAGGAGGAAAGAAAGGCGGCCTATTCGGCAGATGTGCTTTATGGCACCAATAATGAATTCGGGTTCGATTTTCTTCGGGATAATATGAAGTTCTCAAAAGATCAAATGGTTCAGCGGGAACTGAATTTTGCCATTGTGGATGAGGTAGATAGTATTTTAATTGATGAGGCCCGGACTCCTTTGATCATCTCTGGTCCGGCAGAGGAATCGACGGACAAATATTATACAGTGAACCAGATTGTCCCCAAGCTGAAAAAAGAAGAGCATTATACGGTTGATGAAAAGGCCAGGACCGCTTCCTTGACGGATGAGGGAATTGTTCTCATGGAAAAATTGTTGGATATAGAGAACCTTTACGATCCAGCCAATATTGAAACACTTCATTGCCTTAACCAGGCGGTTAAAGCACATGGGTTGTTCAAGAATGAAGTGGACTATGTGGTGAAGGATGGGGAAGTTGTCATTATCGACGAATTCACCGGTCGCATGATGTCGGGAAGGCGCTACAGCGATGGACTGCATCAGGCTTTGGAGGCGAAAGAGGGAGTAAAAATTGAAAACGAAAACCAGACCCTTGCAAGCATTACTTTCCAAAACTATTTTCGTATGTATGAAAAACTGGCAGGCATGACGGGAACGGCAGATACGGAGGCGGAAGAATTCGGATCGATTTATAAACTCGAAGTCGTTGTCGTTCCCACAAACCAGCCCATGATTCGGGAGGATTATCCGGACGTGATTTACAGAACGGAAATGGAAAAATTTGATGCCGCCATCGAAGAGATCAAGGAATTGAATGCGATAAAAAGACCCGTTCTGGTGGGTACGATATCCATCGAAAGATCAGAGCTTTTGAGCAAGAAGCTGAAAAAATCCGGCATCAAACATAGTGTTTTGAATGCCAAGCATCATGAACAAGAGGCCGAGATCATTGCGGAAGCCGGGCAACCGGGGGCTGTGACCATTGCGACGAATATGGCCGGAAGGGGTACGGATATTGTTTTGGGCGAGGGAATCCCGGAACTTGGCGGTCTCCATATTCTCGGAACCGAGCGTCATGAAAGTCGACGGATTGATAACCAGTTGCGAGGTCGCTCTGGAAGGCAGGGGGATATGGGGTCTTCTCGCTTTTATCTTAGCCTTGAAGATGATTTACTGCGTATTTTCGGGTCCGATAAAATTTCTCCTTTGATGGCCCGATTAGGAATGGAAGATGGGCAACCCGTTGAGCATTCCATGATCTCGAAAGCGGTTGCCAATGCCCAGAAAAAAGTTGAAGCCCATAACTTTGATATACGCAAACACCTCCTGGAATATGACGATGTTATGAATCGCCAAAGGGAGGTTCTTTATGCATTGCGCAGGGAAATCATCAATACGGAAAATGGGAAAGAAATCCTGCTGGATATGGCAGATGAGTTGGTGGATGACGCGCTGGCTGGTATCGCTCATGAAAAGATATATCCTGAAGAGTGGGATATTGAAGCCCTGAACGAGTTGCTGGAAAGGCAGTTTGCGGTCCACATTGAAAAACACGGCGAACATGGACCACTCCTTCTTGGAAGTGTAAAGTTGGAATTGGAAGACAGTAACAGAGAAAAACTTCATGATGCTGTCATGGAGGCGGTGACCCAGGCCTATGAAGCAAAAGAAGTAGGCATTGAGGCCGAATTCATGCGGCACGTTGAAAAAGTCATCATGCTTCAGATTCTGGATGCACTCTGGAAAGACCATCTGTTAGGGATGGACCACCTCAAGGAAGGGATTGGTTTGCGGGGTTATGCCCAGAAAAACCCTCTGACAGAATATAAGAAGGAAGGATTTGATCTGTTTAGCAACCTGATGGCACACATCAAAGAAGAAACTACGGAGTATTTGTTCAAGGTTCAAGTTAATCAGGAAGTGGAGATGCCAGAGGAACTGATCAGTAAGCCTCGGGGGATTGTAGAACACCGGGGAGCATCGGAGGTTTCAGAAAAACAGGTGACGGTTCGGCGTGATGAAGAGAAGGTGGGTCGGAACGACCCTTGCCCGTGTGGCAGCGGTAAGAAATACAAAAAGTGCCATGGGAAGTAAAGGCGCGGTTAAGGATTCTCGGCGGCCTCCTGGCACTCAATACATAAAGTGGTCAATGGCATAATTTGCAGACGCTTCAAGGTGATCTTCTTTTCGCAGGATTCACATTCCCCGTAACTACCGTTGTTTATTCTGAATAACGCTTCTTCAATCAACTTAAGTTCATTGCGATCCCTACTGGTCAATTGAAAAATCATTTCTCTCCCCTCAAGACTTGAGGCAAGGTCAATTTCGTTGCTGAATGTCAAATCTCCAGCATCGCGCTCCACAGATTGTGAAGCTCGAATCAATTTCAATAATTCTCCCCGATTGGCAATAAGCCGTTCACGGATTTTGAGAACCGCAGGATCCAGTTGAGGGTGTTCCTGTCTGACCAAGCGTAACTTGCCCGGTTTAATATTGGTTTTTGAGCCCTTGGTTTTCTTTTTTGTTGATGCAGTTTTTTTCGTAACTTTCTTCTTAGCGGCCTTTTTTGCGGGTTTTGCGGTTTTCTTGGCCTTTGCTTTCTTTTTAGTCGCAGCTTTCTTCTTTACAGAAGTCTTCTTTTTGACGACTTTCTTTTTAGTCACAGTCTTCTTCTTTACAGAAGTCTTCTTTTTAACGACTTTCTTTTTAGTCACAGTCTTCTTCTTTGTAGGAGTCTTCTTTTTAACGACTTTCTTTTTGGTCACAGCCTTCTTCTTTGCAGAAGTCTTCTTTTTTCCCGTCTTTTTTTTCGTTGCCATTGCCGAATCTCCTATACCAGGGAACCCTATACTGAATACATTCGGGCAGGTAACTCAAAAACCATTGCATTTTACCCATGGCTGGATAAAAATTCTTTGAACCTTAGCATTTGGGAAAATAAAGTACAACAATTTATTTGCCCAGATGGCATAAAAAAACTGCTTTCTACTGGGAAAGCCAACGTTATTCCGTTTCATAGTCCACGACAATGGATGAGGAGCAGAGTGAACGCATTTTCTCAACAACGGGTAAATGGTTTTTATGGCTCGCATATACTTTCAAACCCTCACGATCGTCAAAAAAAGCGGTAAGAACGATATCGTAGCTTCTTTCGGAGCTTAAAAAATCAGTTCCCAGCTCTAAAAACTTCAAAGTTGCAATATTTCCCTTCAGGCTGTTGAGGGCGGTGATGGCTTGGTCCAGGTTTTCCTTATTCTTTTCTGCCAGTTTGAACATAACAATGTGTTTGACCATTAACTGTTTCCTCCAGCGGGTTGTTTTGTGTTTGTGCTTACCTTCCACTTTTTTGAGCTTTCTGATGTAGGGGGGTGCAGGGCCCTGTTTGTGGTATAGTGCCCGTTTTCATTTTGTGAGTGGAATACTTTATATGTCATGGTGGATGGGTGCAGGTTTGGGTTTTTTACGTGGCGGCCCTTTGGGTGCCGTTATTGGCGGCACCATTGAACATTTTTTAGGTAAAAAACTCCAGAAAAAACTGCAGGAAAATTTGCCCGGCATTATCCGTGAGGGTGAATTTATAACATCTCTGGTCGTCATTTTAACGCGGGTGGCTATAGAGGCGGGAGCATTAAGCCCAAAACAGGTGGAGGTGATTCATAAATTTTTTATGAAGAACCTGGGCTATAGCCCCCCGGATTTAAAATCACTGGACCGATTGATCAAGGAAGTTCAGTCCAAAAAACCGGATATTGACCGGTTTATAGATGAGTATAAAAAATCTTGTCAGAATAACTATAATCTTTTGCTCCTCGCCCTATGCTACCAAATTACTTTAATAGAGAATGCCGTAGATGAAGAAACCCAATCTCAAATAAAAAAAGTTGGGTTGCAGTTGGGGCTGTCTTATGACCAACATAACGAAATCAGAGAGAAGTATTCACTGGAACCCTTTAGAACCCCTTACTATATATTGGGACTTTCTTCTGACGCTTCGAATGATGAAATTAAAAAAGCCTACCGAAAGCTAGCCAGCCAGTGCCATCCCGACCGGGTTGCCACGGAGGATGAAAAGATAGTTCATGAGGCCCACCAGAAGTTTCTTGAGATTCAGTCGGCTTATAAAGAGCTTGAAATGGTTAGAAAATTTTAAGAGGCCGGAGTCTTTTCGTTAGTGCTGGTTTTCTTTGACGAATCCAGTTTGCGGATGATCAGGGATTGAATTTTTCGCTTACTGGCTTCTTTAACGGTTATTCGGTAGGAACCCACCACGACCTGGTCGCCGGAGTTGGGGATTCTTTCCAACCGGTCAATGGCCAAACCTGCAAGGGTCTCGAAGTCCCCACCGGGAAGATCCCAGTTGAGGGTATCGTTGAGAACGCTTATTTCTGTGCTCCCATCCACAAGGTATCCCCCGTCTGCATAGGGCTCATAGATTTTCTCGGGCTTGTCGTATTCATCTTCGATTTCGCCGACAATTTTTTCAAGCAGATCCTCGATCGTTATCAAGCCGATACACCCTCCATATTCATCCACCACGATGGCCATGTGCAAACCCCTTTGCTGAAGTTCCTTGAGAAGATCATCGATTTTTTTGATCGGGGGAATATAATAGGCAGGCCGGATGAGACTGGTGATAGGGGTGTTGTCAGTAGATTGGTCCAAAAGGTCGAAGGTGTTTAAAATTCCAATAAGGTTATACATTCTTTCATGAAAAACGGGGACGCGCGAAAAACCGGAATCGTTTGCGACATCATGCGCCTCCTGCATCGTAGCGGTATCCCTTATGGCGATCATTTGAATTAGAGGAACCATGCAATGTTCAGCCCGAAGTTCTCCGAAGTTGAAAATATTGTGAATGATTTTCTTTTCCGTCACTCCTAAATCAACGGTCTGCGACTCCAGGCTCAATACCCCCCGAAGCTGATCCCGGCTGAAGGTCTTATGCTCTTCCGTAGAGGCCAACTGCACGCGACTGGTGACTTTGGCCGATGTTTTTGATAACCAGGATGTAAACGGGGACAGTATTTTATAGAAAAAAGTAAGCGGATAAACCATAAACAACATGAGGGAATCGGCGCGGTGCTGAAAAATAACTTTGGGAATGATTTCACCCACAAAAAATATCAGGGGCGAAATAATCAGCATGGCCATCCATTCCCCGGAATCTCCAAAATATGTGACCATGAACGCGGTGAATATAGCGGTGCTGGTCACCATCGCTAAATTGGTCCCCAGTGAGGTTGTGGTGAAGAGCCGTTCAGGATTGTCGAGTAATTTCAAGACGGATCGAGCGGCCGAATTTCCATCTTCGGCAAGTTGCTTCATTTTTATCCGGTTTACAGAAACCATGCCGATTTCTGAGCCGGAAAAAAATGCTTCCAGCAGTATTCCCAGTAATACCAGTATGAGTGTTGTTGCAAAGTCCATTAGTCTTCGGGAACCTCAGCTTGCTCTTTATCCGGCAATGAACGGGGACTCATAAGGGTGAGGTAAAGATTCAGGATTCTTGATCCCTTCATTTTTTGGACACGGAATTTGAACCTGTCTACGGTGGTTGATTCGCCTGACCGGGGAATTCGGCCAAAGAGTCCGAAAACATAGCCGCCCACTGTGTCGTAATCGTTCTCAGGTAGTTCGCTCTGAAAACTTTCATTGAATTCTGCCAGGCTATAAGTGCCAGCAATGCGATAATGGTTTTCACTCAGTTTCTTTAGTGGGAGTTCTTCCTGCCGCATTTCGCTGTCAATTTCTCCAACCAGTTCCTCGATGACATCTTCCAGCGTGACCAGTCCGCAGACGCTTCCGTATTCATCCAGAACGATGGCCATATGTCTTTTCAGTTTCCTGAATTCTTCCAGCATTTCTTTGATTTTTTTTGACTGCGGGACCGAAATGGTGGGATGCAGAATGCTTTTCAAGCTTATTTTTTCCCGAGGCACATGTTTGTGCCGTGTCAGGTCTTTGGTAAATAAAATTCCCCGAATACCTTCTTCGTCCACTCCATATACAGGAACCCGTGAATAAAAATTTTCAATGATCCGGGGCAGAATATCATTCAGACTGTCCTCAATGTTTACGGTGAACATATCTATTTTCGGGGTCATGATTTCCGCCACAGTGGTTTCACCAAACTCGATAACATTCTGGATCAACTCTCTTTCATCGGAATCGATAACACCTTCTCCTTCGCCCACCTGAACCATGGCCCGGAACTCTTCATCGGTGATGGGGGATTCTTTAAGGCTATGTGGCAGGATTCCCATGGATCCGATGATCTTTTCTGTCCAAATAGAAAACAGTTTCTGGGCGGGCTGAACAAGCTTGGCAAAGGCTTTTAAAGGATATGCCGAAAACAAGGCGTAGGGTTGGGCAAATTTTATTGAAATACTCTTTGGGATGATATCGCCAAAAATCAGCAGGAGCAAAGTGCCGAGCCCAATGGCGATGCCCACACCGATGCTTCCAAAAAGGTTGATCGCTATGGAGGTGATCACGACGGAAATAGCAATGTTTACGAACTCATTACCGATATAAATGGTGATGAGCAGTTCGCGTGGTTTTGCCAGGAGGGAATTTACAATTTGGCCCATGCGTCCTTTTTTCTCTGACATCTCATTCAGTTGAAGAGTGTTTAGAGAAAAATAGGCGACCTCACAGGCTGAAAAAAAGGCCGAACACAGAAGTAGAAATACCAGTAGTAGTGAACGGGATAATAATGAATCGTCCAAAGTTTTTAAGAAACCTCAAGCTTGGCTGGCGTTTGTGAACCGAATTGCACGATAACTCGATTTGGCAATTTGCACATCTTGGGAAGGGTGAACCATCGTTGTTAAACTTAAAAATGATTGAAGCCCTCTGACTGTGGAAGGGTCTTCGTCGTTCCATCTCTCATTTCCAGTGATATTTTCCTGGGTTTGAGAACGATCTCCCCGATTTGCGTAACAATCGCTTTAGCCTTTAAAAACTGCCTGTTTAAATTTTTAACACCATCAGCAGGTAAAGTAAACAGTAATTCATAATCCTCTCCGCCATTCAAAATGAGTGGAAGAGGGGAGATCGAGTTCCCGCTACAGATACGTGAAAACTCCAAGGATTGGGGCAATCGGTCTTCGTAAATCCGTGCGCCTATTTTGGAGGCCTTGCAAATATGGTAAAGGTCCTGGACCAAGCCGTCACTGATATCTATCATTGAGGTAATATTTATTCTGGAACGGGCCAGGATGCCCGTTTCATGGACTCTTGGCGTTGGGTCCAGGTGTCTCTCGATCAGAAATTTATGATCGCCTTTTTTCTTTTTGTTGAGCAGTTTTAATCCCAGACTTGAGTCGCCCAATGTCCCTGTCACGAAAATGTGGTCACCGGGCCTGGCACCCCGGCGAGTGAAAACGCGTTTTGCTTCACCGATGACCGAAACATTTATGAAAAAACATTTTGGGGAGGAGACGGTATCTCCGCCGACGATTTCCACCTTGAACTGATTGGATATTTCGTTGAACCCGGCATACATTCTGTCAAGAAACGACACTGAAATCTTTTTTGAAATTCCCAATGTCACCAGCGCTCTTTTGGGAGTTCCCCCCATGGCAGCGATGTCACTGAGGCTGACAGACAAGGCTTTTCGGCCCAGAGCTTCGGGGGTTGTAGTGGAAAGTTTGAAATGGATGCCCTCAACCATGGCATCAGTGGAGATGACTTCATAGACCCCGGATTTAACCGGGTAAACCGCACAGTCATCGCCGATACCCAGAACAGAATCGGATGCGCGGAATTTTAAGCGTGAAGAAAGGTGATGGATGAGCCCAAATTCGCCGAGTTCTTTTATTTTGCTCATAAATATGGGTCGAGCTTTCAGTTTATTTAGCAACTATACTATCAAGAAGGGAAACTAAAAGCCACGTTGGCATTTCCGGAAGCTATTGAGGCTTCAACAGATCGCGGGTCAGGGAATCAATGTCGAATTTCTTTTCAATTTTAATAGAAATTTTATTCCCTTCTTCCAAACCAGCCTTTTGGAGCTCATGAACAAAACATGTCAACTCCACATGCTCTCCTGTTTCAGGAACCCAGATGGTGAGTTCCCGAAACTGGTCGGCCTTGTTGGGGGGAGTATTGATCTCGGTGATTTCTCCATCTAACAGAATCATTGCTTCCTTTCTGCAATCTATGAGATTGCCTTGTTATGCTGAACAACTGGTTTGTCGGCAGAGAAATGTTTCCGGAGTATCCTGGGCATAGTGTTCAGAATCGATTCCGTATTTCTCAAAAACTTCTGGTCGATCCTGGAATGGATCTTCCAAAAGGATTCTAAGGCGTACGATTTCAGAAAAATCAGATTCCTTGAGTGCTTTATCCAGAGCCGTTTGTAGCAAATGATTTCTCAAAATAAACTTGGGATTAATAGAGTCCATTTGTGCTTTTCGTTCTTCATGGCTTATGCCTTCCCGTTGAGCCAGAGCAAGGTATTGACTCAGCCACGATTTTAACTCACCATTGTTGCCGTTCGCCGGGTGGTCCGCGAGAAACCTGAAGAAGTTGGTGTAATCAAATTGATGCTCATGAAGCAGTTGGAACATTCTCTGAACCAATTGCGTGAACTCCGAGTCCAGAATAGCCAGCCCCAGTTTTTTACCGATTTCTTCGCGATAGAAGCGATTGAAAAGCGGCTGGTATTGTTTCATTTCTTCTTCCAGGTTCTCCGCGCCAATCAGAGTAACGAGGGTTTCTGCTAATTTGTTGAGATTCCAGAAACCGATCTCAGGTTGCTGGTTGTAGGCATATCGGCCATGCGTGTCAGAATGATTGGGAGTATGATCAGGAGCAAAACGGTCCATAAACCCATAAGGGCCGTAGTCAAAAGTGGTGCCGGTGATGCACATATTGTCGGTGTTCATCACGCCATGGATGAATCCCACCGCTTGCCATTTTGCGATAAGTTTTGCGGTGCACTGAACGGTACGTTGAAAAAATATTCGATAGCGGTCGGACTCTTCGATAATATCCTGATAATAATTTTGAATAGAAAACTCCAACAGCCGTCTCACATTTTTTTCCTGTCCGGTATAGTGAAAAAACTCGAAACTACCAAAGCGGATATGTGAATCGGCGATTCTGACTAGTATTGCCGCCAACTCCGGTTTTTGTCGGTAGATCAGTTCGCGAATTCCAATGACGGCTAGCGAACGGGTGGTGGGAATTCCTAGCCCATTTAAAGCTTCGCTTGCGAGGTGCTCGCGGATAGAAGAGTTGAGGGTTGCCCTTCCGTCAAAGCCTCGGGCAAACCGGGTGGGACCGGCACCCTTCAGGTGAATGTCCCAGATTTCTTGGTTTTGGTTTTGCACCTCGCCCAGCAAGAGTCCGCGTCCATCTCCCAGTCTGGGATTGTAAGAACCGAACTGGTGGCCCGAATAAGCCATCGCCAGGGGCTCGGCCCCCTCCATAAGGTTGTTCCCGCTAAAGCGATCTATGAAATTCTTGTTTCCGCCAGCTTCAGGTGGCAGGTCTATCAATTGTCCGGCTAAAGGGGAAAAATCGACCAGATAAGGATCGGTCACAGGATCTGGAGCCTTGGCCTGATAAAACTCTGGTCCCAGCCCGATAAAGCGGTTTTGAAAATTTAAATTAAGGTAGTCAGTCAAAGGATGAAAGCTTGGATTTCAGGAAATAAAAATGGTTCAGTATGTGGATGGGGAAAAGAGGGGTGAGGATTCTTTTTTCCTTGAGTTTCAGTCCAATAGAGGGAGATTTCCCGGCCGCCTAGCCCTTCGGGGCATGAAGATAATGATGGGGATATCACACGCTCCCATGGGAATGGGTGCTTATTCTAAACTCTGCACCAGCCAGCTATGAGGTCTTTCTTCGCTGGTTTGAAACCAGAAGACGGCATTGATATTAAAATGTACCAGCCATGCGGCGCCTTCTCCTTGTTGACAAATTTTTCGCTGATAGCGGTCTTCTATGACCGATAACTGGTCGCAGGTGGTGGTGGTCCAGTAATAATGTCCAAGACCATCATCAAAGACAGGGTTGATCCAGGCCTTTTTCCCGCTGGCGTTGATGATCCGCTTAGAGAAAATAAGAGTTTTCAATTCCGCCAGGGTAGGCAGGCGCCAATCGGAACTTCCGGCAAAAGTTTCTGCTTCCGCATAAGCCTTGGCATCTTTTAATTTTAATTTATTAATGACACCCTTTTTAATCCAACGCAGTTTGTTCACGGTATCGGTCACTGTTCCGTCACCGTTGTCCAGAAATGCCGGTTCAGCAAGCTCTTCAAGTATTTCTTCACTGACTTTTCGGCATTCTTTAAGCAAAGGCGCCGAACCTGGGCATGCGTTTAGAATGGAGAAGTGGTCCATTTTCTTTATCATTTCGCAAATGTCGGCTTGCTTACATTTGGCGAAGGAAGGAATCGGCAGGACCAATAAAACCATTAACGTCAAAAACACGATCCGCATATTAAACTCCTGGTTTCGGAAAAGTTTTTCTGGACAAAGAAGCACCTGTTTCATCTACGTTAGTTTGAGAGTGAGGATACTATAAATTTCAAACTCACGGAAACATAAAATCTAGCCACTGATTTATGCCGCAGAAAGGACAGGGGTCAATCGCCGCTTCCGAAGGTGATTCGATCCAGTTCGGTGAAGGCTTCTTTGCCTTTCATTTCAATAAATAAATCCGTGTTGACAATGCGATTGCTGGATGGATCCAGATTGATGTTGATGACCGGGGTTCCCCGTTCCATGAAATGAACAGCAATATAATCATTAGTGGGAACGGCTCCCGAACTACCGACCAGAATCGTCAGGTCAACAGGTTCCTGCACAAACCTCTTAAAACTTCCTTCCTGTTCAGGGTGCCCCGTGTATTCCCCATCTCCAAACATCAGAATATGAGGGCGGGCGATTCCCCGGCAACTTTTGCAAGTTGGAAAATTGGAGGCTTTCATCGTACCCGTGTCGAGATCGCAAAGCGGGACCGCAAGCTCTTCCCAGAACTGGTAGGTGCAGGTATCGAGGCATTGCAGTCGCCACATGGAGCCGTGAACTTCAAGAATGCGGTCTTCGGGGCAACCTGATCGCAAATGTAAACCATCGGTATTGGTGGTGTGGATGAATCCGTCCTGAGCCTCAAGCCATTTGTTGATGATCTGGTAGCCCTCATGCGGCTGGTTTTCCTGAGCGTTACGGCGTCGCCACTCATAAAAAGCCCAGGCGTGCGGCAATTCATTACGAAACGCCCAGGGGCTGGCCAGATCCTGCGCTTCCAGATTCTTGTCTTTGAAGGGAGGAAAATTTCTCCAATAACCGTCTTTGTCCCTGAATGTCGGGATGTTGGAGTCGGCGCTCATGCCGGCGCTGGTTAAGAACAGTGTGCGCTGGGACTTTTTAATCAGGTCCGAGGCCTTGTGCAGAATTTCAAGCTTTTCCATCCCACTCCTCATAAAACTGATCGAGATACGCCTGCATAAACTGGTGTCTACCTTTCGCCATCTTTTTGGCCGAGGCCGTGTTCATCCGGTTTTTCAGTAAAAGCAGTTTTTCATAGAAATGGTTGATGGTGTGCCCGGTATTTTTTTTGTAATCTGCAAAACTCTGATGCATGACTGGCTTTTCATCAGGGTGATACATCAAACGGTTTTTGTTTCCGCCATAGGCGAAAGTGCGGGCGATGCCCATCGCCCCAATGGCGTCAAGCCGGTCGGCATCCTGCACCACTTCCCCCTCTAAGGTTTTCATGGGAGTGGCAACTCCGGCACCTTTGTAAGAGATGCTTGCGACGATTTCAACGACCGGGTCGATCACTTCACGCTCCACCTGATTGTCTATAAGGAACTGTTCTGCCATTTGCTGGCCTTTGCTGTCGTCACCGTCGTGAAATTTCCAGTCGGCAATATCGTGGAGCAGGGCGGACAACTCAACGATGAGCAAATTGGCCCCCTCCTGTTCGGCGATATTTTTTGCCAGGTTCCACACCCGGTAGATATGCCACCAGTCATGGCCGGACCCGTCGCCCGCAAGCTTCTGCTCCACAAACCGGCAGGTTTTATCTATAATAGGCAAGGTCTGATAATTTTAAGGTTCATGAATAGCGGTATCATTTCATATCCCGATTTCAGGATCAACGAGCAATTGAAAATTCACAGCACTAAAAATGGCGGTTATGTGACGGGTGACAGCGTTCTCCATAACTTAAAGCCGGAAACTAAAATCATCGCCGCTTTATTCCTGTTAATAGGAGCGGGAATAGGCAATAGCTGGGCCCTCTCCGTGGTCGGCTTGCTGTCGGTGCTGGGAGTTCTCGTAGCCCGAGTGCCTGTTAAAGAAATTTTTCATGTCATCCGGCGCATGGCCTGGTTTTTTTTGGCCATCGCGATTTTTCCTGTGCTGTTCACTCCGGGGTTTTATATTGACCTGCCTGCATGGATTCCCGTCACCATTTCGCGTGAAGGCTTGGCGTTAGGACTGGAATCCTCTGCGCGATTGTTGAACATTCTCCTTATATCCCTGGTGCTGGTGCGCACGACTGCGGACTGGATGGGCGGACTGGATAAGCTGCTCGGTCCCATGACATATCGTTTACCGATCATCCACGACCTGCTTGCTGTTTCGGTAATGGCGGTGAAGTTTTTGCCGATGATATTTGCCGAGACCGAAGAATATTTTGCGGACCTCCGCAAAAATGAGAGTGAACGGGGCACTAAAAAATTACGTTCCGTGTGTCACTCCGTCCTGCAATTCATCGTCTGGATATTTTCCGATATAGACCGCTACCGGCGAGCCGCCAGTGGCAATGAGCAATAGGCTTATTTGGCGGGCAAAGAATTGTCTCGGCTTGAAGAGCCCTTGCCAGCTCCCTATCACGGGATTGAGTGACGATCAATGGATTGTCTGGTGTTGTTTGTGCCATTTATTATCAAGAGTCCTTATCGCGGGAATGAGTGGCGATCAATGGATTGTCTGGGCTGGATGAGCTATTTATTATCAAGAGTCCTTAAAAGGGTCATAAACTGACATACCTTCTTCTCTAAGAGAAGCTTTAAGACTTTTGTCGGATGTCACCATTGTTAAAGGAATTCCCCCTTTTTCCTTTGTTTCTAAAAGAGTCCCCATTATAACAGCATCATGGGAATTAATGCTGTAACGATCAGAGTATCTCATCAAAAATTCCTTCCCCTTGGATAGAGATGTATTGCTCACAGCCAAAATTTCAGCACAAACCTGGCCTTTACACGACTCAATATCCAGAATATATTTTCGAAAATCACGAAAGACTCTTAATTTCATGCGCTTTTTCTTGAGGGGAATCCAGGTATTTTGACACGTCATGGCATCATCGGCAGAAACAATTTGCCGGTCACAACTCATAGGCTTAGATGGAGATAGTCTTCGATATTTTCCAAGTACTGAATGTATTTCCAAGGAGGTAATTTCTGATATAAAAAATGATATTATCTCTCCAGTTTTTATTTTTTTAATTAAATTATAGTAGGAGTCGCTTTTGGGGTTTTGAAAAAACAAAAAATAAGCATTTGTATCAAGCAGAAAAATCTCCACCACTATTCATTATCCTCAGGAGAATCATGTTCGTGAAACATATCATCGGGTACGGCATCAAATAATTGATCCCTTTTGTCTTCAGAGAAAGGGTCTAATTTAGATTTTATCCTTTTTACTGTGTCCCACAAATCAGCATCAGCCCCCTTGTGTATATACCCATCGACACCAAGATTAATTAACTTTTTCATTACGGGGGGATCTTCGTAGTTTGTATAAACAATCACTTCGGCGTAAGGATCAATTTTTCGTATCCCGGCCAGTACTTCATCCCCAGAAATTCCAGGCAATTTAAGGTCTAAAACAATCAGATCATAACGACCTTTTTCCATCTTTTCTAAGGCCGATTTCCCATCCATGGCCCAAATTACATCAATTTCCTCCTTCTCAAGAGCCTGCTTAAGCAACTCGCCTGTCTTTTTCTCATCCTCTACAAGTAAAATGGTATTCGTCATGATTAATTTTCCTAATCTTGTTTGCTGGTTTTAGGTAATGAGACTAAAAAACGAGACCCCGTATTATATTCAGGATCTAATGTTATTTTTCCACCCTGCATTTTTAGAAGATTCCAAACAATAAAAAGGCCTAAGCCCTCTCCTCGCCCCGGTGCTTTAGTTGAGAAAAATGGATCAAAAATTTTCCCTCTATTTTTCGAGGGTATTCCCACCCCATTATCAGTAAAAACAATTTCAATATTTTCTTCATTTTTCTTAACTTGGATATCAATCTTGCCAACTTGCCCTCCCTTTCTTTCTTTTATCGCATCAATTGAATTTAGAAGAAGGTTGCTGATAAGTTGGTCGCAAACAACAGGATCACCAAAATAGTCCATAGAGAAATCAGGTGTAACGGTGACGGCAACCTTAACTCTCTTCAGCCGGATAACCTCCGCTTTTACTCTTTTTCTTATTTGACTGACAATATCAAATGTCTCTATTTCCTTCTTACTTGATGTCAGCGGGGAAAGTCTCTTTATAAGTTTCCCCATTCGTTCTGTTTCTTCCAAAATAGAATCAAAAACGCCAAGCATGACTTCTTTTGTAAGATCTTTTTCTGCCAAACGACGATAAAATTGAGCTGTATACCGTATATTAGTAATTGGCTGACCAAGTTCATGCGATATTCCCGTTGTCAAATCACTTATAGCTGCTATCCGCTTAGAATGTTCTATTTCAGAAGATAACTCTGCAATTTTTGATACAACGCCTACCTCGCTCTCTTGAATTTCATTTGAAAACTTACTTGATCTATAATGACCAGCAGAAAGGGAAGAAATATTATTTTGAACCCTTTGCACATCATCCAAAAGGCCAAACCTTAGGTAAAAATTCTTCACCGTTTTCTGAATCGGATTACTTTTCAAATGTAAACTTTCCATTCTTTCAAGAATAAATCGAACTTGATCAAGGTCATTTCGAGATTCAAAATAATAAACCAACTCAAACAAAATATTAAAATTATCACTTTTCAATAACTCCGGGTGCCCCTTAAGAAGATTCTCTGCACTATCATAATTTTCCAGTTTTCTGCATATTCTGAAAATTGTCCGAGTAATGATAGAATTGCGAGAAAGAGGAAATACCTCTTCAGCAATTTTAATGGCCTCATCGTATTTTTCTAATCTTTCGCAAATAGAAACAAAGAAACTATCAATTTCTATAGTTTCCTTCGTTCTATCCCGATTAAGAATATAGTCATCCAACAAATAACCCAACTCTTCAGGGTTGATTTTTTCAAGAATTTTTGTGGCGTTTACCAACTTGCCAAAGGAAGCATTCTGCTCAAGAAGTTCGGAAAATTTACGTCCTGTATCACTAATTCTGGGTTTTTCGGGAAAATCATTTTTTATAAGGTCTCTAGCAAGTTGGGCCACTTTAGGATTCAGGCTTTTATTTTCAATCATGACCAAAACCTGTCTTACAAAATTTTCCAACATTTCCTTTGGCAAAAATAACTTCAACTTGTAATAGCGTTTGGCAAAGTGCGCAAATGAACGCTGATTGGGAGGCATTTTTTTTAGGGACTCTAGGTACATCTTTTTTGCGGAGTCATAATTTTTTTGCTGTAAGTATAAATCACCTGCTATTTTGGGATAAAAATCGTTTTCGGGAAATTTATCGCAGGCTTCTTGACATAATTTTATGGCACTAGACAAATCTCCCGCATTTCTAAATTCAAGAATCCGTGAATTCACCTCTTGCCAAGGTGTAGAGTCTTCGATTTTATTTATTATTTCCATAACCTTAAATATTGGGGCGAATGGAACTTAGCGTTTACTTTACTTTCGAGCGATAAGGGCGTTATTTTAATTGCCGGGGTGTAGGATAATTGAGATGCCGACTCTTCTTTGTTCATTATTTTTTAAGAAGAAAGCAATGCAAATAAAGAAGGGTACCACCATTAAGAAGCATAATGTTATTCCTCTTTAAAATCCAGTAGGAGATGTGGATTTATTGGCCGGGCGGGCTGTTGAGGTCTTAATCCCAAGGATTGATTACGCAAGCAGTTCAGGTAGAACTGACAGATTTCAGTACAAAGCATATGATGGATGACCAAGGAAGAAGTTGGTTGCTCGCATTTGTTATTTGCCCCGAGAGAGATTATTACTGGTATAGGCCCTGTTGACATCTAAGGCTCCCCAAACTCGTGACAAAAGTGGACAATGTATTTACTTCAGGTCAGATTTGCTGCCGCCGTATATCAAACTATGCGAAGAGTGTCGAAGCAGTGCCTTGGCTTTATCTCAAAGGAGCCTCGATGTGGCCCCACGCCTTACCCCTCCGGGGCATGAGGGCAAAGGTTAAACATCACAAGTGGGCGTCACGCTGGGCGGTTATGTAAGCCACACTCCTTATGTTCCGGGTTTTCCCACCACCAGCGTCCGGCACGGATGTCTTCACCGGGTTCTACCGGGCGTGTGCAGGGTGCACAACCAATGCTGGGATAATTTCTTCTATGCAGGACGTTGATGGGCACGTTGTGCTCCGTAATATAGGTCATTACCTGTTCCTCGGTCCATTCCGCAAGAGGATTGATTTTTATTAAAGGAGGATGATCCGGATCTTCCATGACTTTTGGGATATCTGTCCGCGTGACCCCTTGGGCTCGTCTTAATCCCGTCACCCAGGCTTTCAATTCTTCCAATGCTCTATTCAGCGGCTCCACTTTGCGGATGTAGCAACACTCCTTGCGGTTGTCCACGCTTTCACGGAACGAGAAAAATCCTTTTTCCCGAACCAGACGCTCGACTTCATTGTGGTCGGGAAAATAGGTTCTGATTTCGAGTCCATATTTGGATCGCACCCGGTCCATGACTTCATAGGTTTCTTCATGAAGTCGGCCGGTATCGAGGGTGAAGATGGTGAGGGGACCATCGAGTTTGGCTATCATGTCGATCAGCACCATGTCTTCCATGCCGAAACTGGAGGCCAGCCCAGCTTTAACGCCATATTGGTCCATACTCCAGCGCAACAGTTCTTCCGCAGATTTAGCTTCGAAATCAATAGATGATAATGTCATAACGGGCTTCCACTTGACAGGAGAATGGATAGTTTATATAAATTGAAATTACATTAGATAGCGACCCTCTTACTTTTTCATGCCCGTGCCGAAAAATCAAGCTCTGGGAGCGAAAAAATATTAAAGCTCTTCCCATTCAAAACGTACCTTCTGTTGCTTTTCTTTGATACGGATCAATGGTGAAACATTTTTTTTCTAAAATCGAGAATTTCTTTCAATACTTATTACAAAACCTGCAGGTGATGTTTGTTTTGTTTTTTGCCGCTCTGCTTTTTGCGATTCCTTTTTCTGGCGAAGCGGGAATTCTAGAGCAGATGGAAAATGAATTGGTAGAACTCGCGGATCAGGTGCGTCCTGCGGTCGTCAGCCTGTCACCTTATGTTGCTAAAGGCGCTATTGGCCAAGGGCTGCCCAGAAGGGGCAGACCCGCAAATGCCGGAGCAGGGGTTGTCTACAATGCTGAAAAGGGCCTTATTGTCACCAACAGTCATGTGGTGCGCAATGTTAACAAAATCAAGGTGACCTTTAAGGATGGCCGGGAAATCATCGGTGAAGTGCTGGGGACTGATGAAGACACAGATCTCGCCGTGATTCATGTATCCTCTGACAAGCCGTTGACCGAAGTTAAGTTTGGAGACTCCAGTAAAGTCCGCGTCGGTCAACTGGTGGTCGCGGTGGGCAATCCGTATGGACTTAATGACACCACCACTTTTGGCATTATCAGCGGACTGAAGAGGGAAAACGTCAATCTCTCTCGTTATGAAGATTTCCTGCAGACCGATGCTTCTATCAACCCGGGCAATAGCGGCGGGCCGCTCTTGAATATCAAAGGGGAAGTGATTGGCATCAACACGGCGATCATTAATTACGCCCAGAGCATCGGTTTTTCTATTCCATCCAATATGGTCAAGCATGTGGTGGAACAATTGGTGGCACATGGCGAGGTGCATCGCGGCTGGTTGGGGGTTGGCATCGACCCGGTTACCGAGGAGGTTGCCAAACGAGTTAACGCGCAGGAGGGGGAAGGGGTCATCATCAATTCTATTTTTGAGGGCGACCCGGCTGATCGGGCGGGACTCAAAATTGGCGATATCATCCTAAAGATTGGCGGATCGCACATTGATTCCCCGAGCAAGATGATCCGGGTGATTGGGGCGATCACGCCTGGGCAGACTATCAATCTGGATATTCTGCGAGACGGGAAACCCCGAATGGTGCCGGTCAAACTGGAATCGAGGAAGAGAAACACTAGCCAATTGACTACTTTGCCGCCTTTAAGCCCCTCGGGACTGGGGTTCAGCGTGGAGGATCCGGCAAAGGGCACGAATCTGCCTGCCGGGGCTCTGGTGTCCAGCGTCAACCCGGAGAGTCCTGCTGGCTTGAAGGGATTGCTGTCTGGGGACCTGATCACGGCGGTTAATGGTGAGGTCGTTGAAAATCAGCCCGATTTTGACCGATTATTAGGCAAAATTGACAAAGGAAGTGCGATTTTTCTGCTGGTTTGGAGAAATGATAAAAAGTTTCATTTGGGGCTTGTCAGGGAAAATTAAATTTGTTAAATTGGCGCACCCAAAATGCAAAGTTTTTGTCTGCGGGGATAGTTTGCTTTAAACAAGAAATCTGATAAACCTTTTGAAATAAGGGGTTAAATTTTTCGGCCTGCCATTTAAGGGGTGGAACGGGCCGCTATATAGATTCAGGAAAAAACAACATTCAACGGTTTTTGTTTAGCCATTTTTAGACGCACTACTTAGGAGGTAGCAAATGTTTGGTGTCAAAAAGGGGTGGAAAAACTGGCATGCGTGTGCGGTCGTTCTTATGACCTTGGGGCTTTCTGTCCCGGCAGGCGCTGTCTCGACGGACCATTCACATGGTGGTCAAAATCTCGGCAATGCTGCGGTAGACAAACCCGCATGGTTGGAAAAGCTTGAAAACCAACTTGAGCATGAAGACCTAATGTCCGGCATGGAAGGCAGTCAGGGCAAACTGGACAACACCATGATGAGAATCATGGACCAGTTAAAATCAAAGCTCAAGGAACACGCCAGCCCGGCTTCATCCGGTGGCGGTTTTCACGACTCCTGGGCCGCCCATCAGTTGGGACAAAGCTATCTCCTTGGGCCAACGGAAGCGGCAGCCAAAGTATATAAAGGCGCCCACTGCCCCAGCAACATTCCCGTAAAACAATATAATATCTCGGCGATCAACGTGGAAGTCACCCTCAACCAATGGGGCGATTACTACCCGGGCTATATGTACGTTCTGGACAAGAACATTGAAAAAGTCCGCGCTGAAGAGGAAAAAAATGCAGCCGCTCGTGAAGACGGACTGGATCCCGGTGCAGTTTCTAACGGCCTTCAGGGTGATGCCATTCAACCCTTGGTTATTAGAGGCAACCAGGGAGAATGTGTCCGCGTAAAATTTACGAATCAGTTGGAAGATGAGGACGCGGGTTTTCAGATAAATGGTTCTGCCATGATCATCAGTTCCAGCGGCCAGCCTAACACGGCAGCCACATCTGGCTCCATTGTGGCGGCCGAAGAGACACAAGACTATGAGTGGTACATCCCTATCGATGAGCAGGAAGGCGGTCACATGATCCAGAATCATGCGGGTCGTGATCCTTCTTCTCTGGGATTGATCGGAACGTTTATTGTTGAGCCGAGAGGTGCCCGTTACCTGGATCCATGGACCGGCGGTCCGCTGGAAAGCGGCTGGATGGCCATGATTGTCAATGACAATGCCAAGGATTTTCGGGAATTTACTCTGATGTACCACGAAGTGGGTGACGAATCTTTTCGCCCCCTCAACCGTCATGGTGAAATGATTCCGCAACGCGATCCGCAGACAGACGCATACCGTCCTTCTGCACGCGCCTTGAACTTCCGCTCCGAGCCGTTTGGTATCAATAACCTGGCTGTTCAGGAAAAGAAATTTCATTTTGAAGACGAGTCTCTGGCTTACAGCTCTTACACTTTTGGAGATGCTCCGACCACGATTCCCCGTTCCTATCTGGGTGATCCGGCAAAATTCCGCCTCGTGCATGGCGGTGGTGAAGTTTTCCATTCCCATCATCCGCATGGTGGAACCATCCGTTGGACCCGTTCTCCGCAACGTGAAGCTCAGCAGTTGCTGAACCTGACCACAGCGGCTTATGACGGTCCTGTTAAGTATCCTGTTGTAAGAACAACTTCAGCTCGTGTTGACGTTCAAGTCATTGGTCCTTCAGAAGTTATGGACTTGGAAACGGAATGTGGATCCGGACTTTGTCAACGTCTGGCAGGAGACTTCCTGTTCCATTGTCACGTTGCGCATCATTACGTAGCAGGTATGTGGGGCTATTGGAGGGTTTACAACATCCTGCAGACGGGCAACTATCCGTTCGAAAGCACCGATATCATGCGTCCCTTGAAAGAACTTCCTGATCGTGCGGGAAGAATTCCCAAAGGACAAACTTCAGACAAGCTGGTCGGTAAAACCATGGACTGGTTTGGCAAGAAGTTTAAAATTGTAGGAAAAGGAAAAAGTGACTGGTCGAAAGAAATCCCGGTCGTCAATATCAAGGACTGGGTGAAGTACATGCTTCCGCCCAAGGGCCAGCCGGGTCACGTTGATGATCAGATCAAACAGGTCAAGGCGTACGACGGTTCTGTATTGGATTATGGCTGGAAAGGTAATAAGGCCATGTCTGAGCGGGAAACGGTTACTAAATGGCCGAAATTTAAAACTCCGCATCCTGGTAAACGCCATCCGATTCAGTTTGACCAACATGGCAAACTGGCGTGGCCTCATCTGACACCGCATTTTGGTAAGCGTGTTCCTTTTGCGCGAAACCATGGTGGCGCTCCCTGGCTGGAGCCATTCCATATGCAGACCGATCCGGAGGTTATTACTAGGACGGAATCCGGTAGTGCGCGAAGTGGTCCCGATATGGAGAATACGGGTGGTGCCAAACCGGGTGAACAGGGCCGATGGAGCCTTTGTCCCCGAGGTGCTGGACGCAAACAGTACAACCTGCACTTCATCAACACTCCGATCGAGCTTACCGGACAGATTGGGAAAACCCCGCCGGTCATTGATAAATACGGTTTGATCTATGTGATTGATGAAGAAATGGCTGAGAAAAAAGCAGATCCTAAAAAAGCCATTCCATTGGTCATTCGCGCAAATGTTTATGACTGCGTGGATGTCCTGCTTTCAAGTGAATGGGATGATGATGACTTTACTAATTTCCAGATGTCTAAAGTTAACATCCATCCACATTTCTTCCAGTTCGACAATCAGGCCTCAGACGGCGTAATCACTGGGTTTTCTTATGACCAGTCGATGAGGTCTTACACGCAGTTCACCAAGAAGATGAAAGACGGACATCATATTGGCATGCCGGTTCCAATGAACGCCAAGTTGTTGAAGGCGACGAAACCGGGTGACAACACAGTCCAGATTCAGATGGCAAAGGGTTCGCCCACCTACCATGTTGGAGCTGATATCATTGTTGGTATCGAAGTTCCCAATGGCAAGGATGCACGCTGGATCACAAATATCACGCCTGATCCAAATAAAGGCCCAGCCAAAGACGGCAAATACACCATCAAGTTTAGCGAAGGCATGACGCATGCGCATGCGGCAGGTCAAATCGTCACGACTGAATATGTGCGTTATCGCTGGTGGGTGGATGTTGATATGGGTCTGGTGTTCTGGCATGATCATGCGTTCGGCGCGACCACTTGGCCGCACGGCGGAATCGGGTCTACCATTGCTGAGCCTTGGGGGTCTACGTACCATGATCCCACAACTGGTAAGCTGATTCGCAGTGGACCGGTAGCTGATATTCATAGTACTGAAATTGTTGGCTACAACACTCAAGGAAGTTTCCGTGAATTGGTGGCCCAGGTGAGTGACACCGTTCCTCATACTGCTCAGTTGGTGACTGCAGGAAATCCACCGGGACTGACACGTGAAAACGCGATCGCCGCGGGACAATCGATTTCCTTCCAGATGCCTACTGACATGCTGGAAGTTGCCTTTCCTCTTTTGAATGGTGGAACCCATACAACAGGGGGTGCTTTCAATTTCAGGGCTGCTTCTTTGGCCGCAAGAATTGCAAGCAACAAAGACGCTTCCAAACTGTTCAGCAGTAAGGTGCATGGCGATCCTTCTACACCCATGTTGAGAGCTTATGTGGGAGATAATATTGTCTTCAGGCTTTTGGCGGGTATGCAGAATGAGACCCATACCTTTGTCGTGTCAGGGCATGGTTACCGGCCGGAGCGCTATGACCGGGACTCCCGCGTGACAAACACCATTCATATTGGCATTGCTGAGCGTTATGACCTACCCACCAAAGCGGGTGGTTTTCAGCAAATGGCGGGTGATTATTTATACTATAACGGACGAACCTCCAAGCTGTCTGAAGGGAGCTGGGGAATTATCCGTGTGCATGATGAAGTTCAGAAAGATCTGAAAATTCTTCCTGGCAACACAGACTTTAAGAAAAAAGTTAAGAAGACTGTTTGCCCGAAAGGCGCTCCGGTTAAAAACTTCAGTGTTGTCGCGATTGACAAAGCGTTGAAGTTTCATCCCAACACTGAAGATGAGATCGAAGTGGACTTTGAACGCAAACTGCTTCTTGCTAATGCCAGTGCGAAAATTTACGCTCTGGAAGGCGAAGTCAAACAGGCTGCTGAAGATGGCCACATGCCGCATCCGTTGACCCTGCGTG
Source organism: Nitrospina sp. LS_NOB (assembly GCA_001542995.1). GTDB lineage: Bacteria > Nitrospinota > Nitrospinia > Nitrospinales > VA-1 > LS-NOB. Next base: position 108,646 of record LFLA01000018.1, read on the forward strand.
TCAATATCGGTGATTGTGTCAAGATCAAGCTGACCAACCGCCTGAAAAAAGGCAACGCATCGATTCATGCTAATAACATCGCGTTCGATCCCAAGGATTCTCAGGGAATCAACGTCGGGAACAATCCGGGCGACCAGACGGTGGCTCCGGGTAAATCGAAAACCTATACGTTCTACGCGCACCCTGAGTTCAAAATCAATGGTTCGTTGTTATGGGATTTCGGTAACCTGCTGACAAATATTCGCGATGGTTTATATGGCGGTATCATCATCGGGCCGCGTGGTTCGGTGTACCGTGATCCTGAAACCGGGAAAGACATCTCTCTCGGTAATTCCTGGAAAGCGGATGTCATCATCGATAAGTCCTACCCTGAAAACGCGAACATCGATAACTACCGCGACTTTGCGTTGTACTTCCAGGATGAAGACAACATCATCGGTACATCTTTCATGCCTTACCTGCAGAACGTAGCAGGGTTGACCGGCGTGAACTACCGCCTTGAGCCATGGACCTATCGTGAAGACGAGGGTTGTGAGCTGGGTAATATGTTCACGGCTTGTGTTGCGGCGGATTCTGATCCGGCAACACCGACTCTGAAAGCCCATGCTGGGGATCAGATAATGATCAACATTTTTGGGGCTCATAATGAGCAGAACCAGGTGTTCAATTTGGATGGCCACCAGTGGCGGCGCCATATGGATCAGAATGGTTCTGACATGATTGATGCCGAGCAGTTTGGTGCGGGCGAGTACATTCAGGCCTACTTCAATGCTGGTGGAACCTACAATAACCCCGGCACCTACCTGTGGTTGAATGCCCGAACGCCATACCAACAGGCAGGCCAATGGGGTTATTTCAAGGTATTGCCTGTGGGTGATCGTTCCATCTTGCCGCTGGGTAAAGCGGCAGTGAAGGGCGTGAAAACCGCATCTCAGCCGGAGGAAGGGGAGAAATCCGCTTCCAAGGCTGGGGACGATAAGCTGTCCATGAGATAATTGCCGGTTTTTTTGGCAGTTATTTTAAAAAAAGTGAAAGGGGCCTCTTGATGGGGCCCCTTTTTAACGTTATAACAGCGGATTCTTTATGCTACAATTCCGGCATTCTCAAAAGCTGGTGGTTTCGTGGATTTGTAGAGAGACACGTATCATTGTGTGCAGTGTATATTTTTTGATTTCCTAATTGAAGGAGGGACGAAAGAAATGAAGAAGATTGTTTTAGGTGTAATGGTGGCTTCCCTGTCATTGGCATTGGGAGCGTCCACCAGTTTTGCGGCAAAGAAGCCTAAGTATGCAGAGGGTACAGCAGGCGCAGGCTCCATCACAGGCACGGTTTCGCTGAAAGGCACCCCCATGGCTCCAATCATGGAAGACTTGAATAAAGGTAAAAACGTTGAGTTCTGTGTCACGCATCCTGATACCAAAGAGGGTGGAATCCGACCTCGTATTAAAGTTACAGCTGCGGGTGGTAAATTGAAAGACGCGGTGGTATTTATCGAAAATATTAAAGCCGGCAAGCCCTGGGGTGATGGGGGCAAAATGGCTTTCGATTTTGAAAAATGCGATATTATCCAGAAAATGGGTGTTGTTCGCAAGGCTACCAAAGCAGAGAAAAAAACAGGTGGCCTGGTGACAATCACGAATCGGGATGAGGATATTTTGCACAACCCGCATGGATACTCTGTAGCAGGCGCTAGCCGAAAAACGTTGTTCAACAAACCTCTTCCGAGTAAGGGTGATGTTGCGGATGTGACCAAGAACCTGGCTCGCTTCAAGCAGAAAAAGGATAAACATTTCTTCCTGCAATGCGACCAGCATAACTTCATGGAAGCCGATGCACGAATCGTGTGGAACCCTTATTACGCAATCACTGGTGCTGACGGGACTTTCAAAATTGAGGGAATTCCTGCGGGTACATACAAAGTGACGGCATGGCAACCTTATGTTGGCGAGTCTACTATGGAAGTTACCGTAGCAGAGGGTGCAGCTAAAGCTGATTTTACGCTGACCGCCAAGAAGTAAGAAAAGTTTAAAAGGGAATTTCTGTAGATTGTTCGAGGCCATGAGTGCGACCTTTGAAAGAAAGGGCGCACGAATTGCCAAAACATAAAACAGTGAATTATTAGAGATACCCTTAAAAATTACAGCATCGGAACTTTGGTTCCGATGCTGTTTTTTTCTGCTGGCCACGGGACCTGCTGGCAGTAGCTTTATTTGGCTGGCCCGCATATCGCATGAAGAAATAGCAAGGAAGGGGGTTTTAGCTCCCCCTTATCATGGCCCTCTCCCTCAGAGACCTTTGCATAAGTCGAAAAAACGTACAGGAGAGATTCTTCACTGCGTTCAGAATGACAAGAAACGCCGGTTTGTCATCCTCAAGGAGCTGAAGGCGACGAAGGATCTCGCCTTGCACTAACCTGGGGATTCTTCACTGCGTTCAGAATGACAAGAAACGCCGGTTTGTCATCCTCAAGGAGCTGAAGGCGACGAAGGATCGCGCCTTGCACTAACCTGGGGATTCTTCACTGCGTTCAGAATGACAAGAAACGCCGGTTTGTCATCCTCGAGGAGCCCCGAAGGGGTGACGAAGGATCTGGGGTTATGCAAAGTTCCCCCTCCCTTATCAGTGCCTCTTGGCAGCAGACAAGTTAAACTGTTATCATTTCAACTCCGGCACCTCCGGTCACACCAAAGGAACAAACGCCCGTGTCAGCAAATGAAGCAACCGCCAGAATAAAAATCAACAGACTGCTTGAGCAAGCGGGCTGGCGGTTTTTTGATAATGAAGCGGGCAGGGCGAACACTCAGCTTGAGTCAACTATCAAAATCACCCAAAAAGAACTGGATGACTTTGGTCAGGATTTTGAAACCACTAAAAATGGTTTTGTCGATTTCCTGTTGCTGGATGATAAAGGCTACCCGCTTATCGTTCTGGAGGCCAAGTCCGAAGACAAAAATCCGCTGGTTGGCAAAGAACAGGCAAGGAAATATGCAAAGTCACAAAACTGCCGTTTTGTGATTCTGTCAAACGGCAACCTTCATTATTTTTGGGATTTATGCCGTGGCAATCCTTATCAAATAACCACGTTTCCTAACCCTTTATCCGTAAAAGGCTACAAGACCGCACAGCCCAATCCGGAAAAATTGATCAATGAGGTGGTCAATGATGACTATATTGCACTGACCCAACGCCCTCATTATCTTGATGAGGCAGGCTGGAAAAATGAATCAGAACGACCTGATTTTATCCAGAGCAACAAACTCAGGTTCTTGCGGGCATACCAAAAAAAGGCGGTTTTATCCATCCAACAGGCGGTGCAAGCCGGGCAGGATCGTTTTCTGCTTGAAATGGCGACCGGCACGGGTAAAACACTAATTGCGGCGGCTGTTATCAAACTCTTTTTAAGAACCGGCAACGTCCGCAGAGTGTTGTTTTTGGTTGACCGTCTGGAGCTGGAAGATCAGGCTAGAAAAGCTTTTGTTTCCTGTCTTGCCAATGACTACAAGACGGTCATTTTTAAAGAGAATAAGGATGATTGGCGCCACGCGGAAATTGTTGTTACCACCGTACAATCCCTGTTGCACAACAACAAATACCAAAAGCTCTTTGCACCTACCGATTTTGATCTGGTCATCTCGGATGAAGCGCATCGTTCCATCGGCGGTAATGCAAGGGCGGTATTTGAATATTTTGTCGGTTATAAACTGGGCTTGACTGCCACCCCAAAAGATTACCTCAGAAAATTTAAGCAAAAGAAACTGACCAGCCAGGACCCACGGGAACTCGAATGCCGCCTGTTGCTCGACACCTACCGCACCTTTGGCTGCGAAGACGCGCAACCGACCTTTCGTTACTCATTGCTGGATGGCGTTAAAGAGGGTTATCTCATTAATCCCATCGTTATAGACGCTCGCACAGTTATCACCACGGAACTGCTTTCTCAGCAGGGGTTTGTTGTATCTGTTTCAGACGACACCGGCGAAGACATTGAAGAATCTTATAAACAAAGGGAGTTTGAAAGACGTTTCTTTTCCGCAGTCACTAATCAGGTTTTATGCAAAACCTTTCTTGAAAACGCCCTGCGCGACCCGGTCAGTAAAGAGATTGGTAAAGGTATTATCTTTGCGGTCAGCCAGAACCATGCCGCCAAGCTGGTACAGATTCTGAATGAAATGGCGGATCAAATGTACCCCGGTAAATACAACTCTGATTTTGCCGTGCAGGTAACCTCTCATATTGCCGATGCCCAGCAATATGCCATCAACTTCACCAATAACAACCTGCTGGGTTCAGCCAATTTTATTGATACCTACAAAACCAGCAAAGCCAGAATATGCGTTACCGTTGGCATGATGGCCACCGGCTACGACTGCCCGGATATTCTCAATCTGGGCCTGTTCCGCCCCATCTTTTCACCGACTGATTTTATTCAAATCAAGGGACGCGGCACCCGCAAACATAATTTTTTAGAGCATCTGGTTGGTGACGGTCTGAAAGCGTCAGTAACAGAACCCGAAAAAGCGCACTACAAACTATTCGACTTCTTCGCCAACTGCGAATATTTCGAGGAGGAGTTCAACTACGATGAAGTGTTGACGTTGCCTCGGCCTCAGGGCAAAGCTGGAGGAAGTGGCGATGGTCCGGTAGTTCCCGGCGGAATCTACGAACATCTCGGCGAAGATATTATTTCCTCCGTCATGGAAGAAACAATAGGCTACGAGGGCATGAAGATCGACCGCATGTTTTTTGAACAATTTGAGGATACGGTCAAAGCTGATGCGATAATCAAAAAACATATAGAGCAGGAACAATGGGGTCGCGTGATTGACTATATCAATGAGGAAATTATGGACAAACCCGATGAGTTTTTTAACCTCGACAAACTCCGCAAGGCAGCAGGTGTGGATCGGCGTTTAAGTCTGCGGGAAATCCTCGAAAAAGCCTTTGGCATCATCGACCGTTTCAAATCCAAAGATGAGTTGCTCGACGAAGAATTTAATAAATTCATCAACGACTGCAAACCCGAAAACTATCACGCCATTATGTCGATGAAATACTTCTTCAAAGCCTATGTTACCGATAACAAAGTGCGACATATTATTGAAAATGGAAACTATACCGATCTGAACACCAACCCGACATTTACCATGAGCGATTTCAAAGCCGTCCCTCATAACTGGCGCCAAGCCATCCCCGAATACGTCAAGGACTATGTGCCCTTGAATCAGTTTATGGCGTAATTACAAAACGAATTACGAAGAAAAATTATTACGGATAATAGAAAAAATGACAAACAAAACTCAAAAGAACTTAACCGCCATCCAGATTGAGCGTCACATTCTCCTTGTTAGGGGAGAAAAGGTCATGCTCGACACTGACCTTGCAACACTTTATGAAGTAGAAACCAGAATACTTACGCAAGCAGTGAAGCGCAATATGGACCACTTTCCCGCTGACTTCATGTTTCAACTCAATAAGGAAGAATTTGACCACTTGAGGTTGCAATCTGCAACCTCAAGCGAGGACTCGACAGTTTTAAGGTCACAATCTGTGATCTTAAAAAACGGCAGGGGAAAACATCGCAAGTATTTGCCATACGTTTTTACCGAGCAGGGTGTTGCCATGCTCTCAAGCGTGTTACGAAGCAAACGCGCCGTACAGGTCAACATTGAAATTATGCGTGCTTTTGTGCGCCTACGACAAATACTGGCATCCAATAAAAATCTGGCGCAACAACTCCGCGATATGGAACAAAAATACGACAAACAATTCAAGGTTGTATTTGATGCGATACATCAGCTTATGATGCCCCCAGACAACACAAAAAAGCGACCTGTCGGCTTTATTTGGGAAGACGAGAAAAAATAACGAATATCATGTTAGACAGCGAAACCAAAAGAAGAATAGACACTGCCCGTGACATCCTCGTGGGCGTAGTGCCAGACCCGAAATCACAGGTTGAGCAGATTACCATCGCCCTGATTTATAAGTTTATGGACGATATGGATGCCGAAGCCGAAGAACTGGGCGGTGCGCGCAAATTTTTTACCGGCGACTTCGCCCGCTACGGCTGGGCAAAACTGATGAGTCCGGCGGTGGGCGGCAATGAAATGCTAAACCTGTACAGCGAGGCCATCACCAGAATGACCGGCAATCAGGGCATTCCTCCCCTGTTTCGTGATATGTTCAAAAACGCCTATCTGCCGTACCGCAATCCGGAAACCCTGAGAAGTTTCCTTAAAATCATTAACGATTTTGAATACGACCATTCGGAACGTCTGGGCGATGCCTTTGAATATCTGCTCTCGGTATTGGGTGCCCAGGGTGATGCCGGGCAGTTCCGCACCCCGCGCCATATCATTGATTTTATGGTGGCAGTGATCGACCCGAAAAAAGAGGAGTCCATCCTCGACCCGGCGTGTGGTACGGCGGGGTTTCTAATCTCCGCCTGGAAGCATATTTTACACGCCAACAGCAAAGCGGGGCGCAAGGGAGCCGATTTGATCCCGGATGAACGTAAACGACTGACTGAAAATATCAAAGGCTATGATATTTCCCCGGATATGGTCAGGCTGAGTCTGGTCAATCTCTATCTGCACGGTTTTACTGCTCCGCATATCAGCGAATACGACACCCTCACCAGTGAAGACAAGTGGAATGAATACAGCGATATTATTCTCGCCAATCCGCCGTTTATGTCACCCAGAGGCGGCATCAAACCGCACAAGCGTTTTAGCATTCAGGCGAAACGCTCCGAAGTGTTATTTGTCGATTACATCGCCGAACATTTAACGCCCAATGGACGGGCGGCGGTGATTGTGCCGGAAGGCATTATCTTCCAAAGCCAGAATGCCTACAAACAACTGCGAAAAATGTTGCTGGAGAAATACCTCTATGCGGTGGTTTCTCTGCCCGCAGGGGTGTTCAAGCCATATTCCGGGGTGAAAACCTCCATTTTACTGATGGACAAGACACTGGCGAAAAAATCCGATTCTATTTTGTTTGTCAAAGTGGAAAATGACGGTTTTGATCTGGGGGCGCAACGTCGGACTATCGAGAAAAATGATTTGCCGGAAGCACTGAGAACAATACAGGAATTTGTTTACATGGATAGACGGGATGGTCAGGATAAAAAAGAGAAATTCTGTTTATCCATGCCAGATGCTTTGATTGTTGAAAAAGAAAAGATTGCCGGGAATGGGGAGTGGAATCTGAGTGGAGAACGGTATCGGGAAAGTGATGGAATACAACATTCAAATTATGAAATGGTGGAGTTGGGGGAAGTTATCTCATTAGAATATGGAAAGCCATTAAAGAAAGATGATAGAAGTGGGGACGGTTTTCCCGTTTTTGGTTCCAATGGAGAAATAGGACGGCATTTTGAATTTCTTGTAGAGGGGCCAACTGTTATTGTCGGAAGAAAAGGATCAGCAGGTGCGATTACATATTCAGAAGAATCGGGATATCCGATTGATACAACATTTTTTGTTAAGATAAAAAACAATAATTTATTGGTTTTAAAATTTGTGTATTTTTTAATGCTTGATTTAGGTATGGATAAAATTAATCAACAATCAGGCGTTCCAGGATTAAATAGAAATGACGCTTACAAAATAAAAATACCCCTGCCGCCCCTGAAAATACAGCAGGAGATTGTGGCGGAAATTGAAGGCTACCAAAAAATCATTGACGGCGCCCGTGCCATGATGGACAACTTTGAGCAAAAAATAAAAGACAAAATCGCCAGCGTCTGGGGCGAAGAGCAATGAACGAGAACTTGACCCGCCCTGCTACCCTGCTTACAATGAAAATATGAAAGGAATTAACCCGCAAATTTTACTTTGGGCAAGAGAGCAAACAGGGCTTGCCATAGAAGAGGTTGCCAGCCATTTCAAGAAAGACCCTGAATTTATTGAAAACTGGGAAAAGGGTTTATCCAGCCCTTCGTTCCCACAACTGGAAAAATTAGCCAAAAAATACAAGCGGCCTACCGCTCTATTCTTTTTCCCTGAAGTTCCACAGGAAGAATCTCTCGAAGGTTCATTCAGAACCCTGCCAGAGCAAGAGATCAGATACATTGAGCCACATTTGCGTTTCTTGATTAGAAAAGCGAGAGCGATGCAAATAAACCTGTCGGAATTAAATAACGGCAGCAATCCTTCCAACCGTTTTCTATTGCATAATTTCAATGTAGAGAATAAACAGCTTGATGTGGTTGCCAGGGAGCTAAGGGATTATTTTGGTATCGATTTAAATACTCAACAGCAATACGGAAATCCCGAAACGGCTTTCAAAGAGTGGCGTTTAGTTGTAGAAAAACACGGGGTGTTTGTTTTCAAGGATGCTTTTAAGGACGGACGGTTTTCGGGGTTTTGTTTATACGATGATGTTTTTCCCGTAATTTATATTAACAATAGTCTGCCACATCCCAGGCAGATTTTTACTTTGTTTCATGAGCTGGCGCATTTGCTGTTTAAAACCAGTTATATTGAAGCACCATTGAGAGGTAGTGAATTTCTTAACCGTCTTTCAGAATATGATAAAAAGATAGAGGTGTTTTGCAATGCCTTCGCGGGTGAGTTTTTAGTGCCTGATGATGACTTTATTCGGCATTTGGATGCCGAAGTTGATGACAGAAATCTGCAACGCTTTGCCGAACAATATAGTGTTAGCCGTGAAGTGATTTTGAGGAAGTTTTTAGATAATAGTATCATTGATTCGGAGTTTTATAATAAAAAAGTCAGACAATGGAACGAGGTGTGGGCGGCACCAAAACAACGCAATAAAACCAAAAAAAGTGGCGGTAACCCAAATTTCACAAAACGGGCTTATTTAGGCGAAAGCTACATGGAAATGGCGTTCAGCCAGTATTATAAAAACAATATATCTATAGAGCAGTTAGCTGATTATTTAGATGTAAAAGTTGGACGTATTCCAAAGATGGAATCTTTGATATTTGAAGAGCGGAGTCGATCATGATTTATGTGTTTGACTCCAGCCCTTTTATCAATGCTTTTAATCATTATTACCCTGAAACTTTCCTTACTTTTTGGAAAAATTTTTTTCAATATATTGAGGATGACCGCATTGTGTCAGTCAGATCGGTTAAAACAGAACTAAAAGACAGGGGGGACGCTTTGTCCGATTTTGTTAAAAAATATGATATTTTCACTATGCCAACCGATGAAGAGACGGATTTTGTGGCAACGATTTTTTCCAATGGACACTTTAGGGAACTCATCAGTCAAAAAGCGAGATTATCGGGTAAAGAAGTTGCCGATCCGTATGTGATAGCAAAAGCGAAAATTATTAACGCTTGTGTGGTAACTCAAGAAAAACATAAACCAAACGCGGCGAAAATACCTAACGTCTGTGAACACTTTTCTATTTCTTGCGTCAATTTAGAGGAATTTATGAAACAAGAAGGTTGGGTGTTTTAATCTTCAGCGCCTCTGCCATGCGTGAGGTCCGCAGGTGATCGCTCCATCCTCTGGCAACGATGCTACCGGCTCAATGGGCTATTGCTATCGGCCTCCCCGGCTACGGGGCTATTCGTCGAGCCAGAGGGTGAACCAGGAGGAGATGGATTTTTTATTGCCGGTCTCGCCGTGGTATCCGTCCCAGACGTTGAAGGCGATGGGGATGGGTCTGCCGGTTTGGAACTGGATGTCATCGTCATCTTCTTTGAAGGCGCGTTTTAAAATTAATGAATACCTGCCATAGCTGAAACTCCCTTTAACTTTGACCGAAGACTTTTCCTCCTCAGACCAGTTTTCTATTCCGTTGGCGTGTATCTCTGTCGCTTTATTAGTGGAGGAGGTCCACTTCCATAAGTTGACAGTGTGATCGGCATCGCCATTGAGAAAGTAGGGTTTGTGGGTATCCAGGTTGACGGGGAACTGCACCGCAATAGCATCCGGATAGTCGGGGATAGTTGGTTCCAGAGGTTCTTCTGGTTCCTTATGGCCTTTCATGCTTTCTGGCAGGGGAGGGGGTGGGGATTCTTCAACATCGGTGAACTTTTTAAGTGCCGGGTCGAGAGAGGGATCATCCCAATGGATATAAAGGGCAATTTCTTTTTTGTTATGCACCGCACGTATTATCAGGTTGCGCACTGTCGGGAAATAAGATTTGGGTTTTGCCTGAAGCTGGCCTCCTAAAGGAACAAAGCTGGCTTGCGCGTCTTGCCATACAGGAGCGTTGGGGTCGTCCGAAATTTCTCCTTTCACTTTTTTAGCGCGAATGGGACTTTGCATTTTGGGCTGAGTCGAAGGAGCCAGAGTGCTGACGTAGTTGACGATATCCCAAATCTGTTCATCTTTGAACACTCTTGATGAGAACTTGGGCATGGCGGTTGTGGAGAGTCCTGTGCGCAAGGTCTTGAAGACATCCCTGCGGGTACTGCCTCGGCGAAAGGTCCAGGGCTGGCTCAGGTTTCTCGGCCAGATGGCACTGGATGAATAATCCACAATGCGTTGAGTGGTCACACCATCGCCTCGTCCTTTAACGCCGTGACACCCGGAGCACTGAGTCAGGAAGAGGGATTTGCCTCGTTCTATGCTTTCCGGGGATAGGGCCGGTTCTTTGCCAACTTTTATCACCTTATGGTTTTTGCCTCCCTTCTTAAACTTTTCAAACTTTTTGGATAGAGATTTTATAAAAATCAGCAGACTCTTGCGATCATTTTGAGGCAGGTGTTTCCAGCCGGGCATGGTGGTTGCGCGCAAGCCGTTGTTGATGACGTTTAGCAAGTCTTCATCGGTTGGGATTTTGCCAAACGATGTCGAGCGGATTTTTATATGGCCTTTAGTCAGGTTTCTCGGTTGCGGCATGGAGTAACCTGCTGCAGGGCCATCACCCTTGCCCTCGTCTCCGTGGCAATAGGCGCATTTTTCCAGATAAACCTGCTTGCCTCTCTCCAGAGAAGGCGGCTCCTGTTTGCCGGGCTTGGCGTGTCGTTGTCCAGCAACTTCATAGATATAGGTGATAATTTTCCAAACGTCTTTTACACTCAAGGTGTCTTCCCAGGCGGGCATGGCCGAGTTCCAGGGATCGTATTTTTCCGGGAGCCCTTGGCCTCCTTTCATAATGCGCCAGAAGGTATAGGCCTGTGGCCGGGCGAGGATTGAGTCGAGGCGGGTAAAATCTGCCGGCGGCGGAAAAAAACTTTTTCCGAACAGTCCGTTGCCGTCCAGTAAGTCACCGTGGCAGAAAAAGCAATGTTTGGTGTATAAGGTTCCCCCTTTCTTGATAACTTTGGGGTCCTTTTTGAAAGGATTGCCCAGGCTTTTTAGAGCGATCAGTTTATCTTTAAGGGTAAGGGTTTTAGGGACATCTTCAGATGGAGGGGGGGTGAACCCCCACGCGGGGGCAGATGTCGCGAGAAAACAGAAAAGGAGCAGGGGAATGACTCCATGCTCATGGAAAATACCGGGTTTTATGAATGGCTTCAAGCTAGCGCCCCAGCTCTTTTCCTTTTGCGGTTCCCGGATAGACCGCATCTTTTTTGATTCTTCCAGATTTGATGGTTTCGTAGAAAGGCCGAGTAACCTTGTCGCCGTCAAACTCAAAATTCAGGTCGATTGTTTCGCCTGCGGCGATTTTGATTTTCCTTTTTTGCACTTTCATCAAATAGTGCCAGGCAGTGACCTCATATTCTCCTGGTGGAATATCTCCGATATTGAAGCTTCCATCAATTTCGGTTTGGAAGTAATAAGGATTTTGCACCCGAAAACCCCAAGTCTGCATGAACTCGTGCATTCCACAAATCATTTGCATGATCTTGTAATGTTTTCTAAATTGGACTTTCCCATCAGAAACTTCTTCGGCGGGGATGGGGATGTTTAAGAGGATTTTCCCTCTCTCCTTTTGATAGACCTGGCTGTTGTGCATGACCGCATCGAGATTGTCTATCTTGAAAGCTTCGCCCTGGCGGATGACATTAACATCCGGAAAAAATTTACAGTTTTCAGAAGTGATCACAATAGGTTCTTTGTTGAAGGGTTTTCCGGCTTCAACATGCTTCAGGGTGATGACCACATCTTTAAGCCCCCCATCCGGTGAAATTTTAAAGTCATCAAGAACCCGGTTCATTTCATCATCGGTATCCACTTCCGCACACATATCAATATTGGGGAACAATATCAGATGGTAATGGCGGGGAAAAGGCATACCGCCGATCATTTTAACATTTCCCTTGATGGTCCCCCCGTTCTGAACATTGATTTCCTGATAGGCAAAAGCTGGAAGGGAGAAGGTCAACAGCGTGGCCAGGGCGAACAACACTTTAGGGAGGAGCAATATTTTTTTCATTCTTAAAACCCTCGTGTCAAAAGTTAGCAACTTGAAAGGGGGTGATCGTTGCTTTCCGATTTTTTCTTTGAGAAATTTGCGAGGTCTAATAAAAACCAGCGTTCATAATTATACTTTCAATGGGTGCTCTCAACTTATTGTTTGACGGCCTGCTGTTAAGTTAACCCATTGAAAAAGAAGATATTCCCAAGGATGTACCCCAAAGGACGAGGTCTCTTGAGACAAAAATCATTATCTTGTGAATCAGGCTCGAATCTCAGCGTAAAGCCTAAGAGAATTAAAGGATTACACTTGATTTTTAGTATAAAATTAGACCCAAGTCAAGGGAGAGTTTTGGCTTCCGAAAGCTAGTATTTTCGGTCTCTTTGAAATCTTTTCCAAATCAGTTTATCCTGATTTAAAATAGAACAAGAGGCAAAACTATCCATTCTTAAGAGTGGATTTCATAATAAAATATTCCATGAAATGGAGCGTATCATGCGAAAAATATTTCTCTCATTGATTATCATGATTTTAGCGGTGGCCCCCGCTTTTGCAGGGGCGCCTTCACCGGGGGAGCAGGCTCCTGAATTTTCTTTAAAATCCATGGGTGGTAAACAGGTGGCATTGTCGGATTTTAAAGGCAAGGTGGTTATAATAGGTATGTTCCATATTTGTGTTCCTTGCATGAACCAAGCAATGGAATTTAATAAAGTTAGAGACCAGCTTAATGAAGATCAGGTGGTGGTGTTGGGGATCAATACCAATGGCGACTCCAGGGAAGCAGTGGCGAACTACCTCAGCAAGTTCCCGGAAAAAGTACAGTTCCCTTATTTGATCGATCCGGCGAAAGGGGTTTATCAGTCCTATTCGCAAAGGGATATGCCAACGGTGTTAATTATTGATCAAAAGGGTGTTTTAAATACCCGGACTCAGGGCGTTGGCGCTGACCAATTGGTGCCCTACATAAAAAAAATGCTTTAAAAGGTTGTTAATCACTTCAACCGGGAACTGACAAACAACCTTCCTTTCTCTGCCTGCATGCATAATCGAACCACTAAAATGTCTTCCTTCTATAAATATAATTCAATGTTGGTAGTGGTTGTATTTGGGTTTTGGCTCTTTTCTTCGTTGGCAATGGCAGGGGATAATTCTGCTAAGGGCTGGATGGTTCAATTGGGCTCTTTCCATGAGGAGAAGAATGCAAAGCGTTTTGTATCCCGTGTCAAAAAGAAGGGCTATACGCCTTTTGTGGTGAGGGCTGAAAATTCCCAGTGGTATAAGGTTCGTGTCGGGCCTTATCCCTCTAAAGAAGAGGCCCGACAGATTGTCCGGGACCTGAAGAAGAGCCATAATATTTTCGCCATGGTGATCTTCTCGAGTGAAGGGCCTCCTGATTTGGGAGACCCTGTGGACTCCATTGATGTTGTGGTCTCCCAGTTCCTGATCTGGATGAAAGCCTGGGAGGGGGGAGAGGTCAACGCCTACCTGTCTTTTTATTCCAAAAATTTTAAAGATCCCAAAAAAACCCGCAAAAAATGGGAACAGGAACGCCGCTTTATTTTGCGCCGAAACTCGGGAATTATCATCCAGGTCAGCGACATTGAGATGAAGCAAAACGATGAGACTATAGAAATGTCTTTTGTTCAGGACTTTAAATCAGACAGGATTTCCGATATAGGACGGAAGGAACTGATCTGGGAAAACGAAGGCAATAGCTGGAAAATTATTAAAGAGACTTGGAATCCCTCTTGAAGAGTTTTAGATTTGAACCAGGAAAATTGATTGCACCTAATTCTGGTCGTAGCGCTTTATTTTCTTCCCATTTTTAAACCCGAGTAAATTGAACAAAATTCTCTTACAGTTTTTTCTCCTGCTAGCATTTCCCCTGTTGTTTCATTCAGCTTCGTGGGCATTTGATACGAGTTTTGAAGGTAGGTTTAAAGTGGGCAGTCAGTTTGTGTTTGAAAGTCCTTCCTTTCATAAAGATTTTGACAGTGAATTGGAGTTGCGGCTGGGCTTGCTTGGCAACTTGATCGAAAAAGCAGGCTGGGTTCTAGATTATGAGTTGTCTGCCGATGCAAAACAGGCGGATGGCCCCAGTGTGCAGTCTAGACTTCGCCGGGAAACGGATGTGGATTTTTTCCGTGCCTGGCTTCGTTTGGATAATGGGGATTTTAAAATTAGAGGAGGGCGGCAAAAAATTCTTTTTGGTTCCGGAGCCATATATCGTCCGCTGGGACTTTTTGATACCCGAGATGTGACCGGTGTTGTTCCTGAAACACGGGGAGTGGATGGAGTGCGTGTTACCCAGTTTCAGTCGGCGACAGGTCTTGTCGAAGGATGGCTGGTTCCCGCGAAAAAAGACAGCGCCTTGATTGTTGGAATGCGCGGCGAGATGCTGTTGGGGGAAATTGAAACAGGGGCTATGTTTCAATACCATCCTGAGACTGATTTAGATGACTTGCCCGACTTCGACCGGGAAATGGTTCAGATGGGATATCATGTGAAAGGAGAAAATGAATTTGGTTTCTGGAATGAAAGCCGCTTGGACATTGAAATGAAGCCTTCCTCTCCGGTTCGGTTCGATACGGTTTTGGGGGTGGACTATACTTTCGATGTCGGTGAGGGTCTGCATGTATTGGTGGAATATTTTCTCACCACCCAGCAAAGGGACTTTACTTTGCGCGACCCGAAAGGTCAGCGAACCTTTCAGCAAATTGGTATTTCTTTCGACCAGCCAGTGGGAATAGATATTAAATGGCAGGTATTTGGATTATATGATTTGCGGGATGAAAGCTTTCAGTGGGTGCCACAAATTGAATACGCGCTGACCGATACTTTATTTCTCTACGCTCATGGGCGGGTGGGAGGCACCTTAAAGACGGGAAAAAAAGATGGACGCTTGTTTCGTAAAACTGAAGTGTTTAACGGAACGGAATCTTTTGTGGGGTTGACGCTGGTGAATTATTTTTCAGGGATGCTTCTGTAATGAGTGAAACTTTAATCACACTCGAACGGGTCTGCAAGGTGTATCAAGTCGGAGAGGAAAACTTCACCGCCTTGAACGATGTCAGCCTGGAGGTGGGCAAGGGGGCCTTCATGTCATTTGTCGGGCCCTCCGGTTCCGGGAAAACCACCTTGTTGAATTTGATAGGAGGTCTGGACCGCCCAACAACCGGGAACGTCCTTTTCCAGGGAGCCAACCTGGAAAACATGAGCCGGGATCAATTGGCGACATACCGCAGGGAAAATATTGGTTTCATTTTTCAAACTTATAACCTGCTCCCGGTTTACTCGGTTTATGAAAACATTCTTTTCCCGTTAATCCTGAATGGATTGAAGGAAAGCCATGTCCGGAAACGGGTTGAGGAAATGGTTGCCAAGGTAGGCCTCATGGATCAGATCAATAAAAAACCGGCGCAGTTGTCGGGGGGGCAATCCCAAAGAGTGGCGATAGCCCGGGCATTGGTCAAAGACCCCTTGTTGATTCTCGCTGATGAACCGACCGCCAATCTGGACTCGGAAAATTCGCGGCAGATTCTAGAGTTGATGTGGGAACTCAATCGTGAATATAAAGCGGCGGTGATTTTTTCCACTCACGACGAAAAGGTGACCCGTTATATCCGTCGGGAAGTCCGGCTGGAAGATGGCAGGGTGAGTTGGGACAAGCGTAGAAACGGTACGGAGGCGGAACCTTGAACTGGGAGATCGCCAATAAGAACTTCTACCGCCAGGGATTGCGGGCATTTTTGAATGTGCTGGTGACGGCACTCTCCATCATCGCCCTTATCTTTATGTTGTCTTTGTTAAACGGATTCCAGGCGCAGGCGACGCGGAATCTGGTATCGACCGATGTTGGGGGTGGCCATTACCGGGTTCCGGGATTTGATATTCTCACACCTACAGAGTGGGAGGATTTTACAATGCCCGTGCCCGAAGTGTTGAGCGGTCTTGCAAAAAAAGACAAGGCGGAAGTATTGGTCCAGCAGGGCCAGCTTTATCCCAATCGGCGATTGTTCCCGGTGCAGTTGCGAGGCATTGAAATGGATCAGTCCCTTCTTCATTTACCGTTGGCGGGTTTGAAATTCTATGAAGACAAGCCAGGAGGTGAGATCCCTGCTGTGGTGGGTGTCAAAATGGCCCGCAAAGCGCATTTGAAAAAAGGCGATACAGTGGTTTTGAAATGGCGCGATAAAGGTGGCGCTGTGGATGCCCGCGATGTTTTGATCGTTGATGTGGGAGACATCAATAATCCTAGGATTGATGATGGGGTGGTCTGGTTGCGGTTGGATCATTTACGACTCATGACTGATCGGGAAGGGGAAGTGAGCTGGGTCGCGGTGCGTGAATATTTGGGGCTGGTGAACGGATTCGAGTTTCATGGAATAGATTTGTTGATGTCCGACTTGCTGGCGCTTTTGCGTCAGGATCGAATCAACTCTAAAATCCTTTGGGGGATATTGATGGTTCTGGTCTGCACCAGTGTGTTCAACACGCAGATCTTGAATATTTTTAAAAGGCAGAAAGAAATTGGCACCCTGATGGCTCTCGGCATGGAGCCTGGGCGGATTGTAAGAATATTCACCTTGGAGGGTGTGCTCGCGGCCTTGTGGGCTTTGGTGTTAGCGATATTTCTTGGAGTGCCTTTTTTTATCTGGTTTCAGGGAGTCGGCTTTGATGTGTCGCATTTAAGCGAAGCTTCATTCCCGATCCGGGAAACTATTTATCCGGATTACCAGCCGAGGGAAATTTTAGTTTCGGTTTTCATTGTTCTGGCTTTGATGATTGCTGCAGCCTGGGTACCGGTGAAAAAAATCATTCGGTTGGACCCGACTTTGGCTTTAAGAGGGAGGGCGATCACATGATCCGCTTTTGGTTTCGTGGACTGATGCGTGATAAATCGCGATTCTTGTTCCCGTTTACGGTGGTGGCGGTCGGGGTGGCACTGGTGGTTGCTTTAGTCGGGTTCATGGAAGGGGTTTTTATGGGCATGATCGACATGACGTCCAATCTCGACTCCGGCCATTTGCGTCTAGTGAATAAGGCTTTCTACGATGAGGAACATCTGCGCCCTTTGGACCGTGCCCTTGCCAACCAACGGGAAACGCATGACTGGCTAGTGAAACATTCTTCAATGGAAGTGGACTGGGCACCGCGAATTCGCTGGGGAGCGATTTTGGATGTTCCCGATGAGCAGGGCGAAACACGCTCGCAAACTCCGGTGGTGGGTATAGGGTTGGATTTAAAGTCACCGGACTCTAAAGAGATAGAGCGGCTCCGATTAAAATCCTCCCTGATCAAAGGAAACCTCCCTAAAGGATTCAATGAAATGTTGATGGGAATTCAACTGGCGGAAGTGCTGGATGTCTCGGTAGGACAGTCCGTCACTTTACTCGGACAGTCTTTCGATGGCGGGATGGTGGCCGATAATTATCAGGTTGCCGGTCTGGTCCGGTTTGGAGTCTCCGCCAGGGATAAAAAAATGGTGCTGATTGATCTGGCCGATGCGCAAAACACTTTTTATATGGAGGATATGGTCACCGACTGGCTGGGTTATTTTCCACCCAGTACCGACTTTGACCGTTATGAAGAAGTCAAACATAGCATGAGCGCAAGTCTGCCGGATTGGACCCCACCAAAAGATTGGGCGAAAGACGATTTCCCTATCGTGCTCAGTATTCGCGACCAGCAGAACATTGGCGCGATCATGGATAAATTTGTCGTCATAAAAGGATTTGTGGTGGGCATTTTCACCTTTTTGATGGTGCTCGTGCTTTGGAATGCCGGTATTCTAAGCGGCATTCACCGCTACGGAGAAATGGGACTGCGTCTGGCCTTTGGCGAACCGCATTGGAAGCTGATCATGACTCTGGCACTAGAAGGGTTGTGGATCGGTATTCTGGGTTCGGTGGCGGGGTCGTTATTGGGCGGAGGTTTTGCCTGGTACCTTCAGGAAGTGGGATTAAATATGGGCGACAATTTCGCCCAATCCGGTTTGATGATCAACGATGTGGTGCGAGCGCGTGTGACGGTGGGCGGATTTGTTCAGGGAATTGTGCCCGGAATTTTTGCAAGTGTCGCCGGTACATTAGTCGCCAGCCTGGCCATTTTTCAACGTTCGGAAGCCAACCTGTTCCGCGAACTGGAAGCAGGGTAAAATGATTGCCATGAAGAATAAAATTGTGTTCGCTCTGCTCTGCTTCGTTATTTCTGGGACACCCGTCGTTGCAGAAGAAATAAACGCTCAGAAATTGCTGGAGCAGGTGGACGACAATTTATGGGCCAATACCAAATTTATTACCGGGCGTCTCATCATCGATAATGGACGTAAAGTGCGCACCCTGACTCAGGACTCGTGGATGCAGGGAGTGGACCGCTCTTACAGTCATTACAAATCCCCAGCCCGTGAAAAGGGAACTAAAATGCTCAAGATCGGCGGCAAGCTATGGATGTACACCCCGCGTACAGACAGAAAGATATTAATCGCCGGTCATCTTCTCAGGCAGTCGATGATGGGGAGCGACCTCTCTTATGAAGACATGATGGAAGACCATAAGTTGAGCCACTCCTATTCTGCTATCTTTGAAAACTTCGAAGATTTTGCCAGTACCCGCTGCGCTGTTTTACATCTGGTAGCGCGGGATAAGGAAACGACTTATCAGACTCGGAAAGTTTGGATCAGCCCGGAGAATCAGAGGGTCCTGAAAGAGGAACGCTTTGCCAAAAGTGGAAAACTGTTAAAGAGAATTGTGTTCAAAGACTACGAAAGAATTGGAAGCCGCCAGTTTCCCCGTACCATGATCTTTCGCGATATGCTTAAGGAAAATACAAAGACCACCTATAAGTTTGATGTCATCGAGTTTGATGTCGAGATCCCAGCTAAATACTTTTCCCAAAGTATTTTGAAGCGGTAGATAAAGGCTCTCAGCTTGTGAAAAGGTTTTCTTTCTTTAATTACCACAGCTACATATTCCGAAAAGCATCTCCCTTTTGCGAACGGCTATTAACCAATGTAATAATATGCTCAATCAGGCGGTCTTTTGATTCCCATTTCATGGCCAACTTCTTTTGATCCATGCCTTGTTCTGCAATTATATCCTTGAGTTGATCGATCTCTAAGGCTTCCAATCTGTCTTTAAGTAATTCTGGATGATTGTGATAGACCTCCATTGGATCAAAAGGCCCAGGTTTTCTCCGATGCGACCGCTTTGAGTCCTTGTCCTGTCCAATATTTTGCTTTTCGATTAGTTTAGTCATTCGGTCTCTAAATCCCGGGTTTGTTTTGAATTCTTTCAGGAATTCTCCAAAAATCGCTTTTAACAACGTATTCATATCCATTAGTCCGCTACCTCCATGATCTCCTCAGTAAGGGAATGAAAAATGTCATAGCGTCCTTGGTAGCTATATTTCTGCCTCAAGGTGCTTGTCGGGTCATATTCTGCCGAGGCGGCTATAGCATCGGCCTGAGGGATTTGGTTTTTAAAAACCATAGGGTGTTTTGTTGAGTCTTTATCGGCATCAGCACAAAGTTGCTTTCTTATTCGTTGATGAACAGATGAATTCGCCTGAAACTTAGAAATTACGATTCCATAAGGATAAATTGTTTCCCCGATATTCCCCGCAAATTTACTGACCCGTTCAATTATTTGGGGAATGCCATAAGTGGATAATACGTCAGGAATAGTGGGTATGATGTAGCCATTAGATATTCGAAGGCCATTCAGCGTAATCAGCCCCAGGTTGGGAGGGCAATCAATGAGGACGTAATCATATTCTTCAATGATTGGCTTCATCGCTCTGTTCAAAACGTCAATGGGACTATTAGAATGGAATCGACCGCTTGGCATTGATGCCAAATTATCCTGTACATCGATAAGGTCAAGACTTGATGGGATGAGGTCAAGTGTCCTGACATCATCTACGGCTGAGACGCCCTTTTGTCGAGTCTGGTCTAAGTCGAAATTTTGAGTTTCTTTCAGAGCATCTTCAAATAAAGTTGCGAGAGTGTGTTTCTTATCATTCAGTTCACGCCATTTTTCTTCCCCAATGAGCATTATGGTTGCATTTGTTTGCGGGTCCAGATCAATAATAAGGACGCGCTTGCGGAAGGCCTCTGAAAGAATCTCCCCGATAGCAACCATAGCAGTTGATTTCCCTACCCCACCTTTAAGGTTGATTGTTGCAATTACTGTTGTCATGTTTTTTCTCCTTTTCTTAAGCCATTTTTTGACTGGACCGAGATAAAATACTGGTCCGGATTTCAACTCCAATGCAGGGGGCGGGAAATCGGGGTGTCGAGAGCGCCAATTTGCGACAGCGGCAGGCGTCACGCCTGCAATTTCAGCGATTTCGTAGATACCAACAAGATCATCAATATTCATATCAAATTCCGATTGTTAACGAGGTTCACACTGTGAATTATATTCACATATTATTTGGTTCTTGGTCGATTGTCAAATTTTTTGTGAGCTTTGTTTTCAGGGCCGGTGGAAAAGATTGGCCATTTCTTTTCTTGGTAGGCCTATAGAGTATAGAAGGGGATCAACCTATATGATAATTGCATTTTCCTAGGTGTGTGTAAATGTTCATTATTCACATTTGTGGTGAAATATGCTAGTGTGAGTAAGAAATGGTTATAAATAGGAGAAAATAAATGGGCCGTCTATCTATTGAAATCACCCCGGAGCAACATAAACGGCTGAAAGCCGTCGCCGCGCTCCAAGGCAAGAGCATTAAAGATTACGTTCTCGAACGTGCCTTACCGCCGCTCCCAGATATGGATTCCATGTCAGAGGAAGAAGCTCTCCATAAACTGGAAAACTTTCTGGAATCGCGTATTGAGTCTGCAAGAAAAGGAGAGTTTTCGTCCCGTTCGGTTGAACAGATTTTTGAGGATGTCCGGCAGGATCAAAAATAATGCAGGCTTATGAATTAACCCGCAACGCAGAAGCCGACTTGGAGGAAATCGCCCGATATACAATTGAGCAATGGGGTGATGTTCAGGCCAAAAGCTATTTGGGGAAAATCAGCCAATGTTGCAAAAATATTGCGAAGAAAAAAGTTATTCCCCGGACCTTTTTAGAAAAATTTCCCGATGCGTGTGTGGTTCGCTGTGAACATCATTTTATTTTCTACCTGGTTCGAGAAGGAGTGAAGCCAATCATATTCGCCATTCTTCATGAACGCATGGATATGTTGATCCGGCTCAAAGATCGTCTGGGATAATAAGGTTGTCGAGATCCCAGCTAAATACTTTCCCCAAAGTATCTTGAAGCGGTAGAAAAAGATTTTCAATACTATGAGTCCGGTGAATGGATTTTTGCTAAGCAAGTGAAAAGTCTTTTCCCTCCGCAACAATTCTATTAACCATTTTCATCATGGTCTCATTATCAACGGGCTTGACCAGATATTCCTTGATGCCTCTTGCTATTAGGTCACGCGCCATATCCGGATCCGGATACCCAGTCACAACGACCACCGGGATTCCCGGCGCCTCTTGTTTCAGGAAAGCGATGCATTCAATCCCGTTTACCTTTGGCATGCGAATGTCACACATGATAAGTCCGACATTTATCATATTGTCGCCAGAACGAAGGAGCGCAATAGCTTCTTCCCCGTTTTCTGCCACTATAGGGTTGTATCCACCTTTTTCTAATCGATCGGAAAAAATATCCCTTACATCCTGTTCGTCATCAACAATTAGAATTTTCCCTTTAGCCATGTTGAACCCCCTATTTTTTAATTAGAGTTCTAAATTTTAATACAATAAAAGGTCTGATTTATTCGATTTGCTTCATGGTAAAGGCAATTACGAGCAATCCCACGACAGCGATGATTAGCACCACCTGTATTCCAGTAATATCGCCGGCGACTTCGACCCACTTGATTGAGAAGAAATTCCAAGAGTCCAATTCATTCATCTTTCACACTCCCATTAAAATTTCCGTTCGGCCATTTCTTTGGGGTCTCTGGTTTTTCGGCCTTTCGCCCTTGCTATGGATCAAGAGGTGAGGTCATGAGAAAAATAAATGATCGGAACCGCCCCTGTGAAACAACCGTTCCTAGTGCATACAGGAACTATAAGTAAATATTCTGCCTGGAAGGGAATTTGTCAATACCAAAACCAATTTTTATCATGGCGAACCTTCACTTTCAAGTCCGATAAAGGCCAGCGTGCGCATGAGGTCGAGCAAATGAGCTTCGGAACTTCCAAATGGGCTTTGACTCTCCTCCATTTTTAAGCTCACTTCATGGCCTTTTTGTATGAGGTGGTAGATCAGTGACGCGGCTTCGCTGACACGTTCTTCGAGGACCTCCGCTTGAATGGGAAGGTTTGTAGCGGGATCGGTCAGAGTTAGAAAAACGGTGTAACTTTGCAGGTTTTGGCTCTGAAATTCTTTCACTCTCAGGTTCCCTGTTTTGGCGGAAGACTTCCAGTGCACGGAGCTCAATGGATCGCCGAGCTGAAATTCCCGGACTGCATGGAGTTCTTCTCCTCTTGGTTGTACTGTGCCTTCGCCTTCCAGCCCGACTTCGGATTGTTCGGGAAGTTTGACCAAGTGAATAGCGGGGAAAACCACGGTCTCCAGTTGCAAGGGTATGGTTTTGGTTTTATAAAAAAATCCGAAAGGGAAGCGGGTTGCCAGCCGACATGTGGATATTTTTAAATGCCCGCGTTTTTGGGCTGTCAGCATAACCGGTTTCTCGATGGTTTGGCCGGAGGGAATGAAAAAGAAATAAGGCTCGGGTTCCAGAGAGAAGGGTTGACGGGCTTGAGCCGCTCTGACGCGAATGGAATAGGAGGGTTCCCATTTTTTGTGATTGCGGAGCTTCAGCTTTAGAGAGCCGGGTTCCTGTGCATAAAGATAAGCGGATGCCTCGCATTCAACGCTAAGTTTTTTCAAGCTCATTTCGGACAAAATCCCGGAGACGACGATGAAACTGCAACACATGGCTAGGATCAAATATAAAAGATTGTTGCCGGTGTTGATCGCCCCGAGTCCCACCCCAATCAAAATCACGATGAAGCCCAATCCCTCCCGGGTCAGTTGCAGGGTGCGGTTGTGCAGAGCTATGGTGAAACGTGTCATTTCAACAACTTTTAAACGGGCACGGAGACTTGTTCTAAAATTTGATGGATGATGGTAGCGGTATCGGCGAAGCGTCTCTTGTGCGACAGGTTGTGAGACTGGGGAATGATTCGGTGGCACAAAACCGGGACGGCCAGATGTTTCACGTCATCAGGAGTGCAATAGTCTCGTCCAGAGACCAGCGCCCAGGCTCGAAGTGCCTGTTGAAAGATCAGCCCTCCACGTGGGCTCACGCCGAGAGCAAGGTCGGCGCACTCTCTGGTGGCGGTGATAATGTTGAGAATATAGTCGGCCAGGACTGGTTCTAATTTTATTGTGTCGACCAAGGCCTGAAGTTTTAAAAGTTCCTCTTTTTCCAGAACGGTCTTTACGCTTGCCAGGCTGAGTCGAGGTTCCTGTAACAGGCGCCGTTCATCATCTGGGGAAGGATAACCCATGGACATATAGAACATGAAGCGGTCTAACTGCGATTCCGGCAGGGGATAAGTTCCCTGGCTTTCTATCAGGTTCTGGGTTGCGATCACCATAAAAGGTTCTTCAAGGATATAGGTGTTGTTGTCGGCAGAAATCTGTTTTTCGTTCATCGCTTCCAGCAAAGCGCTTTAGGTGCGCGGTGTCGAACGATTGATTTCGTCGGCCAGCACAATATTCGCGAACAGCGGGCCCTTTTGAAAATGGAAACGTTTGTCCTCTTGATCGTAAATGGAAACACCGGTGATATCTGCCGGTAAAAGATCGTTGGTGAATTAGATACGTTTGAAATCGAGTTGTAGCGAGTTGGCCAGACAATGGGCCAGAGAGGTTTTACCGACACCGGGAACATCTTCAATGAGCAGGTGGCCTTTGGCAAGAAGGCAGGTGATGGCAAGGTCAATGGTCTCGCTTTTTCCAAAAATGACCTGCTCAATATTTTTTTTGAGCCGACTCAGGTTTTCCTGTGCCGACTTCATTTCTTCAACTCCTTCAACACTTTTTTCATATCCTCATGGACGGCCCTGCGGTTTTCCAGAGTATAAAACCGAATCAGATAGGAAGGGTGGAGAGTGAGCATTAACTTGATGCCTGCATATTCATGCCAGGTGCCGCGCTCCTTGGTGATGTACACGGTCCTTCCCAAAAGTGTTGAGGATGCAGGTTTGCCCAGCGCGACAATGACTTTGGGTTTGATGGCTTTTAATTGCTGGATCAGGAAGGGATTGCAGGCGGCAATTTCCTCCGCTTCAGGATCCCGGTTGCCCGGTGGTCGGCATTTGACGATATTGCAGATATAGGTGTCTTTTTCACGATCCAGCCCCATACCCTTTTCAATAATTTCTGTCAGCTTTTTTCCTGCCCGGCCTACGAAAGGGAGTCCTTGTTCGTCCTCATCGGCACCCGGTCCTTCTCCGACGAAAACAAGATCGGCTTTGGGATTTCCCGAGCCGAAGACGATATTCTTTCTTCCTTCTGAAAGTTTGCACCGGGTGCAGTCGCCCAGCTCTTTTTGCACTGCGGTAAGAGATTTATTATTGGCCATTTCATCGAGTGATAGAGAGGGTTGGGCTGCCTGTTGTTGGACATTTGCAAATAATTCTGCCTCGCATGGGATTTCTGTATAGCCCACGTCTTTCAAATGGGTGAGATAATTTTTTAATTCCCTTAAAAGAGGTTCTCGTTTTGGTGTTTCCATATCAAGCCTCAGGATAGCAAACAGGTGTAAATAAAACAAACCATTACCCAAAATAATTTCCGATCACACAGTCGCGATATGCCTATTGAGTATGTTTTATAAATCCTTTATAATTAAGCAGTTAAACTTTTTTTGAGGATAGGTATGTCGGGATTAAAAAGCGCTTGGGAATTGAGCCTGGAACGCTCTGACAAGCTGGCTCCAGAGTTGAAAAATCAGAAAAAGCTGACCAAAAAACAAAAACAGGATATTGCCGAGATCAGAAAAGAATATACCGCGAGGATTGCCGACCGGGATGTGACCTCCATTGATAAAATCCGCAAATTGCCGGATCGGGTTCCCCCTGAAGAAATTGGAGCCAGAAAAGCAGAACTGGAGGAACAATTTCGAACGGATAAGAAAACTCTGGAGGAAGAAATGGAAAAAGAAGTGGAAGCTGTCCGTAGCCGGAAAAAATGACCCTGTTGCCTGCCTGGTATCTGACCCCTGTTTTCCCTGTCACTATTGTTCGTCACATTTTTTAAGATAAAGCCTGAATGAAAACCGCAATTAAAAAAATTATTCAAGATGCCTTGGAAAAAGCCCGAGAGGCCGGAGAGCTGGAGCTCTCTCCGTTCCCTGAAATTGTGGTGGAAAAGCCCAAGGACGAAACACTGGGAGATTTTTCAACCAATGTTGCCATGATACTGGCGCGGAGTGAGCGCAAGAATCCGAAAGTGATTGCCGAGAGCGTTACCCGTTACCTTAAAAATGGTGAATTGAGCCAGGCAGAAATCGCCGGGCCGGGATTCATCAATATTAAAATGTCTCAGGAGTTTTTCCTGGAACGGCTCAGAAATGCTGTGTCGCAGGGAGAAGACTTTGGCAGGTCTGATTTAGGGCAGGGCACCAAAGTTTTGATCGAGTTTGTCAGCGCGAATCCCACGGGTCCTTTACATGTTGGGCATGGGAGGGGAGCGGCCGTTGGTGATGCACTGGCAAGGATTTTGAAAAAAGCCGGATACGATTTGAGTGCCGAATACTACATCAATGATGTGGGCAACCAGATGAATTTTCTCGGCCGGTCCACCTGGCTCCGGTACCGGGAACTGCTGGGTGAAGCGATTGAGTTTCCTGAAGACCATTACCGAGGGGAATATATTAAAGACATCGCTGGCGAAATCGTTGACCAGAAGGGGAAGGAGTTTTTAAACAAGCCTGAGGAAGAGTGCATTCCTTTTTTCAGAAAATTCGCGAAGGATAATATTCTTAAAGGTATTGAAAAAGACCTTTCCGAATTCCGTGTGACTTTTGACAACTGGTTCAGTGAGCAATCGCTTTATGAAGATAAATCGATAGAGAAGGCCGTTGACTGGTTGGATGGCGAGGGCCATATTTATGAAAAAGATGGGGCTGTCTGGCTGAAGTCTTCAGCATTCGATGATGATAAGGATCGGGTCATTGTCAAACAAACCGGAGAGCGAACCTATTTCTGCTCAGACATCGCCTATCATCAGAACAAGATCAACCGAGGTTTTAAAAAACTCATCAACCTGATGGGCGCCGATCATCACGGTTATGTGCCGCGCATGGCGGCGGTTTTGGAAGCGATGGGTTATGACAAAAATATCTTCAAGATTCTTCTGGTTCAGTTTGTCAGTCTATTGCGGGCGGGCGAAAAAGTGCCCATGTCCACCCGGTCCGGTGAATTTGAAACACTGGCGGATGTAGTGAAGGAGGTTGGGGTCGATGCGGCACGTTATTATTTTCTGATGCGTAGTTCCGACACGCATCTGGATTTTGATCTGGAGTTGGCTAAAAAAGAAACCCCGGATAATCCTGTTTTTTATATTCAATACGCACATGCCCGAATATGCAGTATCTTCCGCACCGCCGAAGAAAAAGGCGTGGCATGGAACAGGTCTGTCGATGTGGACCTTTCCCCTCTGGTAGAAGAGGAGGAGTTCGCGATTATTCGGGCGATTCTGGCTTTCCCTGAAGTGGTGGAAAAAAGCGCCCGGGCTTTGGAGGTGCATCGGATTTCTCATTATCTGCTTGATCTGGTTTCCCGGTTTCATGGTTATTACAGCAGGCATCGGGTCATCTCTGGTGATAAGTCGCTCACACTGGCGCGATTATTTTTGCTGGACGCTTTGAAAACCACTATTCGTAATGGTTTCGAGTTGATGGGTATCTCGTCTCCTGAAAAAATGTGACCACTAGGCGTGGGGCCAATGAGCAAGAACTCGTTAAGCTAGGGGAGTCGTTGCTAGCGGTGAAAAGCCATCACTCATTACCAGCGGAGGTACTCCGCCACTAGGCGTGGGGCCAATGAGCAAGAACTCGTTATACCCCTCCGGGGCATGAGAGCTGAGGAAGGTCATCACAAGCCGATGCAACTCTTTGCTCGCCAGCAAAAACTATTGCATTCTGAGTCCAGCGTCACGCTGGCCAGCGGAGGTACTCCGCCACTAGGCGTACCCCTTTCGGGGCATGAAGCAAATGAAGGGGATATCACATGCTGGCAACTGCAATGGCTATAAATGGCAGGCAAAATTTAGCTCGGCTTAAAGAGGTTTAACTCCCTCTTTCTCAAAGAGGGTTGGGGTGATTAACCTTCAGGGATTTTGTTTTTTCTGTCACTTTACTAAGTAACTTGTTTATGAGACTTCTCTTTGTATTAATTCTTGGGATGGCTTCTGCGGCGGGATTGCATTTTTCGGGGATCATCAGTGAATTCCAGGAAAATGCGGTATCTCCTAAAAAACTAAGGGCCGTTAAGCCTGAGTTCATTCGTAAAAAGGTTGAAGAGCCTGTATCTTCTAAACTGGATTATACGTTTTTCAAGACCTTGAATGATCCGACAATGACCCAGTATGTGGACCTCAATGGTAGGCTGATGCCGACCGTGCTTTCACCTGAGAAAAGTGCAGTGGTTTCTGCCAAAATAAAAGCGTCCACGCCTCCTGCAGAAAAAACGGCGAAATTCGAACCTGTCGCAAAACCTGAAATTAAACAGAACCCGAAAAGCACAACAAGCGTCATCCCTGAAATTAAAGAGCCACTTCGCTATGCCGTTCAAGTGAGTTCGTTCCGGGATGAAGCGCGCGCGGGAGCTTTGAAAATGCACCTGCAGGAAAACGGATTCGACGCGTTTTTAATGCAAACAGAACTTGTCGATCATGGCGGAACCTGGCACCGGGTTTTTCTGGGCATGTATGTGGATGAGCAGAAAGCGCAGGAAGCGGCCCACCTGGCGCGAAGTGAGTATCAACTGGATGCGGTTGTGGTGCGTAAGACTAACTAGCGGGTTATTGTGATTGTCTGATTTTATAAATGGTCAGCAAAGATGGTCGTCATCACAGAAGGCCTGTAACTCTTCTACCGGGTCATCAACTCTTTTTCCGCCATAAAATTTTTCTTTGCTGTCGAACCAGGTGTTGAAGCGATAGCCTTCAATATCGTCTTGATACAGCTTTCTTTTTTCGTCTTCCCCTCTAAAATCAAAATCCAGATTGGCTTCGCCCTTTTCGGGGATGGTGATGGTCCCTCTTTGTGCTGCAATAAAAGGATGCCAGGCGACCACCTCATAGGTGCCAGGTGGAATGTTCTCGATGCTGAATTTGCCTTCTGAATCGGACACGGTGTAATAGGGGTTTTGTACCAGATACGCATGCGTCTGAAGGAACGGATGGAGATTGCATTTTATGATGAAGTTTTCCGCGTCTTTGCGTACGAAGATACTGCGAACCTGGCTGGATTTAGGTGGTACTGGCCGATTGCTGGTCTGGTCTGAATAAATATTGCGGATTTCATAGGTGGCGATCTCATGCTGGATAGGGTCTGTGTTTTCCACCATTATGTTTTCACCATTTTTCGCGCCGATGACATACTTGTTAGCTCGACAACGGTCGATGTGAAAGGTTTGCATCTTGGGCGAAAACGGTTTTCCTTTTTTCACCTTTGCCAGATGGATGATGGTGTCTTTCAGTCCTCGGCTTTTTGAAACGGTGAAGTCGAACAACAGGCGGTGACCTTTCCCATCCGATATCCTTGCGCAGAACTCGATGTTCGGGGCGTGGATCAAGTGGAAGGAGCGGACTCTTGGAACCTGGCCGGAAAGTGTAACCCGGCCTTTTAATGTTCCTCCATTGTCTACAGTAACGATGGTGTAAGAGGAGCCAATCTGGTCGAACAGTTTTTTTGCAAGCTTGTTGTTTCGTTTGAATAAAGTGTCAACTTTTTTCAGGGCTTTCTCACGTTTTCCCTGCAAATTGTATAAAACCCCCAGGTCATATTCGGCTTTCACCATTCTGCGATCCATGCTCAGGGCTTTTTCCAGTTCTTCGATGGCTTCATCGAGCAATTTAACGCGGGCAAAGGAAACACCTCGGTTGTAGCGCAGGCCGGGAGAGTCGTACCCCAGTCGCAATGCTTTTTCAAAAGAGAGCAGGGCTTCCTTGTGCATTCCCGTCTGACTGAAGGCAACGCCCAGGTTTGCGTGAATCAGACTATCCTGCGGGGCGAGTTCGGAAGCTTTCCCGAATTCGGCTACGGCTTGATCCCATTTTTTTTGTTGGCTCAGTTTCAGTGCTTTTTGATAGAGGGCATCTGCTTCCTTATTGGGAGCTGCAAAAACCGCCGGACAGGCCAGTAAAAGGATCAGGCCGACAACCATGAAACTCAGTTTGAATTTTTTAGGGGATTTAATAGTTTTCACTGCGGTCTCCTGTTTGGCGGCGAGGTTTTCATCCACCGCAGCGCGGTCAGAGCCTCAACCTGGGATTCAGCTTGCTTCTCGCTGAACCGAATTTTTTAAGCTTGTTGGCGCAGGCTAATGTGTCAAATATTTTAAATTAAAGGCGGAACGTTCTTTCTAAACTTTTACATCTTCATGCCCCGTAGGGGTATGGCCCGGCGAACCATCGCCCGCCCTGTAGAAGTTTTCATAAAGTAAAATAATGGTTTTGTTATTTTACCTTAAGGCTATAAAGTAAAACAAGACTTTTGCTATTTTACTTTAGCCGCCAACCTCCAGCCTTTTCACGCTTCTATCCTCAACCAATATCATCAGCCGCCCAATAGCATTTGGAATTTTTGCCCTGCTCAAAATCAACCATCAACCCTCACCTTTGCCAAATTCGTTTTAATCCGCTTATTCAAAGCAGTTTCTTCTTTTAGCTGTGCTTCAAACTCGGCTTTTAATTGGGTGAATCGCTCACCAAAATCAAAATCATCTTCCACTTCAGCCAACCCGACATATCGTCCGGGACTCAGCACATAATCCAATGCTTTAATTTTCTCAATCGGCGTCGAATTGCAAAACCCCGGCTCATCTTTATATCCGCCATCTTTCTTGCGCCACTGGTGATAGGTATCCGCCACTTTGGCAATATCCTCATCCGAGAACTCGCGCGTGCGACGATTGATTAAATGCCCTAATTCGTTTGCATCAATAAAAAGAATCTCACCCGCTCGGTTTCTATCGTCATTAAAGCCGTGGTGTTTATTGGACACAAACCACAAGCAAGCGGGAATTTGTGTATTCAAGAAAAGTTTTGCGGGTAGATTAACAATACAGTCCACAAGGCCTTCATCAATGATATTTTTACGAATAACATCTTCGTTGGACGACTTGGAAGTGAGTGAGCCTTTGGAAAGCACAAAACCGGCAACGCCTTTGGGTGACAGGTGATACAAAAAATGCTGAACCCAGGCAAAGTTCGCATTGCCTGCGGGTGGTACGCCATATTTCCAGCGCGCGTCGTTTTGCAGTAGCTTGCCACTCCAGTCGCTATCGTTAAAAGGCGGGTTGGCGATAACAAAATCGGCTTTCAGATCGGGATGTGCATTGTGCAAGAACGAGCCTTCGTTATTCCATTTCACTTGCGAGCCGTCAATGCCCCGAATGGCAAGATTCATGCGAGCGAGGCGGTAGGTTGTTTGATTGCTCTCCTGCCCGTAAATAGAAATATCATCAAGCCGTCCTTGATGTTTTTCAATAAATTTTTCACTCATGACAAACATGCCGCCACTGCCGCAGCAGGGATCAAAAATTCTGCCGTGATATGGCTCTATCATTTCGACCAGAAGTTTTACGATGGACGTGGGGGTGTAAAACTGACCGCCCCTTTGCCCCTCTGCCAAAGCGAACTGACCGAGAAAATATTCATAGACTTTGCCGAGAATGTCTTTTGATTTTGCCGCTTCGCTGCCCAGTGCGATATCGCCGATTAAGTCAATCAACCCACCTAAAGTGGCGTGAGCAAGGTTTGGTCTCTCATAGACTTTCGGTAAAATACCCTTGAGGGTCGGATTCTCTTTCTCGATTTTTTCCATCGCCTGGTCCAGGTCTTTGCCGATAGTGGGCAGCCTGGTGTGAGCATGGAGGTAAGACCAGCGTGCTTTTTGTGGAACCCAAAAGACATTCTTCGCTTTGTATTCGTCTGGGTCTTCCGGGTCGGAATATTTATAATCTCCTGTGTTTTTTGATAGCTTGGTGTGAAGCGTCTCAAAAGAATCAGAAATATATTTAAGAAACACCAAACCCAGCACGATGTGCTTGTACTCGGCTGCGTCAATATTATTGCGTAACATGTCCGCAGTTTTGAAAAGCCGGGTTTCCAATTTGACTTCGTTTTCTTCAGGGTTTGCCATAATTTTGTTGCGTTACGTTACATTAGCGGAATGGGAGGGTATCAGGAAGTATAAAGCACCGGTTAGATGATTAGCGGACTCAACTCTGAAGCGCGACAGTTGGTAAAGGGTGGTCTTTGAAGAATAACTCATAGGATGTTTTTAATCCAGGTGATTTTTCGGGTCGGAGGGCCAGATTATTCCCAGAAAGGTCTTCTTTTAAAGTACCGGTTGAGACCCTTGCCAACGGTTTCAAGGCACTCGTTACCCTGTACCCAAAATTTGACCATGAAAATATTTCGGAAATTTCTTCCAGCACCGGTGGTGTGCTGTTTATGATTTTGGCATTGAGTTATATTGGATTAGTGTTAGTGTTGGGAGTCCGTCCGTTTTATGTCCATTTGAACAAGAAGTTTCTTTTTAGATCCATTGGCGGACTGGAGGTTCCTGTTTGTTATGCGCTGATTTTTTTTCTCACCCGGGCCATTGCCCACATCCCGTTGCGGTTGAGAATCCGTTCCCTGAACGCCAGGGATTTTTAATTAAAGAGTGATCATGGAATTGTTCCCGGATTATGAAATGCCAGCCCCGCCTCTGGCGGACCGCCTTCGTCCTGAAAGCTGGGAAAGGTTTGCCGGGCAGGAACATTTGGTCGGGAAAGGTCTGCCATTGAGAGATTTGGTGGAGTCCGGTTCAAAGTTGTCCTTCATCTTATGGGGGCCACCGGGTACGGGTAAAACAACCCTGGCACGGATTGCGGCGCGGTTGACCGAGAGCGAGTTTCATGAGATCAGCGCAGTGAATGCCGGGGTGGCCGATATCCGCAAGATCATTGAAAGTGCCCGTCATACCTGGAAGTCCAGGCAAATGGGAACGGTATTGTTCATCGATGAGATTCACCGGTTCAACAAGGCCCAGCAGGATGCCGTGCTGCCTCATATCGAGAATGGAACGGTTCGCCTGATTGGAAGTACCACGGAAAACCCTTCCTTTGAGGTGATCCCGGCACTTCGTTCGCGATGCCAGACTTTTCGCCTGGAACCTTTAGAGCGCGAACAGATCAGAGATATTCTGGAGCAAGCTTTGAAGGACAAAGAAAAAGGATTGGGAGAATCCGGACTTAAAATTTCAGCAGAGGCGATGGATATGATGGTCAGCCATGCCAATGGTGACGCCCGCCGTGCCCTCAATGTGCTGGAGGCGGCGCATGATGTGGTCGCCCAGCGAGAAAAAAAGCAGGTCGATTTAAAAATTATTGAAGGGATCATTCAACAGGTCGCCACCCTCTACGATAAAAAAGGCACTGAACATTTTGACCATGCATCCGCATTCCAGAAAAGTCTGCGTGGTTCTGATGCCGATGCGGCGATATATTGGTTGGCAAAAATGATTGCCGGCGGGGAAGACCCGCGTTTCATTGTACGGCGACTGCTGGTCACGGCGGCTGAAGATGTGGGCAATGCCGACCCGCAGGCCTTTATACTGGTGCAAGCTGTAGTGGCGGCGGTGGAAAAACTGGGGTTTCCTGAAGCCCGCATTCCCCTCGCCCAGGCGGTGATCTATGTGGCTCGGGCACCCAAGGATAACTCGGCGATTGTGGCCATCGATCTGGCTTTGGATGATATCCAGAAAAAGGGATTGTCCTATCCCGTTCCGGACCATTTGAAAGACACGCATTATAAAGATGCCAAATCCAAATATGGATATGGCGTGGACTATAAATATCCACATGATTTTCCGGACGCCATTGTAGAGCAGGAATACCTGCCAAAACCTTTAAAGGATCGAAAATATATTCCTACCAGGCGTAAGGCCGGTGATGAATAGCTCTTTGAGCTAAAAGGACGTTTGCCGGCAAAATAAAGACATTGCAATTTGCAGGCGGAGGCACTCCGCAAAAAATGATTGGCGGGCTGGGGCCTTCATGATATAGAAAGCAGCCATAGTTTTAATTAAGGAAGAATGATGAACGAGAATTGTAGATTTAAGAGTGTTGATGAGATTTTCGAGGGTCGCTTGCGCGGCAATCAGCTGATGCTGAGCGGTAAGGGGCTGAGTGCCGAAGAGGCGCGGTTATTGTGGCAGACGCCGAAAATGCAGGATATCAGTTGGCTGGACTTAGATGATAACAACCTGGGAGATAATGGAGTTCAGGCTCTGGCCGAATGCGCTTTTTTGGAAAATGTCCAATATTTGAATCTCAATCAGAACAGCGTCAGCGATGAAGGGTTGAAATTCCTCGCCAACGCAAAGCATCTGGGTAAGCTCAAGCGCTTGCATTTAAAAGGGAACCCTATTGATGGAGAGGGGATTATTTATTTGTTCAACTCTGAAACGCTGGTGAATCTGGCTACCTTTCAAGTTCATGAAGGCTGGACCTGCAAAAAAAGGGAAGGGTGGCGTTACAAGCCGCAAGTCTGACTCATGCCTCCTTCTTTTTCTTCCTCCAGCCAATTATACATTCATATTTCAGCGCAGGACCGTCCTGGAATTCTGGCTGAATCCCTGGAGTTCATTGTTCAGGCCAGTTGGAATGTGGTGGATATCAAGCAATTTGTCTTCAATGGATTGCTCAATCTTTCCATTCTACTTGATGGTTGTGATGAGAGCCGCGTTTTACCTCTTCGTGAGGCATTATCCGCCTATGCGGAGAAAATGAATTTCAAAGCTACCGTCTATCCCTGGGAAACGGCGACCCGGCCGGATGCTCCCTATGGTCACCGTTCGGTGGTGACCCTGCTCTGTGACTCCATGCCTTGGAGTTCGTTATCGGAACCC
The DNA here is from genome assembly GCA_001542995.1 of Nitrospina sp. LS_NOB. Classification (GTDB taxonomy): domain Bacteria; phylum Nitrospinota; class Nitrospinia; order Nitrospinales; family VA-1; genus LS-NOB. The sequence goes on from LFLA01000018.1 coordinate 143,089, forward strand.
GTGAGGCCCACTCATCGGAGGAAGTGTTGGACGCGCTGGTGAAGTTCAAGGAAAGCTATAAAGTCGACATCGCTGTTCAGGAGGAAACTTATTTTCGACGCAATAAAAGATTGATTGTGCTGGATGCCGATATGACCTTCCTGCAATGTGAAGTCATTGATGAACTGGGAAAGCTTGCGGGGGTAGGGAAGGAAATAGCGGCAATCACCGTTCAGGCAGTGAATGGAGAAATCGATTTCAAATCGGCTTAATTGAAAAGGGTGAAACTTTTAAAAGGTCTTCCGGTAGAAAGCCTGCACCAATTGTCCAATTCTTTACCCCTGACACCGGGGGCGGAATCCTTGGTCAATATCTTGAAGCACCTGGGTTATAAAATCGCTTTGGTCAGTGGTGGATCCCAGTTTTTTATCGACAAGATTTGCAAGAGCTACAACTTGGATTATGGCATTGCCAACCAGTTGAAGATAGAAAATAGCAAAGTTTCGGGTGAGTTGGAGGGGCAAATCATCGACGCCGAGGCCAAAGAAAATGCCCTGGTTTCTCTGGCAGAAAAAGAAGAATTCTCCTTACTTGTAAATCAAAGATAGTGGTTTGGACAATTTTTTTTTATTAGCCTGTTTATGCTTCCTGTAGAGTGTTATTTTTTATGGCCCAGTCTCTTTTTTTGGCCTCTTCTATCAATAACTTAGCAGATAAGGCTGTTTCGATGGGAACCGCTCCTTGTGGCAGTTTTTTTTGTGCAGAAAGAATGGCGACCATGCTGGCGTGCCAGCCGGTAAATTTTTCCATAGCGGTGAAATTGGCATCGTAGGTCTCACAAAGATCCAGGGTGCAGATGGCTCTTTTCCCATCAGTTTCTCCCTCGCATCGCGCCCGGATGACGCAAATATCTCGGATAAGGTCGCTGGAGATTTTGGGTTGTAGCAGAGCGTGAAAAATTTCTCTGGGAATAAAGTTTTCTCCTTTGAGTGTGGCAGGCTTTTGCTCAAATAAACCCAGTTGCTGGAAGGCCTGAAATGTTTGCCAGTGCCCTGGATAGCGCAGGGTTTTGTTTTCCAGGCGTTGAAGTTTGCCCGCAAACGTCCAGGGAGCAGTGGAAAGCCCACCTGCAGTGACCGCCGCTTCCAAACGTCCTAACGGGTCAGGAAAGTCCAACTCCTCCACTTCGCTGAGGCAGGGGACTTGTGTCGGCTTGCCATCCCGAATGAACCAGGCTGGCCCCTCATATTCGTTGGTCAAACCATTCATGTTGAATGTGGAAATATAGTTCCAGGGAGGAGTCGGATTGCGCGGCAGGCCGCCATCCCAGATAAACAGGTTGACGGGTTTTTCCACGAAGCTCATGGCCAGAACCCCAAGGGAGATATTGAGTCCCGGTCCCATGCCGCAGTCTGGAACAACAGTGATGCCAGAAGATTTTACGGTTTCATTAAGAGCCAATTGTTTGAGAACAGTCTCGGTGTGCCCGCCCAGATCGCACAAGTTGGTTTTACTGTCGATAGCTGCCTGGGTAATACCCAGGTTGAATATGAATGGGACCGCGCTGATGGCCGAGTCGATTTCTTTTAATGTTTGACGGAGTTGGTTCGGGTTTCCTGCATCCAGCGCAACTGGTTTGAACAGATCCTGTGAAAGCAGGGCGCATAGTTTTTTGGCTCCCTTCTCTGCGATTTCAAAATTGAGATCGCAGAGAAGGATTTCCTCGGCAGAGCCAAACCGGGCCAGATCATATGCGGCAGAGAGACCTTGGCGGCCTGTTCCAATGATTGCGTAACGATAACCCACGGGGAATTTAAAAATAAGATGATTGAGTGGGGGGTATTATAGACGGTTCTTAATCTATAAGCACCATGCCAATGGCATGGGTCGGAGCGCAGGGGGTCTGCGGGCCTAGGTCATCCCATCCGTTATTATGGATGGTTTCATTCACATCAATACCACAGGCTTGTAAAGTGGGTCGGGCTTTATCGGGGTACTGGCAATGCGTGGCAATCGTGCAGGGTTCACACAGGTCGCAGGGCTGAGCACTTAATGCAAAAGCTTTGTTAAACCCTTTTTCTTTTAAAACTTCTTCCAAATGGACAACAATTTCTCTTACATTTGTTTCCGGGCTGGCATTGATGAGCAGGGCCTTGTCATATTCGACAAGGACTTCCGACATTTCTTCTGCCTGGGGCGTATAGGGAGGACAGGTAAGCACCGATCCATAATGAGAACAACCATATTGGCACTGCAGTTTCACCCAATTGGCCATGGATATGGTTTTCGTCAAGATTACTTTTGCCTTGGTACAGCCTAAGCGGATCGCTTCCTGAATCAATTCCTGGTTCGAAAGAATATTTCCAGGCAGGGTTTTTATGTTTTCAGGGGTCATGGGTTTTTCCGCAGTTCCTTTCTTCTCTTTGTACTGGTATTATTTAGTGGATAAAGCTGAGGGTCAAGAACATACTCGGTGGAGTGGTCACGGCAAATTTTTGGGAATCAACTTACCTCGAAAATTATCAATTTAAATATTGATTAATAAGGGATTATCGTTTTTAATTTATTAATGTTGATCTCTCATATTTTACGGACTGGAATACAGCAACAACGGGTGAGAAATGGAATTCCCCTTTAAAGCAATTGGTTTTGACTGGGCGCATACTCTGGTGGACTTGGGAGAAGAAGATGACCGGCGTCCCCTTGAAAAAGTTTTTGCCTGTCTTCAGGCAAAACAAATTGCCTTGCCTGACATTGAAATATGTCTGGGAAAATCGCGGGAATTGTTTAGATCGATGATCGAGTTATCCCGGACGACCCACCGGGAGGCTCGTTATGAGGAAGTTTTACAATATCTACTTTTTTATTTCAAAGTTCCCTGGGAAGGAAAGGTCTCGCTTCAGGAGCTTCTGCGAGTTTATTATCAAGAGGTCTATCAGGAAAGAGTGATCTTCCCCGAGGTGGTCGCTGTCCTCGAACAATTGAACCAGTGGGGCGTTTCCATGGGAATCGTTTCCAATACCACCAATCCGGTTTTTATGAAGGAATTAGAACTGGAGGACTCAGGTTTGAAGAAATTTTTTGACTTCACCATTTATTCCTCAGAAGTTCCATTTCGTAAGCCGCACCCCTCCATTTTTCAACTTGCGATAAGCCGTTTTCAGTTTCAACCTTCTGAGATTCTTTTTGTCGGCGACAGCCTTTCCGTAGATATTTTTGGAGCTCATAGGGTTGGAATGAAGACGGCCTGGCTGAACCGCAGGAAAGAACAGGCTGATATCTGCCCCGATTTTGAGTTAGCTTCTCTGGAAGATTTGTTGCGAATTCATTGGGCTCAAGTATGAGCCACAAATTTTTTGTTCCTGGAGAACAAATTGTCGACGATAAGGTGACTCTCATCGGATCGGATGTCTCGCATATCAGAACTGTATTAAGGTTGAAGGCGGGAGAATCCATTCAGGTCATCAGCGATTCGGATAAATTGCTCACGGTTCGGTTGGTTGAGGTTAAGGCGAAAGAGATTCGGGGAGAAGTGATTGCTTCTGAAAAGCTCGATGTGGAATCTCCCCTGGCGGTTCATTTGGGGCAAGCTTTGACCAAAGGTAACAAATTTGATGTGATTTTAAGAAAGTCCGTGGAACTGGGAGCGCGTTCCATCACCGCTTTAACCACTGAGCGATGCGTGATAAAAACACATCAGGCGGAAAAGAAAATCGAGCGCTGGAAGAAGATCGCATTGGAGAGTTCCAAACAATGCGGTCGCACTCGAGTCCTTCAAGTGGCAGAAAATATTGAAACCCTGGAAATTTTTTGCCACAAAAATAACGATCAGGATCTTAAACTGGTCTTTTGGGAAATGGAGGAAAAAAGTTTTCTTAAAGATTTGAAGCTGGATCGAGAACCGCGCTCCATCGCTGTCTTAATTGGACCCGAAGGGGGGTTCAGTCTGCTGGAGGTTGAGAAGGCCCGGGAATACGGATTTCAGACTGTGAGTCTGGGGCCTCGGATTCTGCGGGCGGAAACGGCCCCTGTTGTGGCATTGGCTCTTTTGCAGTCACTTTGGGGCGATCTATAAAAAATCATACTCAATAGTAAAAACTTGGTTATTATTGAGTCCGTATTGGAAACCTTGAATCCATGATCCGACCATGACCTATCAATGCAAGCTGGATATTTTTGAAGGCCCTTTAGACCTACTTCTCCATCTTATTAAAGAACAAAAGATGGATATCTGTGATATCCCCATCGCTCAAATTACTCGTCAGTATATGGAGTATCTGGAAATGCTGCAGGAGTTGAACCTTGAATTGGTCGGGGAGTATTTAGTCATGGCTGCTGAGTTGACGCGGATCAAGTCAAAAATTTTGCTACCTGCTCCTGAAACCGATGAGGAATTTGATGCGGGAGCCGGGGAAGACCCGCGCGCGGAACTGATGCGCAGGCTGCGGGAGTACCAGCGCTATCGGGATGCGGCGTTTGAACTGAGATTGAAGGAGCACGACCGGCAACAGGTTTTTGCGCGGGGTGGACAGATTGAAATTGAGGAAAGCTCTGAAGGGAAGGAATTGGTGGATGCATCGGTTTTCGATTTACTCAAGGCCTACCAGAAAATCCTGGATACCAAATCGTTTGAAAAGGATTACGAAATTGAAATCACCGAAATGTCGGTCACCGATCGGATTCAGCACATTATGGAAATTCTTAATGCTTCAGAAAGCGTTACGTTTGAATCTCTGTTTACAGTTTTAAACAGCAAGCAGGAGGTCGTCGTGACGTTTCTTGCTATTCTGGAATTAATGCGCCTTAAATTATTGCGCGTTCAACAGACCCGCCACTTTGAAACCATTCGAATTTACAAGTCCGCAGACCAGCAGACTCAAGATGCCATTCTGGAAGAATACCAGCAATCTATGGATTCCGAATCCTCCGAATCCTGAGCCCTGTTGTTATCTTAGAAAAGGCTTATTTTGTGCTGAGATTAAAAACACCATCCCAATCTTCCGGAGGGGCTGCTCGGATAAATTTTTCGCATCGCTCCAAATAGACTTTTGAGGGACCATCTTCTGGTTGGGATTTTAATGCGTTTTCAAAATAGCTTTTGGCTTCAGCCCACTCCCGATTCTGATAACTTGTAAACCCTGGTTATAAAAAGGTAACACCTTTTTAATAGATTCTTTGATGTCTCCCTTGATTTTTAGTTTTAGTAAAAATCTCTATGGGCGTTAGCCCTGCTTTTAGCAATGGAGCTTTTGCCATTTATTATTTATGACAGTTTTTGTATGCGTAGCATTGATTACAAGAGTGCTGACTTTTGTGCTAATACCACCTAACAAATCATTCCAGCAGACTGCTTACGCGTCGGCTGAATTCAAGCGTTAGGCAAAGAAGAAAACAATGGCAGTTACAAATTTTTTATTCCCTGACTTGTCTAAAAGCGTTGAGAGGGAACTGGCAATAATTCTGGGGGAAATAACACATCATATTCATCCAGATATTGTCAGTTTTATAACAAAGGAAAATTTAAGTTATCAAGAGCGGTTTAAATCTATATGTCATAAATCCTGTGATATAAAATCATTCTTTTATTCTGGCTCCGATTGCGTGTTTCCAGGATTTAGGAGGCCAATTAATAAAGAAAAATCAAAAGGATGGAAAAATAATGTCTATGAAAAAGATGGAACAATATTAAATGACAATACTTTTCCAAGGCATATTTGGGCGTATCTATCAATGAATAAAGCTTATTCAGGTGGCGCTACAGGAATGTGGTCACCTAGTGGCCTCGATAGATTTGAATTAGCCCATATTTTTAGTCACAAACAAGATGAAAGAGGGCTTGAAAAAACAGCTTTTACTGAGTTTAATAACAACCAAGAGCCGTATGGTTTATTTACCTCTGCATCTAATGTTGTCCTGATCCCCAAAGGCTTTACAAAACCAACAGATCATATGGATTCAATAAAACTCTGTTTTTATAAAAGGCATTTAGAATTATATGGCAATAATTTAATTGGTCTCAGTGGATTCAAGGGCAATGTTCCTTCATGGTATGCGGATATAAAATGGCTTGACCCAGTGCTACGAAGCGATTGGAAAACAAAAGTACAAAGCCTTCTACAATATAGAGAGAAGTATTTAAAAAATAAATATGCAAATAGTTAATAATCGCCTAACAAATAGCTCCAGTATTTACCGAGAAAGATCACTTATTCAAAGATGGGGGGAGGGCAGTTCCATGTACGTCATACTTTCCGGAGAACTGATCGTCTCTAAAAATAGGGTAGAGATTATACGCAGAAAAGAAGGTGATTATCTGGGAGAGATGTCACTGATTGGCTCCAAACCCCGTTCTGCTGCCGTCATGTCCGCATTGCCCACTCAGTTGCTCTGGAAATAACACAGGAACAATTTCATGCCCAATTGGTTTCCCTCATGTTTGAATAGGCCCAGACATACTATCTGCAACTATTTAGGGCTTTTCGTCTGGCCTTGGGTGGGATATAATATAAAAATAAACAATAGCTTACATCCTAACTATGTTCCGTCAAATTACAGAAGATGTCCGGGTGGCTATGGAAAAAGATCCTGCCGCGAGGAACTTTATCGAAGTATTGCTTTTGTATCCCGGTGTGCATGCCCTGATCACCTACCGCCTGACTCATGCATTATGGGGTATGGGGTTCAATTTTATGGCCAGAGCCTTGTCCCAGTTTTCCCGGTGGATTACCGGTATAGAAATTCATCCGGCCGCGAAAATTGGCCATCGATTTTTTATCGATCATGGCATGGGCGTGGTGATTGGGGAAACGTCGGAGGTGGGGGATAACGTATTCATTTACCACGGGGTGACATTGGGAGGCCTTGCGACCAAGAAGGCCAAACGCCATCCCACTATCGCTGAAAATGTTGTCATTGGTGCCGGGGCCCAGGTTTTAGGCCCGGTCCACGTTGGGCGCAACACAAAAATTGGTTCCGGATCGGTGGTTCTTCAGGATGTCCCCGAGTATTCCACTGTTATCGGAGTTCCTGGAAGGGTGGTTTTTTCTGGCATCTCTTCGGATATGGAAGATGATGATGGTCTGGAATCTTTCCCGGATCCTGTGGCGCGGGCCATCGAATGCATGCTCGACAGGTTGCCGCAAATGGAAAAAGAAATCCGCCACCTAAAAGAAATTCTGAAGAAAGAAGGGATAGACCCTCAGGTTGCCACAGATTCTGCCACTATAAAACGGCGCCAGTCCGAATCCTGATTGCAGGGGATTTGCATGGCAAAGAGCTTGCCGTTTCCTGTTAAAATCCGCGCATTTTGTTTAATCTGATTTTTGTATTTTGGGTAAGTTGATGGATAAAATTTATCTTGATCATAATGCCACCACGCCGTTGGCTCCGGAAGTGCTGGATGCCGTCACCTCTGTTTTGCGAGACCAGATGGGCAATCCTTCCAGTGTGCACTCTGTCGGCAGGTCGGCCCGGGTTCTTATTGATGAAGCCCGGGAACAGGTGGCTTCTCTCCTTGGTGTTTCTCCTTCGGAAATCGTTTTCACAAGTGGAGGAACCGAGGCGAATAACTTTGCCCTCTTGGGAGTGGCTCTAGGATTGGGTAAAACCGGTGGTCATATTGTTACCAGCCAGGTGGAACATCCTTCGGTTTTAAACCCCTGCCGACAACTGGAAAACCTGGGTTTCAGGGTAGACCGATTGAAGGTCGATGAGTTGGGTCGTATTGACTTTAAAGAATTAGAAAATTGCCTGACAGAATCGACTCTGTTGGTTTCCCTGCAACACGCCAACAGTGAGACAGGTGTTTTGCAGGACATTGAAAGGGCTGGGGAAATAGCCAGGAAAAAGGGGGTCTTGTTTCACACTGATGCGGTACAAAGTGCGGGCAAAATTCCACTTCGGGTGCAAGATTTGCCTGTAGACATGTTATCCATTTCAGCACATAAGTTGAATGGCCCGAAGGGTGTCGGTGCCCTCTATTTGAGGAAGGGGAGCCCGGATTTGTTTTCACCTGTGTGCGGGGGAAGTCAGGAGAAAAAAAGAAGAGGGGGGACGGAGAACGTGGCGGGAATAGCAGGTTTTGGTAAGGCTTGTGAGCTGGCAAGTTTGTCTTCCCAGAAATACTCCAACCTTTCCTCCCTGTGCGATCAATTTCTGCAAATGGCATCCAATCTGATTGCAGGGATTGAAGTTTTTGGTGATTTAGAGAACAGGCTTCCTAACACTTTAAACCTTGGGTTTGAAGGGGTCGAAGGCGATACCTTGCTGATCAGCCTGGATATGGCAGGAGTTGCTGTTTCTACGGGATCGGCTTGCAGTTCGGGGTCTGGGCTTCCTTCCCCCGTGCTGACAGCAATGGGTATTCCCATTGATAAAATCAACTCATCCATTCGTTTCAGCTTGGGCTGGAGCAATACCATGGCAGAAATTGAAAAAGCTGCAAAGATTTTAGCTGAAGCTGTGTCAGTGAACAGGACTGGAACACATGCTGAAAGAGCAATAAAAACTTAATGAAACCCTTTAAAATTTGATAAATATTAAATATATTTAGCAGAGCAAACCATTTATAATGAGGTTGACATTATCGAGTCAACCTCATATAATTCATTGATTATTAAGGAGTATTATCCTTTTTGGAATTTGATGGAGTCCGTTATGTCGCCCGCCAGCATTTTTACCCGCCTTACCTTAATTTTAGTGCTTTTCTTTTCGTTCACTTCTGCCGGTTGCAGTTATCTTCCCTGGATGGGTGAAGATGATGAAGATGACTTGGCTTTTGAGGAAGATTTTCCTTTTGAAGATGAAAGAACAGTGGATCGTGGGAGAAGGGGTGAAGGAGCGGGTTCCGATGAGGATGATTTTTTTGCTGAGGATAGCGGATTCTCGGATATGGATGCAGGCGAGGACGGTTTTATTGAAGGCGACCCGGAAGGTTTTGCCAGTGCCGGCCAGCGCACAGACAGAAATGAGTTGAAAGGCGATGTGGAAAGCTTGCAAAGCCAGCAGGAGGCCTTGATCAGCAAGGTTCGAGAACTGGAAGAGATTTTGAGTACGTTGGAACCCAAGATCAATGCCGTCAGCGAAAGGCTGGAGGGTAGCGTCTCTTCGGTTACAGATTCTTCCGATTTTCTGGTACCGGAAGTTGAGGATTTGAAGGCGCAGATGGCCCGTCTCAATGAGGAGATTACTCAAATTAAAATGCAAAGAGCTCAGGCATCCGTCCGCAAAAAGCGCATGCGCAGGGTACCGGCCAAGACTCCCCCAGAATATAATGAAGCTTTGAACGCTTATCGAAGCAGAGATTATGACGAGTCCATTTTGCTGTTCCAGAACCTGGCTCTGAGCAACCCGCCAAATAAACTCAGGGATAATATTGACTTCTGGATTGGTGCCAATTACGTGGCTCTAGAGATGTATGATGACGCGATCCTCCAGTTTGAGACAGTTTTAAACAAATACCCCAGAGGAAACAAGGCGCATGACTCCCGTTATATGTTGGGTCTGACCTATTCTAAAAAGGGTGAAACCAGTCGTGCGGTTGAAGTTCTGGAGGGTGCCTTGAAGAAGAATCCTCCCTCCGAAGTGCGTGGAAAAATTCTTGCCCAATTGAACCAGATCCAGTAACCAGTTGTCTTACAAACCTATTAGTTCTTCCTCCCTACTTTAGCGGTTGAAGCCGGTTGAGTTTTGGGTTATTCTCCTTCCATAAAGGCTAGGCGGTTTTTTCCTGTTATCAATAACCTGACTGCCTGACTTAAAGCCTTCCCGGTCATTTGAGTTCCCGTTTCTTCTAGTCAGAGCCCTGTTTTTTTTCACGTTTTGTATATTCCTGGGATGATAAAAATTCCAAATTGTGTGATTTGAAAGTTCTTGTGATGAGCTTAAGGAGAGGGTTGGTTCATGCCTGCTGACCCAAAAGTGATAGCCGTTATCCCCGCACGGTGGGCTTCCTCCCGGTTTCCAGGAAAACCTCTTGCCCTGATCAAAGGCAAGCCAATGATCCAACGGGTTTTTGAACAGGCAAATAAAGCGAAAAGTGTCTCGGAAGTGATTGTTGCCACCGATGACACCCGCATTCTGGAGGCTGTGAATGGGTTTGGCGGAAACGCCGTCATGACCTCGCCGGATCATGAGTCTGGGACCGACCGCATTGCCGAGGCGGTTCGCGATAGAAAATGTGAGATCGTTGTGAATGTACAGGGCGACGAGCCGTTGATTCCTCCTGCGAATATTGACCTTATCGTACAACCTTTACTGGAGGGAGCTTCGGAATCGACCATTACGTTAAGGATATTAATTAAATCGCGCGATGAGTTGATGGATCGCAATATCACCAAGGTTGTGGTCGATAAATCTGGTTCAGCCTTGTACTTCTCAAAAGCTCCTATACCCTGGGATAGGGATGATACCATTCAAAATTCGTCGGTCGATCCCTTGAAACCTTTCTGGTATAAACATATTGGCCTGTATGCCTACAGGAAAAATTTTTTGATGGAGTTTGGCGGTTTGTCCGAGTCGAGTCTTGAAAAAACTGAAAAGCTTGAGCAGTTGCGCATCCTTGAGAACGGATTCAGCATTAAAGTCGTTGAAACGGATCTAGACTCGATTGGCGTGGATTGTGAAGCAGATTTGGCGATGATAGAAAAACGTTTGGCGACGGTTTTACCCTGAACCTGTAATTGTTGAGGAATATTACGTGAAAAAACGAAAGAACGGAAAAGAGGTAAAATACATCTTCGTCACCGGCGGGGTTCTATCATCTTTAGGCAAGGGGATTGCGGCATCATCCATAGGCAGTTTGCTGGAATGTTCCGACCTTAAAATAACCATTCTCAAACTGGACCCATACATCAACGTGGACCCGGGGACGATGAATCCGTTTCAGCATGGTGAGGTTTATGTGACCGATGATGGTGCAGAAACCGACTTGGATCTTGGACATTACGAACGATTCACTCACGCAAAAATGCGCCGGGCCAATAATATCACCGCCGGTCGAATTTACCATAATGTGATTCAGAAGGAACGCAAAGGGGATTATTTAGGTGCCACCGTTCAAGTGATCCCCCATATTACTGATGAGATCAAAAGTCATATCCGCTCGGTGGGCACTAGTGGGGTGGATGTTGTGATTTGCGAAATCGGGGGTACGGTCGGCGATATTGAAAGCCTGCCTTTTCTTGAGGCCATTCGCCAGTTTCGCTTTGATGTTAAACCTAAAGACGTGCTTTATGTTCACCTGACTCTCGTGCCCTATATTAAAACCTCAGATGAATTGAAGACCAAACCCACCCAGCACAGCGTTCAGAAATTGCGGGAAATTGGTATTCAACCGGATATCCTGCTATGCCGAACTGAGAGAGAACTTTCTAAAGCCATCAAAGATAAAATAGCCTTGTTTTGCAGTGTCGAGGCCAACTCTGTCATCACCGCCATGGATGTTGCCTCCATTTATGAAGTTCCGCTCAGTCTGGAAAAAGAGGGACTCTGCGAAATCATCATGGAAAAATTGGGACTGAAGGCGAAGCAACCGGATCTGGAACGGTGGCAAAAGATCAACCAAATTTTGAAAAAACCTGAGAGCGAGGTCAAGATTGCTATTGTGGGCAAGTATGTGGGCTTGAAGGAGTCCTATAAAAGTCTGACCGAAGCGTTGATTCATGGAGGGATTGGCAATAATGCCCGTGTCATTTTTGACTGGGTGGATGCGGAGGACCTTGAAAAAGAGGGCGGGCCGGACTTGCTGAAAGAATGTGACGGAGTTCTCGTTCCGGGAGGGTTTGGCGACCGGGGTATCGAAGGCAAGATCAAAGCGGTTCAATATTCACGGGAAAACAAGGTGCCTTATTTTGGGATTTGTCTCGGCATGCATTGCGCCGCGATTGAGTTTGCCCGACATGTGGTTCATCTTAAAAACGCTAACAGCTCCGAGTTTTCGACCACGTCCCCTTATCTGGTTATAGACCTTCTGCCCGATCAGGACTCCAAAGGAAATAAAGGCGGAACCATGCGGCTGGGAGAATATCCCTGCCAGTTAAGAAAAAACTCCAACGCCTATAGAGCGTATGGAAAAAGGGAAATTGAAGAGCGGCATCGGCATCGTTACGAATTCAACAATATGTACCGCATCGAAATGGAAGAGGCAGGACTGGTTTTTAGCGGCTTGTCCCCCAACGGCAACTTAGTAGAAATCATCGAGTTGAAAGACCATCCCTGGTTCCTGGCCGGCCAGTTTCACCCAGAGTTCAAATCCTCCCCGATGAACCCCCATCCCTTGTTCAGGGACTTCATCTCCTCATCCCTGAAGCACAGAAACAATAATGGTTCCAGCTCTTAAGAAGGAGAGCTTTGCGTAAGTCTATCAAGCGGAGAAGCGAGATGCTTCGAGGGCCTCAGCATGACGACTGCGGGGGTTTTTGGGGTGTCATCCTGAGCCTGTCGAAGGATCTCGGGGTTATGCAAAGGTCTCCTTAAGAAGCAGGCATATCGTAACGTTCCTTATGTTTCTTAAGTCGTGCGAGAGTCTTTTCTTTTTTGTCCCACTTGTTGACCCTGAGCCAGTCAATGGCAAGTTTCTCCGCGATTATTTTTCCGACCTCTTCGTCTTCCCAGTAACCCGTATGGCTTGCCGGATTCCAGCCTGTAAGCATGGAGCCGACAGAAACATTTAAATCAGCCGCCACAACTTTTTTGCAGTGTGAGTTTACCGGGCGGATGGGATAGCCAACAATATCCTCCTCATCAAACATGTTGATCCAGACCCCATTTTCGTCCTTAACCTTCTGGGGTTTGAAATTCGCGAAAGGATTGCTTTCGGACTCATGGTTATAGAACCGGTTGGCATACAAGGCGATCGGACTGCCCAGAGTGAAAAAGTTGGAGAAGATGAGTTGGTAATCGGGTTCTAAAACATTTCGCTTATCATATAAATAATCCGACAGAACAACTGTCCCAAGGCTGTGCGAAACAACAGTCAGCAGGGTATTTTGATTTGGATTGGTTTCGTTTGACAGGTTTTGCATCAGACCATCGATTCTGCTTTGGATGGCATTGTATTGGGAATAAACGTCTGAAGTCGATCCTTTAAAATAGGAGATGGCGTCACCGAGATAATCCACAAAGAATTTTCGCGCTTTAATCCAATCGATATCCGTATCCGGGTCGTTGAACATTCTATTCTTGAGAGTGTCTTGACCTTCCTGGGTGATGTCTGCCCAGAGTCCTTCTCGAAATATCAGGGCATCGTCCTGACCTTCTCGGTCCCCTTGCCCCATATGCTGGAGGGCTCTTTTGAAGTTGGCTCTCAGGTTCTCCTGCATGTCATGGCTGAATCCCTTTTTCAGGTCTCCTATACCGTGAACGATGAAAACTGCTAACCGTGTATCCATTTAAGGCCTCCAAAAACTAAATTTATTTCTAATATGTTTGCATTTGTTCGCAGCGTAAATTGTTTTCTATTGAAATAGATTTCGGTGCGTCGCTTACCCCCAGTGCTCAATCAAATGAATGCTATTTTGGCCTACCAAATAAATCAAGTGTAAAAATCGGACTTACAATATCTTTTGGGGTAATTCGTGTTTGAAGAATTTAGCAATCAAAGAGTTGAAAACGAAGATGGATTGTACTTTTTTGTGAAATAAGGAAGGTTCAAGCCATGGCGCGGATGACATCCTTCTTGCCTATGATGCCAACTAGCTTATCGGCTTCAAGAACGGGGAGGGTGTGGACATCTTTCTCAGCCATCAATGTGGTGATCTCGCTGAGCTCGGTGTCAGGGGATACGGTGACAGGATTTTTGCGATAAATGTCTTCAATTTTAGAGCCGGTCAGTTTTTTCACATCGGACTCAAACTTTTTTTCACTCTCCAGAAACAGGACGGCATCAAACAGCGCTATGACGGTGGGGATGTGCAGGTTTTTATTCTGCTCAATCAAATCTCCCTGGGTGACTACACCGATCACTTTCCCGGCATCATCGAGAACGGGCACACCATTAAAATGGTTTTCGATAAATAGTTTGGAAAGGTCGCTGATGGGCTGGTCTTTTGTCACTGTCACCACATCCCGGGTCATGATATCGCGTGCCGTTTTCATTTGATTCTCCGTTTCAGTAGAATTTAGTCCTGCTTCTTTGGATTAGATACTTTGCGTAGCCGGTCTATTCCCTCCAGAGATGGTCGGATGGGTTTCCGGGTGCCCTTAATTTTCCGGATGGGTCGGGTTTTGCCAAACAAGTTTTTGCAGAACTCAATAATTGTTATCAGGAAATCGATGGAGCTCTCTATGAATTTAAATGGCAAATCCTTTTGCATTTTGTAGAGCACATAAATAACCACACCAGTCAGGATTATATTGGGTATCCATACAGAGGTGTAGGCGTGGATTTCGCCAACTCTTCCCAGGTTCTGGGTCACAATGAGTCCTACATAGTAAACCATGATAACAGCCACGGTGACGCCAAAACTACCTGATTTACCTGAGCGGCTTGATTTGATACCGAGCGGAGCCCCAAGAAAAGCAAAAAGCAGACAGGTGAAGGGAATGGAGAATTTTTTACTCAGTTCCACCTTTGGGCCCGAGGTCGGGAGTCCCTTTTTTTCCATATCCTCAATTTTTTCTTTAATTTTTGAGAGCGATAGTTCCCTGTTCCCGACAAGGGCCTCTTTCTCCAGCCCTTCTGTATCCGGGAGGCTGAGGTTGATATCATAACGGTCGAAATTTAAAATCTGGTAGTCGCCTCTTTCATTGCTCAATTCATGAATGGTTCCATTATTGAGTTTGAGTTGAATCTTCAGGGTTTTCGGATTAGAGAATATAACCCCCCGTTCAGAGGTGATAATTTGCGGAGCTTCAGCATTGCTGGTATCGGCGATGAACACACCTTTGAGTTGTGAATTTTGATGGCGCTCTTTAACCAGAAGAATTAGATTTTTAAAGTCCCGGTTAAAGACGTTAGGTTGGATGTCTATATTAGCCCGGTTCCTAATGATGTCATACATCAGGACTTTGTAGGACTGGTTGCCCCAGGGGAGAGCCCAAAACATCACGATATTGGCCAGAAAATATGCGAACAATGAAAAAAATAGAACGGGTCTCATCAATTCCATAAAACTCCAGTTGCAGGACTTCATAGCCACCCATTCATTATGGGCTGAAAATTGGTTGAATGTGACTACAGATGCCATGAGGACTGCCATGGGAATAGTGATGGCAAGAAAAGCAGGAGATATATAGACCATCATCATCATCATTTCCATGAAAGAAACGCCGCGATTGACGATCATTTCCGCCAAGAACAGAAATTTATCCAGATAGAGGATCATTGTTATGGCGAAGATACTGATCAGAAATATCTTTAATAACTCTCTGAATATATATCTGTCAATGGTCTTGAAAAACATGGAGTTGCTTTTGAATGATTTGAAAACTGGCTGGAGTTATGGATAAAGAAACGAAGGGTTTCTTTTTATAAGCCCTCACATTATACTACATCCCGGCTTCTGGATTATCCCTCACCCTTTTAATTTTAATGAGCAACCCAGCCACAAAATATCAGCATAAAAGGTTGCCTCACTGGTTGAAGACCCGGCTTCCTGGAACGCGAAAATTTTTTCAGTTAAAAGCCCTCTTAAAAAAAAGTGGATTGAACACGGTTTGCGAATCGGCATCGTGTCCTAATATTGGCACCTGCTGGGATGCGGGCACTCTGACCTTCATGATTCTGGGAGATACCTGTACCCGGGCCTGTCGCTTTTGCGATGTCCCAACAGGGCACCTGAACCGGCCTGACCCTGCTGAGCCTGATAAGGTTGCTCTGTCGCTCTCACAATTGAATTTGAAATTTGCTGTCATAACTTCGGTCGATCGCGATGATTTGCCGGACGGTGGGGCAGGGCAGTGGGTTAAAACCATCGTGGCGATTAGAGGTCGGTGCCCGGGGATAAAAATTGAGGCGTTGATTCCAGATTTTCAGGGAAACACGAAACTCATCCGCCAGGTATGCGAAGCCCGTCCTGATGTGCTGGCCCACAATCTTGAAACGGTCGAATCTTTGCAAAGGCATGCGCGTCCCCAATGTCGCTACGAATGGTCCCTGAAAACCTTGAAAATAGCAGCAGAAACCAAAGGGGTTATCGTAAAGAGCGGACTTATGCTGGGTCTGGGAGAAAAAAGAGAAGAGGTGGTTCAAGCAATGCGGGATCTTGTAGAGGCAGGCTGCCAAATTCTTTCGATCGGACAATATCTTCGGCCTTCCCTGGCTCACATAGAAGTCGTCGAGTTCATTCACCCCGACCGTTTTGCAGAATATAAGGAGATTGGCGAATCATTAGGCCTGAATCATGTGGAAGCAGGGCCTCTTGTGCGGAGTTCCTACCTGGCAGACCAGCAGGCCCGGGCGGCGGGATTAGATTGAATCCAATTGCTATCAAGTTTCCTGAAGATATAGATTGACTATTTCGTAGGCTTTTTGGATTTTTTTCCTAAATCAAGAGAGCTTTATTCGTTCAGGAAGTTGAATTCTGTCCCATGCTTCCTCGTCTAAAACGGACGGCATGTTAGTCTCCCCCACTACACCCCTGAGCCGGTCAAAACCTGGGACCAAGTGGCGCAGGTGCTTCCACAAGTCACCGGAAAATATTCTCAGGAAACTATTCGCTATGCGGACCGCTTGCGGGCTTGACCCTTTGAATCAATTCTTCCGCCAGTCCGGAAGTTTGCGACATGGCTTAGTGCAGTTTTCTCAGGCCAAAAGTTTCTCTAAACAGACGAGTGATTACAAACTGCCAACAGTTGGCAGGCGAGTTTGAAAAAGTTTGCCCTGATTTTATCCATGGCTTGCAAAGCAACATCCAGAGGTTCTTTATATGCACCTTTGCAAAGCCTTATGGAGATTCTATTTTCAATGCAATGGCGAACATCATTTTCAGGGCGGAACAGGTAAGCCTGAATGGCCTGGCCAAGATGAGGATAAGTTCTGTGCACTTCTTCACAAATTTCCAGGGTGCTCTGGGTGCGGGTGGAATCTTCCATATCTAACCGGATTGTGTGATTGCCCATTGCCTGTGCCAATTGTCCTAGATTTTCTGTACAGAACTCTTTGTCAATATCCAAGCCTAACTGTGGGAGCTTGACAGAAAAGTCGAAGGAATGGTTAATACTGTCGAGCGACTCAAATAGTTTTAGATATTCATATTTTGCGGCTTCTGCCTGAGGCCGGGTGGCAACACTTTCTCCCAGAACATCAATGGATGAAAAATAACCGGATTCTTTAACACGGCGGATGGCGGGTAAAGCTGTTTTGAGGTCGGGCCTTGCAATGAAACGCTTGGCAAACGGGTATAGTAGTTTCATAACAACCGGATATAAGGCATTTGCTCACTAGAAATGTAGGCCCTCTCAACATAGTTATCCAGTTTTCTAATAAAATACTTCAGCCGTTATGAGCAAAATTTTCATTTTTGGTATAGAATTTAATAAAATATAAACATCGTCAACAGGTTTTCTGAGAGGGGACTATCATGAATTTGAGTTGTATTGTAACTGTTGGTTTGGCAGGCGTTATTGCGATCACACTGGTTTATTATTTCTTGACCGAGTGGAACGCCGAGTAAATTAAAATTCCCATCTATAGAACCAAAAGAGCTTCGAGAATTGCTGGATTTAATCCCTATGGGGCAGATAATTTTTGCAAAGACCACCTTGAAAAATAATGCGCAAATCACTAACTACGCATTCAAAAATAAACTTATCCAGTAAGTCTTATTTATTTTCCCTGGATGGATTTCAGATTATCAAGAATCAACCTGCCTGAGTTTTCTGCCAGGCTTTCTTTTTGCGGCTTGGGAAGTTTTTTGAGCGCGGTTTCTGCTTTTAATGCAGAAGACCGGCTTCCTATTTCTTGCTGAAACACCAGTTTAAGCGGACCTTTTCCCCGGAGATACTTCGCCGTTTTTTTGCCGTCTTCCTGATGTTCCAGGAAACGCCGAGTGACATCCTGGGTGATTCCAGTATAAAGCTGGCCATGGTTGGTTCTCACCATATACAGGTGCCAGAGCAAAGCTTTGCAATCCATTACGGTCATTTAAATACTCCTGCTGAATAGAGACCTTTGCGCAAGTCAAAAAAGGGGGAAGACCAGATTCTTCACTGCGTTCAGAATGACAGCGCAAAGTCGGTTTGTCATTCTGAGGAACAACGTGACGAAGAATCTCGCCTTGCACGGGCCTGGGGATTCTTCACTGCGTTCAGAATAACAGCGCAAAGTCGGTTTGTCATTCTGAGGAACAACGTGACGAAGAATCTCGCCTTGCACGGGCCTGGGGATTCTTCACTGCGTTCAGAATAACAGCGCAAAGTCGGTTTGTCATCCTTGAGGAGCCGAAGGCGACGAAGGATCCGGGGTCATTTAAATACCCCTGCTGAATAAGGGCAAAAATTCTTCATAACCTTCTTCTTTTAGTTTCTCAACCGCAATAAACCTCATGGACGCCGAGTTGATGCAATACCGTAATCCTGCCGGTTTGGGACCATCATGAAATAAATGTCCCAAATGCGAGTCCGCAGATTTTGAACGTAACTCGATTCGAACCATGCCAAAGGAGATGTCCTTTTCTTGAACTATGTTTTCCTGCACCAGTGGCCGGGTGAAAGAAGGCCAGCCCGTGCCGGATTTGAATTTGTCTTTAGAACTGAACAGGGGTTCTCCAGAAACGATATCCACATAAATTCCGGCTCGCTTATTGTCCCAGTACTCGTTTTTGTAGGCAGGCTCCGTGCCGTTTTTCTGGGTGACATTATATTGCATTTTAGTCAAGGCAGCTTTGGACCTTGCTTTGCTGCCAATCAAGGTATATCGGGGAGCTTTTTTTTCATCAAATCCCATTTTGGAAATTTTGTATTCTTTGTCTTCCCCCCAGACACGGGTTATAAACTCATCTCTTCCTGAGCCGGCCCGGTATACTTTGTAACGGATATAATTTTTCTTGAAAAAATCCTGATGGTATTCTTCTGCGGGGTAAAACTGGCCTGCCTGAACAATTTTTGTGACGATTTTTTTACTGAACCGTTTTCCATCCGCCAGTCTTTTTTTTGATTGTTCCGCAGTTTGTTTTTGCTGTTCGCTTGTATAAAAAATCCCTGTTGTGTATTGTTTTCCTCGGTCCACAAATTGTCCACCTGCATCCGTTGGGTTGATATTTCTCCAGAAAATCTCTAAAAGATCATTGTAGGAAATTCTTTCTGGATCGTAATGGATCTCCACGGCTTCAACATGGGAAGTGGAACCTGAGGCGACTTGTTTATAGGTGGGATTTTTCTTTTTCCCGCCGGTATACCCGGAAATGACCTTTGAAATTCCCGGCAGGTCTTCATAAGGATGCTCCATGCACCAGAAACAACCTCCTGCAAAAATAGCCATCTCGGTTTTCCCGGAATTTTCAGATACCTTTGTCGGAACTGTAGATTGGTTTGAAGCACTATTAACATTTTCTGGTGAAAAAGTTACGAGAAGAAAATAACTTAAAAATATTAAAAAGACCGCATAGAGTTTATTCATGATAAGTATCCTCGCAATGTGTGCTCATTCAATGTTGGTTTAATATGATAACAAATTTATACTAGTTAGATAACTGTAAATGAGTCGCGGGTATTTCAAAAAGCTTACAGAAAAAGCTTACAGAAGGTTGTCTGCGGAGGGTGTTTAGTTCAGGAAAAGGTTGATAAACGCTGGATTCCGGCGCAATGAGTTTTGAGGTTTATTTTGTGCTGAATCAGGATGGATGTTCATTGTAGTTCTTTTTGACCGTTTAGACGGTTTTTTTTCAATGATCAGAATGACAATACAATTGTTCAGCATGGCAATACCGGGCTATTTTGTCATTCCGAGGAATAAGGCTTTTTGTCATTCTGAGGAATAACGTGACGAAGAACCGAGATTCTTCACTTCGTTCAGAATGACAATACAATTGTCCAGCATGGCAATACCGGGTTATTTTGTCATTCTGGGGAATAAGGCTATTTTGTCATTCTGAGGAACAATGTGACGAAGAATCCCCAGTCTAAAGTTATGGATTCAAAACAGGGATTACCCCTTCGGGGCACGAAAGCTTAGGTGAAACATCACGTCTTCACTTCGTTCAGAATGACAATATAATTGTTCAGCATGGCAATACAAGGCTATTTTGTCATTCTGGGGAACAAGGCTTTTTGTCATGCTGAGCTAAGTGATATTTGACCTTTGAATTCTTGCCCCGTAGGGGTATCTCGAAGCATCTCGATTCTTCGACTTATGCAAAGGTCTCGTTGGGGGGGCTGTTGCCATTTTCCGCCATGTTCTCCACTATGCCTTCTGACAACACCTTTCAGTTTTTCGATATTACCGAAAAGCTCAATATCCCTCATCCGCTCACAAGCTCTCCTTCTGCGGATTCTTCTTTTCCGGGCCCTTCTTTTCGTTTGTCCTTTTCGAGAATACGCTGATATCCTTTTTCTATTTCTTCCTGCTCCGCAACCTCTTCATCCGTACAACGCAACGGATGGACAATGGCATTATCATAATTGTAGCCACTGCCAGACATTCCATCCACCAAAATCCCTATCCCGCCGCCTATGAGTATATTTCCCATTACCCCTGCACTCATAGACGATTCTCGAGCTTCAGTTTTTGAATATCCATTTTTGCTGCATTCTATCGTCAAATCATTCCATGATTTGTTTACTGTAACCGTTCCCGGCGTCTCTTTTATGAAATACAACCCCTCATCGTTCCTCAATTCACAGCCCGCCTTTGGACAAAACGGCGTTTCTACCGAAACGATCTGCGTGGAATCTCCGGTTAAAGTCGCACACGCCGGTAAAAGAAGAAAAAAGATCATGATTATTTTTTTCATTTTTTAAACACCCTTTGTTCTGTTAAATTTTTCTTAACCAATTAAAAAACCAAAGCGGGCGATCTGGAGGAGAAACGCCAGAAAACAGAGCACCAGAAGGAACTGCCACCTCCCGCCCTGGCCTGTCTTTAAAACGAATGCCTGAATCCGAGTTCAAAGTTATGGGAACCCGCAGTGGCGGTGAGGTGCCCTTCGTTATAATCCAGGTCAGTCATGCCCGTGTAGCGGTAGCCAAAGATCAATTCATTCTGGCTGGACATTTCAACATTTATCCCGGCTAAAAACTGATAAGCGAACTCTGCGCCCTCAGCTTCTCCTTCCCAGCCAACGCCCACGCCCGCACCCAGATAGGGGGTGATCATGGTGTTGTTTTGTATATCGTAAACCAGATTAGCCATAACAGTATGGACATCAATTTCTTCATTGAGGAGAGAGGTGGGAATGATCAGAATCCCCAGCGTTAAATCGCCAATATCATTTTTTCTGTAGGAGTATTCAAGCTCTGCCCGCCAGCCGTTGCCGAATTTTTTACCGGCGGCCACGGAAAGCCCAAAGCCGGTATCTAACCCCAGCTCTGCTTTGATGTCACCAATCTCCAGCGTGGAATCTTCCGCAACCGAAACCATTCCCGAAAAGCTGACATAGGTAGAATTGTCTTTATTCCCAGCGAAACCGAGCGACGGGAACAGCAACAAGGCACAAACTGCAACAGATATAATATGTTTCACTCTTCTCTCCTCAGTGAAGGTTTGCCCAAGGTGATTTTCAACAACCCTCCTTATGTCTGTTGTCACCAGCATAGCAGACAGTCTAATAGTAGCAGTGTAGAACTAATTTATCAATAAATATTTAATAATGATAAATTAATTCCTTCCAGCAGACATTGATTTGTCTATTCTTTCTACAGAGGTGATAAATCATGTCTGATATTGAGAAGAGGATTGGCGCGAGAATTACCGAAATCCGCCTTTCCCGCAGATTGACCCAGTTTCAGGTAGCCGAGAAGATCAATGTGAGCGTAGAAACGGTTTCCCGCCTGGAACGCGGTGTGAGCATCCCCTCGTTAAGAACCCTTGAGTTTCTTGCGGAAAAATTAAATGTTTCTCTTGGAACATTTTTTGATTTTGAAGAGGTTCCTGTAAAACACCCGGCCTTTGAAAGGGAAATTGCCAAGTTGATTAGCCTGTTAAGAGTTTTGTCCTACAAGGAGCTGAGGCTGCTTCACGAGGTTTTGAGGATTGTGATTGGCAAAGTCAGATGGAGAGAACAACAGGGCCGGTCGGTAGTTACTACCGGGAGCGGAAAACAAGTTTAATATAAGCCTTGCATAGGCTTGGGGATTCTTCACTGCGTTCAGAATGACAAGAAACGCCGTTTTGTCATTCCGAGGAACAAGGCTATTTTGTCATTCTGAGGAACAACGTGACGAAGAATCTCGCCTTGCACGGGCCTGGGGATTCTTCACTGCATTCAGAATGACAAGAAACGCCGGTTTGTCATTCTGAGGCACAACGTGACAAAGACGTGATATTTTTCCTTAACCTTCGTGCCCCGAAGGGGTAATCTCGCCTTGCATAGCAAAAAGTTGCAGGAGAAATTCTTACAGGTTTTTATTCCTGGATTTTTGCGGAGGGTGCGGCATGGTGGCAGGAAACGAACGAGTGGTTTCCCCCCATCTTTTCAGGATATTGGCCGGTGCAGTTTTTTGCCAATGCAGAACCCTGTTCCTCATTCAGATAAATGGGACACCGGGGATGAAAATGGCAACCCGATGGTGGATTAAGGGGGGAGGGCACATCTCCCACCAAAGGCTTGAAAGGTTTGCGGATTTCCAGATCGGGTACCGACTCGAGAAGCGATTTTGTATATGGGTGACGGGGGTTCATGAAGAGTTCTTCTACAGGCGCCTGCTCCACAATTCTTCCCAAATACATGATGGCTACCGTGTCTGCCATATAGCGCACGACGCTTAGATTATGGCTGATGAATAGATAGGTAAGTGTATGTCGTGATTGTAATTCTTTAAGCAGGTTGAGAACCTGAGCCTGCACTGATACATCCAAAGCGCTTGTGGGTTCATCCAGCACCAGAAACTCCGGTTCCAGAATTAAAGCGCGCGCAATAGCGATGCGTTGCCGCTGGCCGCCGGAAAACTCATGCGGGTAGCGTTCCAGGATGGATGAACTCAGCCCCACCTCCTCTAAAACCCGGGAAATTTTTTGAGATCGTTCATCCGGTGAAAGCAAGGGCTGGTGAACCTCCAGTCCTTCGCCAACAATTCTTTCGATGGTCATGCGAGGTTGCAGGGAACCGAAAGGGTCTTGGAACACAATCTGCATATGCTTGCGAAATTGTTTCAAAGCTTCGCCTTTCAGGTTCATGATATTTTGATCATCGAAAAAGACTTCTCCACGCGCGTCGGGAACCAATTGCAAAATGGATTCGCCCAAGGTGGTTTTTCCGCAACCGGATTCTCCCACCAGAGCCACGGTTGCACCTTTGGGAATATCCAGACTAATATCGTCCACTGCTCGGATATGGTCAACGACGCGCAGAAACACCCCCTTGCGGACAGGGAAATGGGTTTTTAAATTTCGTATCTTGATAAGCGGCGTGTTCTCAAGTTTGCGAACCGGTACAGGATCAGTTGTTCTGCTTTGCTTGCGGGCACTGCCCGATCCTTTCTCCATTAAGTGACAAACCGTTTTATGGTTGCCGGTGATGTGATGCACTTTGCTTTCCCGTTCATGGCAAATGTCCATGACTTCGGAACAGCGGTCAGCAAACCTGCATCCTTCTCCATACTCGGTGGCGGAAGGAACCAGGCCGGGAATGGTGTCCAGCAAAGTATCGCTTTTCTCAAGTTTGGGAATGGAACTGAAAAGTCTTTGCGTGTAGGGGTGGGTCATATTGTTAAAGATTTGCTCCCGGCTTCCATACTCTGCCACCCGGCCTCCGTACATGATGCACAAATCATCGGCCATCTGATTGACGATGCCCATGTCGTGGGTGATCAACAAAATCGCCATCCCGGTTTGATTCTGCAAATCGCTCATCAGGCTTAACACCTGCGCCTGAATAGTGACATCGAGAGCG
Organism: Nitrospina sp. LS_NOB; assembly: GCA_001542995.1. Taxonomy (GTDB): domain Bacteria; phylum Nitrospinota; class Nitrospinia; order Nitrospinales; family VA-1; genus LS-NOB. The sequence goes on from LFLA01000018.1 coordinate 167,052, forward strand.
GTGGTGGGTTCATCGGCGATGAGCAGTTTTGGCTCACAGGCCAGGGACATGGCGATCATAACCCTCTGCTTCATGCCTCCTGAAAGCTGGTGTGGGAAATCATCAATGCGTTTATGAGGATCGGGAATTCCTACTCGTTCGAGAAGCTCCAGAGCCCGTTTCCGGGAATCCCTTTTTGCAACTTTGAGATGTTGCCTTAAAGGTTCTTCCAACTGGTCACCGATGCGGAACAAGGGATTGAGAGAGGTCATCGGTTCCTGAAAAATCATGGCGATGTCATTTCCTCTCAAGCCTCGCATTTCTTCAGGGTTTAGCCCGAACAGGTTTTGTCCTTGAAAGTGGATCTCTCCCGTTGGATGGTAGCCGTTCTCGGCAATCAGCCGCATGATCGAAAACGCGGTCTGGGTTTTGCCGCAACCGGATTCCCCCACCAGAGCCAGGGTTTTGCCCTGCTCAAGATCAAAAGAGATGCCATCCACCGCCCGCGCAATTTTCCCGGGCCCGGCATGGAAATGGGTGGCTAGATTTTTTACTGATAACAACATTAGGGGTACATTGAAAAAATATTAACAGAAAGAAATCCCAGAAAAATTATCTCAAAAAACTGATATTTTAATTTTTCTGAATTTTGAAAGCCTGACATTTTTTGATAGTCCTCATAAGGTCTTTCTTGGGTCGAAGGCATTGCGAATACCCTCTCCAACAAAAGTTAATAATGTGATCGTCAAAGTGAGCGACGCGAAGGTGGGCAGTAATATCCACAATGCCTGAAGGTTGTTCTTTCCCTGCGCCAGCAGTTCGCCCATGCTGGGTGCTGGGCTGGGGACTCCCAGGTTCAGGTAGTCCAAACTCACCAGGGCGAGAATTCCTGCTGTGACTTCAAAGGGAAAAAATGTGACCACGGGAGTTAAGGCGTTAGGCAGGATATGTCGGCGCATGATGGTGAAATTGGAAACTCCCAGCCCTTTAGCCGCTTTGACAAATTCAAAGTTGCGGACTTTTAAAAATTCCGCACGAATATAGGCGGCAATTCCCATCCATGCGGTGAGATTTAAAATCAGAAACAGCAGTAATGCCGAAGGAACCAGAAAGGAACTCAAAATTATTAAAATATAGAGGCGCGGTATGGATCCCCAGATTTCCGTCAACCGCTGGCCGACAAGGTCGACCCAACCACCCAGAAACCCTTGAGTCCCTCCAATCAGGCAACCGATCAGGGTGCCGGTGATTGCCAGCGAAGCGCCAAAGAGCATTGAAATGCGGAAGCCATAAAACAAACGCGCAAATACGTCCCTGCCCCGGTCATCGGTGCCGAGGTAATGCCCGTCTTCCCACGAAGACTCGATGAACCCTTCACCATTGCGTGCGGGAGTGCGGTAGGGAGCGGCCAGCACAACATTGCCGGTCTTTGATTCGGTCGGAATATATTTGTAGTCGTAACGCACCGGCGGCCAGAGTATCCAGTAGTCTCTGGGCGAGAGGGAAAGTGCGACTTCGGCAGCAGGGGCAGGCGGGTCAACAGCATCCTCACTGTCATCAAAATCATCAAGCCCGATGCTGAACGCCGTTTTCAAACCCTCCTCTTCGAAGTCATCCAATTGCAAGCTGAAAGAGTTCTTCTCTTCTGTCGGCGTCGAAGGTGCCGCAGACACCCCGTTTAAAATCCTTTGGAATCGGGCGGACTTATAATCCGGTTCGCTCGGCAGGGTACTACCAAAATCTTTTTCGCTGTAAGTGAAGAAGATGGGGAAATAAGCTTTCCCTCCCACAACGATCACAAGCGGACGCACATTACAGACCAGTTCGGCTGGCAGGGTCGCTAAAAAAAGAAAAGCCAGGATCAAAAAGCTGTAATAGGCCCGCTTGTCTTTTTTGTAGACATCTATTTTAACTTTCAGTTCTTTATCTAATTTCAGCATGTTCAGCCCTGGGACTCATCGAAAGAAATTCTTCTATCAATTAAAACGTAAGACAGGTCGGTCAACAACTGGCCGACCAGTGCCATGAGTGAGAAAACAAACAGAGTGCCGAGGACAATGGGATAATCTCTCTGGATCACCGCCTGGTAGGAAAGAAGTCCCAGCCCGTCCAAAGTAAAAATTTGTTCCAGCAATAACGAACCCGAGAAAAACATGGCGAGAAAGGCAATAGGGAATCCTGTCACAAGTGGAATGAGCGAATTTTTCAGCACATGTTTGAACAGGACGCGCTTTTCCGGCAGGCCCTTGGCTCGGGCCGTCAACACATATTGTTTGCGCATTTCTTCCAGGAAGGCGTTTTTGGTCAACAGGGTCAGAGTGGCGAATCCACCGAGTACGTAGCACAACAAGGGGGCGGCCAGATGATGGAGGTAATCGGTCAGCTTCTCCCAGGCCGTCCACGACTCGTAACCGGGAGTTCCCGCCGATGTTAGGCCGGAGATCGGTACAAGATGGATGATGGCTCCATCTCCCGGACCAAACAGGACAATGATAAATATTGCCAGAACGAATCCAGGAACACTATAACCCACGAGCACGATCAAACTAGTCATGGTGTCAAAGCGGGTTCCATGCTTCACGGCTTTGGCGATGCCCAGAATGATGCAGATGGTGTAGGTCAAAAAAAAGCTGGTGACGCCCAGCGATGCGGAAACCGGCAACTTTTCCTTGATGAGTTCAAGAACGGATTTATTGCGGTAAAACGAGTTGCCAAATTTAAAAACGAGAAACCCTTCCCAGTTTTCACGGTTGAAAAAGTTCTCTACAAAGGGCGCATTTTTATTTTGCGGCGAGTACCACAAAAAGGTGCGCAGATATCTTTCCCAGAGCGGCCGGTCGAGATGATAGATTTTTTTTAATTGCTCCATATGTTTGGGGTCTATATCGCCGAATTTTTTTCCGAGGTCGGTTATAGCCCCGCCGCCTGCCTCGGTCAAAGTGCCAGCGTGGCCTCTTAAAAGCGATTTTATCTGGTCGATCGGACCCCCGGGAACGAATTGCGTGGCGATGAAGGTGATGGTGACGATCCCGATCAGAGTGGGAAGCATCAATAGAAGCCGGCGTATGATGTAAGCGGTCATGGAATTATTCAGGGAAGTGCATGTTTATTATTGGAGAGACGTTCCTTTTGATCTTGCGTCTTTCAGTTTTTGCGCTTTCTGCTCGTCCCACCACCACCATTGCAGGAGGTTGTTGAGTATAGAGCTTTGTGAAGGATTAATTTTTGGGCGGCTGAACTTGTTCCAATAGACGGCTCGGTCATAGGAAATATACCAATGTGGGACCATATAAAACTGATGTGTGAGAATCCGGTCGAGGGCATGGAGATGAATGATCAGGTCCTTACGGGTTTTTGCTTTGATGATCCCATCAATCAATTCATCGAGCGCGGGGTTTTTAATGCCCATATAGTTTCTGGTTCCGGGAGTTTCTGCCGCTTCACTTCCCCACATGGAGCGTTGTTCATTTCCCGGCGACCGGCTTTGGAAATAGTTTGCCACGATCATGCCGAATTTGAAATTGCGCAGGCGTTCTTCATATTCGGCGACCTGCACGGTCTTGATATCCAGATGTACGCCGATCTTTTTTAAATTATTCTTATAGGGTTCGGCGATGCGCTGAAACCCGGGCCCGGCCAAAAGAAGTTCAAACTGCAATCGCTGCTTGCCCTTTGTGCGAATACCATCGGAACCGATTTTCCATCCGGCGGAATCCAGCAAAGTATTGGCGACCTGGGTATTTTTGGCGGCCGACTGACCTTGTCCCGGTGCGCCCACCGGTTTGGTGATTGCAGTTTTAGGAACATGGCTTTTATATTTTTTCCGCAACTCAAGGAGAAGGGACTTGACCTCACCTTGGGCAATACCCGTGGCTTTCATTTCAGGATTGTTATCAAAATAGCATTCGTTTCGGGTGTATTGTCCATAAAACAGATTTTTATTACTCCATTTGAAGTCGAAAGCCATGGCGATGGCGGCCCGGACTTTGCGGGACTGGAAGAATTCATTCCTCATATTCATGGCGAATCCTTGCATGCCAGCAACGCGGGTGTGAGGAAACTCGCCACGGATGTAATATCCTTTTTTGACAAAATCGCCTTTGTAGTCGAGGGCCCAGTCGCGGGAACTGTTGACCAACTGCATGTCGAACTCACCGCCCTTGAACGCTTCCCGCTGGGCTACCGGGTCGAGGTATATTCTGTATGTGACCCGGTCAAAATTATAGCGCCCCCGGTTGATGGCGACATCGTCGCCCCACCAATTTAGATCACGCTTGAACGTAATGTATTTGCCGTATTCGTATCTCTCGACTGTGTAGGGTCCACTGGCGATGGCCATGTCATCGAAATCCGCACCGAAAGATTTTCCTTTTACGTCATAAACATGTTGTGGAAAAATTGTCATCTGGCCCGTTATCAATGGGAGTTCCTGATTGTAGAGTGCGAAGTGATAACGGACGGTGTGGGTATCGATTTTTTCAATAGACTTGATGTCCTTGAAATATTCCTTAAAGAAGGGATGGTATTCCGGATCTTTAATAAGGTTGAACGAGAAAACAAAATCATCAGCCGTCAGTGGATGCCCATCGGAAAACCGTGCCTGTTTGTAGATCGTATAGGTCATGGAGAGCCGGTCTTCGGCCAGCTCGACCTTTTCCACCAGGTTGCCGTATAGCGAAAAGGCCTCGTTGTCATCCGTGGAACTGTCCATGGCAGATTGAAAGACCAACTGCCCGATACCGGGGGCGGTCACACCTTTGAGCGAGGCTGGATTCAGTTTGGTGAATGCGCCAAAATCTGACAGCACGAGATTACCGCCCTTGGGGGCGTTGGGGTTGGCGTGTTCATAATTCTGTCCGGGTTTGTATTTCAGGTCCTGAGGGCCATATAATGAAAGCCCGTGCTGGGGCGTTGCCCAGGTTTGTTGGGCCAAAGCCAGTATGAGGATGATAGATGAAAGAAATTTTGTCATGTTGTAAGAATCGCAAAGTTATTTGAATTTTTCATTATATTAGCATTCCTGAGTGTCGCCATAAAAACTTTAAGATTGCATTCGTCCGGGTCAGAAGTTGAAGCATTGCAAAAAATGCTGAAGGAGAGTGGTTTTAATCCAGGGCCGATTGACGGTGAGTTCGGGCCGGGAACCGAATCGGCTCTGATGGCTTTTCAAAAAAGTAAGGGCCTGCTGGATGATGGCATAGCCGGGCCACGCACTCATTCTGCCTTGATCCCTGAAAATCCGATTGAGGTGGTTTCTATTCTTCCAGCGGCCACGGTTTCCATCGTGGCGCGAATGTTTCCTCATACGCCCGTTGCGAATATAGAAACATATCTCCCCTTTGTACTGAATGGTCTCGAACAGCAAGGGTTGGTGGATCAAGGAATGGTTCTGGTGGCTTTGGCAACCATTCGAGCAGAAACGGAAGGGTTCCGTCCTATCAGCGAATTTCGTTCCCGATTTAATACCTCGCCCGATGGGCACCCTTTCGACCTGTACGATTTCCGTGAAGACCTTGGTAACCAAGGACCTCCGGATGGTGAGCGGTTTAAAGGCCGTGGTTTTATCCAGTTGACCGGGCGTGATAATTACGTGGTTCATGGTAATGTTATTGAAGAGGACTTACTGGAGCAACCGGACCTGGCCAATGAGCCCGATATTGCCTCCCGCTTGTTGGCCAGTTTTTTAGCATCTAAAGAAATAAGAATCAAAAAGGAATTGCTGGAGGGAGACCTGAAAGGAGCGCGAAGGTTGGTCAATGGTGGCAGTCATGGACTGGAGCGTTTCACATCGGCTTTTGCAATCGGTCGGGAACTCCTTCCTGATACAATGACAGCATGACCACTGAGCGTGGGGCCAGTAAGCAAAACATTTGAATGCTGGCAACGACGCACTCGGCTTGAGGAGCCTTTGCCTCATTCCCACCGGGCGTGGCCCGACGGTTTCAAGTGCTCCTGTACTCTTAAAATGGAAACAAATGAAATTTGCTGCACGTTATCTGGAATTGAGCCGGTCTGAGTTGGAGTCACGAGCCCAACAGGCCTATGAAATATATCGGGAATGCCGTGTGTGCCCGCATGCTTGCGAGGTGGACCGCACCCAGGGTCAAACCGGCTATTGCGGTCAAACCGATCTTTTAAGGGTTTCTTCCAGCGTCCGGCATTTTGGCGAAGAACCGCCTCTGGTCGGGACGGGTGGAGTGGGCAACCTGTTTGTCACGGCGTGCAATATGCGTTGTGATTATTGCCAGAATTTTCAGATTTCCCAGCTCTGGAAGAATCCGACGGATGCAGTCAGTCTGGAGCAATCCTGGCTGTCTACCGCTCAACAAATGCTGCGCTTGCAGGAGGAGGGGGTGCATTTCATCGGTTGGGTTTCTCCTTCCCATGTTGTTCCGGGACTTTTGAAAAGCTTGTCGCTTGCCCGGGAGATGGGTTTGAAAATCCCGATCATTTATAACACTAATGGTTATGATGCCCTGCCCACTTTAAAACTTCTGGATGGGGTGGTGGACATTTATCTGCCGGATTTGAAATATGCCCATTCCGCTACAGCCAAGAAGATTTCACATATTCAGGAATACCCGGAATTTTCCCGACAGGCGGTGTTGGAAATGTATCGGCAGGTCGGACCTCTGGAAATAGGGGAGGATGGTCTGGCCCAACGGGGATTACTGGTTCGGCATCTGCTCTTGCCCGAAGACTATGCTGGAACCTGGGAGACCCTTTGCTTCATCGCTCTCGAATTGTCGCCGAGCGTGCCCTTGAGCCTGATGAGCCAGTACCGTCCTGTTCATAAAGCCGCACTCCTAGCCGGAGGGGCAAATTTTCATCTCCGGTCAAAATCTTCTAATTTGGATTCGAACTTTTCCGCTGAACCACTACTGAACCGGGAAATCAGCCGGGAGGAATATGAAAGGGCCATCACTATGGCCCGGGAACTGGGATTTGAAAGTTTATACCTTCAATCCATGGAAGCGACCGTGCATAATTTGCCGGATTTTAACAATACGGAAAACCCCTTCCCTCTGGATCGCACCCATAACCAGGAAAATTCCAGGGCGGGCCAACCTTCAGGATAAGAGCTTCCTTGTTCTGGAACCCTTTATTTGTTAATCTTTACCTTTGACCCAGAGGACCCTGCAGGAACGCAATATATATGAAACCGAGAAAAACACGAAAAATACGTATTGGCAGAGTTGAGATTGGTGGTGATGCCCCCATTGCAGTGCAAAGCATGGCGGCGACCCAAACTCAGAATCTGGAAGCCACGGCCAGACAGATTGAGGTTCTGGAAGCGGCTCAAGCCGATATTATTCGTATTGCCGTGGACAGCGAAAAGGATGTGGAAGCTCTTCGAATCCTGCGACAAAAATTTTCCGAAAGTGTGTGGTCGGTGGACCTGCAGGAAAATTATAAGCTGGCGCCTATCGTTGCTCCTTTAGTGAACAAGATTCGTTACAATCCGGGGCACTTGTTCCATCTGGAAAAAGAAAAGTCCATTCGTGAAAAAGTGGAGTTCATCGTTAACGCGGCGAAGAAAAACGATTGCGCTATTCGTATCGGTGTCAACTGTGGTTCGGTGGACCCGGACTATAAGGAACGTTATAAAGACGATTCGGTAGAGGCCATGGTCCGGTCTGCAGTTGATCATTGTCAGATGCTCGATGAGATGGGTTTTGAAAATTATTGTGTTTCACTCAAAGATTCAGAATCTCAGAAAGTCATTGAAGCTAATCGTCGGTTTTCTAAAGAACGTCCAGATGTTCCTTTACATCTGGGAGTGACCGAAGCGGGGCTTCCCCCTGAAGGTATCATTAAGACACGGATCGCTTTTGAGCAGTTGATATCCGCCGGGATTGGCGATACGATTCGCGTTTCCCTAACCCTGCCCAATGATGAGAAAGGCCAGGAAATTGAGGTTGGCCGGGAAATCCTGAAAGATATTGAGGAAGGCCGCTTCCGCTCTGTTCCCGAAAATTTTCTTGAAGGATTGAATATCATTGCTTGCCCCAGTTGTTCGAGGGTGGAGAATGATAAGTTTATCGCCCTGGCTCAGGACGTGCGGAAGATGACCGAGTATGCTGAAAAGTATAAGCTGACCATCGCGGTGATGGGATGTCGGGTAAACGGTCCGGGAGAAACTGATGACGCGGACCTGGGGCTCTGGTGCGGACCTACACGGGTGAACCTGAAAAAGGGAACAGAAACGCTGGGATCTTTTCCCTATGAAGAGATACTGGGTCAGTTGAAAAAGGAAATCGACCAGATGATCCTGGAAAAATTTCCAGGCGAGCCGCCGGTGCCAGCGTGAAGCTGGAACTGAGATAACTCTTTGTTGTCAAAGAAACTTATTAGACATGAAAAGGTTTGAAAATGGAATTTGATGTTGAAGAACTAGAAGGTTTGAAGCGAAAGATCAATATCACCATCCCGGAGGATGTGGTATCGAAGAGGGTGAAAGACGCTTATAAAGTGTTGAACAAGCAGGTTAAGATTCCGGGATTTCGACCAGGAAAGATTCCTCAGCAAATCCTTGAGAAACAGGTTCCCATGCAGTCTATGACGGAAATGTTTCAGGAGTTGATGCAGGAATATTATGAAGAGGCACTTCATAAATCCGGACTCAAACCTATGGGCCAGCCGGAGATCGACCACTCTGGTATGCAGGATATGAAACGCGATGAGCCTTTGAAGTTTGCCGTGATTCTTGATATCAAACCGGAGTTAAAAGTTAAGGATTACAAAGGGCTTAAATTTAAAAAGAAGGAAGCGGTTGTCAAGGAAGAGGATGTTGAAGAAACCCTGACAAAGGTTCTCAGCCGCCAGGGTTCGCTGGAAGACATGCCTGCGGGTTACGCGGTTCAGGATGGAGACATCCTGACTTTGGATTTTAAAGGCACTATGAATGGGGAACCGTTGGAAAATGGCAGCGCGAAAGACCATGAAATGCGTGTAGGTGAAAAGAAAATGATTCCCGGGTTCGAGGATCAGTTGATTGGGCATGTCCAGGATGAGGAATTTGAGGTGAAGGCCGTCCTCCCCGCTGACTGGAACCAGAAAATGCGTCGGATCAGTTTCCCCATTCCGGGGGCCGACGAAAAGCAGGCAGATGACCGGGCCATCTTTAAAGTTAAAATTAAAAAAATAAGAAAACTGCACTTGCCGGAATTAACCGATGAAATTGCCCAGCGGGAAGGTTTTGACACCGTCCTTGAACTTCGTCGGGCCATCAAGATTGACCTGCAAAACCATAAAGAACAGCATGAAGAGCTAAGAATTAAAGAGGATATTTTTAACATGCTGGTCAAAGATGCCGAGGCGGATCCACCGGAATCGGTGATAGAGCGGGAATTGAAATTCATGATAGAAGGCATGAAATTTCAAATTGCCCAGTCAGGAATGAAGCTGGAGGACTCCGGATTTGAGCCTGAAAAAGCAATAAAGGAATGGAGAGAAAAAGCCATCTTTAACACCACCGGTTATATGATGTTGGAGTCCGTTGCCGCTGCCGAAAATATTCATCTGACTCAACAGGACATGGAAGGCGAATATGAACTACTGGCCAAACAGACGAAACAGAAGGTGGAAGATATCCAAAAACGCATCATGTCCAACCCGGATTCGTTGAGCCAGACCACGACCAAGTTGCTGGGGCAGAAAACCATGAACTTTATCTACTCAAACTGCGAGATTGAGTATTATAAAGAAGGCGAAGAGCCAGCAAAGGAAAGCTGAAACTTTATGAAATACGTCAAAGTTATGACCGAGGAGGATCTTCCTATCGGTAAGTCTGCCATCATATCAGCGGGTGAGGATGAGATCGCTCTTTTTAACTATAAGGGAAAATATTATGCCATCGCCAACAAGTGTCCGCATAGAGGTGCGCCTTTAGGTGAAGGGCGTATTGAAGAAGGCATTGTGATCTGCCCGAATCATGAATGGCGTTTCAAACTGGAGAACGGGGCGAATATGCAAAACCCGGAACTGTTTATCCCGACTTATCCGGTAAAGGTCAAAAACGCAAATATCTATATTGGACTGGAGGGGGAAAGCGGGAATATTGCCTACGGAAAAAAAGCCTCCACCTTGCCATCGAGCCTCAAGTTCACTGTCCCCACTATTCAGAAGCCGCGCAACCCCGACGAAGAATTGGATTAAACTTCTCATAATTCCAAACACTTTTTTGTAATTAGGACAACCCTCAAAATATATAAGCTTGGTGTTATCCGCAGGTATATGGAAATTTTTCAACCTGTGGGATTGTCATCTTCAATTTCGACCCACTTGGGATCGCCGTGGGCTTTAAAATTTTCTGTTCCGGCGAAGGTACCTTCATGATAGATATTGACCTTGAATTTTCCGCCACCATATTTTTCGGTGATATAAGGAACCGGATCTTCGATTTCTATGAGTTCGGGGGTTTTATATTTCCCGATCAACTTGAACTCCATTCCCATTCCTGAAGGGAGCAAGACATAAAATTTCAGGTTGGTTCCGGCCAGGATTCTTTTAAAATCATCCTCGCAATCGTCGCGAGTATAATTAGGGCCTACCCTTTGCCGGGCCCGGCGTTTGAGGTGGTCTTCCAACAAGTTATAAAACCACCAGTTCTTCTGTTTGCGAGTGTCATGGAGAAACGGGTATTCCACAAACCCGTGTTTATTGATAAAAGGTTTTTTTGCCATCCAGTTACTCCTTTTGGTTACAGCAGTAATTATATTCTTTTGCCCAGTGGCTGACAAGTGGTTGAATTTTTAATTTTCAGGAAAACCATGAGCAAGTTTTACAGCAGGAACTATTGGTTGGTGGGATTTCAGTCCCGGCTCTATGACCGATTGTCTCCGGAATCCTATTTTGAATCGATGCGGCGGGTGGTTGCTGCTTTGCCGGACGGAAAATCCTTAAACCTGTTGGATGTGGGTTGTGGCTCCGGTCTGCTTTTGCGTTTTCTAAAAGCGCGTATTCGGGAGGGCATGGTTTATACCGGGTTGGATATCCTGGGAGCGGGGGTGGAACAGGCGTTGCTTCGTGCTCAAGAGTTGGGTATTGCCGACCGGGTTTCCTGTTTACAGTCCGATTTGACATCTTCTTTCCCATTGGAGGGACAAAAATTTGATGTGGTCGTCGGGCATTTTTCACTTTATACCCTCGGGTCCCATGAAAACAGACAGAAGGCTTTGAAGAATTTAAAGGCTGTCATGAAACCGGAAGGATTGCTCATTCTCGAAAATCCTTCCGCCGATTATGATGCAGATTCCATTATTAAAGAGAGTATCAGGCTGGTCAGGGCTCGCGATGGATTCTTAGATAGTCTTATCAAGCGTTGCCTGATTTATCCTTTCACGAAGGCTATAGGATTGCGGTTCATTCAAAAGCAACTCAGATCGGGAGAGTGGAAGTCTTATACCCGCGAAGAGTTCTCTCTGGAAATGAAACGGGCGGATTTCGAGGTTCAGCATATTGAAGAGGTCTATGCCGGAAGTGCTTTCTTAGTAATCGGAAAATTAAAGTGCGCACCTTAATTGGTGAGGATGCATGGAGGCATCATTCAGGACAGAGGCACCCGGGTGCCGTTGTTGCGGTAACTGCGATAGACCGCTTCTGTAAAGCGCATGTATTCCACTCCGGTTGGAAACGAGGTGTGAGTGAATGGTGTTTTATTCCTGATCGCGTTGATGAATTCTTCTTCGACTTTCCAGGTCCCGCGCAGGTTTGGCGGAATAGGGACTTCTTCAGTTTGATCGTGGTGGCCAAAATATAATTTGCCGTCCGGGACCAACTCTAAAACCAGAGTTCCTCTTTCCCCGACGATTTTAACATTGGGTTTGTCCATATGAGAGCCTGTTTCGCTGATTAACAAAGTCCCGGAAATCCCCTTGTGCAAACTCATTTGTACCGCGAGGTAGTCGGGAATTTCTATTTCAATGGATTCACCGGTTTCCGGATCAATAGCCGTACCGTTAAAAATTCGACCTTCTGCCTTGACCCATTGGGCGGCAGGCAACCAGCGGAGCAGGGTTTCATAAATTATCCCCAACGTCATGATGTTCATACCGCTGAACTTTATGTTCCTTCTCCAGTGCAAAGTTTTTTGCGGAGCTGCAAGAGGAGCGGATTGATAGTCCACATGAAAAAATAAAATTTCTCCCAGATCTCCACGCTCAATCATATTGGCAATCAGGTTATCCGCATGAAGGGAAAAAGGAGCGGGAACAAGTTGCGCGACAAGGTTGGGATAGACCTGGGAAGCGTCCAGCATTTTCCGGGCTTCGGCGTGATTCATGGCCATGCGCGCTTCGCACAAGACATGTTTTCCGGATTCAAGCGCCAGGCAGGTGGCGGGACAATGAAGATTGGGCCAGGTTCCGATGACGACTGCGTCCAGATCAGGAGAAGTGGCCACCTGTTCCCATGATTCTCGAACGGTCGCTATATTAAATTTTTCGGCAGGAATTTTTGCGGAACCAATAGTTCGGTTGGCGACTTCCCGGACTTCCACATCGGGCAGAGCCAGCAATTTGGGCAGGTGTATTTTTTTAGTATTTTGTCCAGCCCCAATAACTCCAATACGGATTTTTTTAGTTTGCAAGGGCAGGGTTCCTTAAAAAGATGTCCGCTTAGGTCAATAGCCTTTAAAAACAATAGGTTTTTCTTGTATTTGGGCTTGTGCTACAGTGAATCTATTGTAGATGGTAAAATGGATGGTGGTTTGTCTCAGAATTCTGTGAATTTGCTATGAATTATGACATTAATATTTTAATTGTCGAAGATCTTTTAACGACCCGATTATTCTTGCGCCGGACCTTGAGGAAACTTGGCTATACGAATGTGGTCTTGAGTGAAGATGGAGAGGTGGCGTTGCAAGAACTCGAGCGAAAACCTTTTGATCTCATTATTTCTGACTGGCATATGCCCAAGATGGATGGTCTTGATTTTTTTTAAAGAGCTGAGCAAAAACCGAAAATGGAGTGAAATTCCCTTCTTATTGATCACTGCCGAAAAAGAGCGCGATAAAGTCATTGAGGCTGTGCAGGCGGGTATTAAAGATTATCTGGTAAAACCTGTTAAACCGGAAAACCTAAGTGATAAAATTAAAGAAGTGGTTTTTGGGGGGGGCTGCCTGAACAGCTATCAAACACCCCCGGTCAAAACCACATCCTTCCTTGCTTTATAATCCTGCATCCTTTTTGATGGCTTTGGCTTTATCTGTTTTCTCCCACGTGAAAGAACTTTCCTTTCTACCAAAATGTCCATAAGCCGCAGTTGACAGGTAACGGGGTTTTAAGAGATCCAGCGTTTTAACAATGCCCGCAGGCTTGAGGTTGAAATGGGACCGGACCAGGTCCTCCATGATATCCGGGTTGACGTTATGGGTTCCAAAAGTTTCCACGCAAACTGAAACGGGGTCGGCAATCCCAATGGCGTAGGCAAGTTGAACTTCGCATCGGTGGACCACCTTGGCCGCAACCAGATTTTTAGCGATGTAGCGGGCCATATAGGCGGCGGAGCGGTCGACCTTGGACGGATCTTTTCCCGAAAAGGCACCTCCACCATGCCGGGCGAACCCGCCATAGGTATCCACTATAATTTTTCTTCCCGTTAAACCGCAATCGCCGTGCGGGCCGCCAATGACAAAGCGTCCTGTTGGGTTGATATGGATTTTCATCTTTTTATGTTGCAGTTTTTTCGGGATGACTTTTTGAATTACAAGTTCCGTTATTTCGGAGCGTAATTGTTTGTTGGAGACGTCGGGATCATGCTGGGTTGAAATGACGACCGTTTCAATGCTGACAGGTTTATTGTTCGCGTATCTGACCGAGACCTGAGATTTGCTGTCAGGTCTCAAATAGGGGAGTACTCCCTTTTTTCTCAATTCAGTAAGCTTACGCACCAGTTTATGGGAATACATAATGGGTGCTGGCATCAGTTCCGGAGTTTCATCACTGGCATAGCCGAACATCATTCCCTGGTCCCCGGCGCCTTGCTCGCGCTTGTCATCGTCTACCCCTTGGGCGATATCTTTGGATTGTTCGTCGAGTGCAACCATTACGCCGCAGGTTTCAAAATCAAAACCCATATCGGAGTGGGAGAACCCTATATTTTTTATGGTGTTCCTGACAATTTTAGGAATTTCCACATAACAGTCGGTCGAGATTTCTCCAGCAATTACAGCGAAGCCAGTGGTGATCATCGTTTCACAAGCAACTCTTGCTTTGGGGTCCTGCTCTAATATCGCGTCCAGAATGGAATCGGAAACCTGATCCGCTATTTTGTCGGGATGTCCTTCCGATACAGATTCTGAGGTGAATAAATAATTTCCTGAGCTCATTAAAAACTTCCTTATTTTGGGATGGTTAAAAATTAAATTTAGATAAATAGTTTATTTATTGTTTCAGTAATGTCAGGCGGGATTCAATTTCTCCTCAAAGCTGAGGTCCCGATCAAAATCTTCTGGAAATCGGATTCTCATTGCATTGGTGATGAAGGATGTTATTTCGTCGGGGCAACTCATCTCCAAAACATCATCGGCTAATTGGCGTGCTTCTTCAAGCCGAATGGTGCGAATGATTTTTTTTACTTTTGGAACCGAATGAGGCTCCATGCTCAAATCATCAATTTTTCCCAAGCCTAATAACAGCATGGTTGCTATCGGGTCTCCCCCAAGCTCTCCACAAATGGAAACCTTTTTGCCAGCATTTTCTGCAGACTGCATAATATTTTTTAATGATCTTAACACGGAAGGATGAAAGGGCTGATACAGGTGCGCGACGCTCTCATTGACTCGATCTACTGCCAGAAGATACTGGATTAAATCATTGGTGCCAATACTGATGAAGTCCACTTCTTTGAGAATATGATCAATGCAGATGGCCGCTGCCGGGGTTTCTATCATGGCGCCGACTTCTATTTCTTCATTAAATGGAATTTGCTCTTTCCGCAATTGGTTCTTTGCGTCCCCCAGAATCTTGTTGGCTTGAATAATTTCCGTTGTCGAAGAGATCATGGGATAAAGAATTTTCACATTTCCATATAAGCTCGCCCTTAATATGCCTTTTAACTGGTTTATAAATAGCTGAGGTTGGGCGAGAGACAAGCGAATGCCTCTTAAGCCGAGGGCGGGATTGTCTTCATCGCTGCTTCTGGCATCGCTGAATTGTTTGTCCATTCCGATATCCAGGGTGCGAATAACAACGGGCCGAGTGTCCATTTCCTGGACAACTTGTTTGAAATTTTCATAGAGTTCTCTTTCTCCCGGCAGGGTAGCTGCCGCCAAATAAAGGAACTCTGTGCGGTAAAGTCCTACGCCTTCGACCCCAAACTTATGCAAGCTTTTGACTTCCTGATTGGACTCGATATTGGCCAGCAGTTTAATATGGTGTCCGTCGAGTGTTTCTGCCGGTTGATGGATATTGGCCAATAACCTTTCTTCGTATTTGCGGTAGTTCTCTTTTTTCTTTGAGTACTGTTGTATCGTTTCACTGGAGGGG
Source organism: Nitrospina sp. LS_NOB (assembly GCA_001542995.1). Lineage (GTDB taxonomy): Bacteria > Nitrospinota > Nitrospinia > Nitrospinales > VA-1 > LS-NOB. Next base: position 182,519 of record LFLA01000018.1, read on the forward strand.
CTGATGATGACCTCGCCATCAATGCCGTCAACAATGATCTGATCCCCTGAGTTTATTTTTGAAGTGATCTCTTTAACTCCGGTGATAGCAGGGATTCCCAGCGCAGCGGCAAATATGCCCACATGGGATGTCTTCCCTCCCGCCTCGGTGACCAGACCTTTGACGAAGGTTTTGGGCATCATTATGGTGTCGGAGGGACTCAGGGAATGGGTTGCAATAATAACTGGCTCCTGAATATCAGACAGGGATTCCTGGGAATGGCCAATGAGGTTCTTTAGAATAGTCTGAACCAGCAGGTCGAGGTCGTCTTTTTTACCCTTCAAATAGTCATCGTTGATATTGTCAAACAGTTTTAAAAAATTATTTAAAGTTTGGGTGAGGGCCCATTCTGCATTGGTTTTATATTTTTTGATATTTTCAATGGTATCGTTAACCAGGATGTCATCATCCAGAAGCAGGGTGTAGGTATCCAAAATAACCGCATATTTATCGGCAATTTTTTCAGCGCGCTTTTTTATTTCTGCCATTTGGAGCTTGGTTTTTTCAATGGCTTCGCGAAAGCGCTCAACCTCTTTTTCTGCTTCAAGTTCGCTGACCTGGTGCTTGATGATGCAGAACTTGGTTGAATCAAGCAGGTACGCTTTTCCGATTGCAACACCTTTTGATACGGCGATACCTTTCATGGCCAATTAAATAAACTTTGAGTCTTCTTCAAGAAGAAGTGAATAGATTTGATTTGCGTCCTGTAGCTTTAGAATACCATCGCGCAAATTCTGGTTTTTAAAAATCCTTGATATGCGAGCCAGCGCTTTTAAATGTTGCCCTGTGGAATTAGAGGGGGCGATAACCATGCATACAAAATGAACAGGCTTTTGGTCAAGGGATTCAAAATCCACCCCATTTAATGAACGTGCAAAGACCGTAATGATTTGGGAAAGTTCATCGGATTTTCCGTGTGGAATAGCCACATTTTCACCAATTCCCGTGCTTCCCAGTTTTTCCCTCTCCATCAAGGTATTGAGCAAGGTCTCCTTGTCCTTGATAAGGCCCTGCTCTTGCAAGAAATCGGTGATTTCCCGGAGGACTTCTTCCTTATTGGTTCCAGCCAAATTGGCAATGATGGAACCCTTTTTTAAAATATCGTCAATTTTCATTTTAATGGGAGCAAGTTATGGATAATGTCGGTTCAGTCCTGATTTTTCAGTTTGGACTGCGAGCCTTTTTTGTTTCTAAGTGCCTGGGCTTTTTCCTTGTGTTTTCTTAATTGCTTTTCCATTTTTGTCAGAGCATTATCCATCGAAGCATAGAGGTCGTTGGTCTCCTCCGTGCTGTGTACCGTAAACCCCTTTGTTTTTACGGTGACCTCCGCAAAATGCCGGTGCTTTTCTACAGACAGTGCCACGTGGACGTCTGCTTTCCCGCCCAGTTCGTTGATGGTCTTATCCATTTTGTTTTGCAAGTGCTCCCGGATGCCATCCGTGATTTCAATGTTTCGTCCAGCTACAGTCAGTTTCATTGATCTCTCCAAGATCTCTCCAAAAAAAACGTCAACAGCGTATGATGATTAAAGCACGCTAAAGGTGCATAAATTACTAAAAGGCAGGGGAAATTAAAACAACTTTTTTCTCTTGCTCGCAGGTGGGATATTCAGCTCTTTTCGGTATTTGGCGATTGTCCTTCTCGCTATTTTAGCATTTTTTCTCATTAATGCCTCCACCATTTGGTCATCTGTCAATGGATTATTTTTGTCTTCCTCGTTGACAATTTCTTTGATCATGTTTTTTACACGGATGGAGGACATGGAGCTTCCCATATAGGACTTGATGCCGCTATGGAAAAAGAATTTCAGCTCAAAAACTCCCTGCGGTGTATCTATATATTTGTTAGTGGTAATTCTGCTTACCGTCGATTCATGCATTTCAATATCCCTAGCCACATCTTTTAGAACCATGGGCTGTAAATAGGACAAGCCATCGTCCAAAAAATTCTTTTGCAGTTTTACGATACTTTTTCCAACCTTGTAAATGGTTTGTCTTCTCTGGGCGATGCTTTTAATCAGCCACAAAGCAGATCGGTATTTGTCTTCCAGATATTCTTTGGTTTGCCCTTCCTTAGTGGTTTTTAATAGGTTGTGATAATAAGAGCTGATCCTCAGGTTAGGAACCCCTTCATCGTTCAAGGCCACATCGTAACCCTTATCCGTTTTTACTACCACAAGGTCGGGAATCACATAATCGATCCCTTCGGAACTGAATAAAAGGCCTGGTTTCGGACAAAAACCCTTGATGATTTCTAAGGCTCCTAAAACTTCTTCTAAATCAATTTTTAATTCAGAGGCAACCTTTTGCAGGAACCTGTCCTCAAGTCGCTCGAGATAATTTTCAATAAGCACTTCGACGTAGGCATTTTTGTCGGAAAGGGCAAGGGCTTGAATCATCAGGCATTCTTTCAAGGATCGGGCGGCAACCCCAGTAGGTTCAAAGGTTTGTATGATTTTTAAAACCCTCAGTACACTTTCTTCATTGGATTGGCTGATGCCAGCAATTTCCTGCAGGTCCGCGCAAAGGTACCCATCGTTCTGAATGTTGCCGATAATGCAGGAGCCAATAAACTTATCTTCTTCAGAGTCAACGGACAAATCCAGTTGCCACATGAGGTGGTCTGCCAAAGTAGCTTCTTTTTTGTAGGTGGCCTCAATAGAAGGTTTTTCGGCATAGCTTTCGATCGACATCCCCCGGTCAATGTTGTCTTGGAAATAATTATCCCAGTCGATTTCCTGTTCCTGAGAGCTTGTATCCTGTTCCGTGTCGGAGGTGGTGGATTCTTCAGTCGGTTGTTCTTCTTTCTGGCTATCTTCCTGCTCGTTTTCGTCTTCAAGTAATTCTTCCAGGACCGGATTTTCTATGATTTCCTGTCTTACTAATTGGGCGAGTTCCAGGCGTGCCAATAGCAGGAGCTTGATGGCCTGTTGAAGCATGGGGGTCATGACCAGCTTCTGGCTCATCTTCAGGTTCAAACTCATTTTCATTTCCATTGCCATATATGTTTACTCCCGGCTCAAAATGAAAACTGGTTGCCCAGATAAATCTGTTTCACTTTTTCATCCTGGGCAACATCCATCGGTTTACCTGACGCGATGATTTTGCCCTCGTTGATAATGTAGGCACGATCGGTAATGCTTAAAGTTTCCCGCACATTGTGATCGGTGATCAAAACTCCAATACCCTTTTTTTTCAACTGCGATATTATGGATTGAATATCCGCCACGGCGATAGGGTCGATGCCTGCAAAGGGTTCGTCCAAGAGAATAAACACTGGAGACGTTGCCAAAGCTCGACTGATCTCCACCCGTCTTCGTTCTCCACCTGAAAGCGAATAAGCTTTGGAATCTTTTATGTGGAGGATGTTGAGTTCCCGAAGCAACGCACGGGCCTTTTTTTTGCGGTCAAAACTTGAGAGCTTCTGAGATTCCAGTACCGCGATGATATTCTCTTCCACTGTCAATTTTCTGAACACCGAAGGCTCCTGCGGTAAATAACTCACCCCTTTTTTGGCGCGCTGATGCATGGGAAAACAGGTGACGTCCTCATCATTTAATAAAACTTTACCGTTATCTGGGCGAGTTAGCCCCACAACCATGTAAAAAGTAGTGGTTTTGCCAGCGCCGTTTGGACCCAGGAGGCTGACAATTTCGCCTTGATTGACTTCAATACTTACATTATTGACTACTTTTCGAGTCCGATATGACTTGACAAGGTTTTCAGTTCTCAGGCCAGCCACTTTTTTATTTGGGAGAGGAAAGTTGGTTTTTATTAGTTAGCTTAGACTTTTTTTTTTCGGGGTTTTCTTTGTTTCCTCATCTTTTGGATAAATCTTCATGTGCACTCTTTCATTGACCACAAACCGGTCTTTATCCAAAAGAAAAATCATTTCCCGACCTTCAATCATATTTCCATCTTCCCATGCGGTGGCCTTGGGAGTACCCGTCAAAATGATTTTTTGCAATTTATCCAAATAGATCGCCCGGTCTCCCATAGCTCTTTTCCCCCCCCAGGTAATAAAAACATTTCCGATGGCTACAATTTCATCCGTTTCTTTTTTGTCTGCGGAATTGTAGACCTCCAGGATGTCAGAGGTGATTTTCAAGTCACCCTTGTAACTCACGACATTCCCGGAAAATATGATTTTTACTCCCCCATCTTCATACCGCATTCGGTCGGAGGTTATCTCTAAAGGCTCCTTGTCCTGCTTGGATTTTTGCGAGCTCTGGCTTTGAGCCACGTTAGGTATAGCCATCAATACCCAGGTGACAAGAAAAATAAGTCCGGTTTCTATGCTTTTATTCTTCATGCAGTTCCATTTGTTATCAGTTGCTTTTCTCGGAATTGATACTCAGCCTTTGCTTTAATCCTTCTGCGGAGCCCACAAGTTTTACATTACCGTCAAGAGTCACATCATCGGTTTTGCTTTTATAGATACCAAAATCGGCGGAAATGGTGTATTGCCTGTTTTCTCCCTTGTGGAGAATCATTTCCACATTCTGTAACTTTGTCAAATTTTGCCGATTGTCGATTTGCGCTAAATCTGCTTTGAGTTCCCACTCCTTAACCCCTTTATTTTCGTGGATTATCTTGAAATTCTCAATTTCGACATCGACTCCTTTTTCCATCACCTTGATTTTGATGTTCTCCATTTCAACAGAAGTACCCAAGGTTTTGAAAAAGTAAAACCCTGCCATTCCAATTACGCTGAAGGCCACTAATAGTAAAGCTCTCCTGACCGTATTAATCATTTAAATGTTTAATTTATAATACATTAAAATTTTATGCAAATGGCATACCATAAGCCAATCATGGCATAGCGGGTCTTTAAAGTAAAGTGAAAACAGGGGAGGATCGGGGTTCCGGAAAAAAGGAATGGAAGGTGAATTCACGTTCGGAGTCGCTGATAATTTTTATATTAATTTCTATTCGATCCTGGATGTTCAGGATGAGACTTTCAGGGTTTTTGGGCGAGCGTAGTTTTTCTGCCCATTCAATGACGGTGACTCCCTGGTTAAATAAAATTTCCTCAAGGCCCAGAGAATAGATTTCTTCCTGGTTCTCGATCCGGTATAGATCGATATGGTAAATAGGAAGTCGGCCCAGGTATTCGTTAATCAGTGTGAAGGTTGGACTGCGAATATAGGAACCCTTGTCCAGTTCCAAACCGTAACAGATTCCCTGGGTCAGGTGGGTTTTGCCTGCGCCGAGGTCTCCAAATAGAAGAACAATGTCACCGGCGATCAATGAGCTGCCGAGAGATTTTCCCAATTGTAGAGTTTCTTCAGGACTGTGGGATATTTTTTTCATTTTTGATATCAGGGAAGTATGCGTTTCAGGGTTTCCGGCAAGCATCTTAATAAATCTCCCGCGATCAAAGTGGTTTGGCTTTCACTTTCGGCAAAATAATCTCCTGCCTCGCCGTGTATATAAGCTCCAGCAATGGAAGCCTGTGCGGTGGAAAAACCCTGAGCCATTAACCCTGCAATGATTCCGGTCAAAACGTCTCCCGACCCACCGGTCGCCATGCCAGCATTGCCTGTGGGATTGATGACCAGTGATCCATCGGCCAATGCAATCAGGCTTGGAGAACCTTTTAAGATCAGGGTCAAGGAATGATTGCTGGAAAATTTAGAGGCCGTGGTAATACGGTTTTTTTGAATTTCTTCCGTTGGCATTCCAGTTAAACGGGACATTTCTTTCGGATGTGGGGTGAGAACGGTTTCGGGTTTCAACTTTTCCAGCCAATCCTTATGCAACGATAACGCGTTTAGAGCATCCGCATCCAGCACTAGCGGGCACTGAATCTGCGGCAGTATCTCACCGATCAAAGCAACCGTTTCCGGATCGGTGGAGATTCCTGGTCCAACAGCTACTGCAGACTTACCCTCGAGAAGATTCAGAATGGATTCTTTTGCCTTCAAGGATAATGTGCCGCTGGTGGTTTCAGGTAGTGGGACGGTCATCACTTCCATAGGATGAACCGCCTTCTGGCTGGAGTCTGGAAGCGCGAGTGTGCATAAACCGGCTCCGGCCCGTAGAACAGCGAGAGCCGTCAACCCTGCGGCACCGCTTTTGCCTCTCGACCCGGCAAGCACCAGAACATGACCATAATCGCCTTTGTGGGAATTGGGGTTGCGTTTTTGGAAATAAGATTTTATGTCCTTCTCTTCGGACTGATGAACCTGGATATTCTGACTTTCACAGGCCTTTGCCGGGATTCCAATATCAATGAGCCTGATTTCTTTCATGACCCCAGCTGACGGGTGGAGCAAATGGCTTTGCTTGTAGTAGGCGAGGGCAAGGGTCAGGTCAGATTTGACATGCGGTCCCATTAACTGGCCGCTATCGGAGTCCACTCCAGAATTGATATCCACCGAGACCACAAACTTTTCAAACTGGTTGATTTTATCGATGACTTTTTCCATGAATCCCGAGACAGGTTTGTTTAAACCGGTCCCGAACACAGCATCAATGATGATATCGCAATGGCGTAGTTTATGATCATGGCGGTTCAAATGTTTAGAGCCTAGTTCATCAACCTGGATGCCGATATTTCGGGCGGAGTTGGCGTTGATTCCAGCATCTCCTTTAAGTTCCGACAATTTTCCGGCCGAGAGGACCGTCACTTCAGAACCCAGGTTGGCCAGATGCCGGGCAATGACGAATCCATCTCCCCCGTTATTGCCCATGCCGCAAAATATGAATATCTTTTTTTGATGCAGATCGGGAAAACGCTTTTGCAGTTCATGGACAACCCCAATACCGGCGTTTTCCATGAGGGTGATACCGGGAATGGCAAATCCATCAATCGCCTGCCGGTCGATGGCCTGCATCTGTTCTGCTGTAACAACAGGGAACAACGAATTTCTCCTAATTCAGCAAGTCTAATAAAATGTTTTTATCTCTATCAATATTAGTTTATATTTTCCAATTAAAATGAAAAGGGAAAACTCGTGAGTAACAAAAATAACAGTATAAATTATATTGAATTTCCTATGGTTAAAAATGCCGAAACAAAAAATTTCTATAATCAGGTATTTGATTGGGAGTTTTCAGATTGGGGGCCAAAATACATCAGTTTTTCTGGAGCAAATATTGACGGTGGTTTTAATGGGGAAGGGGATGCCCAAGTATCGAGTGGGGGTGTTCTGGTTGTCCTATATGCCAACGACCTGAATCAAAAATTTGAAGAAGTGAAAAAGGCGGGAGGCGAAATCGTTAAACCCATCTTTGAATTTCCTGGAGGAAAAAGATTCCATTTTAGTGATCCCAATGGGAATGAGATTGCGGTATGGTCAGAATAATTCTTTAAGAGGTCAATTGTGATAATACGGTGTGCCTGGCTTGGTCATAATTCAAAACCCTCAGAGTTGGATATTACATATCATGATGAGGAATGGGGAGTTCCGGTTCATGATGACAGAACATTTTTTGAGTTCCTAATTTTAGAAGGCGCACAGGCAGGGCTTAGCTGGACGACGGTTCTTAAAAAACGCGATAATTATCGTAAGGCCTATGATAATTTTGAACCTAAAAAGGTCGCAAAATATAATGATTCTAATCAGCGGGAACTCTTGCAAAATGCAGGTATTGTTCGGAATCGTTTGAAAGTGGCGGCTTCAGTTACCAATGCCAAGGCATTTTTAGAAGTACAAAAAGAGTTTGGTAGTTTTAATAAATATATTTGGGGATTTGTCGACAATAAAACCATACAAAATAGCTGGAAATCGTTGAAAAAAATCCCCGCCACTACAAATGAATCAGATACGATGAGCAAGGATTTAAAAAAGCGCGGTTTCAAATTTGTGGGTTCCACCATCTGCTATGCCTTCATGCAGGCAACCGGCATGGTCAATGACCATACAACCACTTGCTTCAGATATAAAAGCTTGCATGGTTGAACTTCAAAGGATCCCCCCTATGTATGCTTCCCTATTTTTTTCTGCCTACGCCTTAAGAGCATTGTATTTAGTCCGCATGGGTGATTAGCTTTACACAAAAACCGTGTAAGGATAATCTTGGGATTCTTTAAGGGCCATTTCTTCCCGTGTCGGGATTAGGCCATTGACGACACCAAACAGGCAGGGGCAGTCGTACACGGTTTTATCCTCCGATTTAAGCGAATTGAAATGCTCGGGGTCGATCAGGAATGATTGATTGAAGAAATAGTTGCTGACAAAATTGCCAAGATATACAGGCTTGCCCTTTAACTCAGGAAGGTGTGATGACTTCTCCTGCAAACTGTCATGGTTGTAGTCAAAAGAAAAGCGCACCAACACATCATACAAAAAACAAAAATGGTAAGTATTCATATGCTGCCAGCATGAAGCCTGGATTAATCCGAGCCGCAATATTCTCAGGATCTCTTTAAGCGAGTGCAAAGAATTGATTCTTCCCGAGTGGGGATAAAACTGTTTGAAATCCTCTTTCCAGTACATTTGGGGCTGGTGTTCAATGAATGACAGGACATCTTCTTCTTGATTTAATGCCACTTCAACAAAATGGCGGGGATCGAAACAGGAATTGTAGTCCGAGTCGGGGCAAGGAATCAGTTTGCCGGGGGACGAGGTGTCATAAATATTGTTTTTGAAAACGAGCATTTGACGAATTTGCTATTTGGTTTTTTCAGTAATCTGCTATATTTTAAGGAGCCTTGTTTCTATGGCTCTCACCACCATATATTATACCTGAACTGCAGGACCCAATTCGGTTTCTAATCCCAAGTTTGGACTATGAACTTTTTAGATAAAAACATCTATGACTTTGAAGCTCGATCCATTGCCGGAGAGGTGTCCGGGCTTGGTAAATATCAGGGGAGGGTTTTGCTGATTGTCAATGTGGCCTCGGATTGTGGATTCACTCCTCAATATTCGGGGCTGCAAAAACTCTATGAGCAATATCGAGATCAGGGATTAAGTATTCTGGCTTTTCCTTCTAATGACTTTGGCGCGCAGGAGCCCGGTTCCGACGAGGAGATCAAAAATTTTTGCCAGAAAAATTTTAACGTAACGTTTGATCTTTTCAGTAAGGTGCCTGTTCTGGGCCCGCCAAAACTTGATCTTTACCAATATCTATATAATTGTGACTTGAAGCATCAAGGCGGTGAGGGATTTCGGTCGCAAATATTTGGACTGGTAAAATGGGTGTTATACCGGTTAAAAGGAAAGTGGGTGCCAGAAAAAAATGAAGCGCAATGGAATTTTCATAAATTCCTAATTGGGAAAAATGGAATACCCGTGGCTAGTTTTTTGAGTGAGGTGACACCGGACTCCAGCCTTCTGATCCAGAAACTGGAAGAGGAGTTAGGGAAATAGCGCATTTCTTATCGGCATGGTTTTTATTCAGGGGAGTAGGGGGTTTGCAGGCTTTTTTTGAGCACAACTTCTTCTTCAGCAGGGATCAGCCTGTTGATCACCCCGAACAGGCAGGGATCGGTGAGTTTCAGGTCTTTCTTTTCTTCCGGCGGCATATTGTTGAATCGTTCGGCATCCATTAAAAATGCGGTCCCAAAAAAATAACTTTCCAGAAAATGATCAAAGTTAATAGCATCCCCGTGAAGCTCGGGAAATATTTCTTTCCTTTGCGCCGGTTCCGAGTAGCTGTAGTCCTCAAAAGTACCATGCAGACTGTCGAACAAATATGTCATATGATATGCATTCATGGAGTACCACTGGTTTTTGTCGATCAATCCTTCCAGGAGCGACCGGGAGAAACTGTTGATCAGCGAAATGGAACCAAATCTGGATACATGAGGGAATAAAGTCTTGAAACGATCCTGACCTTCCGCTTGAGGAAGCTGTTGTAGTCCGTAAAAGATTTCTCGGTCGGTGGTCAGCGACCTGAAAATAAAAGCAAAAGGATCCAGGTTTTGCTGGGCCTCATTTTCAGGATGATGGGAGTGAGAGGTGTTGTGGATATTTTTTTTAAATACCAGCATGGACAGGCCTTATAAAAGCAACTTGCAAAAAAGCAGCAAGTCCTTGCAAGGTTATCACGAAAAAACAGCTTTAGGATTCCAGTATGTTAGACAGTGAAGATTCTTTATGGAATGAGTTGGGCAAATTACTTGAAAGTTCCCAATTAAGCAATTATTGGGAGATGATCACCCAGTTCCGCCATGGACCGTCTAAGGTTCAGGACTGGAGTTCCATAATGACCCCCGACTCCAGCAACCTGTTGGATTTTTCCAGTCTGCCACCTCCGAAACATTCCCAGATCGCACGCCAATTATCAAAGCTTGTTGTGGGCAAGCTCAATGGTGGCATGGGTACCAGCATGGGCTGTGTGGGGCCAAAGTCTCTGGTTGAGGTGCGGGACAATAAATCCTTTCTGGATTTGATATTAGAACAAATCGAGAGCCTGAATCGGGAATGGGATCAAAAAATCCCTCTCCTCTTGATGAACAGTTTCTACACGCATGAGAAAACCCAGGCCCATTTGAATGCCTTGAAGTTCTCTTCAGAAATAATAGGTTTTCAACAAAGCAAATTCCCTCGCCTGCATTTAGAGGGCCTGAGTCCGCTCACCCCTGATAAGTGGGGGGATCAGGCATACTATCCTCCCGGGCATGGAGATTTTTATCAATGTGTCTGGCAACAGGGAATTTTACAAAAGCTGATAGATGCGGGCAGGGAAATTCTTTTTATTTCCAATGCCGATAACCTTGGCGCGGTTGTGGACCCTGTCATCCTGAATTATATGGATGAATTCAACATCCCTTTCTTAATGGAAATGGCAGCTAAAACCCCAGCGGATGTTAAGGGGGGTACTCTTTACCAGCAGAATGGAAAGCTCAAGCTGTTGGAGATTGCCCGCGTTCCCGATGATAAGGTCGATGAGTTTTGTGACCAGAAAAAATTCAAGGTTTTCAATACCAATAATATCTGGATAAACCTGGTGGCTCTGAACAACAGGCTAAAAAAAGGCTCTCTGGAATTAAGTGTGATGGTGAACCGGAAAAATGTTGAAGAAAATCCTGTAGTTCAACTTGAAACGGCTATCGGTTCGGGTTTGGAATGCTTCGAGGGGGCGGTAGGCCTCACTGTTTCGCGTGAGCGTTTTTTGCCGGTTAAAAAGACGGATGATTTGCTGTTGGTCCGCTCCAACCTTTTTAGCTTGAGCAATGGAAAGTTAATTAGAGACCGAAAGTCCCATCCATTACCCTTAATAGAGCTGGGGGACTTCCTGCAAGATATAGAAAATTTTCAAAACGCTTTTTCCATCATTCCGGACCTTGTAGATTTGAAGGAACTGAAGATAGATGGCGATGTTCGATTTGAAGGAGCGGCTTGCCTCAAAGGCAAGGTTCATTTGCAAGGATTGAAAAAGACTTTAGTCCTACTTTCAGGAGTGGTGCTTACCGATGAAAGCCGACAAGGTTGATGGACGGTGCCGGAGATACGTGCCGCAATATCAGGTTAATACCCCAATCAATTATAGGATAAACACTTAATATGTGATCGGATGTTATGAGGCTCTGCCCTTGGTTGCTTGCGGGCATTCAGGGCTAGTTATATAACTTATTGTAAATAAAGCGGTTTAATCCAGCACTGGAAATAAACGTTGACATGTTTTAGCGCATAAGTATACTTTGTCTAAATCCGAGACCGGGCTTATTAAAGTAGGATATTTCCTACTTGTCAGTTTTGGGAAAAGCGCCGAAAACCACTCCAGTCGTTAGGAGCTCAGGTGCTGAAATGTTCTTTGAGAAATTTCTTTTAGTTCTAATGGGAGGGGGCTAATTCCTTGGAATTTGCCTCGTTTAGAATATTAGTAGGTGAACGTTTGTTAACTAGGGTAAGGGAGAATTTATCATGAAAAAACTCGCTATTGTTTTAGTTGTAACCATTGCGTCTTTCTGTCTCGCCAGTTCTGCATTTGCAGGAATGTTGTCGGCGGGCGCGATGACTAAATGCACCGACGCTAAATCCATCAAAATTGAAGCTGGGGGTGGCGGAGCTGAAGATCGGGGTGAAGCAAATGCTTCGGTCTGGTTTTCTTCAACTCATATCACGAGTGCTATAAGCTTGGCCCCGAATGCGAATATGGGTTTTCCCACGAACGGTGGTGGAGCTGCAGGTAATTCCTCAGTGAAAATGGGCAGCAAGCATTCCATGGGGAAAAAATCTGTGACATTGGTTAGGCAAAATAACTTCAGCCGTGGCGATTCCATTTCAGACATCAATGGCGAAGTTAGAATCACCAATAATGGTACAACCGATCTTATTATAACCTGTGGTTAATTCTTTCTAGTTTTATTACTAAGCCGGCCTGTTTACAGGCCGGCTTTTTTATTGCCACTCTCCTCAGTAATAAAGCAGAATCCCGCCCGCGAGAATCACCCTGTATATGATAAAGGGTAAAAGACCCACTCTCTCAACGATCTTGAGAAGAAGTTGAATAGCCAGCAAACCAACCAGAAAGCTTATCCCCATCCCAATTACAAGATGGAGGTTGGAATAGGTTTGTTCTGCAACCGGGTGTGAAATAAACTGCATCAGCTTGTGCATGCCTGCTGCAAAAATAATTGGAGTTCCCAGGAGAAAAGAAAACCGGGTTGCTGAAGTGTGCGAGAGGTTGCTGAAGAGTCCCGCGGCGATGGTGATGCCAGACCGTGAGGTTCCCGGCAACAGGGCAACGGCCTGGGCGCACCCGATAAATAAAATTTGCCGGAGGCTCAACCGGTTTAATTCTGTGTTGGGGTTGGAGCTTTTTGAGCCGTACCGGTCTGCCACCAGGAATATGAGGGACCAGAAAAAAAGATTGTACCCGACAAAAGTGGGGTTCCTCAAGTTGGCTTCAATCCATCCTCCGCCAAACAGTCCTATCAGCCCCGCCGGGAACGAAGCAATGATAATGCACCATGCAAGGTGGTGAGTCTCCGGAGAACCCTGGCGGTCAAACAATCCCTTGGCTAAATCTATTAGTTCTTTGCGGAAGAAGATTATGATTGCCAGAAGGGTGCCTAAATGCAAAATGGCATCGAGAGCAAGACCCTGATCTTCAAGATTGAAGATTAGAGGAGCCAATATTAGATGTCCGGAACTGGAGATAGGCAGAAACTCAGTGAGTCCCTGAATAATGCTCAATAAAATTATTTGAAAAAATTCCATGTGCAATTGGAGGAAGATGATCTGGCTAAGCCCGGAAGATCACCGGGAGTGGATTTTGTCCGCCATTCCCGGATCAATCTGGAAAGAAACCTGCAAGCGGGAACCAACGAGATGATTGTCGACCATCTCAAGGGCAAATACTACTCTCTGTAAAAGGCCAGAATCAAGAAAAAAGAATCAATGGATTCTTCGGTGGGGGAAAGCGGCTTCCCCCTCAAGGCTTTAGGTTTGCCGGGTTTTGCAAATTATGTTATGTTACGCGGGCATTCGGCCGGATTCCCTTGGAAATTAACAGGTTGCCTCCTGACAAACCCTGACTGACCAGGATTTTTTTGCGGTTTGGCCTGTCTTATTTAAGGGCACCCTTAATGTTTAAGATTCCTATTCCCGGTTATCAATCATCGGGACGTGATCGGCCACTGCCACCAATAACATTTTGAAGCCATGAGAGAATTTTCCAGAATTCAGCGCCTTCCTCCCTATGTTTTGGGGATCGTCAACGAGCTCAAGTATGATGCCCGTCGACGCGGGGAAGATATTATCGACTTTGGCTTGGGAAATCCTGATATGCCGACCCCCAAGCATATTGTGGATAAATTAATAGAAGCTGCGAACAAGGAAGGCAATCACCGCTATTCCGTATCCAAGGGCATATATAAGCTCCGTCTCGCTATCACCGACTGGTACAAACGTAACCATGGTGTGGACCTGGATCCGGATTCTGAAGCCATTGCAACGATTGGCTCGAAAGAAGGTATTGCTCACCTGGCACTGGCGATCACCACTCCGGGTGATTCGGTTCTGGTGCCAACGCCGACTTATCCCATTCATACTTACGCGTTCATTTTGGCGAACGGTGATGTCATTCATGTGCCGCTTAGCGCCGAGATAAATTTTTTTGATGCTCTGCTCGACGCCTTCAAGAGCAATTGGCCCAGACCGAAGGTGATGGTCATCAATTTCCCGCATAACCCCACGACCCAGGTGGTGGGTGTAGATTTTTTTGAGAAGGTGGTGGACTTTGCCAAAGAACATGACCTGATTGTGATCCACGACTTTGCTTATGGGGACATTGTTTTTGACGGTTATCGGGCTCCCAGCTTTATGCAAGTTAAAGGAGCAAAAGAGGTGGGAATAGAGTTTTTTAGTTTGTCAAAAAGTTATAATATGCCTGGGTGGCGGGTTGGTTTTGCGGTAGGAAATGCTGAAATTATTCATGCCCTGGCGCGTATCAAAAGTTATCAGGATTATGGCATGTTTCAGCCGATCCAGATCGCGGCCACGGTGGCTCTGAATGGTCCGCGTGACTGTGTAGAAGAAATTCGGGAAAGGTACCGAAGCCGACGAGATGTCTTGTGCGAATCGTTGAATCGAATTGGCTGGGAAGTGACACCGCCGAAAGCAACGATGATGGTCTGGGCAGAAATTCCGGATCGTTTCAAGAAAATGGGATCCTTGGAGTTTTCCAAGATGTTGCTGGAAAAAGCCAAGGTGGCGGTTGCACCTGGCATCGGATTTGGAGAGGGTGGTGACCATTTTGTACGTTTTTCGCTGGTCGAAAACGAACACAGGATCAGGCAGGCCGTCCGGGGAATTAAAGAGATTTTTTAAGGAAAGACGATGAAAACGGTAAAGGTGGGCATGATCGGTTTTGGCACCATAGGTGCCGGCGTGGCTAAAATTCTCACGCAAAACAGTGAAATTATCAAGAAAAGGTTGGGAGCCGGGGTGGAGCTGGTTAAAGTCGCGGATCTGGATATCACCACAGACCGAGGTGTCAAACTGGCCTCCGATGTGTTGACGACTTCTGCCGATGAAGTGATCAATCACCCTGACATTGATGTGGTCATCGAATTGATTGGCGGATACGAACCGGCCAAAAAATTTCTTCTCCAAGCCATTAGCCAGGGAAAACATGTGGTGACGGCCAACAAAGCTCTGCTGGCCAAACATGGAGACGAAATTTTTTCAGCGGTTACTGAAAAAGGCCTGTCGATTGGATTCGAAGCTTCTATAGGGGGGGCCATTCCTATAATTCGGTCGATTCGGGAGGCGTTCGTCGCTAACCGTATTCAGACCATTGAAGGCATCGTCAATGGCACCGCAAATTATATTCTCAGTAAAATGTCGGATGAGAATTGCGATTTCAATACCGCCTTGAAAGAAGCACAGGAAAAAGGTTTCGCTGAAGCGGACCCGACTTTTGATATTGAAGGCATCGATTCTGCCCACAAGATAGCGGTATTGACTCGTCTGGCTTATGGGACCCCTGTGTCGTTTGACGATATAACTGTTTCCGGTATTTCAGGCATCACCTCGGAAGACATCGAATGCGCACGGGAGTTTGGTTACCGCATCAAACTGCTTGCCATATCCAAATACGATGGCGAGAAGATTGATATTCGTGTCCATCCAGCCATGATTCCAATTACGCACCCGATGGCCAATGTCAACGGAGTGTTAAACGCTATTCGTGTCTGTGATGATATGATGGATGAAAATGTACTGATTGGTCATGGGGCAGGTGCTCTGCCTACTGGCAGTGCGGTGGTGGGCGATGTCGTCGAAATTGCCCGCAACATCCTCTCAGGTGTGGGAGAAAGGTTACCTGTTGGGTCTTTCCAGAGTGAAGAGATCAAAAGCATTCCCCTCAAGGATATCAGTGAAATCGAGTCTGAATATTTTCTGCGTTTCAGTGTGGTGGATCATCCGGGCGTACTTTCAAAAATATCCGGGATACTGGGCAAACATTCTATCAGCATTGAGTCCATGATCCAGAGGGGACGGGGAGACCGTGGCAAAGGGGTGCCACTGGTGATGATGTGTCACAAAGCCAGTGAGAAAAATATTCAGTCTGCTTTAAAGGAAATAGAAGAACTGGATGTGGTGTGTGAAAAGTCTAACTTGATTCGTGTGGAAAGGTAATAATGGGATTTAAAGCCTGGTTTCAATGCATCAACCTGGATTGCCAAAGCCGGTACGAACTGACCGACATCATCTATCGTTGCAGGGAGTGTGATGAACTTCTGGAAGTGCAACATGATATGGAGCAGCTAAAAAAACGATCTCCTGAAGAGTGGAGAGCCCTGCTTGAGAGCCGGTACCGGCGCAATGAATGGCCTTATGGCAGTTCCGTATGGGGCAAAAGGGAACTGGTGTGCCCGAATGTGGAAGACGAAAATATTGTCTCCACTTATGAAGGGGGCACTAACCTGTTCTGGGCCGAACGGTTGGGCCAACAGATTGGCCTCAATGATCTATGGGTCAAACAGTGCGGCATGGCGCATACGGGGTCCTTCAAGGATTTGGGGATGACCGTGCTGGTCTCCATGGTCAAGCAAATGATTTCTTCCGGGAAAAATATCAGGGCGGTGGCCTGTGCCTCAACCGGGGATACCTCAGCCGCGCTGGCCGCATATTGCGCCGTAGCCGGAATTCCTGCCATTGTTTTCTTACCCAAAAATAAAGTCTCGTTGACACAGTTGATTCAACCCATCACGCACGGTGTCCTCACTTTGTCTTTGGATACTGATTTTGATGGATGCATGAAACTGGTTCAGGAGGTTTGCCAGAAAAACGATATCTATCTGGCAAACTCAATGAATTCCCTGAGAATCGAAGGCCAAAAAACCATCAGTTTCGAGTTGGTCCAGCAGTTCAACTGGGAAGTGCCAGATTTTGTAATCGTCCCCGGTGGCAATCTGGGGAATGTCAGCGCTATCGGCAAAGGATTCCAGATGTTCCATGACCTGGGGCTGATCGATAAGCTCCCGCGTCTGGTTTGTGCCCAGGCACAACAGGCCGATCCTCTTTACCGCAGTTATATAAAAGGATTCGAATCATTTGAGTCTGTCCAGGCGAAAACGACCTTGGCAAGTGCCATTCAAATTGGAGATCCGGTCAGTTATAAAAAAGCCATTCGTGCTCTCCAGGCTTTTGATGGCATCGTCGAAGAGGCGACCGAAAGTGAGTTGGCTTATGCAGTGGGTAGGGCCAATAAAACAGGACTGCTCTGTTGTCCGCATACCGGGGTGGCTCTCGCCGTTCTTGAGAAACTGACTCAGCGTGGGGAAATTAAGAAAAAGGATAAGGTAGTGGTGATCTCCACCGCGAACGGATTGAAGTTCACCGATTTTCTTTTCAAATACCACACGGATCAATTGAAGGGAATTCAGTCGGAGCACGCCTTCTCCCCGATCGAACTGGATGCAGACTATGAACAGATTAAAAAAGCAATTTTGGATAAAATAGAAGTATGATCTTTCCCCATTTTAAACGGGTTTTGTTTCTGATCGTTTTCATGGCGCATTCCCCCGTTGAAGTGGAGTCTGTGGCTATGCAGGCTTTGATTCCGGCCGGTGAATACAATTTGGGGAGTCTTTACTGCGAAGAAGAGCAGGGTAACGCCGACTGGTGTAGCGATGAGGTTCCCCACAAGGTGAAACTCGATGTTTTCTGGATCGATAAATATGAGGTCACTAATGCCGATTACCGGGAATGCTTCATTGCCGGAGTTTGCGAACCATCGGTATTGCATGAGGACCGCCCGCAAGACTTTAATAAACCCCACCAACCGGCGTTGTTTGTGAACTGGGAAGACGCCAGAACCTATTGTTCCTGGCGTGGAGGAAACCTCCCGAGCGAGGCGCAATGGGAGGCAGCGGCCGAAGGCAAAAGACTGGGTGGTGCCCATTATGACCAACCTTATGGAACGGGTGCTCCAGAAAAAATTGGTAAGTTTGAGGCCAATTCTTACGGTCTCTACGATATGATGGGCAATGCCTATGAATGGACTTTGAGCTGGTACAGTGAAGGGTCCGAAAAAAACAGGGTGGTGCGGGGTGGATCGTGGAGCTCTCCCAGCCATTTTTTAAGAACCTCTGATCGGGTCAAAAAAGATCCCGAATTGAGATACAGCGATGTTGGATTTCGCTGTGTGAAGCCCACTCGGTGAGGAACCAATAAGAAATAACTGTTTCAGGCGAGCAAAGAGTTTTGGCGGCTCAACGGGTCGTTGCTATATTCTCACCGGGCATGGCCCGGTAGAAAGGGAGTTATGCCGGATATTAAGAATGTTGTCATCGTCGGTTCGGGGCCTGCCGGGCATACCGCCGCAATTTATTCTGCCAGGGCCAATCTCAGCCCTTTTATGTTTGAAGGTTATGTCATGGGGGGTTCCGCTGGGGGACAGTTGACCACCACCACGGATGTCGAAAACTATCCCGGATTCCCCGAAGGGGTTGAAGGGCCGGAACTGATGCAGTTGTTCCGCAAACAGTCCGAGCGTTTTGGCACCGAAATGGTTCAGGAAGATGTTATCTCGGCCGATTTCAGTAAACGGCCTTTTGTTTTGAAATCCGAGAACCGTGAAGTGCTAGCGCATTCGGTGATCATTTCCACCGGCGCGACAGCAAAAAGGATGGGTGTTCCCAATGAAGAAAAAATGTGGAACAACGGCATGTCGGCCTGCGCGGTTTGTGATGGTGCGCTTCCCATGTTCCGCAACCAGCCGCTGATGGTCATTGGGGGAGGGGACACCGCAGTAGAAGAAGCCACCTATCTGGCCAAGTTTGGTTCGGTGGTTTATCTGGTACACCGGCGCGACCAACTCAGAGCTTCCAAGATCATGCAGGAGAGAGCTCTTAAACATCCCAAACTGGAAATCCTCTGGGACACAGTGCTCGAAGACGCCATCGGCGAGGATTTTTTGACCGGGGCTCGTCTGAAAAACGTCAAGACCCATGAAGTGCGGGAGATGGAAGTCGCAGGTCTTTTTTATGCCATCGGTCACACTCCCAACACGTCCATCTTCAACGGGCAGTTAGATCTGGACAATGCAGGTTACATCAAACTGAAACTGGGAACCCAGGAAACCAATATAGAAGGCGTCTTTGCCGCTGGTGATGTGCATGACCATAAATACAGGCAGGCCGTCACCGCTGCAGGTACCGGTTGTGCTGCATCTTTGGAGGCTGAGCGCTGGCTCGCCGAAAAGGGATTGGCGGGGTAGGGTCTCTGAATTTTGAATACTGAGCGGATTCGAAAAATCCTTGAAAAGGTCATTGAGCACCGGGACTATTCGCTGAGGATTGATCAATCAGAAGATGATCCCTTGGTCGAGTTGATCAACACCGTGCTGGCAGAAACAGAAAAGCGCGGTACCAAAATTGAACTTCATAAAAAATCCCTCCAGGATCAGGTTGCTGTACGTACGGCAGATCTGGAAAAATCTAATCAGCGGTTGGTTCTCGATAAACGCGAAGCCGAAACTTTCAGCTTGAGTAAATCCGTCTTTCTCGCCAACCTCAGCCATGAACTGAGGACTCCTCTCAACCACATCATTGGTTACAGTGAAATGATTCAGGAAGAACATGGTTTGGATGATCTGGTCGTCGATTTAAGGAAAATCCGCGAGTCCAGCAATCAGTTGATGAAGTGGGTCGAAGAAATTATAGACCTGTCCAAAATCGAAATGGGGCGCTCTGAATTGGAGCATCAGTTGTTTTCTATTACCGATTTGGTGAACGAAGTGGTGGAAAAAATCAGGCCGGATGTTGAAAAAGTGGGAAATATCTTGACCGTTGACCTTGCTGATTCGCTGGGAGAGTTGATGGGTGACCGGGAGAGGGTGGAACGGGTCTTATTCAATCTTTTAGAGAACGCCGTTACCAAAAACGGAAAGATATCGCTTAAAGCGAGTCGAGAAACAGTGGGAGAAACGGACTGGCTGACTTTTGTAGTGCAGGACAATGGTGCGGGCATAAGCCCGAAGATTTTGGAAAACCTGTTTAAAGGTTTCACCCAAGCGGATGAAACGCTTTCAAGCGGATTCGGTGCCGACGCGTTGATGCTGGCCATCACCCACAGACTGGTTCTGGTGATGGGAGGAAACCTGAATGGGGGAAGCGAGTTGGGGGCTGGTTCCACCTTCACCCTACGCCTGCCCGCCGACATGAAATTACATTTAGAGAAACCGCATGTGGTGAGAGCCACCAACCTCTTTATCCGTGATATCCTGAACTTGAAGTGACCGCCATAAGTCTGGTATAAGCTTATGACTGTCTGGCTTATTAATGATGGTTGATCAATAAGCCTGCGCTCCTCTTTTTTCTTACCGGCTTGGAAGAACTTTTCTTCGGGTAGATACTCAGACTCTCTTCCGATCGTTGAAACATCATCCAGTGCCGGTCGTGCAGCTCCTGGGGAGAGATGGTCTGTTTAATATTTCCGAAAGCATCTAAAATTCTCGTTTCGTAGAACATGTGGCACCCCCCATTAAAAGGTAAGTGGTTATGTGTCTAAGTAATAAATTTATATTAACAGAAGTTGTTAATTTGTCAAGCGTTTAAGTTGCTGGTCTAATTAGTATTTATTTTTCAATTAGTTAGATTATATTTTTTAGTAATGTTTCTTAAGGATTGATTCGCATTGGTTTTAAGTAAAATGGCCAATCCATTTTATTATCAAGGTATGCGGGGCAGAAGTCGTTTTCAGGAATCCTGATTTGAAAGGTAACTACAAATGATTCATAAAGATTTTTTGCCAACGCGACAGGCAATAGCTGTTAATTTCACTCAATGGGTTTTGGTAGGACTGATTTTAATGTGTTCCGCCAACATGGCCTTTTCGGAAACCGCCAGGGAAATAGATGTGAGCGTGGATATCACTCTGGAGCGTTTTAATAAGGAAATTCCAGGTGCCGAGAGCTTCATCAAAAAAGCCAAAGGTGTTCTGATTTTTCCCCAGGTTATCAAAGTCGGATTTGGCATTGGCGGAGAATATGGTGAAGGGGCTTTGCAAATTGGTGGTAAGACTGTCGATTATTACAGTACGATGGCCGCTTCAATTGGGTTTCAGTTCGGTGCCCAGGCAAAATCCATCGTTTTGGTATTTACTAAAGAGGATGCTTTGAAGGCTTTTAGAAAGAGTGATGGCTGGAAAGCCGGAGTGGATGGATCTGTGGCATTGATCAATCTGGGTATGGGGGATTCTCTGGACACCATCAATGTTGAGGATCCTATTGTCGCATTTATATTTGGCCAGAAAGGTCTGATGTATAATTTGACCTTGGAAGGGTCTAAGTTCAGTAAACTGGAAAGATAAACAGGATTTCATACATCTAGCATGTCAAACCTTTCCCTTGATTGCGAAAACCTGAAGCCCTTTGTTTCCGACCTGGAGGTCAATGACTTACAGCCGCAAGTTAACCTATGCCATGATGAGTTAGAGGATGGGTCTGGTCAGGGCTCGGACTATCTGGGCTGGATGCGCCTGCCTTCTTGCTTTTCCGATTCGGCTGAGATTGATTCCGCAGCAGACACCATTCGCAATTCATGTGATGTTTTTATCGTTGTGGGGATCGGCGGGTCTTATCTGGGAGCCCGGGCCGGGATTTCCTACCTGAACTCTTCTTTTTCTAATCAGTTGCAGGGTGGGCCGGAAATATATTTTGCCGGACAGAATATCAGTTCCGATTACCATGCCGACCTTTTCGACCTGATAGAGGGCCGCGATGTTTGTCTCAACGTGATCTCCAAGTCGGGCACCACCACCGAACCGGCTGTTGCCTTCCGCCTGCTAAAGCAGATGATGGAAAAAAAATATGGAGCTAACGGGGCTCGGAACCGGATAGTCGTCACCACTGATTCCAGCCGAGGAGCTCTTAAAAGTCTTGCCGATGAATTGGGGTATAGGACTTTTGTGATTCCGGATGATGTGGGAGGCCGATATTCAGTATTAACTCCTGTGGGGCTTTTTCCCATGGCGGTGGCGGGGATCAATATTAAGGAATTGATGGAGGGAGCCCGTCAGGGTGAAAAATTATATTCGAAGCCCTCTCTGGATCAAAACGATGCTTACTATTATGCTGTGATGCGTCAGTTGCTCTACCAGAAGGGAAAAACCACTGAAATTCTTGCAACCTTCCAACCCGCTTTTCATTATCTCGCGGATTGGTGGAAACAATTGGCCGGTGAAAGCGAGGGCAAGGATCTGAAAGGGATTTTCCCCTCGTCGGTGGAGTTTACCTCCGACCTTCATTCCATGGGTCAATGGATTCAAGAGGGCAATCGCAATATTTTTGAGACTTTTTTAATTCTCGAGTCCTCCCGGCGGCAGTTGAAAATACCCACTTTTAAAAATGATGCGGACGGTTTAAACTACCTCGCTGGTGAAACGCTCGATACGGTTAATGAGAAAGCATGGCTAGGAACGGCAAGTGCTCATAAGGAGGGAGGCGTTCCCAACATGACCCTTAAAATTAAAGATCGTTCGCCATACTCTTTGGGCCAGGTTTTTTATTTTTTTGAAAGGGCGGTGGCAATGACCGGCTATCTGAATGGAGTGAATCCTTTTGATCAGCCGGGTGTTGAGTTTTATAAGAAAAATATGTTCAAGCTTTTGGGGAAACCCGGGTTTTAGAGAGGATAACGATATGGATACTGTGAGCCAAAAGCTGGAAGAGGTTCTGCATAGGCTGGCTTTTGAAAAGATTGAAGGGGAGTCACCCCGGAGCGAATCTGATCCTTTATTAGCCAGATTGAAAGCCCTTGGCAGTGAGGTTTGGATTGACACCGGTGAGTTGGAGAAAGCCAAAGAGATATGGAAAAACGAACTCACGGCTTTGACCACCAATAACACCTTGGCAAACCAGGTGGTGCAAAGTGGGATCATGGATAAGGTCATTGAAGACACCATCCAAAAAATTCGGCAGGAAGGGCTGGAGTTGTCTGAAGAGGAAATGATTTTGGAGGTGGGTTTTGTGATCAATTGCAAGATTGCCCTGCGCCTGGTTCAGGCTTTCAAGGTGAAAGTCAGTGTCGAATTGTACCCGGCCGTGTCCCGAAATATAGAGCGCACCCTTCATTTTGGTCGCCGATATTACAAGGTTTGCCCGGAATATTTTACTGTTAAAGTACCCCTGACTCCTGAAGGGTATCTGGCGGTTCGCACTTTAAGACAGGAAGGAGTTCCCATTAATTTTACTTTGGGATTTTCGGTCCGGCAAAACTATCTGGCAGCGCGTTTGGCCAATCCTGATTTTGTGAACGTGTTTTTGGGCAGGTTGAATCAAGTGGTGATGGACCATAAAGCCGGAACGGGAGAACTGGTGGGTGAAAAAGTGACGTTGGCGACCCAACAAGCGTTGCGGTTAGCGCGGGATAACCACAAAGATGTGGGATCACGATTGATTGCCGCCAGTATAAGAAACGGCGAACAGGTGGCTTTTCTGGCCGGGCTGGATGTGTTGACCATTCCTCCTAAGGCTATGAAAGAGTTTCAGGAATCCGGAAAATCCTCTGAGCAGGTGGAGTCTCATATTAATGATCCTATTGAACCGGGGATTGATCCGCAACACGCACTTGCAAAGCGTTTTCCAGAGCTCTGGCAACTGTCTGACGAGTTCAAAGATTTTGTGAATGCTCTGATTGACACACCGGAACTGGATTCCATGCAGGGAAAGGAACTGGCTGGAATTGCGCGTGATCGAGGAGTTAACCTGTTTCATCCTTTCAGCGATGACGATTTAAAGAAAATCCAAGATCATGGGAAAATTCCTGACTTGTCGGCTTGGCCCGAATCTGTTGCGCTGGATGACTTGATGACGCAATCGGCGTTACAGTCTTTCACCAAAGACCAGAATGCGCTGGACGAGCGCATCCGTTCGTTTCTCAGATGATACTGGCGGGGGATATCGGGGGAACCAAGGTCAACCTGGCTCTTTTTGATGGCAGAACACGGATAACGGAAAAGCGTTACGAGAGCCGGGACTTTTCCAGTATTGAGAAGGTACTGGACGATTTTTTAAAGAACAACGATTCAAAGGTTGAGAAAGCCTGCTTTGGCGTAGCCGGTCGTGTCATTGACGGAAAATGCCAGTTGACCAACCTTTCCTGGCAGGTTGAGGCAGAGCGCTTAAGGGAAAATTTAGGCGTGGATGCGGTCTGGTTGATCAACGATTTGGCCGCGATGGCATATGCGATTCCTTTATTGGGTTCAGAATCCTTTGAGATCATTCAAGCCGGAACCCCTGTAAATGAAGCAAGAATATCGGTGGTTTCAGCGGGCACGGGTTTGGGACAGGCCTTTCTGGTGCCTGAGAAAAATGGCAAATATATTGTTATGGATTCCGAGGGAGGACATTGTGATTTTTCTCCCCGGAATGAATTGGAAGCGGAGCTTTTATTTTTTCTGCAAAAAAAATATTCCAGGGTCAGCATAGAGCGCGTATTATCAGGGTCCGGCTTGTTGGATATTTATGGATTTTTCAAGACGGCGGAACATGAGATTGTCGATTCTCCTGCTACTATCGTTGAAAGAGCCCTCGCAAAAACTTCTCCGGTTTGTGAGAAAACTATAAAACTATTTATTTCCCTGTATGGAGCCTTGGCAGGAAATTTAGCGTTGCAATATTTATCAGATGGCGGGGTTTATCTTGGCGGAGGCATTGCTCCGAAGATCGTACCCTTGTTACAAGAAGGGGAATTTATGGAGGCGTTTCTTTCCAAGGGCAGGTTCGAAAAGTATCTTTTGGAAACCCCTGTGAAAGTGGTGATGGATGAATATGCTCCTTTGCTGGGGGCTGCCCAATATGCCCTTGTTTCGTGAATTGACCATTGTTTGAATTCGGGATTACTACCGGAATTCTTTAACTTGGAAAAGAAAGCAGTTATGGCAACTA
Organism: Nitrospina sp. LS_NOB; assembly: GCA_001542995.1. GTDB lineage: Bacteria > Nitrospinota > Nitrospinia > Nitrospinales > VA-1 > LS-NOB. The sequence continues at coordinate 207,355 of LFLA01000018.1, forward strand.
AATTTAAGAAAATTGTATTGGCCTACTCAGGTGGACTGGATACCTCCGTCATTATCAAATGGCTTAAGGAAAAATATGATTGTGAAATCATCGCTTTTGCTGCTGATGTGGGGCAGGGTCAGGAATTGGAACTGGTCAGGGAGAAGGCCCTGGCAACCGGAGCCAGCAAGGTTTATATCGAAGACCTGCGGGAAGAATTTATTAGGGATTTTGTCTTTCCTATGCTTCGGGCCAATGCGTTTTATGAACACAATTATCTTTTGGGAACCGCCATTGCCCGGCCCTTGATTTCCAAAGAGCAGATACGAATTGCCAACTTGGAAGGGGCAGATGGGGTGTCGCATGGTTCGACGGGTAAGGGCAACGACCAGGTTCGTTTTGAGCTGGCTTACCACACGCTCAATCCCGAAATAAAGATTATTTCCCCCTGGCGTGAATGGGATCTTAATTCCAGGACGGCATTGATCGATTATGCAGTGACGCACGGGATTTCCGTTCCTGTCACTAAGGCCAAGCCCTATAGCACGGATCGTAATTTGTTTCATATTAGCTATGAGGGAGGGGTGTTGGAAGATCCGTGGTATGAGCCGCATGATGATATGTTTTTGTTGTCAGTGACCCCTGAAGCGGCCCCCGATAAGCCCACCACCATAGAGATTGCTTACGAGCAGGGAAATCCTGTTTCCATAAACGGAAAGAAAATGAGCCCGGCATCTTTGCTGGAGCGTCTAAACCAGTATGGTGGGGAAAACGGAATAGGTCGTATTGATATTGTGGAGAACCGCTTTGTCGGGATGAAGTCACGCGGGGTCTATGAAACCCCGGGTGGAACGATTCTGCATGAAGCTCATCGGGCAGTTGAATCTGTTACCCTGGACCGGGAAGTCGCTTTTCTCCGCGATTCTTTGATTCCCTCCTACGCCAGGATGATCTACAACGGTTTCTGGTTTTCTCCCGAAAGGGAGCTACTCCAGCAAACTATGGACCATGCTCAGGCCAATGTTACTGGCGAAGTCAGGCTGAAACTGTATAAGGGCAACTGCATTGTTATAGGCCGAAAGGCTGAAAAATCGCTATACAACCAGAATATTGCCAGTTTCGAAGAGAGTCATGGTTACAGCCAGGATGATGCGGAAGGATTCATAAAACTCAACGCCCTGCGTTTAAAGCTCTATGCGGAAACCTTTAACCGTTGATGTGGCTCATCCAGGCTAGTCTTCATTTCGCAAAAGTTTTCATGAACCTTTATTGATTTACAGGTAAGAATGGCGATAAAATCTTAGTATGAGTTCCATTCTGGTTGCGGACGATGAAAAAAGCTTGCGGGACTTCATGGTCATTATGCTTGAAGAGGAAGGTTATCAGGTTGTCACCGCTCCCAGTGTCGAAAAAGCTATCAAGCTGATTCGTGAAAATAACTTTGGTCTGGTTCTGACCGATATCCGCATGGGGCGCTCCAATGGTATAGATGTTTTGGATGCGGCCCGGAATGCCCTGCCCGATACCCCCGTTGTGATGATGACGGCTTATGCTTCTGCAGAAACTGCTGTGACCGCCATGAAAAAGGGTGCCTACGATTATATTTCCAAGCCATTCAAAATCGAAGATATTCAGTTGATCGTCAAGAACGCTTTAGAAAAGCGAAAACTTTCTACGGAAAACCGGTTTTTAAAAACCGCATTGAATGACCGTTTTCAGATTTCAAATGTCATAGGAAAGTCCGGTGCGATACAGAAAATATTTGATCTGGTGGAAAAGGTTGCCCAGAGCAAAGCAACCGTATTGATCACTGGCGAAAGTGGTACGGGCAAGGAGCTCATCGCGAAAGCCATCCACTTTAATGGTAATAGAAAAAATTATCCCTTTGTCTCCATCAATTGTGGAGCCATGCCGGAAAACCTTCTTGAAAGTGAATTGCTCGGGCATGAAAAAGGAGCGTTCACTAGTGCTGATTCCCTGAAATTGGGGTTGATGGAATCTGCCAATAAGGGTTCATTCTTTTTTGATGAAGTGGGCGAGGCTCCTTTGTCAATCCAGGTCAAACTGCTGCGTGTTCTGCAGGAGAATGAAATCATGCGATTGGGCGGCACCAAGTCTATTCCTGTGGACTTGAGAATCATTGCGGCGACCAATAGCAACCTTTCGGAATTAGTGGAGAAGAAATCCTTCCGTGAAGATTTGTATTACCGGTTAAATGTCATCCCTATTCATCTTCCTCCTTTGAGAGAACGCAAGGAGGATATTCCAGATCTGGTTGAATTTTTTCTCAATAAGTATAATGCCCGGCACAATAAAACCTATATTAACGGCATAGATCCGGATGCCTTGAAAGTTTTTGAGTGGTATCCATGGCCGGGCAATGTGAGAGAACTGGAAAATGTCATTGAAAGGGCAGTCGTTCTGGAAACAGAGGAAAGGATTCGCAAAACCAGCTTGCCGGATGAACTACTAGGTCAATTTTCTCCTGATAAAATACAGGTTCCTGGGCTCGAGCAGAGTGATATTGACCTGGAAAAAACTCTGGATCAAATCGAAAAGAAAATGATAGCCAATGCCCTGATGCGCTCTGATGGCATTATTAACAAGGCGGCAGAAAAATTGAATCTTAGTTTTCGCTCAATGAGGTATCGGATTGAAAAGCATAAATTAAAAGATAAATCAAAAAATGATGATTAATAGGAATTCAAAAATCGATTTGAGAACAGTTAGAATTAATTTTATTTTGCTTTGTCTGTTTATCATTTGCGGACTGGCCTATGCTGGGCCTGAAGAAAATGTTTCCGGAAATGGCAGAATAGAGCAGACCATTCCTGATTTTCAGGAGGATCCTTTCTTGCAGGCCGAGTACCTGTTCCATTCGGGAGATTTTCTCGGTGCCAAGCCGTTTTATCACGACTATTTATCGCTAAATCCATCAGGAAAAAGAAGTCATCAGGCGTTATTTCGTCTTGGTCGTATAGATCAGTCAAGCCGCTCTTATTCCACGGCCATCCGTTTTTATCAAATTCTTTTGCAGAGTTTTTCGGGTTCTCTTTTCGCAAATTCAGCGAGATTCAACATGGCCGTCTGCCATTATGAACTGGCGAATTATGACCGCGCGGAATCCTTGTTTAAAATGGTTTTACGATCATCTCCGGATAAAAAGCGTAAATGGAAGATTATGATTAACTTGGCCAGGATTGACGGTGGCCGGATGGATTATGAAAAAGCTTTTACCAAGTTGAAACAAGTCCATGGTCAGATTGAGAACAAAGAAATTCGTCAACACGCAGTCGAGGTAGCTGAAAACCTGATTAATGAAAAACTTGGGACGGCCCAGGTCTCAGCATTGATTCGGAAGTTAGGCAATGGTTTTCCGGTAGACCTTCTAATGTTGAGAAAAATTTCTTCTTTCAGGGAAGTCAGGGATATTGCCGGCTACATGGCAAACCTTGAGAAGTTCATCGCAAATTTTCCCACCCATTCTCGTAAAGCTGAAGTGGAGAATTGGTTAAACCAGATTAAGGTAGATACTGGATCGAAAATTAAAATAGGCGTGGTTCTTCCCTTGACCGGTAAACTTGCACTGACAGGGCAAAGGGTGCTGCAAGGAATTCAATTGGCAGTGAATCAGCTTCCTTTCCAGGCTCGTGAAAAACTGGCGCTGGAGGTGAGGGATTCGGGCCACCAGTTGCCGATGAATGAAATTATAGCTGAATTGTCTGGATTGCCTAATGTTGTAGGTATCATTGGGCCCTTGTTAAGCGATGAGGTCAAAGTTGCCGGTGAGGTTGCTCGGCATTATCGAATCCCCATATTTTCACCCACAGCCTCAACTCAGGGACTGGTGGATTTGAATCCATTTATATTCCGCAATGCCTTGACTCGGGAGATTCAGGCTAAATTCCTGGCGCAGTATTCTGTCAACACTCTCCAGTTGAGAAGATTTGCTGTTCTTCATCCTTTTGAACCTTTTGGATTGGAATTGAAAGATATTTTCATCAGCGAAGTGGAGTCCTTGGGTGGAGAGGTGGTTGCAGTTGCTGGATATGAACGCACCCAAAACGATTTTAAAAAACAGATTTTGGAACTAGGGGGTGTCGAAGATGATGCCTTGGAAAAGATTGCTCGCGAATTATTGTTGAGCGAGGGTGTGACACAGGACTTCAGTGATGCATCTGTTTTATCTCGGCCAATGCTTGATATGGGGCATTGGTCGGAGAATGATATTGAAAAATTGAAAGTGTCGCTGGAGTTGAGTTATGACGCGATTTTTATTCCCGGGGTCTACGATAAAGTGGGTCTGATCATTCCACAATTGGCTTTTTATAATGTCAATAATATTACCTTGCTGGGAGCAAATGGCTGGAACTCCCCCGAACTGGTCAAAATAGGGGGAAAATATTTGAAGACGGTTTATTTTGTTGATGGTTACTATCCCGATTCTCACCAGATAGAGGTAAGAAAATTTGTTGAGGATTTTAAAACCAATTTTGGTGAAGAGCCTGCCTACTTGTCGGCTCAGGCTTTTGATGCGGCAAACATAGTCATAAAAAATATTCTTGCAGGTGTGGATAACCGAATCAAACTGAAGGAAAGCTTAAAAACCGTTAAAAACTTTCCCGGTGTTACAGGAAAGACCACCTTGCTTCCATCCGGAGATTCTGAGAAAATTATTTTTGCGTTGACGGTAAAAAGAAAAAAAATTGTTCAGCAAAACTAGCAGCCAACTGAATCAAAAGGTGTCTTCAAAGGAATCTCCCAGAAAAGGTTCTTCATTGTCTGGGAGGTGATCCTGTAAGAAAATTTCGAACTCGGAGCCGGGCTCGTCGAACGTAGCCGGCTCTCCTGCTTCTGGCTGGATTCTTAAATACTGAATATCCCTTGGAGCTTGAAAATTAGTGATGGGCTTATTTACAAGAGCCTCCTGCATGAATTGTAGCCAGATGGGTATGGCAGTGCGAGATCCCGTTTCATTTCTTCCTAAAGATCCATCCTTGTCTTTACCGACCCAAACCCCGGTTACCAAATCAGGTGTGTAGCCCATGAACCAGGCATCCACGTAATTATTAGTGGTGCCTGTTTTTCCTGCTACAGGTCGATTAAGTACCCTAACTTTTTTTCCGGTTCCGTGTTCCACAACACTTTGCAATAAACTTGTGATGGTATAAGCGACACCTGGCGCAATCGGCTGGGTGATTTCGGGAGTGGAAGTGTATAGAATTTCTCCTTTACGGTTTTGAATATTTCTGATTGCGTTGGGTTTGATCAGGGTTCCGTTATTGGCAAATGCCGAATAGGCAGAAGTGAGTTGGAAAAGTGTTAAACCCGATGATCCCAGAGAAATGGACAGGTTGGGTTCCAGTTTGCTTGAGATTCCCAAACTCTTTGCCAGCCTGATGGTCCCCTTTATTCCAATATTTTGCATGAGTTTGACCGTCACCACATTGCGGGAGTGGGTGAGGGCGGTTCTCAGTGATGTTGGTCCATAAAATTTTTCCTCGAAATTCACCGGTTTCCATTGGTCAAAAGCATTTTCCTTTTCTTTAAATATTATCGGCGAGTCTATGATGATGCTGGCAGGGGAAAAACCTTCTTTGATGGCCGCGGCATAAATGATGGGTTTGAAGGCGGAGCCGGGTTGCCGAATGGCTTGTACGGCTCGGTTAAACTGGCTCTTGGAGAAGTTATAACCTCCGACCATTGCTTTCAAATGGCCGGTTTTAGGATCCAGGCTTACCAGACTGCCTTCCACATCCGGCTCTTGCTCGAGAGCCAGCGACCAGCCTCCATTTTTAATCCTGAGTGGTTTTACTAAAATCAAATCTCCCGGAGCAAGAGCCTGGCTTGGCCTTCTGATTTTTTCCCACCTTCCATCAAGCCGAGTGTTGGGAGGCCGTGCCCAATTCATATCGAGAATATCAATGGTCCCAAAATCGAGCCCTAAAAGAACCTCTACCTGTTTTTCATCCACCGACCAAACAACACCTTTGATAATACTGCCTTCTGTGATGCTTTGACCCTCTTCAAATTGGTTCATTTTGATAAGAGATTTCTGGATGGCCAATTCTCCTTTGGATAAATACAGGGTACCTAACGGGCCTCGATATCCATATCGTTTGTCTGCGATTCTTAAATTTTCTTTGATAGCTCTCTGAGCGGATTCCTGTAAATCAATATCGAGAGTGGTATAAACTTTTAAACCGCCGCGATAAAGTTTGGTGCTGCCATATTTCTCTTCAAGAAATTGCCGTATATGTTCCACAAAATAAGGAGCCCTGTTGAGCATGGAGGTGACTTCACCCAGATGAAACCCTTCATTCAGGGCCTGTTTTTTTTCTTCTCGGGTGATGAAGGAGAGGTAGGCCATTCTGCGGATAGTATGGTTTCTTCTTTTTCGACCACGCTCCGGATCCTTATAAGGCGAGTAGTGATTGGGGGCTTTAGGAAGACTGGCAATCAGGGCGCACTCCGCTATGGTTAAAGCAGCAACACCTTTGCCAAAATAGGTGTGGGCGGCGGCTTCCACACCGTAACTGCCATGGCCGTAATAAATCTGGTTGAGATACATTTCAAGTATATGATCCTTAGTGAAAACCAGTTCCAGTCTGACAGCTAGAATGGCTTCCTTGATTTTTCGGGGTAATGTGCGTTCGCGAGATAAAAATAGTGTTTTGGACAATTGCTGGGTGATGGTGCTTCCACCTTCAACCACATGTCCGGCCTTCAGGTTTGTGATAAAAGCCCTGAAAATAGCTTTCGGGTCAATGCCAAAGTGATAGTAGAAGTTAGAGTCCTCAACCGCTAGAGTGGCCTGCTTCAAGGCTAGGGGAATATTCTCAAGCGGGATCATGATGCGCTTTTCTATATAAAACTCGGCGATTTTTTCATTCCCATCCGAATAAATCTGGGTAATGGTGCTGGGGTGATAATTTTTCAATTCACGGACATCGGGAAGGCCCTGAGAATAGTGGAAATATATAAAGCCTGCTCCGACAAAGCCTGCGACCAAACAAAAAAGGGTGATGGAATAAAACGTGATAAAGAAAATCTTTCCAAACCTGGAACGTTCTTTTTTCTTTTTTAGTTTGGTGGGTTTCTGGTTTTTCAGTGATTTTTTCATGGTCAATCGTTATAACGTCAAGCGGGGAACAGGCTGGTAAAAACGGGTGGTCGTTGCATGAGCGAAAAGGGTCGAAAAATATCGATAAAAATTATTTTGGCGGCAAGCGGCCTTCTTCCAGATCCAGAAGGTCGACCCAGGTGTTGATATCTGTTCTCGAGGGATCAATCTTGTCACGGGTTTCATAAAAATATTTCAGTCGATCCTCAGAGCCAGGTCTTCGCTCAAGAATCTGATCATTGATGAAATCGAACTCTGAGGCTTTTTTGTTTTTTAATGTTTCTTTGGACCACGCGCTGATTTCGTCATCTCCACAATCCATGGTCTTTGTGGCGAATTCGTCAGAGTCGATACGCAGGAAATTGAGGATAATTTTATCGAGTGGGCAGGGGTAAATATAGTCCGCGATCTGGTCTTCTTTAAAGGACCGGGCTTTATCGATCATTCGTGCTAATTGCACCAACCCAGCCATTTTTTCTTTTGGGCTGCGTGGATAGGCTCTTGATAGATCCATTTTACGATTCAGTCGAGCCTGAGACGGCTCACTCTCCTAAAATTTTTTGAGGATTTGATGGCTTTAGAGCCAGCTTCTCCAATCCGGTTGCGAAAGAGGTCTAATGTAGTCAGGTTTATAAGGGTTTCTGATTGTGCCAGGTATTGTGCTCCCTGTTCGCCTATACGGTTGAATTTTAAAATTAATTGTTCCAGTTTGACCAAATTGGGTGCCTGGGCTAAGGACTGCGCTCCTGCTTCGGTTATATTATTGGATTTCAAATTTAACGATTTCAGGTTTTTTATGTAAGGGGACTGGCAAAGCACTGCTAAACCTTGGTCGCTGATATTATTTTCACCCAAATCCAGATGGGTCACTTCGGCTAAAATTTCCATTTCTGACAGGCGAATGATTTCATCATCGCCCAGCTTTTTGTTTTCCAGCCCAAGGCTGACATCCGCAACCCCTCTTTCCATTTTTTCGGAAACCAGCTTGTCTAAATCAATAATTTTCTCTTCGGGCATAAAAAAGTTCAGGCGAAAAAAATCATTAAATACAATGCTTTGCTCATTACAGCTTATCATAAACTTATTGCTGGGTCGGGTCAAATTTAACGATATTTATTTATCCGATTGGGTCAATAAATATGCTAAATTAAATGAAACCTGATTCAGTATTTTTTGAGGTAATTGGAAACTTAACATTAAAGGAGTTTTGATATGCGAACTATACTTTCAGTTGTTTTTGCCTTATTTCTGATTTCTGTGCCTCTCACAGCTGTTGCTGCTGAAGGGCCTATGTCTGTTGCTGCTGAAGGGCCTATGTCGCTTCCGGCAGGATCTAATTCCGGCGCTGATATGCACAACAAAGCTGGAATTAAGAATTGGAATGAGGGCAATATCAAGGGGGCGTTAAAACATTTCCAGGAAGCCAGTGCGGAAGATGGCTCCCTGGCGGAAACACATTTTAATGAAGCGGTATCTTTGGATAAACTGGGTGATCATGGCGCGGCGACCATGCATTTTAAAGCAGCAAAAAAACACGCCAAGGGAAATAAAGCGATTCTGGACTCTCCCATTTTAAATGGGCATTTGCGCTAGCTGTAAGGCAACTTGAAGTACTTTCGATTCGGGAACCCGGAAATACCGGGTTCCCGTTTTATTTTCTGAAGTTAGGGTGAGCTTTTAAAGGCGGGTATTTATATAAGAAGCAGGATTAGCGGAGAGGTACTAAATTCCTGTCAATTCAGCTGTTATTTTGTTAGACTGGCATCCAAATCAGATCAGCCAAAAGGAGAAAAAGCTTATGATGGGAATAGGTTTTCCAGAGTTAATGGTAATCTTGGTCATTATCATGATCATTTTTGGAGCCGGAAAGCTCCCAGAGATTGGTTCGGCATTTGGAAGAAGTATCAAAAACTTTAAAAGCTCCATGAAAGAGGCCGAAGAACTGGAATCAGAGTCCGCTACTGAAACCGCTGAAGCACCCGTAGCTGCAGAAGGGACAAGCGAAAGCACCGAGGCTAGTGAAGGGGCTAGTGAGCCCAAAAAAGAGGCAAAGAAAGCCGCCAAAAAAGAAACGGACCTGATTGAGGAAGCGGCGAAAGAGATCAGAGAAAACCGCATTGGGACCATTCATACCAAGCATGACGGTCTGGTTCAGCAGGGAGATGTCTTCACCACTTCCCTGGGCCGCACTCCAGGTGGAAGAGGGCGTGACCGAGGGGTTAGTCGAGATACCTTTTAAGGGATTAACCCCTGTCGTCGAGGGAATCTGCCTGCAGTCGATAGGGCTTTTCCCTCCTAACGTCCCACCATCTCCAGACCTGTTCCCTCCTTTGCGTACCAGCGAAACAGTCATAGAAAAACCCCAACGCTTTGAATATCAAATTAAACCGCCTTCCTCAATTGCCAAACCTGTTTGCTGTATGATAGGTAGGGAAAACCTGATTGATGAATGTGTAGTTGGCTAGGGCTTCAATGGTGTTCATGCAATGCGTGGTGCTTTTTACTCTTTTAGTATTATTCGGGTGTAGCCCGAGCAAAGAAAAAGCGGAAACTGGAGAAGAAAGGGAAGCTGTTTCCGGTATAAAAACCCCGGTGTTGGTTAAAAAAGCATTGCAGATTGTGGCCTCTGGAAGAGTACTCTTCCCCGACGAATCAATGAAATGACAACGATGGTCGATGTTAAAAGCTCCGACTTAACTTTGACTTATTTTTACGTTTAGAGGACCCACCTTTTGGGGAAATAGATGGAGATGATTTTTATGAGCAAATGGCGGGGCAATTGACCCATAGTCTTTGCAATGAAGAGAAGGTGCTTTCTAATTTAAAAAAAGGAGTTACCTACGCCTACAATTATCAGGATAATGATGGCTCAATCATTGCTGAAATAGATTTCACTATCAATGATTGCGAAGATGCAGAGGGATGAAAAGAAACTTTTTCTCTTCAACGTTACTTTGAAGAGAAATTATTAATCATTCAAGCTGACTGAAACGAAAGAGGAGACAACATGCTGGAGATTCAATGCACCCAGTGCAAGGCTTTTATAGCCCGTTACAGGGGATCTGGGGAATTGGTCTGGCTCTACCTCGATCGGGTCGTCAAGCCTGCGTCATTGGCAAAACTCAAGTCAGCGGCAAACAAAGCCGATCTGCCCATATTGATTTGTCATGAGTGCGGTCGTCGCATTGGGACACCTGCGGTTCGTGAAGAGGGCCGACTTGCCTATCGCATGTCCAAAGGTTCTTTTAAGCGGAAGGGTGTTGTGAAGGCCATGACCACAAGCCCGCATACAAGTTGGAAGTGACTTTTGGTCAATCTCCTTTTGTCATTTTTCAGTTTGCTGATTTTAATTATAATCGGGAGGAACGGGAAGGTTCGAAACACTTCCAGATGTTTTGGTATTTGCGGAACGCGAAACACAATCGAAGTCGGCAGTTGTGTATTTGGTAATGGTTCTTGTTGGTTCCGTTCTAAACCTGGCCTTTTTACCTTCTTGTGAGCAAATATAGAGAGCTTCATTAAGAGCAACTTCATAATCTGATATGACCGGGTCAAATTCCACCGAGACAATATCACTTAGACCACTTACAAGACCTGGAGTACTTGCTATTCCACACCCGCTCACAGTCAAAGCCAAAACTAATATCAAAATAGTTTTCATTTCATATACCCGTGGAGCCGTAGGTGCATTGTCTTCCCAAAAGCCTTAGCCGTTTTTCCCAGCAACACTCTCAGCAACAGAACAGACTTCTCTATTTTCTGTAAATTCTTCGATTTGTTATAGATTAACATAAAGGAGGGACTGTCAGGTATGATAGCTGTACGATCAAATCTTAGCTACTACATATTATTGGTAATGGATATATTCATAAAATTCATGATTACGCTCTCTGCTTTTTGGGTGGCAGTGAATTTTTTTATGAAGTTCTTGCCACAATATGCTACTCAACTCCCGCTTTCTGTTTATTCATTTTTATATGCTCTAACGGCTCAACCCTGAATGATCCCGGGTGTCAACTCCTGTTATCGATGGTTTGGATGATGTGATACTGGGCAAGATGATTAAAGAGGCGGGGATGTTTTATAAGATGGAGTTGGAGAGGGAGTGAATCTTTCACAGGGAACTTGAATCATAAATGATATGGTTTCAATTATTTTATTTATTACATGTTCCAAAAAACTTTGAAAAGCTTTTTGATATAGGAGAACTGATTATGGCAGCTCATAAATTAGCAAAACAATCGGATTTGGCAGAAGGAACAGGGAAAACCTTTACGGTAGAAGGGCAAAGGGTTGCCGTGTTTAACGTGGGAGGAAAGTTTGTTGCCATAGACGATACCTGTTTGCATAAAGGAGGATCACTGGGCACCGGGGAATTGGAGGGAAGCATCATCACTTGTCCTCTGCACGGGTGGCAATATGATGTTACCAGCGGGGAATGCAAGATGAATCCGCAAGCAAAGCTCAATACTTTCGCGGTTAAGGTCGAGGGCGATGAAATTGTGGTAGAAATATAACGGATTAACCCTCCTCATACTTGATCACATCAACAGGACAGCCGTCGGAGGCCTCTTTAATTTTATCCCCTAAAGGATATACCGCCTGATGATTTGGATGATGTAATACTGGACAAGATGATTAAATGAGGCCGGAGTCTTTTATCAAATGGAGTTGGGGAGGATAAAATGAATAGAAAATTACTTATTCTTATAACCATTAGCGTTCTTGTGGGGGGCACAGCGGTATTTTTGAAAAATATTGAAAGTGATTTACCTGTTGGTACTATTGAAATCAGGAACAAAGTAAACGGTAAATATTTAGCGGTCGATAACAAAACTGGATATGTAATCCAAGGACAAGAAAATGCGAAAAGTTTCTGTTGGTTGCCTATCCCTCAACCTGATGAGACGACTGCTTTTCAATATGTATGTTCAGGGAAATATCATAATCATTATTTAGATATAGAGGATAGTGTGACATCGGATGAATATCTCCGACTTATGGTTCGTCAACTATTAGTGCCGGGGGCGAATTGGCATGTTGGGTCTAAGGGTGATGCGACTTATACGTACGAGAACTCCCATGCCAGTTTCAAAGGCTATTATTCTGCTATTGAGGATGATGGGCTGCCTAAGATTTTGTTTGGGGATATAGGGCCCAGGGCCAGATGGAATCAAAATAGCTTTATCTTAAAGAAGGGGGTATAAACGCCAAACCGACGACCGCAAAACTCTACACAAATAGGTATTCAATGAATTGGCAATATGCGGTGGGTTCTGGTTGGTAGGAGTTTTTACTAGCGGTCGCACTCTCCGCCGATCATATTGATCATGTCAAAGGTAGGGATGATGTCGGCAAGCATTTGGCCCTTGCACATTTCACCCATCGCAGCAGTCAGTGTGAAAGAGGGTGGGCGAACCCGGCATTTGTAGGGCTTGCCGGAGCCATCACTGACCAGGTAGAAACCCAACTCCCCATTTGCCGCTTCAGTCGGAAAATAAACTTCTCCAACGGGGGGTTTGATGCCATCAATGACCATTTTGAAATGCGCGATCATTTCTTCCATCCGGGCATAGATATCCGGTTTGGCCGGGCTCCGCAAGTAGGGATTTTTAACATTGATGGGGCCGTCAGGCATATCCTGCATTGCCTGTTTGATGATCCTGAAACTTTGTTTGATTTCTTCCATCCTGATGAGGTAACGGTCAAAATTGTCGCCGGTCTTACCCAGGGGGATATCAAAATCGATCTTGTCGTAGCAAAGATAAGGATGATTTTTGCGGACGTCATAGTCAACGCCGCTGGCACGCAGGCAGGGACCGGTAAACCCCCAGGAGATGGCGCTTTCTACCGGGATGGCGCCGGTGTCGCGCATGCGGTCTATAAAAATCCGGTTTTTAGTGAGCAGGTTATCCACATCTTCAAAAAGTGAGTCGAGTTTAGGATAGGCCACTTTAAGATCCTCATCGAATCCCGGTGGCAAGTCGCACATCAGACCACCAATGCGGATGTAGTTTGAGGTCAGCCGGGCACCGCAAACCTTTTCCAACAAATCCCAGACAATTTCGCGGGCTTCCACGAAATAAATAAAAGCCGTCAACGCGCCCAGTTCCAGAGCCGCGGCGGCAACATTGGTGTAATGGTCCGAAATTCGTGCCAGTTCATTAGTGACCACCCGGATATATGAGCACCGCTCGGTTATTTTGATGTCGCAGAGTTTTTCCACTGCCAGGGCAAAGCCAATATTGTTCATGATGGCAGAGCAATAATTCAGCCGATCGGTGTAGGGAAAAACGTTCGCGTAGGTCACGCTCTCGCACATTTTTTCAAAGCCGCGGTGCAGATAACCAATTTCGGTTTCCAGGTTGACGATTGTTTCTCCATCGAGAGTCAGGAGAAACTTTACCGTCCCATGCGTAGCCGGGTGCGAAGGGCCCATATTCAGGACCATATGATCGGTGTGTAGATTTTCTTTTAAGTCTGCCATAGCGGCTTGGAGTCCCGTTGCCGGGATAAAATGATGTTAACCTGATTTAGAAATCTTTACGTTTATTAAACCCTCTTCCCCGTTTCGCAACGCGGTAACAGGAACACCCGTCCAGTTTTTCGGAATGTACAGCATTCCTCGGCTGGTTACTTTGCTGGTCTTGACTTTCACCTCTACCTTGCCTGAGGAAGACTCAACCACGATTTGGTCCCCGGTAGCGATTCCCAAATCCTTGGCATCTTCAGGGTGCAACTCGGCAACGCATTCGGGCCCGATTTCCACTAATGCCTTAGAGTATTGGGTGTAGCTTCCTATATGGAACATGTGGTTGTTGGTTTGCAGGGTGAAGCCTTCTGCATTGCCATTTTGTCCGGTTGAATCGGCATTGATATGGAAATTGGGTTTCACGTTTGTAGAATCCGGTTTCCATTGAACAGATTTGTTCCCAGGAAAAACTCCCTTGTAGGCGGGTGTGACGTTTGCGATCTCTTGTTGCACAGTGGTGATATCTGTGTTTTGGAAGGGTTTGCCCAGCGCCTCTGCCAATTCAATCAATATATCGAAATCCGGTTTGGAAACTCCCTGGGGAAGCACTGCCGGCGCGACCCGTTGAACATGTCGGGACATATTGGTGTAGCTGCCTTCCTTCTCTGCGAAGGTCGATGAAGGAAGAACCAGATCTGCCATTCTCGCAGTGTCAGTCATGAAAACATCGGTGACGACCAGAAACGGCACGGTGCGCAAAGCTTCTTTTACCAATTGCGGCTTGTAATAAGACTGAACAGGATCTTCTCCCGCGATATAGAGGAATTTCACGGCGCCACTTATGCAATTTTGCAATAAATCAGTGGCCAGATTGGTATCGCTAAGAGAACAGGTGCCCCATTCAGCAGTGAATTTTTTCAGAGCCGCAGAATCCTTGGTCGATTGATAGCCCGGTAAAAACTCAGGAGTACAGCCCATGTCATTAACCCCCTGCGAATTACAATGTTCTCTTGGGGGATAAACGCTCACGCTGCCTGTGCTGCCGTGCTGAACCAGGGTGCAAAGGTTGAGCAGGGCATTGAGGGTTTCTTCACCATGGCCTGTATCAAGGACATCGTTGCCGATAATGACGAAGCGGTCTGCATCTCTGGCAAATCTTTCTGCTGCGCGGGTGAGAACGTCATCCGGTAACCCGGTAGTTTGTTCAACCGTTTTGGCTGTGTATGAAGCTAAAGACTGAACCCAGTCTTTATAGTTTGGGATGGCAGACTGTGCTTTTCCGGTGTCGACCAGTTTGTTGTCGATGATGATGCGGGCCAACCGGGAAGCAACGGCCAAATCAGAGCCATGCTTGTAAGTCATTCGCACATCGACTTGGGCATTGCTGTCAAAAACCACTTTTCTTGGATTGGCAATCAATATGTCGGTATTGGTGAAGACCGTTCCGAACCGGATTGAGTTTCCACCTACAGGATACTCAGAGGGCAGGTCGGAGTTGAAAATCAGCACCACATCGGCTTCTTGCAGTTTCGTGATGGGTTGTGACTCAATCCCGTTCTCAAAGCAGTTCAGCGTGAACTGGTTCAGATAAGGTGCTCTTAAATTTACAAGGTTGGTAACCTGATTGGAACCGAGCAGACTGCGGAATAATTTTTGAAAAAGGTAGTTCTCCTCATTGGTCAATTTTTCCGACCCAATTCCCGCGAGGCTGTCAGGCCCACTGCGGTTCACCGTTGTCTCCATGCGATCAGCAATGGCCTTCAAAGCTTCTTCCCAGGTTACTTCCTTATGGGTTCCACCTACATTCATGAGAGGCGCCTCGATGCGCTGGTCGTTATGAATGATGCCATGTCCCAAACGACCTTTGGCGCAGAGATTGCCTTCATTGATGCCGACATTGTAACTTTCATCTGCTTCAATGCGGACAACCTGACCCTTTTTACTTTCGAGTTTGAAGGTGCATCCCCATGAACAGTAGTTGCAGGTGGTGTGCGTTTCGGTGAACATGGCTGCTAAACCACGTGCTTGCGAAGTCATATCCATCAAAGCCCCTGTGGGACAAACCGTGATGCATTGTCCGCAAAATTCGCAGTCGAGAGGCTCGTCGTTGGCGGTGCCGATACTAACGCTCATTCCGCGTTTATGATAGTCGAGGGCTTGAACTCCTTGAGTTTCATCACAGGCGCGAACACACAATCCACACATGATGCAACGGTTGAGGTAAAACTCAATGATCGGATTGGTTTTGATGCTGGGTTCGTTACGTCTTTGAATCTCAAACCGTCCATCGAACAGTTGCAACAAATCTGTGTTGTCCTGCAGGGGGCAAACCCCCGATTTGTCACATATTGGGCAGTCCAGGGGATGCTCAACCAACAGCATCTCAAGGCAGGCCTTGTTGTAGCGATCGGTCTCTTCGGTTCCAGTGTTGACTTCCATGCCATCGCAAACGGGCTGGGTGCAGGAATAAACCAGTTCTTTTTTGCCATCAACCACTGTCTCGACCATGCAGGTTCGGCAGGCGGCAAAAGGTTTCAGTTTTCTGTTGTAACAGAGATTGGAGACCGGCACTTCATTCTGGTTACAGGCCTCAAGGATAACCATACCCTCAGGCACCGAAACCGCTTTGCCATTAATACTTACGTTGCAGTCTTTTTTGGTAACGGTGCTCATTAAGCTGTGGCCTCCTCGGTTTCCGGCGTTTCGGCATCACCGAGCGTGTATTCGCCCAGAATATCCAGTGTTTTTTCGGGGTCTATGTTTCCGTAAGTGTCATCGCCAATGATGGCCATGGGGGCGGCCCCGCAGTTGCCCAGGCAAGAAGCGGTTTGCAAAGTAAACAGTTTTGTGGGATCTGTATCGCCAGGGCGCATATGATAACGTTCATGCATCTTGTCACCGATTATGGGTGCCCCCTTTACAAAGCAGGCAGTACCATAACAGAGCTTAATAATGTATTTTCCTGGCTCGGTTGTGAGTAGCACAGGATAAAATGAGATCACCCCATATATTTCCGCCCGGGTAATATTGAGAAACTCCGATAGCAACTCCATAGCGGGTGGGGGCAAATATCTGTATGCAACCTGGATTTTCTGCAAAGTCGGGATAAGATGGCTGCGTGAATTGTCCGGGAGATTTTTGATTATCTCTTCCGCCGGAGCAAGATTGATCTCTTCTTGCTCGGTGTCTTCGGTCGCGGTTGCGGTCTCGTTGGTTTCCACGGGATAAACCTTTACTGAATTAATAAAATCAGCGTACTTTGCTTATCAATCTATCAAAAAAATAGCGCAGTTCAGGAAAAAAGTATAACAATCTCTTATATTTTCATGGGTTACGTTTGTTACCCTGAATCCCGCTTGGAGGCCGAAGTATATAAGTTCAACGGATTTACTGTCAACTTATTTATTTTTATAGGTTTTGATCGGTTAATCCCTTTAATTTTATTGGGTTAGACGGTCAATCTTGCGGCAGTATCAACCATCTGTTTATTTGGCCGACAGGAGAGGGATGGGCAAGTCACAGGGAGAACAAAATAAAAGGACTCACCGTCTAAACGATCTTGGAGTCAGCAGGAAGGTTGGTGGTACGGCTTCGATAAAACAGCTTTCATCCATCAACGCCCAGAAACTCCAAACCATAAACACATCGCAACTCTTTTTAATAGTTTTGCCTGCACATCGACAGGCAATGACACGGTTTAACAGACTAGTCCCTTATCAAAACCTGCTGGTAGCATCTTCTGGATTGGACTCGATATTATGGATAGCAAGGTCCGATCCTCTTTGTTCATCCTCTTTACTGAGACGAATCCCGACTGTTTTATCCAATACTTTGTAGACGGTGAAACCAAACACCAAGGCCACCACTATGGCAAAAAGAGTCCCAACAAGCTGCGCAATAAAGCTGACTTGGCCCAGTCCTCCCAGTGCCTCCTGACCAAAGATTCCACAGGCGATTCCACCCCATGAACCGGCGAGACCGTGTAAAGGCCAAACGCCCAGAACATCATCGATCTTTAATTTTTCCTGTTCCCAGGTAAAGCCTTTGACAAAAATAATTCCGGCAATCGCTCCAATGACCACGGCACCAATCGGGTGAACCTGATCGGAACCGGCACAAATGGCAACGAGACCTGCCAGGGCTCCATTGTGTATGAATCCCGGGTCATTTTTTGAAATTAGCAAGGCTGCGATAATTCCCCCTGCCATGGCAAAAAGCGAGTTGATCGCTACCAAGCCCGATATCCCCTCCATTGTGGCAGCAGACATGACATTAAAACCAAACCACCCTATGCAAAGCATCCAGCTTCCCAATGCCATGAACGGAACATTGCTGATCGGGATGGGACGGCTACGGCCCTGCGAATCCCATCTTCCAAAACGTGGTCCGAGCACAATAACCGCTGCCAAGGCGATCCATCCCCCCATGGAGTGGACAACTACAGATCCCGCATAGTCATGAAAAGGCACTCCTCCGGTCAGGTTAGCCAGCCAGGAACCCTCCTGGCCCAGGAAAGTGATTTGTCCCCAGACCATACCTTCAAACAAAGGGTAGGCGATGCCGACAAAAATACCGGCGGCTAAAGCCTGGGTCCAGAACTTGGCGCGCTCGGCTATGCCGCCGGAAATGATGGCAGGGACAGCGGCGGCAAACGTCAACAAAAAGAAAAAATGGACCAGTTCATAGCCTTGGTTTTCCGCCAGCAATTCGCTGGCCGGTTGAAACATGTAAACTCCGTAGGCAATTCCGTAGCCAATAGTGAAATAAACCAGGGTTGAAATGGCGAAATCTACCAGAATCTTCACCAGCGCATTGACCTGGTTTTTCTTTCTCACCGTTCCTACTTCAAGAAACGCGAACCCCCCGTGCATGGCAAAAACCATTACTGCGCCAAGCATCATGAACAGAACATCGCCACTGCTTACAAGCGAACTAAAGTCTTTTTCCATTATTTTTTCCCCATTTCAGGATTTGTGGATTTGATTGCCCATCATCTTATCCTTGCTAAGGGGCTGACCCGTCGCTTGGATATAATCTTTCAACCTGCCTGATTCTACCATTTGTTTCACTCTCAATATTGCCTCAGGAGTAAAATCGGACTTTTTAAATAGTTTTCCGTTTCTGTTCTGAGGAATAGATTGAAGCGTTCCGCTTTGCCAGTTTTGGATAGTTTCCACCATTAGCTTTGCGCCTAATTGCAGCGGCTTGAGGAGCAATGTCTGTTCGTTGTCCTTCTTGCTCAATTTGATTGCCTGCCGGGATAGGATATCACCTGTGTCAATGCCAGAGTCAATACGATGAACGGTTGCTGACAGGTGCTGAAGCTCTCCCTGGTAAATTGGCCAGAAATTGCATGACGATCCCCGGTAAAACCCCGGATCACCAATATGTAAATTAAATAAGCGATTTGGAAATTTTTTTAGAAAGGGTTCTTTTAAAATACTGGTTCCAAATACAGCGATAAAACCGGGATTCGTCTTTTCGATTTTGGCGATGGTGCTCGGGGAATTGAGTTCGCCATCGCGAAGATAAGTCGTTCTCGGGTTGTTCTTGAAGGAGAGCTGGCTCGATTCCAGAACCAGTTTTTGCTCATAACGATCCCGGCGTTCGAAGAACCAGTTCCAGGCGATGGATTCTTCTTCTGACTGAGGACTGGAGCAAGGGTAATTACTCTTCTCGATATAGATCCGGGAAATTGGAAAACTAGTGTTTAAGCAATGAATGAAAAGCTGGTGTCGGCAATCACTGCCGGTCAAAATTACAATATTTTTATTTTCATTCGCTCCTGTCGGCATGAGTCAAATCGGGGAGTGTGAATAATGGGTCTCTTCGTTTAAAGGATTTGGTGGGTTGGAAACCTGCCACCGGTACTGGTTATTCATCAATATCCTGTGCGTTTACAAATTTGTTTTTATAATAAATGGTCAGATCTTTGAGTGAAATGATTCCTTTGGTCTTGTTGTCTTCCGTAATGAGACCTTTGCGTAAGTCGATAAAGCGTAAAGGCGAGATTCTTCACTCCGTTCAGAATGACAAGAAACGCAGGTTTGTCATTCTGGAGGAGCGTTAGCGACGAAGAATCTAGGGTTATGCAAAGGTCTCGTAATGGCCAAATAGCGTACGTCGTTCTCGTGCATGCAGGTGAAGAAGGAAGAGGATATCACATACCCCTGCGGGGCACGAAGTTTAAGGAAAAATATCACGTCTTCGTCGCCTTCGGCTCCTCGAGGATGACAAACTGGCGTTTCTTGTCATGCTGAACGAGATTGCATTGTCATTCTGAATACTTCGACTTCGCTCAGCACAGGCTCCGTGAAGAATCCCTGCGTAAGTCGAAAAAACAGAAAAGCGCGATCCTTCGTCGCCTTCGGCTCCTCGAGGATGACAAACTGGTGTTTCTTGTCATTCTGAACGCAGTGAAGAATCTCTGCGTAAGGCGAGATCCTTCGTCGCCTTCGGCTCCTCAAGGATGACAAACTGGTGTTTCCTGTCATGCTGAACGGGATCGCATTGTCATTCTGAATACTTCGACTTCGCTCAGCACAGGCTCCGTGAAGAATCTCGCTTTTCTGTCTTATCAACTTATGCGAAGCTCTTTCTCAAAGAGAGAGCTTTGCGTAAGTCGAGATCCTTCGTCGCCTTCGGCTCCTCGAGGATGACAAACTGGCGTTTCTTGTCATGCTGAACGAGATTGCATTGTCATTCTGAACGCAGTGAAGAATCCCCAGGTTAGTGCAAGGCGAGATCCTTCGTCGCCTTCGGCTCCTCAAGGATGACAAACTGGTGTTTCCTGTCATGCTGAACGAGATTGCATTGTCATTCTGAATACTTCGACTTCGCTCAGCACAGGCTCCGTGAAGAATCTCGCTTTTCTTGTCATGCTGAAAAAGGGTGGCAAAAAGAAAAAAATAGTGTAGGCTGTGAGCGTTGCTGTCTGGAAC
>LFLA01000009.1 GCA_001542995.1 Nitrospina sp. LS_NOB
CCTCCCTATGAAGGGAGGGATATTAATATTTTTTTCCTCTTCGGCCATCATCCCCATGATGTAAATACTGGCGTTTCTTGTCATTCTGAACGAGATCGCATTGTCATTCTGAACGCAGTGAAGAATCTCGCTTTTCTGTCATTCCGGGAGGGATCCTTCGTCGCCTTCGGCTCCTCGAGGATGACAAACCGGCGTTTCTTGTCATTCTGAACAGATTGTCATTCTGAATACTTCGGCTTCGCTCAGCACAGGCTCCGTGAAGAATCCCGCTTTTCTGATTTTTCGACTTGCGCAAAGGTCGCCTCCCTAAAGAGACGTGCCAGGCCTTCGGCTCATCGAGGATGACAATAGTTTTTCAGCACCCTGCCGGGCATTTCGCTACATGGTTTTCGATCCTATATAAATTCCATAAGCAATGGCGGCGCCCACCAGGCCCATCAGAAGGTTGTCGAGGGCCACTGCTTCCCAGTCTGGCTGGCGTCCCCAGTTCATCCAGGGAATAATAAGAATGAACATGGAAAAAAAGCCAACGAGCAGGATACCGGCAAGGATGAATACCAGTTTTTTCTCGTCCATAAAGGAGTCCTGTTTATTCAGTGCATTCTGGTATTCATGTAAAACCCATAGACGAAAAGACCAATAGCGATCATCACTATCCCGCTATCCAGGAGTGAGTCCTTCCAGTTCGGCAGGGCGTAGTTCACTAACCAAGGCACAGCAATGAAAAGTACCGAGACAAAACCGATCCCCAGCAGGCTGAAAATAAAAATGATAAGCACTTTATCGTTCATAAAACAAACCCCCTCAATCCCCCTTATCAGGGGGAAGTTCAGCTATTAAATTCTCTCGGCGCAACGAGCAAGGGCAAGTTAAGCCGAGATAACCCGTTGCTAGCAGTAAAAAGTTTTGCAAACTGAGTCCAGCGTCACCCTGGCCCTAGTGGATTGTACCAATTCTGCCTCGGGTATGAAAATATTTGCTTCCACTGGTTTTTGTTTTAGAATCGGCAGGATCCTTTCAATCCGCACAACCCGTTTGGAGAGAGGCCAAATCTTTCCCCATACTTCTCAAGAGAAAATATGAACCATAAAGACGGAGATCTTAATCATCCCCGCATTGAGGCTTTGATCCGGGAACTTTCCCAACTGATGGGTCCCGATGCCAAACCTGGAATGTTTGAGGAAATATTCACCGATCTTGCCCTGATAGGTAGAGAGCATCAGGACTTTGGCGACCACAAGCTGATCCATAAAGCGTTGGGAGAATTGCGTAAGGCCCTGAAAATGTTTTTACCACACCGTGACAAACGCAAAGTCGCTATTTTTGGTTCCAGCAGGATTGGTGATTCCCATCCAAACTATAAGCTGGCATTAGAACCTGCGCCAGGGGTTGACCGGCCAGGATTATCAGGTTATAACCGGACTATGAAGCTCTCATCAGCGCTTCTTGTTAAAAAAGAATTGCTGCTTGAGCGCGCGCTTCCCGGCTCCCGCTTTTTCTCTGTCAGACAAGGCACCACTTGTTTTCCTGAAAATTTTTCCACTTCCATTTTATTGAGGATTTATTGCCTGACCGATGACCAGCAATACCTACAAGAATAAAAATATTTTGATAACTGGTGGCTTGGGTTTCATTGGAAGCAGCCTGGCTATTCGGTTGGCTGAAATCGGGGCTCATGTGACCTTGGCTGATGCCATGATTCCTGGCTATGGCGGCAACCTGTTTAATATTGAGTCGATCAGCGACCGCGTTACAGTAAATTACTCAAATATTACAGACGTTAATTCTGTGAACTGCCTGGTTCTTGACAAGGACTATATTTTCCATTGCGCTGGCCAGGTATGCCATGTCATGAGCCTGAGTAATCCCTTCCCTGATATTGAATACAATATCAAAGGAACCGCCATCCTCATGGAAGCTTGCAAAAAATTTAATCCGCAGGCTAAAGTGATCAAGACCGGAACCCGAGGTCAGTATGGACCTGCGGCCCAGCTTCCTATTGACGAAAATGCTCCAACTAACCCTTTGGGTATTTATGAAATTTCTAACCTGACCGCAGAGAAAATCATGAAGGTCTATCATGACATACATGGGGTTCGCTCCGTTATGTTGAGGTTGACCAATATATATGGGCCCCGGTCCCAAATGCAGCATTCGCGTTTTGGGGTGCTCAACTGGTTCATCCGTCAAGCCATTGATGACGAAACCATCAAAGTTTTCGGTGATGGAAAAATCCTTAGAGATTTTTTATTTATAGATGACTGCGTAGAAGCTATTTTAATGAGCGGAATGAATGAGGCGGCAGAAGGTGAAATTATGAATGTTGGGTGGGACAAACCCGCCTGTTTCCTTGAAGCCGCAGAGCTTATCGTAGAAATTTCCCAGTCCGGAAAATGGGAATTCGCAGAATTTTCTCAGGAAAGAAAACTGCAAGAGCCGGGTGATTTTTATTCCGACATCAGCAAAATAAAGAAATTGGTGGGTTGGGAACCAAAGACTTCTCTTCGGGAAGGGGTTCAAAAAACCATCGATTATTATCGGACCCACAAAAATTATTACTGGTAATAGTAATGTCTGCTCCTAATGTAGTTATCCATCCAAGCTCTATTGTTGACACAAATCGAGTCGGAAAAAATACCAGGGTTTGGGCCTTTGTGCACATCCTTGAGGGCGCTGAAATCGGAAAAGAGTGCAATATCTGCGATCATGTTTTTGTCGAAAATGACGTGGTGGTGGGTGATTTTGTGACGGTAAAATCAGGAGTCTATATCTGGGATGGCGTGAGGATTGAGGATCATGTGTTTGTTGGACCTAACGTTTCTTTTACCAATGATGTCTACCCAAGGAGCAAGGCACATTTGCAACAGCATCCGCAGACAAGAATAAAAAAGGGTGCCAGTATTGGTGCTGGAAGCGTTTTGATCGCGGGAATCGAAATAGGCTGTTTTGCTATGGTGGGTGCGGGTGCAGTAGTAACACGTGATGTCGGTGATTATGAGCTGGTCATGGGTAACCCGGCCCGTCCTGATGGATATATTTGTGAGTGTGCGAAAAAATTGGAGGAGGACTCCAATAAAAAACTCCATTGCTCCTGCGGGCGGACATATGAAATGACCGAAGACGGCGTCCGGCGCCAATGACCTCTCCAGATACACCCATAGCCTTTTCCGCTCCTTTGGAGCAATACCAGGAAATCAAAGATGAAATTGACGAAGCCATTGCCCGGGTTCTCAACAGTGGATGGTATGTTCTGGGTCGTGAGGTGGAAGAATTTGAAAAGGAGTTTGCAGCCTTTTGCGGCACCCAATATGCGGTAGGCTGTGCTTCGGGAACCGAGGCTATAGCACTAACACTAATGGCTCTGGGCATTGAACAAGGTGACGAGGTAATTACTGTTCCAAATACCGCCGTGCCCACTGTTTGCGGAATAATTATGGCGGGAGCGAAACCGGTATTTATAGATATTGACTCCTCGTACCATATGGACCCCAAACAGTTAGACGCTGCTATTTCAAAAATGACTCGTTCCATTGTTCCGGTTCACCTTTATGGACAAACGGTGGACATGGAAGCCATCAATGAGGTTGCCCGCCACCACAATTTATGTGTGATAGAAGATGCATGCCAGGCCCATGGTGCTGAGCTTAGAGGAAGTCGGGCCGGCTCTCTGGGACATGCTGGTTGTTTTAGCTTTTATCCCACTAAAAATCTGGGATGTTTTGGCGATGGAGGAGCAGTTACTACTGACGACCCTGAGGTTTATGAGAGGCTCTTGCTAATTCGGAATCATGGGCAGAAAAAGCGCTATTATCATCAAGTCCGCGGCATAAATAGTCGATTAGATGAGATACAGGCGGCTGTATTGCGGGTTAAATTAAAGTATCTTGATTCATGGAATGAACGGCGTCGAAATCTTGCGGCGGTTTATGACTCACGATTATCGGATGTTTGTGGTGTCCCCTTTGAGAAGGATGGTAATTGTCACACATATCACCTTTATGTTATCAGAACCCGGAATCGGGAAAGCCTGCAGGAGTTTTTGAAGCAAAATGGAATAGAGACGCTAATACATTATCCCTTACCGATATACTCGCAGGAAGCGTACAGGGACATAAATCGCCGGCCTGAAGATTTTCCGCAAACAGAAAAGTTTGCAAAAGAGATTGTCAGTCTTCCTTTGCACCCGCAAATGACAAAAAGTGATGTCGAATATGTTTGCGATAAAATCATAGAGCACTTGAATGCAGGATCATTCTAATTGGTAATATTAATATCAAAGACATCGGGTACAAATCATTTTGAAGAAAAGTAAGCTTTCAGTTGTCATTCCGGTTTATTACAACAGCGAAACTCTGGAGATGTTGCACTCCCAATTGACCAAGGTGAATGAGGCCAATCCTGATATGGACATGGAGATTGTGTTTGTGGATGATGGGTCAGGAGACAACTCCTATGAAGTCATTCTAAAAATTGCAGCACAAAACCAAAACGTCATCGCTGTAAGACTTTCCAGGAATTTTGGTTCCTTTGTTGCTTGTCTGGCTGGTTTGACAAAAGCAACCGGTGATTCTGCGGTTATTATTTCGGCCGACCTCCAGGATCCCCCCGAACTCATTTCCAAAATGTTTCTAAAATGGAAAGAGGGTAGCGAGGTTGTGATGGCGGTTCGCTCCCGACGTGAAGACAATTTTGTAAAAGTTTTCTTTGCAAACATGTATTACCGAATATTTCGCCTGCTAATCACCAAGGACATGCCTAAAATGGGTTTTGATTTCGTATTGATAGATCGAAAGATCATAGAAGTGCTGATCAATATGCAGGAGAAAAATACTACCCTGATGGGCCTTATCCTTTGGACGGGATTTCGCAGAACAGAAATACCTTATACTCGTGTGGACCGTAAATTTGGGAAGTCCAGGTGGACCCTGGCTAAAAAGATCGACTATTTTTTAGATTCAATCATGGCCTTTTCAAAATTTCCAATCAGAGTTTTTTCCCTAATGGGTTTATTCCTGTTTTTTATGAGCTTGTTGGGTACAATTTATGTAGTAGTTGCCAAAATATTGGGGTGGGTGACTATGGCAGGGTGGTCCTCTCTCATGGCAATGATGCTCATGTTATTTGGAATTGTTTTTTTTGCTCTTGGCATGATCGGAGAATATATATGGAGAAATCTGGAAGAATCTCGGCAACGGCCACTATTCATCATCGAATCCGAATACCAGCATCCAGCACCTTCTGAGCAGGGGAAATGATTAAAAGGGCCGATTATTCTTGTTTGTGTTGTCCTAATTGCGCATTCCATTCCCCCTAACTCATACCAACTCCTGGCATAACAAACCTACAAAGGTTTTTCTAGTGGATTTCATCCGGCTTTTCAAATATGCCAATATGCAGCCATACCCTCTTCCAGTTTTCTAGGAGCATAAGAAATCAACATTGACGTTTTACTGATATCCTGATCCTTGCTGCATAATAAGCGGGGAATTTGATCAGGGACCAGAATTTTTATTCCTAAACTTGACAATACTGCCGCACCGAATTTCACAAGGTCCGCTGGCAAGTGGATCTTGGACCTCTTAACACTAAAATATTCTGCAATTCGATCCACCAGTTCATCAAAGGTTAACTCTTCGGGCCCTGCCAATAGAAGCGTTTCATTTTCGAGTCCTTCATCGAGAATTGATCGTGTCATCGCAGAAACTACATCGTCGATATAGACTGGACTGAACCGGGCTTTCCCGGTTCCTATAACAGGCACAAAGTGGTACCTCCGAACCCATTCGATCAATCGGTTGAGGGTATCACCCGCTCCCTGACCGTACACTTCAGATGGACGAAGGATCAACCACGAGAGGCCAGCCTTCTTAACACATTCCTCGGCTTCCAGCTTGCTACGGGCATAGCCCCCTCCATCCAACGACGCGGTCCGCGAACTAATATAAACAAACCTTTTAACCCCCGCCAAAACACAGGCATCTATCAGGTTCTGGGTTCCCTCCCGGTTTACCCTGAAATATTCTGCGTCATTGCAAGAATGTGTGAGAGCCGCCAGATGCAGGACCCTGTCCATCCCCTGGCATGCCCGGTTTAAAGATTCGGGATCATTCATATTTCCGGAAACGGTTTCGCACGATTCCATTCTAACTGGTGAGCGATACTCCAGAAGACGGATAGAGAGCTCTCTCCTTTCCTGCAACACAACCACCAACCTACGAGCCAAGGAACTCGATGCCCCTGTGATTAAAAGTTTCATTCAGGCAATTCCGTTTGATGGTGTTTATTTCGCGCCAAATTCTTTTATGCGGTACCAGATCAGGTTTACCAAAAATTCCAGAATGGCTAGAGGTTTTACAAAAGAAAGACGGGCATCAATGCTATGAAAGGAGGTTTCTATTTCTCCAATCTTTATTTTCAGGCGCCGAGCTTTTATCATGATTTCGGCATCCATAAACCATCCATTGGATTCCAGATTCATCTTTTCGTATAGTTCCCGCTTCATTATTTTAGGCTTAGAGTTCATATCCCAGGCATTGATTCCCGGGAACAACATTTTAAATACTAAATTATAAACAGTGGATATGAGCGTTCGGTACAAACCGTCTGCCCTTTTAGTCCGTACCGTTTTGACCAGGCCATATCCCTTTTGATTCATGAGATCATAAACACGGATCACATCCCCGCACGGCATTTGCCCATCGCCATCAATCACTGCGAGAGTTCGTCCCGTGGCAGCCTCTAATCCGCTTTTCATATCCCATCCCATCATTCCCTCTTTAACGCAAACCACCGCTTTTAATACGCGGATTCCCGTCTGAAATCCTTTGGACCACTTCCGGCGTCTGGTCACCCGTTCCCTCAATATAATTGCCAACAAGAACGATCTCCCAATCCAATTTTCCTTCTTCATCGGATACCTTCAACGATTTTCAAAAGTAGGCCCCATCCAGACTTTACTAAAATCCCATATCGCCTTAATTTTTCTCATCCCTTTTTCCTTCCTTCTGATTTTCACAGGTTTGGACGACACCGTGTTGCAGATGGATGAAGGCGCAGACACATTTATATCCACTACCATTCATAAATATGGCTATCCGAGACATTCGGATGGAACGCACTACACCATGCCCGAGGGAGATGCTTTTGGCGGCATCTTTCTGTACAGAACATGGGTTCCGTATTACCTTCAATCCGCTTCGCTCCTGCTATTTGGTTAAAACACCTTTTCCGCCAGGCTGCCCTTTGCAATCATAGGAGTACTTTCGGTTTGGAGCCTTTATAGCTTTACTTTAAGGTTGACCAACCGGAAAACCATCGCCTTCATGGCATCCCTGCTACTCGCAACTTCTGTTCCTGCCTTGCTCTATTTTCGTACCGCACGATACATTGCTGTTCCCATACTTCTGACCCCGCTTTTGCTGAGAGCCTATATCAGCATTTTTGACAAATCAAAATGGAATCCCATACCCCTTACAGTGCTGTCAATCGTCTATTTCCACACCATGTATGTTGAGCTTGCAGGAGTAATAATAGGGATGTTGATCCATCTGTATGTCTACAGAAGCCGTGTGACAGGCACCAACCTTACCATGGTAAATGGCGCAGCAATTATCACAGCCGTGTTCTGCCTTCCATGGCTGGCAGTCCTTCCTGCTTTAATGAGCAAACTCTCGGAGTTTTATACTTCCGCAAGTCCATTGGTTGATACTTCATGGTGGCGCTTTCCCATGCATTTCTTCGCGTTCTTGTTCCAAATTAATAATTATATTTTCCCAGTTACCCTTGCTCCATTCTTATTCGTTTCACCCTTGAAGAATCTACGGTTTCAAGTTTCTCTTCTGCTATTCTGCTCCATGTCGGTTTTCATCACTGCCACCCTGCACTCGATTCCGCTCATGCAATACATCTCCGCCTTCATCCCCATGTTTTTTGTTCTTCTGGCTATGGTTGTGTTCTATTTATTTGAGAAGTCGATTGCCCGGCAATCCGCTTTTCTGCTGGTCCTGATCTTCACCAATCTCATTCAGGTGGGTCCTCTTCTTCCTATAAAACAAATAACCTCTCGATACCCAGATAAATTCACGACTACTGATTACAGCCGAAATGCCTACAAGACCTTCCTGAGGGAAACAAACTTAAAGTCCGTATCTTATCTATACTTACAGGAATTGACCCACCGCTACCAGGGACCAAGGGAACAGGCTATGCAACATACGCCCAACGTTAGAGCTTAAAACAGTAAATCCAAATGTTATGGGAATGGTCCAAAGGAGAAAACGAGGAATTTGGTACTGTGTATCAATCTTCTTGAATTCAAGCCATGCTCCAAAAAAGGCAATCACCCAGAATACTGAGAACGGTGAAAAAGACCATGCCAGCCTGCTAAAGAAAAATACTTTTGAACAAGACTTTCCAGCCCTGATGCCAAATGGCTTGTGATTGTCATCAGGATCGGATCATCTGGTTTGACAACATCGGCACAATGGCTGTGACCATGCTTCTTACCCAAAAGAGAATGGCAAAAGAAATCGATAAAGACAGAAGAATGAGTTTGCGGTTCATACCCTTCACCAAGAGCGGAAGGAATAAAAATGGTACCGTTGTCTCTTTGGTGAGAATTAGAAGGGGATTCAGTAAGCAGAGCAACATTGAGCGCTGAGTCAAACAAAAATAGACGATGACAATAATTGCCAGATAATATAAGGAGTCCACCATCGGCCCTCCTGTCGAGATAATTGTAATTCGACTGCCCAAAAATATAAACACTCCCAACAAAGACAACTTATCGTCAAACTTCAACTCAACAAGAAAAAGATACAAAAATAAGCCCGCAAGACTCGTAATGAGGTAGTTGGCCATATAAAAGCTGAGCGCATCAATCGTATGTAATTGGTCAACAGGGACCAGCGGTTGAATCGCACCTCGAACAAGGTCAGCGAGAAAGGGAATGATAATACGATAACGGTGGATTGATGCAACATCATGATCGCCGTTTGACATGGCAAGGTAACTGGACGAATCACCCAATCCCCTTGGGTCAGCCCAGTCAAAATGAAGGAATTGCTGGAAGCTCACGCCATAGTTAAACCCTAGAATGACGAGTACTATCAGGAATGTTTTGGCAGTTTTGGTATTCATTCTCTGCTTCTCTTATCCTTGAAAAGCTTCCTGGGCCTCATTATAGAACTGTTCCCGGCAGTCCTTATGTCGGGATGAAAAGTGAAAAACTTGAAGCTGTTTAACGCCCGCCTCCCTGGCCAGGGTTCCCGCTTGACGGGATGTGAGATGACAACGCGCCTGCCCCCGTTCTTCTTCATCGGCCAGAAAGGGGGATTCACAAAAAAAGATATCAGCGGATTTTACTAATTCCACAATCTTCTTTCTATTGCGGTCGTTAAAAACCGTGTCCACCACATAACCAATTTTTTGCCCTGGAAAAATCTCTACCAGATTGCTCTTGAGTTGACCCAAGGGAATGTCTTCTGTACGGGAACGCCCCTTAAACGGTACCGTTATGAGTGCGGATTCCGGATCATCCCTCAATACGCTTTGCTTCAATTCATTCAACCAGGGCCCGGGCTCGGCCTTCATGGACTCCAACTTGTCTTTGTCAATATTGACGTGCGGTTTTTCTTCCAGCGCAAACCCCAAACAGGGTACTCGATGCTCCAGTATCGCCGCACGCGCAGAGAAAGCAGAGTCATCCACGATCAACCCATCTACAAAAGGCTCTTTCCTTTCATCACAGAGTTGAAACCGTTCGATCGCCCGGAAGGTGGCTTTCAGCAAACCGCTCTCTTGCACTTCAACCACTTCGATGGTGAGCGATTCGGAATACTGTTCAACCAGGTTCCAGGTGAACCCGGCCAGCTTGCCTTTCACGTTTTGAATAATATTTTTCGGGCCAAAAATGGTCAGAGTTTTTTCGTGGCCAAATAGCGTTCTCAACAATCGGTCAAAACCAATGAAATGGTCAATATGGGTATGGCTGACAAAAACATGGGAAACCTTGAGAAGAGTTCCGTTCGACACAGCCGACAAATCGCCCAAGTCAAACAACAGTGCACGCTTTTGCAAAAGAAAATGTACCAGCAGTCCGGGGTCGCCGAACGGATCATTGATCAAGGCCGGTTGGATTGCCGATTTCATTCCTTTCCTGCCTCCTCACCGGTTTTATCGAAACGCAAAAAAGCATTGATAAACGGTTGCAGATCGCCATCCAGCACCGCATCCACATTACCTGCTTCCACACTCGTCCTCAGGTCTTTGACCAGTTGGTAAGGGTGCAGGACGTAAGAGCGAATCTGGCTGCCCCACTCAATCTTCTTTTTTTGTTTCTCCATTTCCTTTTTTTCTTCACCCAGTTTTTCCTGTTCCACCTCATAAATGCGGGCTTTCAAAACCTTGAGGGCCGATGCCTTGTTTTTATGTTGCGACCGTTCATTTTGGCATTGCACCACAATACCTGTCGGCACATGCGTCAGCCTCACCGCCGAATCCGTGGTGTTCACCCCCTGCCCGCCTGGTCCCGAGGCGCGATAGACATCTATCTTCAAATCTTCTTCCTTGATTTCGACTTCAATCGAATCATCAACTTCAGGATAAACAAAAACCGACGCGAACGAGGTGTGGCGTCTTTTATTTGAATCGTAGGGAGAAATGCGCACCAGACGATGAACTCCAATTTCCGCTCTTAAATATCCAAAAGCATAATCGCCGGAAAATAAAACCGTCGCGCTTTTTATGCCCGCCTCTTCCCCATACTGGGTATCGAGGACTTCCGTCTTATAGCCATTGCGATCTCCCCAGCGCAGGTACATCCGCAACAGCATTTCCGCCCAGTCCTGAGATTCTGTACCCCCGGCGCCGGAATTGATGGCCACGAAAGCGTTATTAAAATCGGTTTTCCCCGAAAGCATAGCCTTCAATTCGGCCTGTGCCGCCTGTTCGCCCAACCGGGTTAAAGAGGACCGGATATCCTCATCCATAGAAGAGTCTTCCTCTTCGGCAGAAAGCTCCAGCATTGCCCCCAGGTCTTCTCTCTCTTTTTCCAGGTTTTTCCAGATTTCTATCGAACGTTGCAGGCCGGATCTTTTTTGCAGAACTTTTTGCGCGGTTTCGTTATCATCCCAGAATCCGGAGCGGGCGGTTTCCGCATCCAGAGACTCAACAGACTTCATATTCTGGTCAACGTCAAAGTAACCTCCGGAGAAGTCCAACCCTGTCCTCTATACCCTTAAAAGCTTTTGCGAAATCTTCTTGCATCTGAATCTCCCTACTCATTGACATTGCAGGT
Source organism: Nitrospina sp. LS_NOB (assembly GCA_001542995.1). Classification (GTDB taxonomy): domain Bacteria; phylum Nitrospinota; class Nitrospinia; order Nitrospinales; family VA-1; genus LS-NOB. Next base: position 11,297 of record LFLA01000009.1, read on the forward strand.
ATTTTCCTCAATCTCACGCCGAAAAGCAAGCTGGCCCGACTGATTTTGACTGACGTCCTCCCTAAAAGCTGTACCGTTCCTAGGTCTAAAAATCGGTTAAAATCGGTTTTTTTAAGGGGGGAGGGTCAAAAAGTGGGAACTCTAACTTGAAAAATGGTACAACTGACCGGGGCAGGTCAAGCATTCTTTCGGGCTCCTGTGAAAATAGCAGGGAAACCATCATCATGCGCGAGTACACCAGAGCAAGAGGGTTTTGCCCCTGGGTGTCCACCCGGCTTTGCAGGAAATATTCACCCTCGCCCTTAAACCAGAGCTCGCGATGCTCCCCATTCCGGATGACATAAATATCGTTATATCGAGTTTTTTCTCGCGCCAGAACCTTGACCTGAGGTTCCTCCTTTTTTTCGCTAAATACTAAATAATCGAAACATTCTAAAATCCTAAAAAATTTATCCTTATAGACCAAGATCTACAGCAAAAAGCGGTTTTCATTTTTCGTAAATATGATAAACTTTTATATACCATTAGTGAGTTATTCAACGCATCCAGGCTAAAAACCAAGGGAACCCATACCCTTTCAAAGGGTTATAACCATGCCCCTCATATCATAAAGGAATATCGTCCATGCCGCAAAAAGTTTTAAAACATAAAGTTGGGTTGGAAACGCATGGCTTAAAAAATCTGGAAAAAATTCACTGGAATTTATCCACTCCTCAGCTCTACGAACACATCATCAATAACGGAGAAGGACATCTTTCCCATTTAGGGCCTGTGTGCGTAAGCACAGGGGAACATACCGGGCGCGCTCCCAAAGATAAGTTTATTGTTCAGGAGCCTTCCAGCCAGGAGAACATCTGGTGGGGGAAAGTCAACCGGCCTTTCACGGTGGAACAGTTTGAAGCCCTGTACTCCAGAGTACTGGCTTATCTTCAGGGAAAAGAAGTTTATGTGCAGGATTGTTGCGCTGGTTCCGATCCCAAGCACCAGACCCATATTCGCGTCATCACCGAACAAGCATGGCACAGCCTGTTTGCGAGAAACATGTTTATCCAGATTCGGGATATGGCCAAACTTGAAACTCATGAGCCGGCGTTCACCGTCATTCAGGTTCCCGGTTTTAAAGCTGTTCCCGCCATTGATGGCACCAATTCAGAAGTTTTCGTTATTGTTGATTTTGGCAAACAGTTGGTTTTGATCGGTGGAACGAGTTATGCCGGGGAAATTAAAAAATCCGTTTTCTCTATTTTAAATTACCTGCTGCCGCAAAAACAGTCAGTGTTATCCATGCATTGTTCTGCGAACATCAGCAAAAGTGGCGATTCCGCAATATTTTTCGGGCTTTCAGGAACCGGAAAAACCACCTTATCTGCCGATCCTTTGCGCAAGCTAATCGGAGATGACGAACATGGCTGGAGTGACCGGGGCGTTTTTAATTTTGAGGGCGGCTGTTACGCCAAGGTGATTCGCCTATCCAAGAAATCTGAACCTGAAATTTATGACTGCACGCGACGGTTTGGCACCCTGCTTGAAAATGTGGTTATGGATCATGATACGCGCCGGCTCAATCTTGATGATGCCAGTCTCACGGAGAATACTCGCGCCAGTTACCCCATCACCCATATTAATAATGCCGTGCTCAGTGGTATGGGCGGTCACCCTAATAACGTGATCATGCTGACCTGCGACGCATATGGGGTCATGCCTCCGGTTTCCAAGCTCACCCCGGAACAGGCCATGTATCATTTTATCTCAGGCTATACCGCAAAAGTGGCAGGCACCGAAAAAGGCATGAGCCGTGAACCTACAGCAATTTTCAGCACCTGTTTTGGCGCTCCATTCATGTCCCTGCACCCTTCCGTTTATGCAGATATGCTGGGTGAAAGGATTTCCAAGCATGGCGTGTCCTGTTGGTTGGTGAATACCGGATGGACGGGTGGGCCTTATGGGGTCGGACACCGGGTAGAAATCAAATATACCCGGGCCATGATCAAGGCTATTCTCGAAGGCCAGTTGGATAAGGTGAAAACCCAGGAAGATCCGGTTTTCGGCCTGCATATCCCGCTTAAGGTTAAATCGGTCCCGGATGAAATCCTTCAGCCTAGAAACACCTGGAAAAACCCGGAAGCCTACGACGAAAAAGCCCAGGAACTTGCAAACCAATTTATTGAAAATTTCAAAGAATACGAAGACAACGTAGATAAAAAAATCCTGGATGCCAGTCCAAGGCCGTCCGGGTCGTCAAAAAAACCCAAGGGGAAAATCCATAAATTGAGGAAGTGATTTTCCTTCAATCCGTGGTATTTTCGTTCCTGAAATAGAGACATAAATATGGATTCAACACCTATCATCGCCTTAACAATGGGAGACCCGGCAGGGATCGGGCCTGAAGTCATTGTCAAAGCTTTCCAGGATGACACCTTGCCGCTACAGTCCCGGGCGGTGGTCATAGGTGATGCGCGCCTGCTCCAGGAAACCGCAAAAAAGTATGCCCCGGAAATTCTGGTGCACCCTATTGACCGACCCGAAGAAGGCTGGTACCAGACCTGCGCCATTGATGTCATCGACCTCAAGAACGTACCCGAAAATATTCCTGTTGGCAAACCCAGCGCCGAAGCGGGCCAGGCCAGTTACGAGGCCATTAAAGCCGCCGTAGCTCTGGCACTCGGCGACAAAGTCTCAGCCATCACAACGGCACCCATTAATAAAAAAAGCCTGCATCTTGCAGGCTATCCGTATCCCGGACATACCGAACTACTGGCCCATCTCACAAATTCCAAACAGGCCGCGCTTATGATGGCGGGCAAGAGCCTGAGAGTCGTGCTTGTCACCACTCATGTTCCGTTAGGACAGGTCCAACCTCTCATTACCGAAGAAAGGGTGCTCAACACCATTCGCCTGACTCATGAATGGCTGACCCGGCATGTGACCGATGTTCCCAATATTGCCGTAACAGGACTCAACCCGCATTGTGGCGATGGAGGAATTTTCGGGCAGGAAGAAACCGATTTCATTTTACCCGCATTGAAAACCGTGCAAACGGAAGGTATCCAGGCCAGCGGCCCCTTCTCCGCCGATGCCCTGTTTGGCAGGCCGGGTTCCGAGAAATATGACGCGGTGGTCTGCATGTATCACGATCAAGGAATGATCCCGGTAAAAATGGACTCCTCCGGGCAGGGAGTGAACATCACCTTGGGCCTGCCCATTTTGAGGACCTCCGTAGATCATGGCACCGCATTCGATATTGCGGGAAGAGACAGAGCCTGCCCCGAAAACCTTAAAATGGCTTTGAGGACGGCGGCCCGGTTGTCGCAATCCACACTCTTCATGAAATGAGGAAGAGGCCACTCGGGCAAAATTTCCTGATCGACCTCAACATCGCTCAGAACATCATCCAGTTGGCCCAAATCCAGCCCGGCGAACCAGTGGTTGAAATCGGACCCGGAAAGGGTGTCCTCACCCAACTTCTGATCCACCAAACCGATTCGCTGACCGCCATTGAACTGGATCCCCGGCTTTCAAAAAACCTGCAAAACCGTTTTGGAAATAACCCGTCTTTTAAACTGATTGAAGGCGATGCCGCAAAGTTCGATTACGCTTCTCTGGGAGAAGGACTTAAAGTCGTTTCCAATCTTCCTTATTACGCTGCCACCCATATTATGAAAAAATTGATCCATTTCCGGAATCAAATCCGCTCCATGACATTGATGTTACAAAAGGAAGTAGTGGACCGGTTGACGGCCAAACCCGGTCAGCGGGAATACGGCTCGCTCTCCGTCTTTGTACAGTATTATTGCGAGGTTCAACGTTTGCTTGAAATTCCCAACACTGCGTTTTCGCCGAAACCAAAAATTGATTCTTCGCTCATCGGTCTAACGCCCCTGCCCCAACCCAAGGTGCAGGTTGAAAACCCAAAACTATTTTTTAAACTGGTGAACTCCGCATTTTTTCATAAACGGAAAATGCTGAAAAATAATTTAAAAGACTGGGAACATCTTTTTAACCAGGAAAACGGGCAAGTCCGATTGGCCGGTATTGACCTTAGTCGGAGAGGCGAAACCCTTTCGCTCGAAGATTTCGCAGATATTGCCAACCATGTTCATGCTCTCACCGCCGCCTAACCTGACTGATATAATAATTTGATTACGCAGGCACAAAAGGTTAATGATGGTCTCGAAGCGATTAAACTCAATTAGTAAGAGGCAAATATGACGGGTGAAAGTAAAAACCTGCAACACATCAAGGTTGAAGGCTTTAAGTCTATAGGCAAACTTGATTTACCCATGGGAAACATCAATATATTGATTGGTGCAAATGGAGTGGGCAAGACAAACCTGATTTCACTCTTCACTTTCCTGGGTAATTTATCGCAAGGAAAATTACGAAACTATGTGGCAAAAGAAGGGGGTGCTGAACGTTTCTATCATTTCGGCACGAAACAAACCAATCAGATGATGTTTGACTTGGAGGTGGGAAACAATAGTTACCACGTTGAGTTTTCACCCAACCTTGATGACGACTCTTTGGTATTCAACGAAGAATACTGTATGTCCAACCTATCGACAAGGCCATTTAGGCTGTACCCAAAAAAAGGTGAAAGTGGTTTTGTTTCAGGAGAACGTCCAGATAGTGTACCTGTAATGAAATACACACAAGAGTATCTTGAGCAATGCCGGGTTTACCACTTTCATGACACCAGTAATCAAGCGCAATTTAAGAAAACCAATAAACTGACTAGTTATCACTATCTCGAAAAAGATGCCACGAATATTGCACCATTTTTATACCACCTGAAAACGAGCCAAATAGAAGGTTACAGGCAATCTTATAAATAAATTATTTCTACAATTCAATCGGTTGCACCATTTTTTCACGACTTTTATCTTGAGCCGAGTGGCGAGAAAGGGAATGAAAGCATCATTCTGCGTTGGACACACATCAAACATGAGAATCCATTTAGTGCCAATGTGCTTTCAGACGGAACCGCTCGCTTTATCTGCCTTGCGGTTCTATTCTTGCAACCAAATTCCCTTAGGCCAGACACCATCATCCTCAATGAACCGGAACTTGGGCTGCACCCGGCGGCACTGAATATATTGGCAGACATTATTCACGCAACCGCCAAAGAAACTCAGGTTATATGTTCTACACAGTCAGTGGCCTTTTCCAATTTATTTGCCCCAGAAGATTTTATTGTTGTCGATGCAGAAGATGGCGTATCCACTTTTCAGAGGCTTGAAAAGGAATCGCTGAACCAATGGTTAGAAGATTACGGCATGGGAGATATATGGGCCAAGAACCTGATTGGAGGCCGTCCTAAGTGGTAAGGCTTGCTATATCGGTTGAAGGACTAACCGAAGAACGCTTTATAAAATGGTGATGGTTTCATACCTGCAAGAACGAGGTATATATGCTGTTCCAGTAATATTGGGTAAAAATGGGGGCAATGTCTCTTTACCCAGAATCAAAAAAGATTTAAATCCTCTTGCCAATAGCTTTAATAAAGTTACAACTCTGTACGATTTTTATGGCTTCAAAGCTGAAGGACGATTTGCGTACAGACTTTGAGAATTATATTCGTGAGCCAGGTCGAGCTTCGCAAGATTTGAAACCAAAACCCAGGCTTACTTTGCGTGAAAGAGACAGCAAATTCTTTACCCAGTATGTGCAAGACCTAAAGTTTAATGAACTTCTGGCACTTGATGCGGTAGCTTTAGAGAATGAATCTCAGAAAAATATCCGATCAAACGGGAAGCTGATACTAGAGCGCCTTAGCTCCACATTATCTGAGAATCCAGAACAGTTATGTGCCTTTGGGAAATTTATTGTGCAGCGCTGTTTTCTGGTTGCGGTTTCGACTCCCAGTCAACAATCAGCCTTTCGTGTCTTTTCCGTGATGAACAGTCGAGGTCTTGATTTACAACCCACGGATATCATCAAGGCGGAAATTATAGGAAAATTTGGATCAGAAGAAGAGAAAGATGGATATAGCGAGCGTTGGGAAGATATGGAGGTCGAGCTTGGGCGTAGTGGATTTAATGACCTTTTCTCTTATATTCGAATGATATATGCCAAAGAAAAAGCGAAACGAGCACTCCTTGAAGAATTTAACAAACATGTGATTAAAGTATCTAATCTAAATAAACTAATCGAAGATATTTTAGAGCCTTACGCAAGTGCATTGGCGATCACTAAAAATGAGAATTATGAGGCTTCATCAAACGCTCAGAATGTGAACGGATATTTGAAATGGTTAAACCGTATTGATAATTCGGACTGGATTCCTCCAGCAATCCTTTTTTATCCAAGCCGGAACATGACCCAGAATATGTCTTGTGGTTTTTCAGAAAATTGGAGCGCCTAGCGGCATTCATGCATGTTTGTGCAAAGAATATCAATGAGCGCATAGATCGTTATGGCGGGCTGATTGTTGGGCTGGAAAAAGATCATAATTTTGAATCGCATGTAAACGAGGTAGAACTCACAGAAAGTGAAAAAGAGTCAATGGCACAAGCGTTAAATGGAAACATATATGAGCTAACGGCGCGTAGGCGTAATTATATTATATTGCGGCTTGATTCTTTTTTGTCAGATGGTGCGGCTTCTTATGATTCAAAAATTTTGACCATTGAGCATGTTTTGCCACAGACCGTTGATTCAGAAAGTGAGTGGGCAAAGTTATGGCCGGATGATGAACAACGACAAGCCTGGGTCCACAGAATTGCTAATTTGGTGCCACTTAATCAAAGAAGGAATTCTCAGGCCAGAAATTTTGATTTTGAAAAGAAGAAAAAGGCCTACTTCTCGGGGAACAAACAGGTCTCCTCTTATATTTTAACAACAAAAATTTTGACATCGTCAACCTGGACACCTGATCTACTAAAGAAGCGACAAGAAGAACTAATGAACGTGATGAAGAAAAATTGGGAGCTTAATAAGGTGACGTCATGAAACTCCATTTTGAAGACAACCTGGATTATCAACGGGCGGCCATTGAGTCCGTATCGATTTATTCTGCAACCAGGATATTTGCCACATGGAATTTACGGTGACCCGCAAGCCAGAAGATGGGCCGCAAGGCTTAAAACCTACAACCCAATAGATGCCTTTTTTAAAATCGCTTATTTATGCAACCTAGTATTTAGAAACTCAATTTTTATTTGCAAAATGAATAACTCAGAAAATAAACAGGGGAAAGTGGTTCTGGTAGGCGCCGGGCCAGGCGATATCGGCCTGTTGACCTTGAACGGAAAACAGTGGCTACAAAAAGCCGATGTCATCTTATACGACCACCTGGTCAATCCAGATATGATTCGCTTCACGCAAAAATCAGCGGAAATAATTTATGTCGGAAAAAAAGAGGGCATTGCCTCAATGGAACAGGAGCAGATCAATCAACTGCTCGTCAGCAAAGCCCGCGAAGGAAAAACCGTTATCCGCTTAAAAGGCGGGGACCCTTTTATCTTTGGACGTGGAGGAGAAGAGATTCAGGCCGTCCGGACAGCAGGCATTGCATTTGTCATTGTTCCCGGCGTGACCTCGGTAACGGGCGTTGCAGCATATGCCGGCATCCCCCTCACGCACCGCAATCTTTCTTCCACCCTTTCTATCATTACCGGGAGCAACGAAAAAAAGCAGGGAGACATTCATATCGATTGGGAAAAAATAGCCGCCCGGTCAGGGACTTTGGTTTTTCTCATGGGCGCACGCAAACTGCCTTTGATTGTCGAAAAACTCATGAGTTTCGGGAAAAGTCCGGATACCCCTATCGCCGTTGTGCAATGGGGCACGACAGCCCGGCAGAAAACCTGGACCGGCACTCTCGGCACCATTGTGGAAATTTCGGCGAAGGATAAAATCTTGCCTCCAGCCCTGACCATTATCGGAGAAGTGGTGAACCTGAAACCCGTCATCGAATGGTATGAGCACCTGCCGCTGTTTGGCAAAACCGTTGTCGTCACGCGAAAAGGCGACCAGGCCGAAGCCATGATCGACCGACTGCAGGAGCTGGGTGCCGAGCCTTTCTTTTTCCCGGTGATCGAGACCATCGCCCCGGATGACTGGTCCCCCCTTGATAATGCGCTGAACAACCTCTCTCAATATCAGGGGTTGATTTTCACCAGCGTCAATGGCGTGCGGTTTTTTGTGGAACGACTCAAGGCTGTCGATCAGGACATCCGTGAATTGAAAGGGCTGCGGGTTTTCACCATCGGACCCAAAACCGCCGATGCCGTTCGCGACTTGGGAATCCGTGTGGACGTGGTGCCCGAAAATTTTGTCGCCGAATCCCTGATCGAAAGTATCGGCAAGGAAAACATAGAGGGCAAACGGTTTCTTTTACCCCGCGCCACCGTCGCCCGCGAAACCCTACCCGAACAACTGCAGAAAATGGGAGCCATCGTCGATGTCGCTCCGGCTTACAAGACCATTCTGCCTGACACACCCGTGGAAACTTTGGCGAAGAGACTCGAAGCAGGGAGCATTGATGTCATCACCTTCACCTCCTCCTCCACCGTCAAAAACTTTTTGGCATTAACCGGTGAAAAACTCCTCCCCGCAATCAAAAAAGCAAAAATCGCCTGCATCGGCCCTGTCACCGCAAAAACCGCCCAAGATGCGGGGCTAAACGTGGAAATCGTGCCGGAACAATACACTGTACCCGCTCTGCTTGACGCCATCGAAATCTATTTCAATAGCCATTAGCCTGCATATTGCAGGAGAGGTTGTAAATCACCCCAGCCCCTCGTGATATTTGACCTTGGCCTTCGTGCCCGGCACGGGTACTTTAAAAAGAGGGGTCCATTGAAGATCACCCCTCCGACGGGAGTGGCCAGCAAAACGCTGGACCCAGTTAGCAATGTCTTTATTTTACCGCCAATCGGCTTCTCGGCTTTATGAGCCCTTCCTCACTGGCGCCGCGCCTAGCGGTTGCCCCTGCGGCGAGCAGCGAGTATAATACACTCATATTACTTAAACCCTTACCAACGTCCTTTACGGACAGGGATGCCGATATGTCGATACGATCCATTCAGGTCAGCCACATTGTTTTAAGTACCGAAGAGCTTGCCAACGTGCTTATTGATCACCTCAAGGAGGATGAGTATAAAGACCGCGAGATGCTGTTTAAAATGTTTGCCAAAATGGCTAAAAAATACAGTGCCTGCGGAACCCGCAATAAGGGCGGGGATCTCGGGTTTCTCGAGCACAATACCGCCGCCCCTGAATTGGAAAAAGCCGCCATGGCGGCTCCGGTCGGAGAAGTACAAGGCCCGATCAAAAGCAAGTTTGGTTACCATATTTTTCTCATAACCAAAGAAGAGGAAATGAAGGACCTGGATATTGACGGCCTGGAATCATCGATGGCCTCGGGCCCCGGCACCCTCTAACTTTCCAACATGCAACTCAAAGGCATCCACCACATCGCTTTAAATGTCAGCGACCTGGACCGCGCCGAGCGTTTTTATACGGATGTACTCGGATTCAGCGTCAGCCACCGGTTTTCCAAAGGATTGAGGCATATCATGCTGAAAACAGGCAACGCCGCTATCGCCCTTTTTGAGGCCCCGGATCTGGAAGTCAAAGAAGCGATGAATCTTCTCAGTGAAGACGGGTACTTGCATCTTGCCTTTGAAGCCAGTGCCGCTGACTTTGATAATATCGTAAAAGAACTCCAAACAAAAAACGTGAAAATCGATAGCGGTCCCGTAAAACGTGGAGATGGCAAGTCTCTTTATTTTAACGATCCCGATGACAACCATCTTGAAATTCATTGCGATAATCCCAGTTCATCATGATTGAACCCATTCTCGAAAAAGCTCTTGCCGGTCAGCGGATACAGACTGATGAAGCACTGGAACTGTTTTCCACAACAGACATCTTGCTTCTCGGAAACGTCGCTTCCAGATTGACCCGCAAAAAAAGGGCGGATAAAACCATCACCTACATCGTAGACAGAAATATCAATTACACCAATGTCTGCGTTACCGACTGTTCTTTCTGCGCATTCTACCGTAAGGAGTCAGACACGGACTCCTATGTCCTGCCCTTTGAAACTATCGCACAAAAAATTGAGGAAACCGTAGCAGCCGGTGGCAACCAGATTCTCCTGCAAGGCGGACATCACCAGAATTTAAAGATCGATTATTTTGAAGACCTGTTTCAAAAAATCAAACAACAGTTTGGCATTCATCTCCACGCTCTGTCTCCATCGGAAATCATTCATACCAGTCGGATATCGAAACTCTCACTGGATGAAACTCTCACCCGGCTCAAACAAGCAGGGCTTGACTCCATACCCGGCGGCGGAGCAGAGATTCTCGTTGACCGCGTACGCCAAATCATCAGTCCAAAAAAATGCACGGCAGATGAATGGCTGGAGGTCATGGAACACGCCCACGGCATGGGCATCCCCACCACCGCGACCATGATGTTCGGCCATGTCGAAACGCTCGCAGAGCGCATTGAGCATCTTGAACGGCTGAGAAAATTGCAGGACAAAACCCAGGGCTTCACCGCATTCATCGCCTGGGGCTTTCAGCCGGGAAACACACAACTGCAAGGGGACAGCGGAATAAAAACCGCCGTGACCGGATTCGAATACTTAAAAACCCTTGCCATCAGCCGGATATTCCTCGACAACTTCAATAACCTGCAATCATCCTGGGTGACCCAGGGACCAAAAATCGGACAGGTGTCGCTTTACTACGGAGCCAACGATATGGGGAGTACCATGATGGAAGAAAACGTGGTCGCCGCGGCAGGAACCGTCTATTGCATGGACGAAGAGGAAATCAAACGCTTGATCAGCGACAGCGGTTTCATCCCCCAGCGCCGCAACATGCAATACGATTACCTCCCCCACCCCTAACAGTGGTGCTGGCTTTTCTCAGCCGAGACAACTATTTTCTAGCCAAAAAAAGTTATTGCTCATTGGCCTCACGCCTAGTGAGCAGCCGCTGGCCGGTTAGAGGGCTCTGCGACCTAGCAAGGTTTGTACCGCAAAGCGGTCGGTACCTTTAGCGAGCATAAACGCCGTGAACGACTGGCGAAGTGAATGCGGTGTGACCTGTTTTTCCACTCCAGAGGTGGTCAACGCGGCTTTAAAAAATTTGGTGACACTGCGAGTGGTCAGATTCCCTCCCTGTTCGCTGGGGAATAAATAGTCGCCCGGATTTTTATTACCGATCTGTCTTTGCAGGGCATCTTTAAGGCTGACGGAAAATATGGTTGTGCGCGCGCCCAGCTTGCCGATTCCCGGTACAAACAGCATCAATTTATCGAGGTTCACATGCTGAACCTTAACCGCTACAAGTTCAGAAACACGCAAGCCTGCTGTATAGGCCAGCTCTATCATCAACCTGTGTTTCAGGTTCTCTGCCGAGATCGCTATTTTTCGCACTTCACTGACTGTCAGCACTACGGGTTTTAATTTTTTCTTTCGCGGCCGCTTGAACCCATCCAGGATGAGATCATGGTTATAGACTGCCTTGTAAAAATAACTGAGAGCGTTATAGGCCTGATCCACCGTTGATCTAGATTTCCCCTCCATAACGAGACCTTCCAGATAACTCCTGATATCGTCTCCTGAAACATTTTGCGGATTGGTCAGGTCTTTGTCCCGCACAAAATGCCGCAACTGCCCAAGATAGGCCTTGATGGTTTGCGGACTATATGCACGTTGCTCGAGGTTACCCTGAATGGCGCTGAATAATCTTGTCAGGGATAAGGGATGGGCGGTAACGCGGTTCATGATGAATCCTCCAGGTAAGCCACTAGGCGTGGGGCCAGCGTGCAATAACTTTCTCAGGCGAGCAAAGAGCTATCTCGGCTCAACGAGCTATTGCCTATTACCACCGGGCGTGGCCCGGCGGTTAGCGGAACACGGGGTTCCGCTTTCAGAAGACCAATATAATCAATGCGTTACCAAAGGTCAAGCAGAAAGGCGAGAAAAAACAATGAGTTACATTAGGAGGAATAAAACGAGGAGGCTTTATATTGCACAATACCCCGCGACATGAGGACATTGAGGACAGCGACTACAGGAACACCCAGTATCATCCCCGCAAGTCCAAACAGTTCTCCGCCCAGCAAAACGGCAAGGATCACGGCTACCGGATGGAGCCCGATGCTATCGCCCACCACCCGGGGTGTGATGACCATGCCTTCCAGGGCTTGAACCACACCGAAGACGCCCGCGACAGCCAGCACCGGCATCCACTCCTGAGTGTGCATATAAGTCAAAAGCGCGGAGGGCACAAAACCCAAAACCAGTCCCAGATAAGGAACCAGGTTAACCAGCCCTGCCATCATTCCCAGCGACAGGCTCATCGGGGTGTCGCACAAAAACAGACCGATTGAATACATTGTTCCCATCAAACCAGCGACCACCAACTGCCCGCGCACAAAACGCGAGAGCACCTGGTCAATTTCCAGAACAATGTCCTTGGTCTTTTCCTGAAACCGGGGCGGCACCAGTTTCAACAATTTTTCATTGATCGAGTCAAAATCACGCAGCAAATAAAACATCACCACAGGAATGATGACCAGATTGGCAAACATCAGAATAATATTAAACAGGTTGGAAATTGACCCCCAGATAAATTTACCGGAAAACTGCAAGACCTTCATTGGCAGTTCCCCAAAACGCGACAGCCCTTCATTGACAAAATCTTCTACCTTTGCAGGATTCAATCCGCTGATCATATCCAGGATAGGACGAAACCATTCCTGGAAGATTCCAATATAAGTGGGTATATTTTTTGCGAGATTTTCCGCCTGCATACTAAAAATTGGTACCAGTAAAACTCCGGCGCCCAACATCAGAAAGAAAAAAGCCAGCATCAAAACCAAAACAGACAGGGTTCTTGAAAGCTTAAAAGAAACCAGCCGGTCTACCAGAGGATCAAGCAGGTAAGCCAGCGCAAACGCGATAAAAAATGGCGCCACAACGCGGCGAGAAAAATAAAGCACAACGCAGATTCCCAGAGTCACCGCAAAGGAAATAAATAACAGGTTTTTATTTTTTTCCTGATTCATTTTTATAGGATCTCTATTTATTCGGTAATTTTTCCTTGGGCAACTCGCAGGCCCTTATTTCATAAGGGCTGCTCATGGCCAAAAATAATTTTTAAAGATACCCTTTACATGTCCGACATAGATAACGGCGGAGCTTCCGGAACCTTCTTCACCGGCGCCTCCGCTCCTTTTTCCCGATAACGGTGGAATGAAGGGACAAGAAAATCCGCAAGCTTTTTACTGGCAATGTCAAAAGCTTCCAGTTCCGCCTGCAAAGCCCGCGCATGCTTGATCGTGGAAAACTCTGCCTTGGCCGCGATCAACGATGGCTCCAAAGTCGACACCATTTTGACACTGATATTGGCTTGAACGGTTTTGGTGCCCTCTTTCGCATTTTTCCCGCGCAGGCTGGATACAGCCGTACCCACGATAACGATATCAGCACCCGCTTTCAACCCTATACTCCTTGCAGATTTCAGATCGCCCTTGATGGCCTTAAGGACGGTTGTTTCAGAAATCATTTCGCGCAGTTGTTCTCGGCCTATCACTTCTATTCCTTCCTCCATCAGGTTTTTGGTCAACTGGGTCTCTGAAATGGGAAAGATGTCCCAAAAAGAATTGACCGGAGCGGAAGTAAAACTTTTCTCTTTTATCAGCACAACCACTTTATTTTCACTGACCGGACCGGCAATCACCCCCAACCCTGCCAAGGCCTGGTTCACCGCAGAGGGGAAAAAACGCATTTCCAATCTCACCTCGCTGGTCTGATTGACCATGTCATCATAGGCTTCTACAAAGCGATAGCTTTTTACATAACGAGAAGAACGCCGCAAAATTTTCCGAAGGTCTCTCTGGCTGGCTTCAAACTCCTCATCCCCCATAATTTCTTTCAGCGCTTCTTCCAGGCCATTCTTCAGAGCCAGGTTCACGGCTTTTTTCCGGGCGACCACATAGTTTTCCCCTTTCGCCTGAACGGTTGCGGAACCCTCATAAACATCGCCCATCTCTTGTTGCGCAAACACTTCGGCGTTAAAAATTCCGCCAGCCGTGAAGAGCCAGAAACCCAGCAGAAGAGACAGAAAACATCTCATCATGTTCATGCCCTCTTCTTTCGTCGCGCCTTAACCGGTTCGGGCTCATTCATAACAAGTTTTTTCAACGATTTAATTTCTTTGGAACTGAGAAATCGGCAGGCCCCCAGCGGAAGCCCTGTCAGGTTTAATCCTGCAAAGTGAGTGCGCTGGAGTTTGATCACCGGGTGGCCGATATGCCCACACACTTTTTTGATATGATGGTTTTTGCCTTCTACCAGCGTTAAAATGAGGAAACAGTTTTTGCCGCTGACCCTTCCCACCTTTGCCTCCATAGGCTTGAACTTGCTGTCTTCAAGGTGCACCCCCCGGACCAGCCTTTTTAAGGTTTTTTCATTCGGCACTCCCGACACCTTGACCTTATAGGTGCGGGGCACCGCATACCTGGGGTCCAGCAGTTTCTTTGCGAGCAGGCCGTCATTGGTGAACAGCAATGCACCCTGGGTATTGTAATCCAGACGGCCGACTGGAAAAACCCGGGCCTCCACCACCCGAACATATTCCATAACAGTGGTTCGCCCTCGCTTGTCATCATCCATTGTGGTCAGACAACCCGTAGGCTTGTTCAGAATCACGTAGGCCGATTCCTGGCGGCGGGGAATCAGTTTCCCCTGCACCTTGATATGGTCCTTGGCCGGGTCGGCCAGAGACCCCAACTTAATCACAACCTGATTGTTCACACGAACCTTGCCCGATTCAATCCATCTTTCCGCTTCACGGCGGGAAGCAAGCCCGGCATCGGCGATTATTTTTTGCAAACGAATTTTCATGATACAGGGAAAAAATTAAAGAGAGGGCGGAGAACCTCCGCTGGTAACTGGCAATATCTTTATCTTACGCGCAAACGCTTTCTCGGCTTAACTTGCCTCCCTCGCTAGAGGGCGCCGTCTTCAATGTCAGACTCGGCCTCGCTGGTCGAGGCCTCGGAAACCGAGAATTCGATTTGAGTTTGAAGTGGAGGATCTTCCCCTTCCAACTCTTCCCTCAAATCTTCCAGCGTGGGTAAATCGCTCAAATCCTTCAGGCCAAAATACTCGAGGAATTTTTGTGTCGTCCGATACATGATGGGTCGACCCGGAACTTTTTTCCTGCCAGCTGGACTGATCACTTTTTTCTCTAAAAGGGTCTTGAGCACACCGCTTGAGTCCACCCCGCGGATTTCATCCACCTCCTGGCGGGTGAGCGGTTGCTTGTAGGCAATGATCGACAGGGTATCCAGACTGGGCTGAGACAACCGGGTAGAGCGATCAAGTTTCAGGAACTTCCTGATAAAATCGTTGTATTCATGCCGGGTGCAAAGCTGATATCCATCCGCCACTTCCGTGATCTGCAAGTTGCGCGAGTTATACTCGTCCCTCAATTCGTCAAGAATGGATTGCAGTTGACCTTTATCGGTTCCATCCAGGAAAATTTTGCTAAGTTCACCGGCATTGACCGGCTGGTCTGCCGCCAAAAGAACATTTTCTACGATAGATTTTAATTCTTCACGTTCCATAATTTGTCTTGTTTTGCCAAAGTCGTCAGCCCGGTTCATTCAGCCGAGACAACTCTTTGCTCGCCAAATAAAGCGACAGCACACTGGCCCCACGCCTAGTGGTCAGGGTCGAAGTATTTGCTCAACGCCAGGCCTTGCGAGTGGTAATTCGAGTTCAAGGACAGACCATACAACTTTTCCGGTCGTTCCACCACTTTTTCAAACTTCAGACGGCAGAAGGTCTGACCATCCTCTACCATAAAAGGTACGTCATGGGGGCGCACTTCCATCACCGCCCGGGTACCCTGATTCATGAGCTCATCAGTTCCGTTCCAACCGAACCCGGAGTCGAAAAAACCTGCGTAATGAGTGCGAAGTTCTCCGCTGTTGGGTTCATAAGCAATCATTTCCGCCAGCCAGTCGGGCCAGATGCACACTCTTTCCTTCGACATCATTATATAGAAACTTTCCGGCTCCAGAATCAACCTATTCTTTTTGTTTTTGTAAATTGGCTCCCAGAACTCGTCCGCCCGATAATGCCGGATTTTGGATAGATCAATAACGGTTGAATTGGTCTTGGCCTTGTAGGCAATGATTGATTCCGGCTGGTCCCCTGCAACATCCACGCTGACATAAACCCCTTCCGCTACCTTCACCTCATCGACAGGAATGGAGAATCCGTTTCGATCAAATAAAATAGGATTTGTCTTATATTTGATCACCAACTTCTTTTTATCCAGACTCTGCGATGTGACATGCGCGAGACGCAACTGGTTGAGCGACAACCCGGTGTGTATCTTCACTGGAAAGGAGCGGGGAATGATTTCCAGATACAACTTGCCCCGGTAACCCCGTGGTACTTCATCAAACCTATGCCCACCATCGACAATGACGCGAGTGAACATATCCAGCCTGCCGGTCGAACTTTTTGGGTTGGCCAGTCCATACATGGCAGCTGGCAGAGCCAGCTCTTCCATCAGAGGAATCAGATAAATGGCGTTTTTCTCCAATATCCCGCCATCGGTAATATCAAAATCGTAAAGCGTGACCTCCTTGAGCTTCGTTTCCACCTTTTCATTTTCCGGGAGGAAACTGCATTGGATTCGGTAGGCCTTGGGCCCAAGCCGCAAATCCAGGCTCACAGGCTGAAACTGCGAGGCTTCAATCTGCTTCTGGGAGTGGATCATTCCCTGACGGTGCGCCTGTTCAATCAACTGGCAAGGGAGATACCCGGACTTCCCCTTTAAATAAGCCATCAGGTCCGCTTCCAATATTTTTTCTTTTGTTGTGGAGTTCATTAAAATCAAAGAGTTTAGGATACTGTTGGAAAACCTGCCCAAAAAACCATTTTCAGCAAAGAAACTGCCCTTTGCCGCCTTTTCGTTGGGTCCACCCGGTTGACAGGCAGTTTGAGGCTATGATTTAATCGTATTACTCAAAATAATTCAACCTGATTATTCTAAATCAAAGGAATAAAAATCATTTTCAGTCGATCTTAAAAGGATTGGTCTTTTAATAACAGTTTCATCCCAAGCAAGGTTCCAAAAAAACTATGCGCTCCAAAAACAAAAAAAATGAGTCACCCAGCAGTCCCCTGAAACGCACCTTTCTGACATTGATCTGGGTGGGCGTATTGGGCGTTGGGTTGTGGGCCTTGATGCATTATTCAGCACCTGAAAGCAATCTGGAACCTTATAATAAAATTCAGGAAGCCAAAACGGAACGTGAGCAAGCGGAACGTGAAAAAGCGAAACTGGAAAAGAAAGCAGCCGAGCCTGAAAAAAAAGCACCCGAATTCACCCTTCCCAGCGATCTGGACACAGGGAACCTGATTAAAACCGCCACATCTCCTATACAGACTCCCCAATCGCAATTGCCCCGGGAGACCCTGGAACATATCCAGAAAGGCATGCTGTTGACCGAGGAAGGCAGGTTCAACGCAGGAGATATAGAATTCGAAAAAGCCGCCAAGATCAGCCCCAACTCACCGGAACTGTTTTCTATCTGGGGCGCGGCGCTTCGCATGGCGAAAAAGTTTGTAGGCGCCAACCGGCGGTTTGCCCGGGCTCATGAACTCTCGCCTAATGACGAAGAAATCACCTTTAACTGGGGCATGACCGAACTGGAAGCCGATCATCCTGAAGAAGCCACTCGACTGTTTCAAAAAACCGTCAAGCTTTCTCCCAACAACTATATGGCTTACAACATGCTGGGCAAATCCCTCGGCCGCCAGAAAATGTACGAAGAAGAGAAATCGGCCTACAAGAAGGCTATTTCTATCAACCCGGATTTTGCCCAGAGCTATTTCAACCTGGGCATTGTATTGGGCATCCAGAAAAAGTTTGAAACCGCCGCGCCGCATTTTCTCAAAGCTATTGAGTTGGACAAGCAGTTCGAAAAACCTTTCGTCATCCAGATGCTGACGGCATTAGGACTTTATGACTCAGCGGCTGAAAAACCGATCAAGAAAGATGTGCCTAAACCTCAGGAACCGGTTCAGCAGGCCAAAGTCGAAACAGCGGAAGCAAAAGTCGAAAAAGTCAGCAACGATAAAAAGTCCGAAGGCTCCGACCATAAGATGGAAGAAGGCTCCAAGAAAGTTAAAAACACGACGACGGTCAAAGGCAATATCAAGATCAATGGCAGAAAACCCGGACCCAACACATTGGTATTTCTGGAAACCAAAAGCAAACTGAGATCAGCCAATCAGAAACCTCAGGAACTGACCATCCGCCAGAGCGGGTTGCAGTTCAGTCCCCAACATTCGGTGATACAGGTAGGCTCCACCGTCACCTTTTCCAACGAAGACCGCGAGGTGCACAATATTTTTTCCAAGTCACTCAGCAACCAGTTCAATCTCGGGGCCATGGCGTCGGGCTCTTTCAAAACCGTCAAGTTCACCCAGGCCGGACCCGTGGTGCTGAGATGCAATATGCATAAAGACATGATCGGAACCCTGTTCGTTGTACCTAATGGTCATTACACCAAACCTGACACTAACGGGGACTATCAGTTCGACAACATCAAAAGTGAAGGCTACATCATGCAGGTCTGGGACCCCATGCTGGCCCCGGATGAAGTGGAAGCCAACCTCCTGTCCGCTGACCTGACCGGTGTCGACCAGACCTTCGATTTCAATATCAAGTCCGCTTCGGTTGCAGGCGAAATCCACGACATGACCGACCCGACCGATTACAACGCGATTGTGGACATTATCGAAAAAGAAATGCTGCAAGCCATCGAAGACTGGAAAAACGGCAAAAAGTTTATCTCCCGCAAGCGCATGCTGATGGCCATCACCAAACATTATGCTGGAGAAGGCCTGAAAGGCGCGATCGCTAAAAGCTTCAGTTCCAAACGCAGTATCCTGCTGGAACAGAAAATGGATAAGATCCGCAAAGAAATTTCCGGATACGGCAAGTCCAAAGACCCGGTCACCGAAGACTCGCTCATCAGCCAGGCTAAATTCGCCGTTTCACAACTACGCCTGAACGTCAAAGAACTCGCCGCTAGGCGCGGGGCCGACTAGCAAGGAATCACTAAGCCGTCATAACTCCCTGCTAACCAAAAAACTAATCGTCTCCCTGACAAGGGGGACTAAGGGGGTTGCTTAAATCAACATATTCTCTTCCAACCAAAACTGGCAGGTAGCTTCATATTGCATTGGATGAAAAACATTATTTCGTTCCCCTCATTCTAACCTTACCCTTGCAGGGAACGAATGTTTAGGAGAGATATCACGTCTACTTCCAGGGGAGAAGGAACTTTTTGCTTCCTCTCCCTTGAGGAGACCTTTGCATAACCCCGGATCCTTCGTCGCCTTCGGCTTCTCGAGGATGACAAACCGGCGTTTCTTGTCATTCTGAACGCAGTGAAGAATCTCGTCTTTACCCTTTTCTGACTTACGCAAAGCTCTCTTGAGGGGAGAGGACTGAGGTGAGGGTGGTTTGATAATGTCTTCCGCCCTCACTTGGAATACTCATGCTGCGGACTACAGGAAGGATTAACTTATTGCCAGCTGCGGCGCGACGCTGTTATATTGACTCCATGAGCCTTCTCATTTACAACACCCTGACCGGGAAAAAAGAGGAATTCGTACCTCTCAAAAAAAACCGGATCGGCATGTACGTATGCGGGGTCACCGTCTATGACTATTGCCATGTGGGGCACGCCCGTGCCGCCATTGTCTTCGACACCTTTTACCGGTATTTCCAGTACCTCGGCTACGAAGTTCGCTTCGTGCGCAACTTCACCGATATCGACGACAAGATCATCAATCGTGCCAACGAAGAAGGTGTGGACTGGCAGGAGGTCAACCGCAAATACATCGAAGCATTTTATGAAGACATGGGCAAACTGAATATCGCCGCGCCCACCGAAGAACCGAAAGCCACCGACCACATCCCCGAAATGCTCGACATGATCCAGTCTCTGGTCAATCAGGACCTGGCTTATGAATCCGAAGGAGATGTTTATTATTCGGTCAAATCGTTCAAGGACTATGGTCACCTCTCCGGAAAAAATATCGATGATCTGCAATCGGGAGCCCGTGTCGAAGTCAGCGAAATCAAACGTGATCCGCTGGATTTTGCTTTATGGAAAAAGAGCAAACCAGGAGAACCATTTTGGGAGAGCCCGTGGGGTTCGGGTCGGCCCGGTTGGCATATTGAATGTTCGGCGATGAGCAAAAAATATCTCGGCGACACCTTCGATATCCATGGCGGTGGTAAAGACCTGGTCTTTCCGCACCATGAAAATGAAATTGCCCAGTCCTGTGGGTGTACTGGGAAACAACCTGTTCGTTACTGGGTGCATAACGGATTCGTCAATATCGACAAGGAAAAGATGTCCAAGTCTCTCGGCAACTTTTTCGCCATCCGTGAGGTTTATAAAAAATACCACCCGGAAGTTTTGCGTTTGTTTCTCATCAGCAGTCATTACCGCAGCCCCATCGACTTTTCGGAAAAAAATCTGGATGACGCCACCAAAGTTCTTTCCCGGTTTTATGAAGGACTGGCAGGAGCGCGTAAAAAAATCGGAAAACTGGATTTAGCGTCCATCCCGGACTTTCAGGAAAAAGTGAAGAACCATCCGTTGATAAAAAAGTTTGAAACGGCCATGAACGATGACCTGAATACGGCTGTGGCAATGGCCCATATGAATGAGGAACTGCGCAACCTCAACACAGCGTTTCTGGACAAGGGTAATTCCTCTCTGGAAGAACTTGCGGTCGCAACAAAGGCCTGGGAAACTGCGGGCAAAATTCTGGGACTGTTTTTTCTCACTCCCGCAGAGTTTAAAAAGGAACTCTTCGAAACCAAAAACCGTGATCTGGACCTAGATGTCATCAAAATCGAAAAGTTGATCGCCGGTCGCAAATCAGCGCGCCAATCGAAAAACTGGGCGGAAGCAGACCGTTGCCGGGATGAGCTGGCTCAAATGGGAGTCCTCATCGAAGATACCGCAAACGGCACCGAGTGGAAATTGAAATGACTACAACTTTCTCAGATGCGTACCTGAAGTTCACCCAAATTTATAACCAACTGCAGGTTCGGGAAGAAGACCACACCATCCGGGTTCCGGAAAAAGTCATCCGCTGTATCTGGAACGACCAACTATTTTGCACACCTTCTCTAAAAACCAAAGATGGTCAAAAACTTGAAATCGTTTATCCCGGATACTGGAATTTCGGCAAGGGCCCCGACTTCACCAGCGCCACCATCAAGGTGAACGGAAAAGTTTATGCAGGTGATGTCGAACTGCATGTCTACGCCACCGACTGGAACGCGCACGGGCACTCCGGCAATCCGGACTTCGACAACGTTATCCTGCATGTCTATATGTGGCAGGGCCGGGGCAAAAAATCTCGGCCACCGGCGAAACAGAAGGGCTTCCAGTTTGAAATCAAGGATTACCTGACCAAAGGAATCCTTGAACTCAATGACGAACTCGATTTTGAGAACTACCCGGCCTTAAATTCCAGCAATGTCGGCCTGTGCCACCAACCGTTAGCGCAACTTTCAGAAGAAAAGCTCACCCATCTATTGAACGCCGCCGGTGAAGCGCGGGTGTTCACCAAAATGGAGCGGTTTCATGACTCGGTCATTATCGAGGGCTACGAACAGACTTTTTACCGGGGCGTTGCCGAGGCTATGGGTTACCCCGAGAACAAACAGCCATTCCAAACTCTGGCCGACACGTTGCCATTGTCTGAGTTGAACAATCTTGTGCCTGCAAAACTGAAAAAAGGCGAGCGGGTTCTGCATTACCAGGCCTTACTGTTTGGGGCATCTGGCTTGATGAATAAGGGCACGGAAAAAAAAGCCGGGTTCCGTAAACTTCTGCCGATTTGGAATACCTACAAAGACCGAGCCCCCCATTCCCCTCTAACGAAAAAAGATTGGAGTTTCCGCGCCATTCGACCAGCCAATTATCCTTACAGACGGCTGGCGGGATTGGCCCATTTGCTCGTGCGTCACGAAAAAACGGAACGTGAAGGAGCGGGAATGTTCGCCAACTTTATCGGGTCTTTTCAAAAGATTCTCGCGGCTTCCGGTCAGGAAACTCCCGACAAAAAAACTCTAAACGCCTTCAACGATTTCTTTTGCGTGTCTGCCGATGATTATTGGGCTAACCATTACACGCCCGACGGTAAGACCCTGCCACAATCCCAGCAACTTGTCGGCTCAGCACGGTCCCGCGAAATCATCATCAACATCGGTCTGCCTATCGGCCTCATCTTTGCCCGGGCGGGAAAGTTCAAAGATCTGGAAACGGGACTCAACGCCCTTTTTCAAACCGGCAAGAGCGCCAGCGATCACAAACTACTTCGCTTCATGAAACATTATATTTTTGGCAACCGGGAGGAAATGCTGCGAGTATTGCATTCTGAAAAACAAAATCAGGGGCTGATGCAGATTTATCAGGATTTTTGCACCCAGAACCAGAACAATTGCCTGCATTGTCCGTTTCCCGATGTGGTAAAAAGGTATTTTTCTTAAAAAAACTCCAAAAAACCCATCAATCCCATTGCGCAATCCATCAATTTCCCCTAAAATCGACATCCCCCTTGATTGTATTGAACTTTCGAGATAAAGTGATAGTCTTCCCATTCAGCAATAAGGAATACCCGTTTTAATGGATCATTTAGACGAACTGGAAAATCAAAGCATTTTCATCCTGCGCGAAGCCTACAAAAACTTTAAAAACCTGGCGATGCTGTGGTCGATCGGAAAAGATTCCACCATTCTGGTCTGGCTGGCACGCAAGGCCTTTTTTGGTCATTGTCCCATTCCGTTGGTTCACATCGATACCACCTACAAAATTCCCGCTATGATTGAGTACCGGGACCGGGTCGCTAAAGAATGGGGGCTGAATCTGGTGGTCGGCAAAAACCAGAAGGCGCTGGATGAAGGCATGAATCATGAAAGGGGACGATTGATTTGCTGCGAAGCATTAAAAACCCAGGGCCTGCAATGCATCATGGAGGAGCACGGTTACACCGGGCTGATTCTGGGTATCCGAAGGGATGAAGAAGGCACCCGCGCCAAGGAACGCTATTTCTCGCCACGGAATAAAAATTTCGAATGGGATTTCAAAGATCAGCCACCCGAGTTGTGGGACCAATATAAAACCAGTTTTTCTGACGACACACACATCCGCATTCACCCCATCCTCCACTGGACGGAACTGAATGTCTGGGAGTACATACAAAGGGAGAAGATCCCCATCATTGATCTCTATTTCGCCACCCCGGAAGGCAAGCGTTACCGATCTCTGGGTTGCGCCCCTTGCACCGGCACCATTGACTCCACCGCCAAAAACGTGGACGAAATCGTAGAAGAAATTAAAAACATCGGCACAGCAGAGCGCTCCGGACGAGCACAGGATCAAGAAGACACCTATGCCATGCAGAAACTGCGAGCCCGAGGATATATGTAAATGGGCGATAACGGTAGCGCACCAGATCTTTCCAGCCGTCTTTTGCGGCTGGTCATCGTCGGTCATGTGGATCATGGAAAATCCACCCTGGTCGGACGTCTTCTCTCCGACACCGGAACTCTGCCCGAAGGCAAGCTCGACTTCGTCCGCGATATCTGCAAGCAACAGGGCAAGGAATTTGAATTCGCTTTTTTGCTGGATGCTTTGGAAGAAGAGCAGGAACAGGGCATCACCATCGATACTTCACAGATTTTTTTCCATACCGCACAACGTAAATACGTCATCATCGACGCACCGGGCCATAAGGAATTTCTGAAGAATATGGTAACTGGTGCCGCCGACGCCGAGGCCGCCCTCCTGCTTATTGATGCCAACGAAGGGGTGCAGGAACAATCGCGCCGACACGGTTATATTTTAAAACTGCTGGGGCTCACTCAGGTCGCAGTGGTGATCAACAAAATGGATCTGATTGGTTATGACGAGAAGGTTTATAACAATATCAAATCAGAATATATCGTCTTCCTCGATTCACTGGGGATTGAAGCGCGGGAATTCATTCCTGTTTCCGCCAAACTCGGTGTCAACATCGCCGCGTTGAAAGATGAAATGCCCTGGTACAAAGGACCGACTGTTTTAAGAATGCTCGACCAGTTCGAGAAAAAACCACCACCGGATCACCTCCCCTTCCGCTTTCCGGTTCAGGATGTTTATAAATTTGACGAACGACGCATCATCGCCGGACGGGTTGAATCGGGAAAGTTAAAGACCGGGGACAGGGTCATCTTCTCCCCTTCCAACAAACAGGCGGTGGTGAAATCCATCGAAGCCTGGAGCGTGCCCGAGAAACCTTCTGCCGCCACCTCATCCGAGTCCATCGGGTTCACGCTTGATGAACAGATATTTGTCGAGCGCGGCGATGTGTGCACCCTCATGGACCAGTTGCCCATCGTTTCTACCACTTTCGATGCCAACGTTTTCTGGATGGGCAAACGCAACCTGGAAAAAGGTAGAAAATTTATCCTCAAATTGAACACGCAGGAAGTGGAATGCGAAGTTGTTGAGTTCAAAAAAGCCATTGATGCTTCTACTTTAGAAACCCTGACCAATCAGGATTATATCGCCAAAAATGACGTTGCCGAACTGACCTTGAGCACGCGGAACCCGGTAGCCTTTGACCTGTTCGGGTCCATAGCCACCACCGGCCGATTTGTTCTGGTGGATGAATACGATGTTTGTGGGGGCGGCATCATCACCACCTACACACCGACAACCAAGTCCGATAAACTCAGGGATGAAGTCCGCACCCGGGATTTCAATTGGATCAAAAGCGAAATCAAACCCGATGAAAGAGCTTACAGAAATGGACACCGGGCAGCACTGATCCTCATTACAGGCGACCCCGGCACCGGCAAAGGTCCGCTGGCCCGGGCATTAGAACACAGCCTGTTCCAAAGTAATTTTCAAAGTTATTTGCTCGACCGCAGAAATGTTAACCTCGGCGTCGGGGCTGATCTTGAGGATCCCAAAAACAGTGGTGAAAGCGAATCAGCCCGGAGATTGGGAGAAGTGGCAAAACTTCTTCTCGATGCTGGCCAGGTGGTGATCTCCACCTCCAACGCCTTTCATCAGGAAGACCAAGCCGACCTGAGATTATTGGCCATTCCCTATCAGGTTGTGGAAATTCAGGTGGGAAAGCAATCGTCCGGAGAACCTGATCTGGTCCTTTCTTTGGATGAAGCGCAGAATACTAGTGAAGCCTCCCTCAAAATTCAGGACTTCCTCAAAGAAAAGAAAATTCTGCTGGGCCACAATTACTCAATTTAACCACTCGGCGTGGGGCCAGTAGCCGTGATATTTTTCCATATGCTTCGTGCCCCGAAGGGGTAAATCCAGAAAAGGTCTGGATCGCCACACCGCTTTCAGCGGTTCGCGACGACATATTTACGGGACAATAGGCAAGGGGTTTTGCCTTAAATTAATCGGTTGACATTGCCCCGGTTATCGGGCATTAATAGCCCTCTTGCAAAGCCAGAAAATCCAAGTTGGAGTTAAGCTTTACCATGCCCAAGATCAAGATCATCAACACCGAAACCAACGAAATCATTGATTTAAAGGCCGGTTACGGTGCCAATCTGAGAAAGGCCGCGCTCTATAACAACGCCGAGGTTTATAAAGGATTCAACAAGTTCTTAAACTGTCGCGGGCATGGCATGTGTGGAAAATGTGTGGTGGAAATAGAGCCGCTCGAAAACGTTAACCCACGCACCTTTTTTGAAAATCTCCACAAACTCGAAGACCACCAGAAACTCGGGTGTCGCGTAAAAGTCTATGGCGACATCACCGTAAAAGCCGCTATCGCCGACTGACCCTTCGAGCATTTCGTTCCTTCCCCAGTATTTTCTTCACCGCTTGTCTTTATATCTTTAGAACAATGAGCAGTGGCAGGAGTGTTAGTCCGACTGCGCCGACGAAGGCATGCACCAAAACGTCCCAGCGTTTGCTGAACGGAACGACTGTGATACAGTAAAGGCAGACCAAATAATCCGGCAAGGTGTTTTCGTCATGAGTCTGGTTCATGATCAAGTAATAGACCAGACAAAAGGCAATGCTGTAAAACAGGAGTCGGTGGATTTTCAGGCTCTGTTCCGTCTTCTTCCTGAATGCCATGAACAATCCCAGAAAGATATTGAGGATATAAAATCCGATCGCGGCCACCACCCAGATGAGCGAAGGCGATGATGTTATTTTTGGGAGGAGAGTGGGTTCCATAAAACAGAAAATCTCAAGAGGGTAAATCGCATATTAACATGAATCTACAAGACCGAAAAGTGATCATCACCGGGGCCAGTGACGGTATCGGCAGAGCTCTTGCCTTGGCCTTTGCCAAAGAAGGCGCAAAGGTTGCCGTCTGCGCACGAAGTCAGGATCGGTTGGATTCCTTGTCCGATGAAATTGAGGGTACCGGGCATCTGTTTTGCTCCGCCGACCTCGGCAAGGCGGAAGGTGTCGAGAGCTTTCATAAAAATACGGTGAAACAACTGGGCCAAGTCGATGTGTTGGTCAATAATGTCGGAGCAATTTTAAAGTTGGCCAGTTTTTTTGAACTGACCGATCAGGATTGGGAGGATTCGTTTCAGATCAACCTGATGTCTGCCGTTCGACTGAGTCGGCACTGCATTCCGTCGCTGAAAAAATCTGCTTGCGCCAGGATCATTAATATTTCATCCATTGCGGCGGCCGGGCCGCAGGAAGTTTTCCCCCACTACAGTGCTATGAAGGCCGGGCTTTCCAATTTGACTGTTTCTCTGGCCCAGACCCTTGCGCCGGACAAGATCCTGGTCAATTCCATTTCCCCCGGCCCAGTGTGGAGCAAATCATGGGAGGACGAAGCCCGGGCACAAAGTAACGGATCCAATTTGGAACAGGTAAAAAAAGAAATCATGGAACAAACCGGAAAAACTATTCCTTTAAACCGAATGGGCATGCCGGAAGATTTAACCGGACTGGCCCTGTTTCTGGCTTCCGACCAATCTGGTTGGATCACAGCCACGAACTTCAGCGTAGATGGCGGGGTCACCCGGAATCCTTTTTAACAGGCTCAATTGATCGGATTCGCCATTCCCATCAACACAGCAAAAGATGTCATGGGCATGTTGATCACCGGCAAAACGGAAAGAGGATGGTTCGGAGCCAACGCGGCGCCGATCACAGCCGAGGAAGCCCTGGAACTGAATTACCCGGAACTTGAAGGATTGATTGTCAAAGGTATAGAAAAAGACAGCCCTGCCGAGCAGTCCGGACTGAAAATAAATGACGTCATTACCCAATTTAATAAAATGCCGATCACCAATCTGGCTATCTTGCGGCGGAAACTACTGGCTCTCGCCCCGGGGCAGGAAATTCATTTGACCCTCTTCAGGGATGGAGAAAGCTTCGAGATCACAAGCATCCTGGCCCGGAAAAAAACCGAGGAGGAAATAGAGACCAAACCAGCCTCCTGAGTTTTTGACATCTTGCCAACAGGCATCGCACGGCTTGCGTTTTAAGGAGAGTCACAGTATTCTCCCATCTCGAAAATAAATATCCCTGCATTTTTGCAGGACTCTAGGACAACTTTAAAAACAAACCGTATTTATCATGTCTATCAATCCTCAAATTTTTCGTGAATATGATATCCGTGGTGTGGTCGGCAAAGACCTCACCCCCGAAACCGTTCAACAAATCGGGCAGGCCATCGGCACCTATATGAAACGCCAAGGCGGAAAATCGCTGGTGGTTGGATGGGATGTTCGCTCCAGCTCGGTAGAATTCCGCGATATTTTATCCCAAGCTATAAACTCCACCGGATGCGATGTCGTGGATATCGGAATGGTCCCTACCCCCGTTTCCTACTTTGCGCTTCATCATCTTAAAGCCGATGGCGGAGTGATGATCACCGGCAGCCACAATCCGCCGGAGTTCAATGGATTCAAAATCAGCCAAGGTCAACACAGCCTGTATGGAAAAAAGATTCAGGAATTGAAGTATCTTATCGATTCCAATGATTTTGAAAGGGGCTCGGGAAAGATTGAGCAGACAAATGTTCTGGAACCTTATATGGAGAATATTTGCTCCATCATAAAGATACCCAGAAAAGTGAAAGTTGTGGTCGATGGTGGAAACGGGTGTTTCGGTATTGTCGGCCCGCAACTCTTACGAAAACTTGGACTGAAACCCATAGAAATTTTTTGTGAACCGGATGGCTCCTTTCCCAACCATCACCCCGACCCCACTGTGGAGGAAAACCTGAAAGGGTTGATGGAAAAAGTCCGCACCGAAAATGCGGAACTCGGTATCGGGTTTGATGGTGATGCCGATCGCATCGGCCTGGTCGATGAAAAAGGCAATATTTTGTGGGGAGACCAACTGCTGACCATTTTCGCGCGGGACATTTTATCAAGAAATCCCGGTGCCACCATTGTGGGCGAAGTCAAATGTTCCCAGAATCTGTATCAGGATATTGAAAAACACGGCGGGGTTCCGGTCATGGCACCGGCAGGACATTCCCTGATCAAAAAGAAAATGAATGAAACCGGCGCGCTTCTGGCCGGAGAAATGAGCGGCCATGTTTGTTTCGCTGACAATTATTTCGGATTCGATGACGCAGTGTTTGCCGCTGGCCGAATATTACAAATTGTGGCGCAGTCCAGCATGAAGGTTTCCGAAATGCTCGCCGACCTTCCGAAAACAGCCTACACACCGGAAATCCGCATCGACTGCCCCGATGACAGGAAGTTTGAAATCGTCCGCGAGTTGACAGAGATTTTCCGGAAAAAGTACGAAATCATTGACATTGATGGAGTGCGGGTCAACTTTGGCGATGGCTGGGCTTTGATTCGGGCCTCCAACACCCAACCGGTACTGGTGCTGAGGTTTGAGGCTGAAACCCAGGACCGCCTTCAAGAACTGATCGGCATCATAAAAAAACAAATGGATAAATACCAACCTGTTGTCCAGTTTGATTACCACTAGGCGTGGGGCCAACTGGCAATAATTCTTTCTGGTGAGCAAAAAGTATTCTCGGCTGAATAAGCTAGTGAAGTGACATAACACGAGAGAGGCAAATAGCAAAGACTTCTTAAGCCAAGATAACTCTTTGTTTGTCAGCAAAAGCTATTGCTCGTTGCCCCTGCGGCTAGCAGTCTTTTATTATCATTCCCGCGTAACCGACGACCTGTTCCATATCTCCAGTGACTTCTCCTGAAGTCATATACTTGACCAACTCGGCCTTTTTGGCACCCAGGCTTTCTGCGCATAACAACATGACGGTGACCGGATTGACCCCGCACATGGTGATCTTTTCTGACTGCACTGTTTCAAACAAACCCACCGGGTCACGATTTTTGATGCAAGTGATGGCTAAACGGTCTTTGGTCCCGGCCCTGTCATGCGATTCATAATGCGTCATGTCCGAGCTGGCAACCAGTAACACCGACTTCCCCCGCCGGTTCACCGCCCGCACAATGCCCTCGCTGAGCACTTTACAGGCTGAAACTTTCATCCTCATGAGACAAATCGGGACGATTTTGAATTCCTTTTTAAAATATTGCAAAAATGGTAACTGGGTCTCCAGGGAATGCTCGAACCGGTGTGCGGAAGAGTCCTCTTTCGCCATGACCGTTTCTTCGCATATGGCGTTTGCCAGTTCCCTATCGATGCCAATGTCACCCATCGGCATGGACCAAATTCCTTCCGTCATGACCGCCACCGCCTCGCCCTGGCCAGTGTGATTGGGACCGATTAAGATAACCGTGTCCGGAATTTCAATTCTCGAATACACCGCCCCCGCCACATCCCCGGAATACTTGAACCCGGCATGCGGCACGACAATACCCAGAACCGGACTCTTCTCCACATTTCGCTCAATATGCGCTTCCACTTCTCGAACCAAAGCCTCACGCTGGGCGGGATAAAACCTGCCGGCCACCGCTGGCTGGCGTTTTTCATGGCTCTCTTTATCCGAAAATATCATTGGCGAATCTCTCCGGTCATCGGCACAAACACCACACCGGTGATGAACCGCTTTCTCAGGCTTCCGCCTTCCTGCTTGGTCAACACTATCAGATTCTGTGGCGATCCTGTTTTCCCCAGAGGAAGCACCATCCTGCCGCCAACTTTCAACTGGTCAATCAGAGGTCGGGGTATTTTGGGTGCCGCCGCAGTGATGAGAATTGCGTCAAAAGGGGACTTTTCCGGCCACCCCCGGTAACCGTCGCCGTGCCTGACGGTCACATTGTTATAGCCTAGCTCTTTCAGCCTACTGTCTGCGGTGCGGGCAAGCGACTCGACAATCTCGATGGTATAGACCTGATTCACGATTTCCGCCAGCACCGCCGCTTGATAAGCCGAGCCAGTGCCGATTTCCAAAACGCGGTCATCGGCCTTCAACATTGCGCTCTGAGTCATCAGCGCAACAACATAGGGCTGCGAAATAGTCTGGTTTTCTTTTATGGGAAGGGCAAAATCGGAATAAGCCCGGCTTAAAAACTTGGGCTCGACAAACAGATGGCGGGGTACCTTTAGCAGGGCCTGCAAAACAGCCGCATCGCGGATGCCGCGACGCTTGATCTGGTCTTCGACCATGTCTTTTCGAGCAGACTCAAAGTCTACAGAAAAGACGGCCTTAGACATGAAGAATGTCGAACAGAGGACCGTAACCAGGGCAGGGAAAAATGCCTTAAAAAATGAGGCCGTTTTTCTTGAGCCAATCATTGGCATCAAACTTTTTGTTGGCAAACTCCTGGAATTCGATTTCTTTTTTAGAAAGTTCCTGTCCATCGATGAACTGCGGCTTTTGCGAAGACTTCTTACTCCTGCGCTTCTTTGGCGCGGGCCGCTCCTCCGTGAGTTCCTCTTCAACTTCCAATTCCAGCGAGTCGGTCAACACTTCCATCTTAAGGACCAACACCACAAAACTCTTGGGGCAGATATTGTCATCTTTCTGAATTTCAGAAACGATCTTTTTAACTTTGGGTGATGTCATGACCGCTTCGGTGATTGCCTTGGATAATTTTTCAAAGCTTCGCTCACTCCCATCGGAATCACTCACAAAATCCCCCTTTCAGTTTCCTGATAAAAAATTTTCGATCAAAAAGAATACTTCGTTTCTTCTATTCAACCTTAAACCTCTCCCACCACCTTGTCAAGCCGGGATGCCTCGGGGGCAAAATGCAATAGACCCCTCAGCTTTCAAATAGCCCTTGGCGGCTGAAAAAAAACTTCTGCTCAATACAGAGGCACCGAAGAGTCAACTTTCTCCGACCACTCGTTGATGCCGCCCCGCATACTTTTGAGGTTGCGGAATCCCATTTCTTCCAATGCTTTCAGTGCTTTCATCGAACGCACTCCGGCCTTGCAGTGAAGCACAATCTCGTCATCCGGATTCAACCCATTCAACCGGGCAGAATCTTTGGCCTCAATATCGCCTAGTGGAATCAAGGTCGCCCCTTCAATTTTGCAGATGCCGTATTCGGACGGTTCACGAACATCGATCAGCTTGAAGGCGTGCTTCTTGTCCAGCATTTGTTTGACCTGCTCCACAGCAATTTCTTTTTCCAGGTCGGCGGTCGACTCTTCAACCGGCAGAATGCCACAAAACTGCTCATAGTCGATCAACTCTGTTATGGTCGGGTTGTCGCCGCAGATGGGACAGGATGGATCCTTACGCAATTTCAGTTCCCTGAACTTCATCGACAAGGCATCAAACAGCAAAAGTCGTCCTACCAGCGATTCGCCTACACCCAGCACCAGCTTGATCACCTCGTTAGCCTGAAGCAACCCAACAATGCCAGGCAGAATTCCGAGCACCCCACCCTCGGCGCAACTGGGAACCAGTCCTGGTGGAGGCGGTTCCGGATACAAACAACGGTAGCACGGTCCCACTCGGGAATCGAACACCGAAGCCTGACCTTCAAAGCGTAGGATGCATCCATATATATAAGGTTTCTGCAACAACACGCAGGCATCGCTGGCCAGATAACGGGTAGGGAAGTTGTCCGTGCCATCGACGATGATGTCGTAGTCAGCAAAAATCTCCATCGCATTTTCTGAAGATAAGCGCGTGTTATAGGTGGTGACATTGATGCTGGAGTTGAGATCGGCAATACGGGCTTTGGCCGAATCGACTTTCAGTTTTCCAACAGTTGATTCTCCATGCGCCACCTGCCTTTGCAGGTTACTGAAATCGACCACGTCAAAATCGATCAGGCCCAGGTTTCCCACTCCCGCCGCCGCAAGATACAATGCCAATGGCGAACCCAGCCCGCCGGTGCCAATCAAAAGCACCTTGGAATCACAAATTTTTTCCTGTCCCTCAACCCCCACCTCCGGCAAAAGCAGGTGCCGACTGTAACGATTGATCTGATCCTGTGTCAAAGCCATAACGCAAATCCTTTAAAAAACGATCACTATTTTTCCCTGTTATTGATTAGATTCCATTTTAACAGAAAAGATTCTCCAATCAACCGGGCCCACTAGCGTGGGAAGCAAAGGGCGCAACTCTTTCTGGCGAGCAAAAATTATCTCGGCTTTATGGGCCGTTGCCCAGTTGCCCCCCCTCGCCAGAGGGCGGCTACGCCGGGAAGACCTGCTCAAACCCGGCAATGGAGCCCTCGATAACCGAATCGGGCAAGCAATAGGAAATACGGAAATACCCCGGCAGGCCGAATCCCCTGCCCGGCACCACCAGAACCTTTTTCTCGGCCAGCTTTTTGACGAACTCTACCTCATCTTCCAGCGGGGATTTCGGAAAAAAATAAAATGCCCCCTGCGGTTTCACCACCTGATAGCCAATTCGGGTCAGCTCCTTATATAAGTAATCGCGTTTTCGGCGATACTGTTCCACATCCACGGTCACTCCCTGTACCTGTTTCACCACACGCTGGATGAGCGCCGGAGCGTTGACGAATCCCAACACCCGGTTGCAGAAGATCAGTCCCGCCATGAGCGGCCCGGCAGACTCGCATTTTGGATGCACCGTCACAAAACCAATGCGCTCACCGGGCAGTGCAATGTCCTTCGAATGGGAAGTGATATAAATACTGTTTTCGTAAAACTCCATGATGTTCGGCGCTTCCACCCCATCAAAGGTGATTTTTTTATACGGGTCGTCCGAGATCAGATACACGGCCTTGCCGAGCTTGTCCGAATGCGCTTTTAAAATGTTTGCCAACTCCTGCAACTCTTCACGCGAATAAACCACCCCGGTCGGGTTGTTCGGGGAGTTGATGATGACGGCTTTAGTTCTTTCGTTGAGCGCATTTTTTAAAGCCGGGAAATCGAGGTGGAAATCTTCCAATGTCGGAACCGCCACCGCCTTGCCACCATGGTTGTCAGCATAAAATAGGTACTCAACAAAGTAAGGCGTGAAGATGATGACCTCATCACCCGGATCGAGCAGAGTCTTTAAAGTGATGTTGAGTCCGCCTGCCGCGCCACAGACCATGACCACATCATTATCTGAGAGTTCTACCTTACATTCCGGAGCTAAGGACTCGGCAATCGCCGCTCGCACATCGGCAAATCCGGCATTTGGCATATAGCGGTGCAAGCCGGGAGCCTCATCCTGCGCGCTTTCAACCAGCGCTTTGCGGACTTCCTGCGGCGGTTCCATCACCGGGTTGCCCAAAGAAAGGTCGAACACGTTTTCTTCGCCGAACTCCTTTTTCAGCCGGATGCCTTCCTCAAACATTTTACGAATCCAGGAAGACTTCTCCATGAATCCAGTGACTTTTTGCGATATTGCCATATTAAAACTCCACTATAAAAAAACTCACGCAAGTTGGTACCTTATATTCTGCTGGATTGACAGGCCCATCCATAGCATATTCCCCAGACAGGATCAACGGCCCACTCGGCGTGCCAGCGTGACGCTGGATCCAGTGTGCAAAAACCCGTTAAGCTACCAGCAGGGTTTGAGCGGAAAATAAAGACATGGCTCATTGCCTACGGAGGCTCTCCGCGTTATATTGAGGCCGAACTATTTTACTAATATCCTTTTTCTCTATGACCACTCCAATCATTCAATTTATAGATGTCTGCAAGTCCTACCAGAGCGGGTCGCAGCCAGTGACCGCGCTGGAGGCAGTGAACCTGAGCCTTGATGCCGGGGACTTCGTCACCATCATGGGGCCCAGCGGAGGAGGAAAAACCACCTTGCTCAACCTGCTTGCAGGACTCGACCTACCCGACAAAGGACAAATCATCCTCAACGGCCGCAAGGTGTCCGACTTTTCCGATCATGAACTGACTCTGCTACGGCGAAAAGACATTGGTTTTGTTTTTCAATTTTTCAACCTCATGCCCACCCTCACGGTGATGGAGAATGTAGAACTGCCGCTTCTGCTGGCGCATTCATCCCGAACCGATGGCAAACGCATTAAAACCCTGCTCGACTATGTCGGGCTCTGGCACCGGGCCGACTCTTTTCCCGCTGAGCTTTCGGGAGGGGAAATGCAACGCGTCGCCATCGCTCGCGCCCTGGTGCACCAACCCGTTATTCTGCTTGCCGACGAACCCACCGGCAACCTCGACTCGGAAAACGGATTGAAAATTATCGATCTTATGAGACAAGCCTCGACCGATTTTAAAACGACTGTGGTCATGGCCACCCACAACCCGCAGGTCGCGGCCATCGGCAACCGCCATTTCGAAATCCGCGACGGTAAACTGACCGATAAAATACTGTGAGCTTTCTGCTATATTTTAAAGACCTGTTCACCGCGCTCATCCTGCGTCCCTTATTGCGCGACCCATTTCGCACTGCCATCACCATCCTTGGCGTGGCAGTCGGGGTCGCCGTGTTTCTCAGCATTCGTCTCGCCAACCAGCAAACCATGATGTCGTTCACCGAAAGCGTGAACCTGGTGTTAGGCAGAGCCGATGCGGTCATCCGGGTTGAGGGTATGGACTTTAATGAATCGGTCTTCGAAAAGCTCCACACTCTCCGTAAGGAAATCAAGGCCTACCCGGTGATTGAGGGATATGGCGTCGAGTCAACCAGCGACGAGGTGGTGGAAATTATCGGCACTGACTTATTACAAGATAGTGGCATCCGCGACTTTTCCATCAAAACCGTGGAAGAAGGTCTGAAAGGATTAATTCCACTCATAACCGATCCGGCTGGAATCATTCTTCCGGAAAAATTCGTGCCGGGCACCCGTTTTGCCCCCGGCGACACCATTGAGTTCCTGATAAAAGGAAAAATAAAAACTCTCAACGTCAACGCGATATTGGAAGACGAGGGAATCGCCAAAGCCTTGAACGGCAATTTCGCCCTGATGGATATCGCGGCGGCGCAAAACGTATTTGACAAAGTGGGCCGACTGGACCGCATCGACATCCAGTTTCTGAACTCTGCCGACTTCGAATCCATGCAGGAAAAAATCGCCTCCCTGCTTCCCGGAAACATGAAGGTCGAACGCCCACAACGCAAGAATCGTCAGGTCGGGAAAATGTTGCAGGCGTTTCAATATAACCTGACCGCCTTGAGTTTCGTGGCCCTGCTGGTCGCTCTTTATTTGATCTATAACATGATCGCCCTATCGGTGGTTCGGCGAAGGGTAGAAATCGGCACACTGCGTGCAATAGGCGCCACCCCTACTTTGATCGCCCTGATTTTTTTTCTGGAGGCCGGGATCATCGGCGCCATCGGTTCTTTGCTCGGAATCGGGTTGGGATATTATTTCGCACAGTTTTCTCTTGATGCTGTTTCACTCACCGTCAACAACCTTTACGCGCCGAGTTATGTCACGGAAGTGGATTTCCAATGGAGCCAGATGGGGCCCTATTTCATTTTAGGTGTTGCACTTAGTTTCATATCTGCCCTCATCCCTGCCTGGGATGCGGCCACCACCCCGCCCACCTCGGTCATGCGGCGAGGCAGTTATGACCTAAAACTGTTTCGCGGAAGCCGCAGACTGAACATGACAGCCCTGATGGTAGTTCTGCTTGCTGCACTTTGTACACAACTGCCGCCAATCAACCACTTCCCTTATTTCGGATTCTTTTCGGTATTTTTAATTATTCTCGGCCTTTCCTTATTGTCCCCAGCGGTTTTACTGTGGACCCGTGACCGACTGCATTTCTTTTGCAAGAAACACTTTGGCGGAGAAGGCCTGCTCGCCTGCATGAACCTGTCGCAAAATGTAGGACGCAACGCCCTTGCGGTTTCGTCGCTGGCCATCGCCTTCATGATGGTCATCAGCATGTCGATCATGGTGCACAGCTTCCGCCAGACCGTGATCGTGTGGATAGACCAGACATTGCGGGCCGACCTGTTTGTACGCGTAACCGGGGGACGTGATATCGACTACCAGCATACCCTTCCTTCCGAATCCGTGGAGAAACTGAAATCCTTAAAAGGCATTGCCGCGGTCGATCAGTTCCGCGCCCTCGACATCACTTATAACGATCTTCCGGTAGTGCTGGCCACCGGTGATTTTTCCGTGCTGTCCCAGTACGGCAATCTGATAATCAAGTCCGGCCCACCCGCTCAGGAGCTAGACCGGGTCATGGTTGGCCAGAACCGAGCCATGGTTTCCGAAGCGTTTTCTCTCAAGCACAAGACGAATGTCGGAGATAGTATAGAGTTGCAAACCCCCAGCGGTCCAGCCCGGATAGAAGTCGCCGCCATCTATTTCGATTATTCCCGCGAACGCGGCTACATCATCCTCGACCGCACCACGTTTTTAAACTATTACAAGGAAACCGAGATCAACAGCTTTGTTATTTACCTTGAAGATAACACCCGGCTGGAATCCGTACGAAAAGAAGTTCTTAAAACTTTAAAAGACCATCGGCTCATCATCCGTTCCAATTCTGAATTGAAACATCAGGTGCTCGAAGTGTTCGATAAAACTTTCGCCATCACTTACTCGCTGGAAATCATCGCCATACTGGTGGCAGTGCTGGGCCTATTCAACACCCTGGTTTCGCTGATTCTCGAACGCAAACGGGAAATAGGAATCCTCAGGTTCCTCGGCGCGTTCACAGGACAAGTCAAGCGTATGGTGTTGATCGAAGCAGGAATACTGGGACTGATCGGCTCAGTAATGGGGTTTGTAGCGGGAGTGATTGTTTCCTATATCCTGATCTTCGTGATCAACAAACAATCCTTCGGCTGGACCATTCAGGTGCATTTCCCCATCCTGTTCATTCTGGTCATGATAATCACGTTCTGGGGAATTTCTTTACTATCCGGACTTTACCCTGCAAGGCTGGCAGAAAAACTCAATCCCAAAGAAGCCGTGCGCGTCGAATAACCACTCGGCGTGAAGCTGGCGTCCGGCGAACCGCCGATGGAAATGGGGCGGTGATATTATACTAGAGGAGTTTAAAACAGAGATTCTTCGCTAACGCTCAGAATGACACCTTAAGACTTATTCTGCGGAGCCCGATTTTTCTGACAAGCGAATGTCGACCAGTTTTATCTCCAGCTTTTCCCTGCCGTTCCAGGTGTTGAGGTTGAGTTCGTAGACAATATCAAAAAGTTCCGTGGCGACATCGACCGATTCAAACACCTCGGCAAACCCAAAACCCACGCCTTCTATCCGACCTCTGCCTTGACTGGCGCGAAACCGGACATGATTTTTTTCCTTACCGATCAATTTCACTTCCTGAAGTTTCACGGCCCGTGACAAAAAACAGGGAACCGGATTTTCAGCGCCGAATGGCTCGAGCAAAGCCATCCGACTGTAAAGGGAATGGTTGATTTCTTCCAGGTCCAGCACCGCATCCACCCGCACTTCGGGAATCAGGTCTTCTTCTTTTAAATATTGATGCCCCACTTCATTCATGGCATTGCGGAACGCCTCGATTTGTTCCTCTTGAATGGTGAGTCCGGCGGCGTAGGCATGGCCGCCAAATTGAACAAGGTGCCCGGCGCAATCGGTAAAAGCCTTGAACAGATTAAAGCGGGGGATACTGCGTCCGGACCCTTTCCCCTGCCCAGCTTCCAAAGCGATGAGAACCGTGGGCCGGTGATATTTGTCGACTAGGCGGGAAGCGGCAATGCCGATCACTCCTGGATGAAAAATTTCTGAAGCCAGCACAATCACCCGATCCTTTTGAATATTGATTTCGCTACGGAAAAGCGATTCTGCTTCTGCTACGGTTTCTTCCTGAATTTCTTTTCGCTCTGTGTTGGTACGTTCCAGTTCCCGTGCCAGAACTTTGGCTTCTTTTAGATCCGTGGATGTCAGCAGGTGCAGGCCGCTATCCGCCCGGCCCAGTCTACCGGCGGCGTTGAGCCGCGGACCAAGACCGAACCCCACCGAACGTGCATCGACATTCCCCACAATGCCTGCGGTTTCTTTTAAGGCGACCAGCCCAGGCTTTGCAGTGGTGGATAACATTTCGAGTCCATGCACGGTTAAAATATGGTTCTCTCCGGTCAATGGCGCAACATCAGCAATGGTACCCAGAGCAAACAGATCCAAATGCCGTTTTAAATTGGGCAGGCGTTCCTTGGACCAGCCCGCTGAATGCAATCCGTTACGCACCGCAATAGCCAGTTTGAAGGCCAGACCCACCCCACTTAAAAAGCGATAAGGATAAGCGCAGTCGGCGCGATGCGGATTAAGCACCGCGATGGCCGGGGGCAAACCTTCCCCGCCTACTTGATGATGGTCGGTGACAATAACATCCAATCCGATTTCATTCGCCAGCGCCACCTCTTTAACCCCAGTAATACCGCAATCGGCGGTGATCATCAGTCCCGCACCGCCCTCGCGTATTTTACGAACCGCGTCGCAGTTGAGTCCATAGCCCTCTGACTGCCGTTCGGGCAAATAAGCCTCGACCGGACAATTCAGGTCGCGAAAAAAATGCGTGAGAAAAGCGGCGGAGGTCACCCCATCAACATCGTAATCACAAAAAACGGTGATGGCCTCTTTTTGCTGCAAGGCCAGAATCACCCTTTCGACAGCTTGTTGCATGCCGGTCATCAAAAACGGATCGTGCAGACGGTTGAAATCCGCTTCCATCAAATCCTTAGCAGACTCTTCCGACGTCACCCCGCGGTTGACAAGAAGCATGGCCACCGCAGTGGGGAGTTGAAGCCCACGCTCCAACAGAGACACCGTTTCTGCAGGGGGTTCGGCCAGACACCATTTTTTATTTGATAAAGAAAGCATAATTTAACGATTAAGGTGCTCAGTGACCCCCTTGAAAGTTCGGCGATGGATCGGACAGGGGCCGTGCTCGGCAATCAAGTCCCGATGCAGTTGGGTGCCATACCCTTTGTGCCGGACAAACTCATACTGCGGATACAGGTGGTGATAGTCTTCCATGATGTGATCGCGGGTCACTTTGGCCAGAATCGAAGCGGCAGCTATGGAAAAACTTTTCGCATCCCCCTTTACAATCGCCCACTGGTCTATGGATGAATCTATTTTCTGGTTGCCATCAATGAGCAGAAGATCAGGGTCCGATGGCAATTTTTCCACCGCCTGTTTCATCGCCAACCGCGCCGCCTGAAGAATATTAATTTCATCAATCACTTCCCGGTCAACCACTGCGATTCCATAAGAAACCGCTTTTTCTTTTATTTGCGGAAACAGTTCCTCGCGTTTTGTCGGCGAAAGTTTTTTAGAATCATTGAGACCGGTGATCTCAGACTCAGGAGAGAAAACTACAGCGGCAGCAACCACCGGCCCCGCTAACGGACCTCGCCCTGCCTCATCCACTCCGACCACAAACCGGTAGCCCTTCTCACGTGCCTTGATTTCGTAGTCCCACAAATCCCGTTCCATGGGCAAAGCATAAGACATTCCCAACCAGAGTGCTATTGAAAACCATGCCAAAGCCTTCTATAATTGGTCTATGCCTAACCCATTGAAAGCTATTCTTGTGGCGGTCGTATTTATTTTTGCCGCCTGTGCCACTACGCCAGTTTCCAACCGGCAAGCCCTGATTCTCATTTCCCAGTCACAGGAAATTGCATTTGGCAAGCAGGCTTACAAGCAGGCTCTTAAAGGCCAAAAGGATTCGGACAACGCACATTTGAACCAGGTGCTTCGGCGTGTCGGTCGGCGCATCGCCGAAGTCAGCGACATGCCCAAGCTGGACTGGGAGTTCCGATTGATCGAGTCGAAAGATAGAAACGCTTTCGCCCTGCCAGGCGGCAAGGTCGCGGTCTACACCGGCATGCTCCGCATTTGTCAAAACGAAGCCGGACTGGCCACCGTGTTGAGTCACGAAATTGCCCATGTCATTGCCCGGCATGGAGCCCAGAGAATGTCTCAGCAAATGCTTCTGACCGGAGCCATGATAGGTGCCAACGTTAGCCTTAGAAACAATACCCAGCGGGGCATTATCATGGGTGCTTTGGGACTGGGGGTTTTGTATGGCATCACCCTGCCTTTCAGCCGGGGCGATGAAGGAGAGGCCGACCAGATCGGGTTGGTCTATATGGCTAAAGCGGGATACGATCCTGAGGAAGCGATCCGGTTCTGGCAACGGTTCAGTCAGGCCAAAGGGGATAAAGATCCTCCCGAGTGGGCTTCCACCCACCCTGCCGACAAGACCCGCATTCAAGGATTGAAGACCTACCTCTCCCGCGCCAAATACAAATATCAAAACATCAAACTGAAACACGGACTGGGCGAAACGTTCAACCTGCCAGCGGAGAAAGACGAACCGGAAAAACCGAAACCTGTTCCCGGCGTTTCTGTCGAAACCCTCTCACCCTCCACTAGGCGTGGGGCCGACTAGCAGTGGCTCTATCTAGCTAGCAAAAGGTTAACTCGGCTGAACAAGAAGTTATAATTTGCCATCGGTGGATCGCTGACTCCGCGCCTAGCGGCAAGTCGGGGATAGCAGTGGCAATGAGTTCGGACCAGACTTTTTTCCACCCCCTAGAATGAGTGACACCCGGCACCGTTTGTATTTTGACACAGTTGTCCTTACCCGCTTTGGAACGAAAGCTTTCGGCAACATAGCGACCCATGACTTTGTCCCGTTCTCCAACATAGTGAATCTGGGGAATGGCGGAAACTTTATCTGCAACATGTGCCGGATTGAGCGAGCCTGTCAATGAACTAACTTTA
The DNA here is from genome assembly GCA_001542995.1 of Nitrospina sp. LS_NOB. Taxonomy (GTDB): domain Bacteria; phylum Nitrospinota; class Nitrospinia; order Nitrospinales; family VA-1; genus LS-NOB. Next base: position 52,399 of record LFLA01000009.1, read on the forward strand.
TGGCGTTTTGTCCAAACCTTGTGGTCAATATTTCCTGCCACGGTGCGGATGCCGCTGACATCCAACCGTCGGGCTGATACTAAGATGGCCACCGCACCTCCCCCGGAAAATCCGACAAGCTCCAGTTTCTTTGCCCCTGCTTTTTTCTTTCCAAGGTCGATCACCGCCGACACGCTATCGATAATCTCAGAGGCAAAGCGCTTGTTTGTCCAGCGGGAAAAGTCAATCCAACCCCTGCAAGCAAACTGTGGTTGGCCGGATCAAAGCCAGTGGTCTTGAAAGAACCACCGCCACCAGTAAAAGTAGATGTCGTGGCAACCTTTTCATCTGGCAAGACCCTGTCCTGCACCGATACCAACACGAAGGTTGGCCATACGTTTTGAACCACTTGCCTTGAAGCCGTTCCTGCTGTTACGGAACTTACGATAGCACCCCCATCAACGGTTGGTGCCAGTGTTTCCAGAGCAGTGTCCAACTCAGCATTACTCGACAAACCGTTCAACTCATCCAGCAAAGCATCTCCGGAAAATGCTGTATCTACAATATCGTTGATCTCAGCCGTTGTGCCAGTAAGCCCCAACGCTGATGAAGACAATGTCGTTGCAGTGAGGGTCAGATCAAATGAAGACTGGGCTGCGACAAAATCAAGCCGTATGTTGTTGTCAGTAATTGTGGGGATGTTGACCAAACCATTACTTTGGATAATCGTGATAGCCTGCCCGGAGGTAATTCCGCCAACGATAGTCGGGACAAGGGTAGTCCCTGACTGTAAACTCACACCGTTAGCAGTGCCGATAATCGACCCGTTGTCAGTCCCAATAGTAATGTTTAAAGTAGCGGTGGAACCCAATGTCACCGCTTGTGAAACCGTAACGTCTGCTGTTCCAACATCAAGAATGCCTGTGTCCGATGCTGTGATTGCTCCGGTAACAGATGTTGTCGCCTTGGTAAATTTTAACGTAGCCAGATTGCTGATCGTCGTTGTCGTTGCTTTGAGATCGCCGGCAAATGTCGCGGTTTTTCCGTTACCCTGAATATTGACAGCATTCAAGCTGGCAAGGGTCGAACCCACATCACCGCTGAAGGTACTGGTGCCTGCCACATTCAAGACCCCTTCATTCGTGGCCGCATTGGTGATGGTGCCGGTAAAATCAAAACCATTCGCAATGGTGACGGTGGCACCGGCACCGCTGGCAAAATTCAGATCCCCTGTGAAAGCATTGTTCAAGTCGATATTACCCGTGCCATTCGTCGTCAGCAAAGTGGTTTTCACAGCACTGGAAAAAGTTGCTGTACCGGTTACCTGCGTTGATGGCCGCAAGACCTACTCCCGTTGAACCCACCGCTCCACTGACTGTTGTTGTTCCCACTAGAGTCAAGGTTCCCTGGTTCGTGGTGGTGTTCGTAATGGCTCCTGCAATGTTCACGCCTGTCGCAACGCTTATCGTGCCATCTGCAGCAAAGTCGATGGCGCCTGTTACTGTGCCGTTGAAAGAAGTGGTATCGGTGCTAGAAATATTAATAACATCCGCCTTCAACGTGCCATTAAAAGTTGCGGTAGTGCTTGCCCCAATATTCAAAGTATCTATCGAAAATGAAGCACCAATGTTTTGAGAGAACGTGAGTGTGTTGGCCCCACCATCGGAATTGTTGACATTCATGGTGATGTCATCATCTGCGCCCCCGGCATTGATGGTGGCATTAATAATAATATTTTCTGCATTCGCCGTATCAAAAGTGAGAGACAATGTTGACGAGCCTGCGCCACCCACTATGGCGATCAAGTTTGTTCCGCCTCCTGACGTAGTGGCGTTACCCTGAAAGGTCATATTGTCGTTTGTGGCTGCAATGGTCAAACTATTGGTGTTAGCGGTACTGTTCACCACAAGGTCATCGGCAAAGATGACCCCATTTGCAGAGCTTGCAGTTGTAACATTGACACTTTGGGTAGTGTTTCCGCCTGATTCAGTGAGCGTGAAAGAATCGTTCGGTCCTGCATTATTGCCAAGAATAACCACACCAGAATTGCTGTCAATAGTGATATTGGTCGACAACACTTCATCAGATTGGAGAAGACCACTAGCAATTAATGAAGTTAATGATGTAACCGTTTGCCCATTAAAGACTTCAGTGGCGGCATCGGCCGCCATGGTCTTTCTGGCAAAGCCAGTCACCATGAAAAGGGATAACACAAAAATGGTTGAAACCCTGAGGCTAAGACTAAACTTATTTATTTTTAGCAATCCCATTCCTACCCTCAAAGACGCCTATCCGCCTACACTGCGTAGGAGGAAAAATCTCGCTCCTTTTCTGACAAAAGACTGCCCATTTTTTAGACAGGCAAAAAATATTATATATTGAAGGTGAATGATTATTCGGAAAAAAGATACTGATTTTTAAGGATATAGCTATGCTGAAACTATAGTGCGCGCATCCCCATAGCTAAAATTAAGCATTGAATGGGTTGATTGCTCAGAAGCAATATTAGTGAGGTTTCGTGAAATGATCCCGCCGAACGGACAGGCTGGGCATACAAGTTTTTCTTTTTATTTATATGGAGGGGATGGTTGCAGAAAATGAACTTAATGGCAGGGTTACAACAGGGGCAAAAAATTCAGAAAAAAATATCAGCCCCCCCCTTGTCAGGGGGACTTTCCACTAGCCCCTTAGCAGGGGAGGCAGATAGCTAAAACTTGTTATACCCCTCCGGGGCATGAAAGCTGGGGAAAGATTATCATAAGCCAAGAAAACTCTTTGCTAGCTGGCCCAACGCCTAGTTGCTTTTGGCAGCGGCTTTTGCGGCTTTGGCTTTTTTGCCCCGGGTCTTGGTCTTTTTCGCCTTGGTCGTGGGTCGCGGTGCCTTGAGCTCTTTCAGGCGGGCGGCTTTGCCACGCAGTTCGCGTAAATAATAAAGCTTGGCCTGCCGCACCTTAGCGCGTCGAATGATCTCAATTTTTTCGACTCGGGGGGAATGAAAGGGGAATATGCGCTCCACTCCGATACCAAAGGAAATTTTGCGGACCGTCAGGGTCTTGCGAACCCCACCACCACGCATTTTGATGACCACGCCTTCGATAACCTGAATACGTTCTTTCTCTCCTTCAACGATGCGCATATGCACCTTGACGGTGTCGCCGATATGAACATCGGTAACATCTTTCTTCATTTCTTTTGCTTCGATCTGGTCTACTAAGTTCATGAACCTCTCTCCTTGGGTATATATAATTAACTAATTAATGATTTTCAATTTCGGTTTAAAACTATTTATCAAAACCTGCCTAACAGGCGGTCTAATATAATTGCTATCGCTCCTCGTACCGGCAAATGATTGAACCCGTTATTGCCTTCGATGGGTTCGAGCACATGGTCGGCATTACCGATCAGGTTTTTTTCCAGTCCCCAGCCGGTACCAAAAACCAGAAGCACGGGCCCATCTTCATTTAACTGTTCCCTTAACGTTTCAAACCCGATGCTGTTCGGCACCTGTTTGGCCCCGGTGACCACCACACGGGGTTTTTCCCCGCTCTGTTCGGCCAGCTCGGCAATCGCACCATCCAGGCTTTTTATGACCCGGGTTTTGAGCAACGCTTCCTTTCGGGTCGGATTGTATTCCGCCCCATGCCCTGTCAGCCAGTGACTGACCAACCTCTCGACCAGCTCCTGCTGAGTCTTCAAGGGCGTGACCACATAAAAAGTACCGATCCCAAACGTCCGGCAGACGCGCGAAATATCATGCACGTCCAAGGTGGTGATGGATGATACCACCACTTCCCCGGATTTGTTATAGACGGGGAAATGGACCAGCGCCAGATGAATGTTTGCCTTATCCAAAGCCGACCTGTGTCAAGCCCGTTTATTTTTTTCGAGCAGGTCGGGCCGAACCTGCGCGGTTTTTTTTAGCGCTTCCGCTTTTTGCCAGTCGCGTATTTTTTTCGCGTCGCCGGAGACCAGAATCTCCGGTACCTTGAATCCTTCATAATCCCGAGGTCGGGTGTATTGCGGGTATTCCAACAAATCGTTGGAGAAAGATTCTTCCACCACCGATTCCGGATCGCCCAGCACCCCCGGCACCAACCTTGATATAGCCTCAACGAGAACCATGGCGGGAAGTTCTCCGCCGGTCAAAACATAATCGCCGATGGAAATTTCCTCATCGACATAATGCAGTCCCACCCGTTCGTCGATGCCTTCATAACGACCGCAGATCAGAGTCAGGCTAGATAAGCCGGAAAGCTCCCGGGCTTTTTCCTGATCAAAGGGCCGCCCACCCGGTGATAATAATATCGTCCGGGTTTCGGGAACTTCCTTTTTAACTGCTGCAATGGCGCGGGCAATGGGCTCGACATTCATGACCATGCCCACTCCGCCTCCGAAGGGAGTGTCATCCACCTTCTTGTGTTTATTCAGACTGTAGTCGCGCAAATCATGAACGCGAATATCCAGCAATCCTTCTTCGCGGGCCCGCTGAATAATGCTGTCCCCAAAAGGAGACTCAAACATCCCCGGGAAAATGCTGACAATGTCAAACCGGAGTGTCCTCAAACAAACCCTCGATACGATGAAAAATCAGTTTCCCTTGTTTCAGGTCGATGGACTTGACCACCGAATCAATCATGGGGAGCATCCATTCCCGGTCCCCGTTTCGCACCACATAGACATCGTTACTGCCTGTCGGGATAATGTCTTCGATGACCCCATGAGGTCGACCCTCTTCATCGAAGACTTCAAGTCCTTCAATCTCAAAGCGGTAATATTCGCCTTCCGGCAGAGGCTTAAAATCCTCACGGTTGGCTAGCAGTTCTTTTCCCGTGAAGAGTTTTGCCGCATCAATGCCGTCAATTCCCTCCAGCTTGATGATGAAGGGAGCGTTGGCCCCGCGAATTGATTGAACCTTTAATTCTGTTTTTTCCAGCCGCACGGTCTGTCCGCTCAAAAACTCGATCCCTTCCGGGTCATGCGGATAAAACTTCAACTCCCCTTTCAGGCCGTGGGTCCGGGCAAGCTTGCCAATCGAAATCCAATCCATATCACTCGATAATTTCCAGCACAACCCGTTTTTTTAATTTGGTTGCCGTTGCGTTCAGAATGGTTCGCATGGCCCTGGCGGTTTTCCCCTGCTTGCCAATGACCTTTCCCAAATCTTCTTTCGCAACTCTCAATTCCAGCACCGTTGTTTTTTCGCCTTCCACTTCCAGTAATTCCACTTCATCAGGCTTGTCCACTAGCGACTTCGCAATCATCAGTATGAGATCTCTCACAATTCCCTCCTAGTCCACAGGAAACGAACCCCAACATGAGGAAGAGCAACTTATGATTCCAGTTCGCTCAATTGTAAGAATCGCGGTTTTGCGAAATGAATGGGTTTAAACACCAACCCCGGCTTTTTTGAAGAGGGACCCCACGGTTTTGCTAGGCTTGGCGCCTTTCTTGATCCAAGCCATGGCTTTATCCGCGTCAACCTTACAACCCTCTTTATCATTCAGAGGATCGTAGGTTCCCAGAATTTCAAGAAATCTACCATCTCTTGGCATCCTGGAATCCGCCGCCACAATCCGGTAAAAGGGTTTCTTTTTTGCTCCTCGCCGAGTTAATCGAATTACAACTGCCAATGTACTTTCTCCTAGGTTACGGGCTTAGCCCGGTATATATGGCGTTAACACCCGCCAATAAATAATGCGCAAGCAAAACTATTACTTATAGTCCAGCGTCACGTGTAACATCCCTTCATTTATCTTCATGCCCCGAAGGGGTACTGTTCGGGTCTGGCCCGAAATGTTTGCGGCTCAATAAACCGCATTAATGCATCCAATAAAAACTCGTTTAAAAGAACCGGCCCGGCATACCCCGTCCGCCCATCAGACTGCCGAAGTTCATGCCGCCACCACGGGCAGCCTTTTTCATCATCTTTTGCATTTGCGCAAACTGCTTTAACAATTTATTAACATCGTTCACCCGGGTACCACTGCCCTGAGCGATCCTGCGCTTTCTGCTGGCATTGATGATGTTGTGCTTCTCGCGTTCTCTCTGCGTCATCGAACTGATGATCGCTTCCACCTGCACAAAAGCGCGGTCATCGATTTTCAAACCCTTCGCCAGTTTTCCTGCACCGGGGATCATGCTCAGCAACTGCTCCATCGACCCCATTTTCTGAACCTGTTTCAACTGGCCGCGAAAATCTTCCAGAGTGAAAGCGTTAGCCCTGATTTTTTTCTGTAACTTTTCCTGCTCTTCCTGCTCGAAATTTTCTTCCGCCTTTTCGACCAGGGACATGACATCGCCCATGCCAAGAATGCGGGAAACAATCCGATCAGGATGAAACGGCTCCAACGCATCGAGCTTTTCCCCCATTCCTATAAAGCGAATGGGTTTGCCGGTCACCCTCTTGATGGAAAATGCCGCACCACCGCGCGCATCACCGTCCATCTTGGTCAAGATCACGCCATCAATACCAACAGCATCATTAAACGTCTTGGCGATATCGGCAGACTGCTGGCCCATCATCGCATCCGCGACAAACAATACTTCGTGCGGCTGGACCGTTTCCTTGATCTGCTTTAATTCTTCCATCAAGGCATCATCGACCTGCTGACGACCCGCAGTATCAATGATCACTACCTGACTCATTTTGTTGACGGCTTCATCCAGCGATTTTTTACAGATCGCTACCGGATCTTTTTCTTCCCCAGCGTCATACACCGCTACGCCGAGTTCCCGTCCTAAAACATGCAACTGCTCAATCGCCGCCGGGCGGTAAACATCCGCCGGAACGAGAAGACAGTTTTTTCCTTTTTCCTTAAACCGCTTGGCCAGTTTACCAACCGTGGTGGTTTTCCCTGACCCCTGAAGTCCCGCCATCAAAATAATAGTCGGCGGCTTCGAAGCAATCTGAATATCAACAAACTCTTCGCCCAGCAAATGAGTCAAGTGATCGTTGACGATCTTGACCATCTGATGTCCCGGAGTCAGGCTTTTCAAAACTTCCTGACCGACGGCTTGCACTCGGACTTCGGCAATAAAATCTTTGATGACCGGCAGACTGACATCCGCCTCGATCAACGCAACCCGAATTTCGCGCAAGGCCTCATCGACATCGGGTTCTTTGAGGACACCGCGGCCCTTTAATTTTTTGTAGATCGCTTCAAGGCGATCGGATAAATTATCGAACATCTAAACGGGGGCTAAACCCTTTAATTTTAAGGGGACTATCCGGTTTATTTTAAGCGGATCAGTATATAATAACAACCCGGAATGCGCAAGGCGATAAGATCACAGCAAATAAAACACCATTTAATTGCCGACAATCAGGTAAACCCTTATGAAATCAGTTGTTTTATTGAGCGGGGGATTGGACTCCACCACCACCCTGGCCTTGGCCCGGAAAGAAGGGTTTGACCTCTTCTGCCTCACCTTCGACTACGGCCAACGGCACAGAGTTGAACTGGATCGAGCCCGGGATATCGCCCAACATTTCGGCGCCGTCGATCATCAAATCGTCAAAATTGATCTTCGCCAGTTCGGCGGCTCGGCCCTGACCGATTCCATCGACGTTCCAACCGGCCGGGATCAGGAAGCAATGACATCGAGCATTCCCGTCACCTATGTTCCCGCCCGTAACACCATCTTCCTTTCGTTCTGTCTGGCTTATGCGGAAGTGAAAGAGGCCAAAGATATTTTTATCGGGGTCAACGCTGTCGACTATAGCGGCTACCCCGATTGCCGGCCCGAGTTCATCCAGGCGTTTGAAACTCTCGCCAACCTCGCCACCAAAGCCGGGGTGGAAGGGAAAGAGTCTATTAAGATTCATACTCCACTGATAAAACTCACGAAAGCAGAAATCATAAAGAAGGGTTTAGAGCTGGGAGTGGATTATGCCATGACCCACAGTTGTTATGATCCGGCAGAGGGAGGATTGTCCTGCGGCGTGTGCGACAGTTGCCAACTGCGCCTGAAAGGCTTTCAGGAAGCAGGAATGAAAGACCCTATTGAATATACTTCAAACCTTTAGCCATAGATGTTAATAAGTGCTCATAAATGAAAGAACCTTTCACCATAAGGTGAGCCAGGACCACTCTTTATTCAGAGGGGATTTAAATGAAAACCTTTGTTTTCACATTTCTCATAGCAACTGTAATGAGCACCTTTTCACATGCTGGGCAGGACAAATATAGTAACAGAATCGACCCTAGTGGCTTATCGCCTTACACAATGAAAGGTTATCCTAAGACAGTTAAAAAATATAAAACTCGTTTGAAAGAAATTGAGCATTTTCGTAGGCGCACTGCTGAAATGGTATTAGATAGCGGTAAGTGCAAATTTGTAGAATATGTAGAATTATCTACCAAGAGTTCAATAAACGACTTAATATTTTTTGCCGACTGCCGTAATGGGCATAGGGTATTTCTTAATGAAAGAGAAATTGCTAAAGGTAAAAAAGTAATGACTCAAGCTGACAAATCGTGGAGCAAGGAAATGGCGAGGGAGGCTTGCATAGATACAATAAAATCCAGCGCGAAACTTCCCAGTGAATTAGACATCCATCACTTTACAGGAACAAGCGTATATAAAGCTCCTACAACTCACAACGTTGTGGTTAAAATTAATTTTGATGCCAAAAATCTACTGGGTGCAGAACTGCCTTATACAGCTACTTGTTATTTTGAGCCGGGCAGAGCTGGGACAGTTGATTTTCAGTTAAGACGTTAATAGTCAGCCCTGCTATGAAACAGACGATCTACTTTTAAGCCCACTAGAAATGAGGAAAATTTTCATCCCCCCCTCACCTTAATCCTCTCCCTCAAGGGGAGAGGAATTATTAATTTCGAATCAATTTCCTTTGTGGATTCTTCTCCTTCTCCCCTGGAGGGAGAAGGCTGGGATGAGGGGGATTCAAATATTTTTACCGCTGGTTTTCCTGATTCAGGCACCGCAGTATCTCTTCAAGAATCGCATCGGTTTCTTTCAAGACTCGGTCATTCCAAAACCGAATGACTCGATAACCTTGTGACTGCAACCAGGTCGTGCGCTGACCATCGGCTATCGATGCCTCCATATGCTATCCTCCATCGACTTCAACGATCAAATTTTTTTCATAGCACATGAAATCGACAATGTATTTTCCTAGGGGTGCTTGACGGCGGAACTTGAAATCCCCCAACTGGCGGTTTTTAAGTGCAGACCACAGCTTCAATTCTGCATCGGTGGAGTTGCTTCGGAGTTTTCTTGCAGAAGATTTGGAAGAGATTTTTAATTCCCTCTCACCTAACCTCTCCCTCAAGGGGAGAGGAATTATTGGAGTAAACCAAAAAGGCGGTCGTGTGGTGTCACCCTCATTAGCCTTCATGCCCTGAAAGGGTATCACCGCCAATTACCCGCAGCGGTTCGCCGCTACATTTTTGAGCCTTCTTCCATACGTTGATGTTCCATTTCTTTCATTTTCATGGCTTCTTCTTTCATGCCACTACCTTCTTCCTGCATTCCTTGTTTTTCATGTTCGAATTTGCCGTACTTCTTTTCATAATATTCTTTAGAGTGTTCCGCTCCACCGGCATGTTCACCTTTATATTCATGAGCCGTTGCACCCGCCTTGTGACCCATATCCATTGAGGAACCGCCACTGCCTTCTTCGTACATATCCCTGGCTTGAGCTTCACCATCGTGGGCAAAAGCGGTGGAAGAAAATAAAATTCCCATCACTAGCAATAGAATCGCGAAAAACATCTTTTTCATTTTGATCTCCTGGAGTTTATGTCGGGGATGAAACCTGTTTATTAAGAATAACAATAATAAATGAGTCAATGAAAGCCAAAAATCCGGCCAGCGAGGTATATGCTTCGACTCTGCTCAGCATGATAAACTGAACCCCTGTTTGTAAATCACCCCAGCCCTCTTTGAGAGAGACCTTTGCATAACCCCGGATCCTTCGTCGCCTTCGGCTCCTCGAGGATGACAAACCGGCGTTTCGTGTCATTCTGAACGCAGTGAAGAATCCCGCTTTTCTGCTTTATCGACTTACGCAAAGGTCTCTCTTTGAGAAAGAGGGGGGCAAAACCTCGTTAAGCCGAACAAACCTGTTGTCCGCTCATGAATGCTATTGCAGTCGGCCCCACGCCTAGTGGTTATTTTTCGAGAAGGCGCGGCATCAGTTCGACCAAATTGCACGGTTTGTGGGTGCTGTCCAACTGATGAACAAGAATCTGGTCCCACCCGTCCTTGCAGGCCCCGGTCGAGCCCGGTAACGCAAACAGGAAGGTGCCGTTGGCAACCCCTGCCGTACAGCGCGACTGCAAACTGGATGTTCGGATGCTTTCATAACTCAACATGCGGAACAATTCGCCGAACCCGGGGATGGACTTTTCATACAGTTCCTCGAACGCTTCGGGAGTGATGTCGCGTCCTGTTACACCTGTCCCGCCTGTTGCGATCACCGCATCGACATCGGGACTGGCGATCCATTTTTTCAATTGCTCCTGAAGCAAGTCTTTTTCATCTTTAATGATTTTCTTTTCAACCAGATGGTGCCCGGCTCCCTGAATCCGATCGACCAGAACCTGACCGGATTTATCGTCCGCTTCCGTCCGGGTGTCGGAAACCGTCAACACGGCAATGTTCACGATTTTTTTCTCACTCATTTTTTTGGTCACTCCTGTTTCCTTAAAATGTTTTGGGTCTGTAAAGGATTCAAAACGGTTTCTATAATGCCGGTTTATGGTAAATTGATGATTAGCCTATAAGTATAACATAAGCCATTTGTGAGGAGCAACAGTGCCAACAGCCATTGTGACAGGGGGAGCGATCCGCATTGGCCGAGCGATGGCCCTGCATCTGGCCGGCAAGGGATTTGATATCGCCCTGCTTTACCATAGCTCCGGAACGGACAGTGAAACAACGATCGAGGAGGCACGAGCACAAGGGGTTCGGTGCCAGGGCTATGCGGGAGACTTGAGAAGCCCGGAGGAAGCCGAATCGTTCATCGGCAAAGTCCTCAAGAACTTCGATGATGTCGAACTTCTGGTCAATTCCGCCGCCAATTTCATTCAGGAAAATGTAGAGGAGACCGGCCTAAAAACTTTAGTCGACACCCTCAACCTCAATCTCATGGCTCCTTATTTGTTGATGCGCGAGTACAAGCGCAAGGTGAACAAAGGTTTGATCGTCAACATTCTTGATGAACGTGTGGCAAAAACCGTCCCCACCTTCGCGGCTTATTCGGTCAGCAAAGTAGGTTTGAAGCATTTAACGGAACTGGCGGCAGTGGAATGGGGCAAGTCGGTAAGGGTCAACGGCATCGCTCCGGGACTCATCCTCCCCCCTCAGGGTGGGCCGCCTGATTATCTGGAAAAAGCCGCCAAAAAAGTTCCGACCGGTACCCACGGCAGTATGGAGGACCTGCTCAAAGCCCTGGACTACCTGATGGAAAACACATTTGTGAACGGAGAAACCCTTTTCGTCGATGGCGGCGCATCCCTTTAGCAATGGAACAATACAAATTTAAAGTAGATTCAGTTTCCAGTCGGGAACGGCTCGATGTTTTTCTGTCCGCCCGACAGACAGAGATCAGCCGGTCGCGATTGAAAAAACTAATTGTTGAAGGCCGGGTGACAGTCAACGGTGAAGTTCGATCTGTCGGGTATAAAGTCCGGGAGGGAGACCAGGTCACGGTTCAGGTACCCGCCCCGGTTCCTCTTGATACTGTCGCGGAAGACATTCCGCTGAATATTATTTTTGAAGACGAGTTTTTAATTGCCTTGGATAAACCGGCGGGCATTGTGGTTCACCCGGCACCGGGACATTCTGCCGGGACGCTGGTCAACGCCTTACTACATCATTGCAAAGACCTGCCGGGGATCGGTGGGGTCGAGCGGCCCGGCATTGTTCACCGGCTGGATAAGGATACTTCGGGACTGGTATTGGTGGCCAAAACCGAAGCCGCCCACAAAAACCTGGCGGCACAATTCAAGAAACGCGAGATTCGCAAAGAATATCTGGCGATCGTAAAAGGCAATGTTAAAAAGGACGCAGGTTCGATTCATGCCGCCATCGGCCGTCATAAAATACATCGCAAAAAGATGGACACCAAAGCCTCAAACGGTCGGGAAGCCTCTACGGAATACCAAGTCGTACACCGTTGTAAAATTTGGTCCTACCTCAAGCTCTGGCCCAAAACCGGTAGAACCCATCAAATTCGGGTGCATTTGGCTTCGATCCATCATCCTATAATCGGAGACCAACTCTATGGTGGGAAATCCACAGACCTCAAGATGCCCAGGCAGGCTCTGCACGCCCATAAACTGGAACTGAAACATCCGATCAAAGGTTCGAACCTGTCATTTCGCGCGCCGCTCCCACAGGATATGGAAACTTTTTTACAAACACACGGGTATGAGCCCCCACGAAATAATTGACGCGCTTCAGGAATAAAAATATTCATTCACGCCTCAGACTAAAGCGTAATGTTTCAAGTTCTCTCACGAACTCTAATTGTGAGTTATTTGTGGAAAGTTTTTTAGGTATCAGAAATTCGATATTTTGATTTCTCAGATTAATAGCTTTTTTTACGTGGTAAAAAAAATTGACCTTTATTTTCAATAGGTTAATGCGAGCCCTCTGCAATGTCGAAAAACCATTGACGTTGAAGGAAGTCTTTGCGAGTTTTCCACAAGTTTTAAAACGGAAAGAGTTTTTGAGAGGGTCGCTAGAATAAAGGCGAGAGAAGGGTATCAAAATCCCGTCATGCTTTTCCCCTTATAATCAGGCTGTCAAAAAACATTACATCATCGACACCGTGACTTGCCCCTCTGGAAAGCCAAATGTAGGGGGGAACACGATAGCGGAATTTTGACACCTGTTCTGCTCCTAATATGTTTGGACTAACCAAAATCAAGTCTTTGCTTCCCCCTCCTAAGCCAATGTATTAGGCGTATAAAGAAAACATGATCGAGCGCACCTTATGAGACGGGGGCTTCTTCTCCACGACCCCTCATTTCCTTGTCTGCAAAGGGTTTCAAGGGGACCCTCGCTAGAAAAACATCTTTTCCACACTATTTGTGTAAAACCTGTGGGAAACACTGGGTAATCATTTTCTAATACGGGGTAATTAAAGGCCTTAGGGGTTCCCGATTAGAAAGTATGCAACCTGAAAAACCCCTTGATTTTTAACACCATCTTGAAGTTTTTCTGTCACAGGGAGAGGGTGCATCTAAAGACATTTTCAAGAGAAGGATTTTCCAGGCTTTTTTCCGAAAGAGCCCCTGTTTTATAGAGAGCTTTGCATAACCCAAGATTACCCCTGCGGGGCACGAAGTTTAAGGAAGAGGATATCACGTCTTCCGTCACCTTGTTCCTCAGAATGACAAACCGGCGTTTCTTGTCATTCTGAACAGATTGTCATTCTGAATACTTCGACTTCGCTCAGCACAGGCTCCGTGAAGAATCCCGCTTTAGCCACACCGCTAACATAGCCCGTCATCGCGGGCGACTAAAAGG
>LFLA01000014.1 GCA_001542995.1 Nitrospina sp. LS_NOB
TTCTTTCTGAAATCGACTCGACCAATGAGGAAATCCGGCGCAACCTGACCCTCCCTGAGGGAGCGGTCGTCATTGCCAACCAGCAATCCCTTGGACGGGGTCGGCGGGGACGCTCGTGGCACTCCGAACCGGGGACCGGACTCTACCTCTCCACACTTTTAAAGCCCAACCTGCCACCGGAAAACCTGGCCCTCATCACTTTAATGGCGGGGGTGGCCACCGTGTCCGCCATCCAGCAATATGCCGGGGTAAAACTCAAATGGCCGAACGACATTTTACTGAACGGTAAAAAACTGGCGGGGATTTTATGTGAACATATTCCCGGCGACACCCCTGTCGTCATCGTGGGAATCGGGATAAACCTCAATCAAAGCCGCTTTCCCGAAGATATTCGGGACATCGCTACTTCGCTGAAGCTGGAAACCGGAAAAACGGTGAGCCGCACCGATCTTGTCCTCAACCTTCTGGAGAACCTGGATCGCGAATATGAAGAGTTCCTACAAGGCAAAAATGAAAACCTGCTCCGCAAATGGACTGAAAACTCCGACATGTTCGGCAAAACCTTGACCATCCATCAAAAAGGGAAATCTCTAACCGGCACGGCGATGAGACTTGATCCCGAAGGCAAACTCGTCCTGCAAACTCCGGACGGAGAACAGCATATCCTCGATTCCGGCGAGCTGCTAGCCACAGGGGCAGATCACAGAGACTCCTCAAGCCGGGAATAGCATTACTCGTTATAAAAAACTATGCAAGTCACCTGCAAAGCTTCCACTCATTGCTCGTGGTTGAATTTTAATTTGGGAAACATTTTCCGAACTTCACCAGAAGACGCGGATCACCCTTTAGGCGTAATTTTCGAGTCAGCAAAGCATGTATTTCAGCCTTTTTATAGAGGATGTTTTACCCGGTCACTATTTACAATGCTGAAGGAAAAATCAAAAAGGTACTTTCAACGAAAATTTTACATGAAAAGCATTGGAGGCGATTTCGCGAAACCCAAAGACTTTCGTCCATCACCAAAAGCAGAAAATCCGAAAGGCCCAGGGGTTTGAAGGAGAAACTGGATCTGGAGTTTCCAGGAATTCCGGTTCGCCACCGTCAGTAATGGAAGAACCTTAGATGCTCAAGCTTCCGACACGTCCATCCACTTAAAGTTCTGGACGGGCAATATAGGGTAAACCGTAAAAAGTGGCGTGTTGTAGGGGACAACAGCCGTTTCGGTTCCGGGACTGAGGGTCAGATGAATGTTGACAAAATTGAAGCTCATCCCTTCCTGCCAGGGTAGAGAAGTATTTTCAACATAGGCGGGAACCTTATCTGCGGCGTGGCTACGGACCATCAGGCCGGAACCTCCTTCAAGCCCATATTCATAAAGGTCGGGCGCACCCTGAATGAGGATCGACACCTGACTGGCATCGAACCAGATTTTAAAGTTTGAAACCACCTGCACATAAGGCCCCAAAGTTCCGGTGCGTTCCAGGACCGCCCGAGGGTAGGCATATTCTACCGGAACTTCCGGAGTGGCTGGGTAAGCAGGAGCCCGAAATTCTTTTTCCTTGATCCTGGAAACCGATAGAAATATCAGGTTCGGATCATCCATAGGAATATCCAGAATCTCCCCATCCTGAAAACTGCATATCTTTCCCATTTCAAATCCCAAAGGAAACGAGTAACCCATCTTGCAATAATAGGCTCGCATCCCCGCATCCAATGGGTCATCGGGTTTTTTACTGATCTTGATATCGAAGGGCATCATCAGGTGAAAAGCATTGGTGCGCGCATTCATGAACGGACCGCATGCCCCCGGATGTTCGCGGTGCACTTTGGGGTTGTCCGGCTCGAACTTTCTCGGTCCGCCGCCAAAATGTTGCGCGGTTTTCTCCTCCTTACTCAAGCCGAACTTGTCCTGATAATAGGCAGAAGCCCGTTTCTGGGCAATATCTAAAAAATAGTCCGGAGCTTCGGTCTGCACCACCAGGCGCTGCTTTTCCCGTGCATCCGTTTTGGTGGGCCGCATCGCTTCATTGTATATATCGATCTCGGTGGTGGTCTTTTTAATGTCCTGTTCGATCTGTCGGATCAGTTGCGGATTTTTGTGGGTGGTTTTATCGACCAATTCCCGCGCCCGGTTGAGCATTTCCAGTTTCAGGGTGTAGCGTTTCGGCTCCCTGGCCAGAGCCTGGATGGTGGCCATGACAAGGCTGAACTGTTCCTCCGGTAAAAAACCGACTGCGTCGAAATCCGTTTCCCGGATGAAATCGAGTGCCATGGGACCAAACGCCTCTTCCTGTCGAAGCCCCAGAGTGAGCAGATAATTGAGGTAAGCCCGTGCCTCGTTAAGATCCACAAAATTCTCCACAAACAGGATTTAAAAAGGCTTATCTTGACGGGAAATGCCTCGATTCGCAAGTGCTTTTGTGAGGGAAGCCGGGCAGACATATTTTATCCCCATTTCCCATATTTAATCAGAGTTGCAAAAAGCACAGAAATGCTATAGAACACCCAATTTATGTGGTTAGGCAAGATTTCGGTGATTTTAACAATATTATCTGTTGCTTTCGAGTAGTACTGTTGGATTGACCAACATTTATTGATTTAATATGGGGTTTTTATTGCTCCAAATGGTGACAGAAACCCTTGGACAAATCCATGGAAGTCGTGATCAATTTTGACGATATGAATTGGGCGGCAATCGGGCCGGAACTCATCATCCTGATAACCGCCTTCTTCATTCTTCTAGCCGGACTTAAAAAGGGGATGAATACCCTTCCCTTTTTATCCACAGTTTCGCTGGTTGGAGTCGGCGCGGCGTTTCTTTTCACCCTGAACCTTTGGGGTGGGGCCCCGACCGCTGAAAGCGGAAGCAGTTCGAGCATGTTCAGCGGTGCCTTGATCTACGACCGGTTTGCCCTGACCTTCAATCTGATATTCCTGCTGATGTCCTTGTTCGCAATTTTCGGTTCGGCCCGTTACCCACAGGAAGACCATGAGAACAAAGCAGAATACTTCACGCTTCTACTGATGGCGGTTGCGGGCATGATGTTTATGGCCAAGTCCGGCAACCTGATCACCATATTCATGTCCCTGGAACTGTTTTCCATTGCACTTTATATTCTTTGCGGCTTTTCCGCCAAACACGGAACCGGCAAGGAAGGACCTCACAGCAATACTGAACTAAGCTGGACAACTCTGGCCTCGCAGGAGTCGGCGGTTAAATACCTGCTGACCGGCGCATTTGCTTCCGCCATTCTGGTTTATGGCATGGCCCTGATTTACGCCGGTAGCGGTACGACCGAACTCAAAATGATCGGACAACTCATTCACGAAAACCCCTATACCAGGAACACGCTGGTTTTTATTGGGATGGGGCTGATGTTTTGCGGACTGGCGTTTAAAGTTTCTCTGGTACCTTTTCACTCCTGGACCCCGGATGTCTACCAGGGCGCACCGACACCCATCACCGGGTTCATGTCGGTGGCGACCAAGGCGGCGGCTTTTGCGGTGATCGCCCGCGTTTTTTTCATCGCCCTGCCAGAGTTGGAAAAGGTCTGGATGCCCATTCTTTTCGGCATATCGGTTCTGACCATGCTGGTGGGGAATATCGCCGCCATTTTTCAGGATGATCTCAAAAGGATCCTCGCCTATTCCGGTGTTGCGCATGCCGGATATCTGTTGATCGGTATCGTCACCAACACCCAGGAAGGAATGGCCAGCATTATTTTCTACCTTGCGGTTTACCTGTTCATGAACATTGGAGCCTTTGCCGTGGTCTTCATAATGGAAGGGGAAGGGCAGGAAGGCAACTCCATCAACCGGTTCAAAGGGTTGGCCAAAAAGAACCCCCTTCTGGCAGTAGCCATGAGCCTGTTCATGGTATCGCTGGCCGGGTTCCCGCCCACTGCCGGTTTCTTCGGAAAGTTATTCGTATTCTATGCCGCAGTCAAGAGGGGCTACATTCTCATAACTGTTATGGCAGTCATCGCCAGCATCATTTCCGTTTACTTTTATCTCCGCGTGATCGTCATGATGTATTTCCATGAAGATGAAAACGCTCCGCAACCTGTGGTTCCCAAAGGCATGGGAGCCTTGATTACCGTCAGTTGTGTGGCGGTCCTGGCTATAGGGCTGTTCCCCTCTTTTTTAATGGAACTGGCCCGAGGCGCTATTCCTTTTTAGCTTGCCACTCCCCTTCTATCCTGTGCACGGTAAAGAGATTCCGCCACCTTGGCAGGCTGACCAGACTTCACCCTCATCTTATCTTATCCAGAGCGCGAACTTTATATTCGATGAATGTTTTATGAGGAATGCGGAGAGCTTTGGTGATCCGCCTGACTTCCTCCGCTTCCTCATGGACCATTTCCCCATCGGCAGTGGAAATTTCAAAAAGGCATTCCATCAAATGGATACGGTCGTTGTAGGAGGCAACGCGGTTCAGCTCCGTAGCCACTTCATGAAAATCAAAACCCTGGCGTGCTTGTTCCTCCACCACTTCAAACAACAGGGTCAATTCTTTTCCTTTTAAAGAAAACTGACTGGTCAGGCAACGCTTCAAAGCCTTTTTCTCTGCCGGGTCAAAATGGTCATCAACGTGAGCAACCGCCGCCATCAACGTACCCACAAGGCAAATAAAATAGAGCTGTTCATCGGGTAGGTTGGTGGGAATCTTAGAATGTGCGCCTTTCAGTTCAATTTTTTTCAACACACGGCGTTTAAAATATTTTTGCATATCCGGGTTCAAGTCCCGTGCCTGCTTAAAAATAGTCCTTTGCAAAATATTTCTGATCCGCCCAAAAGATTTTTTTGTATGAGAGGATTTTTCCAGCCAATCAGAAAACTGGCTGATCAACTCCCTTTCATCATTCTTTACTCTTTTATGTGCTTCGGCCATGGCCTCCAACGCCCCCATGATTTCTATCTTCTCATCCGGGGAGGATAACTCGGCGATCATCTGGCGATACAGCTCATCCTTTTCTTTTTTTGAGACCGGAGCCAAGAGATAAGGCTTCAACTCATCCAACTCATGTTTTTCCAAATCAAATTTTCTATAAAATGTTTTGAGAATATTAAGTTCAGATTGCGAGACTTCGCCATCCGCCCAGGCAACGGTGGTGAGCACTTTAAGAAAAGTCATTTTTTTAAACTTTGACATTGCGTGTCCCTTAATCGAAACGGTTCAACCAAACCCGGCTTCTGCCCGGAGTTGGTGACAGAGCGAAAACATCCAGGAACCCATCCTGGTTGACATCGGCAAAGGCCATCTCGCGGAAAAACCGGAAACGAGGAAGACGCCTTTCGGTTTCATCAGAAAATCTCCATCGGCCTCTACCTTGTAAATAATAAACTCCTTTTGAGGTCAAGATCAAGGCACCGGGTTTGGTATTACCATTCGCATCTAAAAGATAAGCCTTGTAAGAAGGAAGGCGGGGAAGCATTTTATGCGATCGTTTTTTAAAATTCCCCCCTCCCGTATTTTCAAGGAAATATGCGGTCTCCCCAGGGTAAGCCCGATAAGGTTTATTAATAGACCGGTTGACCACCAGAAGGTCGTTATCTCCATCCCCATCAAAGTCTGCCCAGTCGGCATGTTCGCTGGCGTCGATAATGCGGGGTATGTGAGACGCAGTACGGTCTGCAAACTTTCCCACTCCGTTATTTATCAAAAGCCGATTCTGGCCTTTTCCGTAAATCAGAAAAACATCCACCACCCCGTCACCATCAAAATCGGCAAAAGAGGCAGCGCGAATTCCCGCAGGCAGACGAGGCATGAGCAAAGCTGTCAAGTCCTCCAACTTCCCTGCACCTTTATTAATGAGCAGGCGGGCTTGATGGCCTGCGGGTTTTCCATTTGCACCCAGAACATTTTGACCAAAATAAAAAAGATCCTTGTCTCCATCTTGATCCAGATCAACCGCAATCACCTTATCTATTCCGGCCTTAAGGGGGTAAGAACCCCCTTCATCTTTGGCGTAAAAATAACCTTTTTTATTATTAAAAAGAATTTGGGTGGACACTCTTCCCGAAACTTGCATGATCAGAGCAAGGTCATCACCTCCATCGCGATTCAAGTCTGCTGCGGTGAAGGAAAGGATAGGGTCTTTGTGTCCCTCTACCCAGCGCCCCAGATCTTCCTGAAGAAAACTGTTTTTTCCTTGATTGATGAAGAGCTGCAACTGGGGTTTTCCCGCCTCGTTAAGGATTATTAAATCCGGCAATTCGTCCTGGTCTGCGCGGAGGAAAGTGGCGTGTCTTGGAGAGGAGTTTTGTTGAGAAAGCCATTTTCCGGTCACATCACGAAAACGCTGGCTGGCAGGATTATCCGCAATATGGGGTTGGGAGCCCCCACACCCATTAAGAAGTACCAGCACGAGCAAGACTCGCACCAAGGCTTTAATCAAAAAGGGATTTGGGCAATGCATCCTGTGATAAATCAATGTGCAAGCCTTCATAGGCGGCTATGCTTTTTGGAAAAAGTTGGCGGGATTCCGCTTCAATTTGCTTGATAAAATTATCATCGTGAGAAGGGTCGTGATGAAACAAGACCAGTTTTTCCACCTCCCCGCTTCCGCAATCTTGATCCCTTCCCGCATGGTGCTATGTCTCCAGCCTTTACGGGGAAACTGACCATTGAGGCCATATTCATCTTCTGTATACTGAGCATCATAAACCAGAGCATCGGCATCCCGGCAAAGCTCAATCAGGTTTTTATTCGGCTTGTCCTCATAATGCTCACAATCGTGAGTTTTATTCTATAAATAAAAGACTGGGCATTATAAACAATCCACCAGTGGGTAACAATCACTTCCTTGAGGAAAAGACCCTGCGCTTCCACCTTCCATTTAAAAATCAGGGAGTTGAGCAAAATCTTGATGAAACAGGTTCGTCCTCCTCTAAATACTCCTTCACCAACTCCAATTCCAGGGCGCTCATGGGTTCCTGTTTCCACAATCCGGGAAACGTTTTCCGGAATCCGTCTATAAAACAAGGAGCCAGTTCTGTCCACTCCGGCTTTTTCGGCAGCACCTCCTTCAAGGTTAACGTGCTCGAAATCAAGTTTTTGAGCCCCCGGTTTTTTTCAACCTCCGAGGAATAGCGAAGCAGACTATGAGCCAGTTCAGGATCCTTATCCAACAAGATAGAGCCATGCTGCAAAAAAGCTCCATTTAACCGGCGCTGGGCGCTACCAGCCAGCTTCTTTCCTTTCACTGTTATTTCCCAATGATTGGATGTCGAAAAACAGGCCGGGGAACGCTTACCCGGAGTTCTTTTATCTTTTCCGACCATTTCAGGTTTGAGAACACCGGCTCTTTCCAGAGAAAGAATCACAGCTTTCGATACGGCCGAAAAAGCTCCGGCCAGGTTTCCAGGAAACCCGGGATGAGGTATGGGAGCAACGAGACTATAGGTGAATTCATGTTGATGCAAAAGGGCCCGCCCTCCTGTAAACCTTCGGACGATGGAGATGTTTTTTTGTTCACACTGCACCCTGTCCACATCCTTGAATTCGTTCTGCGAATAACCGATAGAGAGGGTCGGCTTGTCCCACCCATACAGCCTTAAAGTGGCTGGGGCCTGCCCCCTGTCGCAGGCGGTGAGAATGGCCCTGTCTGTCGCCATGTTCAACCTGCCGTCGCCGGGGCCGTCTTCAATCAATCTCCATGCAGGGTTTTTCATGGCGACCCCTCCATGTCCTTCGACAATATTTTTTTTGACTCGTAAAGAATCATCCTATAAATATGAAGTATGAGAGTCAATTCCAGATGCCTTTCAAAATCAATTTATTTTCTCGCTTTCATTCTGGCCCCGGGCTTTGGCAATCCATTAGCCTCCAATGCCTTTGAAAATCCAGGCCCGCTGAGAAAAGAATGCCGCACCACCTGCCATCAAGCGGAGCACATCCTGAAAGCAAAGAAAAACAAATTCACCCAGCCCGAATGCAAAGCCTGCCACACAGGAGTGATAGAAGAAAGCACTTTATCCCCTTTTTCAGTTCCCACCCCGGCAAGCCTCACCGGCAACAACAACCTTTTATTGAAATCCCTCATTCAAACCGTGCCTAATTCTCGGGCCAAAAACTCCACTCCAGTTGTGAAACAGAAAAAATCCTCCATGGCTTATGTCCCTGCCGGAGAGTTTATCATGGGATCGAATGAACGCTGGGATGATGAAGCGCCAGAGCATCTTTCTGCAACCCACGCATTCTATATTGATATGAATGAAGTCACCAATACAGATTATAAAAATTTTGTAGATGCAACCCAGAGAACGCCTCCTTTTCACTGGCCCGATGAAAACCTTCCCAAGGGCAAGGAAAATCATCCCGTTGTTTATGTCAATTGGTTCGACGCGAAGGATTACTGTTTCTGGGCCGGCAAGCGCCTGCCCACTGAACAGGAATGGGAAAAGGCGGCACGGGGCGAAGAAGGTCTCATTTATCCCTGGGGAAATGAGTGGTCACTGGACAAGTCCAATAATCCCTATAAGCATTCCACCGGCACAGAACCTGTTGGCTCCTACCCGGAGGGGCGCAGCCCCTATGGGCTCTATGATATTTCCGGAAATGTGTGGGAATGGGTAGACAGTTACTATTTACCGCATCCGGGAAATCCCGTCACGCGCGCAGAATATGGAGAAGATAAAAGAGTGTTGAAAGGCGGGTCCTGGTTCGACTGCCTTTCTTATGGTTGCGGATTGAGTGCTCCAACCTTCAACCGAAGTTTTTTCACCCCTGAGGTGAAGAACAACAGCTTCGGCTTTCGTTGTGCAAAAACAAAAAGCCCATAACTTCGATCCAAAATCAATCTAAGGCTTGATGCGGGCTCGCTTTTCCTTAAAATTGTGTTGGGGTCTTTTTTAAATTTACAGGCTAGACCATGGAATCATCCGACCCGGATCAAGAAAGAACAGAAGAGCCCAAACTGCAATCCCTTCCCGAAGAGAGAAGCGGTGCGGAGATTAGCCTCGTCCGCAAAATAATTATGGGACTTTTTATTGTAGGGTATTGGGTGTTTTTTTACTGGCTCCGGAAACCTTGGAAGTCTCAAACTGTTTTTTGTTGAGCGACTCATTCCCCGCCAAAAGATCAAACCGTTTCTCCGCTTTCCTCAGTACCAACAGGCTTTTCTCCCCCTGTGGGAACAACAGCACAGAGTCTGGATTTCTTTCCGGCAGACTGGCAGAGTCAGTTTTTCGTCGAGGCTCGGGTTTACTTTCAATAAGAGGTGGCGGTAGTTTCCCAAAAGCAGAACGTGTGGAATTATAGACCAGAAACTTTGTGTCCCTGGAATACCCGGCTTTGAGGTCCAGCTTTTTATTAATATCCCTGGGCGGCTCAGGGTAAATGGCCGTCAGGTGCGTGGCATAGTCCACGTCAATCGCGGGTTTGGTTTCTTTTTCAAAAGCAAATATATTGTAGCCTCTTCCAGCAAAAATCAAGGGCTTGTCCTGCACTTTAACCGTTTTTCTTATCGGAAGTTTTTGTGGACCCTTTTCGATGGTAATGGCATAACGTCCCGGTTCCATACTCTCATACCTTTTGATCGACTGATATTTGGCATCCGCTTTAACCGCCGGGAGCGACCGCTTACTCTCCTTCTTTTTTAGCTTGGCGCCCATCCCCTCGGGTTTGACATTCGGATCTTGTTTATCCATATCAGCGATTTGCGGTTGAGGGTCCGGGTCGAGAGAAAAATCCAGTTCCAATTTAGAATGCAGGGAGATCGTTACCTGGGGAGGACCCTCAACAATTTGCACCACCGATATCGTTGGACCCATAGAATCTCCCCCGTATCCTGCGACTAAAAGGCCGGAAGAAAATAGAACACTTAATAAGCTTGTTTTTTAAATAATCCCATAATTCATCATCGACGGTTAAGGCTCACCACTTGAAAGAATATCAAATTTTAAACCGCTCTGCCCCGGGCCGGGCCATGGATTTTAATCCGCCCATAAACCCAGCCCCCAAGAAAAACCAATAATACAATAAAAATCAATACTTTACATAAATCTCGAAAACTGCTATGCTTTTAGAATTCAATCACAACAGACTCGATAAGAATAAGGATGATGCCATGCGAAGCGGTTTACGTTCCCTTTTAGAGGCAAGAAACATCAATTCCCTTAAAAGAAAGCTGGAAATGGGTGAGATCACCCCCGACCAATGCAAAGAGGTGATGAAACGCCTGATTCTGAAAAAATACGAGCGCATTAAAAACCGAAGCTTTCGGGCCAGCATTTTAGGCTTTGACCGCTCCCTGGAAAGCAAAATAACCGTCAAATCCTGAATCTTCGTTTCCAGCTTCCCCATAATATTTAACAGCCTGCAGAACCTCGGAAAAATAATTTTATAAAATTGATTCGCTCGCCCCGGATAAAGGTATAATGCCGTCCACTCAAGTGGCCCCTTGACAGGGGGGGGCTTGTCAAGCTGCCAAAACTCTTTGCTCGCCTGATAAAGTTATTGTTTGTTGGCCCCACGCCGAGCGGGCGTCACGCTGGCTGAACTCGGAGCCGGTTGACTCCTGAGGGCGCAGCGTATAATGTGGAATTCGCGTTAAAGAGCGAACCCCTCGCTCACAAACTGAAATTAATAAGGAGGCAGGATGGGCTCGGACGACAGAGAAAAAGCACTGGAACTGGCATTCACTCAAATCGAGAAGCAATTCGGCAAGGGCTCCATAATGAAACTGGGCAAAGCCGAAAGCCTGAAAGGAATCAGTGTCATTCCCACCGGCTCCATTTCTCTGGATCACGCGTTGGGTGTGGGCGGAGTTCCCAGAGGCCGGATTATCGAAATCTACGGCCCGGAAGGTTCAGGAAAAACCAGTTTAACGCTACATATCATTGCTGAAGCACAAAAAGGCGGAGGGGTCGCAGCATTCATTGACGCAGAACACGCTTTAGATCCCGAATATGCTGGCAACCTCGGTGTCAACCTCGATGACCTGCTTCTCTCTCAACCAGATACAGGTGAACAAGCGCTGGAAATCGTCGAAGTTCTCGTTCGCAGTGGCGCGGTGGATGTCATCGTCATCGACTCCGTAGCCGCACTCGTTCCGAAGTCGGAGCTCGATGGAGACATGGGCGATTCCCATATGGGACTGCAAGCCCGGCTGATGTCTCAGGCCATGCGCAAACTGGCGGGAGTGGTCAACAAATCCAGAACCAGCCTGGTATTCGTCAACCAGATTCGCATGAAAATTGGAGTGATGTTTGGCAATCCCGAAACAACAACCGGCGGAAACGCGCTTAAGTTTTATTCATCCGTCCGTATGGATATTCGCCGCATCGCAGCCTTGAAGGACGGAGAAACTGTCATCGGCAACCGCACCCGGGTCAAGATAGTGAAAAACAAGGTTGCCCCGCCCTTTCGCCAGGTTGAATTCGATATTATCTACGGAAAAGGAATCTCCAAAGTCGGTGACCTGCTCGATCTTGGCGTGGCCCACGATATCATCGCCAAAAGCGGTACATGGTTCTCCTATAATGAAAACCGGATTGGTCAAGGCCGTGAAAATTCCAAAAAGTTTTTGATCGATAACCCTGAGATGGCGGCAGAAATTGAAGGACGGTTGCGCCAAACCCTTGGGCTGACCGCTGCAGAAACGACGCCGGAAGAAAATGCGGAAGAACCCTCCGCCAAGGAGAAAAAGGCCGCAAAAAATTCCTAACCTTTGATGAGGGCACCTTTAAAAATCAGCTTTTGTGCCACCCCTTTGTTTGAGGTCCCCGTAAAACCTAATGCCGGATCAAGAAGCCCTCAAAATCGCTAAATCCCAGGCATTCAGACACCTCGCCTATCGGGATCGGAGCGAGCGGGAGCTTGCCCAATACCTGGAAAAAAAGAAGCATGCTCCTTCTGTTATTCAAAGGACCCTTCAGGATCTTGTAAAACTGAACTACATCGACGATCAACGCTTCGCGATGGAATGGGGCCGGTCGCGCGTTGAAGGAAAAAAATTCGGCAAAAAACGCTTACGCCATGAGCTTTTGGTAAAAGGCGTTTCATCCCATATCATTGAAACGACTTTGGACACCCTATACGATTCCCATCCCGAACAAGACCTTGCTCTGGCCTGTGCAAATAAAAAGCTGGCATCCCTTCATGGGCTGGAACCCGAAAAAAAAACGCGCCGGTTGGCTCAATACCTTCAGCGAAGAGGATTTTCCGCCGATATCATTTATGAGACGCTGAAAGTCTCCGCCTCTAGCCGCCAGAGTGACGCTGGACCCAATGAGCAATGAGCAATGGCTCGTTTGAGCCATTATAAACGATTGTTAGCAAACAATAAGGTATAGCAATTAACCAGCGGAGGTTCTCCGCCCACTAACCGTGGAGGCGAATAATAAAGGAATGGAGTTTATTCAAGCAATTCCTTATCCTGTTTTGGCCGGGGCAGTATTCTGTTTCGGACTGGCAGTCGGCAGTTTCGCCAACGTGTGTATTCACCGTTTACCCCGGAAAGAATCCGTGGTCATGCCCGGGTCGCATTGCCCAGCGTGCTCATCGGCGGTTCGTCCGCTGGATAACATTCCGCTCGTCAGTTATATTTTCCTGGGCGGAAAATGCAGAGATTGTGCCACACGTATTTCGCCGATTTATCCGGTTATCGAGGCGGCAACAGCTATTCTTCTGCTGGCTGGGTTTTTCAAGTTCGGACTGTCGTTTGATTTTCTGGTTTATGCTGTGGTGGCTCCCGCACTGGTCATCATCACAGCTATTGATATCGAGCACCAGATTATTCCCGATGTGATCACGCTTCCCGGCATTATCCTGGGGCTTACAGTGGGAAGCTATACCATCGGTTATGCGGACTCCCTGCTCGGGTTTTTCCTGGGAGGCGGATTATTTTATTCACTCGCTGTACTCAGTAATGGCGGTATGGGCGGGGGAGACATTAAATACATCGCGGCGGCTGGCGCTTTGCTGGGCTGGCAAAAAGTACTGCTGGTGATTTTTATCGGAGCATTTTTAGGATCAATAGTCGGCCTGTTCCAGATCATCGTGCAGAAAAAATCAAGGAAAAGCCTGATCCCGTTCGGACCGTTTCTCGCGACAGGCACCCTGATCACATTATTTTATGGTAACTCGCTCATTCAGTTATACTTGGAATATCTGGTGGGATAATGATTCCCGAAAAAAATGAACAGAGCACTCTAATCAGCAATCGGACTTGAAATATGGAAAACGAAGAAACCAAACACGAAGCCCAAAAACAAACATCCCAAAAAGAAAACCCCCCGACCCTGGAAAGCTTTGCGTCGGAACTGGAAACCATTCAGGCAGATCTTCGAAAAAGGAAGAGTGAAACCACCACACTGAAAATTCTTTTCTATACAGGTCTTGCGGTTTTACTATTCGGTTTCATCTATACCAATCAGACCCTGCAGAGAGCCCAATACCGAAGTCTCGAATCAAACATCCGCCTTTTACAGAACCGGGTGAATCACACCCTGCTTTCGCTGGAAAGAAAACTGCATAATGAAATTCAAGGTCTTGATGCAAAAATAAAAGGGACATCAGGCTTTCACGAAAGAATCCAAAGCATGAACCGAGCTCTGGATCAACTTGAGCCCCGATCCACTCCCGTGGGCATTTTGATCGAAAAGATTCAGAGAAACTCTAATGAACTGAGCCAGATGGTGCAAGCCCTTGAAGGCCAGAAAGAAATACTTCCAGTTGAATGACCTCCCAATCAAGTCAGTTCAAAAACTTTTTCTATTTTTTCACAATGCTCGGGGGACGGTTGCCAACCCACCGCTTTCAGGTTTTCTTTTACCTGATCGGGATTTTTCACACCCACCAAAGCCGTTGTGAGTCCCTCCTGCCTCAACACCCAGTTGATCGCGGTCTGGCCGCAGGTTTTGCCCTCTTCAGCAGAGATTTCTTTTAACCGATCCACCTTTTTAATATTCCTGACAAATCCTTCCCCCGTAAAAGTGCCAATGATTCCCTTGCTCCTCCAATCTTTAAACTTAGTATCCTTATCATACTTGCCGGTCAGGACTCCTGACGACAGAGGACTGTATGCGATGATTCCGATATCGTTTTCCAGACAAAGAGGAACCGTGTCCTTCTGAATATCGCGTGCCAGCAAACTGAACTCCGGTTGTAGCGATACAATTTTTCCGTATTGTAGACAGTCGTTGATCTGTTGAGCCGAGTAATTGCTGACCCCAATATGACGGATCTTGCCTTTTTCCTGAATCTCCAACAGGGTATCCATAGTCTCTTCCTGATCCGTTTCTACATCGGGCCAGTGAACCTGATAAAGATCGATCACATCCGTATCCAGACGTTTCAAACTCTGGTCAATTTCTTCCAGAATAGAAGTTCTGCTGGCGTCCTTGCGGAGCGAGCTTAAGGATTTCTTATCCCACCGCAATCCACATTTGGTCGCAAGGATCACTTTATCCCTGAGCGGTTTCAGGGCTTTTCCAATCAACTCCTCAGAATGGCCAAAACCATAAACCGGGGCCGTATCAAAAAAATTAATACCCAGGTCATACGCCTTCCTGATGGAGTCCAGCGATTTTCCATCGCCCTCATTATTCCAGAAGGGTGCTCCACCTATCCCCCACGCACCAAAACCGATCACCGACACTTCAAGATCACTGCTTCCCAGTTTTCTGTATTCCATATTCTCGTTGAGTTTAAATTTAAGGTTTCAGGTTTTCTCGCAAAAACCATTTCGTATTATTAAGATTACTCATTATAATCGTAAGGACACCTCTAAAAATCAGAACCTTTATACTTTGACGGTTTTTAGAGGCTTTTTTAATTATAGCAGTCCAAACGCTGAAAACATGAAATCCCTTGCAAGAGTACTGAGTTATTTAAAACCTTATCGAAAAGGGGTAGCGATGACACTGTCTTTAGCCATCGCCACCACCCTCCTGGATCTAGTCCCACCCTGGCTGATTAAACTGATTGTCGACAGCCTGGTCGAAGGCGGAGAATCCGTATGGATATACGGACCCATAGCCGGTTTGGCGGTTATTTATCTGACGAGGAACTTCACCAATCACCGGCGCATCTTGATCAACAACAAAGTCGAGCAGAGTGTAGTGTTCGATTTAAGGTCAGACGTTTATCGTGCGTTACAAAATTTATCCTTGAACTATTTTGAAAACCGCTCCACCGGCGAGTTGATGTCCCGCGCTAACGATGATGTGACCTATGTCGAGCGAATTTTTATTGATGGCGTGGAGCAGGTCGTGACCGCGATCCTGACCCTGATAGGGATTTCCATCATACTTTTTTATATGCATTGGAAACTGGCCCTGGTGGCCCTGCTTCCCATTCCTTTCCTGGCTTATGGCGCATGGATCTATACCGCCAAGGCCCACGACCAGTATCATGTTGTGCGCAAGCGGGCCGCGAAAATGAATGCTAAGTTGCAGGACTCCATTTCAGGAATCCGCGAAACACTTTCTTTTAACCGCCAGCTTCATGAAGTCAAACAATTTGAGAAACGCAGTCGGGATTATTGCGATGGGACTTTGGAAGTCATGCGGTTGTGGGCCTTCTACTCCCCGACCATGATGTTTCTTGGGTCTCTCGGCACAGTCCTGATCCTCCTGTATGGAGTGGGGCTGGTACAGGCTGGGGATATCACCGTTGGTTCCCTGATCGCTTTCGTAGGCTATTTGGCATTATTTTATACACCGATCAACCAATTACATTCAGTCAATCACATGCTTCAGCACGCACTGGCTTCCGGCGAACGGTTGTTTGAGATCATCGACACCGTACCCGAGGTGCAAGAGATGCCAAATGCGATTCTCCCCTCTACCAATGTCCGGGGCACGATTCAATTTGACCGGGTGGACTTTTCATACATCCCGGGCAAACCCGTCCTTCAGGAAGTTGACTTCACCATTGCCGCCGGAGAAAAGATAGCTCTGGTCGGTCATACCGGCAGCGGCAAATCCACCATGGTTAAACTGCTCATGCGGTTTTATGATGTCCAGTCAGGATCCATTCTCATTGACGGTCACCGAATAAAAGACCTGAAGCTTTCTTATCTCCGCGAACAGATCGGGCTGGTCGCGCAAGATCCGTTCCTGTTTAATGGCACAGTGGCAGAAAACATCCTTTACGGGAACATCGAAGCCGACCGGGATCAGGTCATTTCAGCCGCTGTCGCAGCACACGCCGACCCCTTTATAAAAAATCTACCGGAGAGATACGACACCATGGTCGGAGAACGGGGGGTCAAACTTTCTGGAGGGGAAAAACACCGCATCGCCATCGCCCGGACTTTTCTGAAAAATCCGCCGATCCTGATACTGGACGAAGCCACATCATCGGTGGACACTGAAACCGAGAGCCATATCAAACAAGCTCTGGACACGTTGATGGCAGGGCGTACCACTCTGATTGTTGCGCATCGTTTGTCAACTCTGGAAGGGGCAGACCGTGTTCTGGTCATGAAACAAGGAGAACTGATTGAAACAGGAGTGCACGATACCTTGATCACCACCGACTCAGAATACGCACAACTGTTTCGCCAACAGGTCCACCTCTAAGCGGAGAACCTCCGTGGCGTTATTTTCTTCCTAATTCTTCGTACCCCGAAGGGGTGTAACTAGCAATAGCTTTTCAAAGCTAGCAACAATTCTCCTCGGCTTAAAATGTTCTTGCTATCCACCTCCCCTGTCAAGGGGCCACTAGGCGTGGGGCTGGCTGGCAACAATGCTCTCGGCTTGAAGAGTTCCTGCTCATTGGGTAGCGTCACGTGTGGTGACCCTTCATTTTTCTTCATGCCCTGAAGGGATACTGGCGCCTAGTGGTGTTGCAGAAAAGCTCTGGCAGTCTCTTCAAAAACTTCCTCGATCTCATCCTTGATAACCGCCAAGCTGATCTTTTGAGGAGGGCAAACCCTGGCCCACGTCTCTTCTTCAAGTTCGGGAACAACGAGGCTTTCCCCACTGCAGCCCAGTTTCAAGGTATTGGCAATGATGTCCGCCAAATGACAATATGCCGCTTCATGAGAAAAATGGGGCGCCTGGGTCGGGTTCTGGTGATATTCCACCACTTCCTGATAAACTTGAGGAAGGTTCCATTGCTTTAAAAGAGCCCCACCAAGCTGGGCATGATCGAACCCCAACTCCTGAACTTCGGTCAGGTGCAAAGCCCTGTTATCAGATTTGCTTTGAATATGGATTTCCCAAGTCCGGTCGGGTATTTTCATGCACAGGATCAAACGGCCGATATCATGAAGCAAGCCAGCTATAAAGTACTTTTCCGAATCCGATTCGCCTCTATACTTGACCAGTTTTTGAGAAACCAGGCCACAGGCAATGCTATGCCGCCAAAATGAATCCATGTTCATCACGTCTTCCGGGATTCCCTTAAACTTATCCATAACCACTGTGGAAAGAACCAGGTAACTCAATTGCTCTGCCCCAACCACACTGACTGCATGAGAAATGGTTTCAATTTTCGATGAGAAGGAATAAAAAGCACTGTTAACGATTTTTAGAAGATGGGCTGTAAGGTGCGGATCCTTTAATATTATCTTCTCAACTCCCGCAAAATTTAACTCCGGATCTTGAGCGGCTTCTCTGAATTCATAATAAATCCCAGGAAGTGAAGCTAATCTGGGATCATCGTGGATCAGACCCTCAATGTCTGTATGGTAAAAACATTCTTGTTTTACGTCCAAAACCTTAGACCTCCACTTTCAGATGGCTCAATGAAAAACAAGAAAACATCTTATTTCCAATAGTTTAAGCTAATAAACACCGGAAAAATCATCTAACACTACTTATCATTATTGTAAATATAATTTAAAAAGGTAAAAAAAATGCGGGTCCCTTATTCCTGAGATTTCTCGGATGTAAAATCAGGTTCCTTCCTCAATAACTTTCCCCATTTCGCGGAATTTTTTCTCTCTCAACTGGGTCAACTCACCCAAAGGAACCTGAGTCAAGCGATCAAGGTTTTTTCTAAGGGATTTTTTCAAACGTATGGCGGCCTGTTTATGATTACGGTGGGCGCCGCCAAGAGGTTCGCGAATAATTTCATCAATCACTTTAAATTTCAAGAGGTCATTCGCGGTGATACACAGTGCATCAGCCGCCTGCGAGGTTTTTCCTTTGTCGCCCCAAAGAATGGAAGCGCAACCTTCAGGGGAGATCACCGAATATACAGAATGTTCAAACATCATAATATGATCACCAATCCCAATTGCTAAAGCACCGCCGGATCCTCCCTCTCCAATCACCACGCAGATGATGGGAATCTTCAATTGAATGATACTGAACATATTGGTGGCGATCGCTTCAGACTGCCCCTTTTCTTCGGCGTCAACACCGGGATAAGCTCCCGGCGTGTCGATGAAGGTTATAACGGGTATATTGAATTTTTCCGCCATTCGCATTAACCGAAGAGCTTTTCTATATCCCGCCGGTTGGGACATGCCAAAGTTCCGTCTTATTTTTTCTTTGGTCTCCCTTCCCTTCTGGTGCCCCACTACCATCACGGACCTTCCATCAAACTTTGCCAGCCCCGCAACAATAGAAGGACCATAACCTCCGTGACGATCACCATGAAGCTCAAAAAAATCCTCAAAGATCAGATTCAAATAATCCAGAGTGTAAGGCCTGTCAGGATGTCTCGCCACTAAGGTTTTATCCCACCCCTTCAGGTTGGAATACACCTCATACTTCATTCGGCGCAGCTTTTTTTTGAGCTTTGCGATCTCATGAGTGATGTCGCCAACACTATCGTACATGTGGGACATGGAAACCAGATCATGGATCTGGGTCTCCAAGGCAAAAATCTCGCGCTCAAACTCTAGAATCTGTACCATATTTGATATGAAGTTTTTTAAATAAGGATTTAACTTTCAATATTTTAACATAAAGCCAAGCTTGCATCCATCCGCCGCTTCTTCCTTGGGAAGAGTATTCAGGACACCGTGACCATATCAGTAGAAACCGAAGATAGGATGAATCAGGTTTTTGAGGTTTTCAGACTCATTCAACGCACGGGCTCCCTCGGTGCTAATTTTATTCTGCCCCAGCTTTAAGGATTCGAGGTTTGCCAAACGTGGAGATTCGGCTATCGCACGAGCTCCTTCATCCCCAATACGATTAAAGTTTAAATTCAGTTTCTTTAGTCTCTCAAAGTTTTTGGATCCTGCCAGCGCTTGGGCTCCCGCATCAGAAATATTATTTTTCGAAAGGTCCAAAGAAACTAAACTTTTTAATTTTTCAGATTGCGAAAGGGCGATCACCGCCTCATCGTTCAAAGCATTATTTCTCAAATCCAGAGTCTCCAACTCCGAGACAAAAGGAAAATCCAGCAATACCATAACCCCAAAGTTCCCAATCAGGGCCTTACCCACTTGGTTCAACCGGTTGTTGCGGTGAAGATCTTTAAACCATTCCATCAACTGGAAACGCTTCCAGGCCTGTTTACCGCTTTTTTCAATCGGGTTATAGGCTAACTGTATATTATGAAGCTGGCGTAACTTTTTTGAATGCGTGAGCTCAATAGCTCCGGGCCCCTTGATCTGATTATAGTTCAGGTTCAGCTCCATCAATTGAGTCAGGGTGTCCGAGTTTGCAATAGCCTTCGCACCCTCATCGGTGATCCGGTTATGATAAAGGTTGAGGATTTTCAGGTTGGAAAAATTCCTGGAACTCGCAATGATCTCCACTCCCTTATCGGTTATGAAATTATGCTCCAGATACAGGGCCTCCAGGTTTTTCAGATTGGGAGATTCGGCCAAGGCACGAATGCCTTCATCGCTGATATGGACTTTATACAAAACCAGAGTCCTGACAGAACGAACTAATGGAGATTGGGCCAAAATGGCCAAACCCGAATCACCCAGATTCTTCTCGTTAATTCGGAGGGTCTTGTCATTACGCTTAAGTTTTTTCTGGATGTACTTCTCGACAGCTGTTCCAGACATCGGTGGAAAAACAGCACCCAAGGTAAAAACAGACAAAAGGGCAAGGATCAAAGCACGCCCACAGAGTTTAAACATAATCTATAACTTTAAATAAAAACAGTTTCTTAAGAACAACGCGGATATAAGTATTTTAACGGGAGGACGGGTTATTTTCAATTTCGTTTAATCGCGTTTCCAGGTCACGAATTTTACGGGCCAATTCCGGAAGTTTTGGCAAAACGGTCACATATTTTTTCCACTCTCCCAGGGGAACCGCAGGATGTCCTCCATAAACCTTATGGCTTTCAATATTGCGGAACGTGCCCGACTGAGCCGTGAGGGTGACCTGGTCACCGAGCGTGACATGATCGGCGACGCCCACCTGCCCCGCAAGCACCACATGATGGCCCAGGGTACAGCTTCCAGCCAGCCCCACCTGTGCAACCAGAATGGAGTGTTCCCCCACCGTACAGTTATGAGCTACCTGAACCAGATTATCTATTTTAGTTCCTTGTTTGATGAGCGTGGTGCCCATTGCCGCCCGATCCACACAACTATTTGCCCCAATCTCGACATCATCTTCAATCACCACCCGGCCGATTTGGTTGATTTTATAATGCGCTCCTTTCTC
The DNA here is from genome assembly GCA_001542995.1 of Nitrospina sp. LS_NOB. Lineage (GTDB taxonomy): Bacteria > Nitrospinota > Nitrospinia > Nitrospinales > VA-1 > LS-NOB. The sequence goes on from LFLA01000014.1 coordinate 20,539, forward strand.
ATCGAGGGTATAGCCAAAACCATCAGCCCCGATCACCACCCCGGCATGAAGAATCACGCGGCTCCCCAATTCCGTATTGCGGTAAAGCGTGACATTCGGGTGAAGGATGGTATGGCTGCCAATCCGGCAACGGTCGCCGACAACCACTCCCGGATATAAATGGACATGGTCCGCAATCTCCACATCATCCCCGATACACACTCCAGCAGATAGAGTGACCTGCTCACCGAGTTTAACGTTTTTGCCGACCACAGCCCGGTCATGAACACCCGGTTTGGGTTGCGGCTCGGGATGAAACTCCCTCAGCAAACGTGCAAAGGCAAGCTCTGGACTGGCAACGATAACCTGGGGAACAGAAGTATTTACTGCTTCCTTCGCCAGCACAGCCGAGGCCTGGGAATGATTCAATAACTCAAGAAATAATTTTTTACTGAGGAAGGTGATATGTCCTGCACCAGCGTGCTCGATATCCCGGATTCCAGATATCTCAAGCGAGCCATCGCCTTTTAATTTTCCCCCAACCAATTCAGCGATCTTTTCCAGCTTCATGGCTTCCCCTTTTTTTAAATTTAATCCGGCTTTTAAATGACCAGGTTCTGACTGGTGGGGCCGACTTTTCCATCAACCAGCTCCATCACTCGATCCAGTTTCCTGGCGACTCTCTGGCTGTGTGTGACAATTACAAAAGTCTGGTTAAATTCCTGGTTCAGTTCTCGGATCAATTCTATCAACTGATCACTGGCATGATAGTCCAGATTCCCCGTTGGTTCATCAGCTAAAAGCAGGTCAGGCTGATTGACAAGTCCTCTTGCAAGGGCCACGCGCTGGCTTTCTCCTCCCGACAGTTCGCTGGGCTTGTGGTGCATCCGATCCTTCATGCCCACTTCGCACAACAAGTATTCAGCCCGCTCTTTGGCCAAACGCCTGTCCTGATTGCGGATCAAAGCCGGGAACATAGTATTTTCCAATGCGGAAAAATCGGGCAATAAATTGAAAAACTGGAACACAAAACCAATATGGGCATTGCGGAAGTTTTCCAAATAACCATTGGACTGTTTATAAATATCTTTTCCCTGAAACAGGACGCTTCCCGTTAACGGTTTGTCGAGACCACCCAGGACATGGAGAAGGGTGCTCTTACCCACCCCTGACGCACCGACAATTCCCAACACTTCCCCCGGCATAACCTGAAGGCTCGTCTGGTCAAGAACATGAATCACCTCGCGCGGAGTCGAATAGCTTTTATCGACATTAACCGCTTCGATCAAGCATTTTTGTTCTGTCTTACCGGGATTCAAGTCACTCATAGCGCAAACCTTCCACAGGGTCCATCCGGGAAGCTCTCCAAGCCGGATACAGCGAGGCCACAAAACAAATGATAATAGAGAAGATAACGATGAGAAACGAATCGAGATACTGAATTTCTGAAGGAAGTTTGTCCAGATAATACACATCGCTGGGAAACGCGGTGAACCCAAAAATATTTTCGATGACACCAACAATCTCATTCAGGTTTGGCACAACCGTAAAACCACCTACGCAACCAATCGCTGTCCCGACGACGCCAATAATCAGGCCCTGATAACTGAAGATTTTCATAATGCTGAATCGGGAAGCCCCCATGGATTTCAGGATGGCAATTTCCTTGCTCTTTTCCATAACCACCATAAACAAGGTACTAACAATATTAAAAGCAGCCACCAGAATAATCAGGATCAGGATGATAAACATCACAATTTTTTCCAGGCGTAATGCGGAAAATAAATTTTTGTTCATCCTCATCCAGTCTCTTGCGTAATAGGGAAACCCAAGATTGTCCTGAATTTCCGCAGCCACCTGATCTGCCCTCTCAATATCTATCACCCGAATCTCAATGCCGCTGACCTTTCCCTTCATCGCAAAAAATTTTTGCGCCGAGCGTATGGAAATAAAAGCCAGATTAGAATCGTATTCGAACATTCCCGACTCAAATAATCCCACCACCTGAAATAATTTGATTTTAGGGATCAGGCCCATAGGCGTCACTCTAGATGCTGGAGAAACCATCGCCACGGCATCATCGCGTTGCACCCTCAGCCGGTGTGCCAATTCCTTACCGAGGATGATCCCATCCCGGCGGGGTTTTCCGGAAGAGCTTTCCAGATCTTCCAGCATTTCCAAGCTTCCTTGCACCAGGTTTTTTTCCAGATCAGAAACTTCGCCCTCCCGGTCTGGATCCACTCCGCGAACCACCACCCCTGCGCTATTACTCCCATAGGTCAGCATCACCTGACTCAGGATGAACGGAGCAGCGGCATTCACACCTTCGATCTGCGCTATTTTTTCAATGATAACTTCGTAATCCTCCATGCCGGTTCGGCTAATATTGGTGACCACAACATGGCTGTTGGTTCCCAGGATTTTATCCCGCAAGTCTTTGCCGAACCCGGACATGACAGCAATAACAATAATCAGCGCCATAACGCCGAGAGCAACTCCGCCAACGGAAATCCAAGTGTTCAGCGAAATAAATTTCTGGGTACGCTTAGCCTTGAGGTGGCGCAGGCTGACGAAAAGTTCGTAGGACATATCAGGAACGAATCAAAAAATGACCGGTTTGTTTTCCCGAATCAGGATTCTTTTTTCAATTGCGGGAAAAGAATAACATCTCTTATGGACGGGCTATTGGTCAACAACATGACCAAGCGGTCGACCCCTATGCCTTCCCCGGCCGTGGGTGGCATGCCATATTCAAGAGCGCGGATAAAGTCGTGATCCATCCAATGGGCCTCTTCATCGCCCGCCTGGCGTTCAGCAACTTGCTCTTCAAATCTTTGTTTCTGATCTATCGGATCGTTCAACTCGGTATAGGCGTTAGCAATTTCTTTTCTGCCGATAAAGAGTTCAAACCGCTCTACCAGGCTCGGGTCGTCTTCCTTTTTCTTGGAGAGCGGTGATAGTTGAATGGGGTAATCGGTGATGAATACCGGCTGAACAAGCTTCGGTTCGACAAAGTGGTCAAACAATTTAGCCAAAATTTTCACATGGTGATCCTTCTTCTCGATAGAGACCTTGTTCTCCAAAGCAAACGCGACCGCTTTTTGCGGGTCATCGAGAGTGTTCTCTTCAATCTCGCCGATTTCTATCAGCGATTGCCGAAAGGCGCAACGCTTGAACGGTTGGGAAAAATCTATTGTCACTTCCCGGGTTTCCCCTCCTTCCTGCGAAGTATAAGGGAACTGGTAATTGTTTTCAGGAAACACCCGGTCGCAAATATAACGAAACAAATCTTCCGTCAGGTCCATCAAGTCATTGTAGTCGGCGTAAGCGGTATAAAACTCCACCATGGTAAATTCAGGGTTGTGCTCGGTGGAGATTCCCTCGTTTCTAAAATTTCTATTGATCTCATATACCCTTTCAATACCGCCCACCACCAGCCTTTTCAGGTACAACTCGGGAGCAACACGAAGAAACAAATCCATATCCAGAGCATTGTGGTGAGTCTTAAAGGGTTTTGCGGTGGCGCCCCCCGGTATTGACTGCATCATCGGGGTCTCCACCTCCAGATACTGGCGTTCGTTCAGATAATCTCGTAACGCCTGAATCATGCGGCTTCTGGCAATGAAAACTTTTTTAACATCCGGATTGACGATCAGGTCCACATAACGTTGCCGGTAACGAAGCTCGATGTCTTTAAGTCCATGCCACTTCTCAGGAAGGGGAAGAAGCGATTTAGAAAGCAGGGTCACCTTGCTGGCAAACAGGGTCAACTCACCGGTTTTGGTTTTTGAAATCCTGCCTTCGACACCAATGATATCGCCAACATCAAACTTGCCAAATATTTCGTAAGCAGATTCACCCAGCGAATTCTTATTGATAAAGACCTGGATATCCCCAGATGCGTCCTTAATATTCACAAATGTGGTTTTGCCATGCTTGCGTCGACTCATCATACGTCCGGCGGTAATATATTCCGAATTCTTCTCGTCCAGTTCTTCCTTGGACTTCTCGGAATACTTTCCAACCAGGGCAGACAGAGTAGTGTTCACATGAAACCGGTTGATGTATGGAGAGATCCCCATCTCCCGGAGTTCATCAAGTTTTTCGCGTCTGAGTTTAATCAGTCGTCCTAAATCTTCCATGCGATGCCAATTCTATTACATTTTGGAGAAGCTCTGGGAAACCCAGGGCGGTGAGCCCGGAAACTATTCCGGGCAAATTCTGGCAGGTTACACAAACACCTTCTTTACCGGGCGAACTCTGTATACCGGGTTTCTCGAACAACGGTGACTTTGATTTCTCCCGGATAGGTCACTTCCTTTTCAATTCTTTTGGCAACATCCCTGGCCAGAATGCTGGCCTGTTGATCATCCGTACCCGTGGGCATGACGATGATTCTCACTTCACGGCCCGCCTGAATGGCAAAGGTTTTTTGAACCCCTCTGAAGGAATCACCAATTTCTTCCAGTTTCGTCATGCGTTTAATATAGGTTTCCAGCATTTCCCTCCGAGCTCCAGGCCGGGAAGCGGAAATGGTATCACCCGCCGACACCAGAACAGCATAAGGCGATTCCGCCTCTTCATCTTCATGGTGGGCAGCAATCGAATTGATAACAAAAGGATGCTCGTTGTAGCGTTTCGCGATATCAACTCCCAGTTGAGTGTGCGTTCCATCGGTCTGATGATCAATGGCCTTCCCAATATCGTGCAACAGCCCTGCCCGTTTCGCCAGAGCCACATTCAAACCCAGCTCTCCGGCAATGGCCCCGCACATAAAAGCTACCTCCTGCACATGCTCAAGAACGTTCTGGGTATAGCTGGTTCGGTATTTGAGCCGCCCCAACAATTTGACCATTTCAGGATTAATATTATCGATGCCAACATTTATAACAGCCTGTTCACCAGCTTCTTCGATCTGTCGGGTGACTTCCTTTTTGCATTTATTGACCACATCTTCAATCCGACCTGGGTGAATCCGCCCATCGAGGGTCAGTTGTTCCAAAGCGCGGCGAGCCACTTCCCGCCTGATGGGGTCAAACCCCGACAACACAACCGCACCAGGCGTATCATCTATAATCAAGTCGATTCCGGTGGCCTGCTCCAAAGCCCGGATATTTCTTCCTTCCCGACCAATGATCCGCCCCTTGATATCATCGCTGGGAAGTTCCACCACTGAAACAGTGGTTTCCGCCACATGGTCTGAGGCCAACCTCTGGATAGCCATAGTAATTAATTTACGGGCTTCATCATCGCCGCGCCTCTTTGCATCTTCCTCAATTTTTTTCACTTCGCGCGCCGCACCCATCTTGGCTTCATCAAGGATCTTGTTTTTGACCTCTTCCCGCGCCTTGTCGGCGGTGTATGAACCAATCACCTCTAGCTTTTTCAGCTCTTCCTCAACCAGTTTCTGGTACTCGATTTTTTGCTCGGCAACCTCTTTTTCCTTACCCGCGATCTTGCTGTTCTTTTCTTGAAGTTCCTTGTCCCGAGTCTGGAATTTTTGGTTTTCGGCCCTGATCTCTCGTTCTTTTCTTTCCAGATCACCTTCCAGGTTTCGCAACCTGTCCCGCTCGCCTTTTATTTCCTTTTCAAGCTCGCCTTTCAACACCAAAGATTTTTCGCGCGCTTCAATCTCCCCGGACTTCAGCCTGCTTTCCACTTCCTTTTCTGCGTCCTGGATAATTTTCTTTCTACGTTCTTCCGCATCCTTGATCTGGTATTCGGTAAACATTTTGCGCAAAAAATATCCAATGGCATAACCAATCACCAAAGCAAAAGCCATCCCTAAAATCAGGGTTATAAAATTAACTTTGGCGGTAAAAATATCCATAGTAAAACCTCAATATTAAAAATAAACCGACCCAGTCGTCCGGTGACTCAGCAGTTTATCGTGTCGTTATCAGTGAAAATCTTTTGTACCCTTTCATCCCATGAATCCTGGGGAATCGAGTCCATCACTTGAAACTCATAGGCCACTCCAAAATAGAGCGCCTCATCTCGCAATTGTTTAAAAAGCCAGTCAAAATAACCTCCGCCAAAACCGATTCTTCCTCCGGAACGATCAAACGCCAAGCCTGGTGCGATGACGGCATCAATGATTGACGGAGACACCACCTTGGAGTTTAGCCGGGAAGGCTCACGAATATCGTAAGAGCCCAACTCAAATTCCTGGTCCATATCGTTAATTTCACACACTTCCATTCGCCTTTCCCTTTTTACCAGACGGGGGACATAAACCCGCTTGTCGTCTTTAAGGGAACGCGTAATCATTTCATCGGTACGCACTTCGTTGCCGAATGAGAGAAAATACATTACATTCCGGCAATCCGAAAATTCCTTTCGGGCAAACAGTTTGTCTTCTATAGCCCGGCTCATGTTTAAAACCTCATCCAGGCTCATGGCATCCCGTCGACGTCTCATTTCCTGACGGACCGCAAACTTATCCATCTTCATGGAGGTAAAAGCCATTTTCCCCACCCAGGATTGTTGTCAGGATATCGCCAGGTTGCAGCGCACAAAAAATACCCTATTCATTAAGCTTTTAGGAGGAGCAAGACAAAAACCGACCGAAACCGGCAAAGGGGAGGCAAGGCAGAAACCACCGCTAAAAAAGGTAGAACAAACCTTGTTGTGGATATTCAAAAAACGAAACAGACTTTCCCGTTTCGCTCATATTTCACTCCCAATTGAGTCCGGCTCCGATTATTCCAGAACCGGATATATATTCAGGCTCGGTCGGGTTGGGCTCCAACCCTCTAAAGCTCTTAAACATTCAAGTAGTCCCCCCGTTCATGCCGCGCAAAAACTATTTTTTGAACCTGTCAAGGACAGGTGGGGCATCCGTGAACTGCTTTAGGCTTCCCTCCTGAGAGGGCCTGCACACCACAGTCGATCCATCAACCCCTTTCACAAACTGTTGGCTCAAGAAATTAAATTCTTACCCGAGCACAACAGGGAGACACCACTTCAAATTCAATCACATCCTAACATAAAGACTTGGGTCTCTCAAGACCTATCTAAAACATCAAAGCCCTTACTTTTCAATGTCTTGAAGCTCTTTATCGAGGGCCGCAACCAATTGCCGGATTTTCTTTTCTCCCGCCTCATCTTTAGCTCCGGCCTGATTTTTCAACTCCAGCAATTCCTGTGCAATATTGAGCGCCGCGAGGATCGCCAAGTCCAAAGTGGAGGTTTTACTGCTGGCATTGGCCAACTCTTTCATTTTGGAATCCACATAACCCGCCGCCTCTTCAGCCTCCACTTCTGATGAAGAGCTTTTCAAGCTATAAGTTTTTCCATAAATCTGGATTTTTTTGCTACTCGCCATATTCAACCCAATCCAATTAGATCTTTCGGCAGATATTTTTTATCAAGCCAAATCAAATTTCTCCAGATTATCCAAAAGAGTCTGAACCTTCGTCCGCATGACTTTGCGGTCTTTTTCATTTTTTTGGCTTAAGGATTCCAATTGGGAAAGGCGAGCCCGTGTGTCCTGATTTGAGCTTTGTTCCTTTACCAAGTCCCCTTTCTCACGATTAAGTTGATCAACCTGGCGGGACAGCCCCTGGTTTTCCTTCTTAAGATGGCGGAACCCCTCCATCAGGGCCAACACGCGTTCTTCCAGTTGATGAATATCCGGTTTAGGCATGGCAGAATCGTAGCACCGGGGTATTGGAGTGTCAATAACCCCTCATTCCCTTAGTGAAGCGCCAAGTTCACTCTTTAAAGCTTGAACAATTTTTTCAAACAACGGGTTGACCTCTTCATCAGAAAGTGTTCTCTCGGCGGATTGGAACGACAAAGCAAAAGTGAGGCTTTTTTTACCGGCCTGAATTTTCTTTCCCTCAAAATGGTCATACAGCTCAACCTTTTGAATCAGTGGACTGCCGGTTTTTAGGATCAAGTCTGCGGCCCTTTGGGAAGTGACCGGCTGATCCACAAGAATAGAAATATCGCGGTAAGTCTCCGGAAATTTGGCAATCGGCTGAAACCGGAGAGAGGATGAAAGTGAATTCTCCAGAGCTCCCAAATCAAGTTCCAAGGCATAAACATTTTGCCCTAACTCGCCAACCAGATTCTGCTGGGGTGCCATCTGACCCAGGTAACCCAACGTCTCACCATTGCCCCGAACCTGCACCGATTTTCCCGGTATCAGAAACGGTCCACTATCGGGAGAAGTTTGCAATTTTAAATGCAGGTGCTCCATCAGCGTTTCCAGCGCTCCCTTGAGATCATAGAAGTCATACTCCTGACCTCTCGGTTTCCAGGGAGTGAGCTCATAAGGCCCCAGCACGATGGCTGACAGCACCGCTTTTTCCGTACGCTCTCCAGAAGAGTTTGCAAAATAGACGCTTCCCACCTCAAACAATTTAATCGGTTTCTGGCCCTTGCTCAAATTGAGCCCGGCAGTCTTCAACAGACCGGGAAGCAGGCTGGTGCGCATCGTATCGTTTTCGGAGCTTAATGGATTTTTTAACGCTATCGTCTGATCCTGCTCTGCGGCAAAAGCGGTTTTGAATTCTTCGGCATAGGCGCGTTCGATAAAACTGAAATGAACCGTTTCGGCAAACCCGGCATAACAGAAAACCTCCCGCACTTTTTTAATGATGTCTTGCCGGGCTGTTACCTTCACCGGTCTAACCCCCGCCATTGGAAAAACCGTGCCGACCTTGTCAAACCCATCAATGCGCGCAATCTCTTCGATCAGATCAACCTCGCGCGAAAGATCGGGACGAAAACTGGGGATTTTCACCTGCATCGTTTCCGACGGTTTCGCAATCTCCATGCCCAATCGGGAAAGCAGATCCTGAATTTGCCCGGCGTTAAAACTTGCACCCAAAAGCTGATTCACCCGGCTCACTCTTAACGGAACACATATCGATTTTCCCGCATCAGGATAAATATCCACTTGACCAGAGCAGATTTCTCCCCCCGCCAAATCCTTCATCAGCAGAGCGGCCCTTGCCTGAGCGGAAACCACGCCACTTAAATCCACACCGCGTTCGAAGCGGTAAGAAGAATCCGAACGCAATCCATATTTTTTTGAGCCTTTGCGAACCGTAGCCGGATCAAAGCAGGCACTCTCCAGCACAACATGGCAGGTCGTTTCAGAGACCTGACTATTGGTCCCGCCCATGATCCCCGCTAATGCCACGGGCTTTTCGCCATCGGCGATGACCAGGGTCTCCGCGTCGAGCTTCAATTCGGTCCCGTCCAGACTGGCGAAAGGTTCACCTTTTTTCGCCCGGCGAATGATAATTTTATGGTCGGCCAAAAGGTCCCGGTCAAACGCGTGCAAAGGCTGACCGTATTCCATCATCACGAAGTTGGTGATATCCACAATATTATTGATGGGCCGAAGGCCGATAGCAGCCAGCCGGTCTTTCAGCCATTTTGGTGAGGGGCCTACTTTCACATTTTCTATCACTAAGGCGCAATAACGAGAGCACAGTTTCGGTTCTAGATTTTCAACCGATACGCGATCTTCTACCGCCACCGCTCCCGACTCGGCCTTCAGGAATTTAAGCGGATCGGTCAGCTTCAAGGATTTGTTCAATAGCGCCGAAACCTCACGCGCCACACCAATATGCGACAAACAATAACCCCGGTTGGGCGTCACATTCAACTCCAGCACTTCGCTCTTTTCCCCATCGGGCAACTCCACCGTTTCATGGCTTTCGATTTCCAACCCGGCCATAGTCAGGACATGGCCCAACTCCTCTGTCGGGACATCAATTTCGGTATATTCTTTCAACCAGTCAACTTGTACTTTCATGAAGTTCCTTTATATTTCAAAGCCGCGCTCCGAGGGATTATATGTGAACCTTCTTTAAAAATCCACAAGGCGCAAAACCACAATCAACCTATCACTGTTTATGAGTTCCTTCCCAGTGCGGAATATCTCTCCCCGTGATAAAGTATGCTGGAAATGGGTGCTTGAATAAGCACGAAATCGTCCATGGAGTCCAGCGTCACGCTGGCGGCGAACCGCCGCTGGTAACTTGCAATGGCTTATAAAGCCGAGACAACTCTTTGCTCGCCAACAAAAGCTATTGCTAGTTGGCCCTACGCCGAGTGGTATGAAACTCACAGAAGAAAAAATTCTCTCGCTGATGAAAAAGAAAGTCACGCGTCCCATGAAGGTCGCGGAACTTTCTCGCCAGTTGGGTGTGCCTGAAACTCAGAAACGGGAGTTTCGCAACCTCATCAAAGAAATGGCTGGCGAAGGCACCTTGATAAAAATCCGTGGAGGGCGCTACGGGCTTCCCGATGAAATGAATCTGGTCACCGGAAAACTACACGGCCATCCAAACGGTTTTGGATTCGTCATCCCCGATCATCAACAGGGCGAGGATGATGTTTACGTCAACCGCCGTCATATGAACGAAGCCATGCACAAAGATCATGTCGTGGTTCGAATCGAGTCAGAGCGGGAGCCCGGAAAGCCTCAAGGGCGTGTCATACGCATTCTCCAGCGCAACACCACGCATATCGTTGGCACTTATGAGACTTTCGGCAGGGACGGCTGGGTCATCCCCACCGAATCCAAATATTTCCATGATGTATTTGTTCCCGGTAAAAATCGCAAGGGAGCCAAAAACGGGCAAATCGTCCACGTGGAAATTGAAACTTTCCCGACCCGGCACAAACCTCCCATCGGCAAAGTGGTCGAAGTGCTGGGAATATCCAACGACCCGAATGTCGAGGTCCAGTCCATCTTCAGAAAGCACGGGGTCCGCCAGAGCTTTGCCCCGGAAGTTCTTGATGAGGCCCGACACGTTGGAGCAGAAGACCCCGCCGGTTCTTTGAAAGAACGAAAAGATTTCACAAAACTTCTGACCTTCACCATCGACGGGGAACGGGCCAAGGATTTTGATGACGCAGTTTCGCTGGAACGCTTCGGAGAAGGGTACAGGCTCGGCGTCCATATCGCCGATGTCAGCCATTTTGTGCGGGAAAATTCCCTGCTCGACCAGGAAGCCCTGGAAAGGGCAACCAGCATCTACTACGCCGACGGCGTCATCCCCATGCTTCCCGTTTCCCTGTCCAACGAAGCCTGCAGTTTAAAACCGAATGAACCACGCCTGACAGTCAGCGCCATCATGGACTTCGATCACGAAGCAAAATTTATCGCCGGAACGCTTCATCCTTCGGTCATCAAAAGCCAGCGCCGGTTCACCTATAACGAGGTTCATAGCTTACTGGAAGAAGAAAAGGATGATCCATTTTTGCCGACCCTGACTGATATGTATCGACTCAGCCAACTCCTGCGTAAAAAGAGATTCCAGAATGGCAGTGTCGATTTCCAGGTGCCCGAGCCGGAAATCCACATGGATTCCTCCGGCCATGTTGAGCGCATCGGCATCAGCGAACATAACCCGGCGCACGAATTAATTGAGGAGTTCATGCTGGCCGCCAACCAATTTGTTGCCCTCAGTTTGCACGAACGCGGCATACCGTCCATCCACCGGATTCATGAAGCGCCCGACCCCGCCCGGCTCACCGGGTTCAACGAGTTTGTCGACTCTTTCAAACTGCGCCTTCCCTCACCAGCCCGCTCAACAGATTTGCAGACTCTGCTGAAACAAATTAGCGGACGCCCGGAAGAAAGAGTCGTCAACACACTGCTTCTTCGCACCATGAAGAAAGCGCGCTATTCCGAAACCGATCCCGGCCATTTCTGCCTGGGCTTTCCTCATTACGCCCATTTCACTTCGCCGATCCGCCGCTATCCCGATCTTGTGCTGCACCGGATCATCAAGAAATACCTGAAACGCAAATGCCCGCAAAAAGAAAAAAAAGCACTGTTGTCCCAACTCGCCGAAATCTCGGAACAGTCCACCCAAATGGAAATCCAAGCCATGTCGATAGAACGGGAAGTGACCGACCTACGCCGGGCCCAGTTCATGGCAGATAAGATCGGTAAAACTTTTCATGGGATCATCACGGGTGTTATTGGGTTCGGATTTTTTGTCGAGTTGGAAGAGGTGTTCGTCGAAGGGCTGGTTAAAATTTCCAGTATCACAGACGACTATTACCTGTTTATCGAAACCGAACACCAGCTCATCGGGCAAAGACGCCATCGCAGTTTCCAAATAGGCGACCCAGTTAAAGTACGGGTGGCGGCTGTGGATCTGGGCCAAAAACGTATCGACCTGACTGTTCTGTGACCACCACTAGGCGTGGTGCCAGTGGAGGGGGAGAAAAATGACCACAACTTCTTTGGTCGGGCAATCATTATCTCGGCTCAAAAAGCTATTTTCAGTCGGGTCCAGCGAGTTATGCTCTTCATTAATTTCATGCCCCGCATGGGGTATCACGCTGGCGGCGACTCGCCGGTCGCCTCCTCTCCTGCCCTTTTTGCTCGCTTACATGGGCGGGATTTGCGGTTCCTTTGCCGTCACCCGACAATTCATTGCTCCCTATTTATTACCGCTTGGCTTGTTTCTCTTTGCCCTGTTTCTCGTTCAAAATAAAAAACGGGAATCCATGATTGTTCTTTTTCTGGCTGGCTTCGGATTCCTCGCCCCGAGCTTTACAGATTTAACCCGGCCCTCGAACCATATTCTCAATCACATTGAGGAGGGACGAACCACGGCGGTAGAAGGCCGGTTAGTTTCAACACCACGCGTTCTTGAAGATCGAACGTATTATCTACTCGAACTGGAATCCCTGGGCACCCGGCCTATAACCGGAACTGCGCGGGTGAGTGTTTATAAACCGCATACCGTTTTTAAAGCTGGAGACCGGGTCCGATTCAACAAAATACGTCTTAAAATTCCCCGCAACTTTAAAAATCCCGGTCGCTTTGATTACCACCTTTATCTGAAATCGAGAGGCATTGACGTCACCGGAAACATCTCCCGTCCAGAAACCATGGAACGGACAGGCCGGTTCAACCTGCCCTTCTGGCATACAGGCCCCCAACAATTAAGAAGCCGACTCCTTGAAAGCCTGGGAAAACTTTTTCCCGGGCAGGAAGGAGCCTTGCTCAAAGCCATGGTTTTGGGGATGAAAGATTCCTTGCCCGCTGAAGTGCGGGAAACTTATATCGCCACCGGACTGGCCCACCTGATGGCAGTGTCCGGACTGCACATCGGCTTTGTGGCGGCTGCCTCTTATTTTATTCTCTGGCCTGTGGTGTTTTATGGACTCTTTCGGCTGAAGCCGGACAGCGCCCGCGCCGGACACACCCGAAAGGTCACAGCCGTTCTCTGCCTGATCCCGGTTCTTTTCTATATGGTAGTGGTCGGTGCCAAAGTATCTTCGCTCAGAGCGGGTATCATGGTGAGCACCCTGCTGCTCGCCGTTTTGTTTGACCGGCAAAGCAGTCTCTTCAATGCCTTTCTGGGCGCTGGGTTCATCATCCTGCTGTGGCAACCCACATCTATATTGGATGTTGGTTTTCAACTTTCCTTTTTGGCAGTTGGGGGAATCCTGCTGGTCTTCACCCTGTTGTCGGAGATCAGTGATGACCCGGTGGCCCGGATGGGAGAACCCACATGGTCGCAAAAATTGATGCGGGGTTATCCCACTGGCACCCGGAAAGCTTTTTGGCAATCACTGAAATTTCGCTTTGAGAAAATTTTGATCGGCGGAGCCCTGGTATCGGTCACCGTCACCGCCGCCACCCTCCCGGTTCTGATTTACCAGTTCAACCGCATCAGCATGGTCGGTGTTTTTTTGAACATCCTCATGGTGCCTCTGGCCTCCCTTTTGATCCCCACAGTACTGCTGACAACAATTGTGGGAACCGTTTTCCCCACTCTGGCCGCCTTGCCTGCCCTGCCCGCGCTGGGTATCACCCAATTTTTTTTATGGCTGCCAGAGATTTTTGCGCGCCTTCCTTTCTCCTCCCTCTATGTTCCGACGCCTCCACCCCTGTGGCTGGTTTTCTATTTTTCAGCCCTCTTGACCGGACTACTCGCTTTTCAAATCCGTGCACTGAATCAGGAAGTGGGTGGCTGGCTAAAAAAAAGTTTTATCGTTTTTGTGCTAGGCACACTGGTTTTATTTTCCTGGCCGCGTGCCTTTCAGTTTCCCGGCAATACCTTGTCCATAAGCGTGCTGGATGTCGGGCAGGGAGAATCCCTTCTCATCGAGTTCCCAAATGGTGAAACGCTGGTGATGGATGGTGGCGGGTTTTATAAAAACCGGCTTGATGTGGGCAAACGGGTGGTCGCGCCTTTCCTGTGGAATCGAGGCATTCGAAAAATCGATTATATGGTCGCCACCCATTCCGACAACGACCATATTCGTGGATTGTATGCCCTGCTTGATCTTTTCCCGGTCAAACATTTTCTGACCCTGGGCGATAATTTCGTTGGCCGGCGACTCGGGAACCTACAGAATCGGGCCCTGAGTAAGGGCGCAAAACTCTTACCCTTAAAGATGAACAAACCCATCAACATTGGCGAAGTCCGACTCATTCCTCTTCACCCTGAACCAGGTAGCCCCACCGATTCAGGTCGAAGGATTGATAACGATCTTTCGCTGGTCATGCGTCTTGAGTATAAAAATTTCAGCATGCTGTTGTTCACTGGGGACATCAGCGATAAAATAGAAGAAAAACTGTCGAACTCCCAGCACCAACTTAAAGCAGATATTTTAAAAGCCCCACATCACGGCAGCCGGTTTTCCAATTCACCGGCATTTATCGAGGCCGTCGCACCCGGCACAGTGATATTTTCCAGCGGTTACCTCAACCGCATGCGCCACCCCCATCCAGAAACTCTGGAACGCTACCAGAAGGCGGGCGTCGATATCCGCCGCACCGATGCACACGGCGCGGTGCAGGTCATCACCGATGGGAACGACTACCAAATCCGCACACACGACTCCTTATAAAATAATCATATCAAGTAGATAGATTTTATCTATCTCGATATAAAAATAATCGATTTGATTAATTTATATATCCCGCCAATAATAGACCTATAAACATTGAAAAAAAACCTGACAAATAAGGAGAAATATAATGAGCGCAAAAACCGATAAAACTGAGCGCAAAAAAATAGTTAAAGGGATTTCAATGGTCCTTGCCGAATCCTATGTGATATATTTGAAAACGCATAATTTTCATTGGAATGTGACCGGACCCATGTTCCAACCGCTTCATTCGGTATTTGAAGAACAATATACCGAACTAGCCGGTGCTGTTGATGAAATTGCAGAACGAATCCGTGCGCTGGGTCTTCCCGCACCCGGTTCGTTTGCAGAATTCCAGAAACTCAGCTCCATTAAAGAAGCATCCGGAACACCTAAAGCCATGGAAATGGTCAAAGAACTGCTAGACGGCCACAAAACGATTTCTCAAACAGCGTGTAGCGTGGTCACCATTGCACAACAGTTTGGCGATGAGGCAACGGCTGATTTGATGATTCAAAGAATCCAGGAGCATGACAAAACCGCTTGGATGCTGAGAAGTTTTCTAGAAAACTAATTAAATAAATAATTTTTCTCAAGGAGACATCATGAGCAACTGGGAAATCTATAAAGATACTTTTAATTTGTCAGAGGATATTTTCACGCTGGCAAGAGGTGGCGATATTCTTCGGCTCGGGAGGTTTCTTGACTCAAACCCCGAGACGGATATCAACCAGAAAAATCATAAGGGTTATTCCCCTTTAATGATTTCGGTTTACAACAGCAACTACTCAACATCCAGGTTGCTGTTGGAAGAAGGTGCCGATCCCAATTCCTCGGATTTTTCGGGGAATACGATCCTTATGGGAGCGGCTTTTAAAGGAGATGTGGAAATGGTAGCTCTCCTTGTTCAACGAGGTGCTGAGAAGGATCTAAAAAATCACAATGGTCTGACAGCCGAACAATGGGCCAGCGCATTTGGTCGCACGGATGTCATTTCAATCTTAAAGCTCGAAGCAAACCACTCAAGATTCCAAAACATGATGAATGCAGTAAAAGTCATATGGGGATTTTTGAAGCCAAATACCAGAAAGGAAGCAATAGCATGAGTGATAAAAAATTAACCACAGCCGGGGGACACCCTGTATCGGAGAATCAACATAGCATGACAGCCGGAGAGAGAGGCCCTGTGCTGATTCAGGATTTTAGTCTGATTGAAAAACTGGCTCATTTTAACCGGGAAAAAATTCCCGAAAGAATTGTCCACGCCAAAGGTTCCGGAGCCTATGGAACGTTCACGGTGACTCAGGATATTTCCAAATACACCCGGGCCAGCGTATTCAGCAAGATTGGCAAAAAGACCGATGTCTTTCTAAGGTTTTCCACCGTTGCAGGTGAAAAGGGCTCGGCCGATACCGAACGCGATCCCAGAGGTTTCGCGGTTAAGTTTTACACGGATGAAGGTATCTGGGATATTGTCGGTAACAACACGCCGGTATTTTTTGAAAGAGATCCTATGAAGTTTCCGGACTTTGTCCATTCGCAAAAGCGCGATCCGGAAACGGGCTATAAGAACCCAAAACGAATGTGGGATTACTGGCAGAGTGCTCCACAGGCGCTTCATCAAATGACCATTCTTTTCAGTGACCGGGGCATCCCCGATGGCTACCGTTTTATGAATGGTTATGGCAGTCACGCCTTTGGTCTCTGGAATAAAGATGGCGAAAGGTTTTGGGTAAAATTTCATTTTAAATCAGCCCAGGGAATCAAATGCCTGTCGGGTGAAAAGGCAGCGCAGATTGCCGGGGAAGATCCGGATTATGCAGGGAGAGACCTTTTTGAAGCGCTCGAAAGAAAAGAATTTCCTAAATGGAATGTAAAAGTCCAGATCATGCCGCAAAAAGACGCCGAAACCCGCTCTTATAATCCTTTTGACCTGACAAAAGTCTGGCCTCACAAGGAGTATCCGTTGATGGATGTGGGTGTGATGGAGCTCAATAGAAATCCGGAAAACTATTTTGCCGAGGTGGAGCAAGCGGCATTCTCACCGTCCAATCTGCCGCCTGGAATTTGTGCGTCTCCAGACAAAATGCTACAAGCTCGGATGTTTGCCTATTCGGATGCCCAGAGGTACCGGATCGGTGCAAATTACCAGGCGTTACCTGTAAACCGTCCCAAAAACGAGGTGAACAATTACCAGCGGGACGGAGCGCTTCGTTTTGATGGGAATTCCGGGGCTCAGGATAATTACCAGCCCAATACTTTTGGGGGACCCGTTGAAGATCCATCTGTAAAAGAACCGCCTCTTGAAATTTCAGGAGATGCGGACCGTTATAATTCGCATCAGAGGAATGACGATTATTCCCAAGCCGGTGCGCTTTATAACATCATGTCAGAAGATGAAAAAGATCGGCTGACGAGCACTATTGCAGGGACAATGC
Source organism: Nitrospina sp. LS_NOB (assembly GCA_001542995.1). GTDB lineage: Bacteria > Nitrospinota > Nitrospinia > Nitrospinales > VA-1 > LS-NOB. Next base: position 37,824 of record LFLA01000014.1, read on the forward strand.
AATCCATCCCTAAGGATTTGGCATTGAAAAACATCGCGCATTTTAAAAAGTGCGACAGCGATTATGGCAATCGAATAGAAAAAAAGCTGGGCTGAGCACAGTGACTGGCCACTAGTTACTTTGTTGAGGCGGGCGGGGGTTACGGTTCAGGCCGTAACCCCTTTATTTCTTATTGACGCTGGGTAAATTCGCAATATTAATTTAAATCGTTTTTCCAAAGGTCGTAGGTACAGGATTGACATTTTCCAGCCTGCCTTTGTATTGAGCCCTTACCATTCTCAAAACCTTTTGAAATATCGAAAGCCTCGCCATGAGCCCCAATCCGGAACGCCGAGCCAAAATTCTCATCGTGGATGACTCGAAAACCATTGTCGCCCTCATTAAATCCATCCTGAAAGAAGACTACGACACCGTTACTGCCAGCAACGGATTTGAGGCCATCGAAGTTAACAATCGGACAAAGCCCGACCTCATCCTCATGGATGTGGAAATGCCGGTTATGGATGGTTTTGAGGCCTGCAAAAAAAAATCAAAGAACAAAGCAAAAATACCTTCATCCCTATCATCTTCATCACCAGCAAAGGGGATTTGCAAAGACGGAAAATCCTTCTACCGCCTAACAGCAAACTGATCTGCTACACGGATGGGCTCACCGAAGCCCGGGCAAGGGTACCGATATGTATGGCTTGAATCGGTTGGGGAAAAAATCTCTGGAGTTGGGCCAATCCCAAAACGCCAATGAACTGGGACTTGCCCTCAAAAAAAATGCGCAGGATTTTCTCGGCGAGTGCGAATTCACCGACGACTTCACCCTGGTAATTGTGGAAGTCGCCGCCAGCGTGATGCTGGTCGCAAACCACCACGGGTAACTGGCAATGGCTTTTTAAACGCTCTCGGCTTAAGAAGCTCCTGCCCATTGGGTCCAGCGTCACGCTGGTGGTTGTGGTTTGAGGCATTATTTGGTATAAAGGTTGTTTTCCTATAACCTTTAAACACTGGCGCAAACGATTATGGCAAACGTAGAAAAATTGCAGGAACACCTTAAAAAGGCTAAATCCAAACTGGCGGAGTCCAAAGGAGACGCAGCTGAAATCCGCAAATTAAAAAAGAAAACCAAACGGCTGGCCAGAAAGTTCAACAAAATCACCGCTACCGAAAAAATGGCCGAACTGAAAAAGAAAAAGAAGAAAGACCGTAAAGAAGCTTCCTCAGACTAACCGGGCCGCGCCCGGTGGACGTGATATTTTCCTGTAGCTGTGATGACATCTTCATTATTCTTCATGCCCTGTAGGGGTAAATCCAGAAACTTAGATCGCCACGCTCCTTACAGTCGCTCGCGATGACGAACAGTGTGGGTTCTAATATTCGTGGGGCTTGAACAACTTTATAAAGAGGTACATGGTGTCCTTTGATATTGAACATATGGCCGTGCTGGCACGGTTGAAATTGACCCCTGATGAAAAAGTACGGCTCTCGGACCAAATGGGGACGATTCTCCAATACATCAAAAAACTCGACGGACTCAACACCGATGACGTGGAGCCGACGGCGCATGTGCTAGGAATCAATAACGTGTTCCGCGATGATGAACCGGCAACAAAACCCCTCGCTGATCACAACCCGATATCCGATTCACCGGCACACAACAAAGGGCATTACGAAGTCCCGAAGATCCTTTAAATCCTATATGCACCGCACAACCATCACCCAGGCCCGGGAACTTCTCAATAATAAAAAACTCAGTTCCGTACAATTAACCGAGGCCGTGTTCGCCCGCATCGACCAGGTGGAAGGCAAGGTCCAAGCATTCGTGCACCTGACGCGCGAGAAAGCTTTGGAGCAGGCCAAGAAGGCAGATGCCCGGATCGCCGCTGGGGAAGAAGCCCCGCTTCTCGGTGTCCCTATCGCGCTTAAAGATTTAATCTGCACCGAAGGCAGTCGCACCACCTGCTCATCAAAAATTTTAGACCAGTTTGTTTCTCCTTATAACGCCACTGTCACCGAGAGATTGTATCAGGCCGGAGCCGTGATCGTGGGCAAGACCAATATGGACGAGTTTGCCATGGGGTCTTCCAACGAAAACTCGCATCACCACCCGACGATGAATCCCTGGGCGTTGGACCGGGTTCCCGGTGGTTCCAGCGGAGGTTCTTCCGCCGCAGTTTCGGCGCACGAATGCGTCGCCGCGCTCGGCAGTGATACCGGCGGTTCCATCCGCCAGCCGGCCAGCTTTTGCGGCGTGACCGGATTGAAACCTACTTACGGCCGGGTGTCGCGGTTTGGTCTGGTGGCTTTTGCCTCCTCTCTCGATCAGATCGGGCCGTTGACCAAAACCGTAGCCGATGCAGCGACTTTGATGAACGTGATCGGCGGAAAAGACCCGCGCGATTCCACCTCCGCCGATGTCGCGCTTCCCGATTTCACTCAGGCTCTGCAAAAAGATGTGAAGGGCATGAAGCTCGGCATTCCCAAAGAATACTTCACCACCGGCGGGATCAATCCGGAAGTTGAAAAATTAGTGCAAGAAGGCATCCGTACGCTTGAGTCATTGGGAATGCAGACGGTGGAAGTTTCCCTGCCGCATCTCGACTACGCCGTCGCCGCCTATTACATCATCGCCTGCGCCGAAGCCAGTACCAACCTTTCGCGCTACGACGGTGTCAAATATGGTTATCGCACCGAGAAGTCCGACAGCCTCGTCAATATGTATGAGAACACCCGCGAGGAAGGTTTTGGCGAAGAGGTAAAGCGGCGAATTATTCTTGGAACCTTCGTGCTCAGTTCCGGTTACTACGATGCCTATTATTTGAAAGGCCAGAAGGTGCGAACATTGATCAAGCAGGATTTTGAAAACGCGCTGGGGCAATGCGATGTCATCGCCTCACCGGTCGCCCCCTACCCGGCTTTCAAACTCGGGGAAAAACTGGACGATCCGTTACAGATGTATCTGGCAGATATTTATACCATCTCCGCTAACCTGGCGGGCATACCGGCGATGTCGATCCCCTGCGGCTTTGCCAAGGGCCTCCCTGTCGGGTTGCAGTTGATGAGCAGGCATTTTGATGAAGAAAGCCTGATTACGGTCGGGCATAAATTCCAGCAAACCACTGACTTTCATACCAAGGAAGCCCCTCTTTAACAAAGGGGGTTTTCACTCCTCCCAAAGTAGTTTGTAAATAATTTTTACTCCGGTTCCAAGATTTAAAAAGATTGCTTCCAAATTAAAAAAAATTATCTGAGAATTTTATCACGAAAAGGTAAAACAAGCCTCAACCTGAAAAATAAACTCAGAAAATCCTCCGTTTTTTCTTATATTTTTTGTCTCGGATGCAAAGCTATCTCCTCGTATTATTATTTAAGACAACATATCAGCTTGATCTTCCCGATATAAAGGAGCCTTTGCGTAAGTCGATAAAGCAGAAAAGCGAGATGCTTCGAGATACCCCTACGGGGCAGTTAATTAAGCCACATTTTTTTTCTCATACTCATCTGGGCTGAGGCAGCCGAGATAAGAATGGCGGCGTTCCGATTGTAAGACACTTCGATATGCTCAAAAATAGCCGTCTTGGCTTCCTGAAGGGTGTTGTAAGTTTTTGGGTGAAATATCTCAAAACATTTCCGGTGTCTCATCCGCCGCTGAAGAAACAACGCAAGGCTCCAGCCAGACCAAGGACGCCGCAGGCGAGCTTTCAAAATTCGCGGTCGAACTGCAAGGTTTGGTGACTAAGTTTAAAATTTAAACCCCTGCATGGTATGAACAAAAAACCCCTGTCCTCGGGCAGGGGTTTTTATTTTAGCCCAACTCACCGCTATTGATTCTTTTGGCCAGCTCCTCGACAAACCGTTCCAGATATTCTGGAGAAGCCGCTGACAGGTGCGGTTGAATGAGAACGTTGTCAGTCTCCCACAATTGCGAGGATTCGGGCAAAGGTTCCTCTTCAAACACATCGAGGTAGGCCCCGGCAATTTCCCCGGTTCTTAACGCCTCAACCAGATCACTCTCCCGACAGACATTCCCCCGTCCCACATTATAAAAATAGCAGGACTTCGGCAAGGCCTTGAAATGTTCTGCCTGAAGGATTGCGTCAGTCTCATCTCCTCCTGGTAAAGCGCAGATCAAGTGATCGGTTTTTGCAAAAACTTCTTGCCAGTTTTCAAAAGTGCGAATTCGATCTGCAGTGGAAAAATAACGTGGAACAGGAAAAAGGTTTCTTTTAATTCCCGTAATAGTACATCCAAATGGTTTCAGCCTTTCAGCGATGACATTGCCGATTCTTCCAAACCCTAAAATGGTAACCCGGCTTTTGTAGAGCGAGTTCAGTTTTTCAGAGATCTTAACCCGTGCCCATTTTTTCTGTTGCTGCATGGTTGCCGATAAAGAAAAGGCTTTCAAAAAATAAAGCATGGCTCCGACAACGCTTTCGGCCATCAAGCTTCCGTGGAACCCGCCGAATAAAATTTCCACATTTTCAGGAGGCTCAAATCGGATCCAGTCATTGCCCGCCGCAGGCGTGGCGATGAGCTTTAACTGAGGTGCCGATTTCAGCCACCGTTCCTTAAAAACCCAGACAATCACCGCCTGAGCCTTAGGCAGGCGGTCTTGGAAGTCCTTAGAGTTCTGGCAGACTTCCACTTTTAATCCGGGAACCTGGCTCTCCAACAAAGCTTTATGTTCCGGCTTAAAGTTCCATGCCTCAACATGAGGATGGGTTAAATAAACCAGAATATTTTTGATGGACATCGTTCTTCACCGCAAAAAATATAAGGTTTCCGTTTACAGCAAAAACTAAATGACCCCACGATTTCAGGCCCACAGGGTTTTCTATCAGAGAGTAAATGACTTGGATAACCGATGCTTAGAGTGTGCACACAAGTTAACACTTTTATCCAATATCATAACTGCCCGAAAACCAATAGATTTACTCGCAAATCAATAACTTTTTAAAAAATTTGGGTTTACTTGATTGGCTCCATTTTGGCCCGGTTTTTGCTTTATCTGGTAATAGCAATTAATAAATGTTTTTCAACTTCAGGAGGAGCATCATGGCACGAGCGCAATTGGTGAGCAAGTTGTCGTCGCGAATGGATGTGACCAAAAAAGAAGCCGCTCTTTATTTGACGGCGTTTCTGGATTCAATCATGGAGACCCTATACAAAGACGGTCGTGTGGTCGTTCAGGGATTTGGATCATTCAAGGTCAACGAATATAAAGCCCGGACTGCGAAAAAACCACTGACGGGAGAATTTTTTCAACTACCGGTACGTCGCAAACCCAGTTTTCATGCAGGTAAAGAATTGCGCGAACGCGTGAACGCGGAAATGGTGCAGGTGCAAGAAGCCGAAGCGTTGATCCGCCGCCTTCAAACTCCAGAAAATGTGTTCAGCGTTTCAGCGGGGTAGAACATATCCCCGCGCGCGAACCTTGCTAGCCGTTCGCGGGAATTGTGGTATGATTATGTTTCAGGACACGACTCCTGATTTCAGGATGAATGTTTCTTCATTCAAGGAGCCTCGGCATGTCCAGGGACACCTGTAGCAAATGTGGTGAAAAAAGCATCCTCAAGGGCGATATCAGCCTGAGAACCAGCAAGGATAAGGAACTGATCATGGTGGTTCGGCAGGATCACGGGGTCGAGAAAAGTGTCCCCTTGCAACCCAGCATCTGTGCCCAATGCGGTTTTGTCGATTTATATGTGCACGATCCGATCCACTTGAAAATCAGCACCGAAGACAAGCCGATCAACCCCGATTTTAAGCAACGCCCTCTTCTTGAATCCGATTTTTAAATCCCTTCCTTCAAATGTTTACCGGTTTGATTATTTTACCCTTCGCCAGTGTTAACTCTTGTGTGATACCCATTTATACGCCAAAATGTAAATGTAGCTTGGGAGTGTGCCGGTTCGAATTTCTTTAATTGAGCAATCAGGTTTTATTTCGTTCTCCTTAATGGCCAAACCTTCTAAAGATGAAATTCACTACCTGCTTCTAAAGCTCCATTCCCTGACTGGACTTGTTCCAATCGGTGCTTTTCTGGTTGTTCATTTATGCGTCAACTCCCTTCGTACTGTGGGACCGTGGCCCTACCAACTCAGCATTGACGCGATCAACAATCTCCCTTTCCTCCTGATCATCGAAATAACTTTTATATACATCCCTCTCCTGTTTCATTCAGTGATGGGATTTTATGTGATGCACCATGCCAAGACCAATGTGCATCGATACCGATATCCTCGAAATGGCCTGTACACATTGCAACGCCTTTCTGGTGCTGTTGTTTTTGTTTTTCTGATTTATCACCTGGGAACCACGGTGGCTCCCAAGTTATGGGAGGGAAAACACCATTTTGAAGCGGCTCCCTTTTTGATCGACATTCTGAACGGTGAATTTCAAACCTGGCAGGGAATTCTGGTCTACACCATCGGCATTGTTTCGGCCACCTTTCACTTCAGCAACGGTCTCTGGGGGTTCTGTGTTTCATGGGGAATTTTGATTGGCGAAAACGCACAGAGAAATGGGGCAATCGTTTTCGCAACGATCGGCTTGGCGCTCACAGTTCTGGGCATGGCCACAGTGTTAGAATTTAATATGAACCCGGTTCCTGTTGAAGCTACGGTGGCGAGATAAGCGCATGATGAATAGAAAGAAAAAAATTATTATTATCGGAGGCGGATTGGCCGGATTGGCTCTGGCCATGAAGTTTTGCGAGCGCAACGGGGAAGTGACCGTTGTGTCTTACCAGTCGCTAAAACGATCCCATTCGGTTTGCGCACAAGGTGGTATCAATGCTGCCATCGACGCAAAGAACGAGGGCGATACTCCTGAAAAACATTTTTACGACACCATCAAGGGTGGGGACTTTCTGGCCCACCAACCTCTGGTGCGTGACATGTGCTATCAGGCTCCAGCCATCATCCACCTGATGGACCGAATGGGTGTGGCGTTTAACAGGACCGGTGAAGGGCATCTCGATTTCCGCAGGTTCGGCGGCACGCTTTATAACCGTACCGCTTTTGCCGGAGCCACCACCGGGCAACAACTCGTTTACGCACTCGATGAACAAGTCCGGCGCCATGTCCATGACGGCGCTGCCAAGACATTGGAATGGCATGAATACTTAGGAGCCGTTCTTGACTCCGAAGGAATTTGCCGGGGTGCGGTGATTCACGACCTGAGAACTGATGAGATCTATGCCTTGCAGGCGGATGCTGTGGTTTTAGCCACTGGCGGACCCGGGCAGGTTTATGCACGATCCACCAATTCGGTAGTCAACACCGGGGCCGCCGCCACAACTGCTTACATGCAGGGGGCCAAGTATGCCAATGGAGAGTTCATTCAGATCCACCCCACCGCCATTCCCGGACAGGACAAGCTCCGGCTGATGAGCGAGTCAGCCAGAGGTGAAGGTGGGCGCATCTGGGTACCGCGCGATGCCAACGACAGGCGGGACCCGAAAAAAATCCCCGAAAGCGAACGCTATTATTTTCTCGAAGAAAGATATCCCCTTTTCAAAAATCTCGTTCCCCGAGATGTCGCCAGCCGGGAAATTTATGACATCGTCTACAACCAGAACCTTGGAATCAGCGGCGACCCAATGGTCTATCTCGACCTGACCCATAAATCAAGAGAATTCCTGGATAACCGTCTTGGCGGAATTTTGGACATCTATACCAAGTTCACCGGCGTGGATCCCCGCGAAACCCCCATGAAAATCTTTCCTGCGGTGCATTACTCCATGGGAGGACTGTGGACCGACTACGGCCCGGACAACGATGGGCTGATCGATCACGGGTCTCCTAGAAACCAGATGACTTCCATTCAAGGACTCTTTGCAGCAGGAGAAGCAGACTACCAATATCACGGCGCCAACCGGCTAGGTGCCAACTCGTTATTGAGCTGTATTTATACGGGACTGATGATGGCCCGGGGCATCATGAACTATACGGATTCTCTTGAAAAATCGGTGGAGGATATTCCCTCGACGGTCTTTGATGACACCCGCGCGCACTGGCAAAACCGGTTTAAAGATATCAAAAAAATGGATGGCGCGGAAAACCCCCATAAATTGCATCACGAGTTGGGGGATATCATGCTGGCAAATGTGCTCATTGTCCGGGATAATAAATCCTTGGAAAAGGCCGTTCACGCGATCAATGATATTGAAACACGGTTCCTGGATGTGAAGTGTTTGGATACGCATGACTGGGCCAACCCATCGCCCAGTTTCATCAACCAGTTATATTGCATGATCCATCTTTCAAAAATCATCACCAAAGGCGCTTTAATGAGAGACGAATTCCGAGGGAGCCATTATAAACCAGATTTCGACATGAACCAGCCCAAAGATTTTGATCCTCATGAATACATCGATTACCTGGAACAAAAACAATATGGAGAGGTGAGCGTCAAGAAGTTTCCTGCCGACCATCTCGACTATATGAAACGGTTCGAGGCGAACAATGAAAAATGGCTTAAAACAACAGTGGCCCAATATAAAGACAATCAGCCGGAGATCACCTACGAAGAGGTCAACACCTCGCTGGTGACACCGCGCCCAAGAAAATATGACTGAAAAAAACATAACCCTAAAGATCAAGCGTCAGGATACACCCAGCTCCTCGGCCTACTGGCAGACCTTTGAGGTTCCCAACAAGCCATTTGCCAATATCATTTCCTGCCTAATGGAAGTCCAGATGTCACCCACAACAGTGGATGGAAAAACGGTGCATCCAGTTACGTGGGACAGCAATTGTCTGGAAGAGGTTTGCGGCTCCTGCACCATGGTGATCAATGGCCGGGTTCGACAAGCCTGCACCGCGTTGGTGGATAATCTGGAGAAGCCGATTACCCTGGAACCCATGTCCAAATTTCCGGTCGTGCGTGACCTGCAGGTCAACCGCGAACGTATGTTCGAAAATCTGAAGAAGGTCAAGGCCTGGATCGAAATTGACGGAAGCCATGACATCGGGGAAGGACCGATCATGCCGGATCAGGATCGCGCCAAGCGTTATGTCATGTCAGAGTGCATGACCTGCGGATGTTGCCTGGAAGCGTGCCCTCAATTCACTTTAGACAATACCTTTTTAGGAGCCTCCACCTTCAATCAAGTCCGCCTTTTTAACCTGCACCCCACAGGAGAAATGAGAAAAGAGGACAGGCTGAATGCCGTCATGGGGGAAGGAGGCATCGCCGATTGTGGCAACGCGCAGGTCTGCGTTGAGGTATGCCCTAAAAATATCCCGCTTACGGAGTCGATTGCCGATATTGGCCGCCAAACAACCTGGCAAGCAATAAAAAACCTATTCACAAAATAGAGGTTTTTTTATTTGAAAGCCTGACCCAGTTTGTTATGATTTAGGCTGTCGGGTTGCGAATAAATTTAAGAATACGTCCTTAGAGGAATATATATAATGAAAGTATCCCTTGCCAGTGCAATGGGCACCTGTTTTGGGGTTCGAGATGCTATCGACCTTGCCATGTCTCCGGAATTTCATTCCGACCTGACCATCGTGGGCCAATTGGTCCATAACCCACAAGTCAGTAAATCTTTAAAGCAGAATGGGGTCTCCCTTGTACCGGGAATCGAAGATATAGATAAAATCAAGACCAAGAAGGTCATGATCACCGCGCATGGAGCGGCTGAAAAAACCAAACAAAAACTTCAAGAAGCCGGCTTCATTGTCTATGACGCAAGTTGTCCGCTGGTGATGAGGGTCCATCAAACCATTAAATCATTGGTGACAAAAGGCTACTTTCCCGTTGTGATCGGGCAGAAGGACCATGTAGAAGTTAAAGGAATCGTGGGGGATCTGGATGATTATGTGGTCATCAATAGCGAAGAGGACTTTGACAAGATCAAGGCTTCCGGCAAACGCAAACTTGGAATCGTCTCCCAGACCACCCAGCAAACTGATAAAGTTGAGGGTCTTGTGGGAAAAATCAGGGCTCTCGATTTTGTGGATGATGTGACATTTGTCAATACCATCTGCCAGCCTACCCAGGACCGACAGGTGGCGGTGCATGAACTGGCCGATCAAGTCGATTTAATGATCGTTATAGGTGGTTATAATTCTTCCAATACAAAAAAGCTGGTGCATGTTTGCGAAGAGAAAGGTGTTGAGGCGCGCCATATCGAATCGTTCCTCCAATTGAATCAGGAGTGGTTCATTGGCAAACAACATGTAGGAATTACTGCGGGGACCAGCACCCCGGAGGATATCATCAATCAAGTACATTCCGAGATTTTAAAGATTGCCAAAAAGGTTGAAGGCCTGGAAGAAAAAGTGCTCCATTCCTGATAGAAATCGACAAACCCTGCCGGAGACCTCTAGAGTTACGTTTTTGAGATCCCGTTTTTTTTAAGCAACTCTCTTTTTCCTTTTATCCTGTAATCATTTTGAATCTTTTTTGCCCCGGGTTTACCAAGAGAGGGGTTTCTTTTTCCAAGAATGGACGACTGGACCTATTGCGTACAAACACTTCCCAAGGTTAGCAGAACCTTTGCGCTGAACATATCCGTTCTAAGGGGCGAGTTTCACCGAAGCATTCTCACCGCCTATCTTTTTTGCCGGACCGTGGACACGGTGGAAGACGCGGCAAAACTGGACCCGAAAATAAAAGCCAGACTCTTGATGGAGTTTTCAAGGTTGATCGAAGACCGGGATTACCGCGAAAAGAATCTCGCGGCATGGATTGGAGAATGCACAGCAGTCGATGGTACCCCCAACGACCTTGATCTTCTCCACCAGGTTCTCCGGGTGTTCAACGTCTTTGACTCGCTCCCCAAAAACCATCAGGACCAGATTATTCCTTCCGTTTCAAAAATGGCGAAAGGCATGGCCTTTTTCCAAAGCCGTTTTCAGTTCGGCGAAATCACTCCGCTGAAAAACATACAGGACCTTGAAGAATATTGTTATTTTGTCGCAGGAGTCGTGGGGGAAATGCTGTGCAACCTGTTTTTCCAAAAACTGCCGCATCTGTCAGAAACAGCACGAAATACCATGCGCCAAAATGCCGTATCGTTCGGGCTTGGACTGCAAATGACCAACATATCCAAAGATATTATTGCCGACCGTGACAGGGGCTGGTCGTATATTCCCCGAAGTATCATTTCTGAGAAAGGTTTGACCATAGACGAATTTCATTCAGGAACATCCATGGATAAAAACCTGCAAATCCTGGAAGGTTTGCTTAGCAAAACCAATGGTCATCTACACGATGCCTTGAAGTTCACCCTGGCCATCCCTCGAACCGAGATGGCCCTGCGCCTGTTTTGTATCTGGCCTTTATGGATGGCCGTTAAAACCGTGGCCGTGTTGCACAACAATCCTGAACTGCTGAACTCAAACGCCCAAGTGAAAATTTCGCGGAGCACGGTAAAGCGTATTTTATTCGGGACCCCTTTTATCGCGTGGTCCAATAATCTTCTGAAATATTCCTTTGCAAATATCATCAACGATAGCGCGTTTCAAAATCCTCCCGCCTTTGATCTGGAAGGACTGAAGTCGCGCTTGGAAAAGATTGCACTGGATACTGTTAACCCTATCACTTAAAATTATAATTACTATGTCTAATCCAAATCGATTTACAGACAATCAGGACAGCACCGTAACCGACACCCAAACCACTCTTATATGGATCCGAGAAGATGGATGGCAACAGGAAGGTAGTTGGTTCACCTGGGATGAAGCTATGGATTGGGCCATTGATATGGCTTGCAAAAACTTTGGCGGCCTTCAAGACTGGAGACTGCCTATCGAGGAAGAAATCCAGACCTTGTATAATCCCGAAGTAATAAACCAGGATAAGTATGGAAAGGATATTCATCTGGAAACCGTTTTTCCACCCGGAAGCCAGGCGACCGTCTGGCTGAGAAGCGAATCGGGACACGAGGGAACTATATTCGATTTTAAAAATGGGGAATTCCGCTCCTTATATAAAAGCAAAACCGGTAGAATGTCTGTCCGGCTGGTGCAGGGCAATATGCCTAGATCCTAACATTACAGGATGCAGATGAAACTTTTACCTGCTATTATCATCTAATCCTAAATCAACCTAATGAGGGTTCTTTTGAACAAAAACAGCCTTATTTCCATCGCCGGTGGATTGTGGTGCGTCATTGGTCTGTTCCTTTTTTTCCGCGGCTTTGGCTTGTACCAACTCGCGGGCCAGGAACAACACGCGACTCAAGTCGCTATCATCCTTTCTGTAATCACAGCCGTGGCGATCGGGTTGGTTAAAGGAAAGTTTGTATTGAGCAAAACCGCCCGGAAAAATAAAGCCCGGATTTATGGGCTGGAGGACCCGGTCCACATCCATCAAATTTTCGCCAAACCGTTTTATATTTTGATCCCGATGATGATGGGCCTTGGAGTTCTCTTGCGCTCCTATAATGAGTACCTGGGGGGATATGTGGTCGTCGCCGCGATTTATTGCGGAATAGGAATGGCCTTGATCGTTTCCAGCCGCACCTATTGGGCAAAGGAGCCAGCTGCTCCCGTCTCGGATAACTCCTGACAAAAGGAATGTCTTAAATGAAAAATTTTTTTCTTACCCTCCACATGATATCCATGTGCCTGGTTATTGGAACCTTGTTTTTGCAATCCCTTTCCGTTGTCTTCCGCTTGCGCTTGAAATCCGCAGAAGAAGCAGAAGGTCTCAGAAAAACCCAGAACCGGATCCACAAATTCATCTACTATCCCATTTTGGCTGTGACTCTCATTTCCGGAACAGTGCTTGCTGTAAAGACCGGAGTTTTTGCCGAATCTCAATGGATTTACTGGAAATTGGGACTGCTGGTGGTTCTGATCGCGCTCGGTGTGCAAAACGGCAAACAAATAAAAGAAGATTCTTTACCCAAAAAATACGCGATGATGGTACATATCGCTATTTTTATTGTCGGCGCTTGCATGATCTACCTCGCCACCATCAAACCCGTTTAAAACTACCATGGACATCCTGCTCACACTGGTTGCCAGCGTCCTTCTTATCATAGGCTTCTTTGTCATTTGCCAGGCCAGCGATGAGGAAGATGATCAGGAACCCGACGATGAAACCGACCAGGCCACGCCCAGTGAGTAGCTATCAGGCGCGGGGCTGGATATTCTGCCTGAACCCTCATGCCCCGAAGGGGTACAATGAGCAATAGCCTTATCAGGCGAGCAAAGTGAGCAATCGTTTTCACCGATTGGAAAAAAAAGCGGCCTCCTGCCGTTTATGTCCTTGCCTCGCAGATCAACCCGCTGTCTTGAGTTCCACCAACGGTTCGTTGAACGCCAACATCGTTTTTGTCGCGGAAGCACCCGGCAGGTTTGGCGCCGGGCGCACTGGCGTTCCGTTTCAGGGCGACCGGTCCGGAGATAATTTTGAAATCCTGCTGAAACATATTGGGTTGACTCGGTCCGAGGTCTTTATCACCAACGCTGTTTTGTGCAATCCACTTGCAGATGGCAATAACCGCAGGCCTAATGCGAAAGAGATTAAAAACTGCTCAGCGTTTTTAAAAGAAACTCTTAGCATCATCAGTCCCAGAGTGGTGGTCACTCTTGGCACCGTTGCTCTTAACGCCCTCAACCTGATTCTCGGCACCCGGTTCCAATTGAACCAGAAGGTCGCCCAACCGCTTGCCACTGCAAATTTCATGTTATTCCCGCTCTACCACCCCAGTCCGCGTGTCACCAACTGGAAGCGCCCCCTGACGCAACAGAAAAAAGATTTCAAAAAAATACCGCCGAGCCGCCGGAGGCAATGAGCACGTTATAATCTTCCTCAGCTTTCGTGTCCCGGAGGGGTACCGATTGCCCAACAAAGATTTCTCTCCGCTCAGGGAAAATCAGATAGGTGAGAAATCGTTTTTTTGTTTTGTGGCTCGTGAGCATAGCGAGTGTCTGCCACCCCTTGCCCCTGTGGCGAACAGCTTGACAAGCCTGAAAACAGATTTTATGTATATAATGACCAAAGAAACTTTTATAAAAAGAAAGGTTTGCCATGAATTATAACAATCCTTTTTCAGACAAAAATTTTTCCCGTGGTCATAAAACGCTGACATGGGGAACGTTTTTTTTCGGCGGGACTCTGTTTCTCCTTGCCGTACTTATTTTTGCCTATCCCGCGCTGATCGCCTGCTTCATTGCCGGGTTGATCCTTCTTGCCGGAATCTCCACACTGACGGCCTGGAAACTCTGGCAATTTCGAAAAAATGTTTCCCATTTAGAGCAATGGGAAAAACCCGTTACTGAAAACGACAGGTATTGGACCCGCATCACCTATTTCAGGTGGCATGCGTGATCTATGACCGAGTAAAAGGAATTGACAAAGACTGGAGCCGAATCACCCTCGGTTGTTGGCAGATTGCTCCCAGCGAAGGATGGGGAGACATCTGTCCTCCTGAAGACGCTGAAAGAGTCGTGCGTTCCGCCCTCGATCATGGCATCACCGCTTTCGATACTGCGGAAGGTTATGGCGATGGAGAATCGGAACGTAGGCTGGGCAAAGCCCTGGGTCCGAAAAAAGATTCCGTCATCATCATCTCTAAAATCTGGCCCGATGCCAAACTGACTCTTAAAGCCTATCAAAAATGCCTTGAAGATTCCCTTAGAGCTCTGGGTCGGGATTATGTCGACCTTTACCTGATCCATTGGCCGGGAAATTATTTCAACACCCGCGACAAAAGCACCCGACTCACCGAGTTCATGGACACACTCAAAAAAAGCGGAAAGGCCACTACAATAGGACTCTCAAATTTCCAGTCGAAGGATTTAGCCCTTCTAGGAAACAATCTCAAAATATTTTCCATGAACGAGGTCTCCTATAGCCTGTTAGACCGGGCCTATGAAGGAAAAACTTTGAACCCGTGCAAAAAGGCAGGCATCCCCTACATGGCCTTCTCGCCCACTGCGCAAGGACTACTGGCAAGACCGATGAGCCGGGAAGACCTCGAAATGCCCACCCGAAAACACCATTTTCTTTATCAAAATTCAGTTTACCCACACGCCAAAAAAGTCTGGGAAACCGTGCGCGATATCGCCAAAGAGCTGGGCCGGAAACCGATTGAGGTGGCTCTGGCCTGGGTGCTCACCCGGGAAAATATTTTCACCGCCATCGTGGGCACCCGAAAACCCGAACAGGTTGCAGATTTTGCGAAATCCGCCGAGCTAAAACTAAGTCCTAATCAGTTGCAACGCCTGACGGCAGCCAGCGACAAATTTCCCATGGTCAAAAAGGGGCATTGAATGAGCCAGCATTGGGAAGAACCAAAGGAAGAAGACGGTCTGACTCTGGGTCCCGAAGAAGCCCTGCAAAGGGAGATCGAAAAATCCAAAACCCTTAAAGTGGATCGCCTGCGCCTTCGGGACGAAATTGAAAAACTGAAAGCCGAGAAGACCGACCTCGCCAAAAAAAACCAACTGCTCAAAGAAAGAATCACAAAACCTGGAAACCCACCTGCCGACCACGAGAAAGCACATGCTTTTTCCCAAAACACTTTGGTTTTTGTTCTGGTTTCTGGTTTGCTAGCCCTGCTTTGGTTCATGATCCGGAACTAAAACACATGCGCAAAGGAATGGAAAATGAAGGCAATTTCTGTTAAAATCTCCCCTAAGATGAAGAAATATTGAATCTTTATCGTAATTGTCGCCATCCTACTAAATAGAAGCTTCCTCAAATTAAGAGGCTGAGATTTCGCCTGATTCCTTAATTAAAGTAACACCCAAAAATTTTTCATAAAACCGTCCCAAAATATCAACCAATGTATTGAGAGGAAAACCAAATGTGGGTATTTGAATTTTTTCATGTAATTATCGGAATTTTGTGGATCGGATTATTGTACTTCTTCAATCTGGTTCAGGTGCAGTCCATGCCTAAGATGGTGGAAGAAGGTGCCGCCAAACCCTATACCCAGATCATTCTACCGCGCGCCCTGTTTTTGTTCCGGCATTCCGCGTTGTGGACGGTCATCACCGGCATCGCCTATTACATGGCCGGCCGGGGAATAGTTCAAGGGATTCCCAGTGGTGAGATCATGATCGGCATGTTGCTGGGCATCATCATGGCAGGCAATGTCTGGTTCATCATCTGGCCGAACCAGAAAAAGATCATCGCTGGCGAGTTGGAAGGCGATGCCCTGACCAAAGCTAAAAGAATGGCTTTTCTTGCCAGCAGAACCAACGCCTGGCTTTCAATACCTATGTTAATCGGAATGATCGCCGCCAACCACGGCGGTATCATGTTCTAGCGCCAGCGTGACGCTGGATTCAGTGAGCAATCACTTTTTCTGGCTAGCAAAGGGTTGTCTCGGCTCCACGAGCTACCACGTAAAGTAGTGGAGAGCCATCGCTAGGAAGTTGTAATGCCTTTATCTTGCCCTTTCAGAGATGAAGGTAGTTTGATTTGTTTTATCTAGTCTTTACTCACAGTACAAGAAGGGGTTCGTCCACTGTCAAGGGGGCGAACCCCTTTTTTTGTGAGGTCGTCACGAAAGAGCCAAATCAAAATAAAAAAGACTCCCTTTACCGGCCACACTCTCAAACCCAATAGCTCCATTCATCATTTCGACAAGCTGTTTGAATATGGTAAGTCCGATTCCAGTCCCCTCAATTCTTTCAGAATTAACACTAAAACGTTCGAAAGGCTTAAAAAGATTACCCACCTCTTCGCTGGAAACTCCACGCCCTGTATCCTTGACTCCTAACCGTGTTTTGTTATTTCCACGTTTTTCAAAAGAAACCACTATGGAGTCATTAGGTTTGTTGTACTTAATTGCATTTGAAATCAAGTTTAAAACAACCTGACTGAGGCGAAGACGATCTGCCTCGACAAAATAGTTATCCCCCGAGAGCTTCTGACACTCAATGGATATACCATTTGGGTCGGCCAATGGTTTGGAAAGGGAAACCACCTCCTCCACAACTTCGACCAAATTGACCGGCTCCATTTTTATTCTGAGCTTACCTGATTCGATTTCGGAAAGATCAAGCACCTCATTAATAAGTTTCAGAAGGTGTTCGCCTGCCGATGAGATGCGCTTAAGGTTTTGCCTTTGAGTGTCGTCTAATGGATTGTGTGCATCCATTCCCATCAATTGGGTAAAACCCAGTATGGCATTCATAGGAGTCCTTAATTCATGGCCCATCCTTGACAGAAATTCCGATTTAGCTCTACTCCCCTTTTCAGCAGCTTCTTTGGCAAGACTCAATTCTATATCCGTCTTCTGGCGAATCAGCTCTGCTTGGCCTCTCAAGGCAAAAGTAGAAAGAATCATTTTTGCAAAATCGCCATTTAATAATGCCTTATCATCCATCACACCAATAGACCCTATTTGCTTTCCTGAAGAATCAAGCAATCTAACTCCAAGATAACTTTCCACTTCCCACTCTACAAGCGTATGGTCATCTTTAAAATGCTCTTGGACATTTTCAGGGAAATAATAAACCACCTCACCTGTACCAGTGTCCTCACAAGGGGTCCCCCTGGTATCATATTCGATACTATCTCCAAATTCTTTGCCCATCCATAGTGACACTATTTTGTTCCTATGAGGCCCTATGGCTTTTGTAAAGAATGCATATCGAACATTCAAAGCAGAGGCCAAATGAAAAACCAGCGAGCGAAAAAATGAATCCCCCGATTCAGATGAAGTTCCTTCTAGAATAAACCGAATTTTGTTGAATGAGTCTCGAGCCAGTTTTTCGCTTTCCTGTAACGCTTCCTCTCCCTGTTTAAGTTGAATGGCAACCCCAGACAAGTAAGCGAAATAAAGCGCAATCTCCATTTCCCTGTCAGTAGGCTTTCGAGGCTCATCAAAATAGGGGCAAAATGTTCCTAAAACTTTTCCCTCGGTATTCCTGATCGGAAAGGACCAACAAGCCCTTAGATTATGGGAAAGCGCCAGACGCCAGCCCTTTTTCCACTTGGGGTCGGTTTGGATGTCTTCACTGATTACGGTTTCATTTTTGTACGTAGCGGTCCCACATGCTCCAATCTGGGGTCCGATCTCGATTCCATCCAACGCATCACAATAGGCCTTCGGCAAACTGGGGGCGGAGCCTTTAAGCAAATATTTTCCGCTTTTATCAAGTATAAAAATAGAACAACGAACATTTCCCAGTTGAGCTTCAACATCTTTTATCAAAACATCCAATGTCTCTGTCAAGGAACTTCCCTTGGCGATCATCTCCAAGATCATGTTATCGAAATCAATTTTCATATTGGACTATGTATCAATTGAATATGGAAAATTTCGGACCCAAGAACTGGGCTCGTTTTACAGGCATTTCCAAGCTCAGAGGCTCAACTCACTTATTCAGTTATCGCTTTATTTATAGTTTGCGGCAAAAGGTTCAACCGGTCAATTCTTTTAAAGGTCACGGCCAACCGCCCTATCGGAATAACAATATTGGGACTTTAAAATGTCATTCTGAATAAGGTAAAGAATCTCAGGGTTATGCATAGGTCTGAACCTCCCCCTTATCAATGGAAAATTTAAACCCACTTTACAGGAAAGGCCGCTAGGCAAAGGCTCTATTGAGCCGAGGTAGATTTTTGCTAACCAGAAAAAGTGATTGCACTCTGGCCCCACGCCTAGTGGCTATTCAATGGTAAGAGCTTCCATGGGGTCGAGCTTGGAAGCTTTGATGGCGGGGAACACGCCGAATAAACCCCCGATGCCTGCACAGGCCCAACTCGCCGTCCAGATGGAATTGGGATCAAGAATCAGAGTCCAGTCACCCCAATGAGTCAGGCCCAGCGTCAATCCAACTCCCAGAACGATGCCCAGTCCGCCGCCGATAAATCCGATGATCAAAGATTCATAAAGAAACTGGTGGACGATGTCCCTGCGGGTCGCACCCACTGCCCTTCGGATTCCTATCTCGCGCGTACGCTCTTTCACCGAGATCAACATCACCGCCAGAATTCCGATACCGCCCACCAGCAAAGATATGCCCGCCACACCCACAATCAGTTTGGTGAACAGTTCGGTGGTTTCTTTTTTCAAGTCTTCCATATCCAATTGGCTGATGAGGGTGAAGTCGTCGTTGCGGTCATCGGTGAGTTTGTGGTTTTCCCTGAGAAGTTCGCGGATTTTTTCCGAAGCTTTGGCGATGTTTTGCCTTGATGAAGCTTTAACAAAAATCCGGCTGATAAATTTCTGATTGACAATTCGGCGCATATAAGTCGAAAGCGGGATCAGCAGCAGATCATCCTGATCTAACCCATTTGTATCCACACCCTTAGGTTCGAACACACCAATGATTTTAAAAGGCATGAAGTGTACCTTGATGACCTGCCCCATTGGGTCTTCTTCGCCAAAAATATTTTTAACAGTGGTCATCCCAATAATGGCGACACGGTTGGCTGTTTTTGCATCCCTTTCAGAAAAAAAATCACCACTCTGCAAGCGGTAGCCACGAATAACGGAAAAGTCGGAGGTGGAACCGGCGATAGTGGTTTCTGCCGAGTTATTGCCAAACTTGGCCACCATTCTTTTTTCTTCAAAAGGCGCCACGTTCTCCACCTCCCCGATTTCATCCATGATCCGGTTGGCATCGCGAACAGTCAAGGTGGTCACATTCCCGGTAAGGCGCAGGCGCCCTCCGCGCCGTTTCATTTCCCCGGCGTTGACAGTGATCAGGTTTTCTCCCATCCCCGCGATGACATCCATCACCTCCTGTTGCGAACCTTTGCCAATGGCTACCATGATGATCACCGAGGCGATACCAATCAGTATGCCGAGGGACGAAAGAAAGGTGCGGGTCTTGTGGGCCAGGAGAGCTTTAAGCGCTATGCCAAGAGAAGAAAAAAAATTCATCAGTCAACTCATTGAGATCGAATGGATTCTTCAGGACTCAAAAAAGCTGCCTTGCGGGCAGGATGAATCCCGAATATCAAACCAATCAGGGAACAAAACACGAACGACAGGATAAAAGGTTCCACCGTAATATGAGTGGGGAGCACATCAAACCGTTTTAACCCAAATGAAATAGCCAGTCCGAGCCCAACACCCATGAGCCCACCCAACAGGGAAACCAAAATCGACTCGAATAAAAACTGAAAGGTGATGTCGGACCGGCGTGCGCCGAAACATCGGCGAATGCCTATTTCCCGAACCCGTTCCCGGATGGAAACCAAAAGGATATTCATGATAACAATCCCGCCAACCAGAAGAGAAACGGTTGAGATCAGAATCAGCATGCGGTTTAAGGCCTGTTCCGATTCAGTCACCCATTGCATGATGCCTTCGGGAGTGATGAAACGGAAATCATCGGCGGCGAGAACCGAAAGATTGTGGTTGCGGCGCAAAATCTGGCGTACTGCTTCCATGGTCTCCGGCACCTGCGAAGAATCCAAAGAAACAACCTTGATACTGTGAAGGTAGGTCTCGTGCGTCAAGCGTGACATCGAGGTGGTCAGTGGAATCAGGGCTCGGTCGTCAGGGTCGTATCCGCTTTCGGTCAGCCCCTTTTCTTCGAGCAGACCGATCACTTGATAGTAGTTATTTTGCAGGCGCACCATTTTGCCAATGGAGTCTTTACCTTTAAAAAGTTTGCGGGCAGGAGTCGCACCCAGTACCACTACCCGCTTTCTTCGGTCCAGATCGCTATCAGATAAAAAATCACCATCTGTCATTTGCCATCCCCGCGCCAACTGCCAATCCGGTGTCACCCCATAAACCCGGGTGCTGGTGAACTCTTTTTTGTTGATGATCTGCATGCGCTTTCTCTGCCGGGGCACAACCAGTCGAACGGTGGGAAGCGCCAGCAAGTCTTCGGCATCCTCAAGGGTCATGCTGGTGGTGTTCTTAGAGCGGGCAAAAAACATTCTTCCCGCACCGGCGATCACCGAGAAAGATTCCGGACCAAACCCCATATTGGCAATGCGGTTGAGAACCTTGATCTTGATGCCATCGCCAATAGCCACAATCACCGTCAAAGACGCGATGCCGATCATTACACCCAAAGTCATGAGAAACGTATTGCCCCGGTTCAGTCTTAACCCTCTAAGAGCCTGTCCGAGATTTTTAAAAATTCGCATACAATATCTCCGGCTTAAACGGATCGGGTTTGTTCTTCATGACTCACCTCTCTATCTGAGGCGATCTGCCCGTCCAGGATGGAGATGATTCGCCCGGCATGTCGCGCCACTTCCTGATCGTGAGTGATGAGCACAATGGTCTTTCCTTCTTTGACGAGGTTGTCAAAGGTCTTCATGGTCTCGATGCCGTTTTTTGAATCCAGATTTCCTGTGGGTTCATCCGCAAGAATGATTCGAGGATTATTAATGAGAGACCGTGCGATGGTGACCCTCTGCTGTTCACCACCTGACAACTGTCCCGGTGTGTGATGCAGGCGGTGCTCCAGCCCTACCTTGGCGAGCAGTTCCCGGGCTCGTTCCTTGACGTTACCCTGAGATCCTCTTGCGTAAACCAAAGGCAGGATAACGTTTTCCAGCGCCGTGACTCCCGGCAAAAGGTGAAAGGCTTGAAACACAAAACCTATTTTCTCGTTGCGGACGCGGGAAAGTTTGCGGTCGTTCAACTTGCCAATCGGCTCACCATCCAGAATGTATTCTCCGCTAGTGGGCTGGGCCAGGCACCCCATGATTGCCATGAGCGTGCTTTTCCCCGCGCCGGAAGGCCCGACAATGCCGACGTAATCTCCTTCTTCGATATGAAGCGTCACATCCTCAAGCACCCGGGTCTCGAAACCAATATTCCGGTAGCTCTTGCAGATGGAGTTCATTTCAATGAGATTCATCGCCTTCTGCCTTTGCGTTTTTTCCTCAAAGGTTTGTTAGGGATACCCACCTGATCTCCCTCATTGAGGCCCGAGACCACTTCGATATTGCCGCCATCGCGCCAACCTAACTCAACAGGCTTGTCTTTCAGTTCACTGCTTGCCTGCATGACAACGAAAGTTTTTTTGCCCTCCCGTTTGATCGCTGCTTTCGGGAGAGTCAGAACATTTTTCCGAGTTCCTGTGGTGACCACGACATTCGCCGTCATCTCCGGCCTGAGTTTCGCAAAATTCTTTTTTTCAATATCAAGAATCACTTCATAGTTCACCACGTTATCCTTGATCACCGCCTTCGGGTGAATTTCCCGAACCTTGCCGCTGAAGAACTGTTCGGCGTAAGTATCGACGGTAAACTTCGCCATTTGCCCGACCTCGATTCGTCCTATATCTGTTTCGTCGACGAACACGGTAACCTCCAGTTTGCGAAGATCGATCAGGGTGACAAATGTTGGGGCGTTGAGGCTGGCCACCACCGTTTCCCCTTCCTGAGTGGAAACAAACGCGACAATGCCATCGATGGGCGCAGTGATCGAGGCATAAGTGAGCTGAATCTCTTCTTCATTAAGGTTCGCTCGGGCCTTGTCGACCATAGCTCGAGCCAGTCGGCTGTCATTTTTCAACTGGCTTTGCTTGAGTTTCAATTCCTCGTTCGCCAGATTAATCCTGGCCCCCAACACTTCCAGTCTTTCTTGTGCTTCATCCAAAACGGTGGTGGAGACAAACCCTTTCCGATTCAGCTCATCATTGCGCTCCAACATTTTCTGCGCCAGCTTGGTCTGCACCTGCAGTTCATTGCGTTCCGCTATAGCTTTGTTAATTTCGAGCGGACCTTCTGCTAGGATTTTTGCCAGCCGGGCATTTTCCGCGTCCAGATCGGCTTGGAAACGTGCCACCCGGGAGAGCAGGTCTTCATGCTCGATAACGGCGATGATTTCTCCTGCACGAATAAAATCGCCGATTTTAACCAGCAGGCTTTTGACCTGTCCGGATATGCGGGCGCCGATTTTAACTTCCGCACCCGTTTTGAGTGTCACGGTTCCCGTAGCCAAAACTTTTTGATGAATGTCCTGCCGGGTCACCGGTTGGAATTTGAAATCCTTTACCGTGGGCTTTTGAGGGGGCTTCCCGAAAATTATTTCCCGGCCGGTTTTGATGACTAGGTCCATCTTCCCTTCTTGCCAGGCCCAGGCCAAACCGGCCGCAAGAACCATCAACAACAAGAGACTCCAGAGCTTTCCCGAAATCTTCATGATAGAATCATTATCCATTAGTTACTTTTCATCAATCTTATCATAACAACCCTCTCGCCAGATCCTTCAGCCGAGAACTTGGTTGCCAGCAATAAAAAGCTATTGCTCGCTGGCCCCACGCCAGCGTAACGCTGGACTCAAGGAGCAAGAATTTTTTGAGCCGAGATAACTCTTTTATAGCCAAATAACGCCATTTACCCCTTCGGGGCACGAAGGCTGAGGAAAAATATCACGGCTTGCCTCACTCGCAGAGGGTGTTCACCGGCCTCACGCCTAGTGGTAAATGTGCTAAAATAAAGGAATTATCCGTCTATTCTGGGATCGGCAGATGACCAGATAACTTGAGTATTATCATGGCCCCCACGTCGTCTAAAAAGAATACGCCTTCGACACGATCCAAGTCTTTCTTAAAACGCTGGGTCTGGGTTCCTGTTGTCCTGATTCTTACCCTCGTCATTATCCTTTCACAATTTGACCTGGAGTCGGTGAAAGAAAACCTGATTCAAAAAGTTTACGATGAAACGGGTCTGAAAGTAGAGATAGATTCTATAGGATTCGGCTTCTCCAACGGCCTGGGACTCCAATGTAAAGGGGTAAAAGTGAGCACCCCCGCAGGTGATCACTATTCGGTGGATCGACTGGACTTGCTGGCGGCGTGGAGCCCTCTTCTTAAAGGCGAGTTCAAAATAAAATCCGCTGCTCTGGAACACCCCGTAATAAAACTGGAAATTCCCGAACCCTCGCAACCGCCAACGAAGAAAGAGGAAAGCCTGCCGGATAAATCTCAACCGTCAGATGGGCCCATCGCTCCCGAAGTCCTTCAATCCGCAACCGACAAGTTAAAAAACACTCCGATAGCCATCGACGAGTTTATCATTTCCGATGGCGAGATCACCCTGACTCGATCTGGCTCCACAAAACAACTCCTCTTAAACGTGGATGGAACCTTTGTCCTTAACCGGGGCAAAGGTATGGATATTTCAGCAAAGTCCGTCAAAATCCAGACAGGGTCGATCCTGCTTGAAGGAGACGGGAAAGTCTCAAACCTGGCTCTGAACAATGCCGGGATTGAAATGAACCTGCAATCCGATGATTTTTCATTGGAGAAATTAAAACCTGTAATGCAGTTCTTTGGTGTTTCAGCAAAAGAAGCACTGGCCCCTCTCGAAAAGATCGATGTTGATCACCTTTTATTGAAAGCCGCATTCCCCCTCAACTCTCTGACACAGGTGGACGAATTAAAAAAACAAATGGTCGGCGAAATTGAATTGAAAATCCGCAACGCCATTTTAAAAATGAAGGATCGTTTCACCATCGAATCGCTGGAGGGGAAAGCATCATGGAACAATGGAGTGCTCGACCACAATTTTTCCGGCAGAGTGCTGGAAAGTGATTTCAGCATCAGCGGCAAACTGCCCTTTGCTGATCTGGAGAAAGATTCCAACTCTCGAGTCGAATGGAAAAACCTGGATCTGAAAAAACTTCCTCTGGAAAAAGGAATGGCGTGGAAGCCCACCCAGGGCATTACTTCTGGCAGCATTTTTCTCACCGGTCCCCTGCCCAAAGAAATTAAAACAGATAAATTGAATGGCACTTTCGATATTCAAGTACAGAATCTGGTTGTAAAACCAGCCAGTGCAAAACAGGGAAACCCCATTGAGTTGAGCCAACTGAAAGCCAGCGGCAGTTTGAAAGAGGGCTTACTGAATCATGACATCCAGATAACCCTTTGGGGCGGTGAGTTTGGCATTAAAGGAAATGTGCGTCTGCCCCCGGCTAACCCCGTTCTTGATTCCAGCATAAGCTGGAAAAATCTGGATGTGGCGCAACTTCCCTTACCCAAAGATACCGCCTGGCGCGCCACTGAGGGAATAGTGGCCGGTACGATCAATCTGGCAGGCCCGGTTCCTGAAAAAGGGGGGAGCTTCCCCGGCCAGCTCAAAGGATCCCTGAAGTTTGACGCGCAAAACTTAAAACTCCAGGGCAAAGACGCCCCTCCCCTCGCCTTCAGCAAGCTGACAATAAACGGCGAATTGAAAAAAGACCTACTGAATCATGACATCCAGGCAACCATTTGGGGCGGTGAGTTTCGCGTTAAAGGAAATGTACGTCTGCCCCTTGCTAAACCGGTTCTCGATTCAAACATAAGCTGGAAAAATCTGGATGTGGCGCAACTTCCTTTACCCAAAGATACCGCCTGGCGCGCCACTGAGGGAGTGGTTTCAGGAACCCTCAAACTGAAAGGTCCTGTCCCTGGAGAGGGGAAGAGTTTTCCCGGTCAAATCAAAACATCACTAAAGTTTGATGCGCAAAACTTAAAACTTCAGGGAAAGGACTCCCCTGACATTTCGCTGGCCCGTTTGGAAGGAGATGGAAGTATTGCAAACAACAAGGTCAGCTACAAACTAAAAGCCGACGTATTCAACGGAACCATTAAATCGGACGGTAAAGTCTCCCTTGGGTCCACCAAACCGGTTCTCAATAATAAAATTGAACTCACCAATATTGACTTGAGTCAACTCCCTCTACCAACGACCCCGGAAAAAGGAATAGTTTCAGGAACAATAAAACTGAAAGGTCCCTTGCCGGACCCCGAAAATCTATTAACCGGAAAACTGAATATCGACACCAGCTTTAAAGTGGAGGATCTGAATATTTCTGCTGGCACACTTCCTTTAAATATTCAGCGCTTTGAAGGAAAAGTGAACTTAAAACAAGGCAAGCTCACGCATAACTTGAACGGAACCTTGTTTGGCGGAACTATAAAGACAAAAGGCCATTTGACTTTTCAAAAAAATAAAGCGCAAACCCTGATTACCTCAGACTCGAACCTGTCGCTGGACAAAGTCAGCCTCGACTGGGTCCCCCTGATCCAGAAAAGCGAATGGGCCCCTTCTTCCGGTACGCTGACGGGAGATCTGAATATAAAAGGACCGCTTCCTTCCGGCGGCGACGCCCCGCTAAAGTTGAAACTTGCAGGAACCCTTTTGGGCGAAAAACTGATATTGGGAAAACCCGAGAGAGCCATTGACACCATAAAACTGAATTTCAAGGAAAGCCCCTCCGCCCTGTTCAAGGCAGAGGTCACTGCGGAAAAAATCCAGCTGGATACCAGGAGCTTTAAAAAAGCCCTGGCATTGATAAATTTCAGCCCGGAGAAAATCGATCTCACCCGGGCTGAGATATGGCCCATGAACGGACGGATACAACTTGTCGGCAATTTCCAGCCCGAGTCCGGAAACTATCGCATGAAGTTTAGAGGTAAAAAGTTAAGGGTAGAAGATCTTTCCCCTCCCCACATCAAGGGTCCTCTGGAATTCTCGGGGGCCATCGTAGGAAGGCTTCCAAAAAATACCGATGTGCCGGAGCTTCCCGATTACGCCCGGGAGCTTTCTGGCAATATGAAAATCAATCTTGTCGAAGGAACGATTCCAGAGCTTGGTGTGCTGGAAAACCTGCTCAATCTGCTCAACCTTAATATCGGTGGCGGTCAAAAAGCAGGGTTGGTCTATGACTATATACGAGGAGATTTTAAAATTAAGAAAGGGGTTGTTGACACCCAAAATTTGGCATTGAAGGGTCCGCAAATCACGATGACGGTTAAAGGCCAAGCTGATCTGGTGAAAGACTCCGTCAATGCAGAAGTTAAGGCCGTGCCACTGCAAGTGGCAGAAAAAATCATCAAAGCCATTCCCCTGTTGGGCCAGATTTTAGGAGGGGGAGAAAAAGGCGGCATTCTCGAAATTTACATCAAGGTGAGCGGCAAGCTTAGCGAACCAAGCTTCATCCCTTTACCACATAAATCCTTGACTGAAAAACCAGCCAGCATTCTGGAAGGAATCCTCAACCTGCCAAAAAACCTGAATAAAGGGAGATAAAGTAACGCAGTAGACCTAGACCTTCATAACATACAAGCAAGAATGGACTTACTTCCCCGAAGGCAGCAATCGGCCATTAGCGGACATTTACCCTTTTCAAAAAGCAGACCAAAGGGAGTGGTAGCCTCAAGGTGATTCTAACCCCTGTTTCCGGCGTGAAAAGCCGATGAACCATAACATTCAACTTTTCTGGCTATTGCCGATCCTTCTTTTAACCTCTTAGAAACAAATGAGCTAGAGCTGTTCTTTATGTGAAGTGAGTATGCCTATTCTGCTTTTGAGTGTTTGGCAAAACTTTGGCAATTGATGAAGATTAAATTTAATTAACCCGAATTACATTGCTATATGGACCAATCAGAGTATCCTAATAGCAACCTCTCCTCTATTACCTATCGAGCTAAGGGGAAAAACACAACTTGGGATTTTTAAATTTTGCCACTCCCCCTTTTGGAGTGGCTTTTTTTTTGCCTTCAATACTTGAGGTGAAAAGCTATAAAAAGGGGTAACTATATGCATGAAGTTAAAGTGTACGACAGTTCTGGAAAATTAAAAAAGGTGATTTCAACACAAACCTTAAACATACGCTCAAAACAGCAGTTGGAAACCCCATCAATGTTCCTTAGAAACAAAAGGGGCAGAAAACCATGGTCAAAATCTACTAAAAGCCAAACAGAAGCCGAAACATCATAAATTTATTATCTCGAGGGACCTATTTCTCAAGTCACCGTTTATCAGAATCAGGTCGAAAAAGCGTTAAAAGTTTTAAAACGCCAGCTCAATAAAGAGGGGTTCTTTAGAGAACTCAAGCGCCGACGATTTTACGAAAAGCCCTCCGCCCGGAAGAAACGCAAGATCAAGGAAGCCATGAAAAAGCGAAAAGCGGCCAAGCGACGCTCAAGATCTTTATGGAGCCAATGATTGAATTGTCCAAGGAGAAACCAATGATCATAGATCGCTATACAAAAGTATTAATGACCGTCTTTACCCTAGTCTTATTGCTGAACGGGTTAAACCCATGGATTAATCCTTCTCAAGTTGTGGCAATAGAAAACACCACAACGGATGGAACGAAAAATGGTAATAATTGTTCCTCTCAAGATAAAAAAAATTCCCTTAAAATGCTGGAAGGGATGAACAACCTGGAAAGATTGCTGGGCTATATCGAATCTTCGGTCAATAACATTCAACTGACCGTCAAAGGAATCGACAGAAAAGTGAGCGAATATCCTTCGCGTAATACAACAGAGAAAAGGTAACACCAAACCAACCCAGGAAGGGGAATGATGAAAGACCTTGCATTTTTCACACTGGTAGCTTCGATGATTGCTAATTTTATTGTGTTAGGGATTTCTCTAAATCGGCCAAATTCCTTTTTTCCAGTAAGCCTTTCTGCCATTTCGATTTCTCTGCAAGGATACGCTTTGCGGCTGATCGCCATCAATTCAATCAGCTGATGAATTGGGTTCCCCAGTGCCCAAAGTGACGGATTCAATGATTGAAATATTGCTTAAGCCATATTCATTTCACAATTCTTAATCTTTATTTAGAGGATATTAAAAAATGACAGAATCAACCATGACAGCAAAGGAAGTATTGCAGGAATTAATTGATAACTTCAATAAATCCACTGAAGAGGCTGAAGGCCGCAGGAAAGCTGCATCAGCAAAAAATGAAAATTACAAAATAGAATATTCTGCGGGCGAAAAACATGCTTATGAGGATGGCGCGAAACAATTAAAAATTGCCTTGGGTAAAGTTTAAGATTCTTCACCCCTCCCAATCGATGCCAGAGTAGTGGTAAAAACCAGAGACCGCGATGCCAAAACTATCGCAGAAGGAATTTAGTGCAAATTCAACAAAGAACAAAGAACCTAATCATAAATCAAGAACGGATTGCCCAGCAGGAATTTAGGTCAGAAAAAAATTGCAATACGGGTCAGAAAAAAACAGCCCTGGTTTATTGCGAAAATCAATTTGGACTGGTGGACGGAAAAACCGCAGCAGCGTTAGTCCGCCACTCTGAAATCTATACCATTGTTGGGGTTATTGATAGCTCATTAACGGGGAAAGATGCAGGAGAGGAGCTAGGAGAGGAGAAGAGTGGGATTCCAATTTTTGCTAATTTAGATGATGCTTTAGGTAAACTTGCCTACATTCCTGATTTCTATATTTACGGAAAAGCTCCCTTAGAGACCTACATCCCAAATAATGAGAGACTAATGATCTTGGAAGCTATGGAAAAAGGAATGGACATCATTAGCGGTCTACACCAGTTTTTCTCAGAAGACCCAGAGTTTGCTCAAGTAGCTGTCCTGAACGGCATCCAAATTAAGGACATTAGAAAACCCCCTCTTTTAAAAGATTTGCACCTTTTTACGGGTCAAATATCTGAAGTAACTGTTCCCGTAATAGCTGTATTGGGGACCGATTGTGCTTGCGGTAAAATGACCACGGCAGTGGAACTCAATAAAACGCTAAATAATCTCGGAATAAAATCAGTACTTGTCGCAACAGGACAAACCAGCTTGATGCAAGGAGCAAGATATGGAGTATCGACGGATGCCCTTATTTCCCAGTTCGTGGTAGGTGAAGTAGAAAACTCTGTTGTTCAGGCATTTAAAAACGAAAGTCCCGACATCATTTTAGTGGAGGGACAAAGTGCCATCAGTCATCCCGCTTTCATGAGTTCTCTCGGTATCTTGAAAGGAAGCATGCCGGATGGAATTATCCTTCAACACCCTCCCGCTAGAAAGTTCCGGTGCGATTTTCCTCGACTAGCAATGCCTTCTGCTGAAAGCGAAATCAAACTGATCGAAACGATCTCAAAAACCAAGGTGATAGCGATAACTTTAAGCCATGAAGATATGGATGACCATGGGATTCTGAAGGTAATAGAAGATTATGAAAAGAAGCTTCAATTGCCAACAACAGATGTTTTGAACTACGGGTGCCAAAAACTTGTTCAAGTGTTAAGCAAAAATTTTCCAAAGCTGGAACATAAAATCACGCGAGAAAACTATAAAATCCTCATAAATGGGAAAGTACAATCGGACAGGCATCTGAAAGATAAAAATGAAATCGTCCATGCCTAGAGTCGAAATTTCCCTGTCCCAAATACGAGAAAACACAAAAAAACTATCTGAGTTATATATGCAAAAGGGCATTTCCTTAATGGGAGTGACTAAAGCGGTACTTGGAGAGCCTTCCATAGCCAAAGCAATGATTCAGGGTGGAGTCAAATTTATTGCGGACTCGCGTATTGAAAATATTCAAAAAATGAAAAGTGCAGGAATATTAAATCAATTTGTTCTTTTGCGCACACCCTTGAGCCAGGCTGAATCTATCGTCAAAAATGCGGACATTAGTTTAAATACTGAGATCGAGACTCTTAAAAACCTTTCCTATCATGCGAAAGATCAGAATAAAATTCATCAGGTAATCATTATGGTTGAGTTAGGCGATCTACGTGAAGGGATACTTCCTTATGATCTACCTCAATTTATCAGGGAAACCCTTTCGATGCCCCATATAAAAATAATTGGCATTGGCTGCAATTTTGCTTGCTACGGGGGAATTAAACCTGATGATAAAAACATGCGAGAACTCTCCGAATTGGTTGATTTATTAGAAAAAGAGTTTCACATTGATCTGGAAATTATTTCAGGGGGAAATTCAGCAAATTTTGAGTGGTTCAAATCTTCTCAGGACGTTGGTAGGGTTAATAATCTCTGCTTGGGTGAATCAATTCTTTTAGGTTGCGAAACTGTAGGTCGAAAAGTAATTCCGGGTTTGTATACGGGTGCATTTCAACTTATTGCTGAAGTTATCGAGTCTAAGAGAAAGGCGTCTGTTCCACTTGGAGAAATTTGTCAAGATGCTTTTGGCAATGTTCCTAGCTTTCTGGATCGAGGTGATCATCAAAGAGTGATAATTGCTTTAGGCAGGCAGGACGTTCAAGTATCCAACTTGAAATCTAATAATAACCTAAAAATAATAGGTTCTAGTAGTGATCATATTATTCTCGATGGAGAGAATCACAATCTGGAGGTCGGAGATGAAATAAGGTTTAGTTTGGATTATGGCGGTCTTCTCGCAACAATGACCTCTCCTTTTGTCATTAAGCAATTCACAGATAGCAATGCCCACGTGGCGGCCTAACAATAATGAAGGGGACGTATATCCTTCGACAAGCTCAGGATGACAACATTGGCTCCACGCCTAGTGGCTAGACTGATTTGACGGTCAACTTGGGGTGCAACTGCTGGCGCAGTTGGGTCTGGATGTATTGCAGGGTTCCACTGGTCGAGGTCGGGCAACTGCCGCAGGCTCCCTGGTAATGGATGCTCACTTCATCACCTTCTATGCCTTTTAGCTCCACACCGCCGCCGTCCTGGGCAAGATTGGTGCGGATCGAACGGTTGAGCACCATTTCAATTCCCTGAAGTTTCTTCTCATTATCAAGGTTGGAAAAGTTGACGACATCCACCTCGCTCAACTGCACTTTCCCTTCAGCCTGATACACGGTCACCAATTCATCAATGGTTTTCCAAACCCGGTCTTTGAGTGGAACCCAACTTGTTTTTTCGTCCTTCGTCACAGTGACAAAGTTATCCATGACAAAGACGTTCAAAATACCGGGTTTTTCGAACAGGGCGGCAGCCAGTTTATCCCCTTCCGCTTCTTTCTTGCTGGTGAAGGAAATATTACCGTCATCAAGAATCACCGCATTGATGACAAACTGCAAGGCGTTGGGGTTTGGGGTTTCTTTCGTGCGCACCACTTTCAGGGCTTTTTTGAGATTGGGACGCGCCTTCGCCTTGGGCTTCGGCTTATTGGCAGTCGCACTTTTTTCATTTATTTTTTCCTGGATGGCCAGGACTTCGCTGATCTTCACAAGAATAGAACTTTCAAAGTTTAATGGATAGGCACCATATTAATATATTCAAACCCGGGAACCAAACATTATCTGGATCACTCAGCGCTGGACGGAACTTCTGCAACCGGGCTTGCGATCATTCTTCGTCCTTTAAGGGCCTGCATGGCCTCATATCCGACAAAAACAGCCAGTCCAATAAGCACCACTGCCACCACACCGAGAAACACATTCGGGTCCGGCGCGACAAAAAACTGATAGGCCTGCCAGGCCAACGCGCCAATCGTGGTCGCCGTCATGAACAGAGCGGGGTAAAGCACATAATGTGTCGGCCGCTTGACCGCCATCAACCACGTTGCCACCACAAACAGGGCCATCGCCGCAATGAGCTGGTTGGTCGCTCCAAAAATGGGCCAGATTTTCTGCCAGCCATCGGTCGCACCAATCAGGTAGGCCGCGAACACCACCGCAACCGTCACAACATATTTATTACGAAAAACGGGTACATGGTTGCCTAGAGATTCTTGAATCAGGAACCGTGTGATACGCACGGCGGTATCGAGGGTGGTCAGCACAAATGTGTTCAACGCCAGCACGGCGATCATGGAAGCAATCGTAAAACTCAAAATCGGCAACATCTGGTGCACCACGTTGCCGAATCCGTTGCCAAACGCCAGGATCCATCCGCCGGATTGCAGGGTCTCGCGGAATCCCAACCGGGCCATATCGACACCCCCACCTTCCGGGGCCACCCAATAAAGACCTCCACCCACCACCAGGACGGTGATGACCGCGACCACCCCTTCGGTGAGCATGCCGCCATAAGCGATGGGTTTGCCCTGCATTTCATTAGCCAACTGTTTAGAAGTGGTGCCGCTCGCAACCAGAGAATGAAAACCTGATATCGCACCACAGGCCACCAGCACAAACAGCATCGGCCAGACCGGCCCCTGCACATCAGACATCGCGCCTCTCCAGACCGGAGTGTTTAATCCCGGCGCAACCCATAACAAGGCAACAATAGCCAGTGACATGGAACCAAACAGAATGTATGTAGAAAGATAATCACGCGGCTGCAAAAGCGTTTGCACCGGCAGGATCGAAGCCACCCCGGCATAAATCATCAATACAACAAACCAGAATACTAGTGGAGAGAGCCCCATCACACCCTCTTCCGGCAAGGGCAGGGGCATTTTGAATCCGATATAAATATTCACAATGATCGCAAGCACCGCAATGAAAGAGGCGATCTGAAGGTTGAAGTTTTTTTTGTAAATGCACCAGCCGAGGACCATCGAAACGGGAATGATGGCAAACGTGGGGAACACCATTTCCGGTTGGGCGATGAGAGTTTTGGCCGCAACAACGCCAAAAACGGCGATCACCAGCAACATGGCCAGAACGAGGAAAATAGCAAACACGGCTTTGGCCCGGTAGCCTATCGTCGATTCCGCGATGTCAGCGATGGAACTGCCGCGATTGCGCACCGACATCATCAGTGTCAGGTAATCGTGAACCGCACCGATGAACACATTGCCCAGCAAAATCCAAACTAACGTTATCGCCCAGCCAAAATGATGCATGGCAATGATCGGGCCAATAACCGGACCGGCACCAGCAATGGATGCAAAATTATGCCCGAACAACACCAGCGGTTTGCTGGGCACATAATCCACACCATCATTTTGTTTTATGGCGGGAGTCTCCCGGGAAGCATCAGGACGAATCAATTCCCGGTCCAGCCGTTGGGCATAAGCCCGGTAGCCCACAAAATAAAAAAACAGGCAGGCTGAAACCAATATACCTATGGTCAACATGGCCACATCCTAAAAGAGTCACTATTAGCTCTTCATTATACCAAAGACGGGCAGTGAGAAAGGAAAGTTTTGCCCCAAAGGGCGGGGGTCAGAACAAAGGCTCGCGCTGGATGGTTTGTTCCCGGTCCGGGCCTGTGGAGATCATCATGAACGGAGTTTCAAGAAGTTCGCTCAACCGGTTGATATAACGTCTGGCATTTTCGGGCAATCGGTCAAAATCCTTTACCCCAACAGTGCTTTCCGACCAGCCATCAAACCCGGTATAGACCGGTCGGCAGTTTTCCAGAACTTCGGCGTCAGCCGGCATGTCGAGAAATGTTTTTCCTTTATATTCATAACCGGTACAAACCTTGATGGTTTTGAATCCATCCAGGACATCGACTTTCGTGAGAATCAACGCGTCAATGCCATTAAGGTGAACGCCATATTTTGCAACCACCGCATCAAACCACCCGCATCGCCGGGGCCTGCCGGTGGTCGCGCCAAACTCATGCCCGACTTTGCCAAGACGCTCGCCATCCGCATCTGACAACTCGGTGGGAAACGGGCCTTCGCCGACCCGGGTGGTATAAGCCTTGATCACACCCAGCACCCGGTCCACCTTCGTCGGAGGAATACCCAGACCGGTGCAGGCACCTCCTGCGGTTGAATTGGAGGACGTCACAAACGGGTACGTGCCATGATCCACATCCAGCATGGTTCCCTGTGCGCCTTCACACAAAATATTTTTCCCCTGAGCGATCTGGTCACGCATTAGAATATGGGTGTCGGCAATGTATTTTAAAATGGTTTCCCGATAGCCCATCAACTCATCCAACAGACAATTGAACTCAGGCAACTCGGTACCGTACAGGCTTTTTAAAATCTTTTGTTTTTCATCGTAATTGGCCCGCAACCGCTCCTTCAGATAAGTTTCATCGCGAAGATCACAGGTTCTGATTCCTGCCCGGGCGATTTTATCAGCATAGGAGGGGCCGATCCCCCTTCCCGTCGTGCCAATTTTCTGAAACCCACTTCCACTCTCGCGGCCTTTATCGCTGGTGCCGTGATAAGGCATGATGATATTGGCCCGGTCACTGATGACCAACCTGCCCTCCAGGTCAATCCCCGCTTCCTCTAACTGGCGCATTTCTTCCACCAAAGCCAGAGGGTCCACCACCACCCCGTTACCGATCACGCATAATTTGTTTTCATGGAAAATTCCGGATGGGATGAGATGCAGGACGAATTGTTTCTCATTGAAACAAATGGTATGCCCGGCGTTATGGCCGCCTTGATAGCGTGCGACCACATCAACATTTTCAGCAAGCAGGTCGATGATCTTGCCCTTCCCTTCATCGCCCCACTGCATTCCTACAACTACCGCAACCGGCATATCAATTTCTCCAAATAAACAGCAAAAACAGATAAAATCTGCGCCCAGCGGGCTATTATCCTCACACCATCCCCCCTTGTCAACCACTAGGCGTGGGGCCAGCGAGCCCGGCGTGCCGCCGGTGGCAATAGGGAACCGGCCTTTTCAGCCGAATCAGCCTTCGCCAGCCCAAAAAAGTGATGGCTCGTTGCCTCCCACGTCAGTGGGTGAATTTTTTGAGGAAGGTTTTAATAGTTTCTAAAGGGATCATGGGGCCGATATCAATGCCGGGACAGAACCCGCCGACCAGCCTCCACATGGATTTGGAATCCATATTTTCCCGCCAGAAAGGATAGGACTGGCATTGTTTCGGTTTGCCCTCGTGGATGCCGCATCCCTGATCGGTCAAAAAAGTGCAAGGCTCGCCCTCTTCCCCGACTTCGAGAATCCACTCACCCTCATCGCGAGTGAGATAAGTTTTTCTGAATTTAAGTGGAGAGGTTTTCAAAAAATTAGCGGCTCTGCGGATATCTGCCCGATCAAAATGCACGATACCCGGTTTAATACAACACTTGAAGCAATCCGGTTGGCATTCAAAACGAATCGGTTCTTTTTCCCACCATTTAGCCATGTGGAGTGCCTCCACTGGCAACTAGCAATAACTGCTTCTGGCAAGCAAAAAGTATAGAGGGCTCAATGAGCCCTTGCCCTATTCTCTCCGGACATGGCCCGGGGTTAGAAGACCACCAAGTCGTCACGGTGAATCACCTCTTCATAATAGGATTCGCCCATCAAGTTGCGCACGGCGGAAGTTTTCATGCCCTTGATCTGTTCAAGGTCACGTGAATTATAGTTGACCAGTCCCCGGCCAATTTCTTTACCCGTTTCATCGAGGAGGATCAGGGCATTGCCAAACTCAAATTTGCCTTTCACTTTTACCAGTCCTGCGGGGAGAAGGCTTTTACCTCTTTCCACCAGAGCTTTGCGAGCTCCTTCATCGATGATCAGCGTTCCCGCAGGTTTCAGGGTATGAGCAATCCAGTGCTTGCGATCGCGGATCTTGCCTTTCCCCGACCAGAACAATGTACCCACTTCTTTACCGGCAAAAATATTCTCGACGACCTTTTTGTCCAATCCATTGACAACTAGCGCGGGAATACCAAAACTCATGGTTTTTTTTGCTGCCAGAACCTTGGTGAGCATTCCTCCCACCGTCAACCAATTCTTGCTTTTTCCTGCAATGCGCTCGATGTCTTCATTGACTTTGGAAATATGGGAAATCAGTTGTGCTTTTTCAGCGCCAGGCCTGTTTTTCAGAGAAGGGTCCCGGTCATACAATCCCTCAACATCGGAAAGAATGATTAATAATTGTGCGTCTACCAGACAGGCCACGGTTGCGGAAAGGCTATCGTTGTCACCGATTTTGATCTCTTCAACCGTAACCGAATCGTTTTCGTTGATGATGGGAACGACACCTCTCTCCAGAAGCGCCTCGATGGTGTGCTTGGCATTCAGGTAACGCGTACGGTTTCCCAGATCCTCATGACTCAAAAGAATCTGGGCAACCTTCAGTCCTTTTTTCTCAAAAGCTTTCTCATAGGTATGCATCAGGAAACTCTGGCCGATGGCAGCGCAGGCTTGCTTTTCAGGAATTGTTAAATCAGCGCGGCCAAATTCCAGGCGTTCCCGTCCCGCCATGATAGCACCGGATGAAACCAACACCACATCGTAGCCTTTTTCGCGGAGGGTCTTTATTTTACTGGCATAATGCCGCACCCAGTCCTTGCTCAACCCGCACTCTAGAGATCGCCGGCCTTTTTCCCTATTGGAAATAACACTGCTGCCAATCTTGATCACCACCGTTTTGATGTTTTTTAGAATGTCTTTACGAATCGTCATATTCTCGGGATGTTCAAAATCTCATTGAAGAAAAAAAACCGCAGAGGAAAATGTAACCTAAAATTCCACGAAGGTCATCCTCTATTGTTGGAGTTTTTCAGAGTTTCGGTGATAAACCGGTTCAGGGCCGCAAAATAGCGGGCTCCGCCCATGATATACGTGTCATTATGCCCGGCCCCTTCGATAGGGTAAAACGTTTTAGGGTCTCCAGCCTGCTCAAATAATTTACGTCCAAGGTCATAAGGGACAATCTCATCGCGTGTACCATGTAGGAACAGTTTGGCAAGCTTCAGGTGAGGTACTTTTCCCAAAGCGTCCAATTTAGATCGGATAGCCCAGCCCAGAGGAACAAGCGGGAAAACCTGTCTCGACATGTCGGCGGAGTTGGTGAACACCGATTCCAGAATCAACCCTCTAGCCGGGTGGTTCATGGCCGTTTCCACTGCGCAGATGCCACCCAAAGAGCGGCCAAAAAGAAATAGCGAATCGACGGACACGCCATCCAGCTCAAGAACCTTCTTGTAAGCCGCCCGGGAATCTCTGTAAATTCCCTGCTCATCGGGTTCGCCTTCGCTTCTTCCGTAACCGCGGTAATCAAAAATAAAAATATTCAGGTTGAGCGGCTTAAGACGTTGAATATTATCCAGTCGGTGGCTGAGATTACCAGCGTTGCCATGAAACCATAGCAGGGTCGCGACCGCATTGGGATTAGGAATAAACCAACCATGCAGTTTTATTCCATCTTCCGCTGTGAAATAAATGTCCTGCGCCGGAACACCAACAGATGCCGGATTCCAAAATCCTTCCGGATAGCGGGATGGATGAAAAATGATTTTGTTTTCAAAAAGGAGCAGGAAGGCCACATAGGTCAATACAAAGAAAACCAGCAGGCCAGCAGACTGAGTCCACGTCACTTTATTAACTCGAGTTTTCAACTTGAGAAACTTTAATTTTTAGGCCTTCCACCGAATCGACCCGAACCTTCTCCCCCTCGGCAACCTGAGTTTCTGCTTCCGCCTCCCACAATTCCCCGTGGACCATGACACGGCCTTTTGGATTCAGGGTTTCTTTCACCAGACCGGTTTCGCCAACCATTCCCTCCATCCCCCCCAGTTTTTTGAGGCTGCGGGTGCGGGCAGCGAGAACGACGATGCCTAGCGACAGAACAACTGTCAAACCCAGCGTCGGGTAAAGGATAGCCCGAGAAATCTGCATGGCAGGGTCGTCACTGTCTATCAGCATGGTGGACCCGAGAAAAAGCGATATCACCCCGGACACGGATAACAGGCCGTAGCTCATGACATTGATTTCAGCGATAAACAGAATCACGCCAAATATGATCAGTAACAGTCCGGCGTAGTTGATTGGCAAAGCCTGCATGGCATAGAGTGCGAGAATGAGACTGATGGCACCAATCACACCGGGCAGAACCAGCCCGGGATTGGACAACTCAAAATAAAGTCCCACTATCCCAAGCATCATGAGGATGTAGGCCACGTTGGGGCTGGAAATAATATCCAGCATTTTCTGCCGGGGGGTCATCTCGTGATAAACGATCTGGAGATTTGCGGTCTTGAGCGTGACAGAGCCGGAGGCGACTTGAACTTCCCTCCCATCAATAGCCAGCACCAGTGCAGTCACATCCCCCGCAATGAGATCAATGACATTGAGCTTCTTAGCCTCTTCCGCAGATATCGAAACGCTGTTGACCACCGCCAGTTCCGCCCAGTGAGCATTGCGTTTTCTAAGTTCCGCCAGAGAACGGATGTAAGCAGCGGCGTCGTTGGTCACTTTCTTTTTCATGGTTTTGGCTTGCTCGCCTTCGCCTCCCCCGCCCATCATATTCACCGGACTGGCAGCACCAATATTGGTGCCCGGGGCCATGGCGGCAATATGGGACGCGATGGTGATGAATGTCCCCGCCGAGGCGGCACGCGATCCACTCGGCGCAACAAACGAAGCCACTGGAACCTGGGAACTCTGGATTTTCTTGATAATCTGCCGCATGGAAGTATCCAGTCCGCCGGGAGTATCCATATGCAGCACAATCAACGCATCCTGCTCGGCGTTGGCCTGGCTAATTTCATGGGAAACATATTCGGCGACTGCGGGATTGATCGACCCTGAAAGTTTAACGACAATCACACGGTCTTTGGAGTAAGCGGGAGGAACGACCAGAAACAAAATCAGTAACAGGAAACTAATTTGTTTGTTCATCAGGATGCCCTGAGAATAGGTATCGAAAGTTTTCCGTGCATGTGTTGCATTATTGTTCCACAGGGGGATGAATAAAGCAAACCCCGCGTCCGGGCCAAACCTGATTTTACGTTACCGACGCTCCTTTTAATGGTAAACTTGGTTGATTGGCTATGATTTTAACTTAGGGAAATTTCATGGATTATAAAACCATCTATATCGTTGATCCAGTCAGGGGCGAGCGAATTAAAATGGCAAAATTTCTCAGTGAGGAAATTTTTACTGTCATGACGTTCGTTTCTCCCAACGATTGTTTCAAAAAATCCGAACTCATTAATTGTGACCTAATGGTGTTTGTACCGCGTAAGGAAAAAAACGAGATCAAACATCTGATGAATATAAAAAAGAGGTTCCGGAAAACTCCTGTGATTTTTCTTCTCACAGATGATTTTCCGGATATCAATCTTGCGGAAATAACAGCAAACGGGTTTCCCAGCGTGTTTAAGGCCAGCAATAACGAAAAGGTGCGCGAAATTATGTTGGGCCTTCTTGCCGAGGAAGGACTACCCCCCCGGACCGAAGTGCCCCACCCCGTCCCCATTTCCCAAGAAGTGCAGGACGCCCTTTCACCGAGACCGGAATGAGCAACACGCCTAAAACCACCCAAGCAATTTCTACAGGTGCCTTTAGCATAGGTGGGAAGAATCCTCTGGCGCTGATCGCGGGCCCCTGTGTGATTGAATCTGAAAAAATTACCCGGGACATCGCCGAAAAACTAAAACGTATTACCGGAGACCTGGGAGTGCCCTTTATTTTCAAAGCTTCCTACGATAAAGCCAACCGGTCTTCCATTCAATCGTTTCGCGGCCCGGGATTGAAAGAAGGATTAAAAATCCTGCAAAAGATCAAGACCGATCTGGAACTTCCCGTTTTGTCCGATGTCCACAAGGAAGAAGAAGTCGAACCCGCAGCGGAAGTACTCGATGTTTTACAGATCCCGGCATTTCTTTGCCGACAAACAGATCTTCTGGTGAAAGCTGCTGGCACCGGCAAACCGATCAATGTTAAAAAAGGGCAGTTCATGGCCCCATGGGATATGAAGAATGTCGTGAACAAACTTGAAGAGAGCGGCAATAAAAATATCCTGCTGACCGAACGGGGGGCAACCTTTGGCTACAACAATCTGGTGGTGGATATGCGTTCCCTTGTTTTGATGCGGGACTACGGCTATCCGGTGATCTTCGATTCTACCCACAGCCTGCAACAACCCGGAGGCCAGGGGACGAAGAGTGGCGGACAAAGGGAGATGATCCCCGACCTCGCCCGTGGAGCGATAGGAGTGGGTTGTGATGCCCTATTTATGGAAACCCACCCGGACCCCGACCAGGCATTATCAGATGGACCCAATATGCTGAAACTCGACCTGCTCCCAGAACTTCTGGAACAATTGATCACTCTCGATCACATCGTTCGAGGCAAAGGACAAATGATTGAAAACCCTTGAAGGGGTAGAATCATGAAACGGTTTTTCATCACTCTCCTTACAGGAATTTTGTTTTCCCCCCTTATCTCTACGGCCAACCCCGAAGGCACCTGGGTTGAGCTTTCTCCCACTCCCATTAAAAGAACAGAGTCTTCTTCCGCACTCGTCGGCGATAAAATTTATTTACTGGGAGGGTTCACTCCAAACGGAATTTCCAACAAGGTGGATGTGTGGGACCCGGAGTCCGGAACCTGGAGCCGAATCATTCCCCTTCCCCGCGGTCTGCACCACACAACAGCTTCTGTGGTGGACGGTAAACTTTATGTCATCGGCGGGTTTGATTCCGGTACATGGAGATCCGTTGATGTGAACTACGAGTATGATCCTAAAATCCATCGCTGGACAGCCAAAGCTCCCATGCCCACAGCACGCGGAGCGCTCGCGGCTGGAGTGGTTGATGGCAAGATTCATCTGGTCGGAGGCGCGCACCGCAAATTTTTCAATCTGGTCAACACCCCCTGCCCATGAAGTTTATGATCCCAAAACAGATAGCTGGCAAACCCTTGCCCCCATGCCCACCGCGCGCGATCACCTTACCGTTTCCGTAACAGGCGGAAACCTGCACGCCATTGGCGGACGGGTGGACGTCAACTACAATAATAACCTGGATGCCCATGAATCTTACGATTCCAAAACCGGCAAGTGGAACCGCCACGCTCCTCTGCCTACAGCCCGTAGCGGTATCACTTCTCAGGTGCTGAACGGGTTGATCCATGTCTTTGGCGGCGAATCAGGGGAAGGAACCTTCGTTGAAAATGAAGCCTATGATCCTTCAAACCATAAATGGAAAACCTTTAACCCAATGCCGTCAGGCAGACATGGGCTGGCATCAGTTTTGTGGAAAAACCAAATTCATCTTCTGACAGGTGGGCCCAATCCAGGTGGAGGTGGAAGCAATACTCATCTTGTATTCAAACTAAATTGATTGCAGAAATAAATATTGAAAGAGGGGGGGGAGGGCGGCTCCCTTGGTAGGGAGCCGGAGAGAAAAGCTTGTTAGCCATCGATTTTGCACTTACAACTTGAACTCAAGCTTTATAAAAAAACTGTTTTCTGTTTTTATCCTGGTGGTTTGCTGAGTCAAAATTCCCCTCCCTGAGTGCAAGTTTGCCCTGCCTGGCGTCAATTTTTTCCTATTTTTCTGTAATATAGTCCTTTCATTTTTATCAATAAAAACCCCAGTCAAAGAGGGCCTGTGGCAAAGTAGGTAGGATAGATAAGAGTTTTTGAGGAGAGCTTTATGTTAAGTATGGAAAAATTGTTCCCACCGGATTCCATGACCATAATGATTGTTGATGACACCGAGGCCAATATCCTTGTTCTGCAACGCGCTCTGGCAAGCATCGGATACAATATTTCAGTGGCCTTCGACGGAGAAATGGCCCTCAACCTGATCCCCAAACTGAAACCCGACCTGATATTACTGGATGTCATGATGCCGAAAATCGATGGCATTGAAGTATGCAGACGCCTGAAAGAAGACGAGAAACTGATGGACATACCCGTTATCTTTATTACCGCAAAGGGAGATAATAAAGATGTCCTGGAAGGGTTTGACGTGGGAGCGGTGGATTACATCATGAAACCTTTCAACCTTAAAGAAGTCTGCGCCAGGGTCAAAACCCATCTGGTTTTGTCCGCCGCCATTAAAAAATTAATCCAGGATAGTGAAATAGACTCCCTGACCGGCCTGTTCAACCGGAGAACTTTCTTAAAAAAAATTGAGAATGAAGCCATGCGCACCAAACGCAACCAGAAACCTTTTTCTATCCTTTTTGGCGATATCGATTTTTTTAAAAAAATCAACGACACCTATGGTCATGCAGCGGGCGATGATGTTTTGATAAAAATCAGCAAGCTCCTGAACACAGAAAAACGGGAGATAGACCAGGTGGCAAGATGGGGAGGAGAAGAGTTTCTGATTTTACTTCCCGAAACAGATTTAAAAGGAGCTGTCCAGCTTGGCAATAAAATCCGGAAACAGGTTTCCGCGAAACCCTTTATCTTTGAGGATCAGGAAATTCCCATAACCATGAGTTTCGGAGTCAGCAAGTATTCAGGGGATACCCCTATCGAAAAAACCATCGACCAAGCCGACCAAAGGCTTTATCTCGCAAAAAATTCCGGCAGAAACAAAGTCGTGTCGGAAGACGCATGAACCAAATGTTTAATTTAACCTAACAGGTCGGAAAGAAACTTTGTCAGCGCCTGAGTCGCAATTTGAGTTTGCGCGCGAAGTGACAAGGCGTTTTTGATAGAACCCGGGTGCGTCAACACATACCATCCGGCTTTGAGGTTCGAGATTTCCCCATCACTTCCCAGAAACGAGGAGCTGTCCAGAAGTTCCTGATCGAGCCGGTCAGAAATCACCCGCACAGACAGTAAAGGCAAACCCTGTTCTTCAGCCACTCTGGCGATCGCCGAAGTTTCCATTTCCACCGCTTGAACGCTATATCTTTTCCCCAGTTCCCGCTTGGTCGCTGAGTCATGGATCACAGTATTGACGGTTAGCAGCCCACCTACAACTGTCTTGACTCCATCGGGACAAGGAATGTTCCTGGCACGGCCCAACCAATCGGGATCGGAAAAATATTTCCCTTCTTCTTTTGCTTCCAGAATGGTATCGGCAATCACCAGATCACCGACATTCAGTTCCGGCTGAACCGCGCCGGCATAGCCGGTACTGATCAGGGCCCTGGGTTGAAAACGGTCGATGACTTGAAGGGCGGCATCCTCGGCCCTTTGTTTGCCAACTCCGGATCTGACCAGGACAATATTCTGCTTCCCCCACTTGCCGGGCCAGGCAGAAGTTTTACCGAGACGCACATGATCTGAAATATTCATGGCACGTTTGATACCGGCAATTTCTTCTTTTACCGCTCCAAATATGGCAATGCAATCATTCATAGAACAGAAGTATACCACCCTCTTTCAACCCAGCATTTCAAATCCCACAAGTTGGTTTTATTCCCCGTGGCTTGCCACGTCCTATAAATAACACTTTATTAAGGTACCTCGTCCGCTTGCGGCGGAGTTGCTCATTTACCTCCCCCAGATTGATAAACAACATTATAATGAACTTGATTTGATATAATTTCCCCAGACTTGGGAAAAGGGAGAAAAACCATGGAAAAAACGACAACAGATTCGGAAATGATAGAGTCCATGGCAAAATGGTTCACCACGGGGGAATCTCTTCTGGCGATGATTTTTGCCCTGGCTGTATTGATTGTAACATTGCGCATCATTTACCGTCCCCGCCAAGATCCCCTGTCTGTCAGGCTTCTTGGCAGTCTCATGGTCATTTCTCTATCCTTTAGTGCCAATCACCCGGTTATATATGGATTAGGAATCTTCATCATTGCAACTCTCATCACGGAATTGCACTTCATTGAAAAACTCGGAGTGCTTATCTGGCGCAGAAAAGAACATCAACAATACTTGTTGCAAAAAGCAACAGCCGAAGAAGTTGAAAGCAAACGCAAGAAAGAGTTAAAAATTGAGGCAGATGAAATGCGGGACGAAACTCAACCACTTGACGGTCAACTTGACCCCTGGGACATTTATAACAAACCCCCGGAGACCCTAATCGCCTTTTAATGGATGAGGCTCACAAGTTCCATGTGGCTGTTCACCGGGCCCTGCAATCAGGCAAAGGACCTTTCGGCAACCATGAGCTCAAAGAAGAAATTACGATCTCGGACAGGTT
Source organism: Nitrospina sp. LS_NOB (assembly GCA_001542995.1). GTDB lineage: Bacteria > Nitrospinota > Nitrospinia > Nitrospinales > VA-1 > LS-NOB. Next base: position 82,128 of record LFLA01000014.1, read on the forward strand.
CAGCCAATTGACTCTGGACGCTATATCAATCAGTCCCTATCATCATTACGTCATAGAAATCCGTTATTTTCGGTTTCGAGACGATTTAAAACAAGCATTACCCGAGGTGGAACAAATGGCCCTTGCCTATCGTAATTATTTGATAGAACGCCATAACCGAAACAGTGTAACTCCTGTGCTCATCGTTCCACGTCACCTTAATGTACCTAATGTTTTTCTTGGTACGCTAGTTCTTCGATACGACCTGGAAGCCGATCAATTTCACAAACGAGGACAGGGCAATAAAAATTCTTGAAGCTTGGCAGAAAGCTGAATAGAATGGCAGCCGCACTTCCCCTAATGGCACTTCTCTGCAAATTCAAGTGTTTTCAATTTCCCATTACTCAGGAGAAATCTTTAACTCATGGCAAAGCTGAAACTGAATATTCCTGTAAAAAGAGGGGACCGGCTTGAGCTAGATGTCGAAACGCTAGCCTCCAGCGGTGACGGCCTTTGCCGACACGAGGGGTACACCCTGTTCACACCGGGCGGACTGCCCGGCGACCGCGTCCTGGGGAAAATTATCAAAACCACGCCACGTTTTGGCGTGGTCGATGTCTTGAAAAGAATTGAGCTATCGAAAGACCGTGTCGATCCGCCCTGCCCGGTTTTCTTCAAATGCGGCGGCTGCAAATTTCAGGACCTGAACTACGAAAAACAACTGCAGTTTAAAGTTCAGGTGGTCAAGGACAGCCTGCAACGCATTGCTCATATCGAAATTCCAGAAAATATTGAAATCATCCCAGCCGACACCGGATACCAATATCGCAACAAAGGTAGTTTCGCGGTGCAGGGAAAAGGAGGAAAACCTCAGATCGGATTTTACGCAGAAGGCTCTCATGAGATTGCCGATTCGACCACCTGTGATATTCTCCTGCCCGCTATCAATGACACAAAGGAATGGCTGCGCCAGCTTTTGGAAAAACACGATATCTCTATTTACAACGAACGCCATTACCGGGGACTCCTGCGCGGATTGATCATTCGACATTCCGCATCTACGGGGGAAACCCTGGTCGGACTGGTCACCTACAAGGGCAGGTTCCCTAGAGGATTCCTCGCTGAACTGACGCAGGAGGATCATTTAAAAAAGCTGGGCATTGTCGGACTGATTCAAAACATCAATATGCAAAACACCAATGTCATACTAGGTTCCGAAGAGCGGGTGTTGTGGGGCAAAAACCGATACAGGGAAAATCTTGGAGGGTTAAACTTTCATCTGTCCCTGGGCTCGTTTTTCCAAGTGCATTCCGAACAGGCGGAAAAACTCTATACCCTCATCAGCCAATGGACCGAGGAAAGCCAAACCGTAGTCGATGCCTATAGCGGGTCGGGAGGCATCGCCCTGTGGCTGGCAAAACAGGGTAGAGATGTTATCGGAATTGAAAAATTTGCACCCGCGATGGAAGATGCAAGACTGAGCGCCGAAAGTAATGGACTGTCAAACTGCCGGTTCCTCACTGGAACGGTGGAAGAACATGCACCTGCTTTGGATGAAACCCCTCACACCTTCATCGTCGACCCTCCCCGCAAAGGTTGCTCCGAAACGGTCATTCAAACTATGATCGATACCCATCCCCAACAGATTATTTATGTTTCGTGTAATCCATCCACCCTGGCGCGGGATCTCGAACGTCTCGATGGACATCGAATTCGGGATATCCAATTGATCGACATGTTTCCCCAGACCCAGCATGTAGAAATCGCTGTCCGCCTCACCCGAAAACGCCCTGATAAAAAAGAGTAACACCCAGCCAAGTTGCCTGACTGGGCGATTGATAGTATATCTATAATATGGAAAACAGCCTGAAAATCCGCTTGCTAAAGGGGACAGACCTGCTCAGTTTTTTCGATGAGTCTACTCTGTCCAAGCTGGTTGAGCATTGCCGGGAAATTTCTCTCTCGCCGAAAGAAGTTCTTTTCCATGAAGATGATCTTGAAAATGCCATGTACCTCATCCTCGAAGGGCAACTTGAGGTTTTCAAAGGTCCCAAGCAGATAGCGGTTTTGGGTCCTGGAGACTATGTCGGAGAAATGTCGCTGATTGAGTCCAAAGCCCGTTCCGCTTCAGCCAGGGCAGAGCAGAACACCCTACTCATGGAAATCAATGAAGAACTTTTCCACACTTATCTAGCATCAGAACCTAAGGCACTTCTTTCCATCATGCGCACCTTGTCAGGCCGCGTCCGTAACGACCTCGAAACGATGATGAAAGACCTGCGCCAACTGAGTATTTTTACCCACGATATCCGGAATTATCTGAGCACACTGGGACTCGCCGAATTGACCCTTGAAGACACCATTGAGTTGCTGAGCGGAACCGATCCCGACCACAAAAAACGGGAAGGACTGGAAGACATGGAGAAATGTCAGCATGTGGTCGAAACAGTCCGAACCAACCTGATGGAAATGCTGGATTCCAGTTTGAATCATGTAAAAAAAATCAAAATACCCTATTTTGCCGGTTATAGAAGAATCTGTAGCAGGACTTTGCACACACCCGCAATTGCAGAACATAACCATCGAAATCCTTCCTCAAGGAGATTCCCTCGAGACGGTTTTTAATCCACTGGACATTCAGCGTGTCCTGCAAAACCTGATCATCAACGCCGGTTACGTCACCGAAAGCGGAGGCAAGATAGATATTGGGGTCATTCGAAAAGATGGAGCCATAATGGTCAGCGTGACGGATAAAGGTTGCGGTATTCCAGAAGAAGTTCAAGGATACCTTTTCAAGGATTCACTAACCACCAAAAGTGATGGGAACAGACTGGGCCTGCTCTCCTGCAAAGGCATTATCGAGGAAAATCACCAGGGCAAGCTCTGGTTTGAAACTGAAGTTGGAAAAGGAACCACCTTCCACTTCACCCTCCCCGCCCACCACTAGGCGTGGGGCCGACTGCAATAGCTATTTTTGGCTAGCAATAGTTGGCTCGGCTTAATAAACCTCTTTCCTTTGACAGGAGAAGATCGTTAAAGTATTGCGCTCAAGTATTCAGTCTGCTTTTCGGGTTATGCAGTGCTGGTCCCACGCCTAGTGGTTAGAATTTGGCGTGTTTGGGGGTTCTGGGAAAGGGGATCACGTCGCGGATATTTTCCATGCCAGTAACGAACTGGACCAGCCGTTCGAATCCCAACCCGAATCCAGAGTGAGGCGCCGAGCCAAATTTCCTGAGATCGAGGTACCACCAGTATTCTTCCGGATCAAGGTCTTTGTCCCGCATCCGTTGTAACAACAAATCATAGTTTTCTTCACGCTGGCTACCGCCGATAATTTCCCCAAGGTTGGGCAGAAGCACATCCATAGCCCGCACGGTTTCACCGCCCTCATTGAGTTTCATGTAAAAAGATTTAATCTGCTCCGGGTAGTTGAACACAATGATCGGTTTTTTGAAAACCTTCTCACTAAGATAGCGTTCATGTTCTGCTTGCAGGGCAAAACCCCACTCCACTGGATAGGTAAATGTCTCAGAGGATTTTTGCAGTTGGTGAATAGCGTCGGTATAGGTCAACCTCTCGAAACTACTGCCAGTGATCTTTCTCAGGGTCTCAAGAATGGTGGTGTCAATGCGCTTATTAAAAAATTCCATGTCTTCCGCGCAATGTTCCATCACATCCGACAATAGGTATTTGATAAATTCCTCCGCCAGGTCCATATCGTCATCCAGGTCATAAAAGGCCATTTCCGGTTCCACCATCCAGAATTCAGCGAGGTGCCGACTGGTGTTGGAGTTTTCGGCGCGAAAGGTAGGACCAAACGTATAAACCTCTGAAAGGGCCATAGCATAAATTTCACCTTCCAGTTGCCCGCTGACAGTGAGCGCGGTTTTCTCGCCAAAAAAATCCTGAGTATAGTCAATTTTGCCATCCACACTTGGAGGTTTGGACAGGTCCAGAGTCGTCACCTGAAACATTTCCCCAGCACCTTCGCAATCACTGGTGGTTACAATAGGCGTGTTCAGGTAAAGAAAACCTTTTTCCTGAAAAAACTGGTGAATGGCAAAAGCCAGTCGGTTACGTACCCGCATGACCGCGCCAAAAGTATTGGTACGCGGGCGAAGGTGAGCGATCTCACGCAAAAACTCAAAGGAGTGCCGTTTCTTTTGCAAAGGATAAGTGTCGACCGGGGCTGGGCCGTAAACCTGAATTTCTGTAGCCTGAACTTCCTTGGACTGGCCCTTGCCCTGTGAAGTTACCAGGTTGCCGCGCACCGCCACGCAACTACCGGTGGTCATCTGTTTCTCAATGGAGGAATAATCCGGAAGGCTGTGTTCAGCCACCACTTGAATATTAGCGAGACAGGAACCGTCATTGATTTCCAGAAAGGAAAAACCTCCCTTGGAATCGCGGCGGGTTCTCACCCAGCCTTTTACCAGCACTTCTCCCTCCTCACCCATGAGGAGGTCTTTAATTTTTGTCCGTTTCATAAACTCGACTTACCCCTATTTAAGTACTCCCTGACAAGCGCTCTTCTCATTGACAATAAAGGAGTTTTCAGATATTTTAGGGAGAGCAGTTAGCAATGATTTTTCTCAGCGTTCCAAAGAAATTAACCGGAAAAACCTACACCCCATATTTTGTGTTTATTCTAGGAAATTTACTGCAAGCGACCGCCCAGGTCCTGAACATTATTTTACAGCTCTATATGTGGATCATTATTATCCGCGCCCTATTATCCTGGGTGAATCCGGATCCGCATAATCCCATCGTCCAGTTTTTATACAGTATCACAGAACCAGTTTTGCTTCGAGTACGGCAGTTAATCCCCATGTCCGGAATAGGAATCGATTTTTCGCCAATCATTGTTCTTCTGGCAATAATTTTCCTTCAAAGTTTTTTGGTCCAGTCGCTGGGAGCCTTGGCACTGAGACTACAATGATCTATCATGCGCCTGACTTATCTTGACATTCTAGAGCAATGCTTCCACGACAAGTTTCGTGGCTATAACAAGCAGGAGGTCGACACCTTCCTCCACCTTGTGGCCGATGATTTTAAATCCATGGCCGAAGACCTCAAGGATAATGACCGGCAGATCAACTTAAAAAACGAGGAAATTAAAGAACTCAAACAAAATCTAGACGAGCTTTCCCAACAAGAACCCGAAACCAGAACCTCTCCCGAGGTGGAAGAAGAGTTACGGACTCTTAGAAAAGAGTTGGGGGAAAAAGACCAACTGATTCAGGAAATGGAAAAAGCCAATGAAAGCCAGTCAAACGGCAGTGGCGCGTTTTCGCAGTTAACGCCGGAGATATTGAAAGAAAAAGCAAAAAAAATCATCAACACCGCAAAGCAACATGCTGAGCAACATAAAGCAAACGCCGCGAAAGAGCTGGACTCCATACAGGAAGATATCCAGAAATTACAAAAACAGAAACAACAGTTGATGGATAATATCCGGGCCACTGCGGTAGAGCATTTAAATAAATTTAAAGCGGGAACCCAAAACGGCAATGCCGGAAACTCAGCTCAGGATTAATCCTTGCGAAAATGGAATCCGGTTCTCAGCCGTCATCCAGCCCAGGTCATCCCAGAACGAAGTCTCGGGGATTCATAATAATTCCTTAAAAATTCGATTGACCTCACCACCGGTAGACGGAGCCGCCAACAAAACCTGCGTCAAGTTCCTGGCCAAGTGGCTGGGGGTGAGTCCCTCCAGGGTCTGTATCGTCGCGGGACTCAACAGTAAAAACAAAACCATCGAAATTAAAGGGATGAATGAATCTGATTTTCGAGAAAAACTGACCGCTAAAATTCCCAACCTTTTTAAAGAAAATAATTCATGATCAAAACCATCGAGTATGTAGACGGAGTGGTGAGGATGATCGATCAGACTCGTCTTCCAGCAGAAAAAGTTTTTGTTGACTGCAAAACCGTTGAAGAAGTTGGGCAGGCCATTAAATCCATGATTATCCGGGGAGCACCGGCCATCGGTGTCGCCGCAGCCATGGGGGTCAGCCTCGGAGCCGATGCGATTACCGCCTCCAACTTCGATGAATTTTACAGCGCGATGGAAAAGCAATGCGACCACCTCGGCAAGTCCCGGCCTACCGCTGTGAATCTCGCCTGGGCCATCAACCGGATGAAACAGCTTGCGAGGGATTCAAAAAACCTTTCTATCCCCGAACTGAAAGCCCGGTTGAAGGAAGAAGCACTCACCATCCTGACCGAAGATATCAGCATCAACAAAGCAATGGGACAACACGGGCAGACTCTGATTGAAAACGACAATGTGATTTTGACCCACTGCAATGCTGGGGCTTTGGCGACAGCAGGTTTCGGCACCGCGCTGGGAGTGATTCGCGCATCCATCAACGCGGGGAAAAATATCCGAGTATTGGCTAACGAGACACGACCTTTCCTGCAAGGGGCAAGGCTAACAGCGTGGGAACTCAAAGAAGACAATATTCCCGTCAAACTTATTACCGATAGTATGTGCGGTTTCTTTATGAAAAACAAGGAAGTCGATCTGGTCGTTGTCGGGGCCGACCGTATTGCGGGAAATGGCGATGTCGCCAACAAAATAGGCACCTATATGGTTGCGGTGCTTGCCAAGGAAAACAATATTCCATTTTATGTCGCCGCGCCGGTGTCGACTCTAGACCTTTCCCTGGCGTCCGGCGATGAAATCCCCATAGAAGAACGCTCAGCGGAAGAAGTGGTGAACATCAACAAAAAAAGAATTGCACCCGAGGGCATCGAGGTGGCACACCCCGCGTTTGATATCACCCCCAATAAACTGGTCACCGCCATCATCACCGAAGAGGGTATTGCCCGTCCTCCTTTCACCGAGTCGCTCAAGGCGATGGCGCAAAAGAAATGAGAGCCATGATTCTGGCGGCAGGCTTCGGCACCCGCCTCAAGCCCCTCACACTGGGCCTTCCCAAACCCATGTTCCCGGTTTTAAACCGGCCCCTTCTGGAACACACACTGAACTTTTTAAGTTCCAATGGCATTCAGGACATCATCGTCAATGTGCATCACCTGCCCGAGAAAATTGTCGAGCATTTCGGCGATGGTACAGATTTCGGAGTGCACCTGCAGTTTTCCAGGGAAGAAGAAATTCTCGGAACCGCTGGCGGACTCAAAAAGGCTCAGTCATTCCTTGAAAAAGAAACATTTTTGGTGATAAACAGCGACGTGCTCGCAGATATCGATCTGGATACAGTCCTCAGTTTTCATAAAGAAAAAAACTCCTGCCTGACACTGGTCCTGAGGAAGGACGCCGAGCCGGAAAAATATGCGCCTATTGAGATGGCCGATGACGGGCGCATCACGCGCTTTGTGAATGCGTCCATTAAAAATCCTCCCGCAACAACCCAACGGGTCATGTTCACCGGAATACAGATCATGGAACCGGAAATATTTTCCCGCATACCGGCAGGCAAATTCTATGGCACGGCAGAAGACGTGTTCCCGACGATGATCGAAGAAGGGCTACCGGTTTATGGAACTCTGCATGAGAAATACTGGATCGACATGGGTACGCGGGAGACCTATATCCAGGCCCAGGCCGATGCCTTGGAAGGAAAGTTAGCGTTAAAAACCTCGCCATCGAGAAACCCCGAAGGCCTTCTGGTGGTGCCACCGGTTCATATCGGGAAAGACTGCGAAATCTCTAATAGCGCACAGGTAGGTCCTTATGCAGTGCTGGGCGATGGATGTCGTTTGGGATCAGGCGCTGTCGTGGAAAATTCCATACTCTGGGCGGGTGCTACTATCGGTTCCGGTGCCACCGTAAGAAATTCTATTGTCGGCAAAGGAGTCGCTGTAGAAAATAACGCGCAAGTGGTAGATGCATCAAGTTGACACGGATGAAAATTTCATCCGTGTCAACTTAACCTTGTCTACAGAAGTTTGTGGTTACTCAGCGTCATGGTAGAAACTGAAATCGCGCCTTCTTCGCAGTTAATGATACGGCGCTGCTTAGGAAGGTCCGCCTCCCCCACTCTTGTATATTCATCCGTGTAACTTTCCACATCTTTCAAGCCTTTGGTTTCCGGATTGAAATAGAACACGGAGTATTTATGGGTCAGGTATTTGCCATCCTGGTTTTTCCGGCTCTCTTCAATATTGATGGAAAAAGAAAAGCGCGGTGTCTGCCGGTTGATCTGCTGGATTCTGCCGTCCTTGATGCGGTAGAACGAACTCATGCCGTCTCCGCCCATGACGAGTTTTCTTCCCAACGGGTGCGTGCCATCATCTCCGAAGCTAAGCTTGTATTTGCCATCTGACTCATCAAAAGAACGCGGACCCCGGTGCATGGCAATCGAAGCCAGATTTTCCGTGAGAAAGCCCTTGGCTTTTTCTTCGCTGATATCGGTCTCGATTTCTTTGGGACCTTTAACCGTCACCGTACCCTTTTGTTCATCACCATTTATATTTGCCGTCACATCTGCGGTGAAGCCACCGAAACCGGCCGGCCATCGGGCGGTGTTGGAAAATACTTCCTGCATCGCTTTACGTGCCTCGGCATCATCTTCCAATGTGGTTTCGACATCTTTTTCCTTCGTGTAGGTTGCCATGCAAAATCTCCTTAAAAACGAAAAGAGCCTGCCCAAACTCCGGGGCAAACTTATGAGTCATAAAAAATTTGTACGAGAATTAAACGATTATACCTTATTTTACCGCTACGCTGATATCAGGAATGCCTTTTTTTTGTAACAGGCCCATGACCTGAATCACATCACCATAAGGAAGGGATTTATCAGCTCGGATGATGGCGCTTGGCTTTTTGTCCTTGAATTGCATTTTTGCGAGGGTTGTTTCCAGCCCCAGAAGGGTTACCGGTTTGCCCTCGAGAAAGATTTTTTTGTCTTTCAACATCTCAATCTCCAGGGTTTTAGTGTTTTTATCAAGGACGGAGGATTTGGAAGTCGGTAAATTAATATCCATCTTTCGGCTGAAGTCCACAAACACTGTGGACACCATAAAGAAAATAATAAGCAGGAACACCACATCAATCATGGGGGTCATATCCAATGCGAAATTATCTTCTTCTTCTTTTCTGAACTGCATGTGGTGAGACCCTTTAAACAGAAAGACCAATGCGAAAACGGTCAGCCAACGCTTGACGTCTTTTTAGGTTTTTCCCTGGACGGTCCTGAGGTCGCAGGTTTGGCCTTTCGAATGCCATCGTAGGAAAGCTCTTCAATGAGTTCGAAGGAAATTTCTTCCATCTCGAAAACATAGCGGTCAATTTTTCCCCGGAAATAATGATAAAAGGCCAAAGCCGGGATACCGACCACCATCCCCGCCGCGGTTGTGATCAACGCTTCGGATATGCCACTGGCCACAAGGCCGGGATTTCCGGTACCACTGAGAGAAATCACATCGAAGGCCTTGATCATTCCGAATACGGTTCCCAAAAGACCCATCATCGGAGTGATGTTCGCCACCGCACCCAGCACCCGGAGATTCGAATTCATCAGAGACGCCTCATGCTGGCCAGCGCCTTCAATCGCCCGTTCAATTTCATCAAGCTTGCCCCCCACCCGTAACAACCCCACCTTCAAAATCCGTGAAAGCGAATTGTCATATGAGTTGCACAACTGCAGAGTTTTTTGTATGTCCTTCCAGTCCCACTGGTCACGAACATTTTGAAGGAAGTTAGAGTTGATGATATTTTTTCTTCTCAGGTTATAAGCACGCTCGATGGCAATCCCCAGCATGAGTACCGAGGCAAAAAGAATGGGATACATCATGAACCCACCTTTTTCAAAGATGGAAAGCAATTGCCACGAATCGGCGGAGGCCGGGTCTGCGGCAAAAACGAGCCCAGGAAACCCCAACAGGTTGAACAGTGCAATTTTAAAAATTCGTTTCATATATTATGGCTATTTTTTTAAGAAATTCCCCATCCAAAAAATAAGAATATCGTTGAAGTTATAGCACGAAGTTTTCTCGATAAGCAAGGAGCTTTAAAGCCCCGAAAAATGATTAAGCTCTTTAAATATAAGGTTTTTTAGTATATATTCGGGAACAACCTGCAACCATTAAACACCGTAATGTCACCATTTAACCTGTCCTCAAAATTTGTTTCTTATTTCACTTTGGTTTCCGTGTTGGCGCTTTTTTGGGGCTGCGCCACCACAAAAAAGGAAAAGAACTATTCCGCAGGCCAATTATTGCAACAAAGCAAGCGACTTGCCAAAAAGAAGGAAACCGAAGAGGCCAAAGCCAAAGTCCAGCAGTTGCTGGAAGATTATCCGGACAGCAAAGAGCGGGTAGCAGCCACCATGTTGCTCGCAGACATTCATTTCAATGAGGAAGAATATGAAGAGGCGAAATTTCACTACCAGAAGTTTACCGAACTCTACCCTGCCCACCAGTTTGTCGACCGAGCACATTATTATAAAACCATGTCCAATTTCAAGCTGATCGATTTGGCTTCCCGGGACTTAACACCGGTTAATTCGGCACTGGAAGGCTTTCGGCGCTTTGCACAAGATTTCCCCAAAAGCTCTTACGCAAAAAAGGCGAAAATAAAAATCACCCAGTGTCTGGATGTCCTAGCGCAAAACATGTTCGAGATCGGCAAGTTTTATTTCCGCACTGGCTCCTATCAGTCGGCGATCCAAAGGCTCAAGCGCTTGAAGGTGGAATATCCCAAAAATTCCTATATTCTCGAAGCAGAATTTTTGTTAGGCGAATCTTATTATAAGGAACAAAATTTTTCTGAAGCCCGCACTTATTATAAAACCGTTATTAAAAAATCTCCTCGAAGCGAGTTCGCGAAAGAGGCACGACTTCGCTTGAGAGCCCTGCGCTAAACTCAAAAAACTATGCCAAAGACCACCAAACGCAAATCGGCAAAAACAAAACGCGCTTCCACGGCGACGAACAAGGGGACCAACCATGACCCGCTCATCCAGTACATGGAAGAGATCAGCAAGATCAGGATTCTCACTCGGGAAGAAGAAATCAAACTGGCAAAATCCATTAAATCCGGAGACCCTAAAGCTATTCAGGAAATGGTACGTAGAAATTTAAAATATGTCGTGACCGTGGCCAATAAATACCGGGGGCTGGGCATTTCTCTCCAGGACTTGATTGAAGAAGGAAATATCGGATTGATCCAGGCCGCCAAACGCTTTGACGTTGGCAGGAACGTCAAGTTCATCACCTATGCGGTATGGTGGATCAAACAGGCTATCATGCACTCCCTCGCCGAACAATCCGGCACGGTCAAGCTTCCCGTCAAGCAGGCCGGGAAAGTCCTCAAGATTAACAAAAGAAGCCAGCAGATGGTGCAGGACTTGGAGCGCGAACCGACCCAGTCTGAACTGGCAAAGAGCCTCGGATATGGGGATGAGGAAATCAACTCCATCATGCGCGCCTACCGGACCCACCTTTCTCTCGATTCTCCTTTAAAAGATAGTGAAGACACGCCCTATCTGGATCTTCTGGAAAGCCAGGACCTCATCCCCTACGATGACCAACTCATGCAGGCATCGCTCAGCGAAAAGGTAGACCAATTACTGGAAGACCTCTCGGAAAGAGAAGCCAAAATTCTCAAAATGCGTTTCGGTTTTTTTGGCGAAGTAAAAACATTAGAGGAAATCGGAAAAGAGATCGGCCTTTCCCGCGAGCGGGTGCGGCAAATCGAAAAAAGGGCCAAATTAAAACTGAAATCCAAACTGCAAAGCGACTCCTGGGTCGACGAGGAAGAATGACCCTTTATTATGCTGACTGAAATTTTACCTCTTTGCCTGGTCTCGTATTTGATCGGATCCATTCCTTTCGGCGTCGTGCTGGCACGAGCCAGGAACATGGACATCCGTGAACACGGCAGCGGCAATATCGGCGCCACCAATGTGGCCCGGGTGATGGGTAAAAAAGCCGGACTGCTGACCCTGCTGGGAGACGTACTGAAAGGGCTCCTCGTTGTTTTTGGCGCCGGATCGCTGTACGAAAAACCAATGCTGATCGCCCTCGCCGGACTCATGGTTTTTCTCGGCCACCTCTACTCCATTTTCCTGAAGTTCAAGGGCGGCAAAGGGGTCGCAACCAGCCTCGGCCTGTTTTCATATATTATGCCCTGGGCAGCACTGTGCGCGGCCGGGGTGTTTTCCGTCTGCCTGTGGATTTCAGGCTATGTTTCAATAGGGTCGATCATGGCGGCGATTTCCCTGCCTCTGTTTGCCATTTTTTTTGAGCTGCCACTTCCCTATATTTATCTTGCGGTTATTGTCGGTTTGTTCACCGTGCAAAGGCATTATGGCAACATTCTTCGCCTCATCGAGGGAACCGAATCGAAGTTTATTAGAAAATAGAATTTGACAATCACGTTTGAGGAAATATAATTGGCTTTCGGGTGTTCTATCCAAGACAAATAAAATGCGGGAGTAACTCAGTGGTAGAGTGCAACCTTGCCAAGGTTGAAGTCGAGGGTTCGAACCCCTTCTCCCGCTCCATTTTTCCATCGTTATAACCAAGCAGGGCGCCGTCGCCAAGTGGTAAGGCAGAGGTCTGCAAAATCTCTATCGGCGGTTCGAGTCCGCCCGGCGCCTCCATTTTCTCCCTTCCCCCCCTTTAGAATCTTTAAAAAAATCAGCTTCGCAGAAATTCTGACTTACTAAGCCCCTCTTTTTCTCTCCCAATTTTCAAAAAGCTTCCACGTCTTTCTAATCAGATTCTTGTTTTTTGCAAAATCAGGGCTAAAGCTCTTTAGAACTATTGCCGAAACTTACTAAAACAAGTCTTTTGTGACCTCGCATTTGGCGAAAGGAAGGTTGTCATGGTAAGCAAGTTTGGCCTAAGCATAAAGTCAAAATCGGTATACAAGCCTATTGAACGCTGGCTCAGGAAGATTTTTCGTTTGAAATCCAGGGAAATTCCTGTCGACCCCAATGTGGACCGCAGGGACTTTTACCGGCTAATGGCAGATAATCAGGAGCCTCTAGACCTTTGCCTTACCCTGCAGGATGAGTGGGTGTTCTGTACAAGCATTCTAGACTTAAGCGCCAGCGGTTTTGGTTGCTATATCAAAGGGCTCACCCGGATTCACGCCGGACAACCTATTACGTCCGTATTTGTCCTGCCTCTGGAAGAACCTCGCATCATCAAATCGGAAGTTTTTCTGGTCTCGGTGCAAAAAGGGGATGATGAAGGTGAGATTTTTCGGTTTCGTTTTTATGAAGAAATGAAAGACGAGGACCGCGACCTGATTCACCGGTATATCGTGCAAAAACAGTTTGAGACTCTGGAAAAAATAAACCAGGAAAACTCCGTGCAGTATTACGACGATTACCCGGAAGCCTCAACCGGGGATTAACGCCTCCACAAAATTTTCTGGAATAAATTCCTGCAAATCTTCCGGCTTCTCACCCACTCCCACAAATCGAACCGGAAGTTTCAAATCACCCGTTATATTGAACAACACCCCACCCTTTGCCGTTCCATCCAACTTGGTCATCACCAACCCATCCACTTCCAGCGCTTCATTAAATAGCCGCGCCTGAGAAATGCTGTTTTGCCCAATGGTCGCGTCCAGAACCAGCAAGGTTTCATGAGGGGCTCCTGGCAAAACTTTTCCAATCACCCGTTTGACTTTTTTCAATTCTTCCATCAGGTTGGTATTGGTTTGCAACCGCCCTGCCGTGTCAATGATCACCAGATCCATCTCACGTGCCATTCCGGCCTGAACCGCATCGTAAGCGACGGCGGAAAGATCCGCGCCACTCTTCTGGCTGATGCAGGGGATGTTTGACCGCTCCGCCCAAACCTGCAACTGGTCAATAGCAGCAGCCCTGAACGTGTCTCCGGCCGCCAGCAAAACTTTTTTGCCCTGCTGCTTCCAATGCCGGGCCAGCTTTCCGATGGTGGTGGTTTTGCCCGAACCATTCACCCCCACAACCAGTATCACAAAGGGCTGGTGTTCTGAAAACGACAACGGCTTCTGGTTTTGCGACAGGACATGGACCATGCGTTGTTTTAATTGTTCCAGCACCTCCTTGTTTTCACGAATCCGGTTCTGGGAAACTTCGCGTTTTAAGTCCTCCAGAATGAAGGAGGTGGTCTGCATGCCCACATCGGCGATGAGGAGAGTTTCTTCAAGTTCTTCCAATAGCTCCGGCCCAACTTTCGCCCTGCCGTGAACAATATTGTCAAAGCCCCCTGCCAGATTCGAGCGGGTCTTTGCCAGTCCGGATTTCAGTCGGGCAAAAACCCCCGAGTCATTTTCTGCCGCTGATTCGTCAGCCATTCCATTCTCCTTTGTCTTTATGCCCCTGTTATGCCCTCTTCATTAGCTTTCATGCCCCGAAGGGGTAGAAGAGGCAATAATGGGTCGGTATCTTCACAAGTCCACCAACCCTTGTCAAGACGAATCCCAAAAGGCAAAAAACGTTGCCCCGCTTCTCCCAGACCCATATAACCCTCAACAAATCAATCGAGCAGAATCCCACCAAAGCCTTTATTGTTAAAGTTTTAATTGATTTCAGCCGTTATGAGCATTAGACTCTTTTCGTCAGGAGCACCCGTTTCCGGTTCCGGAAAAAGAGCGGAGAACCTCCGCAGGCGCGATGTTTTTCCTAACCTTCGTGCCCAGAGGGGGTGCAACTGGCTATAGCTTTTTACTGCTAACGCCCGTTTTTCTCGGCTTAACGAGTCCTTGCTCATTGCTTCCCACGCGGGTGGGCCTGTACACCCATTGAGCCTATAACAAAAATATTGCACGCCCAGTAGAGGAAAGCTATGAAAGTAGCCGTTTGCAATTCTGTTGGAATTGACGCCGACGGGTATGCCATGATCCACTCCCCCAGCCGTTGGACCAACAGCACCAAAGACCACAACATTTTTACGTATTATCCCTGGCAATTGGCTTGTTGTTCCTCGATCCTGAAGCGGGACACCGACCACGAAGTCAAATTTTTTGATGGCTGCCTGGAAAAATGGGATCACGATACGTTTGTTGAAAAAATCTCTGAATTCGGCCCGGATTATCTGGTCATGGACTGCGCCACACGCACCATCGACGCCGACAGCCGATTCGGCATAGAAGTTAAAAAACGGTTTGGGACAAAACTGATTTTCTGCGGACCCCATCCCACTACTTTCCCCGAAGAAGTGAGCGAATATGCCGACCCTGTCGTCCTTAGGGAATATGAAATGGTCGTGCTTGACATCCTCCAGGGCAAAGCTCTTGCGGATATCATGGGACTCTGGCCCAACACCAACATCAGGCCTCCGCTTGATGTGAACAATTTACCGCTTCCGGAAGATGATGACGTCTCCCGCCTGCATTACGGAATGCCGGGTGAGCCTTCCAGCGAATATCTGGAAATTCAGGCCTATGCCTCAAGAGGCTGTCCCTTGTCCTGCACCTTCTGCGTATGCGGAAATATTTCCTACCAACGTCCTAACTGGCGGCCAAGAAATGTTGCCAGCGTTGTTGAAGAGATCCGCACCCTGCACGAAAAATATCCGGAAATGGAAGGCGTGTTCTTTGATGAAGAAGTCCACAACATTAAGAGAAGCTTCAATATCTCCCTGGCCAAAGCCATTCGCTCAGCCGGACTGGATCACCTCAAATACCAAGCCATGTGCGAATACGCTTCCCTGGATGAAGAAGCTCTGGAAGAAATGCGCGCGGCCGGGTATTACAAAATCCGTTTCGGCATTGAAACCGGCAGTGACAAAGTCGCTGAAAAAATGACTCCGGGCAAAAAACACGACCTGCAAAAACTTCGTGCCATGGTTAAATTTGGGAAAAGTCTGGGCATGCTGTTTTATGGAACCATCAGTATCGGCGGACTCGGCTCCAGCCAGGAAGAAGACCAGAAAACAGTGGATCTGGTTTATGAGATGGCTTCTAAAGGATGGCTCGATGAAATCCAGGTTTCTATCAACACGCCCCAGCCGGGAACAGATTTTTATAATTCCTGCATGGAGGAATCGCTACTGCCCGCCTCAACAAGCTGGGAAGGGTTCGATGGCAACGGCCAGGTTGTGTCCACTATCCGCATTATCCTGCTGAGGAAATCCAGGCCAACTTTAACAAAGCCCTGTCTGCTTTTGATCTGGGAAAAGAGCAGGTTCAATCGCAGACTTTTTCAAACAATGCCAAATCTTCTTTCAAAACAATTCCTGATGGAGCTCATATCCTAGTACTCAGAAATGTCAGAAACTGGATGATCCGTCTGATCCTTGAGAATTTGAATGGGAGGGCACAGGTCGATCTACTGGGACAAGATGTTTCCGCCAAAGATATGGAGGATATGGACCGACTGAATCAAGTCTATTCTTACGGTACGGGATTCTTTTCAGCCGAATCAATTTCCGCCGACTTGATAGAAAAACTCAGGGGCGAACACTACAATTTCATTCTGGTCCCAGTTGCCAACAACCACCTGCAAGGCTATCAGAATGTTCTGGAAGTTGCGCAAATGATTCTGCCCGAAGAAATTTTATATATCTATCCCGAAGGCCACCTGCAACCTGTCTCGCCTGTAGCAATTTAACATCCACTCGGCGTGGGGCCAGTGACCCGCCACCCCATCGGAATCACAGATTAATACCAACGCACAAAGATAAGGGCTCCTTCAAACACCCGTCATTGCGAGGAGCAAAGTGACGCGGCAATCCACAGGTCCTGATCCGCGCAAAACAAACACCTGGATCGCCGCGCTCCTTACAGTCGCTCGCGAAGACGAGTCGTGAGGTTTTTAATATTCAGGCGAGTGGAGTTTGCTCGGCTATTGCATGAGTAAATAAGCAGGGAATCGATTCCATCTATATTGAGCCCCCCTCATCCTAACCTTCTCCCTCCCCAGGAGAGAAGGAACTTTTAGCTTCCTCTCCCTTGAAGGCTGAGCTTTGCATAACCCCGAGATTCTTCACTACGTTCAGAATGACAAGAAACGTCAGCTTGTCATCCTCGAGGAGCCGAAGGCGACGAAGGATCTCGCTTTATCCCTGCGGTTTTAGCAGACACCCCAATATCAAGACGATTTGGATTCCGCCCGTGGAAGGTTGGGTTTGGGATTGATCATATCTTTCTTACTGAGAATGTCGATGAGGTTTTTGTCCCGGCAGGCGACGGCAATATCGAGCAATCCATCGCCATTAAAATCCGCCACCGCCATGCCCTGGGGATGCTCATCGACCCGATGGTAAATAGGGGGATAAGTGAAGGTTCCGTTTCCCTTGCCAAGAGAAACACTGATCATGTCATCGGTGGCATTGGAGACGGCTATATCCTCAAAACCATCACCGGTAAAATCGGCAGCCACGACATATTTCGGAAAATTCCCCGAAGCAAAATCCTTCAATGAATCGAAAGTCTTATCACCTTTGTTTATAAGCGTGGTCAGAGCATGCAGAGAGTTGCTGGAAGTCACAAATTCCTTCAACCCGTCATTGTTCACATCCAAGCTGACAATGGTGAGGGGCTGTTTCCCACCTTTAAAGACATCTGAGCTTTCGAATTTTCCATCGCCCTTGCCCCAGAGAATTTGAACGCCGGTAAACCCATTACCCGCTAGAGCTACCGCGACATCTACCTTTCCATCCTGATTGTAATCGTCGACAACAACCCCTGTTGGCTGCCCCTTGACAGGCATGGAATCCGGATCAGAAAAAAACCCATTGCCTTTCCCCAGCATCACAACCACATTCGAAAAGCGCATGGTGATCACCAGGTCAATTTTCCCGTCAGAATTAAAATCGCCAGATGACATGTTGAGGGGAATTTTTCCTGGCTTAAGCACTTGGCTTGTTTTTTGGAAACTTCCCAACCGCGTGTTCAAAAATATCTGGATGGTCTGGTCAGCATAATTGAGCACTGCAATATCTGTGTAACCGTCTTCATTGAAATCTCCCGAAACCAGACAAATCGGGTCTCTGCCGGTTCTATAAACAAGCTGATCCCTAAAAGTTCCATCACCCATTCCCTTAAAAAATGAAAAAGAATCCCCGCCAGTATTGGTCACAACCAAATCCGGAACTTTGTCACGGTTAAAATCATCGGTAATGAGAAAAGAAGGTTCTTTTCCCGTATCCATGGAATAGCTCAAGGCAAAAATGCGGGGCATTTTTTTCCGGGCCTTGGGGGGCGGGCACCCCAGCAGGACAAAAACCATCAGGAACGCAATTATTGAATAATGTTTTTTCATGAAGCTCCGTTGAAAAAAAGGAGAGTACCACAGGAACCTTGGGGAAACAATGTTACACAGCCGGGCTGGCACTTTTTGCGGGGAGATGAGCCTGTTGACGCAATACAAAATGCCCCAGAATCTTTTGCGCAAAGGTAAAAGCCAACGACAGGCCCGCCGTTTCCATTATGATTTTTTTATACGGGTCGTGTCCGGAAACACTGCTGAACATGGCTTTCATAAAGTCGGATCTTTCTGCGGCCACTGCAATCATATGATCCATGAACTTGAATCGTGTCGCCAGATTGGTCAAAACCCGTACGGCGCGCCCATAGGGGAGGTCTGCGGTCAGTTCATGGCAGTCCTGGTAAAAGTTTTCAGCGAAGGCATTTTTGGAGACTCCATGCCTCATGATGGAACGAGCTGCATAAATGCCGGTAATGATGGCTGAGTTAATGCCCTTGCCCTTGAAAGGCCGCATGAGTCCTGCCGAGTCACCTATCGTGACGTAACGGTCGCCGAATAAATTTTGGGCCGGAGCAATGGGAAACCTGCCTTTAAAATAGTTGAGCGGCTTTTCGCGCCTTTGATGGGGAGGAAGAAAACGTTGCACCGGAGCCGAACGCAGAAACTCCATCATGATATTTGATGAAACCTTGCGACCCGCAATATTAATGGAAATATGGTCCCCCTTCGGGGTGACCGCTCCAAATTCCAGGCCAGGATGGGAAAGCAGAAAAGCATGGATCGTGAGACCCATGCTTTGCATGAACTCCTCTCCAGGATAAAGACGCGTGATCACCGTATTTAAAAAGTCCGGTTGCCGGTATGGGGTGCCCTGCTCAAAGATCCCGCAACTTCCATCATCAAGGCCAAAAGCCCCTACCACAACCGCGCTCTTGATGTTTTCGCCCTCACTGTAAATAAGCACTCCGTCAGGGTTGACTTCGATCGCCGTTACGCGGTTATGAACCACTTGGGCGCCAGCCTTCTGAGCCTCTTCGAGCATGAAGGCATCAAATTTGGAACGATTGACAGAAGCCGATCGGCCATGCTCTTCTCCAACCAAATCCAGGCTCAACAAATCAGAATGCAGGCGATAACCCGCAATTTCATTGAGCACCAGACTTTCCGGTAAAGTCAGATCCAATTCATTTTTAAGGATTTCCTCGAAAGGCGGAGAGAGCACGCCAATACACTGATTATAGTGACGCTGTTCTGCGAATTTTTTATGCTCAAGCAACACCACATTTATCTTCCTGCCCAACCGTTTGGCTTCTCTTAAGAGAGTCATAGCACAGGCTGATCCGCCGGGGCCTCCTCCAACAATACAAACTGTATCGCCATCATTAATGAGCATTTGGTCTTTATCCTGTTTTAATTCGCGGGCGTTTGCAGACTTTTTTTTCTGAAAAACTCCAGCATTCCCTTGAAAATATAGGAGTGGAAGGTTGACATAGCCACCCAGTAAAGTTTTCCCCAAAAAGGTTTGGGAATAAAATGCGCCTTCAAAGTCAAACGAGTTCCCCCGTTCTGATCCGGATTGAGCTGGAACTCGAGCCAGGACAGGCCTGGAGTGATCATTTCTGCTCTCAGCAGCAGTTCGCGGTTGGGTTCCAGCTTTTCCACCCTCCAGAAATCTACCGAATCCCCAACGCGAAGATTGGCCGGATCGCGTCGGCCTCGTTGCAATCCCACTCCCCCCATGAGTCGGTCAATGAGACCGCGAATTTCCCAAAGGATGTTGGCGTGGTTCCAGCCATGCTTGCCCCCGATCTGGCAGATCACCGGGAATACCTGCTCCGGCGTCGCCGGAATATCTATTCCATGTTCGTCAATGACGAACTCGGAAGCCTCAAACTGGCACAGAGGCAAAAGGTCACTCATATTTTCGGGGGGAACATCACTCCAATGCGAAAATACCCTCGAGCTTTTTTCTTTCTCCTGAGCCCATTTTACGGCTGTTACAAAGTCCAGCGGTTCGAAGGGAAGAATTTTTGAGATTTCGTTATCCACACACACCACGTCAGTTTTAAGGCTGCTCAGTAAAAGCGAAGTAATATTTACCGGAATGGAAATAAAACAATGAAGCCAGTAAGCATAAAGTCGGCACATCCAGTCAACAGGAATGGGCACCCATGAAACATCAATGAAACGGATCCGGCGATTCAAGATTTTGGCAAAGCCTAAAATCATTTCCTTATAGGGCAATACATCCTTGCCGCCGATCTGGAAAACACGAGACTCCAGGCCCGGAGTTTCCATAATACCGACCAGGTATTTGACGACATCCCGGATCGCGACAGGCTGGCAGATGGAATTGAACTCCGGTAAAAAAGGAATGAAACGGTTGTTCAAAGTCAGCGATTTCATCAATTCATAAGACGCGCTTCCAGCACCAACGATAATGGCTGCCCGAACCTGGATGGTTGGAACACTGCCCTGTGACAATATATTCCCGACCTCCATTCTGCTTCTAAGGTGCGGCGACATACGATCATCTTTTTCTCCAAGCCCGCCCAGGTAGATGACCCGTTTCACGCCATGGTGTTCAGCCGATTCCCGGAAGTTTTTTGCAGCCTTCTGGTCGTTTATTATAAACTCTTCCTTTTTCAACCTCATGCTGTGAATTAAATAATAAGCGTAGTCAACATCCTTCAAGGCGGGGAGCAACTCTTCCCTGTTCAGGCAATCGGCATAAACATGTTCGACGCGAGGATGCGTCAATAGTGCCGGGCAACTGATATTCCTATACATACACCGGACAATATAGCCCCTTGATACCAATTCGGGAATTAACCTGTGTGCCACATACCCGGTTGCACCAGTGATAAGAATCCGTGTTCCTTCCGGCCAGGGGCAGGTGTTAAGATCATCGCAATAGTGGTAATTGACTTTTTCAGGATCCATACCTGAAATATACCCCCAACCCCCCAATCCGCAAGCCCCGACCAGCGGCCGGTAGCAAATAGCAATGTCTTTATTTTGCCACCAATCGGTCTCTAGGCTTTATGGGCTATTGCTCATTGCCACCGGCCGCTTGGCCGGAGAAAAAGGGGTTGTGGCGTTTTTCTTCGCCAACGGTGGTCGCAGGGCCATGTCCGGGGAAAAGGCGCGTGTGGTCTGGCAGGGTCAAAAGTCTTTGGGTGATGGAATCGTAGAGCCCAGACCAGGAGGAATTGGCACGTCCCATGGAACCGGCGAAGATGGCATCACCGGAGAAAACCGTGTCATGGATTTTATAAGACACTCCGCCGGAGGTGTGACCGGGCGTGAAAAGAACCTCTATATTTAAATTTCCTAGTTTTATTATTGCCCCGTCCTTCAAAAACTTAAAGTCACGGCTGCCTGAGGGGCGGGGCTCTTTTGTATCGATCCAGGTGGGACAGTTATAGGTTGTATCCAGGAGTTCCAGTCCCCCGGCGTGATCAAAGTGGGCATGAGTTAAAAGGATTTTTTCCGGTTGAAGTTTCAACTCTTTGGCTTTCTTAATGATCGCCTCCGGATTTCCTCCTGTATCAATCACCGCAGAGGTTTGTGTAGCCTTGCAAATTACCAGATAACATTTAACGGGATAGGTTCCGACAAACACATCCAGGCAGACCGTATCGAAAGGAGCGGGATCCGGCTCAATAGGTTTGGGAGCCCAGGTCGCATTCGCGACCGCGATCAACGATGGAGCATGAAGGTCCAGAACTTCAGCAAGATTTTTTAAGACACTCTCATCCGGAACAAACTCATAGCGTTCCATCCGGGAAATATCACCCACACTGATTCCCGAAGCATGAGCCAAGTCAGACTGGCGCCAGCTTTTGCCATCTCTGGCCTTTTCCAGTACATCTCCCAATTCATCTTCCAAAGGTCCTGACATAAAACCTCCTATTGGGAAATTATACTAGAAATTTTGCCAAATCAAACAAGCTTCCATCAACCTTCTTTCTGTTCAGCTGGCTTCAGTTCTTCCCACTGGGTATCCTCACTTGAGGAAGTTGGCCCGGCAGAGGAAAATACATAAACCATCCCCACCATGACTCCCCCACCCACCATATTTCCGAGTGTCACAAACACCTGATTGTGAAAGAAACCTGCAAGTGATACTTCCGCTCCATGCGGCAGCAACAATGCCAAGCTCATCAGCGACTGGTTGGCGATACTGTGTTCGTATCCACTACCAATAAAAGCAAACAGGCACCAGAATATCATGATCAGTTTGGCAGTCTCGTCCCCGTTTCGGTTGGCGATCCAGACCGCCAGACACACCAGCCAGTTACACAAAATACCCCTGAAAAAAGCTTCTTGCGCACCGAGGGCCATTTTCGCTCCTGCTACTTTGACAATCAGGGCCTGAGCTTCGGCAGACAGGCTTCCCCCCTGCACCACCAGCCACGCAAAAAATACAGAACCAAGAAGGTTACCGATAAAACATAGCGCGAACAATTTGAACATGACGCCGAAGCCCACCCGGTTTTTCAGTTTGCCCACGGCAAAAACCATGTTATTGCCAGTGAATAGTTCCGAACCGGAAAAGACAACCAGGCTCAAAGCAATACCAAAACTGGCCCCCATGATCAGTTTCATGAAGGGTGCAAACTGTGTTCCCGCCAAGGGAGCACCTACCGAGAAAATCAAAACAATGCCAAAACCCAGATAAGCCCCAGCCAGGGCAGATAGAGCCAGATATCCTAGAGGGAAACGGTTCATGGCCTTGATTTTCTTTTCTGCAGCAAAGGCCAGTTTTCCTAAATCATTTTCGAACATTTCAAGCTTCCTTTCTTTCAGTTAATTCCTAATGCGTGGTTTCTATTTCTTCCAACACCATAGTTTCTGTTTGCTTTTGCGGTTTCGTTAGCAAAGGCGTGTCACGTCTTCTGGCATATTTTTTCCCCTTGATCGGGTACATTTTTTCGCGAGTGTGGTAGGGAATCACGAATTCCAGAACCTGTGCCAACTGATCACAGGGAACATCTTCCATGACCTTTACGGCCAGCTTGGGATCGATTCCCGTTCGGCCGCCCATAAAAATATCCACCCCCTCAATCACTTCATTGCCACGGCGCATCTTTTTACCGAGCAGTCCAATATCCGCCACCAGATGGTTGCCGCATCCCGCCGGGCATCCCGACCAATGCATATTGATCGGCGCGGTACCCGGGAGCTTGCCTTCTAACTGCGCGGCAACCTTCAAAGCCATCGACTTGGTTTCAATCGCCGCCAGGTTGCAATAATCGCTTCCCACACAACTCACCAATCCCTTAAGAATACTGGAAGGGTGATAAGTGAACTCTTTGACCAACGCCTCTTCAAGTATGTCCCCCAATTTCTGATCAGAAATATTGGGAATGATCAGGGAATTGGAATGGGAAAATCGTATTTCTCCGTTTCCATATTTTTCCGCAAGTCGGGCCAGCCCCTGCAACTTGTCAGCCTGAATACGCCCGACGGGAACCTTCAGCCCAACATAGTTCATCAATGTTTGCTTCTGCCGGTAGGCACCGATATGGTCCGATTTTTCGTTGCCTCTCAAATCCACGCCAGCGGAGGTCAGCGGCCTTCCCAGTCTCTCTTCCAACGCCAAACGGAATTTCTCCTCCCCCCAGTCTTCTATCAGAAAGGCCAGACGGTTTTTACTTCTCACATCCCGACTGCCGTGGTCGCGGTACAAAAGGATCAGCGCCGAACACACTTCGACCACTTCTTCGGGACGGAGGAAAACATCTAAAGGAGTGGCAATGCGATAGCCCCCCGACCCCAACTTTCCACCCACCAGAACATTGAAACCATAAACCGGGCCGTTTTCCTCAACGGCTGGTACCAGCGCCAGGTCCTGGGTTTCTGCATGCACACAGTCATCCGGGCAACCACTCAATGTTATATTGAACTTTCTTGGCAGATTGGAAAACTCCGAGTTGCCAACGATATGGTCGTTCAATGCCTTGACCAGCGAATAGGCATCGACCTTCTCTTTCGGATTCAAACCGGCTACCGGACATCCCATGATGTTGCGGACATTGTCCATTCCGGTTTGGGACGAGGTCAGTCCTACCTCTTCTAGCAAGTCGAAAACCTTGGGAATACTTTCAATTTTTAAATGCCGTAATTGCACCTGCTGGCGAGTGGTGATGTCGATCACCCCATTGCCGAAGGTGGCGGCTATAAACGAAAGAGCTCTAACCTGATGAGAAAAAGAAAGCCCATTAGGAATCCTCACCCGCAACATAAAAAATCCTGGAGTGGGATTGCGCAAAAACAGTCCATACCATTTGAGACGCTGGATGTCCTCTTCGCTGATAGACTCCCAGCCTTCTTTCGCAAAACGATGGAGTTCGCTTTTGATTTTCAAACCGTCTCTTTCAGATTTTATCAGTTCTATTTTGTTCATAGTTCCTCAAACCGGCGGGCCGCCGGTGGCAGTGAACAATAACCTTATTTGACCAGCAAAGAGTTATTTCACTGGATAGGCCATCATCGCTGTTTAGGTTATGCAAAGGTCTCAAAATTAAGAAGAGCTAGACCTTTCACACTAAAGAGAGGGGAGATCGCAAGTAACGTGCCATTTAGCAAAAAGTATCGTTATGGCTTTATTAGTAAAGGGTTATGTCGAGGGAGACAGTAATTTGTGATAAGATAAATTGCTCAAAAAATAATCAAAGCAATTTTCTCCTGCCATATAATGCGTCATCTGCGAAGGCTTGAAAATGCCGTTTATTACGGCAATTGCAGAATGGGGGTGTAGGGGCGCAGAAGTTTTCGAGTCCACCAGGAACCGTCCCGGTTCCGGGTCTCAAAATCTGAAAACCTGTAATCGTAGACCACCGCCTGCATATATTTTGGGGGACTATCGGGAAACGGGTTTTTCTCCAGCAAGCCAATCACGACAGGTGAGCCTTGCAAAAGGCGGATCATGAACTGGGTCAACCAGGGATTTCTTTCATAATTGCTGAGCGCGGCGAACCACATTTGCCAATCCAGTCGGGGCTGGTGCGGGGCGACAAATTCCGGTTTTTTTGCCACATCACCCGGCTTCCATTTGAATTCATAAGGAAACCAGTTCTCGCGGTCATCACTTCCCAGAATAATAATTTCCGGCCTCGATGTAGTCATCACTGCAAACAGGCCGTAGGAGTTGAACAGGTGAAGAGGACGAATCGCATTGGCGATGGAAATATAAATGGCAGGGTAATTGCCGGAAGTAACGAGTAAGGGAACTGTATAAAGCATGATGGAGATCGCCAGCGCTGCTGCTCCCGCCCCTGCAAAAAATCTTTTCTTCCACACAGAAACCGACATCGTGTCTTTCGACTTCGAAGATTTCATCGGGAGCCATCTTGAGAGAATCGTATCATCCAGCAGAAGCAGGCACATGGCCAGAGTCAATAAGTTAAAGAAACAATAATTGCCGGTCAGGAAAATCAATATCTGATGAAAAACCAGTACGGCACAACCTGTGTAGCGAATGCGTCGGGGACCAAAAATCAAAAATACTGCCCCAAGCTGAATGATGAAAGTGCTGACGACCGAAAACTCCTGGAACCCATGAGGCAACTGATGCACATACCAACCGATCCAGGTTGGAAGCGGTTGGGTTTCATAATGGTAATAGAGTGCGGTGAAATCTCTCCAGGTGGGATCCTGACTAATTATTTTGACCAACCCGGAAGAAAAAACAACGCGAAACAACAGAAACCGAAAGAGAAAAAGAACTATCGCGGAGGGCGGGGATGCCCCTCTAACCCAAGGAACCAGGAAGAGTGCCAGAAATCCCATTTCAAGAAGCAGAGTGTCCCATTGGAATCCTAAAAAGGGTTGCGCTACATGGAAAAGGGAAAGATAAAATCCCCACGCCGCCAGTAAGGCCCGGCCCATTTGGCGGTTGGCCATGATCAACATGGAGGCTCCCACGCCGAACAAACAGACCGCCTGCAAAAATCCATCGCCAGCATGAAACCAGAACAAGGTGGGCACTTTCCAAAAACGTTCCGGCCCCCAATGTGCTGCTGCATCTTTTAAATGCGTCTCAACCGGATGAATGCCTTCGTGTCCAATCAGTCCTTCAACTTGAGTCCAAAGAGATAAAAAGGCCAGCAAATAAACCAGGCCGAGAAGAAAGAGAAACACCCGCCGGGCCAGAAACCAGGTGGGAGCTTCCGTGGAGCCTCCCCAAATCCAGCGAGTGAGAGCGCTGAAGAAACTTCGATTTTCGGCAACCTGTCTGTAACCCCACTCTGAAACCGGGGCAAATCCCGGAATACTTTCATAAGCCCTGAGAAGCCACTTCCCGTTAGGGGCATAAGCCAGGGTCTTGAAAACCGCCTTCGCTCCTGAGCAAAAACTTCCATCAGGATCGACGAAATAGACAGAGAATGCAAAATGCTCGGGAGAAATCTGCGGGTAAGATTCGCCAGCCTCCTGAGAAGAACGGTAAACCACCGCGCCTTTCGTAAGAGGGCTCCAGCGCGCTACCCATAAACGACAAAATCCGCAATCGCCGTCATAGATCAAAACCGGTTTATCGTTTGTACTTTCCATAAGTGCTTCCAGAAACGAGCCCTGCTTTCGGACTGGCGACTCCTAAAATTTTTCATTGTCAAAGAGTCTCCTTAATATTATAGCCTTTATCCCAAGCCCATTTTCTCTACAAAACAGTCCATGAACCCGGCAGCCCCCTATTTCTCTGAAAGAATTTTCACAAATAGGCGGTTCTGGCTTGCGTTCCGGGCCAAGCTGAGATAGCTTCTCTACTTTACCCATTGCTAAAATGTAAGATATCGAATTATTAGAGGCACCCTTTAAAGCATCTTTGATCGTTTCAGGAAGGATTCAATGGCTGATTTCACACGCGAAGAAGTTGAAGAGAAGTTGGAAGAATACTCCGAACTGCTTGCATCCCGAGAAGAGGAAGACGAGTTCATAGATGATGAACCCGATGAAGAAAATGAAGAAGCTGTTAGTGAGGAAGAGGAAGGTTCTGACCAAGAGGAAGGTTCTGACCAAGAGGAAGGTTCTGACCAAGAGGAAGATCCCGACTCAGATGATAATCAGGAAGATGAAGTCATCAAGGAAGAAGAACCAGGTTTGGAAACTATTTTTGAGGAAAAGGACCTGTCCGGACTGGATCTCTCGGGACTTAATTTCCTCGGCATCAGTCTGAAAAAAGCCAATTTAAAAAATACCAATTTATCCGAATGTACGCTCGCAGAATCGAATTTGGACCAGGCTAATCTGGATCAGGCCAACCTCAGCGACGCAGATTTGGAAAATATAAGTTGCCTGGAAGGCGTGATGACCCGTGCCAATATGGAAGCTGCAAACTTTCAAGGCGCCAAACTTCTGGGAACCGATTTTACCAAATCCAATCTGGAAAGGGCAAATTTCAGAAGGTCCAAATCCATGGAAACCAAGCTGGTCCAATGCAATCTTCATGATACCGATTTCAGCAACTCTGATTTCTCGCGGGCAAACCTGAAGGAAGCTAAAATAACAGATAGCGACCTGAGCCGGGCCCGGTTCAATGGTGCTGACTTTGAGGGAACCGATTTCACCGATTCCAGGCTGAGTATGGGAGTCTTTTTTGAGGCAAACTTTAAAACCGCAAACCTCAATCGAGCCTTGATAAAAGGAGCGAAACTCGCGGGAGGAAATTTTTTCGGTGCCCAACTCACCCGCGCGGATATCACCGGAGCAGATCTCACCGGTGCCAGCTTTCACAACGCAGATTTGAGCCGCGCTAAACTAAATGGTGCCATACTAAGAAGAACGGACCTTAAAGATTCGGATTTATCCGAAGCGGATTTAAATATCGCAGACCTGACAGGCGCTAACCTGGTTGGGACAAAATTGTCCGGTGCCAATTTAGACCGCATTAAATTGAACCAAGCCAAATTAAATGGCGCGCAATTGAGTGGAGCACGGATGACCAAGGCCAAATTAACGCAAGTTGATTTGACCGGGGCAGATTTGAGTGGGGCCAACTTGACCGGGGCAGAATTAAATGAAGGTGTTCTGGAGGGGGCTGATCTCAGCAGGGCAAACCTGACGGAAGCGATTTTGATAAATGCCAACTTGAAAAATGCTTTCCTGACCGGAGCTAATCTTCAAAAAGCAAATCTGGAAGGAGTCAATCTGGAAGGCGCAGACATGGCTGGAACTAAATTGAGAAAAGCCAATTTACAGAACGCAAACTTGAAGCAGGTAGATTTACGGCGGGCTGATTTGGAATTCGCCGACTTCTCCAAAGCAAAGCTAAACTCGGCAAATTTTACAGGGGCTAAAATGAGCGAAGGCCTGTTCATAGGAGCCGACCTGACAGGAACTAAAATGGACTCTGCCGATACCACGGACACCCAGTTTCAGGGAGCGATCGGATTAAAAATTTAACCCCCGACCCCAAAATATTCCCACCCTTATCGGTTATCCTAAATAAATAATCCTGCAGCGCAAATATTTCACTCAAAAATAATTCCAGAATTTTGTCAAAAATTTATATCTGAAATTAGCACAATTAGCTTTGACTCTTGGTCGAAAATCGTTTATTTCTAGGCTGTACCTTTCGTTAGTTTTAAACAAACCCTACAAAAAGATATGTTCAAATCCATCCTGTTAGCCAGTTTATTCCTCTCAATGTCTCTAAGTTTTGCTTCTGCAAATTCCCTGGAAAGATCCATGATTGAGGGAGTGGAATTTCTGGATGATGTCCCTGAAGTAGAATGGTACCGGGTGGATGGAAGGACCTTGATTATAGGGTGGAAAGGCATCCCTCACCTTTTTCCGCACACAAACCGGAAAGCTGCGGGACGAGCGGCCATAGCTACCGGAAAGGAAATCCATGTCTGGGCCGTCCGTCATAATCAGAAAAAATGGACGGTGGGCAGCGGAAAATCTCATATCTGCTCTGTTTTAGCGAAAAATGGGCGGGTGAAAACCGATACCTGCCCTTTTTCACAAAAAACCCCCTCCTCTTCCAATTAACCTCCTTAATTTTTTATAATTATTTTATTATTCTTCCCTGATTTTTTAAGACTTCGGGAGATATTTTGCATCTAAAATAGGGTATCTATAAATAATGGATCACAAAAAAAATGAAAACCCACTCCTTTTACCATGATGGACGTTCCAGAATGAGAGCCCGGCCCCTCACTCTTAAAGAGGTGCTCCGTTTAAGAGACGGAATAGAAATCCCCAGAACCCTGCCCTACCAGATACTAAAAACTGCCAACAATGAAAAAATTCTACTCGCCTTAAACTAAAGCTCTATTCCCTTGAATACCCACAAACCAAATGCTCACTGACATCTGAAAACCCCGACCCATGGAAAAACTGGAAGCTGTGCAGAAAGTGTTGCGATTCAGCAATTCCATAAGGGAATGGTGTGAAGGTGACCATGCCGTCTATTTTGATGATTTTGACGAACAAAACGTAGACGACTATGACCCGGGAGGATATGGGGATATCGCCGATGAAATTATAGAACGTGGAATCGCAGAAAACCTTCTAGAAGAAGATGAGGTGGATTGACCGCCGGCGGATAAGTGCGCACTTCTTTTTTCTGCATTTCCGGCACAGCAGAATTTAATGCCCGCAAATCGAAGACCGGAAAAGCCCGCATTGGCTTTTTCCGCCTACCCAAAAATCTTCAGCCATTAAAAAAATTTTCCGCAAAAATTATCTCTCCATCCTACGCAAAACTTAACAGAATTGTAACAGTTGAAGTGGAATAACGAATGACCTTTAATCCATCTTCGACTACAATTATTAGCATGAATGTATCTTTTCAAAGCAAGAAAGCATTGGTTGTTGATAACTCGTCAATCATCACCAAGATCATCAAAAATTTCCCGACCCAGTCTGGTTTTGAAAAGAGCAATATTTTTGTCGCCCATGACAGGAATCAGGCCCTGATGATGTTCAAACTGGAGAAGTTTGACCTGATCACTTCAGGCATACACCTCAAAGGCTCCACCGGAATTGACCTGCTCAAGGAAATTCGCGAAAAAAATAATGCCACGCAAAAGAGAATTCCTTTTTTAATTATCAGTTCCGAAAAACAGGAAACATATCAGGAAAAAATGGACGAGCACCAGGCCACTGATTATTTAAGAAAACCTTTCAACCAGGACCAGTTCGAACAAGCGGTTCTCAGCATTTTGAACTTAACCGGTCAACCAGAACCTGCGACCACTGGGTCTTCAGAGCCGCCCCCAACTCAAAACTCTCAATGGGAAGAGTCCCCTGTTGAAATTCCCTCATCAATTATTGAAGCATTTACCACCAGCACGATTGAAGCCATGGAACAGTATATGGCTGAAGCGACTCCAGATAGTTCAATAAGCCCTGTTGAGTTAAAAGGGTATTTCAGTGCATAGGTGGATCTTGTGGATTCTGAAAAACGAATCAAAATAACTATGATTCTGAATTTCCCCAAAAAGGCAGCTTGCGATATTTATGAAGGAATATTTGGGGAAGTTGATATAGAACAAGTTTGTGGCGTGGTTCAAGAATTAGCAAACATTATTGGCGGCATAGTCAAACCCGAAATTTCGCCATTTTCCAGGGAAATCGCGCAGTTAATCCCTGAGGCAAAAGATCTACCGGGAGAAATCAATCTGACATGGGATCTTGGTCTTCCAGAATCCAAGATGGGGGAAGACCATTCTATAGATATAGAAGTCAATGGAATGCCTAAGTTTCACGTTCCATTTCAAATCAAGGACGAAACCTTTCATCTGGTTGTATTGATACAAATGGTTGTATTGATACAAAAGTTTTGATGCTGCTTGTGGCAAAATATAAGGCCCGAGTAGCTTTGGCAAGCTTCGCACATCCATGCTCCCATTTAAAAATCCGCTGCAATGGGCATTCAGAACAAGTTATCAAGCAAAATCTTTTATATCAATGTGTTATGCAACCATCTCTCTTAAAAAAGCCCGAATCTGTGTAAGGGTTTTCCATGAAATCCGAAAAAAATTTTAATATATAAAAGATTTTATATAGAATAGTTCAACAAAGATGGATTCAAAATAGCATGCCCCGGCAAGGACTGCTGCATAGTAATTCTCAGGAGATAGATAGTGAATAACCGCTCCAAAATTCTTCAAGACGTTCAAAACTATTACGGAAAAATTCTTAAAACCAAAAATGACCTTCAGACCAGCGCCTGTTGTGCGGCAGACACAATGCCTGCCTACCTGCGTCCTTACTTGAAAAATATACATGAGGAAGTGCAATCCAGATTTTATGGTTGCGCTTCCACGTTCCCTTTAAGCCTTCGTGGAAAAACCGTAGTAGATCTCGGTTGCGGTTCCGGACGCGATTGCTACCTGCTGGCTCAGTTAGTAGGCCCTGATGGCATGGTCATCGGCATCGACATGACCGATGAACAACTGGCGGTTGCAAGAAAACATATTGATTTTCATACGCAAAACTTTAACATGGAAAAACCTAACGTCGATTTTCGCAAAGGCTGGATTGAAGACCTCACTTCGGCAAACTTGGAGGACAATTCCGTAGATGTAATTATCTCCAACTGCGTGATCAACCTGTCTCCCGATAAGGAAAGTGTATTTCGTGAAATTTTCCGGGTTCTCAAACCCGGCGGAGAGCTGTATCTTTCAGACATTTTTTCCGGACGACGGGTGCCGGAACCCTTGACCACGGACCCGATTTTACTCGGCGAATGCCTGGGCGGTGCCCTATACATGGAAGACTTCAGGCGTATGTTGAGAAACGCAGGTTCTCTCGATTACCGGGTGGTTTCCAAAAATCCGCTCACTCTCAACAACGAGGACATCCAGCGCAAGGTCGGCATGATCGATTTTTTTTCCATGACCGTGCGTAGCTTTAAATGCGAGTTCGAAGACATTTGCGAAAACTTCGGCCATGTCGCCTACTATAAAGGCAGCATTCCCGAATTCCCGCACGGGTTCACCCTTGATGACCATCATTATTTTCAGACCGGAATTCCCGTACCGGTTTGCGGCAATACCAGCAAGATGCTGAGTGAAACCCGGTTCGGCGAGCATTTTAATGTCGTTGGAGATTTCTCCACCCACTACGGACCTTTTGACTGCAATACACCCCAGCCTCAAGAAGGCATCTCCTCCGCCAACGGCAACGGTGCCTGCTGCTAACCCGGCGAGCCGCCGGTGGCTGTAATAATTCCATCATCGACTTCATGCCCCGTAGGGGTAAAATAGCAATAACTCTCTCTGGCTGATAAAAAATTTTCTCGGCTTATTAAAGAGTTATCGGGGTATGTCACATTCCTGCGGATTTAAGTCGTAGTTTTTATAAAGCTCACGCAAGCGCTTGCGAACCGTGATGCTGTTTTCAGAATCCTTTTTCTCCTCCCAAATCTGTTGCGCCTTGCGGGCCGCCAGAATCGCCTTGCGCCCTTCATTCAAACCGTCAAAAGCCTTGCTCATATTGAAATAGGCGTTGGCATCCTGCGGATTTTTTTTCACCGCTTTCTTATATTCCACCAGGCCTTTCTCATAGATCGCTTTCACCACAACCCCCAAACAGACGATTAATCTCCACTACAAAATAAAACTCCCCATCTTTCCTGTCAACCCCGGCAGAGAGGTGAAAATTTCATCAGGCTTTACGTCAACATATCGCGCATGTATCCTGGTTTATATTTTTCTAAGAAATTAAAGAGGATGGGGAAATGGCAAGCCAGATCATCGATATTCTATGCGGTCAGTGCGGGACTTTTATGCTTCGATACCAGAAAAAAGGATCGGGACAGTTGATAAAAATTTATATCGACCGGATCGTCGAACCGGATTCTCTTGCGCGGTTAAAATCCATCACCAGCAAATCAAATCTCCCTCCATTAGCCTGCATAGAATGTGGCAACCGGATAGGACTGGCCCAGGAAGGAGGAACTTACCGAATGATAAAAGGATCGTTCAGAAGAAAAGGCGTGAAATAAACGGGCAACCTGCACTTTTTAAAATTCAAATTCTTCGGACAAAATAATGGTGCGCCATTAAAGTTAAAAAATATTGAACAGCCATAACCCAGGCAAAAGAGACCAAACTGGTTGAAAGGATTCCAAGAACAGCGAACAGGGCAAGCAGAAAAAGTGGGAGGTCAAGCCCATTCCAACGCCAAAGCAGCAGCAGGATTTTTATTTTCTCGTAGCAGGCTTGGCGTTGCTCAAAGGTCAAGTCCAGTTGCAGGTCTTGATCCCGAGCTTCCACAAGACGCAAAAAACTCCATTGGCCCCGAAAAAATAATTGCTGCGCCTGCATATAATAAAAATAAAGCACCAGCACCCCCGACATTTTAGTCCGAAGCTTTTGGCGGGTATTTTGAATTTCTCGTTCCATACCATCATAGCCATGTAATAGTAAAGTGACCAGACTCTGCTTGCAATAATCGTAAGAAATGGCCCGCACAATAATCAGTCCCGCAATGATTTTCAGGACTTGTCCGTGTTCTGGAAAACCTTTGATGAGCCCAACCATCACCGCAAGGTAGGCAAAATAACCGGCGATGCCATCAATCAACCTGCCCCATTCGCTGGCCATGCCCTTGGCCCTGGCCAACTGCCCGTCTACGCAATCCAGCACCAAAGTGACTTCCAGTAAAATTCCTCCCAGAATCATGGATGCCGGACTGGCAAAGCTGAATGCGTAACCGGAAGCAAACCCCACCAGAACAGAAAAATAAGTCACCTGATTTGGGGTCACTGGAGTGTCCTTCAAAAAAGCCACAATCTGCTTCGCAATCGGATCTTGAATATAACGATTGACCGGCTCCACCAGATCTATGGGTGCGCGGCCCGATGTATCACTCATATCCTATAACCATTTTTCCTGTTGATACCAGTTGATCGTCTCGGTCAGTCCTCGGTTCAATTCATACTGAGGTTCAAAGTCAAACGCTTTAAAAAACTTTGCCGGTGACGCAGACCATGAACTTTGCCGGATATCAATCATCCTCTGCCGATCAAACAACGCGGGCTTGGAACTGAAGCAAGCCAAAACCTCAAAGAACAAAGCTACCGGAATCAACATCCCTTCAGGAACTTTCAGGATTTTCATCCTAACATTCATTATACGTGCACACTCTTTTGCGACCTGCTCCCAGGCGTGAACATGGCCGTCTGTAACAAAATAGCTACGGCCTTCCTGTTTGGAGGGGTGGCAAGCTTGGAGCATTGCCTGAACCAGATCGGCAACATAAATCAGAGAAAGTTCTTTGCCCGCCCGGCCAATCTGCAGCCCCCATCCTTTCTGGATCAATTTGATGAAAGTAAAAAAGTTTTCTTCCCGGGGACCATACACCACCGGAGGGCGTATAACGGTAACAGGCAGTGACCCCGAGTACTGCAAAGCAATTTCTTCCCCCGCAAGTTTTGATTGCCCGTAAAAAGTCACAGGCTTGCAAGGGGTGGTTTCATCAACGAGATTGCCCTGGGGGCTGGGGCCGGTTGCCGCCAGACTGCTAAGATGAATAATGCTTTTGATCCGGCCTCCACGCTTCTGGCATTGCTCATACAAGTTTGAGCAGGCAGTGGCATTAACTTGAAAATAGCCGGAACGGGATTTTGCCTTGGTCAGTCCTGCACAGTGGAAAATGTAGTCCAACTCCTCCAAAGGGGGGATTACAAAATCCGGTCGCGCCAGATCCACCCTGTGAAGATGAACCCTCGAAGCATCCAGCCATTTGAGGTCAGAGGATTCCCTCACCAGTCCATGAACCGTGCAACCAGAGGCCAAAAGCTGGTCTACCAGATGACTGCCGATGAAACCATTCGCGCCCGTAACCAGAGCCGTGGCCCCTTTAAGATGTGATGAGGCGTTCATAGATGCGATGTCTTTTATAAATAGTTCCCCCTATCCGGTACATCGGTTCGAGAATGCCTTTGTTATCCTCCAGCAACCAGGATATCTCACACCATTTAATCTTTTTTTCCAGAGACAACCTGTAGATTTCGTAATAAAGCCAAGCATCAATTCCCAGCCTGCGGTATTTTTTCTTCACACCCAGCGTCAGCACCCGAAAAACATCAATTTTATTTTTCTTCCATAAGAACCAAGCCCAGCCAAAGGGAAACAGGCTTCCATCCATTCCCTTAAGCACTTGATTGACATCGGGAAGGGCCAGGGAAAAACCCGCCGGTTCGCCCTTTACTTCGGCAATCAAGCAAAATTCAGGATGTATGAAGGATTTCATTTCCCTTGCAGAAAATTCAAATTCTTTTTGAGTCATAGGAACGAATCCCCAATTCAGACCCCACGCCGAGTTGTAGATATCCCAAAGAATGGAAATTTCTTTATCAAATCGGCTGAGATCCAAACATCTGACGGTGAAGCGATTCCTTTGTTTCAACTTTTTCGCGGCGCGCTCCAGATAATCCGGAACCTTAACAAAGTCCAGCCGTAACGCTAAAAGATCTTTGGCCTTTTGCAAACCCCACGCCTCAAAATGTTTCCCATAATATTCTGGGTTATAGGGGATGCCAAACATGGTGGGAGAGTCAAACCCCTCTATCAGCAAGCCGCACTCATGGTTCGTCGACAAGTTCATCGGCCCCATAAGACGGGCATGTCCTCTTTCCTGACACCATTGATAAGCCTTGTCCAGTAAAAGCCGGGAGAGACTCGGGTCATCCCCCGACTCAAACATGCCAAACATGCCGACAGACTCTGAGTGAAGATCCTGATAGTTCCGATCATGAACCAGAGCGATCCTCCCTACCGGTGACCGGTTGTCATCCACCGCCAGAAAAAGATCGGCTTCCGCATGTTCAAAAAACGGGTTGATGTCGGGATTCAGGAATGTTTTACGTTCCCGGATAAGAGGAGGAGTCCAGCATGGCTGGTCTTTATAAATTTTCCAGGGAAGGCGGACGAACCGATCCAAGTCCTGTCGGGTTTCAACCTTTACGAGTTTAAAACCCATTATTACCTGGGGATGATGCCGAGCTTTGTCCCCAGTTTCCTGAATGAACCAAGGACTTTGTCAAGATCCGTTTGGTCATGGGCAGAGGTATAGCTGGTCCGGATCATGGCATTGAGGGGTGGCACGACCGGCGACACCGCGACTCCGGCAAAAACACCGTCATCAAAAAGGAGCCTGTTCAAATAAAGTGTGAGGGCCTCTTCTCCTATTTTTATGGGGACTATAGGAATAGAATTGTTATTCACCTGAAAACCCATATCAAAAAAACCTCTTTTTATATAAGCGGTATTTTTCTGCAACTTTTCGATGCGTTCCGGCTCATTGATCATGATATCCAGACCCACAATGACCCCAGCAACCGATGCAGGCGGCAGGGCCGCAGTAAAAATAAACGCCGAGGCTTTATGGCGAATGAACTCGGTGATCTTGGACTTTGCGGAAATAAATCCACCGATGGACCCCAGGCTTTTGGAAAACGTTCCCATATAAATATCTATTTCGTCTTCCAGATTGTAGTAGTTGGCGACACCCCTGCCACTTTCACCCATGACACCCAGGCCGTGAGCTTCATCAACCATGACGTTGGCCCCGTAGTCTTTTGCGAGTTTCACAATAGCTGGAAGGTTGGCAATATCACCGCTCATACTGAATATACTGTCGGTAATAATTATCTTGCCTTCAACATCCGAATATTTTTTTAAATAATATTCCAGATGATCCATATCATTATGCTGATAGCGGACTGTCTTTCCCGGTGCCACCCCACACCCTTCATAGATACTGGCATGGTTTTCCCGATCCGAAAAAGCTACATCCTTTCTCCCCAGGAGACAAGCAATAGTTCCCTGATTTGCCTGGAATCCCGTGGACATGACAATGGTATCTTCTCGGCTCAAGAAAGAGGAAAGCTTCTTTTCCAGGGTCTTATGCAGATTGAAAGTACCATTGAGAAAACGGCTACCAGTACAACCGATGCCAAATTTTTCCAATGCCTCCCGAGCCGCTGAAATCACGCGAGGTTCCTGGGCCAGCCCGAGATAATTATTGGTAGAAACGGAAATGACTTGCTTCCCGTCAATGACAACATGGCATCCATCAATTTCCTGGATTTCCCTGAAATACGGATAAATCCCCAGCTCCTTGGCCTGCTCCGGGGCAAAGTAGCCAAAGCATTTTGCCAGAATCCCTTTTTCTTTACTGTTGGGAGGGCGCAGGTGGGAATTTTTAAAATCAAACTTCTTTTTCAATAAAGAGGTGATTTTACTCTTCTTTAAATGAGCAGGTTCTTCGTCGTCACTTTCAAGTTCATTGAGCAGGGTAAAAGGTTTTGTCATAAGTTTCTCACCCGAAATTTATAAAAAAATTCAAACCATGATCTATAGTTTCAGCAGGCGGCATGCTTCCACAACTGATTCAGTGCAGGAAGTAATCCCGAGCAAACGGTTTGACCATATAAGGAGTTCTCTCCCTGATCCCGAATCAGTCGGCGATGCGCCTCTCCTAATGCGTGATAAGGCAGGTCGGGAAACAGGTGATGCGTCGCATGAAAGCGAAGACCCACCGGCGCCCATAAAGGAGTCATCCATCTATTCCCGGGGATATTGACCGAGTCCAGCATTTGGCTTGGGTAGCTCATCGCATTTTCCTTGGGGTTTTGATAGCGGTGAGCCCCCAGGGTTCTAATGGAATTAACCATAAAAATCAATGCTCCAACACAGTACCACAGGAACAGGGATATCGCGGGAATAATTTTCAGGAGGACGGCCCCCAGAAATGCCCAGGCAAAAAGGCATGCCAAAAACTCCTGAATTTTCCAATCTTCAATATTCTTCCAGGAAGACTCCGGTCTTTGATAATCTAGATCAATGATCAGCGCCGACATCCTGGCCATCATGAATGATCTCAACTTTTTATTGACCAGAGATAATGGAGTTAATACTGAAAAGCGCGCTAAAAATATAATCGGAACCAGAAAAGAAAAAAGAACATGAATGACAATCCACTTCCTCCCCTTTAAAGCGAAGGGGAAATATTCCCCATCTTTTTCGGTTCCATAAAAATTCTGTTTATGGTGATCTAGATGAACGAACTGATAAAGAAAAACGGGAACCATAAGAGGGAAACCACAAAGTATATTCCAGACCCAACGGAACACCTTGAAGGCGCCCTTTTTGAAATGGACAATTTCATGGATGAATAAAACTGCCCGATACAAAGCCATGCAGGAGAGAGTCACAAAAAGGATTTGCCGGGAAGAAAGAACCGGAGACATGAGGGCAAGAACAAAAGCACCCCACCCGAGAATGGCGCTAAATAAAAAATCCAACCAGTAAATAATGGGATTAGGCCGAAAGAGATCTTTCACCAGTTCTCTTGCCCTGCCCATCGGAAAACTTTCTCGCTCCTTCTGTAAATTTTCATGGGCCTGTTGAGTCAACACAGTGATCCTGTTCGTAATGACGGGTTGCTAATTTTTTTCCGCGCAGGATACGCACAGAACATTTTCCGGCATGAGCATAATGCGGCCTTCTGGAATCGGGTTGGCGCAACGGGCGCAGATTCCAAAATCCGGCAAGTCCACCTTGCTCAAGGCTTTTTCAAGCTTAAGCAGTTTAGCCTTTGACGAGTTCAACGAAGCCTCGCTTATACCCTGACTGCCGAGCGCCTCCATTCGAGTGAGACGGCCTATAGCGTTGTCCGGAGCAACTGGCTTGGAGGTTATGGTGAAAGTTTCTATCAGGTGCTTTTGCACCTCGATCTCTTCAACGATTTTCTTTTTAAGTTCCGCTCTACCTTCATCATCCATACACGATCCTACCATTAATGCGTAAAATTCGGGCTATTTTGAGGCAGGAACAAATCCGGACATCGCGCATCTCTGAGCCAACAGTGGAGTGAAACGGTCAGTATCCTGGGAGAGTTCTTCCATAAACTCATTGGCCAGATTCTGGTCTTCAAAGCATTCGTAAATATCATCCAGAAATCCGCCGCGCAAAAGCGGATGCTCAAGGAAATCACGCCCCGAGCGGGTAAAAATTTCCAGCGGCCATTCGGTCACCTCGACCTGCTCCAGACCCAGTTCCTCCAGCCATTGTTTTGCCTGGTTGGCGGAAGGACGTTCCTCTATATACTCGGCCAAGGCCTTTCGTTCCTTGACCAGGTTTCTCTGTTTCATCTCCTCGTCCACGAGGTTCCATAAAGAGTCAAACGTTCCCAGCGAGGGAAACGTCAGCACAATTTGCCCACCCGGTTTTAAGAATCGGACCAGATTGCTGAGCGCCTCAAAACGATTCGGGCGAAAAAACATGAAAGAGAGGTTGCCGGTGATGCGGTTAAAACTGGGAAGTGTCGGGGGCAAAAAACGCATGTCCCCCACCTCAAACTGCAACCAAGGCAAATGCTGGCCCTGAATTGACCGGGAACGAAGCACCTGAGACTGGTGGATGTCAATAGCCAGAACGCTTCCTTGAGGTCCTACCTGTTCCGCCAAATGAAACGCCGGGATCCCTCCCCCGGCGGCGATGTCCAGCACCGAGTCGCCCGGTTGCAGCTGTAGTTTATGCATCAACAGTTTTGCAAAAGGGGTGGACCAAGGGTCGTTTTCAGGCAAAGGCCAGGATGGGGTCATAACTTTCCTTTAACTTTTTATTAATTGACCAATACGGTTATTATAAAGAGACCATCATTCTACCGGATATTAAATCTAACATGGATATTTTCACGGATGACAGACTCCCCGACTCATACGCCCTCTGCCTTCTTGGCCACGGGAGTCGGGATCCCGAAGGCAATGAGGAATTCATGGTCCTGTGGCAAAAATTACGCGAAAGAAACTTTTGTCAGATCACCGAAGCCGGATTTCTGGAGTTTGCCAAGCCTACTGTCGCCGAAGCTTTATCCACATGCCAGAGTAACGGCATTAAAAATATTATTATATTGCCGAGTATTTTATTCTCCGGCGAACACACGCAAAGGGATATCCCGGATACAATCCGCGAAGTATTCCGAGACCACCCTGAAATCAATCTAATTTTTTCAGAGCCACTGGGCACACAACCTGAGATTATGGAAGTCTGCCAGGCACGCATCAAGGAAGGCGAAAAACTTTCCCAAAAATCCATTCTCCGGTCAGAAACATTGCTCATGATCGTGGGCCATGGAAGCCGCGACACAGATTTTAACTCTCAAGTCGACAAAAACCTGTTCCAGTTGGGGAAAAAACTGGGCTTCGGCAAAACCATTATCTGCTTTGCAGGAACCTCTCAACATTCTCTGGAAGACATGCAAGAAAAATTTGACCCGCAAGGATTTCACCGTGTCATTCTATTGCCCTTTTTTTTGTTCACTGGCGTCTGGGTCAAACGCGTACATGGCCTTGCCGACACTTTTCAGAAAAAATACCCGGATATCGAATTTCTCAAAGCCCCCTGCCTCAAGCATCATGATATAATTGTAAATACATTGATTCAACGTGCAAGGAAAAGTGTTTTTAACAAGTAAGTCTGAATTGAAAGGTAATGTTTTTTATGATCAAAGAAATCCTACCTAATTTATATAACTGGAGCGAATACTCCGAAGAAAAAAAACTGGACTTTAATGGTTACCTGATAATTGGAAAGGACGAGTCCGTTATTATAGATCCTCCTGATTTAGGAAAGGATGATAAGGAAGAATTAGACAACCTTATAAATAGTCATTCATCCTGCCCGTTAAGGGGAATATTGTTGACCAATGTTCACCATGAAAGAGCCAGCAGTTTATTAAAAAATCGATTTTCTGTCCCGGTTTGGGTGAATGCGCTGGACAAGGAAGCGTTGGAAGTGCCCACCGATAAAACCTTTAAGGGAGGAGACAATTTGTTTTGCGGTATCCAGGCGATTCAATTGGGCCATCAAAAGTCACCGGGTGAAACGGCTTTTTATATGACGGACCAAAATATCATGCTAGTGGGAGATGCTTTGATCGGCAAAGTTCCTGGTCAGGTAAATATGTTACCCTCAGACAAATACCAAGACCCTGTAAAAGCCAAGGCTGGTTTGAATCGACTGATGGATTTTGAATTTGAAACATTATTAGTTGGAGATGGGGTGTCAATATTAAAGGCTGCTAAAGAAGCTGTGAAGACTTTTCTTGCTAACTGACTTATAAAGCCAATATCAGTTTAGTTTTTTTTGGGCTAACAGGAAATGCGGGTCGTCAGGTTTAGGAAGAAACATTATGATCTGGGTTTTGTCGCAAAATCATATCTTGGAAAATTGCATGGGCGGGTTAGCCGTTTTATTCTTCCTTGCCGTTTCGCCCCCGGCTCAATCGCAAACCTCAATATTCCCAGACATGGTACGGATCGAAGCAGACTGTTTCATCATGGGAAGCGAGGAGTTCATCGTCGAGGAACCGGAGCACAAGGTTTGCCTCAATGCCTATTACCTTGAAGTTCACGAAGTCACCCAGAAAAAATTTGAGAGCGTCCTGGGCTACAACCCGTCCCATTTCAAAGGGCCGGACCTGCCGGTGGAAAACATTTCATGGCCTGAAGCCGACAATTATTGCCGAACCTTCGCGGGTCGGCTCCCGACCGAAGCAGAGTGGGAATATGCTGCGCGGGCAGGCTCTACTGCCGCTTTTTCCTGGGGATGGGACATGGACGACGCCTCCGCCTGGCATCGGGGCAATTCGCAAAACGGCACACACCCGATAGGACAAAAAAAGGCTAATCCCTTAGGCTTTCACGATATGAACGGCAATGTCTGGGAATGGGTCGGCGACTGGTACCGCGAAGATTATTATGAGGTGAGCGCCCTGTCGGAACCGGCGGACAATCCACTGGGATCCACCACCGGACAGTTTGTCATCCTTCGCGGCGGTTCGTTTGAGGATGAAGCTTATTTTCTAAGATCGGCCTCACTGGTATCCACCCACTCTGAAACACCACAACCTGGGGTTTAGATGCGCCCTCAATCCGCCACAGGAGAATCCACAATGAGAAAGATTGTTCCTCACCAGCATTCTTTTATCCCTTCTTCTCAGCCCACAGGAAGGCTGGGCGGAAACGGTGGAGGTAGAAATCATCAAATCGGTGTTCATTCCCACAGTCATTAAAGTCAAGAAAGGCGATACGATTCGGTGGGTCAATACGGAAGAGCTTTTGCACACAGTAACGAGCGGAAAGGCACCCCAGTCTGACGGCAAATTCAACGCCGCCTACGTTAAAAAAGAGTTTGAGGTCACCCTCGATAATGCAGGGTTCTTCGATTATTACTGCGAACTGCACCCGGCCATCATGCGTGGGGTGGTTATCGTCGACCAGGCATCGCCCGGTGGAAATGAGAAACCCACTAGCGGTGGCAGCAGATAACACCGTTGCACATTCAGGTATTGCTCACACCTCCATAAGAAATTCCCGACAGGTTCGCCATATTCTGGTCCCAAGTTGTCAAGTCATTGAGTTGGAATTCATTGACATGTCTGTGACCACAAGCTCTTGCCATTACGTTTATCAACTCAACGGATGCCTGAAAAAAGTTTTTGAGACGGTTGGCAGATTCTTCAACGATCAACCTTTGCCTCAGGTGATCTTTCTGAGTAGCAATGCCAACGGGACAATTGTTGGTGTGGCAGGCTCGCATTCCTATACAACCGATGGCCTGTATGGCCGAGTTGGAAAGGGCAATCGCATCCGCCCCTAAAGCAAGAGCCTTGGCAAAGTCGGCGGGGATTCTTAATCCGCCCGTGATGATTAACGTCACATCTTTTTTCCACAGATTGTCTAGGTGGCGCCTTGCTCTGGCTAGAGCCGGAATGGTGGGAACAGAAATGTTGTCGCGAAAAAGAAGCGGTGCCGCTCCCGTTCCACCACCACGTCCATCAAGGATAATGTAATCGACGCCAACTTCTATAGCAGCATCAATATCCTTTTCAATATGCTGTGCCGAGAGCTTATATCCAATAGGAATACCTCCGGTTGCCTCTCGAACTTGGGCCGCAAACTCCTTGATCGGTTTGATATCTGTCCAATCAGGAAAACGCGGTGGAGAAATTGCGGCCTCCCCTTCTTTTAATCCTCGCACCTCAGCGATTTTCCCCGTAACTTTATGTCCAGGCAAGTGACCACCAGTGCCGGTCTTAGCGCCCTGCCCCCCTTTAAAATGAAACGCCTGACATTGTTTAACTTTATCCATCGAATACCCGAATCGGCCGGAGGCAAGTTCGTAGAAATATCTGCTGTTGGCACCCTGCTCTTCAGGAAGCATTCCGCCCTCCCCGCTACAGATACCGGTCCCTGCCATTTCCGCACCCATCGCCAATGCGATTTTGGCTTCTTCAGAGAGCGCTCCGAAACTCATATCAGAAACAAATAAAGGAATGTCCAACTTAAGGGGTTTACGCGCTCTGGGACCTATAACAACTTCTGTGCCGACCGGCTCATCATCCAACAAAGGCATGGTCGCTAATTGCGCCGTGACAAATTGGATATCTTCCCATTTTGGAAGCTCCTGCCGAGGCACACCCATCGCCGCAACGCGACCATGGTGCCCCAGTTTGGATAAACCATCTTTGGCCAGTTTCTGAATAAAACCCGTATGCGGTTCTGCATCTGTCCCGTGAATGTCCGCATAGAGCCCCAGGTATTCGTCTCGATTGTAAGGCTGTGGATTTTCTTTCTCCCATTCGAATATTTCTGTTTCATCCACCAGAACATGGCCATCCTCGACCCAGGCAGAGAATTTTTGCAATCTTTCGTCATTGTCATATTCGCTGATGCCGGTTTCATATTTAAAATCCCATTGATGAACGCCGCAAATGAGATTTTGGCCTTGGATATGTCCATCCGCCAGTAGCGCACCGCGGTGAAGACATCGTCCGTATAAAACAGAAACCTCGTTATCATAACGAACAACGACCAAGTCCACGTTCGCCACCAAAGCATAGGAAGGTTCACGATCTTTCAAGCCACTCCAGTCAGCAATCACTACCTTTTTCATTTAGTTTTCCTCATATTTGAGTTACTCCGGAAAGTAAGCTGTCATCATTTCTGTCTATATTCCAAATTAGGTAAGTTTTGAACATATCAATTCTCAAAGTTTGTCGAAAAAGCGAAAAGATTCTTACATTGATTTCATCAATAAAAATTGCGATTATTGGCCTAATTTAAATCATCCGCGCTAAAACTGAGGAACGATTATGAGTGAGGAACTGATAGCAAACCTTGGGCCCTTGGCCCCACTGGCAAGGCACCCGGGAAGGCAATAAGGGAGACGATATTGCCCCCGACGAAAACCCCAGGGAAATAGAGAACAATAAATATCGCGAGCGATTAGTGCTGGAGCCTTTCGATCCGGTCGATAACCACGCGCAGACTCTTTACGGATTGAGGTATTCGACCACAGCATGGCGGTTGGACAAAGACAAACCCTTTCATGAAGAATTGGGGTACTGGCTTTGGGATCCCGCAGAAAAACAGGTGCTTCGATGTTTCATCGTACCCCGTGGCGTGACGGTGATCGCAGGCGGCACGGTGGAACCGGATGCACGGGAATTCAAATTAGCCGCCGATGCGGGATCGGAAACTTACGGCATCTGCTCCAACCAGTTCCTCGATCGGGAATTCAAAACAATTCGCTATGATCTGAAGGTTACCATCCACGATGAAAACAGCTTCAGTTATGAAGAAGACACTCAACTCCAGATCAAAGGCCAGAGCGAACCGTTTCACCACACCGACAAAAACACCCTGAAACGGGTCTGAATATCAACAGATATGGCCTTAGTTTATTGGAATATATCGGCAGAAGGGAATATATTAATTATAGGAATTGTTTCCTTAATATAGAGGAGCCTATTTCTTCTAAAACCCGATACCAAAAAGAGCCATGCTGAT
Organism: Nitrospina sp. LS_NOB; assembly: GCA_001542995.1. Taxonomy (GTDB): domain Bacteria; phylum Nitrospinota; class Nitrospinia; order Nitrospinales; family VA-1; genus LS-NOB. The sequence continues at coordinate 127,047 of LFLA01000014.1, forward strand.
TTCGCCAATAGACCGTAATAAAGAACCGGATCCGGAGAAACATATAGGCCGGATCAATTCTCCTTACTGGACCCTGCCCAGCTATGGCAGATTGGGTGCTCCTCAAAACTTCAATCCATCCCATTCCGGTGAAGGCATCATATTAAGGGTGAGGGATACCCGCCTGAATGAGCGGCGCAAACATCTTTCCCCACATGAATCACCGGAACAGGAACGGCGCCAAAGAAATAACCGTACGCACAATGCCCACCCTTCCAACCATCACGTTCTGGTTATCGCTCTCGAACGCAAAGCCGGAGAGCCCGACCCCTGGAAAGCCGGAGACCGCGTGTCCGTCGTTTCCAAATCCCAAACCACGGCTCCGAATCCTCAAAGTAATGCACAACCCGACACCCCAAAACCTCCTTTACTGACCAAAGATGAGGGAGACTATGTTTTACACCTCAGCAAAGATCATCCCCCTGAAGTTTAGCGTTTCTGTTTTATTGAAAACCAAGAACAGCGGCCATTCCCCTCCTCTGCATCCTGCGCACAAGGCATGTTCCATAAAAAATTGAAATTTCCCTGGCCAAGATTCGCGCCTGAAAAACAATTGGCTCGGTCAAAAATTTCTTTGATCCTTCACTTATTTGTAATGTTTTGGTACCTTCATACGACTGTATGTGAACTGATATTCATCAAGTGGCTTTGTCTAACCATTAGCTGGCTTCAGAAAAAAATTAGCCGAGGAAAAGGATATGAAAAAAATAATTATACTAGGGCTCATTGGCGGTTTATTTTGGGCTTTTTCCTACTTTGATCTCGGTCATTACTTAACCCTTGAATATATAAAAGAGCAGCAAATCAATTTCTCAGCTTTTTATAAGGAAAACACTTTATTTGCGATTAGTGCCTATTGCGCAGTTTATATTGTGACGACGGCTCTTTCCCTTCCAGGAGCCGCCCTCATGACATTGCTTGGCGGCGCTTTGTTCGGGTTGGTGACCGGAACGATTCTGGTTTCATTTTCCAGCACCATCGGCGCGACTCTCGCTTTTCTGGTCTCACGTTTACTACTCCGAGACTGGGTTCAAGGTAAGTTTGGCAGTCACCTGAAATCATTCAATGACGGTATCCTAAAGGACGGAGCTTTTTATCTGTTCACACTCCGATTGATTCCTGCCGTTCCCTTCTTCATCATTAATCTGGTCATGGGTCTGACCCCCATGAAGACGTTATCATTTTTTCTGGTGAGCCAGGTCGGAATGCTGGCAGGCACCCTTGTTTTTGTAAACGCTGGGACACAACTCGCTCAAATCGAATCTATCGGGGGCATTCTTTCCGCAGAAATTATCTTTTCATTTGTCTTGTTAGGGATTTTCCCGTTGCTGGCCAAAAAACTTATAAGTTTCTATAAAGGAAGAAAAGTTATGAGTAAGTTTAAAAAACCAAAATCCTTCGATTACAACATGGTGGTGATCGGGGCTGGGTCCGCTGGCTTGGTCACCAGCTATATCGGGGCAGCAACCAAGGGAAAAGTTGCATTAATAGAAAAACACAAAATGGGTGGGGACTGCCTGAATACGGGGTGCGTCCCCAGTAAAGCTCTCATCCGGTCAGCCAAATTCATGGCCGATGCCAGGAAATGCCAAAAACTCGGATTCAAAAGCGCCCAGATTGAATTTGATTTTGCCGATGTGATGGAGCGGGTCCAACGGGTCATCAGAACCATTGAGCCGCATGACTCCATCGAGCGATACACCTCTTTGGGAGTCGAATGCCACACCGGCGAAGCCAAAATTTTGTCTCCTTACGAAGTCTCGGTGAATGGGAAAACTCTCACCACAAGGAATATTGTCGTTGGAACCGGAGCTCGCCCTGCCATTCCCGCGATTGAGGGCATTGAAGATGTCGCCTACCTGACCTCAGATACCGTTTGGGATATTCGCGAAAAACCGGAAAAGCTGCTGGTGCTGGGTGGTGGACCTATTGGTTCTGAACTGACCCAGGCGTTTGCCCGGCTGGGATGTTCCGTGACCCAGGTTCAGCGTAACAAGCGGCTGATTCCAAAAGAAGACCCTGAAATATCACAAATGGTTTTAGAAAGTTTCCAAAGCGAAGGAATCAATGTATTGACAGCACACACTCCCAAAAAATTCTTCAAACGCGATGGAAAAGATTTTCTGCAATGTGAGAATAATGGCAACTCTGTGGAAGTCGAGTTTGACACCCTCCTGATCGCACTGGGAAGAAAAGCCAACACATCAGGATTTGGGTTGGAAGAACTAGACATTGAGTTGACCCCCCAGAAAACAATAAAAGTTGATGCATACATGAAAACCAACATCCCAAATATTTATGCCTGTGGGGATGTTGCCGGACCCTACCAGTTCACCCATATAGCGGCCCACCAGGCATGGTATTGCGCGGTCAATTCGATGATAAGCCCCTTCTATAGTTTTAAAGTCGACTACAGCACCGTTCCATGGTCAACTTTTACCGACCCGGAGGTGGCTCGGTCCGGACTGAATGAGCTGGAAGCCAAGGAACAGGGAATCCCCTATGAGGTCACCACTTATGGAATTGATGATCTGGACCGTGCTATTGCAGATGAAGCGGCGCATGGAATTGTTAAAGTGTTGACGGTTCCCGGAAAAGACAAAATCATCGGTGTCACCATTGCGGGACTACATGCCGGCGATATCATTTCAGAGTATGTCGCCGCAATGAAAAATGGATTTGGCATGAACAAAATCCTCGGTACGATTCACATCTACCCCACCCTGGCAGAAGCCAATAAATTTGCCGCCGGTAATTGGAAAAAGAATCAGGTTTCAGAAAGCACTTTGGCCTGGGGGGAGAGAATCAACCGCTGGCGGAGAGATTATTTTTAGGAGGGTGAAAGCCAAACTCTAAACGAAAAGGCCATGGGTAACACTGGTCTCATACATAATGCCCACCCCAAGAAACAGCGTTGCCAATCCGATGAAAACCTGTAATCCCTGATAAGTATTGTTTGCGGTAAATTCAGAGTACCGCAGAGGGACCACCATCATGATGGAAAGCAGAGCCATACCAACTATTGATCCGACTCCAAACAACAATATGTAAACAAGCCCCGTTCCAATGGATGAAACGGAATTGAGGCTTAATAATATCAAGGCGGCGGAGCCTGCCATTCCATGCATCATCCCTACCATTAAAGCCCGCATGGAGAACTGTTGTGAGTGGGTGTGCTGATGAGGGCTGCCTTGATGATCGACTTTATCCTGCGCATGGGAGTGAAAATGCAGATGAATGATTCCATCTGCATGGCGATGCGCATGAAGATGGATTCGCTTCTTGATGATTTCCTTTATGACTGCTCCGCCCATGAACACCAGCATGCACCCGACAAAAAACTCCAAGGTAAGGGCCAACTGCTCGGGAATCATCGTGTCAACCATCAAGACGACCGACCCGAAAACAAATAATGTGATCGTGTGCCCCAGGCCCCATGTAGCTCCCAGCGCAAGGCCCTCCCTGAGGGATGTCGCCTTCGAAGCCAAAGAAGCAACAGCGGCAACATGATCGGCTTCCAAAGCATGCTTCAGACCCATCAGGAATCCAAGCAATAATATATTTATAAGTGTCATTAACTATTCTGTTTCAGGGGCAAGCTTTTCAGGTTTAATTCCTGACTTTATCTGGTTATAGCAGGTATTACAAGCAGAGTAATAGGGGATGTTCCTTAAATATAAATGCCTCGGTGGATTGAACCTATCAACTTAGAAAAGTAGTCTTCGTTGCCCCTCTGACAAGAAGTGGTGAGCCGTCTCGGGATCGAACCGAGGACCTACTGATTAAGAGTCCGTAGCCGTTAACAATCAACAACTTACTACAACTAACAACAATAAAAGATTCAGTGTGTTAACACCCCTACCCTTGTTGTCACCAGTTGTGGAAAACTGCCATTATTTGCTGACAAGTGGCCCTTTTTTGGCCCATAGAATTGGCCTAACTTTTGAGACAGCGGGGTGGGAAAGAACCTTCTCCCACTTACTCTTTAACTGTTCCAAAAAAATGAAGAAAATTATTAGAGAAATTTAAAACTGATTCAAGAACACCATCAAATTAGAGAAAACAGCTAGCGGTTTAAATTGATATATACTCGTTATTTGCTATGGTAAAAGTAGCATGATAGAATCGTCAATTAGATGCTTGTTTATAATAAACACTTGGGAGCTTTATCTATGCAGAATATGGTCAAATTTTTGGTTCTTTTAATTTTTCTTATGCTTATTGGGTGCGCAGGTGGGCGGCCCACCAAAGAGCAGATCGCCAACGCAGATTTTGGGAGCCCCCCCTCCTGAAAACACTGGCCAACTGATAGAGAGTTATATGAGTCAGAGATTAAAGGATCCGGACTCTGCTAAATATGAATTACTTAACCAGACCATAAAATATTATCAACATTTTGGGGACAAGTTAATTTTTGGAATCGGTGTGTGCATATGTAAATTCTAAGAATAGTTATGGAGGTTACACTGGCGGGAAGTTATACCTTTTCATGTTTAAAAATGGAGAAATCATTTTTTCTAAAGGTGGCTACAAAAATGGCACTCAAGTTTTAGCTGTCCGATTTATAGGGGAAAGGTCATGATCTACCTGCTTCAATCGGAGAAGAAACTCAGTCTCTCTATGACTGGTAAGCAGCAGTTTTTCTGTGGAACGCGTCATCGCAACATACAGCAGTTTGGCCTCTAAGACTAGATCCTCTCCGTCAACAGGCATACTCCCTATTCCTGATACCGCAACAATGGGGAATTCTAAACCCTTACTGCTGTGCATTGTCATTAACTTCACGCTGTCAGCAGAGGGCTTAAACCGCTTTTTCGCCTCTGAATCCCCGAGCCATTGACAGGAAACACCTATGGACATTAATTGGGTATGCAGTTTTTTCCCCATCCAGTTATTCCGATATGTTACGCACATATCGGACCAGGGAATCCCCTGTTCGTCATGCATTCGCTTGAAGGTATGAGCGATATAGCCTACTTCCTCTTCATAAGAGTTAAAAGTCTTTACTACGGGTGCAGGTCCATGACGCCCCGCCGCCTCAGGCTCAACCAACGGCACATGATCCTCGTCCTTAGCATCTGGATTAAGGTATCTGCGGACAAATTGGTAAGCGAAACCAAGAATTTCATTGGTATTCCGATAATTTAATTTTAGTACGGTTGTCCGGCCCCTTGCCTGGACTCCGACACTAGATAGGCTGAAGTCGAGCTGGTTCTTCCTGCTATAGATCGACTGTGCATCGTCATAAAGCAACAGTAGGGAATTGGTCTTGGGATCAACCATGCTTACCACAAGCTCCAGCCATTCAGGCTTAAAGTCATGGCCTTCGTCGATCATTACTGCACCATACTGACATTTTGGTATCGTACCCTTCTCCGCTTCAGCAATGACCGCCTCAACAAGCCGGTCAACATACCCGTCGCCCGACTGTGGTCGATCAATATGGTAGGTGCGTAGCTGTTCACCGCACCAGTCGTGAAAGTGATAGACACTGACCTTATCACCAAGACCCCGCCCAGCAATCAGTTCGCGCAACCTAGCGGCCAGTGTTATGTTGAAGCAGAGGACAAGAATTGGTTTGTTTAACAGCTTGGCGAGGTAGAGACAGCGATAAACCAGGATCAAGGTTTTGCCAGAACCGGCCACTCCATGGATGACCCGGTGCCCTTCCCCAAGACTGCGTGCCAGCATTTCTTGCTGCATATCCATGACCTTTATAATGTCAGGTAGCGGCTTTTCTATATCCTCCTCTTCTGGACCCCCTGGAAAAAGATTGCCCTGATCGTCTGTATTGATTCTAACTTCGGGAAACATGTGCCAACGGATATGATCGATCTGCGGTAGGGTAAGAGGATGCGAGAACTGGTGGACGTTGAACATGTTCCATAAGCGCTCTTGAAAAGTCTCTGGCTCCACGCTTTCAACCATTTCATCCTTACAGATGACTTGGTGCTCAGGTAACACTTCTCCCAGGTCAACAGATTCAAACTGCTTACGGGTAATATTGCTCAATACCACCCCATAACCGTATGGAAAAACTATGTTGCCCTTATAACGTCCTGTTTGGTGGACCAATTGGGGGTCCTTCTCCAGCCGTTGTATCAGTTGATAGGTGCATTGACGCGCCTGTACCAGAGGGTTGCTTACGATTTTGACGCCCCGCAGGGTGATGATAGTTGCAGTCGCCTTATCTATCTTCTGGATAGTCTCCAGCTTCCAGTCCTTCACCTCCAGCAACAACAGACCGCGTGCCGGATGCAGGATAATGAAGTCGGAATATCGCTGTCTTTTGCCGACAGGCAACTCGTACCAGCAGAGGTAGTCGTCCTCCAAATGGCTCCCTATGCGCCAAGCGAAACGCTTCTCGCCCGATTGCATTCGATTAACGCAACTGTTAAGAGAGGGAATTAGACTTGCCATGTCAGTTGAGTCGGTCCAAAAATCGTACAGTTAAGCTTTGAAAGAAGCGGTAGCCAGCTTAGCACCATCTCAGTAAACCCATTGTTTTAAATATGGTGAGCCGTCTCGGGATCGAACCGAGGACCTACTGATTAAGAGTCAGTTGCTCTGCCAGCTGAGCTAACGGCCCTCACTATTCGTCTGGATGGAAATACCGGGCCATTCTACCTAATCTGTGCCAGGCTGGCAAGCTGTGGTTAACCCCCTCCAAATACCCGTGCCAACACATTATATTGCGCCGCGCTGATCGTTGCCGACAGTCCACCCGCTATCAACGACAAAAATAAGAATTGATAGGCCTTGTCTTTATTTTCACGCATTTCCACGATATCGATCAGGAACGATATGAAGAGCAGCCCCAAAAATATCACCTTGGCCACATCCGGAAGAATGGATTCTGCCGCTTGCGCCGTCCCAGCCTGGAGGACCACCGCGCGCTCCTGAAAAATCCCGATGCCATAGAGCCCCATCAGCATAAATGCCCAGACCTGCCGCAGGAGTATTTTTGTCTCATCCAGGTTGATGCCAGCCACAAAACCTCTTAGAAATCAGTGTTAAAAATGTTTGCATCTTCTGTCAGCAGGGATCATCTAATAAGGTACCTTAATAGACATAGCCAATAAAGGGTGACTTCCAACGGGTTTGCGGTCGTTTTCCCCAGCTTCGGCTATGCTATAATTGCACCCGTTTCCAACGTCTTTTAAAAAACATTTTCACGGCCCCCGCTTTTGGGGTTGTTCGGGTAGTATAGGAAAGCACTTTCATTAATTATAATCTTTTTTGAGAAGGAAGCAGATTATGGCTATAAGATTAGGAGATACCGCACCGGATTTCACAGCAGAAACCACCGAGGGCACCATTGAGCTGCATAAATACCTGGGCGACGGCTGGGGGGTTTTGTTTTCCCATCCCAAAGACTACACCCCGGTTTGTACTACGGAACTGGGCCGGGTGGCCAATCTGAAAAGTGAATTCGATAAACGTAACGTCAAGGTTCTTGCCTTGAGCGTAGACCCTGTGGATTCGCACAAGGGATGGATCAATGACATTAACGAGACACAAAATTGCACAGTGAATTACCCCATCATTGCCGACCCGGATAAAAAAATCGCTGAACTGTATGACATGATTCATCCGAATGCGCTGAACAACCTGACCGTTCGATCTGTATTCATCATCGGGCCCGACAAAAAAGTCAAATTGACGATCACCTATCCCGCTTCAACGGGTAGAAACTTTGCTGAGATCCTGCGTGTTATCGATTCACTGCAACTCACCGCCAATTATCAGGTCGCCACACCGGTTGACTGGAAACATGGCGATGACTGCGTGGTCGTCCCCGCAATCAAGACGGAAGATATTCCCGCAAAGTTCCCCAAGGGACACAAAGTGATCAAACCCTATTTGCGCACCACACCGCAACCTGACCTGTAGACGGTTTTGATTTCCAGCATGGCCGGGCAGAAATGCCCGGCTTTGTTTTTTATGCCATGAGCAATCAAAAGGCCTTGGGCCAAATTTCACACTTGATCCAATTGTTGACCGACCGGGACGAATTCGTCCGGGAAAAGGTTCACCTACAGTTGATCGAACTGGGGGAAGACGCCTTGCCATTTCTGGAAATGGCGGTCCGCAGCGAAGATGCCCCTCTCCGAGTTCAGGCGCAGGAAGTGATCCGCGCGATTTTTCCAAAAAAGCTGGGGGGGGGAAAGTTCCGGCAATTGGCACAAAAAGGACTGGGCCGGGATGTCAACCTGGAAACAGGAATGCTGTTGATCATGGAATTTGGTTATCCTGACTTTGATCCTGAAACCTGCCGGGAGAACCTTGATTCCCTGGCCCACCGGCTGGAGCAGAACCTCGCTCCAGATACTAATCCTTCCCAAACCGTTTCCGCATTGACCCGCCTACTTTTCCAACAGGAAAATTTCAGGGGCAACCAGAAAAATTATCTGGATCCGGACAACAGTTATCTCAACAAGGTTCTGGAACATAAAACTGGTTTACCCATTACCCTTTCAGCCCTCTGTGTACTGGTTGCGGGCCGACTGGGTTTGCCAATCGTTGGCGTGGGCCTGCCGGGCCATTACATTGCAAAATACAATCTTCCGCAAAACGCGATTTATTTCGACCCGTTCCATCAGGGCCGCCTGCTGACCCGCGCGGACTGTATTCAAATTGTTGAACAGTTTGGCCAATCTTTTGAAGAACATTTCCTGTCCCAGTCCACGCACCGGGAAACGCTGATCCGAATGATGAATAATCTGGTTCAGGTGTACCAGAGTTCCAATAAGCCGGAAAAAGCCGCGACCTTATCGGGGTATATCAAGATTCTGTTGAATCCTTCTAAAAATCCCTTTTCAGAAAACACCCAGGGAATATAAATGCATATTGTTATAACAGGAGCCGGTTCGGGGATCGGCAGAAGTATTGCTGAAACTCTGGCAGAGCGTGGATACTCTCTTATTCTGTTAGGACGCAATCTGGAAAACCTGGAAACAACAAAAAGTTTATTGAAAAACTCCGGACAGCACCAATGCCACACCTGCGATATCAGAAACTCCGGAGAAATCAGAAAGGCACTGGCAAATGTTTCTTCTCTATATGCACTCGTCGCCAACGCCGGACTCGGAGGTGAAAACCAATATGGAGATCAGGATCGCTGGCGAGAAATTATTGACACCAACCTGACCGGAACTTATCAGACCATTCAGGAATGCCTTCCCTTTATTAAAAAGGATTCCGCACCGTTCAAAAAAATTATCATCATCTCATCCATTCTGGCAAGGTTAGGGGTTCCGGGCTATTCCGCCTATTGCGCATCTAAAGCGGGGTTGCTGGGGCTCACCCGATCTCTGGCAGCAGAGTACAGCGGCGATGGAATTCTGGTGAATGCCTTGTGTCCCGGTTGGGTCGATACCGAAATGGCGCAGGAAGGCTTAGAGGGATTTGCCGACGCATTGAAGGTTTCTAAAGACGAGGCCTATAAAGAAGCGATGAAGCAGGTGCCATTGGGCAAGATGTCCAAACCCGAAGAAGTCGCCCAACTGGTTGCCTATCTGGTTTCTGCAGAACAAACTTCCTTCACCGGACAAACTCTAGACATAAACAACGGCGCACTCATGCCCTAAATACCTCAAAGCCAAATAACCCCTCCCCTAAGAAAACAATTTCTTACCAATCTTCCTTAAACGCTACAGGCTCCTCAAGCGGGGGTTATCTTTATCCTTTTCAGAGAGAACGGGATCTGATATCGGCCAGTCAATCCCGATATCTGGATCGTTCCAGATAATTCCTTTTTCTTTTTCTGCTGAATAGTATTCAGAAACTTTATACAAAAACTCCGCCGTATCACTGAGCACACAAAACCCATGGGCAAAGCCTGCCGGAATATAAAGCTGAAGATAGTTGGCATCCGACAAAATAAAACCCTGCCATTTTCCAAAAGTGGCAGAGCTTTTTCTGATATCCACGACCACATCAAACACTTCACCTTTGACCACTCTGATCAATTTTGCCTGTTCAGGGTCAACCCGATAGTGGAGCCCTCTTAAAACATTTTTATTCGAGAGGGATTGATTATCTTGAATGAATTCTTCCTGGATTCCCAACGCACGGTATTTTTCCTTTTCATAACTCTCAAAAAACCGTCCCCGGGAATCAAGGTGAACAGTGGGCTCAATGAGCAAAACCCCTTCAAGTTCGGTTTGGCGGGCTTTCAAAATTTCTCCTGTAAAAAAAGCAGGGAAGACCGATAGCAAGAGATCATCAAGCCGAGACAAGTCTTTGCCAGCCCAATAAAACCATTGCTCATTTCCACCGGGCATTGCCCGGCGCCGAGTGGCCCCTTAGCAGGGGAAGCAAAAAGAACTTGCCTCATCAGCCGTCAATAATTCCCGCCTGCCAGCAAACTTTATTGCACGCTGGCCCCACGCCTAGTGGATTATATAATGCAATTCAGAGCTTAGCAAACAACATTGAAGATGGGAAACTCCTCTGTTAATATCAGGTTTTACCTTGAAACCTTTTGAGCAAAGCTTCGAATGAGAATAATACCAGCAGTAGATATAAAAGAAGGAAGGTGTGTGCGCCTTGCCCAGGGAAAAGCGGACCAGGAAACCGTTTATTCTAATGATCCCGTCTCGATGGCCAATCATTGGGATGAAGAAGGGGCGCAGACTATTCACGTTGTCGACCTTGATGGCGCCTTCCAGGGCTCACCCATCAACGCCGAAATTGTAAAAAACATTATCTACAGCAGCTCTGTAGATATACAAGTCGGAGGGGGAATCCGAACTCTTGAAACCATCGAAGCGTATGTTAAAGCTGGCGCATACCGGATTATTTTGGGTACCGTTGCTCAGAAGGAACCGGAGTTTGTGGAAGAAGCTTGTCGACGTTTCCCCGATAAAATTATTGTCGGCATTGATGCCCGGGACGGTTTAGTGGCTGTGAAAGGGTGGGTGGAAGTTTCAGAACAAAAAGCTATCGACCTCGCCCGGAAAATGAAGGGATATGGAATTGCCGGGTTTATCTTCACTGATATCAGCCGCGACGGCATGCTTCAGGGTCCTAATCTGGAAAGCATCAAGGAGTTTGCCGAGTCCGCGCAATTACCCGTGATCGCGTCAGGGGGGGTGAGCCGTCTGGAAGACATCACAAACCTGGCCAAGCTGGAGTCCTATGGTGTTGAAGGCGTGATCATCGGCAAAGCTCTATACGACAAAACCCTTTCCTTCAAGGAGGCGCGAGACGTTCTTCATGCTGGCTAAACGCATCATACCCTGTCTGGATGTCAAAGATGGCCGCGTGGTCAAGGGGGTTAACTTTGTCAATCTCCGCGATGCCGGCGACCCGGTTGAAATCGCTTCTGCCTACGAACTGGAAGGTGCCGACGAACTCACCTTTTTAGACATCACCGCTTCACACGAAAAACGCGATATTATTCTGGATGTGGTGGCCCGCACTGCCGAAAAAGTGTTCATGCCTTTGACGGTTGGCGGAGGTGTACGCACTCTGGATGATATTCGAAGTCTTTTGAAAGCCGGCGCTGATAAAGTCGCCATCAACACTGCCGCCGTCAAGGACCCGGATTTCGTACAACGCGCGGCAAAACGTTTTGGCAGTCAGTGCATTGTTGTCGCCATTGATGCCAAAGAGGTGCAATCTTCCCGGTCTCAACCCATACATCCCGAATGGGCTTCAGAGCATCCGGAACTGCTACTGGAGCAATCCGATTCACCTCCCGCCTGGGAAGTCTACACGCATGGAGGAAGAAACCCGACCGGAATTCATGTTCAAAGATGGGCCCGAAAAATGGACGCTTATGGAGCGGGAGAAATTTTGCTCACCAGCATGGATCGCGATGGCACCAAAGTCGGATACGACATCGAACTCAACAAAACGGTTTCTGAATCGGTCACCATTCCCGTTATCGCCTCAGGAGGAGCGGGAACCCTTGAGCACTTATATGAAGGTATTGTAAAAGGAAAAGCCTCCGCCGTGCTGGCCGCTTCCATTTTTCACTTTAAAGAATTCACCATTCAGGAAACCAAGGCTTACCTGCAATCCAAAGGTGTGACGGTTAGACCCGCTATTTGACCCCACAGTGTTTCAGCTCCAGGGTTTTGGATTTGCTGTCCAGAGTCGCAGATGTCTCTAAAGGAAGGGTCCAGACCTCTTTGCCGTGACCTATCGGACAGTGAGTCAAAATCGGGAATCCCGGTTTTGGGAAAAGGTCCGCGAGAATATCTTCAATTGTCCCGTCACCTTTGTGTTGCGGCCGGCAGTTGACCATTTCCCCGAAAATTAACCCGCGCACTCCTTTGAACATCCCCGCATTTTTTAACTGCCACAGCATTCCATCAATCCGGTACAAAGGCTCATTGACATCTTCTATCAATAAAATCCTGTTCCGGGTGTTAATTTCATAGGGGGTGTTTAACGAACGGCACAACAATGTCAAACAGCCTCCCGCAATTTTACCTTGAGCCACTCCTTTGGAAAACACCTTTGCCTTGGGAGAATGAAATACCTGGCTCTTGGCATCGCCGGTCAACAATGCCTTAAATTGCCGACGTGACTTTTTCATTTCAGCCCGGCCAAAACTCCCGGCAACCATCGGGCCGTGAAATGCGACCAGCCCGCATTCTTGCACCAGAAAATGGAGTAGCAGGGTTATATCGCTGGACCCCACCACGACTTTGGCATGAGCTCTTATCTCAGCAGGCTTAAGATAAGGAAGAACACGATTAGCGCCATAGCCCCCGCGAGCGCAAAAAATTGCCCGGACCTCGCGGTTCCTGAACATATCCATGATATCCTGAGCTCGATCCTTATCGGGACCTGCCATAAAACGGGAACGGGCATGAACATGTCGGCCCAACAAGGGCTCAAACCCCATGCCACGGATCACTTCCAACCCGGTTTCCAACTGTCCCCTGTCAACCGGACCCGCTGGAGCCACCACACCGACAACATCTCCCTCTCTCAATGAGGGCGGACGGATCAGGGAACGAATCGAATTCGACATTACAAATTACCTTTGAAGGATTACAATACCGACTTCAATGAACCTTATCCTTTATTGAAAAATGATTTCTGTTGCCGCTATCATTCAAGCCGGAATGGGGCCTGCCCGGTTTCCCGGTAAAAGCCTGCGCCCGATTGCGGGCCTACCCCTGCCGGAGCATATCATTATTCGTTTAAAACAGGTGCCGGAAATTGCCGGATTCATTGCACAAGTCTTTGCCGCCATCCCCTGGCATAGAAATGCAGCCGGACTCCAGTTTGTTTACTCTAGACATTTTCAGGGACAGGTAAAAAACACCGGGAATACCTGTTGTCCGCAATGTCGGAAACTTCTGCTCGAAAGAATCGGGTTTCAGGTCTTAAGCCTTCATTTAAAAGGGTACCGTTGCCCCTTCTGTAATGTTATGGTACCTTGTCGGCGGGTTATAATTTTGTTCATAAAACACCACCCCGATCATGGCCGTTGGTATAAAAGCAGCCTTCGGTACTATTTCTCGCAAAATTAACATTCCTGAATAGTATTTTAGCAAACCCCGATTTAAGCATTAAAAGAATCACTTATGACTGAAGACCAAAAGAAAAAACTGGAACGACAGCTTTGGAATATCGCCAATGAATTACGCGGGAAAATGGCAGCCGATGAATTTCGCGACTATATTCTTGGATTCATTTTCTACAAATACCTGTCTGAAAAGCAACATCTTTATGCCAACGAGTTACTCGAAACCGAAAACGTCAAAAATTATACTGATGTAGCCGACGAGGACGATATCGAAGCGATCAAAGAAGAGTCTTTGATCAAGCTCGGGTATTTTTTGCGCCCTGGCGAGTTGTTCGCCGCACTCACCCAAAAGGGCAATGCGGATGTTGAGGAGGAAAGCAATTTCATCCTCGAAGACCTGCAAGGCATTCTTAATTCGATTGAGCAAAGCACGATGGGCACGGAGAGCGAGGACGATTTTAACCAGCTTTTCGAAGATATGGATCTGAGCAGCACCAAGCTGGGCCGCAGTGTCGAGGCCAGAAATACGCTGATTGCCAAGGTTCTTTCCCACCTGAATAAAATCGACTTCGCGCTCGAAGATTCTGAATCCGATATTCTGGGCGATGCCTATGAATACCTGATTGCACAATTTGCATCCGGTGCCGGTAAAAAAGCCGGTGAATTCTACACCCCGCAGCAGGTTTCCAAAATCCTCGCCAAAATTGTGACGCTCGATAAAACACGGATTAAATCGGCCTATGACCCCGCATGTGGCTCCGGCTCTCTATTGTTGCGCATTGCCCGCGAGGCCGATGTCGGGGAATTCTTCGGGCAGGAGCTGAACCGCACCACCTACAACCTCGCCCGCATGAACATGATTTTGCACGATGTGCATTTCAGCAAGTTTGATATCCGCCAGGAAGACACGCTGGAACACCCGCAACATCTGGACGAGCGGTTTGACGTGGTGGTGGCCAATCCGCCGTTTTCTGCCCGGTGGAAGGGCAAGGATAATCCTCTCAATGAAACCGACGACCGGTTCAGCCAGTATGGCGCCCTGGCACCGACCACCAAGGCGGATTTCGCCTTTGTGCAGCATATGATCCACCAGTTGAACGACAGCGGCACCATGGCCGTGGTTTTACCGCATGGCGTATTATTCCGTGGCGCGGCTGAGGGCAAAATCCGCCAATACATCATTCAAGAGCAAAATTATCTGGATGCGGTGATCGGCCTGCCTGCCAACCTGTTTTACGGCACCAGCATTCCGGCCTGTATTCTGGTGTTCAAGAAATGCCGTGTGCATGACGACGATATTCTATTCATTGACGCCAGCCAACATTTCGAGAAGGTCGGCAACCAGAACGCGCTGACCGATGAGCACGTTGCCAGGATTGTCGAGACCTATCAGAACCGCGAGAATATAGACAAATACGCCTATGCCGCGCCGCTGAGCGAGATTGCCGAGAACGACTATAACCTCAACATTCCACGCTATGTGGATACCTTTGAGGAGGAAGCACCGGTGGATGTCGAAGCGGTCGCGGCGGAGCTACAAGCACTGAAAAGCGATATGCAGGCCACCGATGCCACTATCGCCGGATTTTGTAAGGAGCTGGGAATATCCAGCCCGTTTCAGGTATCGGTGAGCGAATGACACAGACACAAGAACATAACGTGCCTGCCTTGCGGTTTCCTGAGTTTAGCGGGGAGTGGGAAAGCAATACTATTGCCGATGTGGCTGAAGTAAAAGGAGGCAAACGATTACCTCTGGGAAATTCACTATCTGATATAGATACAGGCTTCCCGTATATTACTGTTTCGGATTTTGAAAACGGTTCCGTAAGTCTCGAAAAAATTAAGTTTGTTCCGAAAAGCGTGCAACCATCAATTGCACGATACACGATTTCATCGGACGACATTTATATTTCGGTTGCTGGCACTCTTGGATTGGTTGGAATAATCCCACAAAAACTGGGTGGAGCAAACCTAACAGAGAATGCGGATAAGCTTACTAAAATCACCTTAAATCGTGATTTTCTACTCCAATTTCTAAAATCAGAACGATTGAAAAAACTGATAAAATCTGTGCAAACCAACAATGCACAACCCAAACTTTCTATTGCTGCAATTAAAAAGATGAAAGTTGGTTTCCCAGACGCCCCCGAGCAACAAAAAATCGCCGATTTCCTATCCTCGGTCGATAGCAAAATCGAACAACTCAGCAAGAAAAAAGCCCTTTTGGAGCAGTACAAAAAAGGCGTGATGCAAAAGCTCTTTTCGAGGGAGCTGCGCTTCAAAGACGCGAACGGCAATGATTTTCCTGAGTGGGTGGAGAAGCGGCTCTGTAAAATGGCAATAATTGTTATGGGAACTTCTCCTAAATCTGAATCCTACAATAATCATTCTGAAGGGTTGCCCCTTATTCAAGGAAACGCAGATATCAGGGATAGAAAATCAGCACCTAGGGTTTTTACATCTGTTGTTACAAAAGAGTGTCTACCTGCGGACATTCTGTTGAGTGTGAGAGCACCGGTTGGTGAAGTTTCAATTTCAACTCGCCATGCTTGCATTGGGAGAGGTATATCTGCTGTTCGAGCTACCCAGAGCAATGTTCAAGAATTTTTGTATCAATTTCTTCTTTGGTATGAGCCGCGTTGGAGACGAATTTCTCAAGGTAGCACTTTTGAATCTGTAAATTCAGATGACATTAAGCAATTAAAATGCCCAAACCCAAGCCAATTAGAACAACAAAAAATTGCTGATTTCCTCTCAAGTATTGACGATAAAATCGACCTTATTACCACCGAGCTCACCCAAGCGCAAGTTTTCAAAAAAGGCTTGCTGCAACAGATGTTTGTTTAATGGTGGACTATGGAGAAATTAAAAAAAGAAATACATAGGGTAAAGCGGCATAATCTGGAATATTACCAAAGCCACCTCACATTGATTGAGGGTTACATCGTAGAAAAACCTGATATATCCATTGAAACATGCAAAGCATTGATTGAGGGAATATCAAAGCTTGCCCTTCATTTACTCGCACAAGAACCCATAGATTCACATAATAATGCAGATCTTTCTGACCTCTTTAAAAGATCGCTTTCTGAATTACAAAAAGGGCGCGGCTACTCAGATGTTTTTTTGGTGAAAAGATTAGGGTCAGTTGTACAGTATATTGGTGAAATCCGAAACTATCACAGCGACATTAGTCATGGGCGCGCTTCTCTTAAAGATCAAGTAAGTGACGCTGATTTTGCAGAATTAATCATAGGGGTGACTGATAATCTTTGCACCTATATGCTTCGCCGATTAGATATGCTGAGCGAGCAAGAACTCCTCTATGAAGACAATCCAGAATTTAACGATTCTCTCGACGAACAACACCCTTTAGAGGGCCGTGTTCTCTATAGCAAGGCTCTTTTTGACCAAGAATTTGAAACATACGAATTAGAGTTAGGTGATTATATAATGGAAAGTGATACAGAAGAGTAATTGCCACCGAACTGCGCCAAGCGCAAGCTTTCGATAAGGCTTGCTACAACAAATCTTTATATAATACTTGAGGGAAACGGAGTATAAAATGACGGATCAGGACATTAGATGGCAACAACGTTTTTCAAATTATAAGCGGGCCTTGGGACAACTTTCCAAGTTCATGCAAACGGAGGAGCTTAACGACTTGGAGAAGCAGGGGCTTATTCAGGCTTTTGAATATACGCATGAACTGGCTTGGAAAACTTTGAGCGACTTTTTAAAATATAAGGGTAATGCCGAAATTTACGGCTCTAAAGATACAACACGAGGGGCCTTCGCTCTTGACCTCATCGAAAATGGCAATGTCTGGATGGATATGATTGATAGTCGCAATATGACGTCTCACACCTACAATGAATCCGTCACAGAAGAAATCATTGAAAGCATCACCTATGATTACTATCCCGCTTTTGGCGCGTTAGAAACAAAACTGGAAGATCTCATCACATGAATTCGGGTTTAAGCGCCAGTAATACTCAAAAAATCTACGGAGTTTTTCAAAACTTTGGTCAAATAGATTCATGTCTATTATATGGCTCACGCGCAATGGGAACTTATAAGGATGGCTCAGATATTGATCTAACCTTAAAGGGAGCAAACCTTGATTTGAATATCTTGAAGCGGGTTACTAATGCGCTTGATGATTTACTGTTACCCTATCATTTTGATTTGTCTATTTATGCGAAATTGCAAAATCAGGATATTATCGACCATATAAATCGCGTTGGCGTACCATTTTATCAAAAAGAAAAGCCAGTAAAAAGCAAGGCTACACAATCAGAATTAGAGCTAGAAAATAACCTAATCGCTCAACTGCAAACATTGGGCTATGAAAAAGTACCTATTGAAGATGAAGATGCACTTTTAATCAATCTTAAAAAGCAACTCGAAAAACATAACAGGACTCTTCTCTCAGATCTAGAATTCCGCCAAATCCTCAATAAACTGGCGAAGGGAAACATCTTTGAAAAAGCCAAAATCCTGCGTGATAGGGTCGATTATATCAAAGACGATGGTGAGAC
Source organism: Nitrospina sp. LS_NOB (assembly GCA_001542995.1). Classification (GTDB taxonomy): domain Bacteria; phylum Nitrospinota; class Nitrospinia; order Nitrospinales; family VA-1; genus LS-NOB. The sequence goes on from LFLA01000014.1 coordinate 145,119, forward strand.
CGGCTATATTGAGCTGATCGATCAAATCCACTGGTGCAAAAACCAATACCAGGTGACGCATCAGGTCACGATGAAAGGCAAATACGCCAACCGCTATGACGTGACGATTCTGGTCAACGGCCTGCCCCTGGTGCAGATTGAGCTAAAGCGCCGTGGTCTGGAAATGAAAGAAGCGTTCAACCAGACCAACCGATACCACCGGCATTCGTTTTCGGCAGGCTATGGGCTGTTTGGCTATATCCAGCTTTTTGTGATCAGCAACGGGGTCAACACCAGGTATTACGCCAACAATCCGGTCAACAAACGCGATTTCAAGCAGACGTTTTTCTGGTCAGACAAGGACAACAGGAAAATTACTCAGCTTAGCGAATTTGCCGAAGCGTTTTTGGAGAAATGCCAGCTTTCAAAAATGATCACTAAATATGTGGTGCTGAACGAAAGTTCCACCACCTTGATGGTGTTGCGCCCGTATCAATATTATACGGTTGAAGCCATTGTTGAACAGGTGCGCAATACCGGGAAACACGGCTATATCTGGCACACGACCGGATCAGGCAAAACCCTCACCTCTTTCAAGGCCGCACAGATTCTCACGCAATCGCCCCAGGTGCATAAGGTGGTGTTTGTGGTCGATAGAAAAGACCTCGATTACCAGACCATCAAAGAGTTCAACAGCTTTTCCGCAGGTTCAGTGGACGCCACCAACAACACCCGGAAACTGGTGGAACAGTTCGCCGATGATACAAAGCTTATTGTAACCACCCTGCAAAAGCTCAACACCGCAATCAGCAAGACCGTGTATCTTGCCGGCATGTCAAGGCTGCAAGACAAGCGCATGGTATTCATCTTTGACGAATGCCACCGCAGCCAGTTTGGAGACACCCACAAACGCATCAAGGCGTTTTTTCATAACGTGCAGATGTTCGGCTTTACCGGCACGCCGATTTTTCCTGCCAATGCCGCCAGGAATGCGCTTGGAAAACGCACGACCAAAGACCTGTTTGGCGAATGTCTGCATAAGTATGTGATTACGGATGCTATCCGCGATGAAAACGTGCTGAAGTTTTCAGTCGAGTATATCCGCACAGTGAAACAAAAGGACAGTGTGGCCGATATTGAAGTCGAGGCGATTGATACGGCGGAAGTGATGGAAGCCCCGGAGCGGCTCAACAACATCACCGACTACATCATTGCCAACCATAGCCGGAAAACCCACTCACGAGAATTTAATGCTATTTTTTGTGTTTCAAACATCAAAACTCTGATGGCCTATTATGAGTTGCTGAAACAGAAAAAAGATGCTGAAAAGCACAACCTGCGGATCGGGGCGATTTTCTCCTACCAGGCAAACGAAGAAGACAGGGACGCGGACGGAACCGACAGCGATGATATGCCCGATGACAGCAAGCCGATCAACACGCACAGCCGCGAGAAGCTCGATGAGTATATCGACGACTACAACGCGATGTTTGGCACCAATTATTCGACCGATAATTTCTATGGCTATTACAAGGATATCGGCAAGCGTGTGAAGACGCGTCAGGTTGATATTCTGCTGGTCGTGAATATGTTTTTAACTGGGTTTGATAGCAAAGCTCTCAATACCATTTATGTGGACAAGAACCTCAAATATCACGGGCTGATACAGGCTTATTCCCGCACCAACCGGATCATGGGACAAAGGAAGTCCCAAGGGAATGTCGTGTGTTTTCGTAACCTGAAACCGGCCACCGATGAGGCGATTGAATTATTTGCCAATAAGGATGCCATCGAAGAGATCATTCTGGCACCCTACGAAACCTACCTGAAACGCTTTGCCGATGCCGTTGTGAACCTGCAAACGATCACACCCACCGTGGACAGTGTTGATGGCCTGCCCACCGAAGACGATGAAGCAAAATTCATTCAGGCTTTCCGCGAGATTATCCGCCTGAAAAACGTACTCGACTGCTTCACCGAGTTCAGCTTTGACGATCTCCCTATGGATGAACAGCTTTTTGCTGACTACCGCAGCAAATACCTGGACCTCTACGACAAGGTTCGAAGCGAAAACGAGAAAGAAAAGGTTTCAATCCTCGATGACATTGATTTTGAGCTTGAGCTGATCCGCAGAGATAAAATCAATGTGAGCTACATCATTGCGTTGCTGCAAAACCTGCAAGATACGACACCCGCCAATCTGGAAAAACAACATAAAATAATTTTGGCAATGCTTGATACTGAAACGCAACTTAGAAGTAAAAAGGAATTAATTGAGAAGTTCATAGCTCACCATTTTCCCAACATACCCAAAGGAGGGGATATTGGCGAAGAATTCGAAAGCTACTGGAATGCGGAAAAACGACAAGCCATCGAAGAGCTGAGTACCGCCGAAGGCCTGGACCTGGAAGGGTTGCAAAAGGTCATAGACGACTATTTGTTCACTGATAAATCCCCCATGCGGGATGATGTGATCGGAATCATGAGCAAGCGTCCTGCCCTCAAAGAACGCCGCACGGTTTCTGAACGCATTATCGACAAAATAAAATCCTTCGTGGAAACATTTATTGATGGTATTGATTAAGGGGTTTATCCCAAGACAGAGACCTTTCATAACCCGAGATTCTTCGTCACCTTGTTCCTCAGAATGACAAAATGGCCCAGTATTGTCATTCTGAACGCAGTGAAGAATCTCGCTTTTCTGTTTTATCGACTTATGCAAAGGTCTCAAGACAGGCACAAACCCGTTTATCTGTGTCTTTTTCTAAAAATTTTTCGGGGTTGCCCTTGGATAATGCCTGAAAAGTGCTGTCACGGGAGGCACACGAAAGAGTCGTCCAGGCAGTTATAAGCAGGCCCGTCTGGTCGAGCATTTTGTCGCAGGAACAACCGCACGAACAGCAACCGGTTTTTGCGGGGTGAACCGCAAAACGCTGGCGCGTAAATTCAATGGTGTCCCAAAAGCCCGATTCGGGCTATATTTGAAGAAATGTGAGCGGCGTTTTAATAACAGTGACCTGCCAAGCTAATTATCGTAATTAAAACAATTGGTAGATAGTATTTGATCTGTTTTGCCGGGTCAGTCCAAATTTTTAATTGCAAGCCATGAATACCCTGTGATAGTTTTTCCGTACGTAAATTTCCTGCATGATGGTTCACTTCAAGTTTTCTGCTTTACCAAAGTTAAAGACCCCTTGGAAAGATTACAGTCATATGGAGAATCGGGATGATTGAGGTTGAGAATCTTACCAAGTACTATGGGCCAAGAAGAGCCATCAACAATTTAACGTTTCAAATTGCACAGGGGGAAGTCGTTGGTTTTCTAGGCCCCAACGGGGCGGGTAAAAGCACGACCATGGACATCCTGTCATGCATTCTTCCTGCATCCAGCGGAACGGCCCGGATTCAGGGGTACGACATCTTTGAGCAATCTCTTGAAATCCGAAAAATAATCGGTTACCTGCCAGAGACCCCGCCTCTCTATCCGGACATGAGCGTTCGCGATTACCTGATGTTCGCGGCACAAGTCCGGGGACTTGCAGGCAAGCAAACCGGGACCGCCGTGGAAAGAGTGATAGAAAAATGTTCCTTAAAAGATGTTGGTCATCGTATCATCGGGCGACTCTCTAAAGGATATCAGCAGCGCGTTGGATTGGCACAGGCCATGGTACACGACCCTGACATTCTTATTCTCGACGAACCAACCATTGGCCTGGATCCCATTCAAATTATAGAAATCCGCAAACTGATTCAAGAGTTGGCCTCTTCGCATACCATCATCCTCAGTTCACACATTCTTCCTGAAATCACACAAATATGCCAGAGAGTCATTATCATTAATGAAGGAGAAATCGCGGCGGTGGACTCCTTGGAAGGTTTGACCGCCTCACTGAGAAAAAGCGAACGCCTTTCCCTGACCGTAAGGAATAGAGACGATGGAATAGAGGAAAAATTAAATTCTTTGAGTCAGGTGCTTTCCGTTTTACCTGGTGAGAAAAACCAGTTTCTGGTTGAATGCGAATTAAACTCCAACCTTCAGGATGAATTCGCGCGTCTGGCGTTGGAAAACCAATGGGGCCTTGTTGAAATCACACCTATCTCCATGACTCTGGAAGATGTGTTCCTCAAACTGACCATTGAAGAAAAGGATGTGAAGGCATGAGAAACGCATGGATCATTGCAAAGAGGGATTTGGGGTCCTTTTTCAACTCACCCATTTTTTACGTGGTCACCACGGTATTTCTAATCCTATACAGTTTTATATTTTTTAATATCCTGAATTTTTTTAGCTTCCAGAGTTTGCAGGCAGGACAACTCCAATCCATGGGAATGAACATGAATCTGAACGAAATGGTTATTGAGCCCAGCCTCCAAAACATGTCGGTGGTTCTACTGATGATCATCCCCGTTATCACCATGCGCAGCTTTGCTGATGAGAAAAAAATGAAAACTTTCCGCCTCCTGCTTTCTTCTCCGGTTCCTCTCAGGGAAATAGTTTTTGGGAAGTTCCTAGCCTGTATGATTGTGGTGACAGTGATGATTTTGATCTCCTCTTATTCTGTGGGCTCCCTGTTTCTGCTCGGAGAACCCGAGCCCGGCCCTATTTTCACAGGCTATTTAGGGGTTTTATTGATGGCAGGTTGTTATGTGTCAGTGGGGGTCTTCGCTTCATCCTTAACAGACAATCAAATTGTCGCCGCTGTTTTGACTTTCGGATTCTCCCTGTTCATGTGGGTCATCGGCTGGGGAGCTCAGGCTGTAGGAGCCACTACCGGGCAGATACTGCAATTTCTTTCCATCGTTGACCATTTGGATCGTTTCTTAAAAGGCATGATCGATACCAGCGACCTGGTTTATTACCTGAGCTTTATCTTGCTCAGCCTTTTCCTCTGTCACCGCGTGCTGGATTCCAATCGATGGAGATGAGGACATGAAAAAACTTGGACCCATGGCAGGATGGCTGGCTCTGACAACAGGTTTTATCGCCCTGTTTTTATATATCGTCCTTCCCGACCTCAAAACTTTGTCGGCTTCACTGGCAGTCGTCTGCCTGATCAACACAATATATTTCGGTGTTGCTGAAGGCCCTCAATTAAAGCGAAGCCTTTCCTCGCATTCTGCACTATACGGCGCGAACACCCTGGCCTTGACGGCTATATTCATGGGCATATTAATATTTGCGAACCTGCTTGCCTTCCGCCATAAACATCGTTTTGATTTTACGGAAGGAGGCTACTTCACCCTGGCACCGCAAACCAAAAAGCTTATCTCCAGTCTTCCGCGCGAGGTGAAGCTGACCGCTTTTTTTCAAACCGAATCTCCTGAAAAAATCGCTTTCACCAATTTAATTGCTGGATATCTTGAGGAGACCGATAAAATCAAACTGCAATATGTTGACCCGGATAAAAACCCGGCGGTGACCAAACAATATGGCGTTACCACTTATGGAACTGTTGCCCTGGAAAGCGGCACCAAGGAAACCAAAATTCAAAATGCCAGCGAGGAAAGCATTACCAATGCGCTATTAAAGGTAACTCGCGACGAACAAAAATTAATCTATTTTCTCGAAGGACATAACGAGAGCAATATAAACAGCGACGATAACCTGGGCTACTCCACAGCTAAAAAAAATCTTGAGCAGGACGGGTTTATCGTGAAGCCCCTACTCCTGCTCCAGTCAGGGGAAGTCCCCAAAGACGCTTCGGTACTGGTTATTCCCGGCCCCAAAAAACCGCTTCAGGATGAAGAAAAGGAAATCCTTGAAAACTATTTGAACTCCGGGGGCACAATTTTCATGCTTATTGATCCCAAGTCTTCATCCGGCATGGAAACTTTTCTCAAAAAATGGGGCATAGAACTTGGAGATAATATCGTCATTGATCCTATGTCCAAACTTTTCGGGGGCGATTACGCGGCACCCGTGGTCAATCAATACACGGCCCATGAAATCACCAGCAACTTTGTTCTGGCAACTATATTTCCGATTATAAGGTCGGTCCAAGGAGTTCCTGTAGCAGGCATCACCACCACCGAACTCCTGAAAACCAGCGCTAACAGCTGGGCGGAATCCGACTTCAATTCCGGAACTGTAAACTATGACGAGGATAAGGATATCAAAGGGCCGGTTTCCGTCTCGGTCATTGCCACAAAAATCCTGGGTGAAGCAAGCCCCGAAATTTCTGATACCCTTAAAAGCGATGCCGAGCCAGAGAAAAACAAACCTTCTTTAAAAGCTACACTTCTGGTGGTTGGGGATTCTGATTTCTCAAATAATCGCTACACCAACTTTTCAGGAAATGGCGATTTCTTTCTCAATGCCATTTCATGGCTGGCGGAGGAGGAACAACTGATTTCCATTCGCCCTAAAGAAAGGAAGAACACACCCATTCAAATAACCCAATCCATGGGGAACGCAATATTCATAATGGGTATCATTGTGTTTCCCGGCCTGATTGCCGCAATGGGAATTCGCATTTGGTGGAGGAGACGCCGATTATGAAGTTTAAAGGAACGGCCCTGATGGCGGCTGTCTTCCTGAGTCTCGTTCTTTATTATTTTTTCGTTGACCTGCCCGCCGAACAAAAAGAAAAAATCGAAAAAGAGCACGCCGAAAAACTCCTTCCCATTGAAATGGAAAAAGTGGTTGAGTTTTCTCTGACCGGCAATGGCGAACCCATAGCCTTAAAGCGCGTGGCTCCGTATAAATGGGATCTCATCCGCCCTCTCTCGGCAACCGGCGACTCTACAGAAGCAGAAGCCTTTATATCAGAAATCGAAAACCTTAAAAAAACCCGGGTGGTGGAAGAAAACCCTAAGGACCTTTCTATTTATGGTCTGAGTTCCCCAACTCTTAAAATCTATTTCAAATTTGAAAATAAAAATGAGGAGACTTTACTAATAGGGAACGAAAGCCCTCTAGGGGGCCATCTCTACTTCAAGCGAGAAAACCATCCTGCCGTGATGATGGCCGCTACATCCCGGTCCCGTTTTGAAAAATCCGTTTACAGTTTTCGCGACAAAACCCTGCTCAACTTCAATACGGGTTCCATCCAACGAATACAAATCCTCAGAGAGAAAAACCCCCTGGAATTCAAAAAAATGGGTGAAACCTGGGAAATATCAGGAGATATTCGTTTCCAGGGAGACAAGGATGCCATTATGGATTTTCTCCAGGCCATTCAATTTTCCAGAGTCCGTGAGTTTGTCGATGAAAACCCGGACTCTCTTGAATACTATGGTCTGAATCCGCCGGCACTGAAACTCACTTTAGAAAATGAAAAAGGTGAATCCCAAACACTTTCTATGGGCAACCCCAAAGAAGGAAAAGGTTATTTCGGCAAAATCAATGGTTCTCAAAATATCGTATTGGCAGACACCCGGCTTTTTGAAACACTCTCTCAAAAAACCGTGGAGTTTCTCGATAAAACATTGCTGGAGTTTGATGAAAAAGAAATTCTTGAGCTGTCACTGCACTCTGAAAATGAAACTATTCGCGTGGTTCGTGGCGAAAACGATGGTTGGAACATTCAAAGTCCAATAAAAACCGCCGCCGATCTGTCTACCGTTAACAGCCTGCTCTTTGATCTCAAAGAAGCCCGGATCAGCACATTCATAAAAATCTCTCTAGAGACCCCAGAATCGTTCGGCCTGGACACTTCCCAAAAATCTTTTAGCCTGAAAATGAAAGACTCAAAAATATGGACCCTGCAATTGGGCAATCAATCCACCAATGGTCGGCAGGTATTCGCCCAACGAACAGGGGAACCAACCGTATTTTCAATATCCAAAGAAGTGGTCGAAAAATTGTTTCGCAGTCTTCACGATTTAAGAAATAAAAAAACTACTGAAATTCGAAAGTACTGAAGTGAATAAAATTTTGATCCAAACCCCTAAAAAACTCTTTGAGTTGAGGAAAAGTGGATCCCAATGGAGTCTCGAGAAACCCGAAAAAATCAAGGCCGAACATATCGGCAACGATCTGGTCTGGATCCTGAAAGGGTTGGAGTTTAGCTCTATTGTCACCCCACCCCTGCCCGCCAATCTCTCAGGGCTGGACTCTCCCTTATTCACCATCCGCCTTTTCAAGCAAAACGAGATTGCCGCCTTAAAGGTCGGCAATCTTTTTGAACCAGAGCAGGAATATCTCGTTGAAGTTGGAAACCAACAATATCGGGTTAAAAATAAATTTCTCGACACCATCCCCTTGAACTTGGACAAATTCAAGCTTAAATAGGCATTTTTTGAACATTGTGCATCAGAAAAGATCTGGTTTGTTGCCCCCACCCTATATTGTAATATTACTCTCTAAGCCACACATTATATGGTAGACAATGAACCAAACGCTCAAAAACTGGTTTTTTTAACCAAATAAACATATGTAAACAAATGACTTATGCGTTTTTTGGCAATTTTTTTCAAATTAATGCTTGACAGGTACTATATGTAGTGGTACTTTTTCGGAAGCATACAATATAAAGGAACTGCTTATTAGGTTCTGGCACTGCAAAAGGTGCCTGATCGGGTTCCGAGTCCGGTTTTCCCGGAAGAAAGATGAATTAAGAGTTGTTACAGATCTTCCAACGGCGGGTTACTAGAAAAGCGAGTTCCATAGCAATGAATGAGACGCATCCCAAATTTGATTTTTTAAAAACAACCAGTGGGATGCGTGCCAGTCTCAAACCCCTTCCCAAACCCCCAAATGTATTGAGCGCCAGCCGAATCCTCCGTTCAGTCTCGGTAGATGAATTCCATCCAATTGGCGTAGTATGGAACCTCTTTTTAACGCTGGGTTTAGCCCGGAAAAATAGTAACCCGCCTCCTTTCTTTAAAAGGACGCGCCCCGCCTTTTCGTGAGTTTGCAGGTATTGATAGTATTTGCCTCCATGTCAAGGACGGTTGATTGAAGGATCTATTCTAAGGTTTAAGATTTCACTCGGGAAAGGCGGGGCGTTAACCCTCTTTCCCGTTTTTTTGCCTTCGGTTAATTTTAATCGCTTTCCTCCCCCCGCTTGTTTATAATCCTTTCCGAAAACCAATTATGGAAACCATTGTGAACAAAACCGACCAAGTTCCCGTCCCCTGCAAGGGTGAACATCTTCCCCAATATGCGCACAAAGGCGATGCCGGTGCTGACTTGCAAGCTGTGGAAACCCGGATCATTGCTCCCCGAGGTCGGGAGCTGATTGCTACGGGACTCCGACTGGAACTCCCGGAAGGTTATGTAGGTTTAATCTGGCCGCGCAGCGGACCTGCGGTTAAGCTGGGGCTTGATTGCGGTGCCGGAGTGATTGACTCACATTATCGAGGCGAGATAAAAGTTCTTCTCTTCAACCATTCCGATGATGAAATCCGTATCCAGTCGGGAGACCGCATCGCCCAGTTGATCATCCAAAAAGTAGAAACGGTTAAGTTCATACTGAGCGACCATTTGAGTGAAACGGCCCGCAACACCGCAGGTTTTGGATCAACGGGAGATCTGCCTGTTGCGAATTCCGGTCAATAATTCCATCCTTCAGCTTGAACAGGGGGATATCACCGAAAGCTCTGCCGATGCCATTGTTAATGCCGCAATCAAAAGTCCACATACGGCACGCATGGAAGAAAAAGAACTAAAGTCTATAGCCTCTTTCCTGCTATCAGCGCCGGCATATTCGGGTTTCCGCTTGAACTTGCGGCAGAGACCCTCCTCAAAACAGAGACCTTTGCGTAAGTCGAAAAAAACAGAAAAGCGAGATTCTTCACTGCGTTCAGAATGACAATGCAATCTTGTTTAGAATGACAAGAAACGCCAGTTTGTCATCCTCGAGGAGCCGAAGGCGACGAAGGATCCCTCCCGGAATGACAGAAAAGCGAGATTCTTCACTGCGTTCAGAATGACAAGAAATGCCGGTTTGTCATTCTGAGGAACAACGTGACGAAGAATCTCGCCTTGCACTAACCTGGGGATTCTTCGATTTTTCGACTCATGCAAAGCTCTCCTCAAAACAGTCTGGCAATACCTTTCCCGGAAAACCGGAATTCAAACTGTGATATTTATCCTGTTCGACATAGAAACCTTCAACGTTTTCAAAGGCAGGCTGACTTTTCTTGAAAAAGGGGAAATCTGATTAACCCCATGACCATAAAATCAGATATAATAAGGAATGTACGTCCAAACATTATTTTTGTGAGCATCGCATGGGATTACTAGCTTGGATACAAAAACAATTTGGCATTCCAATGAATGAAGAAAACGAAAGCATCCGGGAATCTACGCCTGCAAAAGAAGGGCAGTTCAGGGTGCTTCGCATACAGCCAACTCCCAACCCGGACGCCTTTCAGTTTATTATAAACGGCAAGGTCATTGAGGCTGGGACGAAAACTTTCGACTCTCCCGATGACGTCGGGGATGACCCGATGGCCAAAACCTTGTTTGATATTTTTGGAATACAAAGTATTTATATCAAAGAAAACTTTGTCACCGTTACTAAGTCCAATGCCGTGGGGTGGCACACGATCATGGAAAAAATCGGCACCGCAATAGAAGCTCATTTGCACTATTACGAAAAAGGCAATGACGCAAAAGGGGATCAGGACGTCCATCCGGTATTGGAAGATTTCAACAAGGAAGAATTTTTCAATTACAGCGACGATCAAAAGGCCGAGGTGATCAACGCCCTGCTGGATATTGCCATTCGCCCTGCTCTGGCAAATGATGGTGGGGGCATCAATCTACTATCGGTGGAAGATAAGACTATTAAAGTTCACTATCAAGGAGCCTGCGGCAGTTGCCCCAGCTCAACCACCGGAACCCTGCAATACATCGAACAATTCCTGAAAGAGGCCATTCACCCTGATGTTGAGGTTCAGGCAAACTGACCGGCCTACCCGGCACTTCGGATTCCTTCGCGGCTCACTCTTCGCCAGAGAAGCAACCGCTGTATCTTTCAACCGCAGACAATATTCTTTGAGCGCAATCTGATTGGTTCGATTCCCTCACGGCTTGCCAGATATATCAAGGGGTCGTATCTTCAGGGCACGGTCTCTTTTTCTTTGCGCAGGCCCTATGCGGACAAATTATTTAAAGCAGGTGAGAACTTGAAAACATCAAGGAAGTTACTCGCTCATCTTCATATTCATCCATTTTATCAAAGTCTCAATGCTCTTGCACTTTCCTCATTAAACTAGTAAAACCCACAAGGGCGTGAGCTAAGAATTGTTAAAATGGTGTTCAAGTTTTACTAATCTTGTCATAACCTCAGGAGGCAAAGATGCGGAATAGAACAGGTCGGGGATGGGTATGTCTGATGGTTGGGATGGCCTTCCTGCTTATTGCCGGTCAAGCATCGGCCAAGGATGGGTGGTACATGGCGATGGATCTGGGCGTGGCTGTCGGGCCGGGTCTGGACACTCGCGGCTCTGATAATGATTTTCCGACCACATGTGATCGATTTATCGATCCAGCTACGACTTGCAATGATCTTTCTAATGAGAAATGGACGAACAAGTTTGACGGGAGCACCGGGGTCCTGGCGGGGTTGGCTGTGGGATATCGCTGGCAGAACTTCAGAATCGAGGGGGAATATTTCTATCGCAACGCAACACACGATGACGCGAGCGAACCAAACTTCGGCGGGTTAAATCTAAAGACTTTAGAGGAAATTAGTGAATCCGAAGAGGTGATTGATGGCGTGTTATCGCACAACTTCTTCACCAACCTGTACTACGATTTTACTTCGGACTCAAAGTGGACACCGTATCTGGGGGTTGGTGTGGGCTTTGCGCAGGTCTCGCTTGATTACTTTAGCCGCTTTACACGGTCAAGTGACCCTGATGATATTAGTACCTTCCCCTCCGGAGACTCACGGAATACGCTCTTGGCCGGCACGACCACCATCGGCAGAAGTAAGCTCTCGGATACGTTGCTCGGCTATCAGGCGATTGCCGGCGTGGATTATCGGATCAGTGAACCGGTTACCATCGGCCTCAAGTTCCGATGGGTGGATTTTGGAGAATTCAAGGATGACGATGAGTGGAGGCAGCTTCGCAGTCACGACGCCACTAACTCTCCCGCTCCTGGCAGTGCTCGTGTGCGATACCAGGTCGCGACGGACGACATCGAATTCTGGGGTTTGAGCCTCAACATGAAGTATCATTTCTAAGTCGGGTGGACCTCTGCGGCCCCCCCCTGCTATTTAAAAAGTATTTGATGCCGTTATCTTTGCATCTCTTTTAAATACCGTGAGTATTCATAGGGTGTATGGTTTGGGATCCACTGAACCCTCCGGGCACTCAAAAAACTTAGAGCATTGTTTCCCAGATGGTAGATTTTATAAAACCGGTCTTGAGGGTGGAGGGGTTCTTCAAAAGGGTAAAGGGGATAATAATGACCCAAATACCACACCTCGTCTTGCCCGGTTGATAGTTCCTTTAGCTTCGAAGCAATCCGGGAAGGAATTAAATTGCTGTAAAAACCACTCTTTAAAAATTGAATCTCCCCAACAGGTTCATAACAGGCCAGACAAGAAGTATGAAGTTTTTTCGGCAGGGATTTTTGCGGTAGCAGAAATAGGATCGCATTGCCAGCACCAGCATCAGGGAACAGGGCAGATCCACCATCGGTTCAAAAGAATAAACCAGAAAACCAGGCTGGATCATCAGCAGCAAAGCCCCAAGGGCCGCCAACTCCCGATGCAATAAAGATTTCAGAAGCAGATAACTTGAGCCAATAAATACAAAAGAAATTATCAGGGCAATAAAATGCGCCGTTTTGATAACCGCCTGAGGAGAGACTCCCAAATATTGCAAAGCAGCTACGGGAGTTAACAAAAACGGGTATAAAGGAGGATGGGTATTTAATTCCGGCTCTTCATAATGGGAGAGGCCAGCATTATAATTGGCCATCCCCAGATAGGAATAACTATCGTAATTGCTGATTTCTAATTTCATGATGAAAGCCACCATGAACAGGAAAAGTCCCGCAAAAGCCAGCTTGAATAAAATCGAAACGGGTTTATCCTTCCAACGACTCAATTCCATATGGCAGCTACCCCATGCACTTATTTATAAATTCAACTTTCCCGCCAAAAAAATTTCCTTTATATTTTTATCATCAATTTCAACAAGGAGGGGAAGTAAAGAGGGGGTTCAAGCTTGTTTAAAACCTATAAGCTGGCAGGAAACCGTCAGGTTTCTATTTTAAAATCATGGACAGTCTGACTGAGGTGATCTTGGCTTGCAGGCCGCACGAGTGAATCAATTGACTTTTAGATCAATCACCCCCATCTGCTGAATAAAGGTTTTTATGTTCGTTGATGGCATAGCGGTCCGTCATGCAGGAGACATAGTCGCAAATCCGGCGTTCCAGGGAACCCCATTGCGAATTTTTCTGGGCCGGTTCAGGGAGAAGCCCGGGCATTTTTGTATAGGCCTCAAAGATCCTCTCCAGCGTCAACTCGGCTTTAAACTCCATGCGTAAAACTTTGCGATGGGAATACATATTTTTATGGAGGAATTGTTTTAACTCCTTATTTTTTTCAGCGACCTCTTCTCCAAACGCTGCAATACGAATGGGCGCATGACGCACATCATCCACCTTGCCGATCTGGTACTGCTCAAGGTTCTTCGACGTAGCCTGGCGAAAGTCGCTGACGAGATCGTTGATAATGCTTCGAACCACCTGATATTTTTTCAGCCTGAAGTCCAGCCCCGTATATTTCTCGTCGAACCTTTCTTCATTCTCTTGCCAGAGTGCCACTTTCCTTAGTTGATCAAGATCAAATAACTGGGAAGTGATCCCGTCATCCAGATCGTGAGCATTGTAGGCAATGCCATCGGCAAAGTCGGCAACCTGGGCTTCCAGGGAAGGAAAGCGCACCGCTTCATCAGAGGTGATCGGATTTTCTTCATCTCGAGCATGTTTGCTGATCCCCTCCATAACCTCCCAGGTCAGGTTGAGTCCATCGAACTCTGGATAACGTTTTTCAAGCAGTTTTACAATTCTCAAGCTCTGTTTGTTATGTTCAAAACCGCCATGCCCTTTCATCAACCGGTTCAATACATTTTGCCCTGTGTGTCCAAAAGGAGGATGGCCCAAGTCGTGAGACAGGGCAACCGCTTCCGCAAGGTCTTCATTAAGTTGCAAGGATTTACAAATGGAGCGCGCGATTTGCGCAACTTCAAGGGAATGGGTAAGCCGGGTCCGGTAATAGTCGCCTTCGTGGTAGACAAAAACCTGGGTTTTATATTCCAGCCTTCTGAATGCAGAGGTGTGGATGATGCGATCGCGGTCCCTTTGAAATCGGGTGCGGTAGAGGTGCTCCTCTTCCTGATGCTGACGTCCTTTACTTTCCCCGCTTTTCATTGCGTAGGGAGCCAGGGAACTGGTTTCAATTTTTTCCAGATCTTGCCGCTTGATCAATATGTGACCTGAGTTCTAGCGGAGTACATCCGCAGGCCAGCGTGACGCTGGACAAAATGAAAATAGCTATCCGTGAGCAAAAGTGATCTCGGCGCAACGAGCCATTGCTCATTACCTCCCTCGCATGAAATTCTTCTTTAGCTTTCATGCCCCGCAGGGGTATTACAGGGTCAAATCATCGGCAAGCTGATCCCAATCCGTTTCTTCGATTTCTTCTTGAGTGATGGGGCCCAAAACCTGGAACCTCTCCATTTCGTCGGGACTCAGGGCAAGTTCCTGGAAAGTAATTTCATCCCCCACCTTAAAACCGGCTTCAATCATGGCAAGCCTTTCCTGAACTTCTTGACCCATATCAACTTTTGCATCTCTGGAACCGCCATCTTGTTGGAGCTGCAATGCCTCAAACACCGGATCAAAGTTTTGAATGATGGTATCTTCCACCTCTCCAAACTCGCTGTTGACCGACCTGAAATATTCCCGATAGAGGTCATAATGAATAAATCGGTACTGGCTGATCTTGTTCGCTTCCAGATAGTCTTCGGATGCCAGACGGTACTGGCCCTCCTTGATATAAATCCTGCCCCGGAAAACCCGGGCAAGGAAATGCTTGGGGTTTAAACTCAATACCATATTCAGGTTCAGCAAAGCTATGGCCCGTTTTTTTTCATTCATGCTGGAAAGCGCCTGCTTGAAATGCTGACGCACCTCCGGATCCTTATTTTCCAGCAAACGGAGCATGGGCTCAAACACGGGAAAGATGAATTCCCCGAGCTTGAATTGGGTAAGACTAATCAAATGGCTGATTTTTTTAAACTTCACAAAAACCCCATACGTTGCAAAACCCTTGGGAACGTAAAAACCCCTTGGTTGTTCTAAGCCTATCTTCTAATGGATGGCTGATTTTAACCAAAATCGCGGCAAGCGTCAACCTTCAAGAAAAACCACGCAAAGCCACCAACATAATCACATAATAAACAATGACTTCAAGATCCAACTGGAGGTTTTTGGCTTTCCTGATGTTTCCCGAAACTCTCCTAAAAAGTAAAAAATGCGCTTTTACCCCGCACCAGTCTATCCGGCGAAATCCCCCGGGAAAAATGAAAAATCTTCGCCTGAAAACTTATAATCATTTATTTTTCTTGACGTAGAGGTTTTTTGATATATTTTTCTAGTATGCAATGTCCTGATTGTGGTTACATCTCATTTAAGCAGGCAAAGGATTGCAGTAGTTGTGGCTTTGATTTCAAAAAAGCCGCCACTTCAACAGCGTCCCTTTTCCGCAATGATTCCTTTACAGTTTTTGCCGTTCCCGCAAAAGAACAGGAATCATCGGGTGCGCCCACTGCCCAAGCCGTGGAAGGTGTCGCCGTTGTGGAACCTCCCGAAGGTTCCCAAGAAACCCCGGAACCAGAGTCTGGAAAATTTCTTTTGAATTTACCGGATCCCGAAGAGGGTAGTTCTGATTCCCCAATAGAAGTTGCGCTGGATGAAGAACCTGTTTTAGAAATTACCCCGACCCCTGAAGAAGACACATGCACATTGAAAATCAATGGTTTAAATGATGCGCCCTCCAGCGAGGACAAAGTCGATGTGGAAGCGGAACCCGTGGCTCCGGTATTGGATCTTGGAGACGGCGAAATATCATTGGATCTGGACGAAGACCTTGAGCCGACAAGTCCCGCCGAGGAACCTGCTCCACCATCGGCCCAGAATGATGAGTTAGAGATAAAGCTGGAAATTGATGATTCAGAAGGACCGCTCACTACAAAAAGTGATGAAACCCCGGAGATTGAAATCGAAGACCTGGGGCTTGAACTGGAAGGTTCGGACTCCCCACCTGATCCAGAAAAACCCTGACCCACAACCCCCTCCTGAACAGAAAAATTGGATTTTAGGACGAAATTCCTTTATAAAAGAACATTCATGGCTAAGTATCAACCCCTGATGGGTAAGGTCTCCAGTTTAGTTTTTTTCTTCTAAATTCCAGGAACCGCGCACCCCACAGCCTACTTTTTCTCCCGGACTCTGATATTCAAGAGAACCGCAATCAATCATAAATTTGGCTGATGGGGGGTTTGAATGGGAAAAATTAAAAAGATGGGCAACGATTTTTTTAGTCACAAGAAAATATGTTTTGGGGCCAGAAAAAATGACTCCTGTAAATTTTATTGACAACCCAAATCAGGAAAAAAACAGAATGAAAAAAAAATATTTACTCGCACCCGGTCCCACCCCTGTTCCAGAACATGTTTCTCTGGAAATGGCTCTTCCCATGCAACACCACCGGACTCCCCAGTTCAGCAAAATATTCGGTGAAGCCGCAGAAGGAGCCAAATACCTATTTCAAACCAGGCAGGATGTGCTGATTCTCGCTGCTACCGGAACGGGAGGTATGGAAGGTTGCGTGACCAACCTGTTTTCATCAGGGGATAAAGTATTGGTCATTAACGGAGGAAAATTTGGCGAGCGGTGGGGGGAAATTTCTGAGACCTATGGCCTCAATGTTGTCTGGCATAATGTGGAATGGGGCAAAGGCGCTGATGCTAAAGAAATTGAATCCATTCTGGCTCAGGATAAAGAAATAAAGGGCATCATGGTTCAGGCCAGCGAAACCTCCACAACTGCCGCCCATCCAATCGAAGCCTTGTCGAAGCTGACTCGAGACCGTGACGATATTCTACTGATCGTGGACGGAATCACCGGCGTTGGGGTTTTCAACCTGCCGATGGATGAATGGGGGATCGATGCCATGGTAACCGGGTCACAAAAATCCCTGGAACTTCCTCCTGGCCTGGCACTGGTGGGCCTTAGCGAAAAGGCCTGGAAGTTTGCCGACCAATCGACCTGCCCACGGTTTTATTTCGACTTTAAAAAGGAACGCAAAAACCTGGCCAACCAAACTTCCGCTTACACACCTGCCGTTTCACTGGTTGCCGGACTACGGGTCGTTCTGCAAGATATTAAGGAAGAAGGGCTGGACAATGTTTTTAAACGCCATAACCGACTGGCCCGGGCTACCCGTGCCGCTGTGCAGGCCATGGGTTTGGCCATGGTTGCTCCAGATAGTCCCGCCGATAGCGCAACTGGAGTGTTTGTGCCAGAGGGTGTGGATGGAGGAAAACTGGTTAAAAGCCTGCGTGACGATTTCGGAGTCACTCTGGCAGGCGGACAAGACCAATGGAAAGGAAAGGTCGTGCGCGTTGCTCATCTGGGTTATGTGGACACCTTTGACATCATCATAGCGATTTCGGCTTTGGAGATGGCCTTAAAAAAATTCGGCGCCAAAATCCAGCTTGGCAAAGGGGTGGCCGCCGCCCAGGAAATACTATTAGAAGCTTATTGAGCCGGCGGACCGCCGGAGGCAGATAGCAATGACTCATCAAGCCGAGATAACTCTTTGCTAGCAGTGAAAAGCTATTGCCAGTCGGCCCCACGCCAAGTGGAAACCGCCGGTCGTATCCGGCCATTATCATTTATTTGGAGCTAGCGAATGAAAGTTCTTGTTTCTGACAACCTCTCCGCAACAGGAGTTGAAATTCTTAAAAAAGAGTCCGGACTTGAGGTCGATGTTAAAACAGGTCTGCCCAAGGAAGAATTGATAAAAATCATTCCCGCCTACGACGGTTTAATCGTCCGAAGCGCCACCAAAGTGGTCGCTGAAATTATTGAGGCGGCCGACAATCTGAAAGTCATTGGAAGAGCAGGCATCGGCGTTGACAATATAGACTTGGATGCGGCAGGTAAAAAAGGCATCATTGTTATGAATGCCCCGGAAGGGAATATCATAACTACCGCCGAGCATACCATGGCCTTGCTGATGTCCATGTCCCGGAACATACCGCAAGCCCGTTCCACCCTGCAAAATAAAAAATGGGCTCCCAAAGAATTTATGGGAGTAGAACTTTTTGAAAAAACACTGGGCATTGTTGGGTTAGGCCGGATTGGCTCCATCGTCTCCGAGCGGGCTCACGCTTTCCATATGAAGATCGTGGTATACGATCCCTATATTTCCCAGGAAAGAGCCGAAAAGCTTGGGGTCGAACTGGTAGAACTTAAAGATCTGCTGAAACGCTCTGATTTTTTGACCCTGCATACACCAGGCTTGGCCGGCAAACCCTTATTGGGGAAAGAAGAATTTGCACAAATGAAACCGGGTATTCGCATCGTCAACTGCGCCCGAGGTTCATTGATTGACGACGACGCACTGATTGATGCCATACAATCCAAACAAGTCGCAGGAGCCGCACTGGATGTTTACCACAAAGAGCCTCTGGCTTTCGACAGCCCGCTTCTGCAAGTGGACGAAATCATCTGCACTCCGCATCTGGGAGCCTCCACGGGAGAGGCACAGGAAAAAGTGGCTATCGCGATTTGCGACCAGCTCATTGACTATCTCAAATACGGCAACGTCCGCAATGCAGTCAACGTTCCGTCCATTGATGCTGAGACACTGGCCCAAATCAAACCTTATCTCGTTTTGGGCGAAGACCTCGGGAACTTCATTTCCCAGCTTGCCGAGGGCCCCATTACACGTGTTGAAATTCAATATAACGGCGAAGTTTCTACCATGAAGGTAGAATCCATAACCATCGCCATTTTAAAAGGGCTCTTCAACCGTTCCATTGAAGGGATCAATATGGTAAACGCACCCTTTATCGCAAAAGAAAGAGGGATTGAGGTGCAAGAGTCCAAGAGCAACGAAGTGCACGAATACACCAGCACAGTTCAGGTGCAGGTCATCAGCGAAAACGGAACCCGAAAAGTGACCGGTAGTATTTTTGGCAAAGGCGATTCCAGGATAGTGCAATTTGACGAATACCACATGGAAGCCGTCCTCTCTAAAAACATGCTCGTGCTCAATAATATGGATGTTCCAGGAGTGATCGGGAACCTGGGAAACATTCTCGGAAAAAACAACCTGAATATCGCAGGTTTTCATCTGGGCAGGCAGAAAGAGGAAGGCAAGGCCATCTCCATTGTCAATATCGATTCCCCGCCCACCACTGAAACTCTGAGGGAACTGCGCAACACATCCCACATTCTCAGTGTCCACAGCGTTACGCTTTAGCAGACTGATTTCAAACAAAAAAAGCGAGGCTCCTTATCGGGAGGCCTCGCTTTAATTTTTTAAAACCTTAAAATCAATCTTCTTTTTTCTGGCTATCCTCATCCTTCGCCGCCGGCGCCGACTCAACTTTCTGACCAAAAACACTGGCGATCACATCATTGATGGCCTCGGGACCCAGAATTTTATAAACCGTATTCGCCGATTTAAAATGCGGACTGGTAAAAAGGCTCAACACTTTTTTACTGGTGTAACCCAGCATCATAAACTCATGCGCGTAGTTTTCCG
The DNA here is from genome assembly GCA_001542995.1 of Nitrospina sp. LS_NOB. Taxonomy (GTDB): domain Bacteria; phylum Nitrospinota; class Nitrospinia; order Nitrospinales; family VA-1; genus LS-NOB. Next base: position 164,849 of record LFLA01000014.1, read on the forward strand.
CTACCAGCCTCAAGGTATCTTCATCGGCATCTTCATCACCAGTAGGAGGGCCCGCATCCGGGTCAACATCTTCCTGGATTTCGTAGACATAGATCAAGTGCCAGCCAAATTCGGTCTTGATCGGACCAACAACATCCCCTTCCTGAGCGGTAAACGCAGCGACCTCAAAGGGCCGAACCATAGCTCCTTTTCCAAACCATCCCAGATCTCCCCCACGTTTTTTGGATGGGCATTCGCTATATTCCTCCGCCAGCTTGGTGAATTCCTCCCCCTCGTCAATCTTGACCCTCAATTCTTCAGCAAGTTCTTTAGCGCCCACGAGAATATGCCGGCACTGAACTTTTTTAACTTTTCTCTCTTTAGCCATGATTCAATACCATAATTATATAGAAGGGTTTCCCCGTTTCCGGAAAACCCGTTTCATCAAATGATCTACCGCTCTCTAACGTGTGTGTCAGTTTAACATCAACGCACAACATTTTTTATATTTCTTGCCGGAACCGCAAGGACAAGGCTCATTGGGTTTAATTTTCCCTTCCTGCGCCTTCACTCCCGGTGTACTTTTCAACAATTCCTTACCAATTTTTTTTGCTTCCTTGTAACGCTTCTTCAACCTCTCATTAAAGTCCGGAATCCGCTGATTGATCGCAATGAGCATATCGCTGTTGGAGGATTCCAGCCTGGCGTCTTCCTTTTCCCTCAGACGTTCATCCAAAAAATAGGTCGCAGAAAAGATCGGTGCCTGATCGGCATTATCCAGCTCCAGCTTAAAAAAAGAAAGTTTCAAGCTGCGATTATCATTGCGCGGATCAATGTCGTAGGAGTCTTCTGCAAAATACTGGTCATTGTTGAAATTAAAATCGAGCATTCCCTTGTCTCCCGGAAATAATTCGAAAAAATTATAATAATTTCCCGGCTCGAATTCCAGGTAAGAGGTCGGATTTTTCTCGCCATAGGCTTTCGCTTCCACAAGCCTCTGCTTGAAGAGGAGTATCAACTCATCTGGAGCGTTTTTAGCAAATCCCTTGGCGATTTGGGTTTGCACATCCGTCAAGCGTGGATGATCGGGAAGGGGATTAAAAGTTTTATTAAAATTAACCTGGAAAGCAAAAGCATTGTCCCGGTTGTCCTGGTCACGAAGACGAACCACAACATAGTTGTATTCGTAAAAGGGATGGGTGTGATAAAAGTCTTCAAGGACATACGTGTTCTGGTAATTCTCTTCCTCGAACCGGTACGTCATTTTCGAGTTTTCACTCTCCTGCTGATTAATTTCCCAATAACCTTCGATGACAATCCCCTTCCACTAAATATTTCAGATCACCGGATCTCTATCTGTTCACAAACCGTATAAGTTTAAAAACCCAAACTTTTTCAATCCCACCCATCAACGAGGAAGAGGAGAATTAGAAAAACCCGGAAATTTTGTAAATACGCCCTTTTCAGTTTCCTTTTTTTCGATATCTCGAACCGCACGCACAGAATCCTTAGTGATATCTTCCTTATGATTGGCATTCGCATGTCCATAACGGTAATAATAGATAGCAGCGGTAGCATGGGGAAGTTCATTAGCGGTCCAACTGGTGAAGCCCCCGCCGGGCGAGAAAGTCGGGCTTATGAAAACATCCATGCGATCCATATCCAGAATGACATGATCTTCATCATAAAGGCTTTCAGCTTCCTCCAGGGTCGGCATTCTCCAGTCCCGGTGCCCGGCAAACTTATTAATGCCCAAGTCCTTGATATATTCCATAGCCCTATACCAATTCACCCATTTGCTGGTATCCTGAAAAGAATCGGCCTGCTTCCACATCAGCCTGGTTTCCATATCGGTAACCGTACCGTCTCCATTATCTACAAATCGTTTTTTCAATTCCACGTTTTACTCTCCAACATTGATCTTAATTTTCAGTCCTAGTCATCCTTCTTTTCAATATCGCGGACCAGCCTGGAAGCCCCTCTCGACACGCGAAAAATGTCATCATAAATGGTAACTCCTTTGCGAAAATTCAGGCGCACACCTTGTATATTATGTCGCACATCGCTGGTCCAGCACAGAAACCCGCATCCTGGCTCAAACAAGCCGGACAGATAAATCTCCTGCCCCATATTATCGGAATTTTTCTGTGTCTTATCGAAGAGGCTTTTGGCTTCGCTTGCCGTTGGAAGTCTCCAATTGGAAAAACCTGCAAACCGCTTTCGGTTCAAACTTTCCGCAAACTCTTTGATCTGGCGCTGGGCCATCCATTTTCCTGCCATTTGCCAGGTATCTTTTTTAAGCCATAGGAGGCGCTTAGCGCCGTCAATCACCGTGTCGCTGTCTCCTGCCGCAAATCGCCCACCCACTTGCCCCGAGCCCTGTTCACCCATGACCTTTATGAGTCACCTTCCTGATTCCGGACTGCACGGACACCGTGACTACGCAAACCCATCTGGTGCCATTTATAGTCTCCATTATAATAATGGAAACGAATGGCCAATCCTTTATCCGACTTATTCAATGTTTTGGTCCAGCAGGTCAAACCACAGCCCGCAGGAAAACCTTTAGTTATAAATACCGTGTCACCATAATTGTCCGTAACAGGATTAGAAGCGTCATAAATCGCCTGCGCTTCCTTTCGAGTTGGCATGCGCCAATCCTTATAACCCGCAAACTCTGTCCGGTTCAGTTGGATTAGGTAGGTCTTGGCTTCGTCCCAACTCACCCACTTATCCAAGTCCATATAGGAGTCCACCGACTTCCACATCAGACCTGTCTTGTGGTCGGTAATAGTGCCGTCTTTATGCAGTTCAATGCGGACAAAATCAGGATCCTCTTCTTCCTGAATATTCTCTCGAACCAAGCGCACAGCACTGGGGAAACCATCGTTTTCTTTAGCCAGCCAGAATTCATAATCGGATCGGTAGTCATAGGCCATGGCGGCCTTGGCGCCACGGGTTTGGCTGGTCCAGGTCGAGAATCCGCACCCAGAAGTGAAAACAGGATCGATATGGATTTCGCAGCCTTCTACATCTGTATTGCTGGCTGATCGATGAAAAAGGTATTTGGCTTCTGAAGCGGAGGGAATGCGCCAGTTGTTATACCCGGCGAATTTTTCCTCATTCATTGTTCGAGCTAACTCCTGGCTTTCATGCCAAGTGATCAAACGCCCCAACCTGACCCAGGTATCCTCTTTCATCCACATGAGGTTGTGCTTCGGATCCGTAACAGTATCATCTCCATTATCCAAATACTGCATTTCCACTTTGGTTTCCGTCATAACTTTATTTTCTGCGTTTGGGGGACGTGTATCTCATGACCTTATCTTTTCTACAGATACGAACCGAGCCAAAGCTATACTCTTCGACACTGACAACCTTGCCTTCGCTGTAGTCAAACCTCGGTCTGCGGGTGGATGTATCCCCGGCAATCCAGGCGGTTTTAAACGCACCTTCTGGAAACACTGGATCAAGATGAAGGATCACCCCGCTCTTGCCTGGGTTTTCGCAGGACTCATCAAAAAGTGACGAGACTTCATCAATACTGGGCAGTCGCCAGTCATCAAACCCACCAATCTTTCTAAGATTCTTCCTATCGGCAAACTCCACCGCTTCATGCCAGTTGAAAAACTTACCCTTGTCCTGCCAGGAATCTTTTTTCAACCAGTACAGACCGGTTTTGTTATCAAAAATAACATCACGGCCTTTCTCCACAAATCTTTTAGGTTTGTCATCCCGCTTGACCGGAGCCTGTTCTGTTTGCTTGACCAGAGACTGATCTGAGTTTTCGGGAAGTTCTTCTGTCATTTTTTCCTATTTTTCAAATGGCCGGTCACATCGGCAGGTTGTAATTCGCCGATCACATCGGCGAATTGAAAACTTTAGAATAATTTTTTTAATTATATATTTGTGTCGCCAGTATATCCTATTTCTACGCTGTCTTCATCGACATTGACAATGACTGGAACGATATACTGGTCATTGGAATAATCCAATAATTGCTTCAAACCCTGTGGATCTTTATCAACATTAACGTAAACAAAAGACCTGTGTTGCTTTTTAAAATCAGCCAGGGCCTTTTGTGTGTGGGGGCAGTCGTCCTTGCCAAAAATCATATAATGGTTCATAACACTCCAGTCAGCACGCCCTTACACCGGGGCCGGAATTAACGTTCGAATGTCTTGGTGTCCTTGCGCCACTCAGGTTCCCACTCCTCCTGAACCACATCACGGGTCACCCGACAATGAGAATATTCGTTGTCCTTATGCTCCCACATATCGTTACCCGTCACAAAACTGAATTTTTGCGCATATTGTTGGTAGTCCGGTTTTTCTTCATAAGTCCAGGTATTGTGCCCGCCTCCCGGCTCAAACAAATCTGAAATATGGATTTCGGCTTCAGCCTTATCAAAATTCGACTGGGTAAACGAAAAAAGGCTTTTGGCCTCTTCCCCGCTGGGCAGCCTCCAATCATCAAAGCCGGCGAATTTTTTGTCATTCAACATTTCACAATAATCATGGGCCTCGAACCAGGTGATTCCATAACTGTACTCTTTGTATGAATCATCCTTTTTCCACATCAGATTGGACAGGGTATCACTGATGGTGCCATCGCCGTTATCGACGAAATCAGGAACTTCCTCTTCCACCACAGCAACATCTTCTTCGTCCTCATCGCCCCATTCATCCTCGCCAACCCATTCAGTCTCCGGCTCATTTTCTGAAGTCTCCGGATCTACAGCATCATCAAATTCGGTTGGGTCATCATTTTCAGACATTTTAAACCTCAACTTTTCAAGCAAACATTTATCAATCCAGGTCCCTGACCATACGCACCGCAGTGCCAGTGGTCGACACCGACTGGTCCACACAAACCTCTCTCATATTCGGGAAATAGCTTTTCCACGCATAAGAATCGTACCGGGTTTCAGAAGTCCACACACAGGTTTCACCGCCAGCCTGATAATTGGAAACCCGCCGTGCCGGCTTTTTGGGTAAGTTCAGGAACACATCCCGGTAATCATTTTGGTTACGAAATAACGAGCGCACCTCACTTTTGGTCGGTAGCCTCCAGTCGTTATAACCCAAATAATTTTGTTCATTGCAGGCCTGCACATATGCATGGCCTTCATCCCAGTTGAGCCATTTTCCCAATTCCTGCCGGGAATCTCTCAACACCCACATCAAATCATTATCTGGATCTTCGACCGTACCATTATCCTTCTTGACCCAACCACATTTTGATTCCGCCACACTTAAGCCTCGAACCTGTCAGCAAAATAAAAAACACCCTTATATTTCCCGCTCATTCATTCTGTCCCGGTGGAATATCCCCATCCCACCAGTAGAAAAAGCAGGACAAATATTGACCTAAACAAATGAGACCAGGAGAAGAGTGTTCCTCTCTTTCACCTATATGAATAAACCAAAAATTTTCGTTTCTTTTAAAGTACCACCCGGACACCGGGTTTTCAAGCCAAATTCAAGAAGCTTTCTGCTCGGAAACCCCTGAATATGCACATGAAAACCGCAAACCTCACAGACACTCCTCGGCCCTCCAAAATACAACTTAATCCCGTCACGCAGGGCCAGTTTGGGTCTATCGCCAACCACCCCCCTGAGTGATTTTATCTCGGACTTCCGGCACATGGGCGATTTTGGCTTTTGAGTTGTCAAATTCACCGCGCACGAGACGGGCACTGGAATTGAGGATATCATCGACCTCCTTATGCCCACCAGCCCCACTACTGAAAGAATAAACATAGGCCGTGACCTTGCCCCGGGTATTGCTGGTCCAGGTATCGTGACCACAACCTTCGGTGAATACTGAATCGATGTGTACGACCATGTCGTACTTGTCTTTCAAGGTTTTCTCTATGTCATAAAGGGAGTGCGCCTCTCTCTTATTGGGAAACCGCCAGTCCTGATAACCGGCAAAAGACCCTTCATTTTGTTTTCCCAAATATTTTAAAGCCGCTGTGTAACTGACAAACTTCTGGAGGTCCAGATAGGAGTCGTTTTTCTTCCACATCAACTGGGTCAGACTGTCGGTTACCGTATCATCCCCATTATCCACAAACCTGTTCTCGCTCATAATTGTCCTATTGCAAATTCAACGGATCTCTATTTTATGCTTCCCGCCAGATAAAATACAAAAAAAAGCCGGGGGGCACAAAGCCCCCCGGCACAAAAATCAATTCTAAGCTTAACGGTTTGCTTCAGATGTTGCACCACCACCACCATCGGCATCCATACTACCCCTTACGCTGAAGAGACCGCGCTCGGTACCCTCAGGCTGACCCATACCCGGCTCCATATACGTAGACGGCATTACATGGTCCAAATGGTAATCGACCTGATAGGTCTTTTGAGAACCAGCATCTATTTTCCAGTCATGGTGCGCTTGGGATTCTCGCTTTTGACAGTTCAACTGGATTGCTCCGGGACCTTTGTTGGCAAAAGTGGATTTCGGCTGCAGAGCATGAGTTAAATACCCTCCTGGAGGCAGCGTCCGGTCAAAATTCTTGTTCCAGGAATATCCAATCGGCCCAACATTGATGTGTACTGTTGTTGCCTTGTCTTCACTCAGGTTAACAATATTCCAACCCGCATTTAGACAAACGCTAGATTTTCCAGAAGCGATGGTGGAAACGCCTGCGCTTGCAACAGCAACAGAAAATACAAAAAATACTGCGAATAAAACTAAAACGGTCTTTCTCATTTGCTCCCCCTTTCGAAGCGTAAATAAAAGGTAAAACTTGAAACAACCTAATAAAACTTTATTTAGTTCATCAACCTCTTCGGTGATTCGCGCACAATATCTTAAATCCAGCAGTTCTGCGACTGTAGCAAAACGGCGGATTTCCCCCCACAAAACCTCCGGGTATGGCTAGGGTGGCCTAAAAATATCAAAAGCCCTCTAGGAAGTCAAGCCTTTAATATCCGTCCCAAGATTGGACTAAAAACCCCTTAATTATCAATGTGCTATAAAACAGAAAAAGCCTGCCTCCCCACTTGATTGGGGTTCTGTTTTTGTAGCGGATGTCAATATTTTACGACTTTTAAACTCTGAACTTCAAGGACGTCAGCTTTATCAGGTCCGTAGAGTTTCTGAGGGCTTTTTCACCATCCTCGGAAATGTCATTGACCACCAACTGCAAACTGCGCAGGCTGGGTAAATTTTTCGACGTCGCAAGATAGGTGGCCCCCACATCACTGATACTGTTTGAAGCCAAATTGAGAGTTCTCAGATTGGCAAACATTGTTGATTCGGCAATGGCCTTGACCCCTTCATCGCCAATACTATTCTGCGAAAGATCCAAAGCCCGGATGCCCTTCATAGTTTCATGCTGAGCCAACTCTTTCGCACCCACCTCTCTCAAGAATTGCGCCTTCAAGCTCAGCACTTGCCCGTCCTTGCTCAGCCGGTCCCGGATCAACTCATCCAAATTTGCCATAACATTCTCCCCCTACCCGGTACCCGGGATTTCCTTAGCTACAAATCCGTATTCATCGTAGATGCTGTAACCTTCCTGAAGCATCTTTTTCCCATATTTGACCATCAGGTTGGCCTGGCTGTGACTAGGATCAATATCGACAGTTTTCTTCAAATACTTCAATCCCTTTTTGATATCTTTGACTTCGTCGCCATAATTATCAATTTGCCGGGCTTTATCAAACAAATCGGAGGCCCACTTGTAATAAACCGTGGCAATTTGTTGAGGGGCATTCTGGCTGATATAGTCGATAATTTCTTCATCCGCCTTCAACTTCGGAATATCCTGGACAGCCGCCTCAAACTCGCGCAGGGGAATGGCATAATCGTCATCCGTCACCGAAGAAATCTGTGCGCCGGCCCTGTGCTGGGAATGCAGACCCACAGAACTTTTAACCACTGTGGACTGAATCCCCGACATCAACTGGTGGTAATAAAGGTTGCCGATGCCGAAATGGATGATGGCGCTGAATTCCTGTTTTACATCCAGCAACAAGGCCTGCTCAAAAGATTCCTGGGCATCGTCCATCTGCCCCAGTTCCGAGAGGGCTTCACCCATATTGTAATGATGGACACAGTTATCCGGCTCTTCCTCAATCTGGCGCTTGAATTCCTGGATCTGGGCTTCAAGGTCAAACTCAACCTCTTCCTCCTCCTCGTCAAACTCCGAAACTTCAGCCTCTTCAGAGTCTTCAGCCGCAAGAGACTGGTCAGCCTCAAGCTGGGAAGGGTCTTCAGCATTTTCCAGCGGTTGCCCGGCTTCGTCCTCCGATTCAGTTTTTTTTTCGTCTTCACTCATAATCAGACACAATAAGGGGGAATCCCTTCTTCCACCCATTCTCCCGCTTTGCCATTGTTTATGTTCTGACGATTTTTTATCGCGCCTGAAACCATCTTTTTCCGAGACACTTCTACCTGCTTCATAATTTCATCCGGCGAATCGTTTAAGAGATTGCCAAACTTGGGCTGACACTTTAGATTGCCCACATCACAACAAGGAGTTATCTCCCCGGTTTGCTGGACGGTGACAATCTCGATGGTACCACGAGGAATGGTGCATTCCAGATGGTTAATATCCCGGGGGAAAGGCTGGGCATTCATGGCCCGCTCGCCATTTTTATCGACATAAAACCCCGGGATCATATTCAGCCCAAAAGTAAAGTTGTCCGTACAAATATAATTTTCAACGCCTTCCATATGCTTTAAAAATGCGCCTTCATCACATTCCGGATTTTCTCGCAAAAGACTTTCAAGCTTCGCGCGATAAATCCCAAGTAGAGACAGGACGGAATCAAATTTCTTTTCCTGTTCCCCAAAAAACGTGAGCAAAATTTTGATCTGGCTCAACAAGTCCGACACTTTTTCAAAGATCATGTTGACGATCAATTCGTCCTGCAGTCCCAGAATCTCTTTAAGAAGTGGTTTTTGTCGCGACTCCCAAACGGTTGGGTACAACGTGAAGTCCACCCGTCCGGATAATTTCATGATTTCAACCAACCTTAGCCACCGCTGAGATTTTGCTGAGCTAATGTCCAAGTTGGTGTGGATGCGTACATTTGGCGTCAGCGTCCTGAATATCTTAAAAATTTCAACGATATGAGGATTTTGTGAAGGCTCCCCACCGGTCAGATTAATTTCCCTCTTGGCCAACTCGTGAAACACCTCCAACTGGAGGATTTTATCCACCATGACCTGAGCCTGCTCCGGCATTAAATGCCAATCGCTCTTGGGTATCTTGCTAAGTGGTTCGTAGACATGACAATACTGGCACTCATCTCGCACATAGCGATTACAATTGGCTTCGGCAAAAATATTTATCATAGCCTTACCTCTAAACCTGTGACCGGTGTATTGTCCTCCTGGAAAACAACCTGCTGATCGCGCAAACTTATTGCTATTGAGTAGTATTCTCTGAATCTGTATCCAGAACAGCCCGAACCGGCCTGATGGTTGACAAAGAAAGGCTCGGCCCCCCTCTCATGCTGGGGTAAGTTTTGCCCCGGATATAATTAAATCCCCATGCATACTTGTCCTTATAAACCTCACTGGACCAGAAACAACAGCTGGAATAACCGAAGATGGGGTCAATATGAATCACATTTTCGGTCCAATAATATTTCCAGGGGACATCCTTACCTTCCTCGTAGAGGAATTCCAGTTCTTCACGGGTCGGCAAGCGCCAGTCCGAATAACTGGCGAAGGCTTCCTTATTGAAGTTTTCGAGGTAAGTTTGCGCGTCATCCCAGTTGATCCAAATCTTTTTTTCCTGGTAGATATCAATCTGCTTCCACATCAACTTTTTTTTCAAGTCGGTCACAGTTCCATCTTTATTATCCCGGAATCTCGGATCATTAGAAGGCTTCAGTTCCGGCTTTTCTGCAGTGAGGGAAAGAATCTGGCCGCCAAAAATCTCATCGGTACTGCTGTTGCCAGAATCAGCCTGTACCGCACTCCCCGCACACACTGCCAACAGCAAAAAAGCAACCCGCAGGGGTTGGATCAAAAGGCGAAAAAAACGAATCATGTCTTTTGGAATCATTTAAAGGCTTCCTAAAATCAGACCTGCTAATAATAGCTACTCTTCCTGCGGGGCCCAGTCTGGCTCCCAGGACAGGCAAATTCCGGAGGGATTTAAAAATTGCCCCGGATCCTTACCGACAATGCCCCATTTGGAAACAAAGTTCAGGTCCGGGTCAAACTTCTGGATTCTCTGGTTCAAAGTATCGACGACAAACACGTATCCATAAGGATCTTCCACCACCGAAACGGGACAGTTGAACTGACCGTCGCGCTTGCCAGCCTCGCCAAGAATGTCGAGGGAGTGCCCCTCCCGATCAAAAAGCTGTAACCGGTTCTGACTTTTTTCGGCCACAATGATGGTGCCATCTCTTCGCACGGCTATCCCGGTGGGAAAATTCAACCGGCCCGGCTCGAATCCATACTCACCAAACTTGGACAGGTATTGTCCGTCCTCATTAAAAATCTGAATGCGCTGGTTGTCCCGGTCGGCCACATAAATATTGCCTTCCCGATCCAATGTCAGACCAACGGGAAATTTCATGAATCCGTCGAAGTTCCCGGCAAATCCAAAGCTGATGATAAAATTACCATCGCTGTCATACCTTTTGACACAATGGTTGGAAGTGTCCGCCACCAGGATGGTCCCGGTGGGTTCCGCGACAATTTCCTCCGGCATATAAAACTTTTCCTGTCCCCAGCCTTCACTGCCAAGCTCAAGAAAGAAATCTCCATCCGGGTCAAACTTTTGTAGCCGATGACAACCGGTATCGACAACCCAAATATAACCCTCGTTATCCACGGCCACTCCACTTGGAGTCTTAAATTCTCCGGGGAGATAAGGGGGCCGGGTACCGCCGGATTTACCAAAACACATCAGAAATTTCCCATTGCCGTCGAATTTCTGGATTCGGTCATTGCCCGAATCTGCCACCCAGACATAAAGCTGACTATGATCAACCTGAGGACTCTCTTCAGGTAGAGTCTCTTCGACACCGGCTACTTCCAGCGCCTGAGACGGAGCGTCCTCGCTGTTTTCCGTATTATCTTCCACCAAAACAAACCTCTCTTCCCAAAACCGGGAAAAAATCAAGCTCCAATAAGAAAAAGCCCCGAAAGGGGCTCTTCCGCACCACACATTACACTTATCGTTCCAGGCAATTCCAAGATTATCTAAATAAACTGCAAAGCGTTTTTCAAAATAGCGCCAAGCCCCATTTATTTATCTTATCAGGAACCCTTTCACATCCAGAATCTGGTATTCGAAATTACAGGTTTTTTGAAGTTCGTCGAGCCTTTCATTCCAGTTCTGTTTGAAATTATCCAGGCTTTCAGACTTGGGTTTCTTTTTCATCAGGCCGACTTCACGATATAGCGGCTTCACCATATTCTTGAAGACCAGTTGAATGATGTTTCGAAGGTTAAGAATACATTGTTTGGTCACCTCTTCCCGAGTCACGCCATCGACCTTTTCAAGAAGGCGCAGGAACGACTGGATCGTGGTGATCTGAACTGTGTAGCTTTCAGCCAACCTGTGGTCGTATTTCAAACCGCAATCAATGTAAGCTGGCATGAGATACATACCAACATGGTGATCGAATTTGACAGAAAGAGTGATCAGCTTTTGCAGATAATCGACTTCGCGCAAATCCTCTTCTTCTTCTTCACCTTCAGCCAGTTCTTTGGTGGCTTTTTCTTTTTCCTTTTGAAGCTCGAGTTTGATCTTTTCCAGCTCGCTCAAATCAGAAAGATGATCGACCTCTTTCTCTTCTTTTTCTTCAGCAGTATCTTCCGACGAGCCTTCCGGCCCGGCGTTTTCCTTAGTTTCAGTATCCTGTTCGCTCAACGCAAGTCTCCTTCCTGACAAGGGTAAAACAATAAACCAATACTTTTAAAAGAGTTCTTTGGGAATTTACCCGTAAGTATAATCCTTTTTCCGGGAAAGTGTCAACCACCACTCCGCGTGGGGCGAGAGGGCAATAACTTTCGCTGGCTAGCAAGAATTTATCCCGGCATAATGAACCCTTGCCCAATTGCCACCCCTGCCAAGGGGAGCCACAGGGGCAGATAGCACAGCTTTATTGGGCTAACAACAGGTCAGTTCGGCAAAACGAGCCCTTGGTCAATTCCCTCCCACGGGAGTGGGCCATTAACCGCAGGACAAGAGGGGGGTAAGAAAAACCTGCGGAGTATGAATGGGTACAATGAGCATGAGCATTTTGAGCTGAGAAAAACGGTTTCTCTCCAGACAAAGCTGTTACCAGTTGCCTCTACGGCTAGCAGTTGACAGTTCTGTCCAGTGGGTATACTCTTTTTCTATACAAAACCTGATTTATATAAGGTTAACCGTTTCCACCGGGGGAGAAAGACCCCCATGTTGGAACATGAAAGAGTTTGAAATCATGAAAACCGCTCTCCTGTTTCCACCACAATGGTACCCCAGCCAGCCCTATCTCGCCCTGCCTACCTTGAAGGCCCATCTGGAATCCAAAGGCCATGAGGTAGACCAGTTCGATTTCAATATAGAAAGTTATGAAATTTTCCTGTCCAAGGACTATCTGGCTCAATGTGTGGAACTCGTGCGGCAACGGCTGTCCACCCCCGCCTACACGACCGAGGAACAGGAAGCCAAAACTGTGTACCGGGATATTCTAGCGGACACCGGTTTTCTCGACTCCGTTCTCAACGAAGTGGAAGACGCCAAAAATGTTCTGCGGGATGAAGAACGGTTTTTTCAGTTTGAAACTTATAAGAAAGCCTACACCACACTAAAAATTGCCATGAAGCTCATTTCCTACGCCCACCATCCCAGTCGGCTGGATCTGGACTCCTTTTTCATGCTGGGAAATCCGGAAGAGAACCTTTCTGGTATTCTCTCGGCCACGGCGGACACGGTTCGGAATCCTTTCATTCGCATGTATGAAGATTACCTGCTTGAGAAAGTCCCTTGGAACGATTATGGGCTAGTGGGATTATCCATCATCCACATCGGGCAGGTCATACCCGGCCTGACGCTGGCGCGTCTGTTGCGCAAACGCTTTGAACATCTGCATATCGTCATCGGCGGGAGCGTGTTCAACCGTCACGCCGACCTGCTCGACAACAAACAGGCTTTGTTTGAGGAATTTTTTCACAGCGTGATCATCTCCGAAGGCGAGAAACCTTTAGAAGAGTTGGTCAGCCATCTCAAAGCCAGTAAACCCCTGACAACCATTCCCAACCTGATTTATATGGAAGGGCAAAAAGTTATTCATAATACTAAAACCGAAGCCCTGCCTTATGAGCAATTGGTGTGCCCGACCTTCGACCAGTTGCCGCTGGAAAAATATTTAATGCCCTACCCGGTACTGCCCTATATGTCGAGCCGTGGTTGCTATTGGGGGAAATGCACGTTCTGCACCCATAGTTTTATCTATGACTCGTATTACCGCAAAGCAAATGAAACCCGGGTGGCTGAAGAACTCGCCCATCTCGCAAAAAAATACAACACCAAATATTTCACGTTTTCGGACGAAGCCATATCCCCCAACGCTTTCAACCGCATGTCGAAGGCTATTCTGAAACAGGGCGTGGAGATGCGCTCATTGGGAATGCTCAAGTTTGAGTCCGGGGACAAGGAAACTCCTGAACTGTTTGAAGATATCTATAAGGCCGGATTCCTCATGCTGTTTTTCGGGCTGGAAAGTGCTAACGACCGCATTCTTTCCATCATCGAAAAAGGTTGCGATCAGGATACAGAACGGAGCGTGCTGAAAAACAGTTCCGACGCCGGCATCTGGAATCATCTCTACCTGTTTTTCGGGTTCCCCACAGAAGAGCGCGAAGAAGCGGAGGACACCATCCAGTTTGCCGTGGAAAACTCGGAAATCGGTACCGGCACTATCCATTCTGTCGGCCAGTCCATCTTCGCGCTGGAGAAGGATTCCGCCATCTTCCACAATCCGGGCAAATTTAAAATCGACCGCATCATTCATGATCCCGATCGGGACATGGCCATCGTGTTCGATTTTGATATCAACGCAGGAATGCCTCGGGACGAAGTGATGGAGGTCTACGAACACTTCGACTCCGTAATAGATGAGACCTTCCCCTCCCGCAATGTCTGGAATTACCTGTCGCGCGAGCACTTCCTGCTCTATCTCGACCACTTCGGCAAAGAAGAAATCCTCAACATGGCTAAAACGACAGTCACTCCTTAACCGGCCCACTCGGCGTGGGGCCAATGTGATAACACTATACTGACGGACAAACGTTTCTGGGCTCCACGCCGAGTGGTGGTTGACAGGGTGTGGGGGATGACCTAGAATTTAGAACATCACCAATCAGATCAAACCGAATTTAGAACCTTTTACAGAGAGCGATCCTATTATGGGCGAGGCAGGCAAACCGACAGACTGGATCACGATGAAAATCGATCCTGAGATTTTTGAAGAGTTGGGGGTCCGCGACCCTGAAGAGACCAAGCGGGAAATGGCAATCACCAAAAAAACCCGTCAGGTCAATAAGGAGTTGAAAACCGACCCCGACAATGTGGATCTTCAGTTAGAACTGGCCACCTTGATGATAGATGGTGCCAATTATGAAGAAGCCATCAAAAAACTCATAGCCATCCGCAACAAAGCCCCGAAAAACTCCCGGGTCTACAAACTGCTCGGCACTGCATACGTGCTGTTCAATCATGAAGAGGAAGCCCTGATTGAATTGAATCGGGCCTGCGAACTGGACCCCACCGATGTAGAAAACTACTTCAATCTCGGAGGTCTCTATTTGCTCAGGGACATGTTCCCAAATGCTGCGGATGCGTTTGAAAAAGTCATTGAACTGGACCCTACCGACACAACAGCCTATGCCAACCTTGCGGCGGCTTATGACATGCTCAAATTTTATGACAAGGAAATCATCGCCCTCAGAAAAGTGTTGATGTTCAAACCGGAAGACAAGGAACTGCGCTCGGCACTGTCCAACGCTTATTTTCATGCTGGACGTCATGAAGACGCCATTGATGCCGCCCTGTGCGTGGTTGATATTGACGACAAAGACCCGCAAGGCTATTGCAACCTGGGCAGTTGCTATTCCGTGCGTAATATGATCGATGATGCCATCGCAGCTTTCAAAAAAGCCAGCGAGCTGGCACCGGACTATTCCCTGCCGCACACCAATCTGGGGACCCTTTATGCCAATATGGGTCGGCCGGAAACCGCTATCAAATCGTTCAAAACAGCGGTGACCCTGAACTCGGCGGACGCAGGAGCCTGGATGAACCTGTATACCTGCTATAAAGATGTCGGGTTGATGGAAGACTCGCAGGCGGCTTACCGGAAGTATGAAGCGTTGATGGAAGGACCCGCGCTTGCTTCGACCGGGGCAACGGAAGGAGAGAACCCCTCAAATATCCCCGGCGGTGTTTCCCAAACCAGCAAATACGCCGGAGGTGGAGACATGGATGGAAACCAGCCTGGTATGGAATCGTTGGCGGATGCGGATGCAGATGCAGATGCAGATTCCCGATAGGTTCCCTTGAAATCCTATCATGACCCATCCTCCCCAAAACCTGGTTGCGCTTGGGGATTTCAAGCCTTCCGATACTTGGCAGACCCATGTCAATGCCATTTTCTATGGCATCAAGGGTCCCGAAATCCACAACCATTTTCAAACTTATGTGAGCCTGGACTACCGTCTGGCTCACGCGCTCGCCAATGATTTTTATGCCAAAGCCCGAGGCGGTGAGCGTCCTGAAAATGATGTCTGGATGGTGCAGGAATGGGGAGTGGGCAATGGCAACCTGGCTTCGTGTTTTCTCAGCCACCTGCGTGAAATAGACAGCGAGAATGAAGTCTATCCTTTTATCTATTACATTCTTTGCGATGAGTCCGAAGAAATTTTAAAAGGCGTGCGGGCCAACCTCCGCTTACAAGAACACGCCGGGAAATTTTCCACGGTTCGCGTTCATGCCGAACACCTGGACTGTTTCCGGCCTCACTCCGTAGCAAAAATCATATCCAACGAAATCTGGGACGACCTGGCAACCAAAGTTCTGCTGAAGCATCAGGGTCTTTTTTATGAGGAATATCTGTGCCCCTTCCTGAATCCGGAAGCACTCCCTGCCGAAGCAGACGCTTTCGTTGAACAATTTGAAAACAGGGATCTGGAAAAACTCGCCCAGCTTCCCAACTTTCTCAACACCATTCACTGGGAACGGGATTTTCAAAGGGTGGACCTGGATGACTGGCCCTTTGCGGAAATCTTGAAGGCTCACACCAAAGATTTTAAAGATGAAATTCCCATGCCCATTAATACCGGAGCTTTTTCCGCTATCGAAAAAGCAAAAGAACTTTTAGGCCCTAACAATTTCGGTTACACCAGTTTTGACTACGGCATGAAAGAAATTCAGGATCTCAATCAGGAAGGACGACCCTATTTTAATTTATACGGCGGTCAATACACGTTCATGGTGAACTTTCCCCTGCTTGAAAATATTGGCCGGTCTTTAGGATTTACCGAAATCACCCGGGAATACCAGAATCAGTTTGTCAAAAAAGACCTCGGATCAGCAGTCGTCAGTCTGGTGGATCTGGTGCAAAACCATCCGCAAGTGGTCAACATGGCTCCGTGGGACAGAGACATTCTGATGCTCGGAACACTCAATGCTCTCAATACCGTTTATCGAAGTCCCTACTCTGGAAAACTCAACTACCCGGCACTTGAAGGAACTCCCAAAAAACAAAGAAAGCAAATCGCCCAACTGGCTAAGAACCTTAGTAGCCGGGGTGTTCCCGATACTGTAGCCTATGTCACCCGCGAGGAAGTTCTGGCTGCCTTGAAACCTCTTAGAAAACTGGGCTACAGGGAAAAAGATATTCAATCCGCTTTTCAATCCCCTCCACTCCCTGTTTCATTCGTTCACATTCAATTCAACCCATAGCGGGGCACCCTCGCAAGTAATGAGCGCTGGCTTATCAAGCCGAGATAACCTTTTCTACCCAAGTAGGTTATTGCACATTGCCCCCACGGCTAGCGGCTGGTAGCATGGGGTTTCTTAGTTAAAATTCCGGAGTTTTTTGATCGATGCTCAGCGTTTTTGTCGAAACCAGTTGCAACCGCTACAACAGGGACGAATGCGAGTTCTGCCACGTGTATGAACCGCTGATGGCGGACCCGGTCTCTGAATGGCACCTGACTGTGGAGCAAGCCCGGGTGATGGTAGAAAAAATCCAGCGTGTCGAGGTGCTTAACACCCTGGCCCAGCAGGAGATCAACCTGACCGGCGGTGAGGCCTCACAAAACCCGGACATTGTCGAAATTTGCAAGGTGTTCCAAACCGTCACACCGCATGTTTGCCTGCACACCAATCTCGACATACTTTCAGAAACATCCAAACGCTGGCAAAGATTGCTGGGGATCATGGAGCTCGGCGGCCGGGTGGATATCACGCTTTATCCCACTGCATGGGAGAAGTCGCAGAAACATTTTCTTGGGGCTCTATTAGAAAAACAGAACAACCTGATCATCAATGTCGTTTATGAAAGTCTGGAGCATTTAAAACTTCAGATCGACCTTCTGCTCGATTTTTTTAAGGAACAGGAACATGTCACGCAACTGCTCGAAACCTACTCAACAAAAGTGGAGACGCTTTTGAGCGAGTACCCCAACTGCGATGAGAAATTGTTCACCACGCATTTTGGAGATACCGAAGCCTTTGCCCGCAAACCGGAACTCACTGTAGGATTGAGTTTGCTACCGGCGTTCAATATTGATGACAACGGCCAGCGGTCTATGGCGTCGATGGCTTTTCCCAGAGACCAATACCTCATTGGCTGTCCCGCCGCACGAGGCTCGATAGACATCATGACCATTCAACAAAATGGTGAAATGACGCCCTGCTGTGATGTTGGCAATTTGAAATGCAAACCCGCGTTCGGCAACCTGTTAATGGATTCGCCGGAAGAAATCGTGGAAAAAATGCAAGGGTCCATGAAAGTACTGGCATCAGGAATCCGCAAAAATCATGAAAACCAGACAACAGGGAAAGCCGGGCATCTGGTGGAAGAAGGTATCCCTCCCTATTGCAATTAACCCCGGCGAACCGCCGGTGGAAACAGGCAAGAGATACAGCTCGTCAAGCTAAAAAAACTGGAGTTGGGATCGTGCGTGGAAACACCCATAGCAATACACGCAAGCATTCCCCGGCCACACATTTCATCATTTTTCATTTGTCCTTTGCACTTTAATCCGTTGGCAAATGTAATGATTTCTATTTCATTCTTTATGGCCGTCCAAGGCTCCATCTATTGCAAATTTCTTATTTTCACGCTGTCTCTTTCAATCAATCCAGCTATTCAACTTCCCACCATTTGCCATCTTCCTTTAGTTCGACATTATCAAAGAGATCGGGAAATTGATCGGTCTCAAAGGAGTGAATGGGAACTAACTTCTTTGCTTGAATAGCATTTGCAAATATTTTCAGATCGGATACAGAGGCATGACCTGAGGTATGTATTTTTTTCATTGATATTTGATTACATTCCAGCCAATCAAGGAATGGTTTTTGCTGATCCATTTTTAAATAACCTTCCCACAGCGAATAAACGAGACTTGCTCCATTCAGACATCCTGATGCTTCCAGGTCTTTTGACATGGAAGGACGAAACAACATCACCGAATGAGGGGCCTCCCGGCTCAAATTCTCCGGATAGATGCGGTTGTTTCTATACTGATTGGATATATCAAACAGTTTTTGTTCAATGACCCGGTATTTTTGTGATTTCGGAAGGAATACCCGGATGTCCTTCCAATGTCCCTGGGGAAGACTGGGGTTTCCGGTAGCACGCAAAATCTCGGCAGTATATAGATCAATGATGAACTGACGGTTCGCTGTTTTGCAGGCTTTATATATTGTGACAAGTCGATCAATATTTTGCCCTGAACACCAGGCCAAACAAAGACCCTGGGTGGAGTTAAAATAGTCTGCAAATTCTGGGATAAGTTCATCTTCAGTTTGGAATTTGTCCTCAGGATTTCCTCTTCCTATCGTGGTTCCCTCCATCAACAACACATCAATATCTTTTGGGGGGGGTTTTGATCATTTTCTGAAAAAGCTTTGCTTTCCGTCCATGAGCCCGGAAGTCACCGCTATAGAAAAGCCTTTTCCCATTTGTGGATATCAGGATTGAATAAGCATCGTAGGCTGAATGGTCCACGAGATAAGGCATGATCTCAAAAGGTCCTGTTTTTATGGTTTCCCGGTCTTTCAGATAAATGGTTCTTTTGAAATCCGCGCCAGAGGGGGTAAAAAAGGTAGCTGATCGCAGAATATTGTGGGCCGCCTCCCCTATGATTACGGGGATTTGCGGAGGAAGAAACCGGGCCAGACCAAAATGGTCCTGATGAGGGTGAGAAATCAATGCGGCAAGCAGGCTGTCATCCGGACTAGCGAATCCTTTAACGTCAGGCAGAAGGGATTTGGCATCCACATCCCTGTCCGTATCCAAAGGCAATCCCACATCTAAAACTATGCGCTGACCGGCGGACTCAATTTCAATACAAGTGCCGCCAATCTCCTGTGTCCCACGATGGATGCAAACTTTCATATGGTTAGGAATATAGTCGATTAGTGGTCCTAATAAACAGTAGCCCGGCTATTGAGTGCTCCTAGTAATTCCTTGTCCTTGCAGGGCCAAGTAAATGAATTTGGGAAACTGGTGAAAGAAAAATCCATTGCAATTCTGCGGCCAAACTTAGTGGCGAGTAATTTTTTAAGCCCTTCATTTAGTTCCTTTTCAAGCCAGGCCAATGAACATCTAGAATAATAATTTTGAGGAGCAAGGGTTTGCAGATGTATTGCTTTTGCACTCAAAATCTCTTTGTCAATATTTGACTTTGGATAAAACTCGGTTGACAACAAATAAATCAATCCATTGATAACAATTTCAAATGCAGCAAACATTGGAGTATCGCTTTCTACTTTTAATTCAATAAACTCAAATTCTCGTAGCCCGAGTCGGTAAACAAGGTCGATATTTCTTAATTTATCGCTCGTGGCACTCACCAAACCAGATGATGTTGGGACTTGATTCACCCAATCGCAAGATGGGAGTTTTACAATAGCTTTTTCAAGAGTTTTTTCTTTGCTTTTATTATATTTTGCAATGTCGGGAATTTTCTTGAATCTCCAATTTTCCGTAGAAGGCCCCCGGGAATGAAAACGATTACTTGGGTCTTTAAAATTGTTTACTAGCTGCTCATAGATTTGGAGAATTACTAAATCTGCATCAAAACCAGCAGGAGTGCTTTTTAAACTCAAACAGCTTTTCTTGTGCTTAAAGTGAGGAGCTTTCCCAATATGAGATAAATCAAGTGCCTTATCGATAATCTTTGTAACACCGTCCGTTATGCTTCCCGCCATTGCCCCCCTCCAAAAAAGTCAGCAAAACCCTTTCTAAAAATCCCTTGGTATAAATTAGCGGATTCAAGTTTCAAGCGCAACAGTTAGTAAAGTTTTCTTATTGAAGAATAGCTCATAGGGTGTTTTAAATCCAGGCAATTTTCCGGGTCTATGATTGAGCTGATGCATGATGTGTTTTAGTTCCTTTTGTGTGACGTTGTCCAGTCGTCTGGACTTTGTCAGATACTGTTGAACGGGTCCGTTGATATTTTCATTCAGCCCGCGTTCCCAAGGGGACCTTTGCATAACCCCTGATCCTTCGTCGCCTTCGGCTCCTCAAGGATGACAAACCGGCGTTTCTTGTCATTCTGAACGCAGTGAAGAATCTCGCTTTTCTGTTTTTTTTCGACTTACGCAAAGCTCTCGTTTCGAGGAAGCGTAAGGGTGGGCAAAATAGATATTGGCAGAGAGGGTTTGAGCTATTTTTTGGTGCTCGGCAAACTACAGGCCGTTGTCATAAGTGATGGTGTGAACCCGGTTCGATGAGTGGCAAGCGCCTGTTTGATGCGGTCAGAACCGCATATTGAGTTTTGCGCTCCACAAGAGTGGCCACAACGCCTTGATGGCCTTTACCTTGACAAATTAATAACCGGTTTGAAGACCAGACAAGCTAAAGACCCCCCCCCGGCACACGCACACCACCAGAGGGATTTAAAACTGACTATACTGAGCAATAGGAATCCTTCATTGCCGCCGGTCGCAGGCCGGTTAGGCTGAGGGAAGTTCTCCGGGAGGCACTTCTTCCTCTTCTTCCTCCAGGAAATCGTCGTCATCCTCCTCCTCACCGATCAATAGATTTTCATCATCGACCTTGAGTTCTTCAAACTCTTCTTCCTCTTCTGCTTCTTTCGGATAGGGAAGTTCGTTCCAGACCACGATGCGGGAATTGCTCCGGTCACAGATAAAAAGCCTGAATTTGGGTTGCGGCTCCTCTTCGACAGATTCGCCTTCGGCTGCTACGAGAGCGGTTTCCTCATTATCGTCATCATCATCCGCCATGGGAATGCCACGAAATTCTTCCTCCTCCTCTTCCTCATCGATCAACAACAAACCATAAGGATCGTTCAAAGTGCAGTTAGAGGCCTCATCCAAATCGCGGTTCACCTGATTTTCAGTGAACGTAGCCTGGCCAAACACCAAGTCAGCAGGTTGTCCATTTTCGGTGGGAAGTTCTTTCCAATACAGGACACGGTTATTACCGGTATCGGAGACAAACAACCCAGCCTTGCCGAACGCCACATCAGTAGGAAAATACATGCCATCTGCGGATGGACGATGGTGCCCATTGTTCCGGTTCGGCTCGCGGTTGACAAAATCCTTTTGTCCAAGCACCACATCGGCAGCAACCCCTGTCTCTCTGGGAATTTTATTCCAGATCAACACCCGGTTGTTACCCTGATCCACCACGATCACCCGCTCACCCTCGGCATCAAAATGTACGCCTGTTGGAAAGCTGAGTGTGTCCTGACCTACATTATCGAAATCACCCTGGTTGGGCCAGCGTTCATCCATTCCTTTTTGCCCCAGAGAAACGTCGGCGTTCCAACCATCACTAAAAGGAATTTTGTTCCAGATTAAAACCCGGTGATTGTCCTTATCCGCGACAAACACATGCTGGTCATCGCCAGAGTGGAGGCCCATGGAGAAAAACAACGAACCCGAACCGACAAACCCCCGGCGGTTGGCTTCGTTATCATCCAGGTTATCCTGTCCAAGCACCAGGCTCGGAACCTCGCCATCGTCTGAGGGAATTCCATTCCACCTCAATACCCGATGATTGCCACTATCCACCACATAAAGTTTTCCATCGATCACATCAATACCGGCGGGTTGGGAGAGGGTATCTTCTTCCGACTTACTGATGGTGAATCCATCCAGACTTTCGTCACCCAATCCAGAAGTCATTTCATCCAGAGTTGTAGTCATACCCCTGTTTTCAAGGCAGTCGGCAAAATCCTCCTGCCCGAGCACCAGTGATGACGGCTCACCATTTTCTTCGGGGAACTGTTCCCAAATCAATACCCGGTGATTTCCTCTGTCAGATACAAACAGCATATCGCCATAGACCGCGCAAAATTGAGGTTCACAAAGCGTGTTGTCGCCAGGATCATCCGCACCCCGGTTAGACTGGGACATGGAAAAATCTCCCTGGCCGATAACCAGATAAGCTCCTGTCTCCGGCACTTCCTCTACAACTGCAACCTCTTCTTCAAACTCATCATCTCCGTCGACTTCATCCAAATCCATTTCTTCGTCTTCGGATACACCCAACGAATCCTCGGTATCTTCCATTTCTTTATCATCTGACATGAAACAATTCTCCAAATATATAGATTACCAATTCAAACTTTTAATTTCTGTATTGCACCCCCTAGCGGGGGACGCTTTGAAAACCCCTTATTACCTTTATGCCCCGAAGGGGTAAATTGGCAAGGGCAAATTATCCAAGATAACTCTTTGCTCGCCAAACGAGTCATTGCAGTCTACCACTGGCAGTTACGCCAATCAGGGTAATTCCAGCGCCTTAAGTCTTTGCCACATGGAAATAACTTTTCGGCCATTGCGATCCTGATGTTTTCCGTCCCAAACGGCGAACGCCACCAGTACGGGATTTTTTCTTTTGAACTTTATATCCCATTTATTCAAAGAATCCAAGGCCCGAAAGAACACCACGCTCCATTTCCCCTCTTTCCAAACCCCTTTACCCAGCACATTCTGCTTGGTTTGAGGCTGGGGCGTCAGCGTCCCAAACCCTTCCGCATTCAATTCTTCAACAGGAACATCCCTGAACGGATTAAGCGCATCGACCGGGTTGACTTCGCCTCCGAAGATCATGGTATCCAGATCCAGACCTTTGGTGGCGTATTCGAGCTTTTCCTTGGTTTCAATTTCCGTTTGCCAGTCCGCCCGCCACTGCCAGATGTTAACCACTTTGCCCCGGTTTCCCATGCCAAAGAACGGCTCATTGTGACCATGCTTGTGCAACAACACCTCGCCCAAGGCAAACTCCATAGCGATGGCGTCCTTAAAATCCTGATGACGGCTCGAAGTCCGATCCGGCTGAGAATCTTCCCACACCAACCGGAAGGCGATTCCCTCATCATTCACGACAGACTGGAACTGAATCTGGTCAACCGGATCCCTGCGCGCATTAAGGGGCATCGTGTGTATGTTCTGAACCGGAATATTTTCCCACAACGGGTTCTCCGGGTCCATGTCAATTTCCTGATCAACGCGATACGTGGTCAGATCTATTTCGTATTTAGCCGGTTTGAATTCCTCTTTCCTGATTTCAGATTCAATATAGGAGGACAAATCCCACCGTTCTTCATCCGTCAGGTGATTGTATGATTTCATCGGGGTGCCATCGATCCCCGTTGTTAAGATCAGGAACAAGTCTTTCTTATCGAATCCAAATTTAAACGTATTGGGATCTGTCAGATCATAAACGAACACTCGATGATCCCAGATATCATAAAGTTTAGCGGCAATGGGCCCATCGCCCTTCAAATCCGTCCCGTGACACCGTGAGCAACGCATTTCCTGATAAACCTTCTTACCCTTTTCAACAGATTCAGGGGTGGATGCAGGAACCGCTGGTATCGTTATTGCCTCTTTTGGTTTTTCCTTTTCAAACTTTTTCGAAAAAGTCTTAATATATTGGACAGCGCCCGAGATTTCATCTTCCGTCAGAGCCCCTCCCCATGAAGGCATGGAAGTACCCGGAACCCCACGACTGATGGTCCGGTGAATATCCTTATCCAGAGGAATCGAACCAAACGGAGTGGTTCGATATTTAAACACACCCTGCCTGAAATCCCTCGGCCATGGATAAAGATAGGCCATGGCTTTACCTCCGCCATTACCATCATCACCATGGCAAAACACGCACATATGCTTGTAAACCGTGGCACCCAGGCGCAGAAGATCCTTCTCCTGACCAGGTGAAGATGCCGAGCCATGAGCATTTTCCATAGGACCGTGAGCATACAAAGGCGTTATCCCAAACACCAACCCAAACAGGACCAGAAAAAAAATCAGGCTTTTTTGGTTAACGCACTCCCAAACTCGGAGTTGAAAGCGTATAAAGTTCTTCATTGCCATTTAAACCATCTTCCGCAACATCCACCCAGATATCATTGCAGTTGCGTTTCGAATCAACACCTTTGCAATAAAAGAGCGGATTGCGATTGGCAAAAAACACCACCGGATGGGAAAAATAAACACTCAGGTTATCGAACTTGGCAATCTCAATGGCCTGCTCTATCGTAGTCTCTTCAGCCGAGGCCTTGCGGATCACTTTTCGAATGACCATATAATCCAGCTTGCCGTCCCGATCCAAATCGTAGTAGGTAGAAATCAAACCAGGCACACTCAACGATTCCCAGCCGCGATAGGAGGGGTGATTCCAACCGGGTTCTTTGGGAATTCCCAGATTTGATAAATCGGGCCCATCCTGCGCCCAGACCGAAACCGGTCCGAAAACAAATAAAATCAAGACAATGAGCAGAGCTGACTTTCTCAATATCCCACCTACTTTGATCGGACGCCAAGAGCCGCCCTACCGTCTTTTGTAAAGGTTTAATACATTTAACCTAACACATTTCGATAATCAATCAAAAGCCTAATCCGGGCGGAGTACCTCCGCTGGTAATGGGCAATAGCTTTTTAAAGCCAGCTACGATGATCTCGGCTCAATGAGCCTTTGCCCAACTACCTCCCACGTAAGTGGGTGGCTATTCCATGGCACTTGAGGTATCGGGGAAGATTTGAAAAAAACATCGTGCAGTCCGGTCGCTTTTTGTAGAAGCTGACTGATTTCCCGGCCTCCTTTCAGGATCACCGGCGCATCACCGGAAGGCACAAACATCATTCGCAGTGGATTTTCAGCAGACCCCAAAGATTGCGCCTCGGAAGCAAGAGGCAACACAAGCCAGAGCAGAAGAAAAATTTGCACTAAAAGGGGAACCCGATGGGTGATCAAGGAAGACTCCGGCGAAGAATTAAGTCAGGTCTATTATAGCATTTTGGCCGAGCCGGAAAAACGGCACAAAAAAAGGGGTGAACCGCATGAGCGGTTCACCCCTTTTAAAGGAACTATACTTATTTTACAAAGGTGCTGCGGATGTATTTGACGACATCCCAGATTTCTTTGTCTTTCAAGGTCTTTTTATGAGCCACCATACCGGTTCCCTTAGAACCATTTTTGATGATATGGAACATCTGGCCAGCAGAAACTTTTGCCATAGTTGCAGCACAGGTGAAATTACGCGGAGTTGGCTTCAGGGCTTTTCCCAATTTTCCACCGCCATCGCCTTTTTTACCATGACACATTGAACAAGCCATCGGCTTGGCTTTCTTTAAGTAAATCTTTTTACCGTTTGCCGCATCCGCTTTCGCGGTCATATCCTTCTTACCAATAGCACCAGGAGCTGCTTTGGTTTTCCGCGGCTGCGGACATTTGGCAGCTGCAAACGTAGAGCTCACTGCAACCAAGCTGAAAATAACCATCACACTCAGTATCAAAGCCTTTTTCATCTAACAATCTCCTCTTAATTAGTGAATTGAACTTAAAATTATCACTCCAACCTTAAAATCGGGTCTGACCTTTCAAATTATTACCAGCTGGGTTCAAGGCAAGGAAACAACAAACCTCAAAAAATCAAAACCTTAAACCTTCGCCAGTGATTTACTTCCGCAAAAATTCGCATTTTAAAAAAGAGCATCGCATTATAATCCATTCCAATACCCTGTCAACAGAAAATTCCCCGGCTGAAAACAGAGCGACACACCTTGACATTCATCGAAAATCCAACCCTTTTTCCCTGGTTTCAGGCCAGCCCTCCAGGGGGTTTTCCATTTTTTCGACAAGCCTATTAATCCATTGAAAGTAATTGGGTAATTTTATTTTTTGATTGTTGAACCCATCACCATCGGGGCAATTTTCTTGATAGCCCTGCCCGAATAACGTATATTTAAACCATAACCGAGGTTGGTTTAGAATTTCCGCGGTTTCAGGTTTCAAAACTCCTGGAATTTGGCTGTCGCGATGGTGGCCCGGTATGGGGGCCTCAGAACAATCTGTTTTGAGGGGGCCTTCCTCTTGAATCAGTGCGTGAAGCCATTGCTTTCAAAGGCCCTCTAAAATAATCCCCCCCAAAATACAAGTGTTCTCATAACTTTTCAACTTTGAGAAGTACAGGGAATTTTTGTCGTTGGGCAGGGCGGATCGAAATGATTGAAATCATAAAATCCGCTAAATATCAGTGAGTTGTAAAACGTTAATTTTTTTAATTGGCGGTGAGAGATGAATATTTTGTTTAAGCACCTCAATCCAGATAAGAAAAAGCCCAAGTATTTAACCAGGCTTGACCAGATCCCCCAGTTGACCGAATCGGAAAAACGGGAACTGCAAAAAGTTAACGATAAGTTTGTATTCCGCACCAATGATTATTATCAGTCGCTGATTGATTGGGATGACCCCAATGATCCGATCAAACGGATCATCATGCCGGATGTTCAGGAACTCAGCGAATGGGGCGAACTGGATGCCTCCAACGAAGAAAAATACACCAAAGTTCGCGGCTTGGAACATAAATATACCTCCACGGCTCTGCTTTTGGTCAACGAGGTTTGTGCCGCCTATTGCCGGTTCTGTTTTCGCAAA
Source organism: Nitrospina sp. LS_NOB (assembly GCA_001542995.1). Classification (GTDB taxonomy): domain Bacteria; phylum Nitrospinota; class Nitrospinia; order Nitrospinales; family VA-1; genus LS-NOB. Next base: position 191,947 of record LFLA01000014.1, read on the forward strand.
CGCCTGTTCATGAATGAAAACGATGAGGTGACCAAAGACATCTCCGAGGGACTGGAATACATCAAAAATAACAAACAGATTAGTAATGTGCTACTGACCGGTGGCGATCCTCTGGTTATGTCCACCAGCAAGCTCGAACCCATCATCAAGCAACTTCGTGAGATCGACCATGTCAAGATTATCCGGATCGGTACCAAGGTTCCAGCATTTAATCCTTTTAGAATATTGAATGACCCCTCTTTGCTGGAAATGTTCAAAACCTACAGCACAAGCGAAAAGAAAATCTACGTCATGGCGCATTTCAATCACTCGAGGGAGCTCACTCCGGAGGCCATTGAAGGCTTGAACCTGCTGATGAAGTCGGGAGTTTCGCTGGTCAACCAAACTCCTTTAGTACAAGGTGTCAATGATGACCCGGAAGTGCTTGCCGATTTGTTTTCCAAACTTTCCTATATTGGCGTTCCCCCGTATTATGTCTTTCTGTGCCGCCCCACTCTGGGCAACGAAACTTACTCTGTACCGGTTGAACGTGGCTACGAAATATTTGAAAAGTCCAAGACCCTTTGTTCAGGTCTGGCCAAGCGTGCACGTCTGGTCATGTCGCATGAGTCCGGAAAAATTGAAGTGGTCGGAATGACCGAAGATCAGATTTTCTTCAAATATGCTCGAGCCGCAGAAGATAATAACAACGCCCGATTCCTGGCCTTTTACAGAAACCCCAAGGCCTGCTGGTTTGATGATTATCAGGAAGCTCTGGATGAGTTTTCCTTATTTTCCGAAACTGCTAAAGTCGGCTGCCTCTGAATCTCGAGGTTTGCGCCTGGAGCAAAAAAACCACAACCCGCCTTTTATAATTAAGGAAAAATAAGATGATTAAGCTCAAGATTACTCCAGCCTAGGCACGGCAAGAGTTGGGTGCCATACCTCACGCAACTTGTCAGAAAGCGATTCCTGGGAACTGGGTTGTTGACCAGGGCGGAAACGTATGCCCACAGAGCATACTTTGGCTATTTTGCTGGGCAAAAACGGGTATGAACAGTGACCGTGCGGCCGAAGAAGCAAAGAGAGCGTTCGACAACATTTTTAACCACTCATACGAGTGGCTGAGTCACAAAATATCTCATAAATATGCCCGGGGGAATAGGTATAAGAAGTCCGACATTACAAATGACTTTCAAGCTCGCCTTTAAAATTCCAAATAGAGCAAAGAGGCACCGTGCGCCTGTTAGACAGGCGGAATCCTGAAAAATTTTCTGGCCCGCCATGCCCAACGCATACTGGTAAAAAACGAGTTTTTCCTGTACCGCTTTGTGCTAGACTTGGAACCTGGAAATCCGAATAAAAACTCAGGCCTTATATCCGTTCCCCTGAATCATTGAAGAATGGGTGTCGGGCTTTTATATTTGAAGGATAAAATATGGAGCGGCTTGCTGGCAAAAACATACTGATCGTCATCCCCAAGGACTATTACATGGAGAGCGAACTCACTCCGGTTCTCGAATCCATGAATGCGGAGGGGGCCAACATCTTAGTGGCCTCCAACAAATTGAAAGAATCCGTCGGAATGAAGGGCGGCAAATTCAAGCCGGATGTCCTGATTGTTGACGCAATAGAAGGTATCACCGGTGACAGTTATGTTTCCGCCGGCAAAGGGGTGCGCCAGATCAAAGGGGTTTTTCATGGAGTCGTTGTCATAGGGGGAAATGGGGCCAGATCTTATCTGTGGAAAGATGAACTTCTGCGGCTCCTGATCCACGACCGCTACCGTTCCCGGATGGTAATCGCAGCCATCGGTAGCGCTGTTCCCTGCCTTGGGAAAGCCGGACTCCTGCAAAGCCTCGAAGTCACCACCGAGCCCGGAAACAAAAAAGCTATCGCCGCTTTGGAAGATTCCAAAGCCGTTCTGGTGGATGAGCCGATGACCGTCACCGACCGTATTTTCACGGTGCGGGACGCAAACGCTATTCCTGCTTTTCTTGACCCCTTCATAGAAGAAGTGGCGAAAACACCTACAAAATAGCCATTCTTCTCAGCCTTGACTCCGTCTTTCTTCCTGAGTTCGGATGATTTTCAACCTGAGCTTGATCGCGTCATTCAGACTTTGGACAGTACGATCATTAGAATCCGGGAAATGCAGCTTCTGGTTGAACTCATCCAGTGAGTGGGTTTCAAGCAACTTGGCAAACGCCTCGTCCACAAAAGGCCGGGTCATCTTCACCACACCCTCTAAATAGACAGAAATTTTTTCGTACTTGTCCCAGTTATCAAGGATGAGACTTTGGATCGTATCCCCGGCAGGCTCCCCCTCCTCCGACGTTCTTCCCGCTGGAGTCGAGGTACCCATGATTTCATAAACGTTGATTTTAAATTCGCTTTCCATATCTACCCTGCCTTAACGGGAATGTTTTCCCTAACGGTTAACAATTTTAACGGACTTCATTTCCACTCTTTCTTCGGGGTTGTCCCGGGAATCGCGCGATACGCTCACGATCTTGTCGGCAACTTCCATTCCATCAATCACCCTGCCGAAAACAGTATACTGGTTGTCCAGAAAATGCGAGTCCTTGACCACAATATAAAACTGCGAACCGGCACTGTTGGGGTCCTGTGACCGCGCCATAGAAAGAATTCCCCGGTCATGCGGCGTATCATTGAATTCCGCCTTGATAGTGTAACCGGGGCCTCCCATTCCGTGTGTGGAACGGTTTGTGCTCTTGGAATTGGGGTCCCCGCCTTGAATCATAAAACCGGGAATCACACGGTGGAACGTGGTGCCATCATAAAAGCCCTTCCTGGCCAAGTCTTTAAAGTTTTTGGCATGTCCCGGTGCTTTATCTTCCAGAAACTCCAACTCAATGTTTCCCATCGTCGTCTCTATTATTGCAATCTCACCACCGAACGCCGAAGTTCCAGCCATCAGAACACCCATCAGGCACACAGCAATTCCTTTAACAAACAAATTCATGAAACCTCCAGGTAAAAAAGGGATAATAGTCAGATATATTAATTTGTTTCCCGATTTTTATCTAATATGTTTCCAGGGAAAATGGTCCGATCAAGATAATTTTAAGAGAGGTATTTTATCAGGTTGCCGGGAAAGTCTCAATAAATGTCATGAGCCTTAAATCCGCATTTCTCATTTGCAACTGCCTTTTGGCCAGACTGGCCCTGGCCTGTCTGGTTTGAGCGAGATTACCCCTGCGGGGCACGAAAGCTTGGGTGAAACATCACGTCTTCACTGCGTTCAGAATGACAAGAAACGCCAATTTGTCATCCTCGAGGAGCCGAAGGCGACGAAGGATCTCGCCTTGCACTAACTTGGAGATTCTTCACTGCGTTCAGAATGACAAGAAACGCCAATTTATCATCCTCGAGGAGCCGAAGGCGACGAAGGATCTCGCTTTTCTGTTTTTTCGGCTTACGCAGAGATTCTTCGTCACGTTGTTCCTCAGAATGACAACACACTGAAGCGAGATTACCCCTGCGGGGCACGAAAGCTTGGGTGAAAAGGTCAGCACAAGCCCCTTCATTTTATAGAAAGCACTACCGGGTTCTTTAATTAACGTATATTGAACCCGTTTCCGGGTTTTCCAGATCATAAAGGGGTTGACAGGCCACACCGCCTGCGAAATAATAGGCTAATTCTCTATTTTTTAAGTACTTATATGAGCCGGGCCGGAGCATTGCGGTTCGGCACTTTATATAGAAATAATTCCTGTTTATGGACGTTTACTGGGAACAATTCAAAACCCCTTTCCTCTGCTTTGCCGGTTTTTCGGGGGTAGGTAAAACCACCTTGCTGGAACGGTTGACCAAGCGGTTTGCTGAAGAAGACATTCGTGTTGGTTATTACAAACACGATTCGCACCGCTTCAAGATGGACAAAACCGGGAAAGACACCGCGCGTGTTCGTGAAGCTGGCGCCGGGATTGTGGCGATCAATGACCCGACCCACTTTGGAGTGCTGGCAGATAATGATTTCAAGCAACTCACGATCACGCATGCATTAGAACGCTGTGACTGTATATTGATAGAAGGATACAAGCAGTCTCCATTCAACAAAATTGTGTTTCTTGATGGCGTAGGCAAACTGCCGATTCCCCCTGACAGCAAGGGAATTTGTGCAATTGTGCATCAAGGGACGGGACCACTGAAACAGTTTGTTGAGCAGGGCATTCCTCTATTCCATCGAGACGAGATAGAAAAAATCTTTGACTTTGTTAATGGTCATTTCAAAAGATGTGCCAGCGAACTTTTTGGAGCTGTTTTTGTAGGAGGTGAAAGCAAGCGAATGGGAAAACCAAAGTTTTCGCTAACCTATGATGGCATATCGGGAACAGAGAAGGCGGTCAAACTGTTGAGCAAATTTTGCAATAAAGTATTTCTTTCCTCGCGGGCCGATCTAGATATGAGTTCTTTGACAAAAATCAATAATGTCGAACGGATCAACGATGATCATACCGGACTCGGCCCGGTAGGTGGACTCGCTACCCTGATGAGCCGGTTCCCGGAAAAGGCATGGCTGGTCACCGCCTGCGATATGCCCTTTTTAAAAGAAGATGATTTCGCGACAATATTACAAAAGCGAGACCCATTAAGATATGGTACCTGCTATGTTCAAAAAGGCCGTTTCGGTTATGAGCCAATGTGCGCCATTTACGAACCAAAATTCATCGTTCCTCTTTTTGAAGCCATGTCAAGACGAGAGCTTTCCTTGTCCGGGATTATTGAGGCACTCCCATTTAAAAAATTAAAGATCGACGAAGCGGACCGGTCAAAGTTTATGAACATCAACACAACGGAAGATTATGAGAAGAGGAACAAAAGAATAATCCTGTATCAAAAGAAGGAACCATCATGAGCATGATTCAAGTCCGGGAAGCGCTGGACAAAATTCTCACAAAAATTCAATTCAAAGGGGTGGAGAAGGTTTCTCTCGATCAGGCTCTGGGCAGAGTGCTGACAGAAAATGTCGTCTCCCGAATCAACAACCCGCCGCTCGACAACTCTGCGATGGATGGTTATGCCCTGATTGCCGCAGACATTCAGTCTGCCACGCCGGAAAATCCGGTCAAGTTGGAAGTGGTCGAAGAAATCGCCGCCGGGTATACAGCCAAAGGCACGTTGAAACCGGGTCAGGCCATGCGCATCATGACGGGCGCGCCCATCCCGCCCGGCGCCACTGCCGTGCTCATGCAGGAAGACACCGAAAAAGCCGGCACCTCCATCCTCTGCCTGGATAAAGCCGACGACCAGGAAAACATCCGCGAAGCCGGGGAAGATGTGAAGGTCGGTGAATCCGTCCTCAAAAAAGGAACCACCCTGAGCCCGGCCCATATCGGTATGCTGGCGGTGGTGGGCCGGTCACAGATCGCCGTCAGCCAACGCCCCACGGTGGCAATTTTATCCACTGGTGATGAGATTCTTGAACTGGATGATACGCCCGAAGGCCCGCAAATCTTCAACAGCAACGGTCACATGCTGGCGGCGCAGATCAAATCCGCCGGCGGCATTCCCGTTTATCTGGGCATCGCCAGGGATACAGAAGAAGACCTGATGAAAAAATTCGCATGGGCCCTGAAAACCGATATCGTGGTTTCATCCGGCGGCGTGAGTGTGGGCGACTATGACCTGGTTAAGTCCAGCCTGCAGAAGATGGGCCAGGAAATGCTGTTCTGGAAAGTAGCGATGAAACCGGGCAAACCCCTGGCCTTCGGCCGCATCGGCGAAACCCCCATTTTCGGGCTGCCGGGCAATCCCGTATCCTCCTTCGTTTCGTTCGAGCAATTTGTACGCCCATCCTTGAGAAAGGTACTGGGCTGTTCTGACCTGTCCCGCAAAACGGTGCAGGCCAAACTGACACGGACCATCCACAAGAAACCGGGCCGACTGCATTTTCTCAGTTCCATTGTGTCCTGGGCCGATGGCAAATGCACCGTCACCCCGGCGGGAGAACAAGGTTCAGGAATTTTGAAATCTGCCGCTAACGCTAATGGCCTGCTGATCTTTCCGCTGGAGGCGGAAGAGATTCAACAAGGCCAGGAAGTGGCCGTCCAACTGCTGGAATAAATCGGGGCTATGAAATTTTTACATAACTTATTTCCACAGAGATTACCCGTGCCGGGCACGAAGGTTGAAGAAAAATACCACGTCTTCGCCGCAAAAGTTCTTCAGAATGACAAAAAGGGGGTTTTGTTTTGTCATTCTGAACGCAGTGAAGAATCCCGCTGTTGTCATTCTGAACGCAGTGAAGACGTGATGTTTCACCCAAGCTTTCGTGCCCCGCAGGGGTAATCTCGCTTCTCTGTTTTTTCGACTTACGCGGAGATTCTTCGTCACGTTGTTCCTCAGAATGACAAAATGGCCTTGTATCGTCATTCTGAACAATTGTTTTGTCATTCTGAATGAAATTTTTGCGCAATGCTATTTTTAAGGTTTTCCCAAGGTTTTCCCAATGAGACAAAGATTATCCGTGCCGGGCATGAAGGTTAAGGAGAAATACCACGTCTTTGCCGCAAAAGCTCCTCAGAATGACAAAAAGGGGGTTTTGTTTTGTCATTCTGAACAATTGTATTGTCATTCTGAACGCAGTGAAGAATCTCGCTTGCAGCGTCCGGCCTTAACCTTCATGCCCCGCGAAGGGTGTATCCCGGTTTTTTGTAAATTGATCCTTTCATGGTGCGAAGGTTTAGGAAAAATATCACGCCTTCGCCGCCGTTGGCTCCCCGCAACGACGGCTTGCGCAAAACTCTCCTTTCTCATGGCCCTGACCCTGATCGTGCCGGTCAACGCGGGGGCTCAGTCGAGCGCGTCTCTCGACCGGATGGTCAGTCAGATCGAGTCGCTGTTCCCGCCTCTTGAAGGCTATGTGATCGAGGTGGAAGGTTCCGGCCTGACTCTCGACCTCAGGCAGGGGATGCCGGTGGAACCCGGTGACCGGTTAATACTCATCCGCTATGGCCGGGAACTGTTCCATCCCGTGACCAGGAAAAAAATCGGCAGGAAGGAAACCGACCTCGGCGAAGTCGAAGTGCTGGAAGTGAGAAAGAATTTTTCCAGAGCCCGGGCCCTGGACCCGACGGTGCTTCCCAGAGAAGGCGACGGAGTGAGAAGTCCGTTCCAAAAACTTTCATTTCTGGTTGCGCCGCCGCAAATCAAAACCAAAAAGAAAGTCAATGCCGACCGCCTGCGTTACAACCTTGAGTCGCGCTTAAACCGGCACCCCAGGTTTGAAGTCCCTTCATTCGACCTCGGATTGTGGATGGCCGAGGAAAAACTCAACATCAAGACGGCCCTGCAATCCAGGAACCTGAAAAAACTGCACCGCAAGGTCGAGGCCGACTTCATCCTGGTTCCCAGCGTCCGTTCTGTGAAAGGAAAAATGGCGCTGAACTACAAGCTGATATCAGCGGTTGACGGCGCCCTTAAAAAACAGGCCGACATCCTGTCCGAAGGCCTGCCGGCCCCGGATGCCCCGAGGGAGCGGGAACGCGGAACGCAAACCAGCTTCAAGCACAAAAGTGATTTGTTCAAGTTTGTCTCCAAACAGGAGTTTCATTATGAGATGGTCGACTTCGATGTCGGCGATTTGAACGGCGATGGCAGGAACGAGTTCGTGCTCATCGACCGCTACCGGGTGATGATCTTTGAGAACAAAAAAGGCCGTTTAAGCAGAATCGCCCAGATCAAGACCAGCAAAATCGCCAACCATTTTCTCGGCGTCGATGTGGCAGACATCAACGGCAATGGCCGGGCTGAAATTTTTGTCACCAACCAGGTCGGCGACAGACTGGAATCTTTCGCCTTGGAAACCAAACCAAAACGAAAAGGTTTTCATTACATATGGAAAGAAGCCAACCTCTATTTTCGTATCATCCGGCCTGTGGGGAAGCGGCCCATACTGATGTCGCAAAGTCCCGGATTTCAAAATCCATTTCACGGGCCGATCAAAAAAGTGTTGTTCAAAAACGGAAAATACCGGCAAGGGCCCGAGCTGAACACCCCCGACATGTATGGAACACACTTCATACTGTATGGACTGACGCAAGAAGACCTGAATGGCAACGGGACCCCGGAAACAATCGTGCTTGACAACAAATATCATTTAAGAGTGTATGCCGCCAACGGGCGGCTGGTAGTAAAGTCAGGTGATTACTACGGTCATGATCCGCGCCTGATCGAGGTCGGAGTCAAAGAGGAAATCGCCGGCCTGGTCCGTCAGGGTGAACCGGTACGTTTTAAAGGGCGGTTGCAATTCGTCAAGGTTGGCGGCAATCGGTACCTTTTGCTGCCCATGAACCAGACTTTGGGCGGAGGGTTTTTAGACCGGCTGGTGATCATGGAAAATTCAGGCCTGGCCCTACTGCGGCTGACCGGAGAAGGCTTTGAAAAAGCCTTTGAGTCCAGCAAACAAAAGGGTTTTCTGGCGGCTTACCGGGCGGTTCCCCATAAAAACGGGGCCGGGATTTATATACTCCGGGTCGATAAGGACATTTTGACCGGCAGCGTGTTCAGCACCCTGTCCACTTACGAGTGGCCCGCCGAGTAAGAGACCCTTGCATAAGTCGAGATTACCCCTGCATAGCTCTCGTCATTGCGGGCCGCAAAACAGCCTTTTCCTGTCATTGCGAACGGTTGTGTTGTCATTCTGAACGCAGTGAAGAATCTCGTTTCTTGTCATTCTGAACGCAGTGAAGAATCTCTGCGTAAGTCGAAAAAACAGAAAAGCGCGATCCTTCGTCGCCTTCGGCTCCCCGAGGATGACAAACCGGCTTTGCGCTGTCATTCTGAACGCTAGTGAAGAATCTCGTTTCCTGTCATTCTGAATACTTCGCCTTCGCTCAGCACAGGCTCCGTGAAGAATCTCTGCGTAAGTCGAAAAAACAGAAAAGCGAGATCCTTCGTCGCCTTCGGCTCCCCGAGGATGACAAACCGGCTTTGCGCTGTCATTCTGAACGCTAGTGAAGAATCTCGTTTCCTGTCATTCTGAATACTTCGCCTTCGCTCAGCACAGGCTCCGTGAAGAATCTCTGCGTAAGTCGAAAAAACAGAAAAGCGCGATCCTTCGTCGCCTTCGGCTCCTCGAGGATGACAAATTGGCTTTGCGCTGTCATTCTGAGCGCAGTGAAGAATCCCGTTTCCTGTCATTCTGAACGTAGTGAAGAATCTCGTTTCCTGTCATTCTGAACGTAGTGAAGAATCCCGTTTCAGTGTATTGTCATTCTGAACGCAGTGAAGAATCTCTGTTTTGAATCCATAACTGATGAAACGATATTATGTTTATATTCTGACAAATGCATCAAAGACCCTTTATACGGGTATGACCAATGACCTTGAGCGCAGGTTATATGAGCATAAACATAAAATGATTCCGGGTTTTGCAAAACGCTATAACCTGTCCAAACTGGTCTATTTTGAAGATACTAACGATGTGAAACAGGCCATTGCCAGGGAAAAAGAAATTAAAGGTTGGTTGCGGAAAAAGAAAATTGCGTTAGTGGAATCCGCGAATCCCAAATGGCGGGACCTGGGTTTAGACTGGTTTTAGGAGAGGGATTACCCCTGCGGGGCACGAAGGGGTAAAAGGAGCGTGGCGATCCAGATTCTGGATTGCTTCACTACGTTCGCAATGACGATACAAGGCCATTTTGTCATTCTGAACGCAGTGAAGAATCCCGTTTCTTGTCATTCTGAACGTAGTGAAGAATCCCAGGCCTGTGCAAAGCGCGATCCTTCGTCGCCTTCGGCTCCTCGAGGATGACAAAATGGCCTTGTTCCTCAGAATGACAAACCGGCTTTGTGTTGTCATTCTGAACGCAGTGAAGAATCTCTGCGTAAGTCGAAAAAACAGAAAAGCGAGATCCTTCGTCGCCTGCGGCTCCTCGAGGATGACAAATTGGCGTTTCCTGTCATTCTGAACGCAGTGAAGAATCTCGTTTCCTGTCATTCTGAATACTTCGCCTTCGCTCAGCACAGGCTCCGTGAAGAATCTCTGCGTAAGTCGAAAAAAACAGAAAAGCGCGGTCCTTCGTCGCCTTCGGCTCCTCGAGGATGACAAATTGGCGTTTCCTGTCATTCTGAGGAACAACGTGACGAAGAATCTCTGTTTTGAATCCATAACTTGGGAATGATGGCCGAGGAACGCCTGGAAGCCAGAAACTGGGAAAATTTGGCAAAAATGCCAAATAACCCTTGATTTTTATTTTATTTAGCGATATCTTGACCGGGATTTAATGTGGTTTCTAACGGCCTTTGATTTATGTGCAAAGTTTTAGTCAAAAGTTTGCTGGAAATATAGATAGTTTGTCGAAGTAGTCAATCATTAACAAAACTTGGAGGAGACAAGCATGAAAAAGAATTTTTTAACTACAATCGCTCTCATGGTCACGGCGTTCTTCGTTGCGACCGAGATCGCACGGGCCGCTGACGTAAGCTTTAGCGGTCAGCTTCGCACCCGCTATGAATTTGCGGAGCACAAGGGGGCAGGGGCTTTCAATGACTCCCTCATCGGAGATGATTTTATCGCTACGCGAATGCGCCTGAACGCCAATGTCAATATCAACGACAGCACCAGTGCTTTCATCCAGTTGCAAAGCGCGAGGGTCTGGGGTAACGGTCAGGGTTCCGGCAACGCCTCTTTTAGTGCTAATGACACGGACGCGAGCGTGGGAATTCATCAGGCCTATTTCACCCTGAAAAACTTCGCCACCCTGCCTGCGGATTTGAAGCTGGGTCGGCAACAGGTTGTTCTGGACGGTCACCGCCTGTTCGGCCACACCGGCTGGACCACCGGCGCGCAGACTCATGACGCCATTCGTTTGACCCACAAAGGCGGCAACCATACCTTGAGCTACGTTTACATGCTCGCCCAGGAGGGTCGTACCGCAAGATCTGCGCCTGTGGTAACGCAAACTGTAACGCCTACTGACACCGGTGATGTTGACGATTATGACGTGCATTTGCTGCACGCCAACTTCCAGGGCATTCTGGGCGGGGGCCTTTCCCTTTACTTTGTCGGCACCCAGAATGAACGTACAGCAGAGAATGACATTTACACCGTTGGTTTTCGCCAGGCGGGCCAGCTCTTCGGCATCGACTACCGGGGCGAGTATTACCACCAATGGGGCGAGGCGAATGCTGACGCGACTTTTACGTCCACGGGAGATGTTGACCGTGACGCATACATGTTCGGCGTGCGCATTGGCAAAAAGTTCAACAACGTTATGATGAAACCGAGCCTGACCATCTGGTACGACCAGCTTTCCGGTACCGATGACGCCGATGATAGTACTAGCACCGGCAACGAATGGGAAACCTTCAACACCCTGTTCGACACCGGTCACAAATTCTACGGCTATATGGACCTGTTCCTGAACTCCCGCTATCACGGAACCGGTGGTCTCGGTCTGACCGACTTCGCCATCAAGGGTTCTCTTCAGCCCATGCCGGGCTGGACTTTTAAAGCCGCCTACCACTGGTTCGATACGGAAGCTGACCCGGCAAACGGTGCAGACGATGATCTGGGTACGGAACTGGATCTCGCCCTCGTCCACAAATACAACGCCAACACCGTTATTTCCGTCGGGTACTCTTTCTTCGAAGCGGATGACCTGTTCCGTGCGGTGAATAATCCCAAGGATGGTACGGATGATGATGCCGATTGGGTGTATGTTCAGCTTGACGTGAAGTTCTAGGTTTGTTGTTTGTCTCTTCACCCCCGGCCTCTTCGGGTCGGGGGTTTTTTTTGCCTCAATATTGCAATCCCCTTTTATGCCAACTCAATTAACCCCTGCATAGCTCGTCATCGCGAGCCGCAAAACAGCCTTTTCTTGTCATTGCGAACGATTGTATTGTCATTCTGAATGCTTCGACAAGCTCAGCACATGCTCCGTGAAGAATCTCTGCGTAAGCCGAAAAAACAGAAAAGCGAGATCCTTCGTCGCCTTCGGCTCCTCGAGGATGACAAACTGGCGTTTCTTGTCATTCTGAACGCTAGTGAAGAATCTCGCTTCTCTAGCAGGGGCGGAACCCTGTTTTCTCCCTTTGTGTCGTGAAAAACTATGCTAAACTCATTTTATTGGAGGACAATATATGACCACAATGATTTCTGAAGTCTACGATGCGTTTCGTTCTGCTGGAGCGGATGAGGATAAAGCAAGGGCGGCGGCGCAGGCGATAGCGGATTACCAGCGCAATATCTCCGAACTGAAAACGGAATTAAAGCAGGATATCTCCGAATTGAAAACGGAATTAAAGCAGGATATCTCTGAACTGAAAACGGAATTAAAGCAGGATATCTCTGAACTGAAAACGGAATTAAAGCAGGATATCTCCGAATTGAAATCAGGCTATCGCCTGATGCAATGGATGCTGACTTTTAACCTTGCCATAACCGTAGCTATCATGTGGAAAATATTTTCCTGATCTCCCCGCCTCAGACCCATCCGGTTGAAGCCTCATGAAGCTCAAATGTCTTTTATTATTTTTATCGTTCCTCCTCCCGGTGTCCGTGCTGTCTGCTGAAGAAAGAAAAGAACCTTTTACCCTGAACGGCAAACCCGTCCCCGATGTAGTCGCTATAGTGAATGGCGCGCCTTTACTTTCCCGGGTCCTCGAACGCGACCTGTTCGCCTTTCGCTTCCGCGCCCGACAAACGGGGAAGGAAATAAAACCCGCTGACGAAATCACCATCGCCCGCGAACTGGTCAAGGCGGCGGCAGGACAGGAACTGATCGCGCAAAAGGCAAAGTCTCTCGGCATCCGCATCGGCGAGGAACAGATCAACCGCCAGCTCAAAAATGTTGAGGACCAGTTTCCCAGCCATTCAGGATTTCTAACTGCTCTGGCGTTTCAGCATATGAGCATTGAGGCCTTAAAGGAAAAGATACACCGGACCCTGCTGGAGGACGAATTGATGCGCCGGGAAATCGCCCCGAAGGCCGGGGTCAGCGATGAAAATGTCGAGAAATATTATAACGATAACAAAGCCCGGTTCACCGAACCCGTCTTGTATCGGGCCAGTCACATTCATATAGCGACCATCAAGTCCACCGGAAATGCCAAAGATGAAGCCAGCCGGAAGAAAGCAGCACGCCTCACTACAATGATCAATGAAGAAGCTGAGGAAAAGATCAATTCCATCCTCAAGAGAGTCAAAGCCGGCGAGGATTTTGCGGACCTGGCAAAACGTTTTTCAGAAGATGACGCTTCAAAAGAAAAGGGCGGACAACTGGGGGGCCTTCACCCGGACAGTATGCTTCCCGAAATCGCCGAGGAACTGGTCAAGCTTAAAGAAGGAGGCACAAGCGGTATCATCAAAAGCCAATTCGGCTTTCATATTCTCAAGCTGGACGAAATTATTCCCAGCCAGTTGATCCCGTTGCCAGAAACTAAAACGGATATCATGAACCTTCTGCTGAAAATGAAAACCCGGCATCTCTTCAAAGCATATTTGGCCGATCTGGAGAAGAAAGCTGAAATTCAGATTTTGTTTTAGAGGAAACAAAGGCAACCCCCCGCATCCTCCTTATCAGGGAGACCTTTGCGTAAGTCGAAAAAACAGAAAAGCGGGATTCTTCACGGAGCCTGTGCTGAGCTTGTCGAAGCATTCAGAATGACAAGAAATGTCAGTTTGTCATTCTGAGGAACAACGTGACGAAGAATCTCGCCTTGCACTAACCTGGGGATTCTTCACGGAGCATGTGCTGAGCTTGCCGAAGTATTCAGAATGACAGTAACAAGATTCTTCACTGCGTTCAGAATGACAAGAAACGTCGGTTTGTCATTCTGAGGAACAGGGTATTTTGTCATCCTTGAGGAGCCGAAGGCGACGAAGGATCTCGCCTTGCACTAACCTGGGGATACTTCACGGAGCCTGTGCTGAGCGAAGCCGAAGCATTCAGAATGACAAGAAACGCCGGTTTGTCATTCTGAGGAACAGGGTATTTTGTCATCCTTGAGGAGCCGAAGGCGACGAAGAATCTCGCCTTGCCACTAACATGGGGATTCTTCACGGAGCCTGTGCTGAGCGAAGTCGAAGCATTCAGAATGACAGTAACAAGATTCTTCACTGCGTTCAGAATGACAAGAAACGCCGGTTTGTCATCCTTGAGGAGCCGAAGGCGACGAAGGATCTCGCCTTGCACTAACCTGGGGATTCTTCACGGAGCATGTGCTGAGCGAAGTCGAAGTATTCAGAATGACAAGAAACGCCAGTTTGTCATCCTTGAGGAGCCGAAGGCGACGAAGAATCTCGCCTTGCCACTAACATGGGGATTCTTCACGGAGCCTGTGCTGAGCGAAGTCGAAGCATTCAGAATGACAGTAACAAGATTCTTCACTGCGTTCAGAATGACAAGAAACGCCAGTTTGTCATCCTCGAAGAGCCGGAGGACTGGCACGTCCCTTTAGGGAAATGAAGAGGATATCACATACCCCGAAGGGGCATGAAGTTTATGGAAGGTAATATCACAAGGGGCTGGGGGGATTCACATTTAATTCTCCATGAAACGATATGACCACTCTGGTTACGGGAGCCACCGGGTTTCTGGGTTCTGCACTCGCCCGCGAATTGTTGAAAGACGGGCGAACCCTTAAACTTCTGGTCCGCAAAAACACCGACACGCGCAATATTGATGACCTCGATTGCGAGGTGGCGCATGGAGACCTCAGGGGCCCGGATTCTTTAAAGTCTGCTCTGGCCGGATGCAGCACCCTCTACCACACAGCCGCATACTACAGCCTTTGGAGCCGGGACAAAAAACTGATCTATGATATCAATGTCCAGGGAACCCGGAACATTCTTGAATCGGCTCTGGAGATGGGAGTCGAAAAAGTCGTCTACACCAGTACCGTCGGCTGTATTGGACTTTCAGAAGATGGCACGCCCGCCAACGAAGACCAGCCCATGAACACCGCAACCCTATGCAATGATTATAAAGTGTCAAAATATCAAGCGGAGCAGGTGGCTCATGAATTGTTTGGCCGGGGGCTTCCAATAGTCATTGTTAACCCAAGCACACCTGTTGGACCACGGGATATCAAACCCACGCCTACAGGAAAAATAATTCTTGATTTTATGAACCGCAAGATGCCGGCTTACATTGATACAGGACTCAACCTGATCGACGTTGCCGATTGCGCCCGCGGACACATTCTGGCGGAAGAGAAAGGCCAGCCGGGTGAACGGTATATTCTCGGTAATAAAAACATGTCCCTGAAAGAAATTCTTATGACCCTGGAAATTTTAACCGGACTCAAGGCACCGAAGGTAAAAATGCCCTACTGGGTCGCCTATTCCGCTGGACTGGTTTGTGAATGGATGTCCGACTTTATCACCCACCAACCGCCTGCGGTTCCTCTTGCCGGGGTGAAGATGGCAAAATATTTCATGTATTTCGATGCCTCGAAAGCAGTCCGCGAACTGGGCCTGCCGCAAAATCCGGTTGAAAACGCCCTGGGGCAGGCGGTGCGCTGGTTTAAGGAAAACCAAGTTTCAAGCTGAGCCAATGGAAACACTTTCTCTTTTATGGGGCACGGTTATCCTGAGGCCCTACGTCTTCGTTTTCCTCGCGTTTTACCTCGCCATTGCCATCCTCAATATGGGTGTGCTCCGGTCTCTTTGTTTTACGGTGTTGGCCTGTCTGGTGGCTTTTCTCGCAGAATACTCCTCGACCCGAAACGGGTTTCCCTTTGGACATTACACCTATATTGAAACCACTCGCGACCAGGAATTATGGATCAGCAATGTGCCGTTCATGGATTCGCTTTCGTTCTCGTTTCTAATCTATGTCAGTTATACCGTGAGCCTTCTACTCTGGGGCCCTCTTGTAAAAAAGGGGTGGGATATCCGTCTGGGAGATATAGAGCCTCTCAAACATTCCGTCCGGGTCATTGCCTCGGCCGCCATTCTGTGCATGCTGATGGATGTTATTATTGATCCGGCCGCCTTTTTAGGAGATCGCTGGTTTCTCGGGAAAATATATTTTTACCGGGAAGAAGGAGAATATTTCCACATTCCTCTGACTAATTTCGCAGGCTGGTTTTTTGTGGCGGGACTGACCCTGTCTTGTTTTGCCATCCTCAACCGCTGGCTGGATGCAAAAATTCCTTTCCATTCCCAACAGCAGCTTCCGGCTCAGGCTTTACTGGGTCCCGGATTATATTTTGGCGTACTGGTCTTTAATCTTGGTGTGACGTTTTATATTGGGGAAATATTATTAGGTTGTCTGGGAACTTTGATCAGCCTGGGAATCTTTTCTTTAGTCCTGTTCAGGATCAAACGGGCTTGACAAAGTTGGGTGTCATTCTGAACGCAGTGAAGAATCCCCAAGGGTTAGTGCAAGGCGAGATTACCCCTGCGGGGCACGAAGTTAAGGAAAAATATCACGTCTTCGTCGCCTTCGGCTCCTCGAGGATGACAAACTGGCGTTTCTTGTCATTCTGAATACTTCGACTTCGCTCAGCACAGGCTCCGTGAAGAATCCCGCTTTAGCCGCACCGCTAACATAGCCCGTCATCGCGGGCGACTAAAAGGAGCGCGGCGATCCAAGGTTAGATTTAGTAATACTTCCTCTCCCTTCATAGGGAGAGGATTGAGGTGAGGGTTTGATTTCCGCCTACAGCCTTCTCC
>LFLA01000025.1 GCA_001542995.1 Nitrospina sp. LS_NOB
TTCCGACCTAGCATGAGTTGACGTCGACCCCAGCGTGAGGAGACGGAGAAGTTCGAATACTCACCCTCAATTCGCTCGATGATCAATTCAAGGCTTGCTTCTGCACTGTCGGTCATTATCCCTATGCTTGGTCGCCTAACGCCGCCGATCACCGGCGACAAAAAGCAGAGCGCAGCGTAGCTTTTGACAGTCCGCGTGAAGTTGCATTGTTAGGCGCATTCATTTATTTATTACTCTCCTTAATTGCTCAAGTTTTAACATTGGGTTTTGTTTGTGTATTATGCGATGGCAGTTTGAACAAACAACAGCCAAATCTTTAAGCTCAGTTTTTACCTCTACATCAGCTTTTGAAAGCTGTTTTAAGTGATGTACCTCACAAAATCCCTCACCAATTTCACCATAAGTTGCCTTAAAGTCAAAATCGCATACTTCACAACATAATTTTCCGGTTTTCTTGAGCGCCTCTTTTTTCTTTGCTTTTACGAGTTTTGGGCTTCTCTCTCTTTTTAGATGAGTAACGAGTCGTGGATTTCCTTCTTTACCAGACAGGTATCTATCTATATCTGGTAATTCTTCGAGAAACCCTCTTTCAATTAATTTAATAACTCTAGAAACATGCTTCTTACTTTCAGGAGAATCTGCATACCATACATTGCTTTGTCCAATCCCTCCTTTAACTGCCCTTGGAATCAAGAGTGTGCGCTCATCCAATGGTAAAAGGGTTGCATCATCGGCTAAAGCCATAACCCAATAATGATTTAGACCGTTTTCTTTCTGTAACTTGGCGCGATTTTCTAATGCTTGGTAATCTCGATAAACTGTTGCGTTCTTATACCAACCAACTACAGCCGTTCCGCCAGTTTCTGGCCCTGCTGTCCAAACGACTGTAACACCTGAAATAAATTCATCTTCCTTTTTTACACCAAGCTTTTCTATCTTTATTTGCCCAGTAGGTTGGACATAACCATACACTCGTCCCCGAACCGAGCTAAAGTTACATACCTCATGCCCTGTTTCGTTATTATTATATGAACCACCGCGCTCAATAGAATCACCTTGAATTCCATTATATTTCTGCATCCAACCTACATTACAAAATAGTATTTTCATTGTGAACTATCCTTGCACCTAACAATTAGTATCAGGCGCATTTTTTTAGCAAAGCTTTTGCGTCATTTAAATGCGAAATAGTATGAAACTCTTTGTCAGGTGAGAAATATACGACGGCCTGTTTGTTGTGCTTTAACAGCTCAAATACATTGTTGATTGCACCAGAACTCTTGTCATCCGTTGCTCCAGGCAAAGCCCTTATCCCAGTTTCTTTCAAGCTTTATTGTCACTCTTTCCCTTTGTTACGGAACGCATCGAACAACTCAAGTGGAATAGGGATGTAGGTATGGTTGCCTTCACCGCTTGACAGATCCAGCAAGGTCTGAAAAAAACGCAGTTGCAATGCTGGTGGATGAGAACCGATCAGGTCGGCGGCATCACAGGTTTTTTGCGCCGCTTCAAACTCTCCCTGAGCATTGATGACTCTAGCCCGTCTCTCGCGCTCGGCTTCTGCCTGTTTTGCCAGGGCGCGTTGCATTTCCTGCGGCAGATCGACATTTTTGACCTCTACATTTGCAACCTTAACTCCCCATGGCTCGGTTTGCTCATCAATGACTCGTTGCAGATGGGAGTTGATATCTTCCCGATTGGACAACAGATCATCAAGCGTGCTCTGGCCCAAAATACTTCGCAAAGTAGTTTGTGAGAGCTGGGAAGTTGCGTAAAGATAGTCTTCTACTTCAATAATAGCTTTTTTGGAATCGACAACACGGAAATAAATCACCGCGTTGACCTTCACCGTCACATTGTCCTTGGTGATGATGTCCTGAGGCGGAACATCCATGACCACGGTGCGCAGGCTGACCTTGACCATTTTCTGGACTCCGGGCACGACAATGATGATTCCCGGACCTTTGACCTTCCAGAATCTTCCGAACAGAAAAATCACTCCTCTTTCGTATTCACGCAAAACCTTGAACATGCTGAAAACCAGCAGGGCGAGAAATATTAACGGGATCATTAGAAAATCCATAACGGTTCTCCTGATGTTATTCGACGGTTATCTTAATGATACCAATATTTGCAGGCTAAGTCCGAGTTTATATTGAGTCCTTGCGATGCTAAAATAGATTCCATGGCCTATAATCTAAAGCTTTTGATAATGTTTCTTGCCGTTTTGGCTGGCTTGATGCCGACTGGATATGCCCATGCACAGCCGCTGGAGGTCTCCATCCAGAGTCAGGTCGATGATGCCGGAAACATAAAGCTGGCGTTGACTCTGAAGAATTCCGGATCCCAGCCGGTTTATCATGTCCATCCGATGTTCCATTTTCACCATTCGATGTCAATGATGTCGAAGATCATGCGTCTGGATCCGGGCCAAAGCATCACACTTGAAAATGACAAACACCCTCCTGTCATGCGGGTAGGCCGGTATCCCTTGACCGCTATGGTGGAATATTGGACGCATCCGAATAGCGGGACCCGACAATCGGTTCTGGCCACAGATTCTTTTTTTTTCAAGGAGCCTGTGGTGTCCAAAGTGGAAGGAAGCCTGGAGTCAGCGACCGATTCGGACTCCTCAATCTTGAAGGTGTTTCTTCAGAACCGTTCTCAATCACTTAAAAATTTAAGAATGATGCTTTTACTGCCTCCCGGCATAGAAACCGAGGATTTTTCGGGCACGATGGGTTTTACCCTGTACGGAGGTGAGGAAAAGAACTTTGAAGTCCGACTTTTTCGGCGGGGAGATCAGGGACAGGATCGTTTTCCCGTCCGCTTGATGATAGAATACGGAGAAATGTTGAAGCATTATTCCGGGGAGATTAACGGCACAGTGCGTTTCTCTCCCACTTGGTATTCCGCGAAATACATGCTGCATTTTACAGCTTTAGCGTTTATGGTCCTGATTTTACTGGGCTATTATTACAGAATTTATAATCAAAAATAGAAAGGATGTTTTTATGACCCAGGCAACAGCTCGACATATATTGGTCAAATCTGAGGAAGTCTGTAAGGATTTGAAAAAGAAAATTGAGGAAGGGGCAGACTTTGGCGAAATGGCTAAGGAGCATTCCGATTGTCCTTCCGGAAAAGAGGGCGGTAGCCTCGGTTCCTTCGGTCCCGGCCAGATGGTTCCGGAATTTGACACGGTTGTGTTCAATGAAGAAGTGGGAGCCGTGCATGGTCCCGTTCAAACTTCGTTCGGGTATCACCTGATCGAAATCACCAGCCGCAGTTAGGAGGACGATATGGCAGTTGCTACTTTTGGTGCCGGATGTTTTTGGGGAGTGGAACTTGCTTTTCAAAAAACCGAGGGCGTGACATCCACTTCGGTCGGCTATACCGGCGGGACAACTTTGAAGCCCACCTATGAAGATGTTTGCACCGGGCAGACCATGCACGCTGAAGTGGTTCAGGTGGAGTATGATCCTTCCAGTGTTTCTTTTGATGCACTGCTCGATGTGTTTTGGGGTTGTCATGATCCGACGACTTTAAATCGGCAGGGACCCGATATGGGCACTCAATACCGTTCGGCGATTTTTTATCATTCACCGGAACAGGAAGCATCGGCCAAAGCATCCAAGGAGAAGGCCGATCAATCCGGGCGCTTCGGGTCCGCCATCGTTACTGAAATCACCCCGGCCCCAGAATATTATATTGCGGAAGATTACCACCAAAAATACCTGGAAAAACGGGGTATGGGTAGTTGCCATTAACATTTCTTTTTTTATAGGTGAAGTTGTTAAAAAGGCTCGGTGTGAACCCGAGCCTTTTTTATTTTGTGCGGGAATATTTAAAAAGACTGTAAGCCAACGTGAACCAGCCGATCATGAAGCAGAGTCCGCCCAGGGGAGTGAGGGGTCCCAAAAAACGGGGGCCTTCGAAGGCGAGCCCATAAAGACTGCCACTGAACAAAATAATGCCTGTACTGATCCAGCGAGCCGACCGTTTTAATTTTGCTCGAATCTCGTCATCAAGAACCAGCATCAGGATGCCGATGGCGATCAATGCCAGAGCATGGTAGCCGAGGTAGTCAGTTGCGGTATGAAAGGTGGCGAGTTTTTTTTCAGTCAGTTGGGCTTTTAAAGAATGCGCGCCAAACGCGCCGAGCAAAACGCTCAATCCTGCAAGCCCGGCACCCAGCGAAACCCAACCAACCCCGCCTCGCGGGGGGGGAGCTGTTTTATCTTGAGAGGTATTAGTGTTTTCCATAGCTAGTTTAAATTGAGGTATAAAAGCAACCCCCTCAATCCCCCTTGTCAGGGGGAAGTTAATAAAGGTATTGCGCTTGAGTGTTTGGTCCGTTTTTTGGGCAATGCAGTGCTGGCCCCACGCCTAGTGGGTTAACCAACTATGTTGTATCTTCGTGCTCTGTATTTCACACCGAACTCTTTATTGATGATATCTTCGCATTGGGCTTCGTTCACATTCTTCTGGTGCGTGACGATGGTGGCCTGCACTTCGGGAATATGTTTTTTTGCTTCGGCGATGAATTCTTTAATCTTGTCGTAGATGCCGTTTCGGAACATGGGTAGAGGCTGGCAGATTTCGTCGTAGGCCTCAGAAGTATCGGTGTTGAGGCTCACGGAAACTTCATCGATCAGCCCTGACAGTTCAGGAAGAATATTGCGCTTGTTGATGACGTTGCCGTGACCATTGGTGTTGAGCCGTACACGCCCTCCGGCGTCTTTTATTTTTCGCGCCACCTCCTTGATAACATCCAGTCTCAATGTTGGTTCTCCAAAACCGCAGAAAACGATCTCGTCATAACTTTTAACATCGTCGATAGAATCCCAGACTTCTTTCGCGGTTGGTTCCCGATCCAGTGCCAGATTATGACCTTGGACGACCGGCTTGGTCAGTCGGGTGCAGAACACGCAATCCGCTGTGCACCGTTGCGTTAGGTTCAAGTAAAGCGAGTTGCGGATTTTATAAGACACCGTTCCGGTTTTGGCGTTTTCCCCAATTCCGAACAATTCGAAGAAGTTGAGGGCCATGGTGCGTTGTACATCTTCAATTTTCAGTCCGCGAATTTCTGCAAGTTTTTCGGCGGTGAAGTTCACATAAGCCGGTTCGTTGCGTTTGCCTCGATGAGGAACGGGAGTCAGGTAAGGGCAATCGGTTTCGGCGAACAGTCGGTCTGCCGGAACGGTCTTTGCCACGTCCCGTAGGGCTTCGGCTTTTTTAAAAGTTACCGAACCGGAAAAGGAGATATAAAACCCCATCTCCAATGCTTTGTCGGCCAGTTCCTGATCTCCGGAAAAGCAGTGGAAGATTCCCGAATGCGCGGTCGGGTCCTTCGGATAAAACTCCGAGAGGATAGCGATGATATCTTCTTTGGCGTCCCGGCTATGTATGATGATGGGCTTGTTCATTTCTCGGGCAAGCTGGATCTGTTTGCGGAAATGGGTGCGCTGTTGATCCTGCGGAGAATAGTTTTTGAAGAAGTCGAGTCCGATCTCGCCCAAAGCGATGACTTTAGGGTGAAGCAACAGTTGTCGCAAGTGGGCGTAGGTGTCTGCATCGATGGATTTAACATCGTGCGGGTGGACGCCAGCAGTGGCGTAAATAAAATCATACTGCTCCGACAGTTCCATGGAGCGGTAACTGCTTTCGACGTCACAACCGATATTGAGCATATATTGAACACCGTTTTCGCGGGCGCGTTCGATCACCGCTTCGCGATCTTCGTCGAAATCGGCAACATCAATATGTGCGTGGGTGTCAATAATCATCTTACCTGGATTCCTTGTCCTGGTTCCTGGTCGAATCCGGCCAGCAGGATTTTTCCGTCATTGCTTGCTGCCAGCACCATGCCCTGCGACTCGATGCCCATGAGTTTGGCGGGTTTCAAGTTGGCAACGATGATCACTGTTCGGCCAACGAGGTCTTCCGGTTTATAACTTTCGGCAATGCCAGCGAGTACCTGTCGGGTTTCGGTACCGATATCGACTTTAAGCTGAATGAGTTTTTTGGATTTTTTAACTTTCTCTGCTTCGAGAATTTTTCCGGTTTTCAGTTCCACTTTCATGAACTCGTCGATGGTGATCTGGCTGTCTATATTATCTTCTTTTGGCGCGGCAAGTTCAGCAAGAATTTTTTCTGCCTGTTTGTCTTCGATTCTTGGGAATAATTGCTTGGCCTTTTGTGTTTGACTTCCCGCTTGCAGTCCACCCCATTTGCTGAGGGATTCCATGCCTTGTTCTTCAATCGAAGTTTCAACGCCCAGTTGTTTCATCAAGGACTCGGTGCTCGTTGGCATGAAGGGATTCAACAAAACTCCCAGCACGCGAAGCGATTCTGCCGAGTTATACATCACGGTTTTTAGCCGTTCTTTGCCCTCATCAGTTTTGGCTAAATTCCAGGGTCCGGTTTTATCGATGTATTGATTTGTGGTGTCCACCAACTCCCAGATTTTTTGCAGGATTTTATTGTAAGCCAGTTCGCCATAAAGTTTGCGCACTTCAGCAATGACTTCTCCGGCTTTGGTGGTTAAGGGTTCGTCTTCCGGACCGGCTGTAGCCGGAGTGGGGATGATTCCACCACAATACTTTTTCATCATATTGACGGTTCGGTTCAGTAAATTGCCGAGGTTGTTGGCCAGATCGCTGTTGAGCCTGCCTATGAGGGCTTTGTGCGAGAAGTCGCCATCCAGTCCGAAAGGAACTTCGCGAAGAAGAAAATAGCGGATGACATCGACCCCGAACTTGTCGATCAACTGATTGGGCTCCACAACATTCTGCAATGACTTAGACATCTTTTGTCCGTTCACCGTCCACCAGCCATGCGCGAAAATATTTTTCGGCGGCTCCAGTCCGATTGCTTTCAGCATGGTGGACCAGTACACCGCGTGGGTGGTGAGAATATCTTTACCGACCATATTGTGATCGGCGGGCCAGAATCCGGATGCTTTGATATCGTCCAGCGAACCATGGATGGAGATATAGTTGATCAGTGCATCGAACCAGACGTAGGTGACGTATTCCTCGTCGAAGGGCAGGGGAATGCCCCAGGGTAGCCGGGACTTGGGCCTTGATATGCATAAATCTTCGAGCGGTTTATCGAGAAAACCGAGCACCTCATTTCTTCGGGAAGCAGGCAGAATGAAATGCGGGTCGTTCTTAATTCGATCAATCAACCATTCCTGATATTTTCCCATGCGAAAAAAATAATTATGCTCTTTAATCTTTTCCACCTTGCGTTGGCATTCCGGGCAGTTGCCTTGTGCGAGGTCTTTCTCGGTCCAGAACCGTTCGCAGGGTGTGCAATACCAGCCTTCATAGCTGTCCCGGTAAATTTCATCTTTGGAGTGGAGCTCCTGAAGAATGTTGCGGACTAATTTCTTGTGCCGCTCTTCGGTGGTGCGGATGAAATCGCTGTTGGAAATATTGAGCCGCACCCAGAGTTCCTTGAACCGCTGATGCAGCTTGTCGACATGCTCCTTTGGACTCACACTCAGGTCATTGGCGGCCTGCTGGACTTTTTGTCCATGCTCATCGGTGCCAGTCAGGAAAAAGACTTCATAACCTTCCAGACGTTTGTAACGGGCCACCACATCCGCCGCGATGGTTGTGTAGGCATGGCCGATATGCGGAACATCGTTCACATAATAAATAGGGGTGGTGATATAAAACTTGTCTTGTGGCATGGAAAGGTTTTTCAGCTTCAGGGTTTTTGAGGATTTTGAGAGCTTTGAGGTTTCTGAGAATCTTGAGGTTTTGGTAGTTCACCGATAGGATAGGTCATTATACTTTCATCTTCCAGCAGAACCACGACACGTTGTTCCAGAATTTCATTTTTAAGCACTCGACCGGGGCCGTCCGGAGTTTGGATATGGCTGTTTACCCGGGGCAGGTTTTTGATGAGGGCTTTGTAGTTGTCGTGCTCATATTGCAGGCAACACATGAGCCGTCCACATACGCCAGAAATTTTGCTGGGGTTGAGCGCTATCCCCTGATTTTTAGCCATTTTTATGGTCACGGGTGTGAACTCAGGAAGCCAGGTGGAACAGCAAAGTGTTTCTCCACACACTCCATAGCCTCCTATGACCTTGGCCTCGTCACGCACTCCCACTTGCTTCATCTCAATGCGGTGGCGCAGGTTGGAAGCCAGGTCGCGGATTAATTGGCGAAAGTCCACCCGACCTTCGGCGGTGAAGAAAAAAATTGTTTTGTTCATATGCGGTTGGTGCACCACCCGGCTCAGGTTCATCGGCAGTTTCAGTTCTACAATTTTGTCGCTGCACAGGGTTTTGGCTTTTCCCTCGACTTGATGCCGCCGATTTTCCGCCTGGAAATCGTTGTCATTGGCGATGCGCAATACCCGACTCTCCTGACTGTCCTTTTTAAAATTAAGGACTTTGTTTGAGGCCACCACCCCCATTTTCAAACCCTGGTGAGTGTTGACCATCACCGTCATCCCGACCTTCAGTTTTAAGTCGGCCGGATTATATTGTCCCGATTTAACCTGCTCGAGGACTCGTACCCCGATCACAAACTTAGGGGGTTCCTTCGCAGAAGGGTTATGGGGTTTTTCTTTAACAGCGGTATTCATAAGTTTTATGCGGCCTCACAAAATTCGATGAGCATGTTTTCAAGAAACAACTGGGCATTGGCATTGCCAGACAAAGCGATCTGGGTATTGCGCACGGCGGTGAATCGATCGAGCCAGGCTTTGAGACTGCGGGTTTGAGCTATCGGTATCATTGTAGCGGATAAATCTCCGTTTTGGATATCAGATTGAGCGCAACCGGAACGATAAAGAGCCAGGTCGCGAATCAAGCCCAATAATTCGTTCAACACGGATTGAAGTTGTTCGGTATGTCTTGCCCAGGCTTTGGCAAAGGCGAACACGATATCCATGCGGTCGAACGACACTTTTTCCAGAACTTCCAGCAATTGTTCTCTTAAATTTTCTATTTCGTCGATGTCTTCAGCCATGGCCCGGTCCACGCTGCCCTGTGACCGGTGAACACGAAAATCAAGTTCTGATTCCGTCCACGGCTTTCCTTCCTCCTGAGACTGGGATTGGATGATCGTCCGGATATCTGAGGAAGCGAGACGGTGAAACTGGATTCCCTGACATCTCGAAAGCAGAGTCGGTAACATCCTGTTGGGATTGGAAGAGATTAGTAACAGCACCGTGGAAGAGGGTGGTTCTTCCAACGTCTTTAAAAAGGAGTTCATGGCTTGCGGGTTCATGAGTTCAGCAGAATCGATCACCACAACTTTTGTTTTCCCTTCATACGGTAGGTAGGCCAGTTTTTTTTGCAGTTCACGAATCGCTTCTATTTTAATGACCGCTTCGCGAGAGGTTGGAGTGCTTTTGACTGGTTCGAGATAGAAAAAATCAGGATGGATACCGCGCTCAATTTTCCGGCAGGATTCGCACTCATCGCAGGCATCCAATGGGTCTGCCCCTTTGCAGTTGAGAGCTTTGGCCAAGGCAATGGCCAACTTTTTTTTGCCGACGCTCTCTGGTCCATAAAACAGGTAGGCGTGAGCGACACTGCTGTTTTGGAGTGCGTTGGTCAGTATTTTTTTAGGCTGTGACTGGCCCAGAATCGATTCGAATGACATGGCAAAAACATTGGATTCACCTATTCTTCCAATAACGGAAAGAAGTACAGGGAAGGGTTTCTTGTTTGAGAATCCGGTTTACGGCCCGGAGTGGAAAAGCGGAATTGCCACAACCCCTTTAAGGAGTTGAACTTATCGCGAATCCACCTTTATCTTAATACAGCGGCTCTTGGGTGTAAATCAAAAAGGGTCTAAGGTTTTGCTACAGATATCCCTGATCCGACCGCATAACCGGGTGGAAGGCTCTAGGACCCCTTTAATTTTTTCTCATTCTTGGTCCCTGAAAATATTGAAATGATGGATACATTGGGGTTATAATCCCCGACGGTTTTGTTACAATTGTTTGGAATACCCCATTGAACTGATAGGATGGATTCATGGCCACCAAAGAAAAAGCCAAGCGAAACGTACAGAGAAAACGAAAACCTAAACTAATGGCCGTTATCAACGAGGCCTGTACCGGTTGCGCTGGGTCACCCATCTGCATCACCGAGTGTCCGGTCGACAATTGTATGTATGAGGTGGAAAATGAACATGCTCCGGCTTTTAACCTTGTTTATGTAGATCCTTTGCTGTGCATTGGTTGTAAAAAGTGTATCAGTAAAGGTCCAATGGATACTTTCTTAGAAGGTTGCCCCTGGGATGCGATTGAGATGATTCCAATTGAGGCATATGAAACCGAATACGGAACCCTTCCTTATTAATTAAGTGTAAAAAACCCATTTTAAAATTCAGTTGTGAACATGAGCCGGGCCTTCAAGGCGCACTGGTGATGAAAAGAATGCGTCCTGCTTCTGGTTTGATGCCTGATTTGCTAGCATTCAGGGTGGATTTTCAAGTGTTTAGGTGGGTTTGGCCGTAAAAATATTTTTTTGGACAACCTTAGAACGTTGGGGTATGATGGGGCCCGATTTCCTGCTACACGATTCCTCCCAAGCGTTAAATTAATGAGTAAAAACAACGGCCTCCGTCAAGGTATGCAGATAGCGTTCAGATTGGGAACTGAACTGACGGTAGCCACGTTAATAGGCGCTTTGCTAGGTCATGGCTTGGATCGATTTTTCGGCACGCGGCCTTGGGGTTTGGCAGTCGGGATTATAGTGGGAGGGGCCGCAGGGTGTTTGAACGTTTATCGGGCGGCGATGTTGTTGGATATGGAAGACGATGACGATAACAATTCCTGATTTGGATTAGACTGAACTATGGAAAGTCCGTTACATCATTTTGAAGTTCACAATATTATTCCTATCCATATAGGGGGGCTGGATCTTTCCATCAACAACGCGGTGGTGGCGATGTGGGTGGGGTTAGCCATCGTTGCCGGAAGCTTCATGCTGGTGGTGAGCCGGGGAGTTTCTCCCATACCGGGAAAATTGCAGAGCATTCTGGAAATTGTCCTGGAATTCATACGCAACCTGGTCTTTGAGTTTATCGGCGAAGAAGAGGGCAAAAAATATGTTCCGTTTATTGCCACCCTGTTTCTATTTATTCTGGCCTGCAACCTGATCGGGCTGGTGCCGGGCTCTTACACAATCACCAGCCAGGTGGTGGTGACCGGGGCGTTTGCCTGCGGCATTTTTATCATGACTCTGGTGATCGGATTTAGCAAACATGGCTTGGGTTTTTTTTGCATTCTTGTGCCGCCGGGGGTTCCCAAGATCATGATTCCTTTAATGGTTCCCATTGAAATTGTCAGTATGCTGGCGCGTCCTATTTCGCTCGCGGTTCGGTTGTTCGCCAATATGACGGCAGGGCATACTATTCTTGCGGTGTTGTTCGGGCTTGCTATGACGTCGCCACTGTGGGTGAGCTGGATGCCTTTTGGATTCACGATTATTATTAACGGATTGGAAATAGCCATTGCGTTTATTCAAGCTTATATTTTCACAACGCTTACTTGTGTTTACATTGGCGATGTGGTCAAGTTGCATTAATATTTTTTTTGTCACAAACTTTTCGTAGGAGGGAAGAATGGGTTCAGAAGCTGCTGCATTAATTGGAATGGGATTGTGTGCCGCCGGTTTTTTTGGGGCCGCCTTGGGGATCGCCTACATTTTCGCGAAAACCATCGAGACGGTTGGGCGCCAGCCTAATTGTGAGGCGCGGGTTGCCAAATATTGCTGGATCGGTTTTGCGCTGGTAGAGGCGATCGCGCTGTATGCGTTGGTTATTGCCTTTATCATCATGCCGTGAAAAGGGTGGTGGCTGGGTGCCACTTCCCTGTTGGATGAACTTTTTTTAAGGATTGGATATGCCTCAATTTGAACAGGTTTCTGTTTTTGGTTCGCTGATTTTCTGGTCGCTGGTTTCCTTCGGGCTTTTGTTTTTTATCCTCAAGAAATTCGCCTTTCCTCCTATTCTCGAAGCCCTGGAAATGCGCGAGAAAAAAATCCGCGATGATATTAAAGACTCCGAGAAGCTGAAAAACGATGCGCAGCAAATCAAAAAGGAGCTGGAAGAAACG
Organism: Nitrospina sp. LS_NOB; assembly: GCA_001542995.1. Classification (GTDB taxonomy): domain Bacteria; phylum Nitrospinota; class Nitrospinia; order Nitrospinales; family VA-1; genus LS-NOB. The sequence continues at coordinate 12,097 of LFLA01000025.1, forward strand.
TTGAATGCCGCGCATGACAAGGCCGAGACGATTGTACAGTTGGCCCATGATGAGGCCAAGAAGAATCAGGAAAAAAGTCTTCAGGAAACCGAAGCAAAAGTCCGGCAGGTTCAAAAAGATGCAGAGCAGGAAATTCTAAGCTTGCGCAACAAGCTTCTTCAGGAAATCCGCAGTTACACAGCGACTTTGACGATTGCCTCGACAGAGAAGTTTTTGAAAAAGGTTCTGGGTGAGGAAGATAAGAAAAAGCTTGTGGATGAGTCCATTGAGCAGGTGATTGCGGAACTGGAAAAACGTCAGAATAATTGACGCCCATATTTAAGGCTGAACGATGCTGGAAAATCAGATTGGAAAAAGATATGCCGAGGCGCTGTCCGGGAGTATTTCGGACACGGGTGCGCTGGAAAAGGCCCTAGGAAATTTGCAGTCCTTTGAAGACGCCATGAATACTGAAAAACAGTTGCCGCGTTTTTTTAAGCACCCTTCCATAGCTACGGAAAAGAAAAAAACCGTGGTTCGGGATATATGCAGTCGGCTTCAGGTAGCAGACGATGTATCCAATATGCTGGTTTTGCTCAATGAGCGCGGTAAGATGCTGTATTTGGCGAAAATTGTCGAATACTTTGAAAAAGCGGTGGACCGCCGATTGAACCGAACACGAGTCCATGTCGTTTCTGCCTATCCGTTGACCAATGAGAACATCGACCGGTTGAAAGCCGGACTGAATAAGATTTTAGGAAAAACCATTTTGATCGACACCGAGGTGGATGAGTCGCTGATTGGCGGCGTCATGTTGCGCATCGGGGACCAGGTGGCGGATGACACCATTCGCAACCGCTTGGAAATGTTGAAACGAACAATAGAAAATGAGGAGGTAGCCTAAGTGAATTTACGAGCCGATGAAATCAGTTCCTTGATTCAAAAGCAGATTGAAGGCTTTGAAGAAGGGATCGAGCTCAAAGAAACCGGACGGGTGATTTCGGTAGGGGATGGAATCGCGCGTATTTACGGCCTGGGAAACGCCATGTCCGGCGAGCTTTTGGAATTCCCCGGCGGTCTCGCAGGCATGGTCTTGAACCTTGAAGAAGATAATGTCGGGGCGGTTCTGCTTGGCCGGGACGATAATATTAAAGAAGGCGATGAGGTCAAGCGGACCGGGCGCATCATGGAAGTTCCCATTGGCCCTGAATTGGTCGGCAGGGTTGTAGATGGCATAGGTCATCCCATTGACGGTAAGGGGCCGATCAAAACAGAAAAATTCGGCCCGGTTGAAAGAATTGCGCCCGGCGTTATTGACCGGAAATCAGTACATGAACCCATGCAGACGGGGATCAAGGCTATCGATGGCATGATTCCTATTGGCCGTGGGCAGAGGGAACTGATCATCGGTGACCGGCAAACGGGCAAAACCGCCGTTGCCATCGATGCGATCATCAATCAAAAAGGGCAGAACATGTTTTGCATTTACGTAGCGATAGGCCAAAAACGGTCCACCGTTGCGCGAGTGGTTAAAACGCTCGAGCAACATGGTGCGATGGAGTACACCATCGTTGTTTCGGCTTCGGCCAGTGACCCGGCACCGATGCAGTTTATCGCGCCTTATGCCGGATGCGCCATGGGTGAATATTTTCGTGATAATGGACAACATTGCCTGATCGTTTATGACGATCTGAGTAAACAAGCGGCGGCCTACAGACAGGTGTCTCTTTTGTTAAGACGACCTCCGGGGCGCGAGGCTTATCCGGGTGACGTTTTCTTTCTGCATTCTCGATTGCTGGAGCGATCGGCGAAAGTCAGTGACGAGTTGGGAGCAGGTTCCATGACGGCTCTGCCGATCATCGAAACCCAGGCGGGTGATGTTTCCGCATACATCCCGACCAACGTGATATCCATTACGGATGGACAGATTTTTCTGGAAACCGACCTGTTTTATTCCGGAGTACGCCCCGCGATCAACGTCGGGCTTTCAGTGTCCCGGGTTGGCGGCGCGGCACAAATTAAGGGAATGAAACAAGTTGCGGGGAGTTTACGTTTGGACCTTGCGCAATACCGCGAAATGGCGGCCTTCGCGCAGTTCGGCAGTGATCTGGATGCGGCAACCCAGGCCCAGCTCCATCGTGGCGAACGGTTGGTGGAATTGCTCAAGCAGGGTCAGTATAAACCTTTGAGCGTGGTTCAGCAGATCATTTCCCTCTTCGCGGGTGTGCGGGGTCTGGTGGACGATATCCCTGTCGCCGATATCCAGAAATTTGAAAGCGGCCTGCTCAATTTTATGGAAGACAAACACCAAGCATTGATTGATAAAATTACAGAAGCCAAGAAACTCGATGACGACAGCGAAAGCCAGTTGCAAGCCGCTATCGAAGAATTTAAAGGCCTATTCAAAAACTGATCCATGCCTAATTTAAAAGATATTAAAAGACGCATCCAAAGCGTAAAAAATACACAGCAAATCACCAAAGCCATGAAGTTGGTTGCGGCATCGAAATTGCGCAAGGCTCAGCTAGCCATTCTTGAGGCCCGGCCTTACGCGATTAAGATGATGGATGTTCTCAATCATTTGGCGGCGCGATGTAATCATGATTTGCATCCCTTGCTGGATGTACGGGAAGGGGACCGAACTTTACTCCTCATAATCACTTCGGATAAAGGTTTGTGTGGTGGTTTCAACGGTAGCATCATCCGCAAAACGGCCCAATACCTCAAAGATAATGCGCAGAATGAAAACTCCCTGATCGTTGCCGGAAAAAAGGGCAATGATATTTTTCGGAATCGCCCGGTCGAGATCAGGCAGGATATCATTGGATGGACGAAAGGCTTTGACTACCTGAAAGCCAAGGAAACTGGTGAGAACCTTGCCACTTTGTTTGCCGAAAAAAAAGTCGATAGAGTTTTCATGATTTACAACGAATTTAAGTCGGTGATGCAACAGGAGGTCGTGGTTGAACAATTGCTCCCTGTTATCCCCGAAAAGGTGGAGAAAAAAGACGATACGTTTGTCGTGGATTACATCTATGAGCCGGATGAAGAAACGATTCTGGATCAATTGCTGAAACGTTATATGACGGTTGAGGTGTACCGCGCGTTTCTGGAGTCCAGTGCCAGTGAGCACGGAGCCCGGATGACAGCGATGGACAATGCCACCCGCAATGCCGGTGAAATGATCGGCGACTTGACGTTGACTTATAATCAAGCCCGACAGGCTTATATCACCAAAGAATTGATAGAAATTGTAAATGGCGCCGAAGCCCTCAAGGGTTGATGGTGTGAAAAATACTGAAATTAGTGGAGGCGAATGAATGAATAAGGGAAAAATCATCCAAGTCATGGGGCCCGTCGTAGACGTGAATTTTGAAGGCGGTGATCTGCCGGCCCTGTATAACGCGATCAACATTGAGCGTACCGGGGAAAGTGGGGAAACTGAAACCCTGGTTTGCGAAGTGGCGCTGCACCTGGGCGACAATGTTGTCCGTTCTGTGGCCATGCATTCAACCGATGGCTTGGTTCGGGGAATGGAAGCCGTTGATACAGGTGCTCCTATCACCGTACCTGTCGGGGAAGAAGTGCTTGGACGAATTCTCAATGTTGTCGGTGACCCGGTTGATAAAAAGCCTCCCGTTGAGTCCAAAGCCAGATGGAGTATTCACCGCGATGCGCCGGCGTTTGATGAGCAGGATACTAAAATGGAAATGCTCGAAACGGGCATCAAGGTTATTGACCTGCTCGAACCTTATCTCAAAGGTGGAAAGACCGGACTGTTCGGCGGTGCGGGTGTGGGCAAGACCGTTTTGATCATGGAGTTGATTCGTAATATCGGCGCGGAACATGGAGGCTTTTCGGTGTTCGCGGGGGTGGGTGAACGAACCCGTGAAGGAAATGACCTCTATTATGAAATGGTGGAGTCCAATGTTATCGACAAGACGGCCCTGATCTACGGGCAGATGACCGAACCCCCGGGTGCGCGCATGCGTGTTGGCCTCACAGGCCTCACTTGTGCGGAATATTTCCGCGATGAGGGCGGTAAAGACGTACTGCTGTTTATCGATAACGTTTTCCGATTTTCACAAGCGGGTTCTGAAGTGTCTGCGCTTCTGGGTCGTATTCCTTCCGCAGTAGGTTACCAGCCAACGCTGGCAACCGAAATGGGCAACATGCAGGAACGCATCACCTCAACCAAAAAAGGATCGATCACATCGGTTCAGGCTGTTTATGTTCCTGCCGATGACTTGACGGACCCGGCTCCGGCAACCACTTTCTCACATCTTGACGCCACGACCGTATTGAACCGGCGCATTTCTGAACTGGGCATTTACCCGGCGGTGGATCCACTGGATTCCACTTCACGGATTCTTGATCCCGAAGTTCTGGGGGAAGACCATTACAATACTGCTCGTGGAGTTCAACAGGTTCTGCAGCGTTATAAAGATTTACAGGACATCATTGCCATTCTGGGTATGGATGAACTGTCGGAGGAGGATAAGCTGGCGGTTTCTCGTGCCCGGAAAATTCAGAAGTATCTCTCGCAACCGTTCTTCGTGGCAGAGGTCTTCACCGGTTCACCGGGAAAATATGTCAAAGTGCAGGATACCATTGAAGGGTTCAAAGCCATCCTCGAAGGGCATGGGGATGATGTTTCTGAGCAGGCGTTCTACATGGTGGGAACCCTGGACGAAGTTCACGCAAAACAGAAAGAACTGGATAAAAAATCAGCATGAGCCAGAAACTGATACTCAGTGTAGTAACTCCCGAAAAACTACTGGTCTCTGAAGAGGTCGATCAGGTCAACGTGCCCGGTTCCGAGGGCGATATGGCTATTCTTTATGACCACACCCCGATTCTTACCAACCTTCGCTCAGGGCAGTTGTCCTATGAGAAAGAGGGCGAGACCATTACCCTGGTTGTCAGTGGCGGTTATCTGGAAGTGACGGACAACCGCGTTACCGTGTTAGCTGAAACCGGAGAGTTCCTGCACGAGATCGACCGTGAACGCGCCGAGCGTGCTCACGCCAATGCAGAAAAACAGTTGAACCAAACCGACCTTTCAGAAGAAGAATTCATCAAGGCGCAGAAAAAACTCTTCCGCGCCGTCGCCCGCCTCGAAAATCTGAACAATAATTAATAGCTTACCCCTCTCCTACCAATCTCAATCCCTACATTTTATACCCCGAGGATTTCTCAAAGTGATAGACTAGGTACTATCAATAATTCACAGTGGGAGGGTTTCATGACTAATATCCAAAGGGGTTGGATTTTTCAGTTTATCGCAATATTCGCGGGCTTATTTATTTTGTGTTCCACGGTAGAGGGTGCGAATAATCGTGATGAAAATGGCAGGCTCAAAGTTTTGTATCATATCGATGGTACGGATGTGGGTGTGGCAAAATATGCGATGGCCTTGATCAGCAAGCATATAGAAGCCGAAGGCGGACCGGACAAGATCGATATAAAAGTGGTGGTACACGGCCCGGCCCTGAAACTTTTCGATAAAGAAACCATCGACCCGGTTTTGAAAAAGAAACTGGCCATGATCATTGCCAAAGGGGTGCAGCCTGAAATGTGTCAGGTTTCGATGAAGTTGTTCGGGAAACCGCTTGATTCTCTGGAGCCGGGTTTTATTCCGACGGAACATCCTGTGGCAGTCAAACGTATCGCTGATTTGCAGGAACAGGGTTATTTGTATATCAAGCCCTAGAAAATATTAAAGGTATTCCTTTAAATATTTCCCGGTGTAAGAAGCTTTAACTTTTGCGACTTTTTCCGGCGGGCCTTCGGCAAGCACTTGGCCTCCTCCGTCGCCACCTTCAGGGCCGAGGTCGATGATATGATCGGCGGTTTTGATCACATCCATATTGTGCTCAATAATGATAACCGTATTGCCGGCATCGACCAGTTTGTTGAGAACCTTCAGCAAATGCTCAATGTCTGCAAAATGTAGTCCTGTTGTCGGCTCATCCAGAATGTACAGGGTTCTGCCGGTACTGCGCTTGCTCAACTCCTTGGATAACTTTACCCGCTGAGCCTCGCCGCCGGATAATGTGGTGGCCTGCTGGCCGAGGCGGATGTAGTCGAGTCCAACATCAGTGATGGTTTGCAGTTTGGTTTTAATGGGAGGGATGTTGGTGAAAAACTCCTTGGCTTCCTCCGCTGTCATATTCAGCACATCGGCGACATTTTTTCCTTTATAAAGAATTTCCAGGGTTTCGCGGTTGAAGCGTTTGCCCTGGCAAACCTCGCAGGTGACGAACACATCGGGGAGAAAATGCATCTCCACTTTAATGACCCCATCGCCCTGACAGGCTTCGCATCGTCCCCCCTTAACGTTAAAGCTGAACCGGCCCGGTTTGTAGCCGCGGGCGCGGGATTCGGGAACCTGGCTGAACAATTCGCGCACAAGGGTGAACACGCCGGTATAGGTGGCGGGATTGGATCTGGGCGTTCTGCCTATTGGCGATTGATCAATATCGATGACTTTGTCGAGCCATTGAATGCCCTGGATTTTTTTAAACTCTCCGGGCTTGTCCAGCGAGTTCCAAAAATGTCGGGCCAGAGCCTTATATAAAATATCAATGGTGAGTGTGCTCTTGCCCGAACCGGACACTCCGGTGACGCAGACAAAACAACCGAGAGGAATTTTTACCGATATTTCTTTCAGGTTGTTTTCCTGGGCTCCTTGAATCTCAAGTATTTTGCCATTGCCCTTGCGCCGGTTTTTGGGCAGTGGAATCTTTTTCCTCCCCGATAGATATTGTCCTGTCAGGGAGTCTTTCGATTTCAGCAGGGCTTTTGGTGTGCCAGCAAAAATAGTTTCACCGCCATGAACTCCCGCGCCAGGGCCAAGATCCACAACATAGTCGGCGGCTCGGATAGTGGCCTCATCATGCTCGACGACGATGACGGTGTTGCCAAGATCACGCAGGCGGACAAGAGTGTTGAGCAGACGGTCGTTGTCTCTCTGGTGCAGTCCAATGCTGGGCTCATCAAGGACGTATAGAACTCCCATTAAACTAGAACCGATCTGGGTGGCGAGACGGATACGCTGACTTTCTCCTCCCGACAGGGTGGCTGAGGAACGGTCGAGAGAAAGATATTCTAATCCGACATTGGTGAGGAACCCCAACCGCTCCTTAATTTCCTTGACGATCCTGCGGGCGATGTTGTGTTCCTGCCGGCTTAACTTCAACTCCTGAAAAAATTGGTAGGCCCGGCCGATGGAGAATGCCGTGAGCCCTACAATATTCAGGTCGGCGATCTTCACCGAGACGGCTTCTTTCCGTAACCGGTCGCCGCCGCAGGCTTGGCAGGAAAGGGGACGCATGTAGCGCGAAATCTCTTCGCGGCTAGAGGTGGAATCCGTTTCCCGGTAACGCCTTGCCAGGTCTGGAATCACTCCATCGAAGGTGTCGGTATAGAATTTTTTTTTGCCGTCTTTTTCAAAATAATATTTTATCGGTTCATCACCGGAGCCGAATAACAAAATATCGCGAATCTTTTTAGGGAGTTTCTCAAATGTAGTGTTGAGTTTGAACTTAAAATGACTGGAAATCGTATCCAACATCTGGTGAAAATAGATGGAACTGCGTTTTTCCCAGGGTTTCAAAGCTCCATCGCGGACAGAAAGCTTGGGATCCGGAACAACAAGTTCAGGATCGATCACCATCTTGATTCCCAGGCCATCACATTGGGCGCAGGCTCCCTGCGGATTGTTGAAGGAGAACAGGCGTGGTTCCAATTCCGGGTAACTGATGTTGCAATAACTGCAGGCGAATTTTTCGCTGAATAATAATTCCTGAGATTCCTTGTCATCCTCAAGAATTGCAACGACCAGGGAGCCATCTCCATGATTGAGCGCGGTTTCGACCGAGTCGGCCAGCCGTTTGCCCATTTTTTCCTTGATGACCAGCCTGTCCACCACTGTTTCCAGAGTATGCTTGAATTTTTTGTTGAGAACAATTTCCTCTTCCAGAGAGCGGACTTCTCCGTTGATCCGTGCGCGCACGAATCCGTTTCGTTTCATGTCCAGAATTTCTCTTTTAAATTCTCCCTTTTTGTTTCGGGCTACAGGAGAAAGGATCATCACTTTCTTGCCGATAGGGATAGCCTGAACCTGGTCAACAATATGTTGCACGGTTTGTGAAGTGATTTGCCGCCCGCAACCATAACAGGAAACCCTGCCGATTCTGGCGTAGAGCAGGCGCAGATAGTCGTAAATTTCCGTCACCGTGCCAACGGTGGAGCGGGGATTTTTGCTTGACGTTTTCTGCTCGATTGAGATGGCGGGGGAGAGTCCGTCAATGGAGTCCACATCGGGTTTCTCCATCAATTGGAGAAACTGCCGCGCGTAGGCAGAAAGGGATTCGACGTATCGTCGTTGGCCCTCGGCATAAATGGTATCAAATGCGAGGGACGATTTTCCTGAACCGCTTAGCCCCGTTATCACCACAAGTTTTTCCCGTGGCAGAGTGAGGTTGAGGTTTTTAAGGTTGTGTTCCCTTGCGCCTTTTATGGTGATGTGTTCCAGTGCCATTATGTTGGAGTACCAATTATTCCTTAAACAGGTCGTTCCATTTTTGATCGACCATGGTTTTAATTTCCGAAGTCATTTCAATCTCGTCCGGCCAGTGTTGTTGATAACCTTCTTCGGGGAACTTTTGCGTCACATCAATGCCCAGCCGTTCCTCCTGGAAATGAAAGTCCCGTTTTGGGTCGAGGTTGTTGAAAAACTTCCACATTACAGTAGAGATGTTTTCGACATCGACATGGCCTTCCAACACGATGACAATTTCTATGGCAGAAAAGTCAGGATGATCGAGAAACGAATCGATGAACTCCTCACTCTGATTGGGAGCGGTTTTATCGAGAGCTACGAGCAGGACAGGGGCTTGAAGTTCCAAAATCCGGCAGGCTTTAAGCTCCTGAAATGCTTCCATCACTTGTTCAGGTGTTGGAAGCGTGTGGGTTTGGGTGAGGGCAGGGGCCTCTTTGCCATAACCCGGCTCGCCTTCAATTTTGGTGGTAATATCTATACCCAGCTTCGAGCCGTATAGCGTCTGGTCGGAAGCATGGTTGAGGACATCGAGAATTCCTTCAGAGAAAAACAGGTCTGTTTGAAAATCCACCTTACTGAGTAAAAGGTTTGCCACCTCTTCATAGTCATGAACATTGACTTCGGCATCAACGGTGACGATGGTCTTGACAAAACTCATTTGGCCTAGTCCCCACAGAGCGCTCATCAGCCGCCGGGACTGCATGGGGTAACGCTTGTCGATAGAAACAATGACGCAATTGTGAAAGACTCCCTCCACCGGCATATCCATATCCACGATTTCAGGAAGCTGGGTTTTGAGCAGAGGTAGAAAGATACGCTCGGTGGCCCGGCCCAGATAAAAATCCTCCTGAGGAGGTTTGCCCACGATGGTGGTCAGATAAACAGGGTCTTTGCGGTGCGTGATGGCAGTGAGGTGCAGGACCGGGTAATCCCCATCCTGCGAGTAATAACCGGTGTGGTCGCCGAACGGACCTTCCAGTCGCATTTCTGAGGGGTCGATGAATCCTTCCAGAACAATTTCTGCATTGGCCGGAACTTCCAGATCAACCGTTTTGCATTTCACCAACGGTACGCTTTGCTTGCGGATAAAACCGGCGAGGAGAAATTCGTCAATGCCATAGGGCAGGGGAGCGGAAGCGGAATAGCAGGATGCCGGGTCGGCGCCGAGGGCAACCGCGACTTCCATCATCTTATTCTGTTTTTTATATTCATGGAAAAAATGGGCACCGTCCTTATGGATATGCCAGTGCATGGCGGTGGTTTTTTTGTCATACACCTGCATGCGGTAGAGTCCGACATTCCTGATTTTTTTGTCGGCACTGCGGTTGATCACGATGGGAAAGGTGATGAACCGCCCTGCGTCTTGAGGCCAGCACTGCAGAATCGGAATCATTCCCAGATCGATATCGTCATTCATATGGACGACTTCCTGGCAGGGAGGATGAGCCGTGTGTAAGAGTTTGGGCGGAAACTGTGCTGCCTGCAAAAGCATGGGCAAAAGCTTTGCCTTGTCCAATAGGGTTGTGGGAGTCGGAATCTTTATATAGCGTTCGATTCTTCTGGGGATATCTTCAATGTCATTGACACCCAGCGCCATGTTCATGCGTTTGGCACTGCCAAAGGCATTGATCAGCACCGGCATGGAACTGCCTTCAACATTTTCGAACAGCAGGGCTTTTCCACCATTAGGTTGTTTGGAGACCCGGTCGGTGATTTCCGCGATTTCGAGAATAGGCGAAACGTGTTCTTTGATCCGCAGGAGTTCTCCCTCAAACTCCAGCCGGTCTATGAATTCTCTTAAAGAAGGATAATTCATGGAGCATCCGGTTAAAAAATAAACGACCTTGTATTATATCCTACCAGTATGGGTTGATAGGGAAATATTTGTTTCTTCCTACAGGAGGCGCTATTGGCCGTGGAGGCAGTGTGTAATAACCCGTGAAACGGGGAGCATTGTTGCTGGCAGAAAAAAATCTCTTGCCGAATGCGTCCAGCGTCACGCCGACGCTCGGCCATTGCCTCGGGGTATGGTAAAATAATCTTATGTTGCGATTTGTTCTCAGGCGGATTTTGTTAGGGATACCTGTTCTGGTCACGGTTGCGACACTCACCTTTCTTATTATGTATTTGGTTCCAGGTGGACCGTTCGATACGGAAAAAATTCTTCCTCCGGAAATTATCGCAAATATAGAAGCCAAGTATCATCTCGATAAACCTGTTCCCCTACAATACCTTCTGTACATGAAGCAATTGTTGCAGGGCGATTTGGGGCCGTCTTATAAATATCTGGGGCGCGATGTTTCGGATATCATCCGGGACACGTTTCCGGTTTCTTTTACTTTAGGACTCTGCGCGGTTCTGGTTGTTTTGGGGTTGGGGGTACCTGCCGGGATGATCTCGGCATACTGGAAAAACTCTTTGCTGGACCGGTCTGTCCTGCTTTTGGCGGCGATGGGAATTTCTGTGCCCAGTTTTGTGCTGGGGGCAATATCCGTATGGATCTTTTCCCATCACTGGCACTGGCTCCCCCCGGCCTTATGGGAAGGACCCCGCCACATGATTTTGCCGGCATTTGCTCTGGGGGCAGGTTTTGCCGGGTATGTCGCCCGGCTGACCCGCACCACGATGCTGGATGTTTTATCTTCCGATTATATCCGCACTGCACGGGCCAAGGGCCTGACGGAACCGGTGATCATGTTCAAACATGTTTTGATCAACTCCATCTATCCCATTGTTTCGGTGATGGGCCCTCTGACGGCCGGACTGATCACCGGTTCATTTGTGATTGAATTTATTTTTTCCATTCCGGGGATGGGACGGTTCTTCATCACCGCTGTGACCAACCGGGATTATCCGTTAATCATGGGAGTGACGCTGGTTTACGCAGTGCTGATTGTGGTCGCTAATTTGGTGGTGGATATGATATACGGCTGGTTGGACCCGCGTGTGACGTTGAAATAGGACATGTCTTATAAACCTTTACTTTTTAGTTGAATGAGAAAATCGCCCGAAGAGGTTTTAAATAATATTTTTGGCTTTGATTCTTTTTTGGGACTGCAAAATGAAGTCATCGATCATGTGATTGCGGGGAATGATGCTCTGGTGCTGATGCCAACAGGTGGAGGCAAATCTCTCTGCTATCAGATCCCCGCATTATGCCGGGATGGGGTGGGGTTAGTGATTTCCCCGCTGATAGCTTTAATGCGTGATCAGGTTGAATCGCTTACCCAGTTAGGGGTCCGGGCATCCGTCCTGAATTCAACACTCACCCATGGGGAAATAAAGGCAACGGAACAGGAATTATTAGAAGGTTCCCTGGATTTGGTATATGTGTCTCCTGAAAAACTACTTACAGAAGAATTCCTCAATCATTTAAGCAAATGCAAGTTGAGCTTGATTGCAATTGATGAGGCGCATTGTGTTTCTCAGTGGGGCCATGATTTTCGACCCGTATATCTAAAATTAAACATATTAAAAAAGCTGTTTCCCGACATACCAAGGCTGGCATTAACGGCAACTGCTGATGGCCCAACTCGCCGCGACATTATAGAGCGCCTGGAGATAAAAGAAAGGCAATTGTTTGTTTCCAGTTTTGACAGGCCGAATATCAAATATACAATTGTTTCCAAGGATGACTCAAAAAGTAAACTGATAAAGTTTATTGAAGATCATCACTCGGGAGATTCGGGGATAGTCTATTGCATGTCGAGGAGTAAGGTCGATACGATAGCTCAATGGTTAATTGGAGAAGGATTTAATGCATTGCCTTACCATGCTGGAATGGACAAAAATGACCGGGCAATAAATCAGGATAAATTCTCTAAAGAAGAAGGCGTTATTGTAGTTGCTACAATTGCTTTTGGTATGGGGATTGACAAACCTGATGTCCGTTTTGTGGCTCATCTTGACCTGCCTAAAAGTATTGAATCCTATTATCAAGAAACGGGTCGTGCCGGGCGGGATGGGCTTAAATCAAATGCATGGTTGGCGTATGGACTTGAAGATTTATCAAAGATTATTCACTTTATTGTGTCATCAAATGCTTCAGAGGATCAAAAGAGAATAGAAAGGCAGAAACTGGATGCCCTGCTGGGTCTTTGCGAAACGATGCGGTGCAGACGTCAAGTTCTGCTTGAATATTTTGGCGAAAGTTTAAAGAATCCTTGCGGTAATTGTGATACCTGCCTGGAGCCGGTAAAGTCTTTTGACGCAACGGTGGCAACTCAGAAAGCCCTCTCATGCGTTTATAAAACAGGGGAACGGTTCGGAGCGGCATACGTGATTGATGTCTTACTGGGAAGCAATTCTGCCAGAATTGTTCAGTTCAACCATAACAAAATATCGACCTATGGGATTGGAAAAGAATATTCCAAAAATCAATGGCGATCTATTTTTCGCCAATTGGTAGCAAAAAATCTATTGGTTGTTGATATGGAAGGTCATGGTGGTTATCGCTTGGGAGAAAATTCCAGCGGAGTATTGCGTGGAGAAGAAAAAGTACTTTTAAGGGAGGAGCAATTTAGTAAAACAGCAGGCCGCTCAAGGGATAAACCTAAGCAAGCAAAAGTTACGCTTGATAATGAGGAAGACGAGGCTCTTCTTCAGGATTTGCGTGCTCACCGCCGAGAGTTGGCAAGCGAGCAAAAAGTTCCTCCATTTATTATTTTTCACGATACTGCATTACTGGAAATGGCGAAAAAAAGGCCTGTATCAATCGTGGAATTTGGCAAGTTGCCCGGTGTTGGGAAAACCAAGTTGGAGCGTTATGCAGCCGGTTTTTTGAAGGTGATTTCTTCGAGAGGCTAAAAAATATGAATGCTAAGGAACTCTGGTTTGCAGCAGTCTTGAAAATATTATGAACAGATTTTCTCTGACCTCCAAGTTGAGTGCCGGTTTCCTGCTGACTGTTTCAGCGATTGCGGTGTTGGCCCCATGGGTGGCTCCGTATTCATATGAAACGCAGGATACGTTGCAGACTCTGGCTTTTCCCAGTCTGGAGCATTGGATGGGCACCGACCGTCTGGGTCGCGATCTTCTTTCGCGCATGATTTATGGAGCGCGGGTGTCACTGTTTATCGGTGTATTCACCACCTTGTTCGCCTTGCTGATCGGAACGGTCTATGGAGCCATTTCGGCTTATGTCGGCGGCAGGACCGACAACCTGATGATGCGGCTGGTGGATGTGGTCTTTGCTCTGCCCGACCTGTTGATGATTATTCTCATCACCGTTTTGATGGGGCGGGGAGTGGCGGGGGTTTTTGTTGCATTGACGCTGGTGAGTTGGGTCACGGTTGCCCGATTGGTGCGCGGAGAGGTCCTCAGGATCAAGGAGTTTCCTTACGTGATGGCGGCCCGTGCACTGGGCGCAAGCCCTGCAAGGATACTGGTGCGAGAAATTCTTCCTAACATCCTCGGTATTCTGGTGGTGACTTTGAGTTTTCGTATACCCATGGCGATTTTAGCCGAGTCGACATTAAGTTTTATTGGGTTGGGAATAGCCCCTCCCTTTAGCAGTTGGGGAACCCTGGCCAACGATGGCTGGACGGCGATCAAGTTTTATCCGCATCTTATTTTGTTTCCCTCTTTGGCAATCTTCTTAACCATCCTTTCGTTCAATTTTTTAGGGGATAGCTTGCGCGAGGTTTTTGACCCTCGATCCTCGAACTGAGAAGGTCAGGTTATAGGCTCCCATTGCCCCGTAAAAGGGCTTCATGTTTGTGGAGCGAGGCGATAAAACCGTGTCCCGGAAATATTGCCATCCAAGCCGAAAAAACAGCAATAACCCTATAAGTATCAAAGATATATAGGGTTACAGAAATATCACATTGACAAGCCTGAAAAACCGTTATAGAGTGGCCCCTTTTTACAGCCAAAGGGCTATTTCCCGTCATATTTTGTGTTAAAATTTTAGTATGAGCCGGATCAAAGAAGATTTGATTTGTGAAATCATACGGTTATCCCAGACGAACCTGCTGGATAAAAAATGCGCCAATATGAGTTGCGAGACTCAGGAGCAGGTCGCTGTGGATTGGATCCGTAAAAATGCTGCCGACTACAGAGTGGATTTTCACTCTCGGTTAGATGTCTGTTCTGCATCCAGGCTGGGTGAGATATTGAAAGATATCACCGATACGGGAAAAGATTTGAATGATATTTTAGAAGAGATTGAATCTTCTACGGTTCACAGAGATTAAGCATGTCAGACACTCCTTCTTCAGAAGCCGAAGCTTTATCGCCCGCTGAAAAGGTCAAGCTTGCCGCCGCCAAAAAAGCCGAAGCGGCAAAAAAGGCTGGTCCAGTAGGAGAACTCCTTGTCGATAACGGTGATGGAACCATCACCGATCCCAATACCGGTTTTATGTGGAAGAAGACCGATACCTGGCTGGATGTGAAAAAGTTTTATACTTGGCAAGATCATCGAGAATATGTAGACTGGGTCAACACGAATAAAGACAAGTTTGGTGGCTACGAAAATTGGCGGATTCCCAATAAGGCCGAGGCCTTGACACTTTTCGATAAGACCGGAGTGAAATCTCTGGTTGATAAAAACGGGACAAGTTATCCTATAGACGGAATATTTGCGCCCGGTGGCGCGTCCAATACCTGGATCACCGAGTGTTCCGATGAAAAAATTATCCGAATGGATTTAAAGATAGGGCTCGACACGGCTTATCCTACCGCAGAAGTCTGGTCTTCAATGCGGTTGATCCGTAAAGAGGGAGAGGCTCCGCCTACTAAGGTAGGAGCGGCTGAACCTGCCCCAGAAGCAGTCAGTGAAAAACCGGCAGAAGCTTCGGCCGATGCGGCGCCAGCGGCACCCGCTGCGGCTGCACCCAAGGCTTCCGGAGGAACCCCCAAACCCACTCCCAAAAGAGAATTTTCATCAGAAGAAAGAGCTGCAATGCTTAAAAGGGCTAAAGCTCATGCGGCAGAGGTGAAGGCCCGCAAGGGTTAAACCTTATTTATCGCGCAGCCACTGTCGTATCACCTGGCTGACCACTTCCAGATTCTTTTTCAGTAATTTCGTAGCGTTATCACGCAGTTGTTCACCTGTTGGCGAGATCGGTTCAGGCTTTAAAGTTCTATTGCCTTTTTTCCGTTGCGCAATTTTTTTCGTCCGCGATTTAAGTTTTTTGGAAGGGCGAGATTTTCCGGATCGAAAAATCAGCCAGAGGGTTACTATGAGAGCCAAAGCGAAGCCGGTCATGAATAAAATAAACTGCATGCTCAATTTTCCTCAATATTAAATTTGATAATGAGGTCGCCCCGCTTTTTCCCCCAGTTTATGGCTGCGCCTTCTCCGGGTACGCGTAGTTCTTCTCCGATAAGGGTTTCTTCTTCCACTTGAATGGTTGTGGTGGCATTCAGTGTTTCAACCTCAAGTGATCCGCCTTCTTCCGCCAACTTGGAAGGGATGGTCACTTCATGGATGATATCGTTTTTGATCCGTTTGAATTTTGGGTGGGGCTGAATGCAGACTTTTAAAAACAGGTCTCCGGGAGGGCCTCCATTTCTGCCTGCCCCGCCTTCCTTGATGATGGCAAGAGTGTATTGGTCGGCCACGCCTGGAGGAATTTTTACGTCTAAGGTAACAGAGCGGACGACCAGTTGTTTCCCCTGGCATTCCGCGCATTCATCACTTCCCTGGGTTCCGGTTCCTTCACATTCTTCGCATTGCATGTATTTCTCATAAGAGTAATGAATAGTTCCCCCCAATGCTGCGACAGGGAGAGGGACATCGACCATGAACTGCAGGTCAAACCCGCTGGTTGGCATATCAGGATCAATCGGTTCCGGTTCCTGGGCGAAAGGTTCTTCAAACCCCTGCTTGCTGCCACCTGGTTCCCCTCCGAATCCGCCGGGAGGAGCGTTCCAATTGGGTTGGCCCTTGGGCCGACGCGGAGTTTTTTTCTGATAGGCCCGCTGGCGGTCGTATTCTTTCCTTTTTTTAGCATTACTGAGTGTTTCATAGGCCTCGGAGATGAGCTTGAACTTGTCTTCGGCTTTTTTGCTACCCGCATTGGTGTCGGGGTGGTATTTTTTTGCCAACTCCCGATATCGTTTTTTGATATCTGCTTTGGAAGTTTTCTGGGTGATGCCGAGAATCTTGTAATAATTTAGGGTTGTAGGTTGGGCCATGAAAGGGAATCTCTGCTTTTGGAGGTTTCTTTATTCTATCTTCTATTATGGAATCATTCAATAGAGGGAATGAACGATTTCAGGAGGGTTGGGATTGCCTCACCAATTGTTTGAAAATTTTATCGCGGTCGTGGCGGCTTTTGAAGGGATAAAATTTTTCCTTCAGGGTGATTAAAAACACTTCTGCGTTTTTAAGACCATTCTGCTTGGAGAAAATTTTTATTTTTTCGGAGCTTTTCCTTTCTACACGGGTGATATGGGTGAAGTTTTCCTCGCGAAACATCCCTTTAAAGACCACTCGGTTATTTTCCAGTGCCAAGGTCCCTGCATTGGTATAAACCGGGGCCAACCCGAAACCGTCCCTTTCTCGGAAACCCTGACAAACAGCAAAATAGGATGTGGTGAAAGTGTCTTGGGATTTGAGTTTGAATATAAGCAGCCGATAGAGGTTATGGGTGAAATCAAACCACCTCAGTGAAATCGCTGAGCAGAATAAAAAGTTGAAGATAAAAAGGTAAAAATTAGCAAAAATAAAATAATAGACTGCGAACGCCAGGGCGGCCCCCAGAAAAATACTGCAGATAAAATTTATCAGGAATAATAGTGTGCCCAGAATCATGCTTTTCTTGCCTTCGGTGGGCTGGGTTCTAAAGGACTCATACTTTTTGTAAAGGTTCCAAGTGGTGAACAATCCTAAACTGGCGGCAAAAGCGGGCAGGGGGAACACGAAGAAAAGCAGTATAAATAGGACTGAGGCCAATTCGATCATAAATCGATTTTATAATATTTATAGGCATTTTTAATAACTGAATGTCATGATTTTGGCAGTTTTAGTGACCCTCTTGTCTTTTGAGACTGTATAATAATGAGCATGAAATACCCTTCGGTTTTAAAAGCCTATAATCTTTATCGGCTCATGGGCCTGGAGAATTATGCCAGTGGAGAGCAGATTAAAAAACGTTATTGGCAATTGGCCCGGAAATATCACCCGGATTTGACAGATTCGACCGATAAAGAAAAGCAGCATTTCGTTCTTTCCACCGCTGCCTATAACTTTCTACGCGATGAGCAAATGCGCCATTCTTATGAACAGCACCTGCAACGCAAAGAAGCAATCCAAATTCGTTTTAAGAGTGCTGAGCTTGTTTGCCAGCGGCAGAAAACCCATAAGCATTTTTACTCTGCCCGAATGACCGTCGATCATGATTTCAACCGGTTTGTGGATGAATGCCGTGAAAACTTTGCCAAATTTATGAAATATGGCAGAAAGTTAAGACCCAGGCCCAAAGTAGTTTCTAAAAGCAATATGGAAGAGACTGCATTTGAAGTTTATGTTGCGGAGGGCCTGAATGGGTTTCAGGATTTCATCAAATCTGTCCCGAAGATCAAGACCCGCAGATTTTAATCGGGTTTTCCTGTCTGATACCATTTTGGCGTTTCCGGATGCCATTTCCGGGAATCTCTTCTTTTATTGTAGTAATTCCTATTATGTTTTTAAGATCCCTTAAAGACGCTTTTTTAATTGTTGTCCTCACCGCTCCGGTGGTGATGGCTCAGGAGAAGCTGAAGATCTTTCCCCTTAAAAATAGAATTGTGGAGGAGGTGATTCCCATCATTCGTCCGTTGTTAGGGCGAAATGAGTTCGTCACGGGAATGCGCCAGCAACTCATTGTGCGAGCTTCTCCCCGGAAATTGCGGGAGATTAAAAATCTTCTCGGAAAAATAGATGGCCAACTCAAAAATTTACGAATTACGGTGAAGCAAGGCCTACGGTCTCAATTGAATGAACTGGAAGCGGGTATAGATGCCCAAATTCCAATCGGTGATTCCGGCCGGGTGGTTATCAATCCTGGGAAAAAAGAAGGTGGAATAATCGTGGAAGGCAAATCTGGAGGAGGGACAGTCCGGGGAAGAATTTCTGAAAGAGAATCCTTTTCGGATGAGATGAATACGCAGCTCGTCACCACTCTGGAGGGAAGCCCGGCAACCATTTTTATCGGTCAGTAGGTACCCCTTCACAGCAACGGAAAACTTGAGGTCCGGGAACAATATCACTCAATTTGAATCCACTCGGTTTAAGGATGTGAGGACGGGGTTCAGGGTCTTGCCTCGTATTCGGGGAGATCAGGTGATTCTAGAAATTTCCCCGCAGCAATATCGAATCATTAATGGGCGTATAGAAACAATGGGGCTCAATACCGTAATAAGAG
The DNA here is from genome assembly GCA_001542995.1 of Nitrospina sp. LS_NOB. GTDB lineage: Bacteria > Nitrospinota > Nitrospinia > Nitrospinales > VA-1 > LS-NOB. The sequence goes on from LFLA01000025.1 coordinate 30,991, forward strand.
GACGAATTGGAGAGTGGATTGAATTGGGCGGATTAAACCAAAACCGGGATGAGCAGGGCTCGGAAATTGCGAGTAGGAACACGTCCCGGCGGGTAGAAAAGCGAAGCATCTTTATAAAGGTGGAGGTGCAGTGATCTCTTGTTGGGTGGACGGATGGATCTTCACCCGTTGAACGTTACATCAAAAAATAGAAAATGACTGCGGGAATAGAAGCCCCTGCTAAAGAGGCGACAATACTTTTGAATACAAAAGATTCTGAAGAATTAGAGCTGTCAGTGATGGGGTAAGCAATTTTAACCTTTTCCATGGTCGTTTACCTTCCTGAAAGAGAAGCAGAAACATCTTTAGCTACATACCTTTACGGCAAGTTCCATGCCAAACTTTAATTTGGGAGGGATATCTCTGTAAGTCTTTTAAAGTAACGGGGTTAGTTCGAGCTGGAGCTTTCTCACCCGGTGTCTTGGCATTATGAATATGGGTATATTCCCAGCTTGCGTCAATATATTGTCTGTTTGTTTCAATTGTATAAGGCGGCATGATTATCTATGTGGAGTGATGAACCGGAACCCTACCTTTCAAAAAGGAATAGCCCATGAAACAAAGGATTGGTGAAATTCTTGAGCCGGAATCTAAAAGCGATTTTCTCAGCCGTGGTTTTAATATTTTTATTATTTGCCTGATTATTCTCAATGTCTTTGCTGTTGCTTTGGAAACCGTGCGGGAAATTTCCGAAATATATTCAGGACCGTTCAAGGTCTTTGAATGGTTTTCCATGGTGGTGTTTACCATTGAATATGTTCTGCGCGTCTGGACTTGTACGTTGAAGCCGGAATTCGCCGCTCCGGTCAGCGGGCGGATTCGTTACATGCTCACACCTTCCGCGATCATCGATTTGATGGTGGTGGTCCCCTTTTATTTGCCATTCTTTTTTGATCTGGATTTGCGCTTTCTTCGAGTGCTCCGTTTGTTCCGACTTTTTACCTTATTTAAAATGGCGAGGTATTCAAAATCCCTGCATCTATTTAAAGAGGTGTTAAATGATACACGGCAAGAGTTGCTCATCGTCTTAGCCGTAACGATGGGAATGCTGGTTTTCGCTTCCGGAGTTATTTATTTTATAGAGAATAAAGCTCAGCCTGAGGCTTTTTCGAGTATTCCTGCAGCGATGTGGTGGGCGGTATCTACCATGACGACGGTGGGCTATGGAGATGTTTATCCTATCACCACTGTAGGAAATTTTTTTGGAGGCTTCATCTCTATACTGGGTTTGGGAACATTTGGCCTGCCTGTCGGAATCATCGCATACGGATTTATCGAAGAGCTACAAAAACAAAAAACCCGACCTTTTGAGTGTCCTCATTGTGGGAAAGGACTCGAAGCCCCTATTGATAGAAGAAGTCTTCCGCGTTAGATTATTGTGAAACGATTCTTTAATTTTCATTTAACTCCGGGTTTCCTGGTTTTATGGCTGGTTCTGAATCCGGGAATTAATACTTCTGGCATGGTATATGTTGCTCCTGATGAATCCAGCGCAACCGGCGCAGGTGAAAAAAAATATGGATTTCATATAGATCAATATGAAGTGACGCAGGCAGAATATTTCAAGGTCATGCTTACCAATCCTTCTTATTTTCAAGGGACGGATCGGCCTGTTGAAAAGGTGACCTGGAACCAAGCCGTTGCCTTTTGTGACAAGGTCGGGAAGCGCTTGCCTACGGAACAGGAGTGGGAAAGGGCTCTTCGGGCAGGCACGACTTCTCCTTATTATTGGGGAGGGAATCGGCCGGACCGCTACGCATGGCATAAGGGCAATGCCGACAAGCAGACCCATGCTGTGGGAAAAAAGGAACCGAATTCATGGGGACTCTATGATATGGCCGGAAATGTCTGGGAGTGGACCCAAAGTGATCACGAACTCAGCGGGAAGGTGGTTCGGGGAGGCTCATGGCGGAATGGAGTGGGAAGTCTGAAATCTTCTCACAGGATATACAGCTTGCCCATTCATAAATTTCATTATGTAGGATTCCGCTGCGCCACTAGCCGTGAGGGCAACGAGCAATGACTCTTTGGGCCGAGTAATCGGTTGAAAGCGATTTATAGCTATTGCAGTTTACCGGCGGAGGCTTTTTGTTTAACTCTCTTTTTCGTGATGCTGGCTTAAAAGGGATTTCTGTTCTTCCGGGGATAGGCGTTTGAAATTTTCATAGGCATTGCGCAGTACTTGCTTTTCCATCTCGGGCAGACTTTGGAATCGTTCGAACTGGTTACGGATTTGAAATTTTTCGTCCAGGGTCTTTTATTTCCATGTGTGAAGTTTTTGCTTAAAGATTTTTTGTTGTTCCTGGCTCATTGTGTTCCACGTCTTCGCTCCTTTGTTCAACCGGCTTTGTTTTGCTGGTGAAAGTCCATCCCATTCATTCTGAAGGGGGGCCAGGATCTGTTTTTCTCCAGACCCCATGTCATCCCATTTGATGCTGTTTTCCTGGCCTCTACCTGGGACCACTGAAAATACCAGTACGGCCAGAAAAAGAACTATGTTAATGGCTCTCTTTTTCACTTGCAATATTCTCGTCTTTCCATTTTTGGAGCAACTCCAGGTTTTCATAAAATTCAATCGGATCATTAGATAACAGAATTTCCAGGTCTTCCGGGTTGTTGTTAATTTGAGGTTCCGGATTGGGTTTGACATAGACCAGTATTACAAAAATTACTGCGGTAATAAATGCAATGATGGGCAGGGTAGCCCATTCGGGGAAACTGCTTTCTCCTTCCAGAGAAGACTCCAGAGCCCGATGCCGCATTTGCAGTAATTTTTCGCGTGTGTCGGCATCCAGATCACTTGTGCCTGCTTCCAACTTACGGCGGGCAAAATCCAGGAATTTTTGCTGGTCTTCTCTATCGTTCATGATGTGACGTCATGCTATGATGTATTGATTGCAAGCTAGTCCTGCGTTTTTAAAGACAGGTTTAATTACCCATAGTACCGAATATATGACTCGAAGCGTATCTAAAATTCCCAGAAAAGATGAGAAGTCTGCAACTTTTTCCCTTTTGACGAATGATGACCTTCATCTTTTTAATGAAGGCAATCATTTTTGTCTTTATGAAAAGATGGGAGCCCATCGGGTTGAGATAAATGGGGTGTCTGGGACTTACTTTTCGGTTTGGGCTCCCAATGCGGAATGCGTCCATGTTGTGGGTGATTTCAACGGATGGAAAAAAGAACAACACTCCCTGCACCCTAAACAGGAGTCTGGAATCTGGGAAGGATTCTTTCCCGGAGTCAATAAGGGCGATATCTATAAATATTATATTCAATCTCGCCATAATGAATACCAAGTAGAGAAGGCCGACCCTTTTGCATTTTTTTGCGAAACACCTCCCAGGACTGGAAGCATTGTCTGGGATCTGGATTACTCTTGGAAAGATCAAAACTGGATGGACCAGGGACGCAAGAGGCATGACTTTCATAATAGTCCTGTTTCCATTTATGAAATGCATCTTGGGTCGTGGAGGCGTAAGCCCAATGATTCCCCGCTCACCTATCTTGAGTTGGCCCCGCTCTTAACGGAGTATCTCAAGAAAATGGAGTTCACCCACGTTGAATTCCTTCCTGTTATGGAGCATCCCTTCTATGGGTCATGGGGGTACCAGTGTACAGGATATTTTGCTCCAACGAGCCGCTATGGAACCCCACAGGAATTTATGCATCTTGTGGGCCAACTCCATCAGAATAATATTGGTGTGATACTGGATTGGGTGCCCTCCCATTTTGCTACCGATGAATTTGCTTTGGGTTTGTTTGATGGGACCCATATTTATGAGCATGCCGATAAGCGGCAGGGTTTTCATCCAGACTGGGGATCGCATATCTTTAACTATGGCCGCAATGAGATATCCAGCTTTCTTATCAGCAACGCGCTTTATTGGTTGGATGTGTTTCATATTGATGGATTGCGGGTCGATGCGGTGGCATCCATGCTCTATCTGGACTATTCAAGAAAACAAGGAGAATGGATTCCCAATATTCATGGTGGCCGGGAAAATCTGGAGGCTATTGGGTTTTTGCAAAAATTTAATGAGCAGGTGTACGAAAAGCATCCTCATGCCCAGACCATGGCAGAGGAGTCGACGGACTGGCCCATGGTCTCGAAACCTACCTATGTGGGTGGGTTGGGATTTGGAATGAAGTGGGACATGGGCTGGATGCATGACACGCTGGAGTATATGAAGAAAGATCCCATCCACAGGAAATTTCATCACGATCGCTTAACATTTCGGATGTTGTATGCCTACCATGAAAATTTTATTTTACCCCTGTCTCATGATGAAGTAGTTCATGGAAAGGGTTCCCTGATTGCCCGTATGCCGGGAGATGACTGGCAAAAGTTTGCCAACTTGAGATTGCTATTCGGTCATATGTTTGCTCAGCCCGGGAAAAAACTTCTTTTCATGGGAGGGGAGTTTGGCCAGTGGGCAGAATGGAATCATGATAAGAGTCTTGACTGGAATTTATTGGAATACCCAAATCATAAAGGACTGCAGCTTTGGCTTAAAAGCCTCAACCATCTTTATCTCAATGAGTCGGCTCTTTTTGAAAATGAGTTTTCTCCTGAAGGATTCGAATGGATAGACTGCAGTGACTCGCAACAATGCGCTCTCATTCTAATGCGGAAGGGGATCGATCCTGATGATAAAATTATCGTGGCCTTGAACTTTACTCCGGTTCCGAGATTTGATTACCGTGTTGGGGTTCCTTGTGAAGGAGCCTGGGAGGAAGTTCTCAACAGTGATGCCGAAGAGTTTGGCGGAGGTGGGGTTGGCAATCCACAACCTGTTCAAAGTGCTTCCATGACCTGGCACGGGCAGCCTTATTCGGTTAATCTTGTTTTGCCTCCCCTTGCTGTGATCTTTTTGAAATGCCAATGATGAATGTTTGCTCTTCCGCGCAAAATAAAAAATAGATTTTTGAATCCATGACCAGGTTTGTTTGCATACACGGACATTTTTACCAGCCGCCCAGGGAGAATCCATGGCTGGAGGCAATTCCTTGTCAGGAATCCGCATACCCCTTCCATGATTGGAACGAGCGTATTCACACCGAATGTTATGCCCCTAACGCCCAGGCCCGAATTCTTGATGAAAAGGGTGTTGTCACCGAAACGGTCAATAATTATTCCCGAATCAGTTTTGACTTCGGTCCTACACTACTAAGCTGGTTGGAAAGCAAGGCTCCGGATACGTATCAGGCGGTTCTGGATGCAGATCAAATCAGCCGGAAAAAGTTTTCCGGACATGGTTCGGCGATGGCGCAATGCTATTCGCATATGATCATGCCTCTGGCCAACTCGCGGGATAAATACACCCAGGTTTATTGGGGAATCCGGGATTTTGAATCTCGTTTTAAACGCTTGCCGGAGGGAATGTGGCTGCCGGAAACGGCGGTGGATTTGGAAACCCTCGACATAATGGCTGACTCAGGCATTCTATTTACGATTTTAGCCCCTCATCAGGCAGGCAAACTATTAACTCCTGAAGGGAAAACCGGGCAGGAGAGTGAGTTGGATATTTACCGTCCTTATCGAATAAAGTTGCAGGCAGAAAGAAGTATTAATCTGTTCTTTTATAACGGCTCCTTGTCTCAATCCATGGCGTTTGAAAATCTTTTGCGGGATGGAAAATCTTTTGCTGAAAAATTAATGCAGATGGATGTCAGCGATGGGCCGCAATTGCTCAGTGTGGCGACTGATGGAGAAACCTATGGGCATCATCATAAGTTTGGCGATATGGCATTGGCTTTTGCCTTGCGGTACATCGATAGCCATAGTGATGCGCGATTGACCAATTTTGCCGAGTATCTGGAAAAATTTCCTCCACAAGAGGAGATTAAAATTAATGAAAGAACTTCGTGGAGTTGCGCTCATGGGATTGCACGCTGGAGCATCCATTGCGGATGCGAAACAGGGGGCCACCCGGAATGGAGGCAAAACTGGAGGGCTCCTCTCAGGCATGCACTGGATTGGCTTCAGGGCATCGCGGATACTATTTTTACAGAAATCAGCATGCCTTTAATTAAAGATCCCTGGCGGGCGAGAAATCGTTATATTAATATTCTTATGAATCAATGTGGTAGAGATACTTTTCTGGAAGAGGAATCCCGACGCGGGTTGGACAAATCCGAAAAAGTTATTGTGCTTAAACTTCTAGAATTGCAGCGCAATTCTATGCTTATGTATACCAGTTGCGGGTGGTTTTTTAATGATGTCTCGGGGATTGAAACTGAACAGGTTTTGTTATACGCAGGAAGAGTCATTCAACTTGCTGAAGAACTTTCTGGCGATGCATTGGAACCTTATTTTTTGCAATTACTCGAGTTAGCGGCGAGTAATGTTCCGGAGAAAGGCAACGGTGCCCTGATTTATAAAAACGTGGTTAAAAAAGCCACAATGGATTTGCCAGCTTAAACGTTAAACGTAGAGGTCATAAATATATACATGTCTCAAAACCAAGAATCTCGATGCAGTGGAATTCTTCTTCATATCACTTCACTGCCATCAAAATTTGGCGTAGGAGATTTTGGCCCCTCTGCGTTTGAGTTTATTGATTTATTAAAGCAGGCCGGTCAGACTCTTTGGCAAATTCTTCCGATTAATCCGCCCTCATTCGGAAATTCACCCTATAGTTGTACGTCAGCATTTGCCATCAGTCCGTTATTTGTCAGCCCGGAACTCTTGATTCGTGGCGGCTTGTTGGATGAGAGTGATTTGGAGCCTACTCTCGAATGTTCCCCGCATCGGGTGCAATATGCTCCCGTTTTAGAATTTAAGATCAGACTCCTTTCAAAAAGCTACGCCCGCTTCAGAATGCGGGCGAACAAAATCGAGTATGAAAGGTTTTGTGTTGACCACTCCTATTGGCTGGAGGATTTTTGTGTTTTCTCGGTTCTAAAAAACCACTTTAATGGGAGGTCTTGGATTGCGTGGCCGGAGGATATAAAAAAAAGAAATACAGTGGAAAAATATATTGAGAGGCTTGGAGAACTTATCGACCAGGAAAAATATTTTCAGTTTGTTCTGTTTTGCCAATGGGAGAAATTACAAAAGTATTGTCACGATAAAGGGATCCGTATTTTTGGTGATGTGGCACTCTATGTGAATCATGACAGCGCTGATGTATGGGCCCACCCGGAATTTTTTAAACTCGATCAGGAAATGAGGCCTGTTGTTGTTGCGGGAGTCCCTCCTGACTATTTCAGCGAAACGGGTCAAAAATGGGGGAATCCTGTCTTTGACTGGAATATTCTTCAAGAAAATGATTACCTCTGGTGGTTGAAGAGAATGAGGCATAGCCTGAAACTGTTTGATTTGGTTCGGATTGATCATTTTCGCGGGTTTCTGGCGGCCTGGGAGATACCCGCCAGCGATTCGACCGCAGTAAACGGGCGCTGGCAGGAATGTCCAGGGGTCGAATTCTTTTCCCGGCTATTCAAGGAATTTAAATCTATTCCCGTTGTCGCGGAGGACTTAGGTATTATTACTCAGGATGTTAAAGACGCTATGGCACGGTTTGGGTTTCCGGGAATGAAACTTTTGATCTTTGCTTTCGATGGAGATATTTTACAAAACCCTTATGCTCCGGCTAACCATGTGAAGAACTGCATTTTGTATACCGGCACACATGATTGTAATACTACTAGGGGCTGGTTTGATGAAGAAATGAGTGATGAGTCAAAGCTGAAACTCGAAAGTATTATAGGGCACAAAGTGAATTCAGCGACGGTTGCTGAAGAAATGGTGGTTTTGGCAATGAGATCGGTTGCATACATAGTTATTCTTCCCATGCAGGACGTGTTGGGGTTGGGTTCTGACGCTCGTATGAATTGCCCCGGAACTGCTGAAAATAATTGGGAGTGGAGGTTGCGTCAATGGTCAACCGATGATGTGGCAAAACTTGCTGAGTTGACTAAAACCTATGGCAGGGGTTAAGAATTTAGTATTTTTGGTTAACGGGAACGTTCCAAATCTCTTTTGCATATTCTTTGATAGAACGGTCGCTGGAAAACTTTCCCATCCGTGATACATTGATGATGGCTTTTCTAGTCCATGCATCAATATCCAAATAGGCATTGCCGATCTTTTCCTGGATGTCACAAAAAGATTGAAAGTCTGCCAGGATCATATAAGGGTCACCATGATCCAACAGGTTTTCCAGGATGGGTTGAAAAAGATTGGGTTGTTGGCCGAAAAAAAAGCCTTTCTGAACCATGTCTAGAGCCTCTCGCAATTCTAGATTTTGCTTGTAAATCTCCCTGGGTTGGTAACCGCCTTGTTTCTTCTCCATAACTTCATCGGCATTCAAACCAAATATGAAGATATTTTCGCTTCCAACCTCCTCCATAATTTCAATATTTGCGCCATCGAGTGTTCCCACGGTTAAAGCACCATTGAGAGACAGCTTCATATTTCCGGTACCTGAAGCTTCCATCCCTGCTGTGGAAATTTGTACGGAAAGATCGGCGGCGGGAATAATTCTTTCCGCAAGAGTCACGGAATAATTCGGTAAAAATACGATTTTGAGTTTCCCCTGTAAACTGGAGTCGGCATTGATGGTGTCCGCGACGCTGTTGATGAATTTGATGATCAGTTTTGCCATGGCATAACCCGGAGCAGCTTTTCCGGAAAACATAATGGTTCGGGGAGTTTTAAAGTCTTTAGGGTTTCTACGCATGCGGTTATAAAGCGCGATGGCGTGCAGAACGCCTAATAGCTGCCTTTTGTATTCATGAATTCGCTTGACCTGTATATCAAATAGGGAGTTTGGATCAATTTCCAGACTTAAAGTCTCTTGAATATAGTTTGCTAGCCGTTTTTTATTATCGAATTTTATTTTTTTCCAGCGGTCGATCAGTTGAGGATCGTTGATATGATCCTGAAGGTATTTTATCTCTGATAAATCCCGGACCCATAAATCTCCAATATAATCTGTGATTAGTTTTGATAGTTCAGGATTACAGGCTTTCAGCCAGCGGCGCGGGGTAATGCCGTTAGTTTTGTTGTTGAAACGGTCGGGAAACATTTCATAAAAGTCGGGAAATATCTTTTCCTTGAGTATACTGGAATGTAGTTTTGCAACCCCATTGGTGGAATGACTGCCAATAATGGAGAGGTTTGCCATGCGAATATATTTTGTATGGTTTTCCTCAATAAGGGACATTCTATTCATTTTCTCTAGATCACCAGGGTAACGTTCCTGTACCTGATCCATAAAATCCTGGTTGATTTGGAAAATGATGTCGAGATGCCGGGGTAAAACTCTGCTAAATAATTCCAGTGACCATTTTTCCATCGCCTCGGGAAGAATGGTGTGGTTGGTGAATGCAAATGTGTTAACGGTTATTTTCCAGGCTTTGGCCCAAGGCACTTTTTCAATATCAATCAGAATGCGCATTAATTCAGCAATGGCCAATGCGGGATGGGTGTCATTCAATTGGATGGCGACCTTGTCACTGAACTCGTCAAAGGTGGTATGGCATTTTTTGTATCGTCGGATGATATCGCTCAGGGAGGCAGCCACGAAAAAGTATTCCTGCTTGAACCGGAGTTCCTTCCCCGATTGATTATGGTCTGCCGGATAAAGTACTTTGGAAATTATTTCGCTTTCATGTTTGTTTTGCACGGCCTGGAAATAATCACCGGACTGAAAATATTCCAGTTCCAACTCCCGGCTGGACCGGGCACTCCATAGACGAAGGTTGTTGACCGTATCATTTTTATAACCGGGGACGGGGATGTCGTAAGCCATGGCCATGACATCCTGGGTGTCGACCCACTTATGTTCCTTTTCACCCTTTGCGTTTTGAATGGATTGCACATGGCCATAAAACTTAACCGGAAACAGGGAGCGTGGTCGGGGGATTTCCCATGGATTCCCCACTCGCAACCAGTTGTCAGCCTTTTCCACCTGGTAGCCCCGGACTATTTTTTGGTAAAAGATTCCAAATTCATAACGGATTCCGTATCCATATCCGGGAATTCCCAGGCTGGAAATAGAGTCGAGATAACAGGCCGCAAGACGCCCAAGGCCGCCATTGCCCAACCCTGCCTCGACCTCGTGCTCCTCCAGTTCATGAATGTCATGGTCGAGCTCTCCCAGAGCCTGTTTGTATTCATCATAAATTCCAAGGTTGATCAGATTATTGGTCAGCAATCTGCCAATTAGAAATTCCATGGAAAGGTAGTAAACCCTTTTTACGTTGTGCTCGTAATAAGATTGCTGGGTGTGCAACCATCTGTTTACCAAGTGATCGCGGACCGATAAAGCCAGGCTGATGAAGTGGTCCATTTTTGTTGCAGAATACTGGTCGTCGACTAAGGTGTATTTCAGATGATGTTTGAACCAAAGCTTGAGCGATTCCCGGGTGATTTGTCCTGGTTCGTGTTTAATTTTGTCAATCATGAGTTGGAATGTGTTGAAAAAACTGCTAGTGATCGAATTTATGGATCAGGGTTGTGCCCAAATCGTATACGAAATTGCGATAATACATTTTTAGCATATTATCCAAACCCCTGCCAGTAACTTTGAAGAATTGGTTTAGCATTATGGGGCTCGAAAAAAGATTTATTGGCACTCCTGTATAGCTTGGGTTTTCTGGCGCTCCAAGGCCCGTAATTTACGGGCTTCCTTTTTGTTCATTTTGGTTTTTACCTTTTTCTCCGTGATGGGCTCTCCCTCCCAACCCACTTTTTCCAGGAAGTCCTCGTACCCTCCATGAAAATATTCCGCTCGGCCCTGATGGAAAATAATCAGGTTTTTAGCCAGGGTTTTAAGGATGAGTTCAGAGTGAGTCACAATCACCAGCGCTCCGGCATAATCGTTCAATTCTTCTATCAAAGCTTCAATAGATTCTACATCCAGATGATGAGAAGGTTCATCCAAAAGCAGAAGGTTGGTCGGGTGGGAAATGATTTTTCCCAACAGAACGCGGCTTCTTTCTCCGCCGGATAACACGCTCACCTTTTTCTTGCTCAGGTCTCCATCAAACATCATGGCTCCACATATGCTGTGGGCGGCTTGCAGGGAAAGGTTGGGATTGGAACGCAGTATCTCATCCAGCACCTTGTTTTTGGGTTCGAGCCTGTCGATATTGGTCTGACCAAAATGGCCGAAACAGGCAGAGGGATGCTGGATGATAGAACCGGAAGTAGGCGTCAATTCCTCTGCCAGACAATTTAACAGAGTCGACTTGCCTTTTCCGTTGGCTCCGATGATTCCAATGCGGTCCTTCCGCCCAATGGAGAATGATAGATCTGTGAAAATATTGTTTTCAGGATTGCCGTCGTAGGAGAAAGAAATATCCTTTATATTCATGACTATTTTTCCCGGGCAGAGGCGGTGGTTGAATCTGAATCCGAGATTCTTCTCGGTACCCAGTTTTTCCATCGTGCCCATCTTTTTCATCATCTTTAGCCGGGACTGGGCCATTGTTGCCTTGGAAGCCTTGGCGCGAAACCGGTCTATAAGGGATTGCATTTCTTTTCGCTTGTTCTCCAGGTTTTTGCGGGTTAATTCGTAGGTCTCTTCTTCCTGGATCATTTGCTCGTAAAATTTTATGGTGCCGCCCCGGACTTTTCGGGCCTGTTTGCGATGCAGGCCCAGTGTGTGGGTGGTGACTTTATCCATGAAATCCCGGTCATGCGTGATGAGTATCATTTCTCCGGGCCATTTGTTCAGGTAGTCCTTGAGCCAACGGAGTGAAATGATGTCGAGATAGTTGGTGGGTTCATCAAGCAGAAGCATATTGGGGTCGGCCAACAATGTTTTACAAAGATTGATTCGCACCTGGAAACCACCACTGAAGGTGATGGGGTCTTTTTGAAAATCTTGGTCGGAAAAACCCAGACCGGCAAGGATGATCTCAGCTTTGTAATGATCCCATTGCTTTTCAACGGGCAGGGCTTCAATACATTCCTTGAGAACGGTGGGTTGGGTGAAACGGATATGCTGGTCCAGAGCACCGATCCTGTATCCTTTGGGTGTTGAAAGGGTTCCCGAGTCCTGCCTCTCCTGTCCCAGGATCATCCTGAATAGGGTGGACTTCCCGGTACCATTTTTACCGACCAACCCAACGTGTTCGCCTTTATTGATAAGAAAAGACACATCCTCAAAAAGAATTTGAGGGCCAAAAGATTTTTCAAGACTGCTAGCTATAATCATTAGGGATTAAATTTATAAATGAGTTGAAAAAAATAATTCTTAATTTAAGAGTGAGTGGATCAGGAAGGAAAAGAAAACTGGTCGGGATGAGAAGATTTGAACTTCCGACCCCCTACTCCCGAAGCAGGTGCGCTACCAGGCTGCGCTACATCCCGACTGTTTTAGCTTGTTTTGTAAAAGAATTTTTTGAGGTATTTCCAGATAATGATTGAACCTACTCGATTCAGCACCGACTTAAACCAGGTGCTCCCTCCTAAACATTTTTGGCAGTGGGGGTGGACTACTTTATTCTTTTGAAATCCTTCCACCGCGTCAATGACCGGCTGGGTGTTCATGATCTCCGTGATCGAATTTTTGAACACGTTCCCGGCTGCTGTCTTTCCGTCAAAATCGACACAGCAGTAAGTCAAATCGCCGCTAACCAAAATGGCAAAGTGGTCGCTCAGCGCACTGCAATAACCGGTTTTGGAGGGTACCACTTGGCTACCCTCGGTAAATGCGTTACCCCATGTGTTGAGAATGTAGGTCTCGAAAAAAATATTCGGCGCGACTTCCACCACGTTCCATTTAAAGGAGGAGAGTTTATCTATCTTCTTTTCCACTGCGGCTTTCTGTTCTTCGCTGAGGGGTGGACAGATTTTATGAACCTCTCGAGCCCAATATCGAAAAGTTTTGCGTAATTCTTTGGTGTTGTTGATGACACTCATCGTCCCCACTGTCCAGTCGTCACCGGGTACTTCGGTTTTGATCGATGTGTTCAAAAAGTGGACTTTTATCTTAGGAGGCTTTTCTTGTTTCAGGCAGCCTTCAATGAATTGCAAAATGCGGTTGTGATATTCATCGAACTTCATCCGCCTGGACTTCCGGGTTTTAAAGGATTCCTCGTCAGGAGTTTGCAGGGAGATGTTCACTTGCGAGGCGGTAACTTTTTCCAGCTTGATAGCCATCTCGTTATCGAGATAAGTCCCATTGGTGGTGATGCCGGTCTTCACGCCTAACTGCGCTGCATACTCAAGAATTTCGAAAAAGAGGGGGTGCATGAATGGCTCGCCCATCACATGGAAGGTGATTTTTTCCGCCATATTGTATTCGGCGATCTCGTCAATGATTCCACAGACTCTTTCAAATTTCATATACTCATAATGGCGGGTCATTTCCTGCTTGGGGCAAAAGGTGCAGTCAAAGTTGCAGACGTTGGTCAATTCAATATGAATACGTTGCAGGGGAAACTGGACCAATTCGCCAAAGCGGCCGGGAAAATTTTGGGTACCGGGTTGAACCTGAGTCAGCATGATTTATTTCTATCGCAGGAATTAATCGTTATTAGTTTTTGAATAATTATAACGGTCTATGCTTTCGCTCCAAAATGAGTTGTTGGTCACGTTGCGCGAAACCTTTTTAGACCCACATTCAGGGCAAGACACCTTTTTTTTATCCACTTCTGACATCTTCATTTCGATCACGAAATCTTTTTTACATTTTTCGCAGGTATGATCGTAATGGGGCATTATCGAGTCCTCCGGATTCACTTAAACTTCATAAAAACATGGGTGTTCCTCATGAAGCTACTAAGAATACAATAGTTTCTAATTCAAAGCAATAAATCCAGCAAAGTTGTTCCATTTGAAAAACAGATCAACCGTCGGGAAGCCGGCCTTTTTGATGAGATCCCGGTTTTCCTCTACTGTCCAGGGGATGAGCACATTTTCCAGAGCTTCGCGTTTTCTGGAAATCTCCAAGTTGGAATACCCTCGGTCCCGCTTAAACCGATGGTGAAAATCGATGAATGTCCGGTCCAGCTCAGGAATGCCGCTTTTAATTTTTTCAATGAGGACGAGGGACCCTCCGGGAACCAGACCCTCACAGATATTTTTTAGCAAGGGAATTCTGCGTTCCGGTAAGACAAACTGCAGGGTATAGTTCATCACCACCACAGACGCATTTTGGATGGAGAGTCCCTGATTTAAGTCTGCCTCAAAGAGTTCGCAGGGGATCGGTGATTCTCTCAGTGTTTTGCTGGATTTTTCCAACATGGCTGAAGAGTTGTCGACGCCATACAAAGAGATCCCCTTATTTTTGTCTATCGACTGGGCCAGTTTAAGAAGCAGGGTGCCGGTGGAACAACCCAGGTCGTAGACGGAAGTGTTTGCCTTGGCGAATTGGGCACACCAGTGCACCGCCAACGACTGACATTCCTGATACATCGGCACACTTCGTTCCAGCATATCGTCGAATACATTTGCCACTGACTCATCAAACTCGAAAGGCTCGCTGGCAGTATCCCGATTGAATAATGTGTCCCGCTTGGAGATGGCATCCTCCAGTCAAAAATTTTTAAAAGAAAATCCCCTTCCGGAAAACTGGAAGGGGACTATGGCTGATTACGGTCCTGGTAGTTCGCTGTCTTCAACCGGGCCGGACTTTGACTTTAATAAAAGTTTGTTGATCGCGTTGATATACGCAAATCCGCTGGCCTCTATGGTGTTGACCCCAGCACCTTTCCCTAATACTTCCCACTTTTCATGTTGAACACGAACAGTGACTTCACCCTGGGCATCCTGTCCTTTGGTTTTAGCCATCACCTGGTAGTCGATAAGCTTGCATCTGAGGCCGGTGATCTTATCGATGGCGTTATAAATCGCGTCCACCGGGCCATCGCCGCTGGCGTTGGAAGACTGTTCATTGCCATCACGGCTAACCAAGACCACAGTCGCATGAGGAATTTTCCCAGTTTCAAAACCGCATTGCATAGAACCCAGCTTGTAGGTGTTCTGCTGTTCTTCAGAAAACTTCTGTTTCTGGCAGAGTGTGTGGATGTCGTCTTCAAAGATTTCCTTTTTTTCATCTGCAAGAATCTTGAACTCCTGGAACACCTTGTCCAGTTCATCCTTTTCCAGGTGGTATCCCAACTCCTGAACCTTGTGAAGGAGTGCGTTTCGCCCAGAATGCTTGCCCATCACCAGTTCCGACTCGTCACCGCCGATATCCTTGGGGTCCATGATCTCAAAAGTGTCTTTACGTTTGAGAAACCCATGCTGATGAATGCCAGACTCATGCGCGAAAGCGTTTTTTCCTACAATGGCTTTATTGCGTTGCACGAAGAACCCGGTCAAGCTGCTGACCAGCTTGCTGCATGCATGGATATGTTTGGTCTCGATTCCCGTGTACACGTTGTTAAAAAAATCTTTTCGGGTTTTAATAGCCATGACCACTTCTTCCATGGCGGCGTTTCCGGCTCGTTCACCAATGCCGTTGATGGTGCACTCGACCTGCCGTGCTCCGGCCTGCACCGCAGAAAGGGAATTGGAAACCGCGAGCCCGAGGTCGTTATGGCAATGCACGCTGATGACCGCCTGGTCAATATTGGAAACATTTGTCTTCAAGTACCGGATGAGTTCGGCGAACTCTTCTGGAACGGTGTATCCCACAGTGTCAGGAATATTGACTGTTGTGGCCCCGGCACCGATCACCTCTTGGGTGACCTCGGCGAGAAAATCTTTCTCTGTCCGGGTCGCGTCCATGGGGGAGAACTCCACATCGTCGCAATATTTGCGAGCAAACTGGATGGCTTTGACTCCCATTTCGACAATTTCTTCCTTGGCTTTCTCGACCATGTGTTCTCGATGTAACTTGGATGTGGACAAAAATATATGAATACGTGGTGATTCGGCTTTTTCTAAAGCGCGGGCCGTTGCCTCAATATCCTTTTCTAACGCGCGTGAAAGTCCGGCGATTTTTGAGCCTCGGATTTCTTCCGCAATCTGTTTGACCGATTCGAAGTCCCCCGGAGAAGCAACTGGAAAACCCGCCTCGATCACATCTACATTGAGTAGAGCCAGTTGCCGCGCGATCTCAAGTTTTTCCTTGATATTCAAGCTGGCGCCGGGGCATTGCTCTCCGTCTCTTAATGTGGTGTCGAAGATGATGAGTTTTTCGGGTTGCATGACTGAAAAATCTCCTTTTAAATAAATAGTCCTTCCATATTATAAGATGTATCCAATTAATTGCCAGAGGATTGGAAAGTTTTCCCCGGAATCAGAATAAATAAAATTGTGAATCTATTGGGAGCTTTAAGAAACCGGTTGGGGGAGCCTGATTGCTCAGAGTGAAGGCTCGCCCTTAGAGCAGGGCCAGTAGGCGTAGGTCCAGGCGAGAGAAAGAACCGAATTGTATTTTGGAGTGAATAACCATTATCTCAAGCCTGTTTTTAAGAATGCATCCGAAGAGTTTGCATTGTAAACGAAACCAGACCCAAAAGACAAATATTTAAAGGCCGGTTCGCGTTCTTTGTGCCTTGGCGGTGCAATAGTTTTTTTAGGTGGCAAAGAGTTATCTTGGCTCAAAGTTCCTGCTGGCCGCGGTTCGTCGGCCCACTCCCGAGGGAGGGAATGGGTTTAATTGCGCCGAGAAAAATCTTTGCTCGCCAGATAAAGTTATCGCTATCTGCCCCCGGCGGTTCGCCGGTCAGTCGATGGCGTTTAGCACCTTGAACCCGGCCTTTTCAATCTTTTTGACAAGAGGGGCTGTCTCACATAGGTCCAGTCGAAAGAAATAGACCTGTTTCTTTTTGTTTTTGGCATAAGGGGCCATGCCAACGCTGATGATGTTTAAATCCTGGCCGTGGATGATTTTGGACACCGATTCAAAGTTTTTGGGATCCTTGTCCATGATGACGTCTACTCTCGAACTGGAATGAAGAATGCCCATCATATCTATGAACAATCCCAGCATATCGAGAATGGAGATGATGCCCACCAACTTATCGCCATCTAAAACCGGAAGTGACCCAATCTTATTTTTGTAAATCAGGAGGGCCGCATCTTCCACATTGGTGTCCGGTCCTACAGTTTGGGGATTCCGGGTCATGAAATCCTCAACTCTCATTTCCTTCGGGTCGAGGATTGTTACCCTTGATGAATCTATATTATTTTGAATGAAAGCTCCGCGGATATCGCTTTCTGTGATGATCCCTTCAAGTTCTTTTTTTTGGGTGACCGGTAAATGGCGGATGGAATTCTTAACCATCAATTCCTGCGCCTTATAAAGGGTGTCCCTGGATTTAATTGTGATGACCTTGCGGGTCATTATTTCATCAATGATCATTGCGGCCCTAATTTGATAGATAAAAAATTAACAACAATTTGCCACTATATATGAAGGGAAGCGATACTTCCGTTCTTAAAATTTAAAGGAATCAAAAACTCCAATCCGGGGAAGGTTACCTTAACACGGCTCAAAAAGGGTACTTTATGATCCGGATGGAAAAGGGAAAGCTGCTCATTATAACGCCAATTTGAGAAATAAAAACAGTTAATTAAACTGCAATTTCTGGGGATCGAAAAAGGCTAGAACGCTCTTTTTGCGGCGAGTGTGAGGGAAAGCCGCCACTTTATCGGGGCTTTCAATTATAATAGCGATGAAAATCCCCTATGGTTTGGGTGTCGGGCGGTGAAGCGCAAGGTTTTACACCACAAACGGCAAATTCTATAATAATTATATAAAATATATACTTAATAGTGTATATAAATTACTCTATTTTAGGGGTATTTCTTTTTAACCTCTTATATCAAGGGGTTCCCTCAGGCACGACTCTTGCTCTTCATACTCATTCCTCATTGAAAATCTTTGAATTTTCGATGTTTGGGGGAATTAAACGCTTTTTAAATTCAATGAGTTAATTAATCTATGTACGCTTTTCCAAAAAAACAGGGCCTCTATGATCCCGCCTTTGAAAAAGACAGTTGTGGGGTGGGGTTTGTCATGAATATGAAGGGGGAGAAGTCCCATGAAATCATTACTCAGGGACTGGAAATCCTCAAAAAACTGGAACATCGCGGGGCCTGCGGTTCCGACTCGGCTACGGGAGACGGTGCTGGGATTCTCATCCAGATTCCCCACAAGTTTTTTCAGAAACACTGCGAAAAAGCAGGGATCAAGTTGCCCGATGCGGGGCGTTATGCTGTGGGCAATATTTTTCTTCCTATCGGCGAGGATACCAAACAGGGCCAGGAAATCATGGAACGTGCGGTTGTGACCGAAGGCCTTGAGCTTCTCGGTTGGCGGGATGTTCCGGTCGACAACACAACGATTGGGAAAACGGCGCGTTCTGTCGAGCCGGTGATCAAGCAGATTTTTGTCGGTGCGGGAGCGGATGTGTCAGACCAGTTGGCTTTTGAGAGAAGGCTTTATTGTGTTCGCAAACGTACTGCGTGGGGAGTACGTCGGGCCGGACTCAATGACAATAATGAAAACTTTTACGCATGCAGTCTTTCCAGCAAAACCCTCATTTACAAAGGTCAACTGATGGCTCCACAATTGGAGACCTATTATCTGGATCTCAAAGATCCGAACATGGTTTCAGCTTTGGCGTTAGCCCATTCCCGATACAGTACCAATACCTTTCCCTCTTGGGGACGAGCTCAACCTTTTCGTTACATTGCGCATAATGGCGAGATCAATACAGTGCGGGGAAACCAGAACTGGATGCGTGCCCGTGAGTCGATGTTTGAATCGCCTTTATTTAAAGACATCAATATGATCCTTCCTGTCATTGCTCCGGGTGGCAGTGATTCGGCGGATTTTGACCAGGCCTTGGAGATGTTGTTCCTGACCGGCCGGTCTTTAGCCCATTCTATGATGATGATGATTCCTGAGCCGTGGAGTGGACACGAAACGATGAGCGAAGACAAGCGCGGATTTTATGAATTCCACGCTTCCATGATGGAACCCTGGGATGGCCCTGCCTCTATCGCTTTCACCGATGGGGAAACCTGTGGTGCGGTGCTGGACCGGAATGGCTTGCGGCCGTCCCGTTATTATGTGACCAAAGACGGGCTGGTCATCATGGCTTCGGAAGTGGGAGTCCTTCCGGTGGATGAAGCCAATATTGTTTACAAAGGGAGGTTGCAGCCAGGAAAGATGTTTCTCATCGATATTAATGAAGGTCGCATCATTTCTGATGAAGAATTGAAAGCAAAAATCACAACGCAAAAACCCTATAAAAAATGGGTAGCAGAAAATCAGGTTGACCTCAAGGATTTGCCAGAGACAGATTACAAGTTCGAGCCGGATTATGATTCCCTTTTGACCCGTCAGACCGCGTTTGGATATACCGTCGAAGATATCAAGTTTATCATGGCACCCATGATTGGAACTGCACAGGAAGCTACTGGCTCGATGGGTAACGACACACCACTTGCGATTTTGTCGCAAAAGCCGCAACTGTTATTCCATTATTTCAAACAACTCTTTGCCCAAGTGACCAATCCGGCTATCGATTCCATCCGAGAAGAACTTGTTATGTCTATGGAGGTGACACTTGGAAAAGAACGAAACCTTCTGGAAGAGAGTCCTGAACATTGCCGCAAATTAAAAGTCGAGCATCCCATTCTTACCGGGGTAGAAATGGAGAAAATCCGCAAACTCGATAAGGAATATTTCAAAACCGTTGTGCTTTCAACCTTGTTTCCTGTCTCTGAAGGAGAAAAGGGTATGGAACGGGCCTTGGATGCGTTATGTCAGAAAGCTTCGCAAGCTATCGAAGAAGGTGCCACCATTCTGGTTCTATCTGATAAAGGAATCGATGCTGATCACGCTGCTTTGCCCAGTCTTCTGGCTACCGCTGGGGTGCACCATCACCTTTTGCGTGAGAGGACTCGTACTCGTGTAGGGCTGGCTGTAGAAACAGGTGAAGCTCGGGAGATGATGCACTTCGCCCTGTTGATTGGTTATGGTGCGGGTGCTATTTATCCGTATCTTGCTTATGAAACGGTATCGCAGATGGCAAGCGAGGCGGTGTATATCGAAGAACTGGACATGGACAAAGCGGTCGATAACTTTATCAAGGCAACAAGAAAGGGTCTGTTCAAAATCATTGCAAAAATGGGAATCTCCACGATCCAGAGCTACCGTGGTGCCCAGATTTTTGAAGCCGTTGGATTAAACGAAGATGTGATCGAACGTTTTTTTACCGGAACCCCTTCCAGAGTGAGCGGAGCGAATCTTGATGTTCTGGCCAAGGAGGCTCTGGCAAGGCATCGAAGGGCTTATAGTAATGAACTTTTCTCGCAACTGGATCTTGGCGGTGATTACCATTGGCGTCGCGGTGAAGAAAAACATATGCTCAATCCGCATGCTATCGGCTTGTTGCAACACGCCACCCGTTCCAATGATTATGCAACCTTCAAAAAGTTTTCCCAGCATGCTGATAAAGAAAGTACCCGACAATGCACTTTAAGGGGACTTTTTAATTTTAAAGAGACCACGCCGATACCCATCGAAGAGGTGGAGTCTGTAGAAGAGATCACCAAACGTTTTTGCACCGGTGCCATGTCCATTGGTTCGATTTCCCGCGAAGCCCATGAGACACTGGCGATTGCTATGAACAGGCTGGGTGGTAAAAGTAATACCGGTGAGGGCGGCGAGGACTCGGCCCGTTATACCTTGGATGTGAACGGGGATGACCGTCGCAGTAAAATCAAGCAAGTGGCCTCAGGACGATTCGGGGTGAACAGTTATTACCTGGCCAATGCCGATGAAATGCAAATCAAGATTGCCCAGGGCGCTAAACCCGGTGAAGGGGGGCAATTGCCAGGGCATAAGGTTAGCGAGTACATCGCTAAGATCCGGAGTTCTACTCCGGGTGTGGCTTTGATTTCTCCACCACCCCACCATGATATTTACTCCATAGAAGATTTGCAGCAATTGATATTCGATCTTCATAATGCCAACCCTGATGCCAGGGTGAGTGTGAAATTGGTTGCGGAAGCGGGGGTGGGTACTATCGCGGCGGGAGTTTCCAAAGCGCGTGCGGAGGGAGTACTGATCGCCGGACACGATGGTGGAACCGGAGCTTCGCCTCAGACCTCAATCAAACACGCTGGGCTTCCCTGGGAACTGGGACTCTCTGAAACACAGCAGATTCTTATACTCAACGATCTCAGAGGACGCATCCGTGTTCAGGTGGACGGGCAGCTCAAAACAGGACGCGATGTTGTGATCGGCGGAATCCTTGGTGCCGATGAATTTGGGTTCTCCACCACAGCTCTGATCACTATGGGTTGCATTTTGATGAGAAAATGTCACCTCAATACCTGTTCTGTAGGGATTGCCACTCAAAACCCGGACCTCAGGAAAAAGTTTGACGCCAAGGCAGATTATGTCGTCAATTTCTTTCGCTTCATTGCGGAAGAAGTCAGGGAAATCATGGCGCAATTAGGTATTAGAAAATTCAATGATCTGATTGGCAAAGTAGAACTGCTCAAAGGAGAAGAAGCGGTCGACCACTGGAAAGCAAGTGGGCTGGATGTGAGTAAAATTTTATTTAAGCCCGAGGTTGATGAAAAGGTGGCGTTGAGGAATATCTGCACGCAGGATTTGAGTGGAGATCTGGACAATGCACTGGACCATAAACTGATAGAAATGAGCCAGCTAGCCCTCGAAAAGAAGACCCAGATTTATGGCGATCTCCCAATTCTTAACACGGACCGGGCTACCGGGGCGATGCTCAGTTATCGTATTTCTAAATTGCACGGGGAAGAAGGGCTGCCAGCCGATACCATCCAGTTCGGTTTTACGGGCTCTGCGGGTCAGAGCTTCGGGGCTTTTCTTGCGCCGGGAGTGACCTTTGGTCTTGCCGGTGATGCCAATGACTATGTAGGAAAAGGTTTGTCGGGCGGTAGACTAATTATTTATCCGCCAAAAGACTCCCCCCTCGTTCCGGAAGATAATATTTTGATCGGAAATACGGTTCTCTACGGTGCCGTTTCCGGAAAAGCATTTTTCCGAGGAGTTGGGGGAGAGCGGTTTGCTGTACGCAACAGTGGAGCTCAGGCAGTGGTAGAAGGGGTAGGGGACCATGGCTGCGAGTACATGACAGGAGGAACCGTTGTGGTTCTCGGTTCCACAGGTAGAAACTTCGCCGCGGGAATGAGTGGGGGGCTGGCGTATGTTCTGGATCGAGATAATACGTTCCCCATCCATTGCAACCAGAGCATTGTTGATCTGCTTCCAGTTGAAGAACCTGAAGATGTTCAACAACTAAGGGCATTGATTGAGGAACACTTTCACAGCACACAAAGCAGTGTTGCCAAAAGGGTGCTTGATGAGTGGGAGGAGACCCTGCCAAAATTTGTCAAAGTTTATCCAACCGATTACCGTCGGGTTTTGGAAGAACGTAAAAGAAAAGATGAAGTGCTGGTTGCCTGAAGGCAACGAAAGGATATAGAACGCGTAAATGGGTGCGATAAAAGGATTCATGGAATATGGGCGGGAGACACCGTCAGGCCGGCCGGTTGAGGAAAGGCTCAAGGACCAGGAGGAGTGCTATACGCCTTTTCCGGAAGAAAAATATAAAGAGCAGGGAGCTCGCTGTATGGACTGTGGAGTTCCGTTCTGCCAGAGTGAAGCCGGGTGTCCGCTGGGAAACTTGATTCCCGACTGGAACGATATGGTATATCGAGGCCGGTACCGGGAGGCGGTGGAACTGATGCAGAAGACCAATAACTTCCCCGAATTCACCGGGCGTGTTTGTCCGGCTCCCTGCGAGGGCGCCTGTGTGCTGGGTATCACTGAACCGGCGGTTACGATTTGTAAAATCGAGGAGATGATTGCGGAAAAAGGTTTTGAGATGGGGTTTATCAAGCCCCGCAAACCCGAGTCCCGGACAGGAAAAAAAATAGTGATTGTAGGATCGGGTCCGGCGGGGCTGGCCTGTGCCGATCAGCTTAATACGGCGGGTCATGAGGTTACTGTTTTTGAAAAAGATGATCGTATTGGCGGACTGCTGATGTATGGCATCCCTAACTTTAAACTGGATAAGAAAATTGTTAAACGCCGCATAAAGGTGATGGAAGAATCCGGTGTCATTTTTAAGACCGGTATCAATGTCGGGGTTAATAAATCGGCCAACGAATTAAAAAATGAGTTTGACGCGGTGGTGCTTTGCGGCGGTTCCCAAAAATCCCGGGATCTTCCAGTGGAAGGACGCGATCTGGATGGTATTCATTTTGCCATGGACTTTCTCCCGCAACAGAATAAACGTAATGAGGGAGATACCATCCCTGAAGAAATTTCTATTACGGCCAAAGATAAAAATATTTTGATCATCGGTGGTGGGGATACTGGTTCGGATTGTCTGGGAACCTCACTCAGGCAAGGCGCAAAAAACGTCTATCAGTTTGAACTCTTGCCGGAGCCTCCTCAGGAAAGAACTGATAACAACCCTTGGCCACAATGGCCAAAAATATTTCGGGTTTCTTCTTCCCATGCAGAAGCGAATGAGCGTGAAGGGAAAGAAAAGATCACGGAATTTTGTGTATCGACTAAAAAGTTTACCGGCAAAGAGGGTAAGGTTTCCAAAATTCATGGTGTAAAGATAGAATTTGGCGATCCCGATCCTAAAACGGGCCGTCCAGAAATGCGGGAAGTGCCTGGGTCGGAATTTGAGTTGGATGTTGAACTGGTTCTGCTGGCCATGGGTTTTGTTCACCCCATCCATGAAGGCATGCTTGTAGAGTTGGGTATGGAACTGGATGCGCGTGGAAACGTAGCTTGTGACGACAAGAAAATGACCAGTGTGGATGGAGTTTTTGTCGCCGGGGACATGACCCGGGGGCAGTCGCTGGTGGTCTGGGCCATTGCTGAAGGCCGTGAAGCCGCAAGATCAGTAGACCTTTACCTCATGGGAGTTACCCAACTTCCCCACAGCGAGTTCCTGAAATAATTTTTCTCGAAAAAAGTTGGAAAGGGGACTGCCCTTGACAAAACAGTCCCCTTTCCGGAGGTTAGCCCTTGCGGGCCCGGGGAATCAGGCGGGCTTTTCTTCCTTCATCGGTTCGATCTTGATATCTAACGTCTTGACCTGACCATCGCGGATCACTTCGACCTTCACGGATTTTCCCGGTGTGATCGATGCGACCTGCTTGGGTAGCGTTTCCATCAATGCGATTTTAACGCCATCAAACCGGGTGATGACATCGCCGCGCTTCATGCCACCGCGGTCGGCAGGGCCGTTGGGAACGATATCGTTGACCAAAGCGCCCTTTGGATTTTTGAGCTTGAAAGATTCCTGCAACTCAGGCGTGATTCTCTGAATCATGACACCTAACCAGCCGCGCGTGACTTTGCCTTTCTGTTTTAAATCATCAAGAATGCCTTTGGCCATATTGATAGGCAGGGCAAAACCAATGCCCACGTTTCCGCCACTGCCGGAAAAGATCGCAGTGTTGATGCCTATGACATCTCCGTTCATGTTTAGTAATGGTCCGCCGCTGTTGCCGGGATTGATCGAGGCATCTGTCTGGATGAACTCATCATAGGGTCCGGCACCAATGTTCCTGCCTTTAGCGCTGACCACGCCTGTGGTCACGGTATGGGACAGGCCGAACGGGTTGCCAATGGCGACCACCCATTCACCGACTTCCAATTGTTTAGAATCGCCTAGGGCCAAAAATGGGAAGGACGTATGTTCCCCATTTTCCTGAACGATTTTTATCAATGCGATGTCGGTCTTGGGGTCTGATCCGACAAGCCGGGCTTCGTATTCTTTTTCATTTTGCAGGGCCACTTTTATGATGTCGGCACCTTCCACGACATGGTTGTTGGTCAGAATATGCCCTTCATGGTCAATGATGAATCCAGTTCCGGTGCCGTTCCCCGGTGTGGGGGGAGGCGCAAAAGGTCCGCCCCTGGATGGCGGAGGAAACTGCCCGAAGGATCCCGGAGGATTTCCTTTTGCCGGTTGAATTTTAGTTTTGGATGTGACGAATACGACAGCGGGGTTCTTCTTTTTCGCGATTTCCACAATCAGGTTGGTGCCTACAGGAATGGCTTTGGTGCTAAGGCCAAATGCGGAATCGGCAGTGAAAAAACCTGGGATCCCCATTCCATAAGAAAGCGGAAGGACCATCAGAGTGAACAGGGCAATGGCAACTGGGAACTTTAATTTTTGAGTCATGATGGAAAACCTCCAACTCTATTGATTTTTTGAAACCGTGACAACACGGGTTTTGATAATTAATGCTGTTGAAATAATAATAAAACCTGAAAGTTAAAGGTCCATTAATTCCCAATTAAAAATCCTTAATGAGATTTGTTTAATTTAAAAGGAGAGCTTTGCATAACCCGAGATTCTTCGTCGCAATGCTCATCAGAATGACAAAAGTACTTTTTCTTGTCATGCTGAGCTTGTCGAAGCATCTCGCTTTTCTGCTTTTTTGACTTATGCAAAGGCATCATTTAGAAGAGGGTGGTGAACTCTACCGGGTGCAGAGTATTTTAAGCGTCGATGGAATTTGGAAATAAATCGCATGAAAAGATTACATCCGTAATTTCTGAAAAAAGCCTTTTAACGTTTCCTTGACGGAGTTGCCGTCTATTTCGGACAGTTCCCTGAACAACTCCTTTTGTCTCTTGTTCAGGCCTTTGGGTGTTTCTACAATGAAATGAATCATCAGGTCACCTCTGCCGTGTCCGCGTAATTGTGGAACCCCGGCACCAGGAATTCGATAGCTTTCATTCGTTTGCACACCGGCAGGAACAGATATAACCTGGGACTTCCCTTCATCGAGAAGGGGAACCTCGATATCAGCTCCCAGAGCGGCCTGGGAAAATGTCAGCATCAGCCGGCAATGGATATCGTGGCCTTCTCGATGAAAAGACTCATGTGCGGCGACATGCATGATGACATAAAGGTCCCCCGGTGGAAGGCCTTGTTGTCCCGGCTCTCCCTCCTCTCTTAATCGAAGACGGGAGCCATCGTCGACACCTGCTGGAATATTGATGGAAAGTTTTTTATTTTTAAGAACCCGTCCATCTCCATGGCATTCGGTGCAGGGATGGGTAATGGTTTGTCCTGCACCCCGGCAATCGGGGCAGGTAGACTGGACGCTAAAAAACCCTTGCGCACGGATGACCTGGCCGGTCCCTCTGCAGGTTCGGCAGGGTTGGGGACTGTGACCGGGTTTTGCTCCGGAACCTCTGCAGGTTCCGCAAGGGTTATGCTTGCTAACTTCAACTTCTTTTTCGGTACCAAAGACCGCTTCCTGAAAGGATATGGAGATATCAAGGCGCAGGTCTGATCCTGCCCTTTGTCCACCCCCTCCGCCAAAGAAGTCACCAAAAATATCGCCAAACTGGGAGAAGATGTCATCGAATCCGCTGAATCCGCCAAAACCACGGCCCTTAAGGCCTTCGTGGCCGAACTGATCATAGACTTGCCTTTTTTCCGGGTTTTTCAGGATATCGTAAGCCTCGGAGGCTTCCTTAAACTTATCTTCTGCCTGTTTATCGCCGGGGTTTTTGTCGGGGTGGTATTTGAGGGCTTGTTGCCGGTAGGCTTTTTTCAGTTCACTTTCATTGGCACTTTTAGAAACGCCGAGTACTTCATAATAATCACGTTGGCTCATGAGTCGTTATTTTCCAGTAAGAACCACTAGGCGTGGAGCCAGCCAGCAATCGCTTTATTTGCCAGCAAAGTGATAGCTCGGTTTGATGAGTCCTTGCCCAGTTGCCTCCCCTGCTAAGGGGTTTTTAAATGGGCCACTTTGACTTTGGCGGCCTTGATCAACTTTTCCTTAAAAACATAACCCGGCTCCAGCTCTTCAACAATCATATTATCCTTTTCCGGATCGGTGGTGTCTTCCGTCATGATAACTTCGTCTGTTTCTGGATTGAATTTTCGGTTCTGAGTGTCGATTTTTTCCACTCCGTTGTTCTTCAGTTCCCGGGCGTATTGTTTGGCAACCAGTTCCACACCTTGCTGAAGCGCATCCTTGTTTGAGTCGGTGGTTTGAATGGCCCGGTTCAAATTGTCAAGAATCGGGATCAAGCGTGCGAACAGGTTGGCCTTGAACTGATCCAGGCGAATGTCGTTGTCTTTTTCCAGGCGCTTACGAAAGTCATCATTTTCCCCGGATTTTTCTTTGTAGGCAGCAATGTATTCGCGAAGGCGTTTGTCTTTTTCTTCTGCCTCCTGCTTGAGTTGTTCCACATAGGTGGGCAAGCGTTCGTCAATGTTCGCGCTCGCTTCACCATTGGTTTCTTCGTCAATCAGGGAAGATCTTCGGTCAACAATATTAATGACGGGTTCGTCTTTGGCTTTTGCAGGTTGATTTTTTTTGGCCATGGAGTTGTTCGTGTTTGTTGGGAAATAGATTCGTGCCCCCGAAGAACTCGGGGGCACGCGATTGGGTACTATTATTTTTTCCCGACATCCTCAAACTCGGCATCGACAACGTCATCGTCCGACTTGCTTTCGCTGTCAGCGTCTGCACCCGCGTCACCCTCGGGGGGTGTTTCGCCGTCTTGCTGTTCCTGGGATTGGGAATACATAGATTGAGCCAGTTTGTGGGCCACCTCATTGACTTTTTCCAGCTGCTCTTTCA
The DNA here is from genome assembly GCA_001542995.1 of Nitrospina sp. LS_NOB. GTDB lineage: Bacteria > Nitrospinota > Nitrospinia > Nitrospinales > VA-1 > LS-NOB. Next base: position 58,587 of record LFLA01000025.1, read on the forward strand.
TAGCCGGTACTTCGCCTTCAAGGTGTTTCTTGGCTTCTTCTATAGCTTCTTCAGCTTCTTTGATATCTTCCTCTTTGAGCTTTTCTTTATTTTCCTTAATGGTTTTTTCTGTGCTGTAAATGACGGAATCAAGCTGGTTTTTTACGTCAATTTTCTCCCGTCTTTCCTTATCCACTTCTGCATTGGTTTCAGCATCTTTCACCATTTGCTCGATATCGCTTTCGCTCAAACCGGTTGAGTCGGTTATGGTGATTTTTTGTTCCTTGCCGGTACCCTTATCTTTGGCGCCTACATGTAGAATGCCATTGGCATCAATGTCAAAGGTCACTTCAATTTGCGGCATGCCCCGGGGTGCAGGTGGAATTCCGTCCAGATGGAATTTCCCGATAGACCGGTTATCCTTTGCCATTTCGCGCTCACCCTGGATAACATTGATCTCTACCGAAGGCTGGTTGTCTGCGGCCGTCGAAAAGGTCTCCGCCTTGCGAGTGGGGATGGTTGTGTTACGTTCAATAAGTTTTGTGGTGACCCCGCCCAGTGTTTCAATTCCGAGAGAAAGCGGAGTGACATCAAGAAGAAGGATATCTTTCACGTCACCGGAAAGGACACCTGCCTGAACCGCTGCACCCAGTGCGACCACTTCGTCCGGATTAACACCGCGATGAGGCTCCTTACCAAAAAGGGTTTTAACCAGTTCCTGTGTTTTGGGGATCCGGGTGGAGCCGCCGACCAGAATCGCTTCATGAACTTGATCTGCTTTCACTCCGGCATCCTTTAATGCCTGGACACAGGGAGTCTTTGATTTTTCTATTAGATCATCAATCATGCTTTCAAATTTTGCTCTGGAAAGTTTGATGTTGAGATGCTTGGGGCCTCCCGCGTCCGCAGTGATGAAGGGAAGGTTGATATCGGTTTCATTGGTGGTTGAAAGTTCCATTTTGGCTTTTTCAGCCGCTTCTTTAAGCCTTTGCAGAGCCATATTGTCTTTGGAAAGATCAATGCCCTGTTCCTTTTTAAACTCGTCTACCAGCCAGTTGATAACACGCTGATCAAGATTGTCACCACCCAGATGCGTGTCCCCGTTTGTGGCTTTAACTTCGACGACATTGTCGCCCACTTCAAGGATTGAAATATCAAAAGTACCGCCACCGAAGTCATAAACTGCAATGGTGTGGTCCTTATTCTTGTCCAGTCCATAAGCCAGCGCGGAGGCGGTGGGCTCGTTGATAATCCGCTTAACTTCCAGTCCTGCAATTTTCCCGGCATCTTTGGTTGCCTGGCGTTGGGCATCATTGAAGTATGCCGGTACAGTGATAACGGCTTCGGTGACCGGTTGGCCAAGATAGGCTTCTGCGGATTTCTTCAATTTTTGCAGAATCATGGCTGATATTTCGGGGGGAGTGTAAGACTTATCGCCGGCTTTTATCCGAACTTCCTTGTTGGATCCTTGAATGACTTCGTAAGGAACCATTTTCATTTCTTCCGACACTTCATTCAGGGCTCGGCCCATGAAACGTTTGATGGAGAAAATCGTATTTTCCGGGTTAGCGATGGCCTGTCTTTTTGCCACTTGCCCCACCAGTATCTCGCCTTCTTTCGTGAATGCGACTACGGAAGGAGTGGTCCGGCTTCCTTCCTCATTGAGGATAACTTTAGGTTCGCTTCCTTCCATAACGGCGACCACGGAGTTGGTGGTGCCCAAGTCTATGCCTACGATTTTTCCCATTAGCTTTGATCCTTTCCTTGTTTTTATAAATACCATTTACCGGGTTGAGTAAATGGGTGATATCTCTTTGCAAATCTGCTAGTTAAATAAGACCCCATAGCAGTCGTGTCAAGCTGGCGGGAGGATTTTTTTGTTTGATTTTTGGTGGAATTCTGAGGCAGAGGGGAGGTTTTAAGTTATTCAAATTAAATGAACTAACCCATTTTGGGCTCAAAGACCGAGTAGAAACAAATTTACCTCACTTTTCTTTCTTATTGGGCTATAATCAAATTTGACAGTAATTATCAGGTTTTTCGATATGACGGAGAAAAATAAGGGTGAGCACAGGGAGTTTACCCGGGTTCCCATAAAGGTCTGGGTAGAAGTGCGTTCCAAGGACGCAGTGATAAAAATCCACGAAACTCATGACCTGAGTATGGTAGGGATATCACTCCAGCATCAGGGAGAGGCTTTACCTGTGGGAACCTTGTGCGATATTTCGGTGTTTTTAGAGGGTGCCGACCCTCCTGTTCATGTTGACATGAAGGGAAATGTTGGGCGTGTCACTGATGAAAATCTGTGTATTGAGTTTACAGAGGTGAAGTTTGAAAGTTACGAGCATCTACAAAACCTGATTCGATATAATTCAAAGGATATTGATGCGGTCGATAAAGAAATCGATGAGCATGTTGGCCTGAAGAGAAAAGAATAAGCGTTGAAGTTTTTTATAAATTTGGAATTCTAGCGTTTTCTAAAAGATTTTTCTACTCGCTCATACAGGGATATGGCGAAAGCCTTTCCCTGGCATTCAAATTGGCAGTGGGTCACCAATTTTGTGGAAGGGAAATACAGGCTGTGACCTTCCAAAGCCAGAAGGGGCACTGAAAGCACGGAAGGTTCAGGTAAGAGTGCCTTGATATTCCCTCCTATCATGTTTGATCAATTCTCCTACGGCGTCTTTCTTATCCTCAATAGAGGCTTTTCCCGGTTCAAGAGAAAACATGGTTTCTGTCAACGCGTTGACCAGGGATGAGGGGAGGGAAAGCACGATAGCACCCGTCCACTTTCCTGTGATTTGAACGCTACCTGTGACGGTATCCATCGAGGAGGCCTCAAAAGAGTCTGGTATGGGTTGGACCTCAAAGCCTAGTGTTGTAAAAACTATTTAGTTTGAAGTTGTGCTTACTCTGCGTTTTCGTCCAGTCCCTGCTCCAATTCTCCCATAAACAGAGTGGTGTCTGCTTTTGCGGGAGCCTTTGCAGCCGCTTTTCGAGCGGCGATATCTTCCAGTTCATCTTTCCCTGCCTTAGTCAGGCCCCAAGGTTCTACACCATCCTTTTTAGCCTGGCGAATTGCTTCCGTCACCTTTTGCAGTTTAACATCAGCCACATCTCTTAAAGAGATAAGCGCATCTTCATGACCATCGTACTGACAAAATGCCATGGTGTAGCAATTGGTATTTGCGCGGATCATTTTCAGAGTTATATTTGCGAAATGACAATGCACTCCGATAAGGATGCAAGTCTCAATTTTATTATGCTGAATGGTCAGGTTTGGATGGCAGGGGTTGATCACCCATTCGGGATCAATTTTAGGATAAATGGGTCGGTAGTCGGGCATGGTAATTATGTTCATACCGGGGACCTCCTTGACCAGCTCCATTGCCAACTCTGCCTTATGTACGGTTTCCTTAGTCCACCCCCAAACAATCATTGGCCCGGGAAAAAGGGTCGGGTTGCGACGAGTCAATATTTCGCGCGCGGCTTTTTTGATAGCTTCGTCAGTTGGAACCTGCTCTCCTTCAACCAAGTCCAATCCTGAATCTTTGTCAGGCGAGAAAATACCCATTGCTGCGGCAGAAGGGGGGAGTAAACCGATAGGACCTATCTCTAATTTGGGCATCTAAACAAACCTCCAATGAATATTTTGCAAATTGAAACCGGGTTCCCCTAAACAGGGGTTACGGAATAATTTAATCGATAAAAGTCGAGAGCCTGATTTATAACGGGCAATCGCTTTTTTTTGGACTGGGCAAACCCCATTAAGAAACGGGCATGCTATTATTAAATAAGGGGTTTGTCAATGATATTCATGTCCAGTTAAAACGGGAAGGACAAAGATTTATTTAGGGCCTAAGCGGAAGTTGAGATATTTCATCAACTTGCAGCCCTGTTGTTTGGTGGATGAGGTGAGTCACACTCGCGTCCATCATCTCCATCAATGGTCCGGGATACAATCCAATACACAATACGAGGATAGCCAATGGAATCAGCGTAGCCAATTCCCGAATTGCTAAATCTGGGAGCACTTTGGCGGCTTCTGTCGATGGCTCTCCCAACACCACCCTTTGGAGCATCCACAACATATATGCGGCAGCTAAAACAATACCGCCCATAGAGATAATAACCATGGCAAAGCTGACATAGGAAGTTCCTACTAAGACTAAAAATTCGCCAATGAAATTACTGGTGCCTGGTAGCCCAAAGGCGGCGACTGAAAACAAAAAGAACAATGCAACAAATCTTGGCATGGGTTTATGCAAGCCGCCGTAGTCAGAAATCGCTCGACTGTGAGTGCGGTCGTACAATTGTCCAACAGCAATAAATAAGGCTGCCGTAATAATCCCGTGATTAAACATTTGCAAGACGGCCCCCTGGATACCTTGGCTATTGAACACAAAAATTCCGAGAGTGACAAAACCCATGTGGGAAACTGAAGAATAGGCCACGAGCTTTTTAAGATCAGTCTGTGCTAAAGCCATGAGTCCACCGTAAATAATGGCTGCAATCGACAGCCATAAAATGAATGGTGCAAAATAAATGGAAGCTTCAGGGAAAAGAGGTAGGCAGACACGCAACAATCCGTAGGCTCCCATCTTGGATAATGCTCCAGCTAAAATAACACTGCCAGCAGTGGGTGATTCAGCATAAGCACCCGGCAACCAAGCATGAAAAGGAATCATGGGGACCTTAATAGCAAAGGCCAGAAAAAATGCGAGAAATAACCAGTATTGAGTAGAAGTGCTAAATGCATAATCTGATAACGTCACTAGATCAAATGTTTGTCCACCCTGAACATAGAGGCCCAATATAGCCAATAAGAGAAGAAGGCCACCGCCAAAGCTATACAGGACAAATTTTAATCCAGCAGAGCTTCGACCCGGTCCCCCCCATACCACCATCAAAAAGTACGCACACACCATCGTAAGTTCCCAAAAGATATAGAAGAATACCAAATTTAGCGAAAGAAATACGCCGAGTGTGGCTGTCTCCAACAAGAGAATGAGGACCATAAAAACATGCAGATTTGTTTTGATAGTGTTCCAAGAGCACAAAACGGCAATGGGAGTCAGCAAAGCAGTCAGGACGACCATGATAAGGCTGATGCCGTCAATACCCAAGGCATACTGAACCTTTAGCGTTGGCATTAATTCGAATCGTTCAACAAATTGCATATCGGCTTTTGCAAAATCGAACTGCATCCAGATGATTACCGACAAGCCAAAGGTGAGAAGGGTGCTGGCCAAGGCGACGCGATTGACCATTTCTCGGTCTCGGATACAGCATAAGGCTCCAATTCCCAAGGAGGGAAGCACAAGCAGCCAACTCAGAAGGTGATTTGAAAGCATCGAATCAATAGACCCTTAAGTTCCATAAAAATTTCGACAATCTCGCATTTAACTCAAAATATAAAGAAGGCTCATGATAAACACGAAACCAAAAATCAAAAAGAGAATGTTGTGCCCAATTAAGCGTGGTTTGGCAAAGACTAACATGTCGCTCAAAGGCATAGTCTGAAGACTGAACTTCCACATACTCTGTCGCATTTCTCTCGTCTCAGCCGATCGAGAGAACCGTTGGGCCAACCGGATGATGGGATTTACGATATACGTATCGTAGATTTCATCGACGTAGAATTTATTCCAAAATAGGACATACCATCGATTGCTTATCCTACTTGCTCTGGAGACCTGATGTTGAGATCGAACTTGTGTTGAGTATGCATAGACCCATCCCGCAATTGCCACACCAAGAGAAACCACAAGCCAAAAAGGAAAGCCATGCTCAACTGCACCTTCGCCCAACGTGACTCCTGGAAAGGTCAAAGCCGGAGCAAGAAAGTCGGCGAACCAACTCCAAAACAGAGTCAATAGCCCCCCAACAAAAACCGTAGCCAGAAAAAGGCCAGTTAAAATGGAGCCATTTAAAAGCTGTGGTCGAACAGATTGCGTCTCCAAACTATGCTGTCCTGAAGCGGGCCAGTACGTCTTTGGACCGTGAACAAAAAGCGAGGTGACACCTTTAAAAAGATATTGAGAAGTCACAAATACCGTGATCAAGCCAATGACTTTAAATCCGATCGTGGCAGAAATAAACCCCGTGACCCCCCACAAATATTCATACGATCCGGAAAACAGCACTAACGGCGGGAGTAACGCCAACAACAAGGCCCCGCCATATAAGATCCCCATGTCATCAGAGACAGGGTGTTCATGGTCACCATGCCCAAGGCCCTGTTCCACTGATCGCAACGCATTGCCGGTAGATAGAAAAAAGAACGCTTTGTAGCACCCATGGGCAAGAAGATGGAAAATCGCAACTGCAAACGCGCCCAAACCACATGCCATAACCATGAACCCGATTTGACTCATTGTGGAATAGGCCAAAATCTTTTTGATGTCCGATTGAGTCAAGGAAACTAACCCAGCAAATACCGCGGTAGTGGCACCAATAATGAAAATGACCGTCATGGCGAACGGAGAAAGAATAATCAATGGACTCAATCGCACTAACAAAAATGGACCCGCATTCACCATGGTTGCAGCATGGATTAATGCAGACACAGGTGTGGGAGCTTCCATAGCAAACGGCAACCACACATGAAATGGAATCTGTGCGGATTTACCCATCACACCTGTAAATAAAAGCAGTGAAATAAGTGTGACAGATCGAATATGAAGATCAAGACCCATCCACGCGAGGACATTTACTGTGTCATTAGCCATGGCTGGAGCTAGTTCCAAAATCTGAGGAATATCGAGTGTACCAAATGTCCTGAACGCAAGAATCACACCCAGACCGAATCCTAAATCAGCTACGGCATTGACCAAAAACGCTTTGGTCGCAGCTTGTCCAGCTGACTTTCTATCTGCAGCATGAGAAATCAGCAGATAAGAACAGAGCCCCATGACCTCCCAAAAAAAATAAAGCATGAGCAGGTTGCGACTCATTACCACCATGAGCATGGAAAAAGTAAAGAGTGCAATCACCGCGAAGAATCGATTGTATTTAGGATCATCGATCATGTATCGAGAGGAGTACAGATGAACCACACCGCTGACACCAGTTACCAAAAGCAGCAGCAGCACAGTCAACTGATCGATATGCAAACCCAAGTCAATCGTTAAATTTCCAGACTCCAGCAGAGTATAAAGCGGCACATCAATCGGGCCATTTTTCAAGACCTGGACAAAAGCAAGGATCGACAATATAAAAGAGCCCGCAATTGCAGGGATCCCTATTTTATGACTATCGCTTGGAAACCGGCTACCACCCAACGCAAGTACAACAAACGCCAATAAAGGGAGAAGCGGGATAAAGATATACACAAATTCCATCACAACCCATTCACTTTAGTTAAAGAAATTAAAATCCCTTCGGGATAACCGACTCAAAAATTAACCCCATAACAAGATCACTTCCCAACCCCAACGCTATAATCCAGAAAGTCAGAACACCTAAACTCATCTTTATGGGAAAGGGCGTCTCGAGAACATGAGGCTCAACTAGCGGAAGGGATTCTTCGGCCCACACACGTTGAAACATTCGAAAGAAATACAAGGCGGTCAGCATACTCGTGACCAAAATAGCAACGACAGCAAAGTATTTCTCAGCCTCCAATGCACCGACGACCAAGTGCCATTTTCCGAAAAATCCAGCAGTCGGAGGAATGCCCACCATGGACAATGCCGAGATAACCAATGCAGCCAACACCCAGGGCATGTTTCGTCGCAATCGCGCAAGGTCTGTCACTGTACTCGCGCCATATTGATAGCTCGCGGCTCCAGCCACGCCAAAGAGAGCGGCTTTCATCAAGGTATCCGCCAAGAGGTAAAACAGTCCTCCCGCAAATCCTGTTTCAGTACCCAGACTGAAACCCAACATAATTAACCCCATAGAGGAAACGCTAGAATACGCCAACATGCGTTTGAAATTTTCTTGCCAAATTGCACGGTAAGCTCCAACAATCGCAGCCACAGCACCGACCCAGCCCAGCACCACCAAGATTGGGATTTGTGTGGTCACCGTGGCCATACCAAAAACCCAAAAGGCAATACGGACGAAAGCATATAATGGAACTTTCGTCACCACCGAGGCTAGTAAAGGAGTGCAAGAGTCCGGTGCGTAGGTATATGCATCAGGCAACCATCCATGCAATGGGAATAATCCCATCTTAATGGACAACCCCAAGACAATGAATATCAACCCTGTTAGCACCGCCCGAGAATCGAGAACATCCGGAAGTCGTAGCGCCATATCTGCCATGTTGAGCGTTCCGGTTTCCGCATAAAAATACCCCACACCCAACAAGTATAGGGATGCCCCGATGGTACCGAGAATCAAATAGCGATAAGCAGAAAGAAGAGAACGGCCTCCAGCCACACCGACCAGAACATAACTAGCCAGCGAGCCGATTTCTAAAAAAACAAAAAGGTTAAACAGGTCTCCGGCCAATACCATTCCGCCCAAGGCTGCAATTAACAGAAGAGAAAGAGAATAAAAGGGTATCACTCGACCGGATAATTCTTTTTCGACCAGAGGGCCTGCATGCACAAGCGCAATAAGCGAGACGACACTAATCGCCACCATTAGGAGTCCGCTCAACCCATCGATCACCCACTCAATGCCAATAGGCGGTGCCCATCCCCCAAATTCATGAGACAGTGGACCATGCGATATAGCCTCACTCAAGCCAATGACCGATACAATGCTAAGGAAAACCAAAGCACCGAGAGCAATCGGGCGACAAAGTTTCTGATTAGTGAAACCGACAACTGGTATTACAATTGCGGCAAAAAAGGGAATGGCGAATAAAAAACCTGGTAGGCTTGAGGTCATTTCATCTTTTCAAGTATCTGATCTTCTTCCAATGTGTTGTACTCTCTGTACAAAGCAATAACCATGGCAAGCGAAACGCCAAGAGTGCTAACTCCAACTACAATCGCCGTGAGCATCAACACGTGGGGAAGGGGGTTCGCATAGGCTTCGGGAGCCAATGCCGTCACAGAAGGCAAAATAATGGGAATCGTACTGTCCTCTTTCACTGCCAGGGTGATAAAGAATAACATGATACTGGTTTGCATGATGTACATACCGATGAGTTTTTTGACCAGGTTGAGACACACCACCATGATATATATGCCCAAAAGAAATAGGATGATAAACGCGACAAAGTGGGGACGATAGAGAAGTATGTCAGCCATACTATTTTTCCTCTCCTTCTCCGCGTTCTCTCAAACTATAATAAATTGAAACGGCTGTAGCAGCGACCGTAATCGTAACGCCTATTTCAATTCCCAAAATCCCCCAGTGCCGCCTGGCAGAAGCCTCCATACCTGGGATAGGCAGTTTTCCGTAATTTAAAAACTCCCCTCCAAGGATAAGTGGAAGTAGACCGATTCCCGCAAAAAGTAAAATGCCGATCCCGCCTAAAATAATCGCTCGCCTTTCAAGCACGCTCAGAGAACCTTGAATGCCGAAGGCAATGATTGGCAGAATGACACTAGCCGCAAACAACGTTCCTGCCTGGAACCCGCCACCTGGACTATCGTGTCCATGAATAAGTACATACAATGCAAAGAGTTGAATAACGGGTGTAATAACTCTGGTCAGGGTGTGAACTATTACACTGTCAAGTGGCTGAATCATCTCTTCTCCTTAATAACATCCAACAGGCTATCCCTGCGGTAAATATGACAGTGGTCTCGCCCAGGGTGTCGAAGCCTCGATAGTCGGCCAACACCGCCGTCACCACATTGGGGGTATCTGTTTCCTCCAGACTCTTTCTTAAATAGTGGGAAGAAACATGTTTACTAGGTAGCGATTTAGGGTCCCCGACCACCGGTAGATCCACGGACCCAAATAATAGTAGAAAACCCAGAATCCCCAGGCCCCCCAATGCCATTATCCGTACCGGCAACTGTTTGCGAACTTCTTCTTGATGAGAGGTTAGATACAAGGCCACCAAAAAAAACAAGGTGGACAAGCCAGCACCAACAACAGCTTCGGTAAAGGCCACATCAACAGCTCCGAGACCAGCCCAGAGAAGTGCCAGAAAAAAACTGTAAGCAGCCAAGGTAAGCACTCCACTAAAGAGGTCGCGAACAAAGACAGCACCCAGTGCCGTCACAACCGCCAAAAGAAGAAGAAGATAGTCGTCAAATAGCGTCATTTTTTCTCCTTGACCCAAGGGCGCACACCATTTCGGAGAGCTGCTCTAAGGATCACATGGGAAATGACTGGATTAAGATGCCAAAGGGCAAGAAGAATCAACATTATTTTCACATCAGCAAGGGTAAGCCCTTGATAAAAAGCCACGCCTGTTAAGACAAAAAAAGTGCCAAGGGTATCGGTAATGCTTAACGCATGAGATCTGGAAAAGACATCAGGCAAACGAACGATGCCAATAGCCGCAACCGTCAGAAAAAAGAGGCCAATACAAATTAATAGGGTATCGACTGCTAACATTCCCGAGTCCCTTTTTGTTCTAGATATTTTCCTACTGCCAGTCCACCAATAATGTTGAGCATGGCATAGCCCAACGCGATATCAACAAACATTTCTATTCGTCCATACAGACTTCCCAAAATGGTCAACAAAAGAATGGCCTTGGTTGAAATCCCATTTAGGCCCAAAATCCGGTCGTAGACTGTAGGACCCTGAAACACCCGATACATATAAACAAGGATAAGTATGGTGAGAATGAGAAAGAAAAAATGGTACGACGTAAACATCAGGTTTGCCCCCTCGAATGGAAAGCCTCGGCAATTTTTCGTTCCATGTCTCTCGACTCCAGCCCGCTGGATGATTTGTCATCCAGAGCATGAATCACCAATTCACTGGAGGAGACCTCAATCGTGACAGTCCCCGGGGTTAACGTAATAGAATTTCCCAACAATACAACCGCTGGATTACTTCCAAGATTAGTAGGATATTGGATGAGTCGTGGATTGATAGGAAGCTTTGGATCAAGAATAATTTTCGTAATATTTAGACTGCTCTTGACAATTTCCAAGAATAACCAAGGCCAATAAAGGATAAGTCGTACGTGAGGCAATGGTGGTTCATCCAAATGTTGAGGTTCGGTGTTCACCCAAGCAATCAAAGCAGCACCGAGAAATCCAATTGAGAGATGAAACGCGTCCAGCTTGCCGGATAACAAGACCCAAAGCCCGAAAAGTCCGATAGTTTTTAGAATGAGTGTTCTTGGCGACATAACTCTGCTTTACCCCAGCCGTATGGATTCCCACGAAGCATTCGAATTGTACCGATGAAACTCAAACGTATTGGGATCCAAGGCCACAAGATTGAGCCATTGATTATGAAACAACTGTTGAAGGATCGAGTGTTTTTGAATGACAGATGAGATTACACTCGGTGTCTGTTCGATGATAGCTAAGAGTCGCATAGGTTCATGATAATGAGTTTCTCCGTTATTAACTGTTTGTAAGGGGAATCCCATTTGCAAATCACTTTGGCTTCCCAGCATCATCCCAACACCCCCGACGACATTGTGCAACACCTTGCTGCCACTTCCATACACCCACGGATCAACCGTAGAAAAATAATAGCCTGTGCTAATCCACTGGCCGACAATTAATGGCGCAGTCATGATATTTTCGAGGATGGCTCCCTGGGGATCATCAGCAGAATCATAAGAATGCAAGAAAACCCGACCGCCTAAATCTAACCCTTTGGTCAGTTTTCGTTTTCCAATGAGAAATGCGCCATTGCCCGCTAATCCCCATTCCGGTCGAGTATTCGCCCAATCGCAACTGCGTTCGTCTACATGAGCAAAAGCCTGCTCTGGAGAAATTTCAGTCGGAGCACTGGGAATGCGATGGCATCGCTCAAGAGCCTGCTTCGCACCAGCTTCTTCGAGATTCTTTTTCAACGCCTGAAAATCTTCTTTATGCGAATCAGGCAGTTCCTCTAGATCGTAAAACTCGACCCGATCAGTCGTCGTGTTATGTTTCCCCGGAAGAAACCAGGTGTCATCGGGAATCGGCAACCCTATTTCCTTGAGAATGCGACGAACTTCAGGTTCATTCGCCATCGCGGCAAAAACTCGCGCATTTGCATCGCCCGGTGCTCCCCCGCAAGCCCCGCAATCCAACGCCCCATAGTAGGGATTGTTGTCGGTCTCACTCCCATGGCCACAGAGGCACACCAAACGAGCAAAATTTTTGGTGAACCCCATAGCACGCAAACCATTTTCGATAAATGTCGCCCGTTCCGAAAGAGAAAACCCCCGAGAAAGCCTGTCAGGAATCCCTTCCGCATTCACTTCTCCGATCCCGGGATTTTGAGGATTAGATGGCGTGGAAATTGAGATCTGGGTTGGAACCCTATGCGTCAACCAACTCTGGATAGTAGAGGTCATTCCACAAAATCTTTTTTGGAACAAGGTCTTGCCCACCAACCCCAGACTAAAAAAGAATCCCAATACATCAATCATCATCATCGACCCAATAGGATGATGTTTCAGGTCGTGAAAAAGATGGTGCCCCAGTTGGTACCAGCGAGTACCAGAAGAATATTTTTCTAACGCCGCTCCCTCTCCCGACCGAGGTGATTCCGTTACCGCATGGTTAGGAGTCAATAACACCGGACATAAAGAGTAACGTTGATTACTATCAAAAGCTTGATGGCTAATGGGAATGCCAAAAAACCCTGCAAACCCAAACGTTTCATAGGAACCTTGGGCTTCAATATGGCGACGAAATGATTCGGAACGTACGTCGATACAAAAGGCTAGTTGTGCATGGGGACGAGTTTCCAATTCTGGTACCGTTCCGCGATGCGCTGAAATATTTCTCAGCATCTTCTCTCGAAAGGAATCTTCGTATGCCTCAATCCATACCCTTCCATGTTGATCAGCAGGAAAGTGATCTAACCATTGCAACAACATCTGGGCATTAGTAAGCGAGAGATCTTGAACTTCTCTTGGAGATAACTCAAGAAACTGTGCCAAATGGAATAATCGCCAAGCATATCGACATTTCATCTGTTTGGTTTGATTCCCAGATTGCACTCCATGCCAACTTTGTTGGTGGTATTCTTTGGGTCGATCATTCCAATATGCAGTCAGGGTAGAAACGGTCCCATCAATTCCCCATTCTTGCTGGCACTTAATGTTGGTCAACTCCATTTCATAGAATAAACGCACGGCCAGATATTGTGTGGTGTCAATGGGATGTTTGTGTTGCGCATGGTAGGTTGGGTGTTCCCCAAGCCACCGTATGTATCGCGTCCAGCCTGGTAATAATGATAGTTGCCTTGAGAGATAATCTTCCCATTGTTCTTGGGGAATTTCGAGTTGGTGCAAGCTGGAACGGATTGCGTCCTCTGGAGTTGCAGGAAGGCTATGAACTTTTTGGGCGAAATCTGTAATCCCGAGAAGCTGCCCCGAAAAATCTTTCTGCGCCAGGTTCCGCCATACTTGGTAGAAACCTACTTCTCGGCCAGGCATTTCCCAGCAGGCTAATCCTTCATCGAGAAACGCCGCCACCCATTTTATGAGTTGATTATTGACTTGGTCGACCACCCCACCCTCAGTCAAACCATCAACCCAATCGCTGATGGTCTGTTGAGGCGACAAGGAAATGGGTGCTGAAGTTTGCGAATGCGAATCCCCAGATATTTGAGATGAAGCATGAAAATCAGATAGCCCGAAGGTGGCTAACACACTCTTCCATAAATTCGTCAGGTAGGCCTCTTCTGGATACACCGGACACTGTTCACATTCTTTGATGGTTTGCTCAATAATTTGTTTCTGGGATTCCTCGGAAAGATCTTGCCGAAACTGTTTTGTAGCTCCACCACCGCTTAACTCCCATTCCAAGAGGGATAATGGCAATTCCTCGAAGCCAAAAAGTATGTGTAATTGCCAAACATCTTTTGGGGTAACCTTTCGACTTCCAACTTCAATAAAAACCTGACCATCGGGGCGAGGCCCAACCCTGGAAAAAGCGCGCTTAAAACTTTCTTTGGTAATACGGCCATTTCGGTAAAATTGACGATACTCCTCATTCGCAAGATACCCATTTCCACCAAGGAGGGCCTTGCCTTTTCGAACAGCCTGATCAAACGGCAGATATTCCAATCCATGAATGGGATTCTGCGCGATCATGGTCCGCATGGGCCAAAACGGCGCAATTGGCTCACTGGCGTTCAATACAATTTGCCGAACCCGATCACGATCTTCTGAGGAAAGGGGCTTCACTGAAATAGTACTCATATAGAAGGATTTACCTCTTGCATAGAGATCTCCAGCGTACTCCCCATAAATGAGAACGCTTCACTCAGTTCGCTTTTATTTTCCGTATTTTTATTTTCCAAATAATTAGCTCGAGTATTCCGTAAGTAATTAAGTATATTTTCGGCTTCATCGAGGATGTTGATATATGGGCATTATGATTTGCTTCAAGTCATTTATTAATTAGCTGGATCAGATCATGTACTTGTCGATGTTTCTCAATACCATGTCTCAGGGGCTTGCGGCTGAACACTTTGTACACGTTTCTCCTTCCTTCGCGGATGTGGTCCAAATACCGGTCCGCCTCCAGCTCAACGATAATGCGCTGAACTGCACGTTCCGTGATTCCAACTTCCAATGCAATGTCTCGAATGCGTTCAGACGGATTTTTGGCCAGACACAACAGAACGTGTCCATGATTCGTCAAAAAAGTCCACGACGGAGTATTTATTTTTCTTGCGCTCATCCTAGATCCTATTTGGAAAAGACAATACTTCCAAAGCTTAACTTATGCCATGATTAATACAAGAAATACAATACACGAAATAGATTTCATATGTCAATAAATTATTAAGGGGTTTGCCCATGAGCATACTTATTCTGATTCGAAATATAGAGGAAATGGACACGGTACTCGAAGCTGCAAACAAGTGAGTCGGAATCTGGACAAGAGCTTATTGAGCCGAGACGATTCTTTGCTCACTAAAGAAAGTTATTGCTAGTCGAGCCCAGAGCAACGCAGACTTAAAGGTACGCTATAGTAGCTTAAAGCCCCTTATTTTCTGCCCACTTGAAGGGGGCTTCCTGCCAGGAGCGCAGTGTTTCAATATCATTTTGAGGGAGATTTTGGGTGGATTGGGCTACCTGCAGCAGTTCGGAAAAAATTAGGATAGAATGGATTTGGCAGGAGATGCTTTTAAACTTTTCTGTGGCCTCGGGGAACCCATAGCTGAAAATACTGCAGCAATGTTCGACAATGCCCCCGGCTTCCCGGACGGCTGCCACGGCGTTGATTGCACTCGCCCCTGTTGAAACCAGATCCTCAATGACTAATACCCGCTGATTTTGTTTTAGAATCCCTTCAATTTTGTTGCCCATGCCATGGGATTTGGCCGTAGACCTGACATAAACCAAGGGAATCTGAAGCAGGTCAGCCAGAGTGGTGGCATGGGGGATCCCGGCGGTCGCGGTGCCAGCTATGACTTCTACTTCAGCCGCACATTTTTTTAACAGGTCTTGAAAGCCTTTTGCAATCAGGGCACGGTGTTCGGCGTTTCCCAGAAGCAGGCGGTTGTCATTATAGATGGGCATTTTATAACCGGAAGCCCAAGTGAAAGGCTCGCGGGCATTGATTTGGATTGCGCCGATTTCTAACGCCACCTGGGCAATATTCTCTGCGCTGGTCATTTTATCGATTTAAACTCGCGGTGGATTAATTTTTTTTTGTTTCCCGTGCTGAGAGAGCCGAGGCCTCTCAGTGTAATACCCAAAAGATATTTGACCTCCCTGTCACTCCCCAGTCCTCGCGCAAGGTTATTTCTTTCAACTATATCAAATTTGAAACCCCAGCATTTGCAGGGGTTATCGTATAGCAAGCTGAAGTTGTTTTCCTGAAATACTTTTTCTTTTTCGTCAAAGCGGGTTGTGCCTTGGATTCTCCAGCCTTCGCCGAAGGTCCAGTCCACGGTACCCACGAGAAAGGTTTCCTGATTTCTGGTAAAACGCCTTTCAAAAAAAAGATATAGGGAGTCAATGGGTTTGACCCCTAACTCAACGTTAAAGGTTTTGAGAACATTTTCATGGACGTCAAAAGTCGAGTCGAAATTGAGTTCCAAATTGTCATACAATCGGCTATCCAGGTCAAAACGAAGGTCAGAAAATGGGCGCTTGTTCTCGGATGTTTCCGATCCGGTGGCCTCGATCAGATCAATCGTTTGGCTGATATCAAAGCGAAGGACTTCGCGGGTATTAAAGTTGTCACCTTTCTCCCGTTCCTTTTGTAATATCCTTTGGGTTAACGAATAAGTAATCGTGCTTCGTCGACTCACAGTATCGATGCCATCGAATACTTTTATTTTTCCACGATCCGTTTCATCCAAGTCGGGAATGTAATTATAGGTGATGCGGGGTTCTATTAAATGTTTGACCTTGGGGGTATATTTATTTTTGAGGTCGAAAATCTTTTCAAATCTTGGGCCCTGGAGACTGGCACTGACATCGAAGGATTCCCGGGTGAAAAAGTCCAGGCGTTTATTATTATCTGCTGCGTCCAATCCTTTGCTGTAAATGGTTTCTCTAAGCCCCAAAGAAGGGGTGAAGGCCAGCCAGGGAGCGATTTTCGTCGTGTAAGAGATTCGAGGATGAAAGTCGAAGCGCTGTACTGAAAAATTGTCATCTACATCCGGACTGGAATCCAGATCCGTAAGAAACGAGGTGAAGCTGGAATCTTGGCTGAAGAAAAAATCTGTGTCTCCAATGGATTGCTTTTGTGTTTTATAGGTTATTTGAGGCAGTTGCGCAAAGGTTTGGTCGCTGTCTGATTGAGAACTGTCCCGATATCGGGTCAGAATATCCAGGGAACTGCTTCCCCAGTTTTTTGTGATGGTAGCGTGGGAGTCTGAATTGCGGCGAGCCCTTTGGCTGGTGCTATCGTTGAAGTTTCTATTGAATGCCTCACTTTCCAAGTCAAGTTTGCCACTAAACTTGAAATCATTAGGCAGAGTCTGTTTGTGGATGGCATCCACTTTCCAGAATGTAGAGTCAGTAGCCTTGTCATCAATAAAAGAAGCATTTAAGGAGCCCGTAGTATGACTATTGGGGGTGTACCTGTACTCAATTGAAGGTTTGAAGCCGCGCTGCTCCGAATAATCCAAGCCGAATGTCGCGTCGGAGTGCCCATTGATGGCCCAATAATAGGCATTGTTAAAGGAGGCTCCCCCAACACTACCGCTTCCAAAAGAAGGAATTAGAAGTCCACTTTTACGTTCCCGATCGATGGGCAGGTAGCCTATCGGGATGTAAAGGATGGGGATATCTCTTATTTTAAAGACCCCATTGGTAAAAAGAACCCGGTCACCCATTACAATGTCCATCGATTCCGCTTCAAAAAGCCAATCCGGAAGCTTACCTTCACAGGTTGTGAGATGTCCTTTCTGAACTTTATAATGATTTTTAGAGTACCGGGTGATTTCCTTTCCCTCGATATAATACTTTTCACCAAGCCTGCCTCGGGTTTCAAAAAGTTTGCCTTGCTGGTTATTGATATTAAACAGGGCTTTTTTGGATTTGAGACGGGTTCCGTCATCTTGAGTGATGATGACATGGCCGGTGGCCTTACCGTTTCCTGTCTTATTGTTCACCTTGACTTTATCTGCCCGAATAACTCTGCCATCCAACCGGATAATCACTTTTCCCCATGCCCAGAGGAGATTGCGGTTATTACCATGCGTCATGTGGTCGGCGGTTAGAAAAACTTCTTGTCCGGCGGGTTGAGATTTTGTTTCTTCTGGCGGACGGTTGATGGGGTCGTCACCATTCTGGATCCAGTTTGGGAAGGTTAGTGACCGGGGCATGGCCAAACTTTCATTTGTTGTCAACGGATTTCCATTTGCCCAAAACCAATCTGCCGCAGGAGCTTCCTCTTCAGCTTCCAAATACTGCAATTCCGAGGGTGGAAGTGGTCTCTCATCTTTTCCCCACTGCCAATCAGGAGTGCCTGATTCCCCCTTGTCTAATTCAGGGAGCTTGAGAGCCTTTTCCTGGCTGGACTGGTAGGAGCGCATCCCCTCTTGGCCAATGGAAAAAGATTCACTCGTCAGAGTGAAGAGTATTCCTAGAACTAAAAAAAGTATTTTCATCGTTAAAACATTTTTTGGCTGCGCCAACCAGGAAAATGGAACCCGTGATACAAACCAGGTCGTCCTGATTGGCGATTTGTTTTACAGCTTGTAACGCATCAAAAACAGTCCCGAAAACCTGAGACGGTTTATTGTGAACTTTCAGTTTCTCGGCCAGTTTTTCCGGGGCTTCTCCCCGGGGAGGATTGACCGATACCAGGAAAAACTGATCTCCCAACTGGCTTAAAATTTTTATGACTTCATCAATTTTCTTGTCCTGCATCAGCCCCAAAACAATAAAACAGCGGGAAAACTTAAAGTTTTTGCGCAATTCCAGTGTCATATTTCTGACGCTGGCCTCATTGTGGGCGCAATCCAACACCACTGTGGGGTGCGAGAAAACTGTTTCCAATCGACCTTCCCACGAAACCGTTTCCAGGCCTTGCCTTATGTGTTTTTCTTCAATATTGAGCCCGCGTTCATTTAACTTCAAACAAGCTGACAGGGCCAACCCTGCGTTACTCCTTTGAAAATGGCCAGTAAGAGGCAGAATCAGGTTATTTAGAACCCGGGAGCCCCACTTGTAGCTGAAGATGTTTTTCTCTTCATTTTCGGCTTCAGGGGTCACCTGGAAATCCACTCCCGACCGGTAAAGGTCTGCCGAACACTTTCTGGCCGAATTCTTGACGACTTGAAACAGTTCCTCTTCAGGGATATGAGCAAATACTATACCGCTTTCCTTTATAATTGAAGCCTTTTCAAAGGCGATTTGTTTCAGATCTTCTCCAAGATATTGAGTATGGTCCAGGGATATGGACGTGATAATGGATATTTGGGCTTTGCAAAGATTGGTGGCATCCAGCCGACCCCCCAGTCCGACTTCAATAATGTTTATATCGGTATTTTGTTCACGAAAATAAAGAAAGGCTAAAACGGTTCCAAACTCAAAAAATGTGATGGGGATTTTCAGGCTTTCCACAGCCAATTTAATTCTTAAGATCAGGTCCGTAGTTTGCTGTTTTTCGATCATTCTGCGGTTAATCTGTATGCGCTCGCGAAAATCCAACAAATGTGGAGAGGTATAAAGCCCAACTTTATAACCCGATGCTTTTAAAATGGATTCTGTGATCGCCGCAGTAGATCCTTTACCATTGGTGCCACCGATATGAATGGTGGTCGTTTTTAATTGAGGATCACCGAAATGTTGAAGAATCCGAGCGGTATTTTTAAGTCCAAGTTTGATGCCGCTTTGTGTAAGACTGTAGAGGTAGTTTAGAGCCTCTTGATAATTGGATTCATTCATGAAAAATTATAATGTATGGCATAATTTATTAGAGTTATTGATGCTCTCTTCTGCAAATAAAATAAGGCATCTGGAAAAAGTATGAAACACATAGTCCAGTAAATATTAAGTGCCTGAGCAATATAAAACTGTTCAATTCTGTAATCTGTTTTGTCAGGGAACAGAAAAAAGCTATGAAGAACGATTCCAAGATTTCCATTCCCCTGGTCTCATTTTCCTCCAGCCGGGAAAGTAGGCAGCCCGGTGCTGAGAGGGGAAAAAAGGTTTTTCTTTCAAATAGTTATACCAGAATATCCCCGCCAATGGAACTGCCGGATTCATGCTACGGGGTGAGAATCGAAGACGCTTGTCACACTCCATTTTTGCCGCCAGGCTGTCTGGCTGTTTTTTCAAAAACTGACGGGACTGCGTTGGAAAATATTTATGCGGTTGGGGTTCAAGAGGAGTTTCCATTTTTAGGGAAATGGATGCAAAAAGAAATTCCTGAAGAAAGTGCGGGCGGCAGGCGGAAAGTGTTCATGGTTCCAACTCCCCTGCATATTCCGGATAGCCGGATTTCCCCCATAGCCCCGTCCCTGCACCATGCCTTGCTCTTTAAAGATTTTATGAGCCCTGAAAAGCTGAGGGTGATCCCTGCCAGTAAAATCCTATGGAAACACCCATTGGTATATGTGCAAAAATAACAAGGTTGAATTATTTGTTGCAGAGGGAGGGATCAATCCAGACAAACAGGGGCCATGTCCTTCCAGAACTTTATTCCGGCTTCTGTCCAGTCTAACTCTTCAAACGATTCATCAGCGATAGAATAAAACCGCATGATCTTCATATGATCTAAAAGGTTTGATGGGTCAGTCCAGGCCTGTTGGTTACTCACTGGCGCGAAATATTTCTTGTCCTGGCGCCATTCCCACGGGGTGGGGGCCAGGGAGAGGTAGACATCTTGAAAGGATGGTTCGTTGCAGGCGACGGATAGGCGTTGAAAATAGGTTTTTAGTTTGTCGCCTTTCAAGATCAGGGAAAACCCAAGATAATGCCCCCACCAGAATAGGGTTCGATAGGTGTACATCTCGGTTTTGGAAAAGTTCTGTGGAATATCCAGAGACAAAAAGGGGAACCCGTTATGGTTCTCGCCTCTGGCAATTTGTCCTTTTTCAATATCTGTTCCCGGTGGTAATTGGTGAACGCAAGACAGTAACTCAACAGCCATTGCTTCTTTAAGTTTGTTTAGACGGTTTTCAACCTTTTTGAGTATGGCGGGTTTCTTCTGGAACACTTCAACATGGTTGATCATTTCCATATCTTTGGCGTGCCAGTCTTGAGAAAAAGAGGGGGAGGAATTTTCCGGGTTTTCAATGCTCATGTTTTTGATAGGGCATGATTTTTGCGGGAACGCCTCGAATCACCGGCAAAATAAAGTTGCAGAGCGAAGCGGCGCAACTTTATTTTGTCCGAGCGTATGTTTTTGTTAGGTAATTAATCATTAATGTCCTGATTTGATGCTTGAGTTTTTCTAAATTTACTCCAAGCCAGAGATGCCACTGAAAGACTAATCGTGCTATGAATAAAAACAACTTCATACCATTCAGTTAGTAAAGTTGGCCACACTTTCAATAGTAATGCCATTCCGAAACTTGCTACCCCGAATGATAAGGCAACAAACAAACCACTAAATACCTCTAGAATGGACAAACAGAGACCAACAATAAGCCAAAATTCAACTGTAAATATTAATTCCATCATTGTTTCCTAAAGAGACTTTTTGCGGAACTTAATGCGTCTATTATATCATTTGGCAATAAAATAACTTTGGAGTTATCTGAACTTGACAGCTGGCCTATTGCCTCTACTTGGCGCTTTTGTATTTCAAACTGAACTGCTGCTGCTCCCTCATTATTAATAGCTTCTGCGATTGTCTTTGTTGCATATGCATCAGCATCAGCAAGCAAACGCTTGGCATCAGCTTGTTTTTGTGCTGTATAAAGTTCAGCATCAGCATTTAACTCGACTGATTTTTTCTTTCCTTCTGCCTCCATAACCGCTGCTCGACGTTCTCGTTCCGCATTAATTTGTTGTTGCATGGCTTTTCTTGTGCTTTCATCAACAGTTACATCTAATATCTCGGTGCGTGTTATATCTACACCCCAATCCATACATGTTTCTTCAAGACTGCTTCTGATTTTTTTATTAATTTGATCCCTATGTGATTGCACCTCATCGAATTCAATAGAGCCTATGATTGAACGGACTGTTCCAGTTACTGCATTATTTATAGCACTCTCTAAATCATTTATTCGGTATGATGCTTTTGCCGCATCAATAATTTTAAAAAATATAGTGTTCGTGATAAGAATGGTTACATTATCTCTCGTTATGACATCATGTGGTTTTTCAGGTAGCTGCTTTTCAAGGATGCTTAATTTCCTTGCCACTCTGTCCAATATCGGTAGAATGAAGTTTAAACCAGCTTTTAGGGTTTTCGTGTATTTCCCAAATCGTTCAACAACATGATTTTCACTTTGAGGAACGATTTTAGCTCCCATGAGAATTAGCACTATCGCTAATAATGTAGCTACAATAAAAATGATTGCTGTAATAGACATAGAGATCCCCTCTTTTTTGGTTTACCTAACAGTTAGTATAAAGCAACATCACCCTTTACCATTCGCTATAAATAAAATCAAGCAAGAGAAAAGGCGTCAAACAAGAGTGTCGGCGATATCTTGTTAATCGCTTTTTTTAGAGAGGTCGATGTTTCTTTTGGGCCATTTTTTATTTTTGCCGTGCGAAAACATTAAAAATGGATTCTGTCTTCTTGGTACGGGCTTGAACCAGCTATTTCGAGACGGCGGACATGCCTACCGTTAATTTTGAGGATTTCGATTTTAACATTAGGCAGGTTGCTCCCAAACTGAAACTCTTGCTGTCAAAGGATACACCACTTTACTCAAATTTCCGCTATATTTTCTATTAGTTAGTACGCTTGCCCTGTCAGGAAATTGGCCTAAAATCATGGCAAGACCTTGAAATCTGAATTTCCAGCAGTTTTCAGTCCATTTTTGTTCGTAATGGTTGGTTGCGCAGCTATAATCATTATGAACCTAAAATTTTATCGGTTTTTTTTTCAGAGTTTTTTTAACTGCTGGAAAGATGATTTAAGGAAGCATCAGGGAGAAGAGTTTTTGTTGGCCTGGATAACGAAACGGTCACCCATCATAAAGATGGCAGTGTACCTGATGTCCTTCTTCCAGTTGAATTTGACGGGGGACTTCATTTTTGCAACGGTCCATCCCTTTTTCAGTTGAAATTTGAACAGACGCTTATCGGCCCAAAGCGGACATTGGTGTTTACCCCAATTTGACATTATCCGCCTCTGAAAAAAACAAACTATAGAGCACTGGCACAAAACCGAGGGTCAGGATGGTGCCAACAGCTAGACCTCCCATTATGACAACCGCCATAGGAAACCACATCGCCCCACCATAAACGGCGAGAGGAATGAGGCCGAGGATGGTTGTCAGCGTTGTCATTAAAATTGGACGCAAGCGCGCTAGGCACGCTTCAATGATTGCCGTGCGCACGCTCATCCCTGCTGCACGCTCACTATCAATCCGATCAATTAGCACTATACCGTTGTTCACGATAATTCCAACCAGGCTGTATATTCCCAAAATGGCTGTGAAGCTTAAGAAAGCATTACTGATCATTAAACCTAGAGCTGCACCAATAATCACAAGTGGAATGGTCAACATGATAATAGTCGGACGGCGGAAAGAGTTGAATTGTAAAACAAGCAGCACAATGATACCGAGCAATGCAAAAGGTAGATATTGGGAAAGAGCCTGATTGCCTTTTTCGGAGCTCTCGACTTCCCCCCCGATTTCGATGCGGAACCCCTCTGGAAGAGGCAGGGACTGAATAAGCGGCCACAGCTTTTCATGCAGTTCTGTCGCCTGCATGGTTTTGTGTGTGGCAGAAACTGTAAGGGTGCGTTCCTGATTGTATCTTTTAAATTTCCCCGGTGCGATGAAGCCTTTAAAATCTGCTACCTGAATAAGCGGTACAGGTTCCCCCGTTTTTGATATGATTGGAAGAAGGCGTATTTTACTCCAGTCATCGCGATTCTCATCTCCGCGAAAAACAATCGGAATGGTTTTATCACCTTCTCGGTAATCACTAACTTGCTTTCCCTCGAAATAAGCATTCAAGGCCGTGGCTATGGATTTACTGCTCACACCGGCGCGTCGGGCACGGTCCTGATCTATTTCAACTCGCGTCCGGATTACAGGTTCATTCCAATCATTGGTAACGCCCAAGGTTCCTTCTATGTCGAGCATGTGATTTTCAATGGAACGTGCGAGTCGATATTGGCCGACAACATTGGGCCCGATGATTCTATATTCCACCAGCCCAATTTCAGCCGCACCCAAAGACATTCTTTTCGACCTTCCATTGGCTTCGGGGAGTTGTTCTAGAATAAAACGATCTACTTTTTTCATAACCGGTAGAACATCTTCTGATGTTTTTGTGTTCACGATCAAAAAAGCTACATTACTATCCGAATCTGGGGGGGGGGAAGCGTTAAAAAAAAGCGGGGCCCGCCATAGCCCATATAAGCGACGTTATTCTCTACATGAGGATTCTCCTCTGGGTCGGATAACCAGAAGGTTAATCGTCTTGTCACTTTTATGGTTTCGTTGATATGTGTGCCGGAAGGCATATCAATATAAACCAGGAATTGATTTCGGTCAGAGTAAGGCATCATTTGTTTGGGAATGGTCGCAAAACTCTGAAGCGACATAACCATGGCAACAATAATAACTACTATAAATCTGAATCTGAAACGAAGGAGTGCCTCCAGGAGTCGTCTGTAAACTAAATAGGAGCGGCTTTGATAGGAAAGTAAATTACTATTATCTTCCTTGTGCTTTCTTTCACTGAGAAACCAATAACATAACGCCGGGGTGGCAAACATAGATAAAAACCATGAAGACAAGAGTGTCGTGATAATCACCTGAGAGAGGGAACGCAAATATTCGCTACTGACGTCTTCCGCCAACATGAGCGGCATAAAGGCCAGAATTGTAGTCAAGGATGAGGTTAGTAGTGGAATGCCGAGGCTTCCAGCAGCTTTGATGGCAGCTTCCTTTTTGTTCATCCCCATATCCATCCGGCTTCGTGTATCTTCGGCGATGACTATGCCATTGTCGACCAAAAGGCCCAGCGCAATAATGATGGCGGCAATTGACATGCGTTGCAGATCAATGCCCCAGATTGCCATGATGATAAACGAAAGCAGAATAGTCAGAGGAACAATGGCACCGACAATGAGCCCTGTACGAAACCCTAAAAACAGAATGACGACACCCAAAACAACCGCAATGGTCTGATATAGGTTGTTGACAGCGGCACTGACTGATTTTGTCACCAAGGCGGGCTGGTAGGTCACATAATTAAGCGCTACCCCAAATGGCAAAGTATTTTGTAGTGCATTAACTTTTGCAGTTATTTCCTGGCCAAAGTGTTCAATATTGTAGTGTGGCACCATCGAAACAGCTAAAATAACGGTAGGCTGATCGTTGAAAAAGGCCGCTCTTTCGGAAGGTTCAACATAGCTGCGCCTGACATCGACAATGTCCTGCAAATAAACAACCTGCTCACTGTCAGGAGCTCGCACCTGAAGGTTTTTGATTTCTTCAACAGATTGAAAATTACCGGAAGGCTCGATCACAATAATGCGACCATCGGCATTGATGCTTCCGCCGGGAAGAATAATATTCTGGTTAATAAGTTCCTGGGCGAGTTCTTTAAAAGAAAACCCGTAATGGGCAAGCCGTGTGGCATTAACATCCAGATAGATGCGTTCTTGTTGCACGCCCATGACATCTACTTTGCTGACACTGTCCACCGCACCGATCTGGTCCTGCAAATGTAGAGCAATCTCGCGCATCTCCTTCATGGTGAAATCATCACCGGTCATGGCGAGCGTAACAACGGATACGCGACCTAAATCATCATTGACGATCGGGCCAACCGAGCCTTCTGGAAGGTCATTTTTAATGTCATCCATTTTATTACGCAAATCCTGCCAGATGGAATCCAGTTCAAAATAACGGTCGTATATTTTAGGTTTGACCAGGACTTCCCCGGTTTTTACTGTTGTTTCGATCGATTGAACTTCTGGAATTTGTTTAATTTTTTTCTCCAGAGGCCTGGCAATCAGATTTTCGATCTGGTCCGTTGGCATGCCAGGGAAATAGACACTGACCTGTGCTTCGCGGATTGTGACTTCTGGGTCTTCCTGTGATGGCATGGTCACAAAGGCATTAATGCCGAAAAAAATGACAAGCACCAATATCAAAATGGTAGCGCGAGAATTATTTATTGCGAAATGGGTAATACGTTCCATTTGAAAACAGGTTTATAATTATTTCCTGAGATTTATAGTTGCGGGAATACTATAGGTAGGCTTCCACAGTTTAACTTTCTGTCCTTCTCTTAAAAAAGGCACACCGGCGACAACCAAATTTTCGCCCTCCTTCAGCCCTTTCACAACTTCCAGTTTATTACCACGGAGATCGCGAATGCTGACTTGGCGTGCCTCAATAATGCGTTTTTCCGGATTGAAAACAAAAACTCTTGCCCATCCCTCGGTACTGTCAGCCTTCCCCTCCGGGATACGCAAATCAAGCGCGGAAACGGGAATGAGGTAGACCGATGTATCCTTTGATTCGCCAAAGTTAAAAGTAACCTGGGCCGTCATGCCAGCACGGATATCTGATGTGGTTTTGGAAAGCAGAATCTTTACAGAGAATGCGTTACCCTTTTCCGCCCGCGCCCCTATTTCCGAGATGGTTCCACCGATAACAATATCCTTCAATGTGGGAAAGTTCACACTGACCACATCACCATAATTCGTATCACGAATAAGCGTTTCCGGCATGAGCACTTCAACTTTATGACCACCTTGACTTTGCAACTGAAACGCCACTTTTCCTGCCAAAGTATCAACAAATGGATCGATCATGCGCTTTGCAATTTTCCCAGAAAAAGGTGCCCGTAAAATTGTATCTTCTAGATCGTTCTGGGCTGTTTTAAGTCTTGTTTGTGCAACACTTACACTGCTTTTTGAGGATTCAAATCCGGTTTGCGCCTTGTCAACGGCGGCTTGAGAGACAAAATCTTTTTTCTTGAGAGATTTTTGCCGCCTTAAAGCATCTTTCTTTTCGGCCAAATCCGCTCTGGCACCTGCAAGATTAGCCTGGGTTTCTTCCAACGACAGCTTGTATGTTTTTTGGTCCAGGGTTGCAAGAACTTGTCCCTTTTTAACAGTTTCCCCTGTTTTCACCTTAACGCTCGCAATACGGCCTCCAACTCGAAAGCCAAGCGAGGATTCATCTGTTGTCTCGACAACACCTGATATTTGTCGGCTGTTGGATTTACTGGCCTCAGAAATAACCATAGTTTTTACGGCGCGCACAGGTTGCACTTCAGGGTTTTCAACCACATGATTGCAAGCTGATAACATCAATATCGAAATCATAGAAATAAACAACTTTTTCATATCTTCCTTGCATATCTGACGTGACTTATGGAGGCAAGTATAATACATTTGCTCAAAAGAATCACACTATAAGGCATCATCTCTTATGAGTAGACGTAAAATTTTCAGAAGTGTTTTAGCTATTGCGCTCTGTTTGTTCCTTAATGCCTGCGCCACAACGCAGAAAGAACCAACGGTAACCAAACAGAAGCCATTGGCAACACCTGAATTTGATGTACCTGAAAAATTTCAAAGCACACTGCCACAGGCTTCTGCCCCTGTTGTGCAATCCGACTGGCTCAAATCATTCAATGATCCAAAATTGGATGCTTTGGTTGAAGAAGTTCTGAATAAAAATTTTGACCTGCAAATTGTGGCCGCAAAAATAGAGGCGGCAATGGCATCTGCCAAGCTAGCCGGTGCGGATTTAACCCCTGCCGTGAATTTGGGCCTGTCGAATTCGAATCAGGGTAATCTGGCAAGCGGTCTTTCCAATGATATTTCTACCATTGGAGCTTCATTGGATGTTTCGTGGGAATTAGATATTTGGGGTCGCATTGCTGCCGGACATAATGCCGCAACCAAGGAGCTTGTCGCCTCAAAGTTGGATTATGCCTTTGCAAAACTTTCCCTTGCGGCACAAACGGCCAAAGCCTATTTTTTAGCAATTGAAACAGGACGTCAGTTTCGATTGGCTGAAGACCATGTTGCCAATTATTCCAAAAGCCTGGAAGTCGCAAACGCCTTTTTTGCAGAAGGCATAGTTTCGATTCAGGATATTCACCTTGCCCAATCAGAAAAGGCCCGTGCGGAAGATGCATTGGGAAAAAACAAAAGCGCACATCTTGAAGCATTGCGTAGTCTTGAGGCATTGCTGGGTCGATATCCTTCTGCCAAGGTTGAAATCGCCAAGGAATTTCCTTCCCTCCCTTCTCCGGTTCCCTTTGGCATTCCATCGGAGGTTTTGGAACGGCGTCCAGATATCGTTTCTGCTGAGCGCCGGGTTGCCGCAGCTTTTGAAAAAGTGACAGAAGCCAAAGCAGCGAAACTGCCGCGAATAAGCCTGACTGGGAGTTTGGGCGTTGCTAGCAATGGGCTCTCAACTTTGATCAATCCCGCAAATGCTTTGTGGAATGTAGCATCAAATTTAATGTTTCCCCTTTTTGACGGAGGTAAGCTGGATGCCCAGGTTGAGGCCGCTACGGCTTCTCAAAAACAAGCATTAGCTGCCTATCAAAAAACGGCACTAGCTGCGTTCAGTGATATTGAGACAGCTCTTAGCAATGAATCCATATTCAGAAAGCGTGCCCAAAGTTTAAAGGTTGCTTTTGAACAGGCAAAGCTTGCTGAAGAAATCGGTATGGAAAAATATAAATCAGGTGAGGGTGACCTTTTGGACGTCCTTCAATTGCAACGTGCAACAACTTCTTCCCAAACGGCTCTTACAAGAATTGAAAATGACCTGCTTGTCCAGCGGGTCAATTTGCATCTTGGTCTTGGGGGAAATTTTAAATAAGAAGAACTACCATGAAGATGACTATTTAGTAAATTAGAGGAGATGATTTATGCAAAATGCCTACAAAGAGATATTAACTCTTTCATTGATATATTTTTTATCAGCATGTAGTCCCATATCCCAAACAATCAAAGAAGACAAAGTTCTCGGTGAAATTGACGGGTTAGAAAGAATAGAAGCAGGTGGAGATGCTTTAATATATCGCCGCCCAGGTTTCAATCTCCGAAAGTTTGATAAATTTAAAATTGATCCCGTCCGCACAAAATTATCTTCAAAAGAGAGAGCTGAAATTTCATCGTATGACAAAAGGGAGCTTGAAAAATACCTGCGAAGGGCTGTTTGGTTGGAGCTAAGAAAGGGAGGATACGAAGTGGTCAATAGCACGGGTCCTGGTGTTTTGGGGATACGATTTACGCTTTCTGATTTAAATTCAGGTAATCCATATTTAAATGTTCTTCAATTCCATCCTCTTGGCGCTTCTTTGGATGTGGGAGGCATTACCATTGAGTCTGAATTTTATGACACGTCTAACAATCAGGTTAATGCCATCGCTGTAGTAGGTGCTGAGGGGGCTAGAAAGTTTAATATCTCGTCAGTAAATGGGCAATGGGGGGATGTGAAAAAAATATTCGATGAATGGGCAAAAGGTTTCCGAAATAGATTGGATGAAAAACACTCCAACTACAAAAAAGATGATCTGCCTTAGTCTCTTTTCATAAATGAATGAAGAGTGGTTTCCTATTTTTCATCTTGACTTTTTGCTAGAGAAAATTGATCGCGCGAGGTAGGTTAACCGCTTAAAACTTTATAATATAGCCAGTTGTGAAAACTTTGTCAGCAAGATTATTTAGTATCCCGGCCTCTCACGCCGGGAGCTGAGGTGCAAATCCTTGGGGCCACTCCCTGTGATCTAAATTTTTGGAAGTGGTAAATGTCCGCTTTTGGCCGAAAGCCGACATTGATCCTGACCTGCCCCAGTTAGTTGTACCACTTCCTAGGTTAGAATTGTCGCTTTTGGTTTAATCGTCTCAGGTGCTGGAGGTCGATAATTCAGTGAGCTATGCGGTCGAAATTAGTTATATTCCTTCCTCCAGTTTTCAGTCCATTTTTGTTCGTAATGGTTGGTTGCGCAGCTATAATCATTATGAACCTAAAATTTTATCGGTTTTTTTTCAGGATTTTTTAACTGCTGGAAAGATGATCTAAGGAAGCATCAGGGAGAAGAGTTTTTGTTGGCCTGGATAACGAAACGGTCACTCATCATAAAGATGGCAGTGCACCTGATGGTCTTCTTCCAGTTGAATTTGACGGGGGACTTCATTTTTGCAACGATCCATCACTTTTGGACAACGCGGGTGAAAATGACAGCCGGATGGGGGATTTAGAGGAGAGGGGACGTCTCCCGGAAGGGGTTGTGGCCGGTTGCGGGACCTGGGGTCCAGGGATGGCTTGGAAGCGAGCAATGCCTGGGTGTAAGGGTGTGCTGGATTGTTGGCAATTTGTTCTGTGCGGGCCAGCTCCACGATTTTCCCCAGATACATGACAGCGGTTCTTTGGGAGAGATGCTTGACGACATTCAGGTCGTGCGAAATAAAGAGCATGGACAGGTTTTCTTCCTGCTGAAGCGTTTGCAGTAAATTGATGATTTGAGCCTGGATAGATACATCTAATGCGGAAACAGGTTCATCGCAAACGATATAACGGGGGCCAAGCGCGAGAGCTCTGGCAATACCGATGCGTTGCCTTTGCCCCCCAGAAAACTCGTGCGCATACCGGTTTAAATACATGGGAGAAAGTCCGACCTTCTCCATGAGCGACTCCACCTTTGCTCGCAATTCTTTTCCGTTGATATGGAAATGCACGGAAAGTGCCTCTCCGATAATTTGCTCGACCGTAAACCTGGGATTCAGTGAGCTATATGGGTCCTGGAAAATGATCTGCATCCTGGGACGGAATTTTGCCAGCTCCTTTCTGTTCAGTTTGAAAATATTGGCATCTTCAAAATACACCTTCCCGGATGTGGGTTGCATGAGGCGCAAACTCATTCGCCCCACCGTTGTTTTGCCGCAGCCGGATTCCCCGACAAGCCCTAAAACTTCTCCTTCATGGATATCAAACGACACGCCATCCACAGCTTTAACTTGTCCGACCACTCGCGAGAACAGTCCTCCGTATACTGGAAAATATTTTTTCAAAGACTGAACAGTCAATAATTTTTTCATGCTGTAGGCGTGGTTTCATATAGCCAGCAGGCAGTCTTATGGGGATTTTTTCCGTCAACAGATTCCAATGGAGGAATCATCTTCATGCACTGATCGAGTTTTTCTGCGCACCGGGGATGAAATGCGCAACCTTCGGGCAGGTATGCCGGGTGGGGAACGGTTCCCGGTATTGTTTCCAGTTTAGCACCGTCTTTGGGTAATGAATTTAGCAGGCCGCGGGTATAGGGATGTGCCGGCGAGGCAAACAACTCTTCAACCGGGGCCAGTTCCACCACCTTTCCTGCATACATCACGGCTACCCGGTCGGCGTATTGGGCGACGATACCCAGGTTATGGGTGATGAGCAGAATGGACATATGGGTTTCTTTTCTCAATTGATCGAGCAGGTCGAGAATCTGCGCCTGAATGGTAACATCCAAGGCAGTGGTGGGTTCATCGGCGATGAGAAGAGCTGGCTTGCAAACGATCGCCATGGCGATCATCACGCGTTGCTTCATGCCGCCTGACAGTTCATGCGGATACTGGTCAATCCTGTTCTCGGGAGAGGGAATGGCCACTTGGCGCAGAACGTCCAGCGTCAACTCACGGGCCTGAGCTTCCGTTTTGTTCTGATGCAGAAGGAGGGCTTCCATGATCTGGTCTCCGACGGTGAATATCGGATTGAGAGAAGTCATAGGTTCCTGAAAAATCATGCTGATTTCGTTGCCGCGGATGTTTTGCATTCCCGCTTCGGAAGCCTGTAGAAGATCCTGCCCTTTAAAAAGGATACGGCCCGATTCGAATTTTCCCGGAGGAGTGGGGATGAGGCGCATGACACTTAAGGCTGTGACAGATTTCCCGCAACCGGATTCACCCACCAGTGCCAAGGTCTCGCCTTTGTGGAGGGTCAGGTCCACATTGCGTACGGCTTTAACGATGTTTTCTTCGGTGTGAAAAAACGTGCTCAGGTCTTCGATTTCGAGCATGCTATCTTTGAAGGAAAAAAGGTGTCAGACGTTTTAGGGGTGGTCATGACCTTCGTGGTCGTCGTGATCTTCATGTTCGTCGTGTCCGTCGTCTTCATCGAGGATATCTTCATAGCGGTATTCATCATCCTCATCAATGTCGTAACGATTCAGCTGGGTATCAATTTTTTCCGACCACAGATCGATGCCACCTTCCAGACACTTCATGTTGGTGAATCCTTTCTGGGTCAGCCATTTCTGAAAGCTGGGACTGCGATCCTGTTTCCAGTCGATCAAAACTATTTCGCGATCTTTTTCAAAGGTTCCCAGAACATGGTCATTGTTTTCGGCATTGATGATATGCGAGCCCTCGATCTTGGAAATATCTCTTTCCCAGCTTTCGCGAATGTCCAGTAGGACGGGCTTGTTGTCGGAATCTATTTTTTGCTTCAGTTCCTCACAGGTCATGACGGCAATGTTTTTGTCTGCATGCTCCCTGTTCAGACAGTTGATAACCTCTTGTACATTTTTCCTATGGGTCTGGCATAGAGAGGCCAGGGTTTCATCCTTATTATAGGGAGTCACTGGCATACCAATATGAAATTCTTTGAAGAGCAAGGTATGGACCTCCGGAAAAATCTGGTTGGCCGTTTCCATAGACAGCTCTGCATTGAACGGGCCTTCTATTTTTTCCACTTCAATTTCAGAAATTTTAAGGATGTGATAACCGTATTGGGAATGAACCGGGCCGATAATATTTCCTAAATCTGCTTCGGAAACTTCCTGTCCCATAATGGATTGCAGATTTCCTTCTGGCATCCATCCCAGGTCACCAGCGTTTTCTTTGGAGGGGCAGGTGCTGAAGTTTGTCACCACCTCTTCAAAAGGAGTGCCGCTATCTAACTGTTTCTTTGCCGCAACGACATCTTCCTTGGAATGGGTAAAAATCTGGCTCGCTCGAACCCGGATCATAGGCTTGTCTCCTGAATGCTTAGTTTGTAGAGGGATATGATAGTACGCTAACCGTTTGATGTCAAAAGCCAGTTTAAAGGAGCAAAATAAATGCTGGTGCTCAAAGCGATTGAAGTTCCAAGCCTTAAAAACTATTTTATCTAAAGGTTTTAGTGATTTTGCGGACCGGCCGATAAAAAAAGTGAGAGGAAGCTTCTTGGAAAGCTGGTTAAAATGTGACAATTATGTGACAAAGCTTTTAGAATCAGAAGCTTATAATAGTATCAATAAAAAGATGAGTAATTTTTATTAGGGCCATGAGCAGAACAGAGGCTGGTTTTTAATCATTGTGACCAGTATTTTGTAGAGATCCTGACCGCTTCGTCTAACAAAAAAAGAATCTTCTACATAACTCATACTCACTTTTCCTCCATTAAAATATTATTAATTTCGCCTTACTTGTATTCTATAATAACTTAATCCCACAATATTCGTACTTTAAACTTTTATATTATTTCATTTCTATCCTTTCTACCCTTCTGTTAATATGGGATTTGTTGCTTGCAAATTCGTTGTTGCCATGTTACCTGGTGATGCTTTTTATAACCCAGGTCAACGAGGCCATCACAGCCTTTCCAGCCATCGGAGTGGATCGTGTTTTCAATATCCACCTTGCCCCGGATCGACCGTTTTGTGTTTTTTTAACTTAATGCTTTGTATGAATCGCTTTTTAAAATTTCTTTTGCTAGAGGCCAAAGTGAGACAATCCGGAGCAAATTCGGTGATAATTTTGAAATGAAAAACAATTTTTCTTGCTCAGTTGAACTATTCGAGAGGTTCTACGTTTAAATGAGAAATCTCAGTTTATTTGTATTATTACCAATATTATTTAATACGCTATTTATGGGTTTTACTTTTCCGGATATTCTTCTTTCCAGCAACTCATATCCCCAATAGTGCCAGATATGCCTGGTGCCTCTTGGCGCGAATTTGGCATAGTCGAACAAGGGCAAAACATCTTATTACTGTTTACTGCTGGATTATTGCTGAAAGAATCCATTGTCAGGATTCATGCCTTCGAAAAAATTATAATGGCGAGTGGATTTATATTGTTTCTTTTTATTTTCTAGAAGAAATAGACTATGGCATACATTTTTACGAATACTTTTTTGGGGAAACGGGCATTATCTATAGAAATTGGCACAATCAAAAAGAGGATGGCGGGCATCAGAATATTAGAAAGCTCAGACAAATCACCGATTCTATTATCTTTCTTGTGTTTATCGTATTGCCACTATTAAAAAATAAAAACTTAGTCAAGCCAATTAAACACCTGATTCCATCTCGATGGTTCATTCCTGGTTTGATGATTGCTCTTATTGCTTCAAGAATTGCACATGGTTTAGAAGATTATGGTTTTGGTATTATCAATGGTGTCGTTGGTGGTTTGACTAACAATATTTCAGAATTTAGAGAAACCACCTGTTATTATTTCTTTATGTTGTATGCTCTGCATTTAACAAAAACTCAGATCATAAACAAAAAATGACAAATCTTAAGTAAGGGGAATTATCAAGATACTTTTGCGGTTTCTGCTTGCAAGCTTGGTCCTCGCCCCTGTTTCAGTCTATGCTAAAGACTTCGGCGACTATAGCGGGGCATTATATGTCCGCAACTATGAGGGGGACACGGTTACTTTTAACCCGATGGGCTCCGAAAAAGCTTTCATCTACTTCGATATCACCAGAAAATGGAGATTCCATTTCACATTCTTCAGCAATTCTTTCGCGGACAAGAAGCCGATATTTATTAACCGGATTGCGATTTAAACCTGTCAATTTGGCAATCCTGGTCGCTTCAATATCCAGTGAAAAATACTTTAAAATTTCCCTGAATTTCATCCTCGAAATCCGGGCACGTTTCAAAATCGCGTAACTCTTTGTCATGACTGAAGCTTAAACCACTTTTGATGGCTTTAACGAGTCATGAACCAAATTAAATAAGCCCCCGTAGCTCAGCAGGATAGAGCAACGGATTCCTAATCCGTATAAACCCCTGTAACGTATGGATCGGCCCAAGAGCAAAGGGTGGCTATGAATGTGAATTGGATGTGGTTGCCTTTAACCCTACAAAAAACCATCTCGTCCATATTGAGCCTTCCATGGACGCTGATAGCTGGAAAAAAAGAGAAGGAAGATACAAAAAGAAATTTAGTGCTGGAAAAAAATACATTCCCAAACTTTTTAAGGGACTCAACTTGCCAACAATAATTGAACAAATTGCTTTATTGGGTTTTGCCGGAAGGGGGAACCATAATTTTTTAGGTGGAGGACAGGTTTTATTAGTCTGGGATTTTCTGGAAGAAATCATGGTGAAACTTGAAACTAAGAGAATTGGGAAAGAAGCGGTCCCGGAGCAGTGGCCACTACTCAGGACCTTGCAATTTGTTGCAAATTATCGGAATAAAACTTCCACTTAGCCAAAGAAGGGTAGCAAGGTGCTAGGCGCAGGGGCGAGGGTGCAACTACACCCCCACGGGGTGAGTAGCCTTAAAACGGTTTTCCATTGCAAACCGCCGATGGTAGTCAACTTTTTATGATCGTGAAATTGGGGGAGGCGGGGGGTAAAAGATAGTTATGCTTTATATGAAATGGCTTATAAGATTCAAACGCTAAAAAAAGCCTGAAAAATTGGTAGCATTTGCCACTTTTTTCTCATGTCTCCTTAATATCCAAAATATCCCAACTCTGAAACCTATGTTGGAATGCCTGAAAATAATCTAAACTGATTTTAGATAAGGAGAAGTACATGAAAGAGGGATTTTATTCGATAGCCTTTACTGGAGTTACTGGAGAAAGCGGATTGGGGTTAATCGCTATGGATACGGGGGTAATTGTTGGGGTTGATACTGGTGGGGTAGAGTATGATCGGACTTATGAGTATAATGCGGGGTCTGAAATGATTGAAGCTGATGCCAAGGCAAAGGTGCCAGCTGGGGCGAATCTTGTGACAGGCGCACCAGATGAAAATTTTGATTTTAAAATTGATTTCCCAAGGGAAACAACCAATACTCCTTTTATTATAAATACCCTTGGTGGACGGGTCAACGCAGTAATAAAATTCCCCAGACATTTTCCGAACTAAATTTTTTTTGCCAGACTGAAACGCACTTTTAGATTTCTTTTTTATCGCATCCCTTTTTTGACCCATCGTAATCACAAAATTTGATAAACTCATTTTGTTCTCCTTTAATGGGTGAATATTCCAGTTGGATGGAAATAGATGGGAATTTCAAGAAAAGTCTATAAGCAGTCTATAATTAAGTGACTGCCTTATCGGTTAGTCTATACTCATTGAAAATAAATATGCCCCCGTAGCTCAGCAGGATAGAGCAACGGATTCCTAATCCGTAGGTC
The DNA here is from genome assembly GCA_001542995.1 of Nitrospina sp. LS_NOB. GTDB lineage: Bacteria > Nitrospinota > Nitrospinia > Nitrospinales > VA-1 > LS-NOB. The sequence continues at coordinate 94,557 of LFLA01000025.1, forward strand.
AGGCGTTCGAATCGCCTCGGGGGCATTTTTTCTGGGGCCTCCGGTTCCATCCTGATTGGATCAGGATAAGGCACCTGCAGAGTTTATGGTAAAGGTGTCGGCGCTACTGTCGTGGCTGGCCGTTGCGCTGAAAGTCGATTCTGTTCCTGTTCCTGAAATGGTGACACCTGGAGAAATCAAAAAAGCATAAGGAGCTGCGGATGCACTGCTGACATCGCAAGTGGCGGTCGCTCCGTTATCATTCCAGTAAATTTTGCAGGTGCGGAAAAGGTGCTGAAGGTTTGTTTGGGCGTCAAGGTCGTAGGCGCGTTTCTTGATTGCCGAATACTGGGGGATGGCGATCGCGGCAAGAATGCCTATAATAGCTATAACGATTAACAACTCTATCAAGGTGAAACCGCTTTGCCTGGTTATTGGAGTTTCCATTTCAGCCTGTTTCCATATCATAATCCGCCCAGTTTAACCCAATTTACCTGATTTCTCAGGTTCTTGAAGGAACTATTTGACTTTGGATTGGGAGATGAATAGATTAGTACTCTTTGCTCCGATCTCAAAGGGATTGGATTTCCATTAAATATTTTAACATTCAGGGGGTTTCTCTATCGAGACTTGGGATAAAGAAAAAGTTAAGCAGTCTAAAAAAAATCTTGAAGGTGCAAACCTGAAGGGTCTGGATTTGTCTTGCACGGATTTAAAAAATGCCAATCTCATGTCCGCCAATCTGGTATCGGCAAATCTGAGTGATTCGGATTTTTCGGGAGGCAATTTTTTCTCTGCAAAAGCCATGCGGGTGAATTTTAAAAACACCAACCTTTCGGGAGCAAATTTGCAAAAAGCCAATCTCACCCGGGCAAACTTCGAAGGTGCAAACCTCAACTCCGCAGACCTGATGGGGGCCAATCTTTCACATGCTATATTGACGGGAAGCGACCTGATACGCACCAGCCTGGTGGAAGCCAGTCTTCTTGAAGCAGATTTGTCGGGTGCAGATTTGACCGAGGCCAAACTTTCGGGGCGGTACCAGCGGGAAGGCTATTTCAGCCGTGGCGCCAATCTGGGCAAGGGAAAATTGGCCGGCGCGAAAATGGTCCGAGCTGATTTGGTTGCTGCCGAATTGAATGAAACCGATTGCCGTGAAGTGGACTTCTCGGGAGCTAATTTGAGTGAAGCCAGTTTTAAGCAGGCTTGCCTGATTTCCACCTGTTTTGTAAACTCGAAACTGGGAGATGCGGATTTTCGGGGCGCGGACCTGACGGATTCTGACTTTTCCGGAGCAGAGCTCATTGAGGCAAAATTTCAAGGCGTGGACCTCAGGAAGGTAAAAAATATTTCCTCTGAAGAATTAGAATTGGCTAAGATAGACCATAAAACCCAGGTTCCGGATTATATTGAAGTGAAATGGACCTCTGAAGATACCTATGAGTGCAGGAAAAAAGTTTAAAGATGCTCTAGAAAGTTTTGGCCAGTAAGAGGAAGCGGGCTATAAAAACGAAAACATCTAAATTATAGAATATGAGATGAGCACTACAAAAGCAAAGTTCTGTATCGGGCAACTTATTTGCCATAAACTGTTTGATTACCGAGGAATCATTTTAGGCGTCGACATGGAGTTCAAGCAGTCAGACGAATGGTATGACGAGATGGCCCGGAGCAAGCCCCCTAAAGACAAACCCTGGTACCATGTTCTGGTTCACCAGAGAGGCAGCCAAACCTATGTGGCAGAACAAAACCTGGAAACGGACCCCGCCAGTAAAAATTAAAAGAAGGTCATTTTTCGATGATTAAGACGGTTAAAGAATTTAAAGTATGGCGTGCCCATTTTTGTTATTCGCCGATAGGCAAATCGGCGATAGAGAGAATGAAGGAACTGCGACAAGGCGACAATGAGTTTCCCTATGGGAACTTGGAAAGCAGTGTGTTGTCTACCTGCTTTCTTGCTGCAAAATACCTTCCCCAAAAAGACCAGATGGATTCCCGCAGGAGAATAGGGGGCATTCAGCTTCCCGTCTCCGCCTTAAAAGGCAGTTCTAAACGCAAACCACAAAATGTTGGGCGCAATAGTTTGATTTTGCATCTGTCGACTTTTTTAAAGTTTTATACGGCGGATGAATCTACGTTCGACTGGGTCGGAAAAAAAATTCCAAAATTTGGTGAAGGACATCCTGAACTTGTCGCCAGATTCGTCAACGCGGTTTATAGCGATGAAAAAATCATTGCGGAAGGAGTCGAAAGATTCGCCCGTAGATCCCAGAAAGAGGGCATCCGCCTCGCCCATTGGAAACTTCAGGATTAATGTGTTGTTTCTTTCCCGGAGCCGTACGGTTCTGCCACGCCTGGAAGTTCCGGGGGCGGCCTTTACCATGAAAACCGACACGATTTACAGGGGAATCCGTTATATCGGCGTGGCGCTTATCTTCGTCTCATTGGCTTGGGCTTTTTATAAAGGGACAGGACCGGGAACTCACTCTGGTGGACCCTCTTTTAGTCGTGCGGTAGGATTTTATACCGATGGAAAATATGAAGAGGCCCTGCAGGACTATGAAACCAGCATCCGGGAGAATCCGGATTTCATCCATGCCAAAAGGGGAAGAGCCCGGACGCTGATGCAGTTGGGCCGTGATCGGGACGCTTTGGAGGCGTTTAACGAAGTACTGGAGCGCGACCCCGATTCTGCCGTTTCTTTTGCCAATCGGGGGATTTTGCAGGATCGGATGGGACTTTACCCTCAAGCCATTGCTGATTATGACAGGGCCATAAAAATGGACCCGAAGCTGGGGGAAGGATTGGACTGGTTCACCCGCCTTTTACAAGACCGCAAGGAAAAACCTCAGACCCTGACCGACAGACTGCATACATTGCGCCCCTTAGCAGGGGAGGCAACTGGGCAATAGCTTTTACTGCGAGCGAAATTTGTCTCGGCGTTACGAGTTCCTGTCTAATTGTCTGCGCTACCAAGGAACCCAAAGGGGAAAATAGCAAAGGCCTCTTTATGCCGACTAGATTCCCTGTTGCCCAAGAACGCTATTGCTCATTGGCAGCATGTTATGATCCCTCATCAGTCTTCATGCCCCGAAAGGGGTACGCCGAGTGGTTAGATCCAATCGTCGAGGTCAAATTGTTCCCGACATTCCCGGCTTCTCATATCCATGAACAGGTCGGCCTGGTCGAAGTTTAAATTAAAGTCGGCTATGATTTCGCATTGCAGGCCGGCATTCTTGATTTTTTCTACGTATTTTTTCATTTCTTCAGTATTCCCAAACTCTAAAACCACGGAAAATGCTGTTGAGGCAGAGAATCTGATTAGTTTTCTATCGTTGTCCATTTTTCTCCATGGAAAAAGTGCGAGTGTCGGTTAAAATTAAACGATTCTCATCATACCCTTTGCCGACATGAGGGGACATAAAAATTTTCCAGATGGGTATTATTTTGAATTCCGGATCGACGGGAGATATTAAGAGTGACACTGTATTATGCCTTTTCATTGATAGATTCATCCCGGCTATTATCGGGTGATAATCCTGAAAACTTCGTGAAGGTGGATTGGGTCTGCTATTTGCGTGATGAACCGCTGATTCCCTACGACCAGTTGATTGAGAACTTCGAGGATTTGCCGCAAACCGGCAAGCAGAAGTTGTGGATACAACGTCGGGCTAACTATCTTTTATCGCAAGAGGAAGTGGACGAGCTGAAATTGTATCTGGAGAAACAATATTCATTCACGATCGAGGTGGAGGTTGCAAAACTTCCCCTAAAGGTAGAGCAGATTCCCAATTTTAACGAGAAGGATATAACAGGGACGATTATTCTGCGTGACCGGGACGAGCCGTTCCCTCTCAGTGTGGGAATCATTGGTATGGTTTCAGGCCATCGGGATCTGGTTAATATTCAAACGGTGGGAGAACTGCTGGGTGAAATTGACCGGAGAAATCAGATGGGTTAACTTTTATTGTCAATAATTTTAAATTGGGTTTCGGAGGCCCATTTAATTTTGAGATAGCTGGGCAAAAGGGTTCTTTTATCAATCTGGGCAAGCTCGATCTGTTCCCGGGTCAACCCCACTACATAACGCAAATTGGCTCCACGTAGATCGGCCCGGTTGAAGTTGGCTCCTTTTAGGTTGGCCGAACTCAGGTTTGCTGTCTGCAGACCGGCGTCTTCAAAGTTGACACCATCCAGCCGGGCTCCAGAAAGGTCTGCTCCTTCCAGCTTGGTTCCCTTGAGCACCGATTCCTGCATTTGCATTTGTGCGCCTTTAATATTTTGCATATTGGCCTCACTGCAATCGGCCTTTTTGATCCAGGTTTTAAATAGCGCACATTCCCTAAGATTAGCTTTGATCAGGTTGGTTCCGCTCAAATTAGCGCCACGCAGGTCGGCACGCCGGATATAAGCGTGTTGAAGGTTGGCTCCACCCAGGTTTGATTTATTTAAATCGGCTCCACTGAGGTTGGCGTTGGACAGGTCTGCCTCGGATAGATTGGCTTTGGAGATTTTGGCTTCGCTGAGGAATATTTTTTTTAAGTTGGCTCCTCGCATATCGGCGCCACCCAACTCCGCTCCTTGAAGATCGGCTCCTTCCAGGTCGGCTCCTTTAAGATCAGCGTTTTGAAGGAATTTTTTGGAACCCTCCAGTTTTTTCTTTAGCGATGGGGTGTCTTCAGTCATTCCTGTTTCTTAATTGATAAAAACGATAGACCAGGGCCATCCCCAGAGTCCCTGCCATGAACAGGGCAATGGAAAATCCGGGAATCATTAACGCTATGGATAAAGGAACTGATTTCAACAACCACGAGAACACTTGTTGCAGGCCCAGCCAGGACTCCGGGTGAACCATCCATTGATGAAGAACTGTATTCTCAAACAGGAAGTTGAAAACCACAAAAAGTGGGAATTCGGTCCAGATACCATTCTGCAACCAGAGTATGGTCTGATAACCGAAAAGTCCGAGTCCGATCGTAAAGGTCATTACGCCAAACACTCCGGTAATGGTTATCAATGATGTAACGATAAAATCCTGGGGCGTGAGCCGGGAAACCGCAGAACGAATATCTTTCCAGGCTTCTAACAAACCTTTTTGTGACAAGGTTCTTAATCCCCTGAAGAGTTCATTGAAAAACTGGCGAGCCGTTTCTATAAAACGGTAAAGATGTGCGAGCCAGTCTTCATGGTTAAACTGTGCCTGCTGATTTTCCATATTCATAACATTTTCTCCTTTCGGGGATTCCGAAGAGGTGATAATTTTCTGGAAAGAGGGTTAATTAAATAGCGATAGCATTTTATCTCTCTTTGATCATTTTATCAATGGTTGATCCTGAGTTTGGCGGTTCTCTTCGGCTGTGCTAGGTTGTTGTTTTACGAATATTTTGACGGATAGGGGATAGTGAAAGTATTGGTTTTTGGTGCAGGTGCAGTGGGGCTGGGGCTTTCCAGTTTTTTGATGCAGGAGGGTCATCGTGTCCATCTTGTGGGAAAAGAAGAAACGGTTGTGGCTTTGAGGAAAAATGGTTTGAAGCGGCAGGGTATATTTGGTCAGGCCTGTTTTTCCCCACAACAATTGACGGCTTCGTCAAATCTTGCTGAAACAGGCAGGGAGACTTTTGACTTTTATCTGGTCTGTACCAAATCGTTCGATACAGAAAACTCAGCCCGGCAATTGCAAACAGGGTCGACTCTTGCGCATCAGAAAAGCCCCATTGTTCTTTGCCAGAACGGCTGGGGCAACGCTGAAATTTTCACCCAGTTTTTTCCTGAAAAGCAGGTTTTTAACGCACGGATTATCACAGGATTCGTCCGGCCTGAACCGCATGTTGTGGATGTGACTGTTCACGCTCAGCCGGTTCATCTCGGTAGCCTGTTTAATGGGGATTCCACCTGCTTACAGGCCTTGGCAGACGCTTTGAGTCAAGGGGGCATTCCTAGTGTTATCACTGGCAATATTGGCAAAGACCTGTGGGCAAAAATGCTTTATAACTGTCCGCTCAATGCCTTGGGTGCTGTTTTGCAAGTTCCTTACGGACATTTGGGGGAGAACGAAAATAGCCGGTCTATCATGGAAGGGATCGTTGCAGAAGTATTTCAAGTCATGCAAAAGTTGGGCTATGCCAGCCATTGGCAAAGTGCCGGAGATTATCTTAAGGATTTTTACAGCCAGTTGTTGCCCAGTACCTATGAACACGAATCGTCCATGTTGCAGGATATCCGCGCAGGGCGAAAGACTGAGATTGAGGCGCTCAACGGAGTGATTGTGCGGGAAGGACGAAATTTGAAGATAGATGTTTCCTGCAATGAAACTGTCCGCAACCAGATTCTATTCCTGCAAAATAAACCGTCGGTATAAAACTATATTATATCTTGCTTCCTACCCACACCACCCGGCCGAGGATGTGGAGTTTTTCCATATCTCCCGAAGACAGAGCCTGTTCCCTGGAAACGATAGCGTTGTCTCCGCGAATTACCACCGAGCCGTCCAGCAACCATTCTATCCGTTTGACCATCAGCCCATCGTCCAGATTGATTAAATAGATTCCGTCCCCCTTCATTTGTGATTTATTCCGATCGACAAGGAGCAGGTCTCCGGAACGGATGGTCGGTTCCATCGAGTCCCCAATGGAATGAACCAAAAGCAGGTTTTTGGGGTCGGTGCCCAGCTCTTTATGAACCCAGTCTGCCTTGAAAGCGAGATGATCAACAATCTGCTCGGAGTGAACGACAGAACCGCCTCCGGCGGAAGCTTCAATATTATATCTGGGCACGAGAACAAAACTATTCATCGTGGAATCGGAAAGGCCGGATTCTGAAAAAGAGCTATTTTTGTTTCCCTCTCCGCTGAGCAACCAGCCGGGATCGCATTCGACAACTTTGGCCAGCCGGGCTAGAAAATCAGATCCCGGTATCCGTTTCCCGGTTTCATAATGATTCATGGTGGGGAGAGAAATATTTAACTGTTCGGCTAAATATTTTTGCGTAAAACCCTTTGACTTTCCCTAGTCCTAATACTTGTGATTCATTACCATCTTCAGCTAATGTC
>LFLA01000003.1 GCA_001542995.1 Nitrospina sp. LS_NOB
ACCAGAGGGTCATGGGGTACTTTTTTCGGTGCCGGGCACCAGCGCGATGAAGACGGCCTGGCGCTGGCCTGGTCGAGTAACCGTTTTGGCGCAGTCGGAGGCTACGACATCCGCCTGGACAACAGCTATCGGGTCGGCCTGTTTGCCGGGGGCAGCCGTGGGCATATTGAAACCGATGTCAGATCGATCAAGACCGACACCAACAGCGGGTTTATCGGCGCTTACGGGCAGCGGATTCTGGGGGGGGGTACCCTGAGCGGGTCGGTGACCGTCGGCTATGAAAGCCATAACAGCGACCGCGCCGTGTTCGACAACCTCGAAGGGGATGAAACCGCTGACGGGGATTACGGCAGTTTCCATGTCAACCCGTCCCTGGCTCTCGCGTGGCTTCATAAACTGGAAGACGGCCTTGAGTTCCGGCCCAGCGCGCAGATCGCCTATACCTACGGTCATTATAGCGGTTACACCGAGAGCGGCACGACAAACTCCAATTTGCGCTTCGATAGCCGGAGCGTGAATATTTTCGACAGCCGCCTGCAACTGGCGCTGGCGCGGTCCTTTTCCCATGGCCGGGGAGAGATTGAGTGGCGCGTCGGCGCTACGTTCACATATTATGGTGATGACGATGTCGATGTCAGTCTGGGCGGAGGTGATTCAATCTCTTACCGGGTGCCGGGTGACGAGACCATCCCCGCCGGGTATATGGGTGCCCGTCTGAGCGGCGCCGTCAGCGACGCTGTCAACGTGGTTGGTGATGTGGAATATCATAATGGCACGGGTGGCACGCAGTCCATATTGGGTTATCTGGGGCTGAGGGTTCGGTTTTGAGGTAACAAAGACGGTGCTGTGCGGGACAGGAACTTTTTACTTCCTCCTTCTCCCTCATGCAGGAAACCTTTGCGTAAGTCGGAAAAGCGAGATTACCCCTGCGGGGCACGAAAGCTTAGGTGAAACATCACGTCTTCACGGAGCCTGTGCTGAGCGAAGTCGAAGTATTCAGAATGACAATACACAGAAACGAGATTCTTCACTGCGTTCAGAATGACAAGAAACGCCAATTTGTCATCCTTTTGTTCAGCATGACAATACTGGGCTATTTTGTTATTCTGAGGGACAAGGTGACGAAGACGTAATATTTTTCCTTAAAGATCGTGCCCCGCAAGGGGCGTGGCAGTTTTTTTAACGTTCAACATGGAGGGACAGTTTTTGGCTGATCATAAATCTGCATTGAAGCGCAACCGGCAGAACCTGAAAAGAAATGAAAGAAACAAAGGTTACCGCACCCTGGTCAGGACGTTATCCAAAAAAGTGCGTACCGAAGCTGAGGCAGGCAACAAAGAGCAGGCCCGGAAAGAATTAAAGATCGCCGAGAAAGTCATCGCCAGGGTTGGTGGTAAAGGCATCCTCCACGCCCGCGCCGCGTCCCGAAAAATTTCCAGCCTCACCCGGTTGGTCAACCGCTGAATATTGAGCGGCGCGGCTGAAGCCGCGCTTCTGGCAACCCTGCCCGGCACGGGTATGTGATATTTTACCTTTTCGATGAGGCGTGTGTAAAAGGTAAGAATCAGAGGATTGTGTTGCATAGCAGTGACGGCGGCCATGTATAAAGCGGCACGCACATTGGCGCGTCCGCCCCGGATACACCGGCGGCCCCGGAACTTTCCGCTGTCACGATTGAGTCGAGCAAGACCGATCAGTGCGGCAACTTGCCGCCGGTTTAAGGTTCCTGAGTCATGCTGTCAGCGACATCCAGATGGTGTTTGGAGATATCGATGCCAGTAAAATGTGCTTTCTGATGCATAATCTGGTCTCCCAGCCTTGTCGATGCGGGCTCAGCCGCCCGGGCAACTGTTCGGGTTAATCAAAACAGGACACAACGACCTGCGCTCCGGGACGGGTTTAATAACCCAAGGGGTAAACGATCTATTGTGCCCTGAATCCAAATCCTCTGAGCTTGTGGAAAATACAAAACCGCCTTCCCACAGGGCTCACAGGTACAACTACTACAAATCCCCCCCCTTATGAACAACATACAAGGGGTAAATAACTCATCGAGCCGAGAGCATGGTTGCTAACAGTAAAAAGCTATTGCAATTTACCGGTACTCCGCTGCAACGAGCGGGTGAATGTCACTCCTGCGGGGAGAGACCTTTGCATAACCCCGAGATTACCCCTGCGGGGCACGAAGTTTAAGGAAAAATATCACGTCTTCGTCACGTTGTTCCTCAGAATGACAAAACAGCCCTTTATTGTCATGCTGAGCTTGTCGAAGCATCTCGCTTTTCTGCTTTATCGACTTACGCAAAGGTCTCCTGCGGGGAGTGCTGCAAGACGGTGAACATGACCGTTGTTCGAGATATCACACTCCAGCAACATGGCAGTCTGAAAGAATTGGAACTTTATTTGTCCTATCGGGGAATCCGGGTTGTCGGTTCAAACGAAAAGAGAAACCAGCTTTATTATTCCATGGATGTTTCTTGCAGTGAACTGACTGCGGATAACCAGTGCCGTGTTCATGACAGCCCCGAAAAGCCTCTCATTTGCCATCGTTTCCCTTCCGCTAAAAGGACATTGAAGACATTCCGGAATGCGGCTACACCTTTCCCACTCGGCGTGAAGCCAATTCGCAATTACGTTAATGGGCTGGCAGGAGTTTTTGACAACTGAAGAAGCGATTATTTGTTGGGTCCAACGTCACGCTGGCGGCCTACTTGGCGTACCTCTTTCGGGGCATGAAGGCCAATGAGGAGTCATAACATGCTACCGACTGGCAACAGCCCGTTAAGTGACCTAACATTCTTGCGCGCAAGTCCTCATCGTTCCTCGATTACTGAATGCCAACTATTTTTATCTTCAGAGAGGAGATAACATTCTGTGTAGTAAAATACTCTCAAATGGACCCAGAATCTGATTTTCAGAAAAGCAATTATAAATAGTGTTTTATTTTTTGTTCTGGAGAGGCTGTTTTAAGGAGATCGAACAATCTCTGCCATGATGTCGTATTTGGATGGAGTTATGGGACAACGATTTGTTGAAAATAGCAACAGGACGATAAAAGACGTTCGCACGGGTCTAGTTTGGCAGGAGAGCTATGCTTATGTTGAAACGGGGAATAATATTAGCTGGTATGATGCCCAGGACTACATCAGCAAGCTAAATCGCGAAAAACTGGGAGGCTATGAAGATTGGCGCTTGCCGGATCGACTTGAAATTCAAAGCCTTTATGAAATCGCCAAACCCTTCCAGTCGCGTGGAAAAACATTCATTCTTCATATTGATCCGATTTTTGAATTCAGTTATGGCAGTTGTTTTTGGACCAGTAAGACCCGGCTTTCTGCGGCGCTTGGCTTCGAATTTGACTTGGGAGACATTCACTGGTATCCCAAGGGGAGCCATAAGGGAACCGTTCGGGCTGTACGGAATGATTGGCAGCCTCTATTAATGATTGACCCGGGTTGGGCAGAAAAAACCAAAGACTCCTGAAACTAATATGGACGAGCAACAATTCAAAGTTGAAAAATCCAAGGCGCGAAAACTCCGCCAGTCACAGTGGTGGAAAGAAAAAATCCAGGCTGGCGTTTGCCATTATTGCGGAGGCCGGTTCACGGCAGAAGAGTTAACGATGGATCATATTGTCCCCATTTCCCGCGGTGGAAAGAGTAAGCGTGGGAATCTGGTGCCCGCATGTAAAAAATGCAATGTGAATAAAAAGTACTACACCCCGGCAGAGATCATCCTTCGTGAAAAGCTAGGTCAGGACATTCAATTTTAAAGAATGGGTGGTGGATACCTGAAACACCGCCTCAAAAACTTCTTCCAATAAATTTCAAGGTTTAAATTAATTCATGCAGATTCTTTTGGATGTGGATTTCCTGATTCAGGCATCAAAAAATATTGCGGATTCGGCGGTGTTAAGCCTGTGCCGTCAAAAGCGTTGCCAGGGCTGGGTAGCGTCCACTTCCATTCCTGCCATTTGGCAGGAGGCGGGAGTACGAAATGTTCAATCAATTTTGCGGGACGTGGCTGTTTTGACTCCCACGGCTCATGATATTGACCTGGCCCTCGGTTCTAAAAAACCCTTTACGCAAGCCTTGGCGACACGTCTGGTAGAGGCCGCCGGGTTGGACGCGGTGGTCACGCTTGCCCCTGAAAATTTTTCCGGCTTGACAGTAGAAGCCCTGACTCCCGGACAGTTGCAGGAAAAATTGGATGCTCCGCCAGAGCCGGTTGAAGAAGTTCGTTTACTGGATATCACCGCCTCGTATCACCAGATATTAAATGAAGTGGAAAAGGAGATGGCGGAAACGATTCGATCGGGACATTTCATCCTTGGCCCTAAAGTATCCCGGTTGGAAGAGAGGATGGCAGATTATTGCCAGACCAAATATGCCGTTGGAGTTTCATCCGGAACCGATGCGTTACTGATTGCGCTGATGGCTTTGGGAATTGGCCCGGGTGATGAAGTGATCACCTCCCCCTACACATTTTTTGCAACGGCAGGTTCTATCATTCGCGCCGGGGCTAAACCGGTTTTTGTGGATATCAATGACATTACTTTCAATATCAAGCCGGAGCACATTGAACGTTGCATCACCCCAAATACCAAAGCCATTATTCCGGTGCACCTTTATGGGCAATGCACAGATATGGACCCTGTTCTTCAACTGGCCGGGAAAAAGGGTCTAGCGGTGATTGAAGATGCTGCGCAGGCGATTGGTTCTGAGTATAAGGGCAGGCCGGCAGGTTCGTTGGGGGATATGGGGTGCTTCTCATTTTTCCCCGCAAAAAATCTTGGGGGATTTGGCGACGGCGGTCTGGTGACCACTAACTCCAAAGAACTTTACAAACAGTTAAAGATTATCAGAGTGCATGGTTCGGAACCGAAGTATTATCATAAAGTGATAGGCGGAAACTTTCGTCTCGATGCTTTGCAGGCTGATGTTGTGAGTGCCAAGCTGAACTTCCTGGAGGACTGGACCGAGAAAAGGAGGGGAAACGCGCAAACTTATAATCAGCTATTTAAAGATTCCGCATTGACCCCGTTTGTCCAACTGCCTCCTGAAGTGTTTTCCCGTCATGTTTATAACCAGTATGTCATTCGCATGGGAAGCCGCAGGGATGAACTCAGAACTTTTCTAAATGAAAAGCGGATCGGGTGTGAAATTTATTATCCCATCCCGCTTCACCTTCAAGACTGTTTTAAATCTTTAAGCTATAAAGGTGGTGACTTCCCTGAATCTGAAAAAGCTGCAAGGGAGACCTTGGCGCTTCCCATATCCCATGAAGTCGATCGAGCTCAGCAGGAATATGTTGTTCAAATGATCCACCGGTTTTTTCTGGGGGAGTGAGTCCGAACCTGGATCAAAACAGGGGCGGTTTTTCTTCCACAATAATTTTTTCGCGGGGTGTGTGAACCTGACTTTCGCAAACCATAATGATATGAAAGCCTAATTTTGTTTTGAGGGGTTCTTCAAGTTTCAATTTCTCCGATTTCATGATGCAATCGATCAATTCCTGATTCATGGTATGTGGGGCTATTTCCATTCCCTGGTAAATCCAGCCTAACGACCCTCCCAAGGCTTTACTCATGCAAGCGCTGTATTTTTTTGCGAGACGGGTGAAAAATTTCTCCATTTTTTCCCAGTCATGAAAAGGCTTGTCGGGATCGTCCATTTCCTGCTGCGCCAGTTCGTTCTGATAATCCACCAGTGTTTCCCAGATCATTTTTGCAGACTCGATGGAGGTCATGCGGATGGTTCTCACCCGGTGTTCCATGGGCTTGTCAGTGGTGAAAGTTTTCTTCGTCGGGACAAAGGCTTTTTTAATTTTTGGTTTGGGCTTGATTGGGCCTTTAGGGCTATCCGCGACAGGCTTGGGTTCCTTGGCGGTTTTGTCCCGTTCGAAAATGGTCTTTTCAGGTTCTTGGGGTTGCTCAGACATAATAATTCTTTAGTAAGGTTATTTTGATAGGGTGATGATTATTTTCAATAGCAGTGTAATTTGAATGGGCTCATTTTTCAAGCCATATAGACTCCAGATATTGCAGGACAGCTCCCTGGGCATTGCTTCCGATGATCTCATTAGCGGATTCCTTGACTTCCGGCAGAGCATTTTCCATGGCAATGGCCCGGCCGGCGATGTGAAACATGTCGAGATCGTTCAAATAATCTCCGAATACAACGACGTGCTCCAGCGGGACCCCCAGTTTTAGAGCAAGAACCTCTACCATATTTCCCTTGCTGGCCTCCTGGTGAAAGGACTGCAGCCAGTAATAGCCTTTCATGGACACGTCTTCGGCGAAATATAAATTGAGGTGGTCAAAATGTTTTTCTTTAAGTGATTGGTAAACGTTTTCGAGCCGATCATGCGTGTCGATCAACAAAAACCCGGAAACTTTTTCCTCCTCTTGAAAATCAAAACAGTTAACCTGGCAAAGTCTTGCGTCACTTTCAAGGCTTTTGACATAGGCTTGGGAACCGGGATTGGTGGCATTCAGATAATAAAGTTGGTGCTTTTCTCCAAGTGTATAGATGAAGGGATCAATGCCCAGAGGCAAGGCCAGCTCAAGCATGCTTTGAACGACTTTTTTTTCAATGGAGCTGGAATGTTCTAAAATGTGCCCGGTGTTGAAATTGGCCATGTAAACGCCATTGAATAAAATGACCGGCAGGTTCAGGTTCAATCCCTTCAAAATCGGATGTACGGAATCATAGTTTCTGGCGGTGGCGATGGTGAAACGCATTCCCATATCGATCAGTCGGTTGAGGCGCTTCTTGTAATCATCGGGGAATGAACTATCGGGGCGTAACAGGGTGCCGTCCAGATCGGAAATATATAAAAGCTCTTTATCCATAATGGGGTTTGAATGAATGGAATTCTCGCAGGTCTGTTTGTAAGGAATCGCTTCAGGAGTATACTAAAATAAAATTATTAAATGAACAACCCTGCTGCAAACGGACAGGATGTCCTGAATAAAGTGTCATTTTAAAAAATGTGGCAAGCCAGGGGGAATAAAACCCACTTGTGGGAATTAATTATTTTGCGAAAAAGGATTGGGGTTCATGAGAGATAAAAATTTTGTCCGGCACTTACAATCTGTGTTTTTGGGAATATTTTTTGTTTTTAGTTTTTGTTCCAATAGTGAAGCTTTTGATTTTTCTGACTGGGATGTGCTGATCAAAAAACATGTAACTCCTAAAACGTTGGAGGGTGTTCCTCTCAGCGCGGTCGATTATGCCAACCTGAAAAAAGATCCTCTTTTTTCGGATCTAATTTCCAGGCTTGAGCCGTACTCTCTAAAGAGTCTGGAGTCGGATAAATCCAAATTGACCTTCTGGATCAACGTTTATAATATTCTGGCGGCAAAAATGATCACCGACCACTATCCCATAGAGAGTATCAAGGATGTGGGGAGTTTATTTAAATCTGTTTGGAAGCTCCCAGTGGGCAAGGTGGGAGGCAAAGAGCGCACTCTCAACGACATCGAACACGAAATCCTAAGGAAGATGGATGAACCCCGTATTCATGTGGCTATCGTCTGTGCTTCTATCAGTTGTCCGGATCTTCGCCTGGAAGCCTATACGGTGGAAAAGCTGAATGACCAGTTGGACGACCAGATGAAAATGTTTTTGCGATCCCGTGAAAAAGGAATGAAACTGGACGAAAAGAAAAACCGGGTTTATCTCTCATCCATATTCAAATGGTTTGCGAAGGACTTTGAAAGCCGTGGAGGAGTTTTAAAATATATTAGTCAGTATGTTTTGGCAGAAGAAAAAATGGTTTTAAGTAGTTCCAAAATAAAAATTTCCTACCTGGACTACAACTGGAAGATCAATGGTCGCTAGGTTCCCGCGTGATACCCCATTCGGGGCATGAAGTTCAAGGAAGAAGACATCACAGTTGAGGAAGAATACCAGAGGGCCAGCGTTGCGCTGGCCCGCCGGTTATCGAACGATCATTAGTCCGCGTGTTTGCGGAGAAATGTTGGGATGTCAAAGTTTGCGGTCAGGCTTCCCGGATTTGGATTTTCTTCCTTAATGGAAGAGGCCAGGGATTTTAAATGGTTAAAAGAAGTTGGGCCTGAATCGTCATTGGGCATCGGGTCTCCCCCGACCACTTTTTTCAAGGCTGGCCTTTCTTCTAGCCTCATTGAGGTTGTCTCCTCAAACCCTGTGGCGATGACGGTCACCCGCATCTCTCCTTCCATTTGTTTGTCGATCACCGCTCCAAAAATGATGTGAGCGTCGTCATGGGCGTTTTCTTGAATCAGCATGGAAGCTTCATTGACTTCAACAAGTGTGAGGTCTTCACCGCCAGTGATGTTAATCAGAATGCCCTTTGCGCCATCTACCGTTGCTTCATCCAGTAAAGGACTTGAGATGGCCTTCTGTGCCGCTTCAACGGCCCGCATTTCTCCGGTGGCGGTCCCGCTGCCCATCAGAGCTTTGCCCATGCTACCCATGATGCATTTAACATCGGCGAAGTCTAGGTTGATGAGGCCGGGTATCACGATTAAGTCAGAGATGCTACAGACCGCCTGCTTCAAAACATCGTCGACCATGGAAAAGGCCCCAGTGAATGAAGTTTGTTTGCCGACATAACTGAGTAGCTTCTGGTTTGGAATGACAATCAACGTGTCAACCGCATCTTTTAGCTCCTGGATTCCTTCATCAGCCTGCCGCATTCGCCATTTACCCTCAAACGCAAAAGGTTTGGTGACTACGGCGACAGTCAAGGCTCCCACTTCCTTTGCGATACGCGAAATGATGGGTGCGGCCCCGGTGCCCGTTCCACCACCCATTCCAGCAGTGATGAAGACCATATCCGCTCCTTCCAGCATTTCGCGAATGCTGGCTTCACTCTCTTCGGCGGCATCCCTTCCGATTTCAGGATTGGAACCCGCACCAAGCCCGCGGGTCAATTCTCCGCCGATTTGAATTTTTCCAGAGCAGTCAGATTTCTCAAGCGTTTGCAGATCTGTGTTGGCGATAATAAACTCCACACCACGGATACTGTCCCGGACCATGGAGTTGACAGCATTATTGCCCCCACCCCCTACACCAACGACCTTGATTGTTGCTGAATAATCGTTTTCGTTATCAAACTCTATTAAACTCATTTTGTCCTCCGGTTTTAAAAAAATTCATCTGCCCAATCTTTCATACGTGTAAAAATTTTGTCGAACAGGTTCCTCCCTTGAAGTTCCCGACTCGTTCCTGACTTAAACCTTCTGGATCCGTACTGGATTAATCCTGTACAGGTGGCATACATGGGGTTGTTCACGACATCCATCAATCCTCCGAGACCAATGGGTGTTCCCACGCGCACAGGAGACTGGAAAACATCTTCGGCTAATTCGGCCATGCCCTGCATGCTTGCTGCTCCGCCTGTTAGGACAACGCCTGAAGAAATGATTTCCCTGTATCCGGATTCGCTGATTTCATGATCCAGCAGTTCAAACATTTCCCGTGTTCTAGCTTCTATGATTTCGCTGAGAATCTGGCGTGGAACCGTTCGCGGCTCCCGTCCGCCGACACTTGGAGCTTCGATATTTTCCCCTTCCTGAAGCAGGGGTGGGTAGGCGCATCCATACGAGTGTTTGATTTTTTCCGCTTCCGCATTTGGAGTGCGAAGTCCAATGGCTATATCATTTGTCATTTGAGCGCCGGCAATTGTCAAAACTGCTGTATGCTTGATGGCCCCCTGGTAAAAAATAGCCAGATCAGAGGTGCCACCACCTATATCAATCATCGCAACGCCGAGTTCTCTTTCGTCCTGAGATAGAACAGATTCACTGGACGCCAGTTGCTCCAGCACAATGTCCTGAACTCCAAGACCTGCCTTATTGACGCATTTGACAATATTTTGCGCGGAAGTTACGGCGGCGGTAACGATATGGACTTTGGCTTCAAGCCTTACTCCTGCCATTCCTAATGGAGTTTTAATCCCGTCCTGGCTATCAACGATAAATTCCTGGGGAAGCACGTGGATGACTTCCCGGTCAAGAGGGATGGCAATGGCTTTGGCGGCTTCGATGACACGATCAATATCCTTCTGTATAATTTCTTTTCCTTTGACCGCGATAATGCCATGACTGTTCATGCTGTTGATGTGGCCTCCTGCAATACCTACAAAAACAGAATCGATTTCGCATCCCGCCATCAACTCGGCTTCTTCAACAGCACTTTTTATAGATTCCACGGTGCTGTCTATGTTTATTACCACGCCTTTACGCAAGCCCCGTGATGGATATTGGCCCAGTCCGATGATATCTATTTTTTCATCATCAACGACCTCGCCGATGATGCAACAGATTTTGGTCGTTCCAATATCCAGTCCGACTATATAATTACTTTTTTTGGCCATGCGTCCCATCTCCTCCTAGTTGGTTTGCCGCTTCATGGATGTTGAGTTGATTGAAATTCGGTCTCGGACGACGACTCGATCTTTGAACGATAGGTCGATCATCTGGATCTTCATGTTGTCATCTTCCAGAGTGTCGAGAACAATCATGAATTTTTTGAACCCTTCCGTTAACGATTCCATGGACATTTGAATTTGCAGATCACGATTGCGAGTGAAAAAAATGATTCTGGAGTTCCCCTTTAGCTCGGCGGTGTCCAGCGGATTATTTTCAAAAAAAGAAAGTTTGTTGAAATAATGCATGGTCTTGAGGCTCTGTATGACCTTGTCCCCGGAAAAGTTTTCTGGCTTTGCTCCCTTGGAGGATTGAACGATCAACGGTAAATGCCTGTACTCTGATTTTTCTTCGGAGAGGAGCGCTCCAAAATTATCCATCAAAAAAATATTTTTGAATTTAATCCGAGCATAGGGCACACGCTCGGTCAATTCGATTTGAACCTCCCGGGGAAACTTTCGCTGGACAGATACAGAAAGAATCCAGGGGTGTTCCGCGAGTCTTTCTGAAGCTTTGGATAGATCATAAGTAAACAGGTTTTCTCCATGAATCGGCCCCAGCCAGTCCAGAAGTTGGCTGTCCTGCAGGGAATGATGGCCGCGGAACGAGACGTCCGTAATCTTAAACCTGGGATCGGAAATCAAAAAACTATAGCTGGCATAGATTAAATAAATGACCACCCCTGCCAAGAAAAGTTTTGAGGCCAGTTCAAATAATATTCTTGCCCAGGAAAAATCACGGCCCGATGTTTTTGAGGGAGCTTTTTTGCTCAAGTCGCCACCACGTCGCTGCTTTTTCTTTCTTTCAGAGCGTAGGTCTGACCACGCCATGGCGGGACTCTTTTGACCTGTGATTGCAAAATCCATGATTATTCCGTGTAATCCCGTTGAGCGGTTTTTAATATTTCAACGACTAAATCATCAAACCCTAGTCCTATCTCCCGAGCAGCCATTGGTAGAAGGCTGGTGGGGGTCATTCCCGGGATGGTGTTCATCTCCAGGACCTGAGGGACTCCATCGTTATCCAGAATGACATCCACACGGGGGAAACCTCTTCCCCTTAATACCTGAAAGACTTGTTTTGCGGTTTGCCTGCACCGGCCTGCTTCGCTTTCCTCAAGGTCGGCGGGGCAGATGTATTCGGTTTTTCCCGGGGTGTATTTTGCCTCGTAGTCATAAAATCCGGACTTGGGACGGATGTGAACAATCGGCATGGGTGTCATTTCATTCATTCCAATTGCCAGAAGTTTTCCTTCAATAAACTTTTCTACAATCACTTCTTTAGAATAAGCGAATGCGGCTTCCAATGCCGGTTTCCATTGGCCTTCGGTTTTAACGATGGTTACTCCCAGACTCGACCCTTGATTGGTTGGCTTGACGACTACGGGAAGATCTAGGCTTCGGTCTGTTTTTTGGTTTTTATAGAACACTTCATAATCGGCTGTGGGTATTCCATGAAATTTTAAAATTTCTTTGGATTTTAATTTGTCATAAGCCAAAGCACTGCCCATAACCCCTGACCCGGTGTAAGGTATTTTGAAATATTCAAGTAAACCTTGAATGCATCCGTCTTCCCCAAAGGTCCCATGCAGGGCAATAAAAGCCAGGTCGATCGGATTCGACTTGAGGGTCTCCCCAATATTATGGTCAACGTGAATCGGCAAGACGGTCAATCCTTTCCTGTTAATGGCCTCAAGGACCGAGTTTCCGGTGACGATTGAGACCTCTCGCTCGGGAGAAAGTCCTCCCATAAGCACTCCAATGGTTTTACCTTTAAAATTATCCAAAAGCCTTGTTACAAATCCCCTTTAAGCAGGTCCGCCCCGGCCCTTGGCCAAAAGGGCCGGAGAACAAAGGAAGGAGGGGTTACCTTTGTTTGCGGACCAATTCAATGTTGTTATTTCTCCAGTTCACTCGCCGGCACTAACAATTTCGGTTTGCAATTCAATGCCGGTTTTTGCTTTAACCTCTTTTTGAATGTTCTCAATCAAATGGGTCACATCTTTGGCTGTTGCGTCCCCTTTGTTGACAATGAAATTTGCATGCTTGATCGAAACCCCTGCATCGCCAACAGAAAGTCCTTTGAGTCCTATGGACTCGATCAACCTTCCCGCTGTGTCGCCTTCGGGATTTTTGAAGACAGAACCCGAGTTGGGTACCGTCAATGGCTGGGTCTGCGATCTTCTGGATAGATGCCGGTCCATCGCGTTCTGGATTTCAGGGCGATCTCCCTCTTCCAGTTCCAGCTCTGCTTCAATAATAATTCCGTCGTCATCAGGGAAAATGGTTTTTCTGTATTCGAAAGAAAGTTCTTCCCGTTTTAAGGTCTGAATTTCCCCATCCGAGGTGATCCGGGTTACGCTACGAAGAACCTGGCTTGTTTCGGTCCCTTCCGCCCCGGCATTCATGACAATCGCACCTCCCAATGATCCGGGAATGCCTACCAATTGCTCGATTCCTGTTAGGGAATAGCGGGCCGCGTGTTTGGCGAGGTAAGACATTTTTACTCCGGCTCCCGCTTTGATCACGGCCCGGCGGTTTCCGGTTTCCTTGCGGAAGAACAGAGGGCGTTTAATTTCCTTGAAGCAATTTTTTAATGAGATGACCACTCCCCGTATTCCCCGGTCTCCGACAAGCAAATTAGTGCCTTCGCCAAGAATGAACAGAGGTTGGGAACCTTTATGCTTCAAAATCATTTGAATGTCGCGAACATCCTCAGGGAAAATCAATACATCCGCTGGGCCGCCAATTTGAATGGAAGTGTAGGGAGCCAGAATTTCGTTTTGGAGGACAGTGCCTTTTATTTTGTGTAACCAGGGAAAAGAATAGCTCATAGTTTTACTCTGATGAATTTTGTGACCCAGAACGGTTTTGGGGTACTCCATTTTAGTTTTGAGATTGAACTCCCTTCCCGTTCCAGAATGGGCAATGTGAATCAATCGGCGTTTCCAGGCTTCGTTGAGCATAGAGGGTGGTCCTTCCTATTGAAAGCGATCAATCATTGAAGTGGGATGTGAGCTTGTGGCTCAACTCCCCTATATTCCCAGCGCCAAGAGCCATGACAATGTCTCCCGGTTTTAGAATCTTTTGCAAATGCGGGATCACGGACTCCGTGCCCCCGATGTATTCCACGTGTTTATGTCCAAACTCTTTCACGCCTTCCGCGATCCTCTCGGAATGGATGCCTTCTATTACATCTTCGCCAGCTGAATAAATATCAAGCAGAAGCAGTTGGTCGGCATCGTTGAAAGCGGAGAAAAAATTTTCCATGAGATATTTCGTGCGCGAGTAGCGATGCGGTTGAAATATGACGACAAGCCTTCGGTTTGGCCAGACTTCTTTGGCGGTTGACAGGGTGGCCTGGATTTCTACCGGATGATGGCCGTAATCATCAACGATTATCAATGACTCGGACTGTTTCAGAATTTCAAACCTTCTCTGTACCCCGGTAAAGTTTTTCAGCGATTCGGCGATCGTCGGGAAATCCATATTCAATTCCATTCCTACAGCGACCGCCGCAAGGGTGTTGCAAACATTATGTCGTCCCAGAGCCCCGGACAATATTTTGCCCAGCCTTTTATTTTGGTGATAGACGGTGAAGTAGGTTTTTAATCCCTCCACCGAGATATTTCGGGCGGTGTAATCGGCCTGGGATTTCAAACCGTAGGTAATGGTTCGTTTCTCAATCCTCGGAAGCAGGGATTGAAGATTGGCATCATCCAGGCATAAGATCGCGGCACCATAGAAAGGGATTTTGTTGAGAAACTGCAGGAATGTGGATTTCATATTCTCCATTGTTTGGTAAAAATCCATATGTTCTTCGTCCAGGGTCGTGACCACCGCCAGCGTAGGAGAAAGCTTGAGAAAAGAACCATCGCTCTCATCGGCTTCGGCAATGAGGTACTGGCTCTGGCCAAGTTTCGCGTGTCCGCCCATATTCTTGATTCTTCCACCAATCACTACTGTTGGATCAAGATTTCCAGCCGCCAGAACCGTAGCGACCAGTGAGGTTGTTGTGGTTTTCCCATGCGTGCCCGCAATGGCGATGCCGTGTTTCATCCGCATCAGTTCAGCCAGCATTTCAGCCCGGGGAATGACCGGTATGGATTGCTCCCGGGCGGCCTGCACCTCTACATTGTCGTCACTGATGGCGCTGGATACGACGACAACGTGTTTGCCCATGACATTTTCCGCGCTATGGTTGTGGCGGATCTCAGCCCCGAGAGTTTTCAGGTGGTCGGTCACCTGGTTGGAAGAGGGATCGGAACCGCTCACCTCATAGTCCTGATTGATTAAAACTTCAGCGATTCCGCTCATTCCTGACCCTCCGATCCCGATAAAATGGATCCGTTGTGTTTTTCCTAGAAACATGACAGAACATAATTCCCTTCTTTTTTTCCGGCCCGGCCGGATGACGGAGTTGCGTCATCCAGCAAGTCCATACAAATCTGGCGAACTTTTTCCGTAGCGTCCCGGTTCCCTAACTGGTAGCTGTTCTCTTCCATTTCCTGCAATCGTTCGGGATCTTCCATGGCACGAAGGACGGATTGGGCAATACGTTCTCCTGACAATTCATTGTCGAGCACCAATTCACCGGCATTGGCGGCATCCAGTACTTGGGCATTTTTTTCCTGATGATTGTGGGCCGCATGGGGATAAGGAATTAAGACGGATACTTTTCCGCAAGCGGTCACTTCTGCCAGAGTGGTTGCGCCAGCCCGACAGATCACTAATGAGGCTTTACGATATTGCTCTGCCACGTCATCGATAAAGGGCCTGACATCATGGGAGAAACCACTGCCCTCATATTTGTTTTTCACCATTTCATGGTCACTTTCACCGGTTTGATGGGTGATATGAATGTTTTCCCGTTTGGAAACAAGAGACTCCAACGCTTCCACCATGGCAACGTTAATGGAGTGGGCTCCTTGACTGCCTCCCAGGACCAGTACACGAAAGGGCCCTTGAGAATCCTTGGGAAACTCTTCCCGAGGCTGACAGAATTCATCGCGAATCATGTTGCCCGTCACCTCGACTTTATCCTTGGGAAAGAACTTTGCAGATTCCTTGAATGAAACTGCCACCTTGTCCGCGATCTTTCCCAGCCATTTGTTGGTGAGGCCGGGGAAGGAGTTTTGTTCGTGGATAAGAATGGGCACTCGTAATATCCATGCAGAGAGAACCAGAGGACCGGATACATATCCGCCCACACCTACAACCAGGTCCGGCCGCTTGCTGATCAGGAAACACATGGACTGGGCGGTGCCTACTGGCAGCTTGACCCATGACATCCAGCGACTGAGGCGTTTTTTACCGAGTAAACCTGCTGAAAGAATGGTTTTCAACTCGAATCCTTCGTGCGGAAGAACTTTTGCCTCGATACCTTGTTGAGTTCCCACAAATGAAATTTCAATATTCATATCGTGCCTCATGAGAGCTTTCGCTAAAGCGATTCCTGGATAAAGGTGGCCTCCAGTACCACCACCGGCTATGACAACTCTTTTTTGCATTGAATCAATGTTTTACCGTTTGTTCCGAAATATTCAGCAGAACACCCACTGAAAGCATGGTGATTAACATTGATGACCCGCCCATGCTAATGAGAGGAAGGGTCAATCCCTTGGTTGGAAGAAGCCCCACAGCCACTCCCAGATTGATAAAAGCTTGAAACCCGATCAAAAGAGTCAGACCGGTTGCCAAATGAGTTCCAAACGGATCTTTGGCCTGACAAGCGATGGCAAAACCTCTCCAGATTAAAATTGAAAACAGGAGAATAATCGCTGTAGTCCCTATAAACCCCAGTTCTTCCCCGATGACGGAAAAAATGAAATCCGTATGAGCTTCGGGAAGATAAAAAAGTTTTTGATGGCTGGCTCCCAACCCGGTTCCCCAGTAACCTCCCCGACCAAAAGCGTAAAAAGACTGGATGGCTTGAAACCCTGCATTCGAGGGGTCCTGCCATGGGTCGAGAAAAGCTATGATCCGCCGGGTGCGGTATTCCGCACCCATGATTGCCGCTGTGATGAAAGGGATCAGCGCAAGTATGGAAAGAAATAGAAACTTTTTTCTTAGGCCAGCGATAAAAAGCATTGTGAAAGTAACCAGACAAATAATCATGGCGGTCCCAAAGTCGGGCTGGAACAGAATCGGGATGAAAAAGAAACCCAGCACAATCAGGTTGGGAAGATAGCCGTAAGCGAAGTTTCTCAGCTTGTCGGCTCTTTTGACCAGAGACTTGGCGATAAAAAGAACAAGGGCAAACTTTGCCAGCTCCGAGGGTTGAAAAGAAAATCCTCCGAGGGTCAGCCATCTTCGCGCTCCACCGACCTCCTTGCTGATTCCCGGAAACATGACTGCAAGCAAAAGCAAAAATGTCGCTATCATGACGAGATACGTGTGCTGGTGCAGTTTGTGGTAGTCCAGGTTTTTGGTGACGAGCAGAACCCCTGTTCCCAGAAGACACCAGACGGCTTGGCGTTTGAGGAAGTAATAGGAATCGTTGTATTTTTCCATTGCATATACCGCGCTGGAACTGAAAACCATAACGATGCCGATTAGAACCAAAACGGCTACGGTGATGCTCAACAGAGAGTCTGAATGTTTTGCCTGAGACGTTGCCAAAATCCATTATCCTTCCAGATTTTTAACGATGGTTTTAAAACGGTTTCCCCGATCTGCATAATCCTTGAACATGTCAAAGCTGGCACAAGCCGGGGAAAGAAGAACTACATCGCCATCTTCTGCTTTTGCGTTGGCCAGACCCACAGCCTCTTCCAAGCTATCGCTTTCGTCATAACCGAAGGAGCCGTTAAGAATTCCTTTGAATTTATTGCGGGTTTCTCCGATCAGAACCAGATGTTTGACTTTTTCTTTCATCAGGCTTTTTAAGGGAGAAAAATCCGTGTCCTTGTCTATTCCGCCGGCGATGAGAATAATGGGGCGGTCAAAAGTGTTCAATGATTTGCAAACAGAGCCCACGTTGGTTCCTTTGGAATCGTTGACGAAATCAACGCCGTTCAGGTTGCGGACCCATTCCAGACGATGCTCCAGGCCGATAAAGTTTTTTAAAGTTTGTTGAATAGCTTCCAGCGATACGTTGAGCAGCAAAGCGGTGGCGATGGCGGGGAGGATGTTCTCGACCTGCCATTGCATTCCTCTCGACAGCGACTCAATAGATATGATTTCCTGCTCGCTATTTTGCAGCCGGGCGATGATCTTGTCGCCAGACAAAAAGATTCCTTTTCCCAGCTCGGTTTGAGTGCTGAAAAAAATACGCTCTGCCGGGCAGTCTTTCCCCATGTCGCGGGTATTGGAATCATCCTGATTCAGGATTAAAAAATCGTCCCGAGTTTGACGAGCGAAGATCTTTTTCTTCAACGCAACATAACTTTGGAAATCTTTATGCCGGTCCATGTGATCGGGGCTTATATTAAGAATGACAGAAACGGCAGGGTGAAGTCCTGAGGTAGCTTCCATTTGAAAGCTGGAAAGCTCAAGGATTCTGTAATCGGCATCACCTTGGTCTAATAAGGAGATAAAAGGAGTTCCAAGGTTGCCTCCTGCATAAACGGTTTTTCCAGACCGCCCAAAAATCTCAGCAATCAAGCTGGTGCAGGTGGATTTGCCATTGGTTCCGGTGATGGCAATAATCGGAATGGTATTGAATCGGTTCGCCAGCTCAATTTCGCTGATAATTTCTATTCCCTTTCGGCTTACGTTTTCAAGGAACGGTGAGTGAATATCCACTCCTGGACTCAATACCACCACTTCTGTGTCGGAAGGAGGTTCAGGATTTTGAAAACGGATTTTCACATCTGCGCACAATTGTTTCAAAGGCTCCAATAATTGTTCACGGGACTTGCTGTCTGTCACCGTGACACGAGCTCCGCGCCGGGAAAGAAAATTAGCGACAGCGATGCCTGTTTTGCCAAGTCCGATTACAGATAAGTTTTTATTTTTAAGTTCCATCTTTACCTTAGCTTCAAGGTGCTGAGACTGATCATGGCCAAAACCACGGCGACAATCCAGAACCGCACAATGACTTTGGGCTCTGACCAGCCAAGTTCCTCAAAATGGTGATGAAGCGGAGCCATTTTGAAAAAACGCTTTCCACCTGTGTATTTGAAATAACCAACCTGAATGATGACGGACAGCGCTTCAATCACGAAAATTCCACCAACAAGAATCAATAGAAGTTCATGCTTGACGATCACTGCGATGGTGCCCAACACACCTCCCAGAGATAAGGACCCGACATCGCCCATAAATATTTGTGCGGGGTAGGAGTTGTACCAAAGGAAACCCAGGCTGGCTCCAACAATGGCTGAGCTGGCGACCGCGATTTCTCCCGCCTCTTTGATGTGTTGAATGCGCAAGTATTCCGAAAAATTAAAATGACCAGAGATATAAATGATGCCGGTATAAGTGAATGTGGCGACGATAATGGGGCCGATGGCCAATCCATCGAGACCGTCCGTCAGATTGACGGCGTTGGAGGTACCCACCATTATGAAGACAATAAAAATCAGATAGCCAAATCCCAAGTCGGGTTGGAAACCTTTAAAGAAGGGGACCGACAAACGTGTGGCATATTCGGCACGCGCAGGATCGAAATACAGCAGATAAATTCCAATCGCCAGGCTCAACAATATCTGGAGGAAAATCTTTTCTTTTGCGGAAATACCATCCCCTTTTTTTAATTTGATGAAATCGTCCCGTAGCCCGATAGCTCCAAAACCGATAGCGGAAAGAATAACGACCCAGATATAGTGATTGCTTAAATCAGCCCAAAGCAGAGTAGAGCCTACGAAGGTCGCCAGAATAAGCAGTCCACCCATCGTCGGAGTTCCAGACTTGGAACTGTGATGCTGCGGGCCGTCACTGCGAATCTTTTCCTGTATTTGCAGTCTCTGCAAAGCGCGAATCATCAACTTGCCCAGAATCAAGCTCAGCGCTAACGCCGTGATTCCAGCATAAGCAGACCGGAAGGTGATGTACTTGAAAACATTGAATACCGAATATTCCGAACTGAGTGGATAAAACAAGTGATAGAACATTTTTAATTTTTATCTGCGATAAAGATTTGTAATACTTTTTCCATTGCGGCCCCTCGCGAGCCTTTGAACATCACGCAATCCCCACTTACTGCTTCTTGGGTTAAAAACTCTGCTGCCTCCTGATGGTCGGTGAATTCCAGGATTTGAATTTTTTCTCCTGCAAGAGTTCGAGCGCTTTTTGCTGCCAGGCCTGCCAGTTTCCCGACTGCGACCAGAATATTTGTTTTAGATTCGGCTATTTCCTCTCCCAGATTTTGATGGGCGGCGATAGACCGATCTCCCAATTCGAGCATGTCTCCGATCACGAATATCCGTCGGCCCTGGGTTTTGAAGTCATCCAGTGTTTTCAGGGCTTCGGTCATAGACCGGGGATTGGCGTTGTAAGCGTCGTTAATCAGATCAATCCCTTTGTGCCGGATCTGTTCGTTGCGCTGGGACATGCGTTGGTAATTCTCCAGTCCGCGGGTCATGGCCTCTTCCTGAATCCCCAAGGAATAACCAGTCGCCAACGCGGCCAGCGCGTTATAAATGTTGCAGTAGCCCAGATAAGGAAGACGAACGGAAAGAGTTTTGTCGAAAAGGCTGACTTTGAATTGAAACCCAAGATTGTCCTTGTTTTCTATTTCGCTGGCCCGCACATCCGCAGGCTGATCAATGCCAAAGGTAACGGTTCTGGCACGAAGTGACCGAGCCAGTTCCAGAACCAGCGGGTCATCGGCATTAACAATGGCCGTGCCTTCTTTTGTCAATGCCTGAAACAGCTCTCCTTTTGCGGACTGAATGTCTTTCAGACTCTTCAATTGCACCAGATGCCCTTCGGAAATATTGGTGATCACACCAATATCGGGTTGCGCGATCTCCGCCAGCTTTTTAATCTCACCCGCTGCACTCATCCCCAACTCAAGAACTCCCATTTCATGAGAGGGTTCTCTTTTTAGAAGAGTCAGAGGCAGGCCGATATGGTTGTTCAGGTTGCCCTGTGTCTTCAAAGTCTTGAATTTGGTTTCCAATATAGAAGCGATCATTTCTTTAGTGGTCGACTTCCCGTTTGTTCCAGTAACGGCAACAACCTGAAACGGAAAACGTTTTCTCTGAAAGCCTGCTAAATCCTGCAAGGCTTTAAGCGTGTCTTGGACATGAATCACAAAAGGTTCTTCCCCGGTCCGGGTAGGCTTATCCGGAAGCTTATCCGGATTGGACAGAATGATTCCTCCAACCTTTTTATCAATCACGTCAGCCAGAAAGTCATGTCCGTCAAACCGCTCCCCTTTAATACAAATGAACAATTTCCCTTTTGAGATCGTTCGGGAATTTATGGAAACCCCCTGAAAAGGACGAGCGAGGTCTCCTTGCAAGAGCCGGCCTTCAAATGCATTGAGGCAATCTTGTGCTTGACCTTTCATCAATGGCTTCGTTTCCTTAAAGCTGAACGGGCAACTTCCCGATCATCAAAGTGAATAGTTTGCGTTGCCAAAATCTGATAGTCCTCATGACCTTTTCCGGCGATGAGAACTAAATCGTTTTTGCCGGCGAGGTGGATAGCATGTTCAATAGCCTCTTTCCGGTTGATGATGGCGGCATAATCATCACCCTTTCGGGCAGAGGAAGGAACGCCTTGAAGAATGTCCTCAATGATCTGTTCGGGATCTTCTGTTCTGGGATTGTCAGAGGTGATGATAGAGAAATCGGCTTCCCTCAAAACGGCTTGTCCCATGGCTTTTCTTTTGCCTTTGTCCCTGTCGCCACCGCAACCGAATACAACAATCAGCTTTCCTTCGGTAAATGCTTTTGCCGCAGAGATCGCATTGCAAAGCGCGTCATCGGTATGTGCGTAATCCACCAGCACGGAAACCCCATGGCTGTTATCAATGCTTTCAAATCGGCCGGGAATAGGCTGAATCTGGCGAAACACTTCCTGAACCTTTTCCAGGGAAACATCCTGAACCATAGCTCCCGCTGCCGCGGAAAGGAGGTTGTGAATATTGTGCCGACCGAGGAGGTTGGAGTGGATTTCTCCAGCCCCAAAGGGAGTTTTCAAGGTAAATTGGCAACCTGATTTTGTGAGTACAATATTTTCAGCCTTAAAATCCGCGTTACTGTCGATGCCTGTGGTGAAGGAATCTGCTTTAAATTCTCCAGCGAATTCCCGCCCCACCGGATCGTCAATATTGAAAATTCTCTGTTGCACCCGGTTATCCAGAAAAAGTTTTTTCTTGGCGTTTTTGTAGCTCTCCATATCGCCATGGAAATCCAGATGATCACGGGTCAGATTGGTGAAAATTCCCACCTTAAATCGCATGTCATGAACACGGCTCTGGTATAGGGCGTGGGAAGAGATCTCGAGAAAACAATATTCAATTTTTTCTTCGATCATTGCGTCCAGCATCCGGTTTAAATCCAGGGATTCAGGTGTGGTGACAGGGGCAGAAAGTTTTTTATCCCCGTAATGATAATTGATGGTGCCAATAACTCCCGTCCGCACTTCTTTTGCCCTGAACAACGCCTCAAGAATATAGGACGTGGTGGTTTTCCCGTTGGTACCGGTGATTCCCGTTACGGCTAAGCGCTCTGATGGGCGGTGGTAAAAACTGGTGCTGACGATAGAAAGTGCTTTTCGGGAATCTTCCACGCACAGGGCTGTTACGTCACGCGACCCCAGGTCGAGCCCGCCCAGGGAATCAAGAGGGGTTTGGGTGATAAACGCTGAGGCTCCTTTGGCGATCGCATCTTTTATGAACACGCCGCCATCCCAGTTTCTCCCGGGGATGGCCACAAACAAGCTGTCCAGCCCGGATTTTCTGGAGTCGAAGACGATTTCGCGAATGGCCCGGTCCATGGTTCCCAAAATATTGGTAACCTGCAAACCCAGGATTAAGCGCGAAAGTTTTTGTTCGTTTTGATCAGTCACGTTAAGGTAACCACTTTCAGGAAATACCAGCCAGTTTGTTGAACTTGTTGATTCCATCAGGCTCGATCGAGAATAAAAACACGTTCTTTGCTTGACGGAACGTTTAAATAACGCAACGTCTTTTTTGCTATTTTCTGGAATACCGGTGCGGCCACAACACTTCCCCAATGCGACCCCTTGGGGTTGTCGATCATCACCAAGATCACAATCCGTGGAGAATCTGCCGGAGTAAAACCAATAAAAGAAGAAATGAATTCTGTTTTGGAGTAGGACTGGGTCTCGATATTATATTTCTGCGCCGTCCCGGTTTTGCCCGCAACGTCAAACCCTTCCAAGTCTGCTGTTTTCCCGGTTCCGCTTTTCACCACCGACTTGAGAATCTCAACCATTTGAAGGCTGGTTTTTTCGGAAATGACCCGCCGCACTTTTTTTGGCTTAAATTGCTCCACGACCTTCCCGTCTTTAATCAGCGCCTTGGTGATATGAGGCGCCATAAGATTTCCGCCATTGGCGATTGCCGCCAGAGCGCTGACCATTTGAATGGGGGTCACGGCGATCTCATGCCCAAAAGAAATAGAGGCGAGAGACATCCCGGTCCAATTTTTCTGGTCCTTGAGCTGACCTGCGGATTCGCCGGGGAGTGACAGGCCGGATTTTTCACCGAACCCGAATTTGCGGATGTACTCATAAAAAGGTTTCCTGCCAACCTGCTGGGCAATTTTGATCGCGCCGATGTTGCTGGACTTGGCAATAATGTCGCGCATGGTCAGCCAGCCAAATTTATGGTCGGAAGCCTCTCCGATATAAGCTTTCCCGATTTTAAGTTTTCCATTTTCACAAAAGTAAATATCCTGCGGCCTGGCCAACCCTTTATCGAGGGCTGCAGCGGCAACGATGGGTTTGAAAATCGATCCTGGTTCGTAAGAACTGGCGACGATATTATTCTTCCAGACTTCCGGGGGAAATGCCCCGTAGTGGTTTGGGTTGAATTGAGGGACATTGGCCATCGCATAAATTTCCCCCGTGTGCGGATCCATAACCACAGCCATCCCTGAGTCTGCTTTAAAACGTTCAACTTGTTTTTTTAAATGATATTCGGTGGTGAATTGGATGACCTCATCCAGAGTGAGAACCATGTCATAACTTCTGGAGATGGAGTTGTGCAATCCATCAAGGATTTGAATATTTCTTCCGCGGGCATCGCGTTCTGTAACCTGCCTGATGGTGGTGCCCTTGAGCCTGGATTGATGGGCATGCTCAATACCGGCAAGGCCTTGATTGTCTATGCCGACAAACCCCAAAACACTTGCTGCAAGTTCCCGCTTTGGATAAAACCTTTTTTGTTCGGACACGAATCCTACACCTGAAATACCGGCTTGCTTTAGCGCCGCAACCTCATCAAGACCGCTTTTCCGTTTAATCCAGACAAAATGTTTTTTGGAAGAGATCTTTTTATAGACCTTATCCCGGTCCAGTTTCAGTGTTGCCGAAAGAACACGTGCGGTTTTCTTTCGGTCCAGTATTTCCGAAGGGGTTACATAAACAGATTCCACTTCGACATTTCGTGCGAGCTCATTCAGATTCCGGTCATAAATCACTCCGCGCCCGAATTGAGTTTCGACAGTGCCCATGTACTGCTTTTCGGATTGCGCCAGAAGGGTTTCATGCTGAATGATCTGCAGAAAAGCCAGCCGGGCGATCAAGGCGGCTCCGAACAGGAAGAGCAATACCGAGACAACCCACAGCCGGGTTTTAATCCCACCTCGAAACGTTCCAGTGGCCTGTTTGTTATTTTTTGCCATATTGCTATTTCAGGAAAACGGTGATCACTTTACCTTCATCAGGTTCTTTCATTCCCACTGCGGTTTTAGCCAAAAAATGAACGCGGTTCAGGGATCTCAGGCTTTCGCGTTCAAGGTTGAGCAGGTGGTTCTCTTTCAACAGTTTCCTGCGTTCTTTGGCCAGGTCCTGATACTCATAGGCCAGATTAATTTTTTTTACATTGGGCCAAACCAAGGCCAATGCTCCGAGCATGAACAGGATGGAGATCGAAATGACCATCCAGAAATCTTTAGAGGAAACATGGAGTCGGCCCTTGATAAGCCTACGAACTCCGTCAAACATAAACTCTTTCGGCGACCCTCAATTTTGCGCTTATTGATCGTGGATTTTGCGCCACCTCTTCTTCTGAAGGCACAAGGGGTTTGCGAGTCAAAACTTTTAAGGTCTGCGTTCTTCCACAAATACACATAGGTATTTTGGGTGGACAGGAGCACCCTTTTTCCTCGGCTCTAAAAAATGTTTTTACGATCCTGTCCTCTAGAGAGTGAAACGAGATCACTGCAACGCGTGCTGTTGAATTGAGCAGTCCCATCATGTCGGCCAAAGCCGTTTTCAGTTGTTCCAGCTCATCATTGACGGCTATTCTCAGAGCCTGAAACGTCCTTGTTGCTGGATGGATCCGTGAATGCCGGGGAGATGACACCACCCGCGCTACAATTCGGGAAAGCTGACCGGTGGTGGTGATGGGACGCTCAGCCTGTTCCTTGCGAATTGCGCGGACGATTCGTTTTGAATAACGCTCTTCGCCAAAATTTTTAATAATGGATGCCAGTTCCGCGTCAGAAAGTTTTGCCAGAAGATCGGCGGCTGAAGTTTTCTGGGAGGAGTCCATTCGCATATCGAGCGGACCATCATGCTGTATGCTGAAGCCGCGCTCGGCTGTGTCCAACTGGGGCGAAGAAACTCCCAGATCCATCAGTAGTCCAACTACACCTGTGATCCCGTTTTCGGCTGCGAGGCTTTTAAGGTTTCCCAGGTTGCCGTGGGCCAGAGTTACCCTGTCGCGGAAAGGAGACAGTCTTTCGCTGGCCCGCTCTATAGCGGAGCGGTCCCGGTCGATTGCGAAAACCCGAATTTCGGGAGCTGTGTTTTTAAGAATGAATTCCGTATGGCCTCCATCCCCGAGTGTGCCATCCACGATTACACCCTCCATGTGAATATTCAGGTAATGAAGCACTTCGTTTTTCATTACCGTTTCGTGGTACGTTGGCATGATATTTTTGGCGACTCCCTAGATGGCTAATGTCTACGGAATGCCCTTTATGCTTTCTCCTGCTTGGACCATTCTTCGGGGGACCAGACTTCAAAGGTTTTGGACATTCCCACCAGAATGGCTTCTTTGCTCAACCCTGCAATGTCTCTCTGGTTGGCAGGGATCAAAATCTTTCCTGACTTCATTTCGCACTCAGTTGCTTTAGAATAAAATTCGCGCAATCGGTTACGGTCGGCCTTGTCGAATGCGTTCAGGTCGCTCAGCTTGGCCTCGTTTTCGGACCATTCTTTCTGGGGAAAGACGACCAGATAATGGTCCATCATACACACCACCAACTGCGGGCCAAACTGTTCCAGCGCACTGCGAAACTTCGCTGGTACGTTGAAACGGCCCTTGTCGTCCAGGCTGATGTTGTAGGCGCCTAAAAAATTGTTCATTGACTGTGTTCACCGATTCCGTGTAACTCTGACATAAAATTACATTTTACAACACTTTAGTACACAATCCTATCATAATGGGACAACCTGTCAACTGAAAAGGAGACATAAATACTGAAAAACTGTGCCGGGGAAAATGGGCTAACTTTTTATTTAAACAGGTGTTGGTCGCTTCCAAACGGGTCGCAAAAAGGCTTTTTCCTAGAGACAGGGTAAAATCGGGTTGTGACACCGCTATTATCGGAACCAGGCGAAAGTGCTATTTCCAGACCGAATCGACGGAGGTAGGGCAACGGGGGGAGCAGAACGACAAATTTGAGTTAGTTCATTATAGGTAAATTGCCTTCTTCATGAATTTTTGGCCAGGGCTTATTTATCCCTTTCCTTTTCAATGGATTTGCTTTGACAAGGCCAAATTTTGGATGCTACTATGAAAAAAGCCTCAATAAATTAATAAAATTCTTTCGCCAGAGGATGTGGGCCGGTTATGAAGCAGAAAAAAATAAGGTTTTTAGTGGGTAGCTTGCTGATTGTCGGTGCCATCGGCTATCTGATTACAATGGGCATCAGCAATACCTCGCAATATTTCTTTACCGTGGATGAGTTGATGAACCAGCAGGTCTCTTATGCCGGTGCGGGATTAAAAGTAAAGGGCAATGTGGTGAATGGCTCTATCCAAAGGGATCCCAACGATTATTTAAATGTGAAATTTTCCATCGAGGAGAACGATGCCTCGTTAAAGGTGGCTTATCAAGGGGTAACGCCGGATATGTTTATAGATGGCGGTGAGGTGGTGGTCGAAGGAACTTTGGGGAAAGACGGAGTTTTTCACGCCAACACTTTATTGACCAGTTGCCCGTCAAAATATGAAGCTGAAAAAGAGGCCGGAAAGATGCACCCGGGAACATTCCCTCAAGCCGATAAGTATCGGAAGCCGGGCCTCAATAAAGCGGAAGCCTTGCCGAAAACAACAATCTGACCTCCCCTGTAAAATCGAGTAACCCAGCCATCCAGCATTAGTGCGGGATTAAAGGCGTTTGCATAGAAACCATGAACGATATTGGTGAGTTTACATTACTAGTAGCCTTGGCAACGGCTCTCTATGGTTGCGTTGCCTATGTAATGTCAGCCCGTGGAAACCGCATTGACCTTTATCTTAGCGCCGACAAGACCCCATTTATTGTCTGGACGTGCGTTATGATCTCTTCCATTTGTCTATGGAAGGCTTTTCTCACCGATGACTTCAGCCTTCAATACGTCTGGGCCTATTCCAACCGCGAGCTCGATACGTTTTATAAAATTTCCTCATTCTGGGGCGGACAAAAAGGTTCTCTGCTGTTCTGGACCCTGCTTCTCAGTACCTATATGCTCGTGGTTTATTTTCAGAACCGGAGTAAAAACCTCAGAGTGGTTCCCTATGCGATGGCAGTCATGCTTGCCGTCGTGGTGTTCTTTCTTTTCCTGATCAATTTTTCCACCAATCCATTTGAGCGCATCCCTCTGCCTCCCGAAGATGGGCGCGGTCTGAATCCACTCCTGCAAAATTACTGGATGGTGATTCATCCGCCAACATTATATTTGGGATATGTTGGATTCACCGTTCCTTTCGCATTCGCAGTGGCGGCCCTTCTCAGCAAAAATCTGGATGACGGTTGGATTCGTATGACCCGGAAGTGGTCTTTGATCTCCTGGTTTTTTCTTTGCATGGGCAATTTGTTCGGAGCTTCCTGGGCTTATGTGGAACTGGGCTGGGGTGGTTACTGGGCCTGGGACCCTGTTGAGAACGCCGCATTCATGCCGTTGCTGATCGCAACCGCTTTTTTACATTCAGTGATGATTCAGGAAAAAAAGGACATGATGAAAGTCTGGAATATGTCCTTGATCTTTCTGACATTCGCGATGACGATTTTTGGAACATTTATCACCCGTAGCGGTCTTATCCAGTCGGTGCATACCTTTGATGAAGCGACCTTGGGATATTATTTTCTGGCATTTCTTTTTGTGATCATTGTCGCTTGTACAGCATTGATCATTATACGGCTTCCCCTGTTGAAGAGCGCGAACGAACTCGACTCTTTTTTGTCCCGAGAAAGTAGTTTTTTATTTAACAACCTGGTTTTACTGGGGATTGCTTTCGCGACGTTTTGGGGGACCATCTTCCCGATTATTTCAGAAGCCGTGCGGGGTGTGAAGATTACCGTAGGGCCTCCCTTCTATAACCAGGTTAACGTGCCCATAGGCCTTGCTCTGTTAGCGCTCATAGGCATTGGGCCTGTAATTGCATGGCGTAAGGCCACATTTTCCAACTTAAAAAAGAACTTTTTAAAACCTGTCAGCGCCGGAATTGTTATGGCAGTGGCGTTGTTCCCGGTCATTCCGTTAGGAAGTCGAGCCGAGATTTATACTTATGTGACGTTTGTGCTTTGTGCTTTTGTGCTGACCAGTATCTTAACGGAGTTTTACAAAGGGACGGTTTCAAGAATGGGCTCGCACGATGAGTCTGTTGTTGGAGCTTTAACAACGATGACCTGGCGCAATAAGAGGCGGTATGGGGGTTACACCGTTCACATTGGCGTGGTGTTGATTTTTGCTGGCATTGCAGGTTCGCAGGCTTATGGAACCCATACGGAAAAACATCTGCAACTGGGTGACTCCTTTGAGATAAGAGGGTACACGATCAAATATGAAAAACTGATCGCGGTGCAGGCGACAAGCATTAAGACTCGAATCATTGCCCAGCTTGCCGTAGAGCGTGATGGCAGGCGATATTGGACGGCCCGCCCTGAAAAAGAATTTTATAAAGGACAGAACCAGCCAGTCTCTGAAGTGGATGTCCTGTCAACCTGGAAGGAAGATTTATATATGATCCTTGCGGATTTTAGGGAAGATGAGTCGGCAACGATAAAAGTGTATGTGAACCCGATGGTCAGCTGGATTTGGACGGGCGGATGGGTCATTGCTTTTGGAACAATGATCTCCATGTGGCCGGATCGATTGGAGCAACGTCGCCGCCTGGACAGAGTCCGCAGGCAGGAGCAGTTGTTCCCCTCTCCCGCACAGGAGTGACCGAATGAGAACTTTAAAAGTATTGACGTTATTGTTTGTGTTGGTAGGGGTTTCAATAGGCTCAGCGTCCAGTGCCGGGGCCGGGGTTCTTTTGCAGGATCTTGAAAACGCCTTGATGTGCAAATGTGATGACAAGTGTGGAAAAGTTCTTATTAATTGCACCTGCTCCACTGCTGATAAAACCCGTGCCAAGTTTTCGAAAATGCTGGAGTCAGGTCTTACCGTTGAGCAAATTATAAAAACTCAGGTGGATGAATATGGGGAAACCGTGTTGTCCGCTCCTACCAAATTTGGATTCAATCTCACAGCCTGGATGACCCCGTTTGTAGCTTTAGTTGCCGGGGGATTTGGGCTTCGTAAAGTTTTTCAGTCCTGGATCGGGAAAAAAGAGGGTGACGATTCCCCCGAGATGCCTGTGGACGAACCTGAAATTTTAGAAAAATATTCCAAGCGTTTAAAAGATGAACTAGACGGGATCGAGCTATAGGAATGGGATTTATCCACTTCTTAGAGTTGATTCTGGTTGTTGGAATCCTGCTTGCAGTGGGAATACCGCTTTTTGGGAAATTGAAACTTAAAAAGCTGGTGGAAGCGGTGGATCCTGCTGTTGACGAATATAAACATCTTTTAGTACGTAAAGAAGAAACTTTGATTTCCATCAAAGAACTGGAATTTGATTTCAGTACCGGAAAAATTTCAGAACCCGATTATAAGGAACTTCGCCATAAGCTGGAAACAGAAGCGACGAGGATTCTGGAGCATCTGGACCAGTTGGAAGAGGAAGGCAAAAAAAACAAATCCGTTAAATCTCATCAAACCTGACACAACCATTTAGCAGGGGCCCTATTGAGAATGGTAGACAATCCCAAACCCTCCGATTTCGCTATTGAAGTCCGCCAGCTACGCAAAGACTTTGGGGTCTTGAAGGCGGTGGATGGCGTCAGCTTTGATTTAAAGCGCGGGGAATTTTTATCGGTGTTTGGTCCCAATGGAGCGGGTAAGACCACTCTGATCAAGATTCTTACGGGATTGACCCGGCCTTCATCAGGAACAGCCCGGGTTGCAGGTTACGAGGTGGAAGAGGGGAGATCCGAAATGCGGCGCGAAATCGGTGTTATTTCCCATTCACCCGCTTTATATGCAGATTTGACTCCCATGGAAAACCTGGTTTTTTTTGGCAAGATGTATGGGCTGGAGCATCCTCAGGAGTCAGCGCTGGCGGGTCTTGAAGATGTGGGGCTGGCAGCACGCAGGCATGACCGGGTGCGGACCTTTTCTCGGGGCATGTTACAGAGGCTATCCATCGCCCGGGCCGTCCTGCACGATCCTTCCATATTATTTCTGGATGAACCTTTCACCGGCCTGGATATCCATGCATCCAACGTGCTCAAAGAGCATCTTCAAACTTTACATAACAATAAGAGAACCATATTGATGACCACGCACGATGTTTCATGCGGGCTGGAAATGTGTGACAAGGTGGCCCTGCAGGTGATGGGCCGGTTCGCCTTTTTTAAAGATATTAAAGATGTCGATAAAGAAAATTTTGAGACGATGTACTTTGATGCGGTTCGCAATAACCAGTTCACCATGGGCATTCGCTCTCACTGAGGCAGTATGAACCTTTTTTTGAGTCAAATCGCGGCGATTGTCTGGAAAGATTTCGTGACGGAACTCAAGACTCGGGAACTGTTCAGTGCGATGTTTATATTCGCATTACTGGTGATGCTGATATTTATTTTTTCTGTGAACCTGAGTATCGTCAAAGCCAGTGAGGTCGGACCGGGGATTTTGTGGGTGGCGTTTTTATTTTCCGGAACTCTGGGTCTGAACCGATCTTTCGTGCTCGAAAAAGAAAATGGCTGCCTCATGGGGTTGATGCTGGTGCCGGCAGACCGAACGGTTATTTATTTCGGAAAACTGATCAGCAATTTTGTTTTCCTGACCATTATGGAATTGTTCATCCTGCCGCTGTTCATGATTTTTTTTAATATTGACCTTATTGAGCACCTGCTTCCGCTTTTACTTGTTATATTTCTGGGGACCCTTGGGTTCTGCGCTCTGGGGACCCTGTTGTCTTCGTTGGCCTCAAACCTTAAAACCCGGGAAATCATGTTGCCCATTTTGCTCTATCCCTTACTGGTGCCGATCGTTATCGGAGTGGTTCGGATGACCGGGCAGATTCTGGCTGGGGAGCCTTTGTCGGAAATGATGAACTGGATTGGTTTGACGGCTTCCTTCGATATCATTTATATTGGTGTCTCCATTATGACCATCGACCATATTCTGGAGGAGTGACGGAATGCATAACCTGGGATTTTTATTTGCGGCCAATGTGTTTGTATGGGGCGGCATTATTTATTATGTTTACACGCTCAAGCAGCGCAACAGGGCTCTTGAAAAAGACCTGGACTTGCTGAAAGAAACTTTGAGCAAAGAAGGATGATGATGAGTCCCGATGTGGTAGAAGAAAAAGAAGAAGAAAGTAATGCCCTGGTCTGGTTGACGGGTTTTGCACTTCTGGCGGCGATGATCGCGATCTTCATTTATGTCCCCACCGAACGGAAGGAAGGCCTGATCCAGAGGATCATGTATTTTCATGTGCCTTGTGCCTGGCTTTCATTTTTTGCATTCTTTGTGGTTTTTATCTGTTCCATTCTGTTTCTTTGGAAGAAAGACCGGGAGTGGGACATTTATGCCCACGCCTCAGCAGAGATCGGAGTGGTTTTCTGTTCTCTGGTATTGATCACGGGTCCGATCTGGGCAAGACCTGTTTGGGGAGCCTGGTGGGTGTGGGACGCGCGTCTCACCTCCACGCTGATACTTTGGATCATATACGTGTCCTACCTCATGCTCCGGGCGCAAAGCGATGCCGGCTCCATGCGGGCTCGTTATGCCGCAGTGCTTGGCATTGTCGGGTTTCTGAATATTCCCTTCATCCATTTTTCTGTACTCTGGTGGCGGACATTTCACCCCCAGTCCAAGGTCATCACTAACGAAGGGATTGGCAAGGGAATGGACCCCAGCATGCTGGCGACGCTGGGCATATCTCTGTGTGCCTTCACTCTGCTTTATTTCTTGTTGATGGGTGAGCGGGTGCGGCAGGAAAAACTGAAAGATGAAATTGACCGTCTTAAAAGAGAAAAACTTTACTCGTCTTAAAGACGGATTGCTGGGCCTGTTGATCCTTGTGGCCCTGATTTTACTCGTACTCCGTATTCAAAATCCCGGCCCGGAAAACCCGCAACCGGCAGTCAATCAGTTCAAGTCGCAAGAAGGCTATCTGGCCCCCCGCTTTACTTTAAGGAATCTCAAGGGCAACCTTGAGGGGCTTGACGATCATTCCGGTAAAGTGATTGTTGTCAATTTTTGGGCCACTTGGTGCGTTCCCTGCGTTAAGGAAATGCCAAGCTTCGAAAATTTGTACCGCCGCTTTCGCTCGAAGGGGCTGACTATTCTGGCGATCAGCCTGGACAAAGGTGATTCTTCCAAAGTTCAGGAATTTGTGGATAAGTACAAATTGTCTTTCCCGGTTTTGCTGGATACCGAAGGGGTTGCAGAAAAACTTTATCCATCATTTACCATTCCATTTACCTATGTGATCGATAAGCAGGGCAGGGTTATCGCCCGTGTCGATGGCGCTAAAAACTGGGAGTCGTCTGAAACGTTCGAGGCGGTGGAGCAT
This sequence comes from Nitrospina sp. LS_NOB, assembly GCA_001542995.1. Lineage (GTDB taxonomy): Bacteria > Nitrospinota > Nitrospinia > Nitrospinales > VA-1 > LS-NOB. The sequence goes on from LFLA01000003.1 coordinate 32,624, forward strand.
CTTTTAAAACAATAATACGTGAGGAAAGCATTTAATGATAAATAAAGATAGAGCCCAGTCTGCCAATGAAAGTTTTTATGAAGCTTTTAATAAAAGGGATATTGAGGCGATGAAAAGGGTGTGGAGGAATGATGAAAGCATAACCTGTGTTCATCCCGGCTGGCCTCCTCTTAATGGGTTCAAACCGATCTTAAATAGCTGGGCGGGTATTTTTGAAAACTCGGGAAATATGGAGATTCAAATTTCTGATGTGCGGGTTCTGGCTTCGAATGATCTAGCCTGGGTTTCCTGCATCGAGAAGCTTTATACCATCGCTGAGAGCGGAGTGCTGGCCTCTAAAGTTTTTGCCACTAACCTGTTTCGCCTTGAGGACGATGTTTGGAAAATGGTCATGCATCATGCTTCGCCCGTCCCCGACATTCGAAAAGCAGAAGATGCCTCGAGGAACTGAAAACGGGCCGGAATCCAGCAAAAGAGGTCATTATTTTAAAAAACACGCGACAAGATGTCCGGGGCCGATTTCTTTAAGGGGAGGTATTTCTTCTTCACATTGCTTTTCTTTGATGGGGCAACGGTTGTGGAAGGCGCAACCTTTGAGGGGAGTGGCGGGATTTGGGATATCTCCCTTGATAGATGTCTTTTGTTTGATCCGTCCTGATTCGAGGTTGGGAATTGCGTTCAGCAGAGCCGTAGTGTAGGGGTGCTGGGGCGAATTATAAATTTGTTCGCTATTGGCAAGCTCAACAATTTTTCCGAGATACATCACCGCTACCCGGTCGCAGAAATATTCTATCACCCCCATATCGTGAGAGATAAACAAGTAGGAGATGTCCAGATTTTCTTTCAAGTCGAGCAAAAGGTTGATGATCTGAGCCTGTATGGAAACATCTAAAGCTGATACCGGCTCATCTGCAACTACCAGCTTTGGGTTCAAGGCGATGGCCCGGGCAATGCCCACGCGCTGGAGCTGGCCTCCGCTTAATTCGTGGGGATACCGGTTAAAATGATCGGGGGTCAGGCCCACTTGCTCTAAAAGCTGTGTTGCTTTTTCGGCATTTTCTTTTTTGTCTTGGTGGCCATGAATTTCAAAAGGTTCCTGAAGGATATGGCCAATACGTCTGGCCGGATTGACGGAGGAATAGGGGTCCTGAAAAATGATCTGCATTTTCCTTCTAAGACTTCTCATCTCAGTTTCTTTGAGATCAAACAGGTTAGTGCCGCAAAAGCTTACCTGTCCTGAAGTCGGCTCGATCAGGCGGAGCAAGGTTCGGGCCGCAGTGGATTTTCCGCAGCCACTTTCTCCTACCAGTCCCAGTGTTTCTCCTGCTTTAAGGGTGAAGGAGATACCATCTACCGCGCGAACTGGTGGGGCTTGTTCTTCGAGAAATTTTTTTTCGGGCAGAAAATATTTTTTAAGATTCCGCACCTCCAGCAAGGGAATGTTTTTTTCTGTGGTCATATTGATCCCGGTTCCAGGTGGCAACTCCATTGCCGCTGGGCATCCGCCTGACGCAATTCAGGTTTTTGGGTTTTACATTTTTCAATAGCCCAGGCGCAACGAGGGTGAAACGCACACCCTGAAGGTCGTTGATCGAGACTGGGAACGTTGCCCGAAATTTCCTCCAGTCGTGCGCCTGTTTTTTTTATAGTTCCCAGTTTGGGAACAGAGGCGATGAGTCCCTTGGTGTAGGGATGAAGGGGATTGTTCAGAAGAGCGCGGGCAGGCCCGGACTCGACTATTTCTCCTGCATACATGACCAGAACCCTCTGAGCGATTTCTGCGACCACCCCCAGATCATGGGTGATGATGAGAATGGACATCCCTGTGTCTTTTTTTAAATTATCCAGAAGCTCAAGAATCTGGGCTTGAATCAAAACATCGAGAGCGGTCGTGGGTTCATCGGCGATGAGAACTCTGGGAGTGCAAGCCAGGGCCATTGCAATCATGACGCGTTGTCGCATTCCCCCGCTGAGTTGATGGGGATAGTGTTTCAGTTTTTCTTCCGGTGAGGGGAGTTCCACCCGACCAAACAGGTCTGCCGACTTTTGCAGGGCCTCTTGCCGGTTCATAGCCGTATGGCGAAGGAGTGTTTCGGCCATTTGCTCTCCGATGGTCAAGACCGGGTTGAGAGAGGTCATAGGGTCCTGGAAGATCATAGAAATAGAGCGGCCGCGTAAATCCTGTAAGGCTTTTGCATTTAGGGATAACAGGTTCTGGCCAGAAAACAGAATTTTTCCGCTCAGAATTTCCGCCGGAGGCTCTGGCAAAAGACGGAGAATAGAAAGGGCGCTGACGGTCTTTCCGCAACCGGATTCCCCGACCAGAGCCAGGGTTTCTCCCCGATTTAAATGAAAGCTGATTCCATTGACGGCGGTCAGCTTTCCCCTGGGAGTGGAAAAAGAAACCTTCAGGTTTTGAATATCCAGTTCCGGTGATGACATCGCTGTTTTCGCAATAAACAGGTTGAAACGAATTTAATCTGGTAAAATTCGGTTTTCGAATCTCTGATGTTATAATAAATCATTTACGCGCTTAATGGTCATTCTGTAGAATTTTTATTGTTCTTGAGCGGAAAATAGATGAATCCCTTCACAAAAATATTGGTGGTTGAAGATGACTCCACATCCTCAAAATTGATGGCTTATCATCTTAGAATGATGGGATTCAAAAACGTCACGGAGGTCGAGGATGGAGACTCGGCGTTGGAACAATTGAAAAAGGAAAAAGCGGACTTGGTGATAGCCGATTGGCATATGCCGAACCTGAATGGACTGGACCTTTTTAAAGCCATCCGGGAAGAGGGATTGTGGCGGGATATTCCCTTCTCCTGATGGTCACGGTGGAAAAAGACGATCAAAAGGTGCAGGAAGCCATCCAGGCGGGGGTTCGGGACTATATTGTGAAGCCCCTTAATGTTGAGAAATTTAAACAAAAGATCCATGAAATGCTAGGGCTGGATCGGGTCTGAATCAAAATGGGGAAAATGAAATTTTGTTTGTTAGAGCCAAATAAAAAGGCGGCCGGATGACCGCCTTTTTAAGGATTTGGTTTTCTTTAAAATTCTATTTGGATTTGACGAGGCATTCTTTTTCAAGTTCCTTGCTCACGATATTGTCGCATTTTTTGGGATCGCCCTGAACGATCGCATAGCAATATGCCTGACTATCCCGGTTTAGGATCAGGGTACAGTAATAAATGCTGTGGTCCTTATGTTTGTAGCGGCTTTCGGGGTTGTTGATAGGAGTAAGGGCGAGGCAAAGGTTTCGCTCATCTTCTTTAGAAAGCTTCCCCGTTGGTTTTGCCGCAGACGAGAACAACCCTGTCTTCTTCATTTCTGTCATGGGTCCTTGTCCATCAACCACGGTTACCGGATCTACACCCGGGCGTCCCTTTCGAACTTCCTGGGTAATTTCATCACAAGCTTTTGTATCCGCAACATCAGCCGCCATGGAGGGTGGAGCCCCAATAAAAAAAGTTAACGATACTACCAACCAACCCATGGCCCTGTTCATCCACATATCAGTCTTCCTCCCAAATGACTTGTATTTTTATGATATCTGACAAAAAAAGAAATAACGTGATGGTTGTAAGGATACCCTATTTTGCCGGGAAAAACCAAAAATTGTCTTCAAACTATTGAAAATAAATGAGCTTATGAAAGCCGGGCGGGTGAGGGTTGAGAACGTGCTGATAAGCGGTCCTTTTCCCCTCAAAGATATGGGAATGGGTTGAACAATAAACTTAATTTGGTTACTTTGTGTCGGCTGGTTTTTTCTTACGCATAGCTCCAAAAACCACCTTCGCCACAGTACCGACCATCAATAGTAATAAAATGATTAAAAAGGTCTCGTTCATAAGGGTTCCTTGAGTTGAATAATTAATGAGATTTTAAAATTTCTATATCGGAAATAAATCCGAAAAAATTAGCTTTCCGAAACTTAAATATAGTTTATTGTACCCATTAAAATTGTTAAAAATGTTACGTTTATGTCAAAGATTCGTCAATTATTTGTGTTTCGGATATCCCGAATCCGATTATGTAGAGGTGATTTCATGAGATCATGGGAAAAGTCGAAAATAAGAAAATATCTTGGACCGCTACTAATAGTCGTTGGGCTGGCCTATACCTATCATTCTCATATTACTGGTTGCCCCCGCTATGTCATTTTTGCAGGCTGGGCGCTAGGACCGCCCGTTTGGTTCCTCCTGGAATATAGTCTGCTGTTTGATGCTGAAAGTGAGGATTTGAGCACCTTCAGGCATTATCAAAGCCTGTGCAGAAACCTTTGGCTGGGATTCCTGGCCTATTTAGCGGCGTTTTACCTTGGCCAGTGGAACACTTGACCTTGAATTATGACGGGAGGGGTTTACGCGAGAATCATTCAGATGTTTCAGGGATTGTTTCTTACCTTTTCCAACACCATACGCTCAGCTATAGCTTGGGCAAGAAGGCGGTTGCCCTGAGGGGAATAATGGTGGATGTCCTTCCCATTATTCCCGTATAGGGATCTTATGTCTCCTTCCTTGCCGTAATCCACCATGCGCTGTAAAAAATCGACGTAAGGGAGTTTGTGGAGATACATAAGCTCGTGAAAATACTTATAAAGAGCTACAAAAGCTAGATCGAATTGATCACAAGGATCTTCGGGTCGGGCTTTATTGCAGGCCATCGCCTCAACCGCTGGAAGTGCCGGCGACAATACTAGCAACGTAGGAGCGTTGTACTGCATTCCTAGTTCTATTATTTCATCGATTAACTTGGTGATGGTCGGGCTTGCTTGGTCACGTTCTATGACTCTTGTTATACAGTTGCCAACTAGGAATTTTGTGAACTGTAAACGAGAATGGAGATTGAGACAGGAAAACTGGGAAAATATTTGGATTTAAATTTGAAAGATTGCCGTTTTGGTAAAGGAACATAGGCTTGGTGATTCCGAAATGGTTATCTTTCCGAGTGTCATCCAGATCGTTCGTGGTGTAAAGAATCAGCACGATCCATTTGGGATTCAATTTGTCTATATGTCTTTTCAGGTTTAAATAATATTGGCCTATTCCATAGCCGGAAACGCCCAAATTTAAAACCTGATATCCTAACTGGGAAACATTTTCTACTTTCTCAAGATAATAGGAAACAGTTTCATCGTCGTTGACACCCAGACCCAGGGCGACAGAGTCCCCCACCACTAAGATATGTTCTCTTGAAAAATCCACCTCTTCGGAGCGCATTCCCATAGAATTGGTGGTATAAGTGACTTTCCCGTTTGTGATGGTTTTGCTTGGCATGTTATCCCAGCCGAGTTCGGGATGGAACTGGCATATTTCACACACCAGAGAAGTGTATCCGGAGCTCCAATAATAACCTTCAATCAGGATAAGACCCAGCAGACCTGTCAGAAAAGTGGTCACGAGAGCCAGCAAAATTTCTTTCTTTTTTTTTAATCATTTAAAGCAGGAGGGTTTTTAGTGAAGAAAAGGTTCCGGATAAGGTTTGAATGATACACCGATTCATCATGAAAATTATAACAAATGCTCCACCTTGTTTCCGCAACTATTATCTTGCGCCGGTTTGCCAATAAAGGTTGACCCTTGAACCCTTTATGATTTTTGGTTATCCTCTGCATCCCGACCCATTCGATAGAAAAAGGGTTTATGCGAATTTTAAGCTGGAATGTCAATGGCGTGCGTGCCGCTGTTAAAAAAGGGTTTTTTGGCTGGCTGGAATCTGAATCGCCGGATGTGGTGTGCCTGCAGGAAATCAAAGCTCGAACCCAAGACCTAGATGAATCCATACAAAATCCGGACGGCTACCATGCGGTTTGGAACCCGGCTGAGCGCAAGGGATACAGTGGTGTCGCTATTTTTACCAAAAAGAAACCGCAAGCGATTCATAGAGGGATAGGCATTGAACGGTTTGATGTAGAAGGACGTGTAATTAGAATCGAGTTTAAAGATTTTGATCTGTTCAATGTTTATTTCCCCAACGGTACCAGTGGTGAGGAAAGGCTTGAATACAAAATGGAGTTTTATGATGCCTTTCTGGATCATTGCGAACAATTGCGGGCCGGGGGCAGAGAGTTGGTGATCACCGGAGATGTGAACACTGCCCACAAGGCCATTGACTTGAAAAATCCTAAAGCAAATGCAAAAAACTCGGGGTTCTTGCCGGAAGAGAGGGCCTGGGTCGATAAATTTGTTTCACATGGGTATGTGGACAGCTTCAGGTCTTTTCACCCGGAACCGGATCAATACACCTGGTGGAGCTACCGGTTTAATGTGCGGGCTAAAAATATTGGTTGGCGCATTGATTATTTTTTTGTCACGGAGAAACTCATGGCAAAGGTTCAAGACTCTTTCATCCAACCAGATGTCATGGGCTCGGACCATTGCCCCATCGGCCTGGATATTAAGGCCAGATAATCGGGATATGCAACGTTTGCGGATTGCACGCATCTAATGGTTTGCCATCCTGATAAATCGGGTTTCTCAATCAAGCGTCATTATAAAGAATCATTTTAATTGGAGTGGGGATTTTATGGGATTTGAGCTCAACAAAAGTTATAGCGGATTCAAACTGACCCGGAAGAAGGAGATTGACGAGCTGAAATCTCTCGGCCTTTTTTTTGAACATGAGGTCACCAAAGCTGAATTGATGGTTCTGGAAAACGATGATGACAACAAGGTATTCAGCGCGACGTTCAGGACTCCCCCGGAAAACGATACCGGGATTGCCCATATCCTGGAACACAGTGTTTTATGCGGGTCTAAAAATTTTCCGGTCAAGGAGCCTTTTGTCGAGCTCATGAAAGGAAGTTTGCAGACCTTTCTCAATGCAATGACCTTTCCTGACAAGACCATGTATCCCGTTGCTAGCAGAAACCGGAAAGATTTTTTCAACCTCATGAATGTCTATCTGGATGCGGTTTTTTATCCCAATATTTCAGAAGAAACCTTCAAGCAGGAAGGTTGGCATTATGAGTTGAACAGCCCGGAAGATAAGATTGTTTATAAAGGAGTGGTGTTCAATGAGATGAAAGGCGAATTCTCCAATCCGGAAAGCTGTATTGATCGCCAGTTGGCTCACTCCCTGTTTCCTTCCACCACATATGGATTTGAATCCGGAGGCGACCCTAAAAGTATTCCCGACCTGACGTATCAGGACTTCACGGAGTTTCACAGAAAGCATTATCATCCCTCCAACAGCAGATTGTTTTTATACGGAGATGGGGACACCCAAAGCTATCTTGAGTTTTTACAGGAAAAATATTTGAAGGATTTTGAGCTTATGGATATCAACACTTCCATTGCCCACCAGAGATCCTTCAGGAAGCCGAAAAGAAAACCCATGGCCTACCCGGTTTCCAGCGATGAGTCGCTGGAGAAAAAGACCTATGTCCTGGTGGGCTACAAGTTGGATAAGGCCATCAACCATGAGCATTGTCTTGGGTTTAGCATACTGAGCCATCTCCTGCTGGGGTCTTCTGCGTCTCCTTTAAGAAAAGCCCTCATCACTTCCGAGTTGGGCAGTGAAATTATTGGCGGAGGATTCGATGACAACCGCGCCGATACCATGTTTGCCGTGGGATTAAAAGGCACAGAGCCTGAGCACGAAAACAAAATTCTTGCACTCATTGACTCGACCCTGCGCGAACTAGCAGAAAAGGGAATAGAGGAAGATATGATCCTCTCGGCAGTCAATTCCATAGACTTCAGGCTTCGGGAGGCCAATTTTGGCGGGTTTCCCAAAGGCATTGTTTATAACATTCAGGCATTGGGTTCATGGCTTTACGATAAAGATCCTTTCACCCATCTCAGATTTGAGAAAGTCATGCGGAAAATCAAAAAACAGATGCATGAAGGATATTTCGAGGGTTTGATTCACCGTTACCTGATTGAAAATAACCATCGCAGTATTCTGGTGGCCACGCCCAAACAGGGCCTGGGCAAGAAATGGGAAGCCAAGGAAAGAAAAATTTTAAAAACGGTTAAAGAGGAACTTGCCTCCGAGCAGATTGACAACATGATCGCAGAAACCCAAAAACTTCAGGAATTGCAGTTGACTCCGGATTCGCCAGAGGCGCTTGCCACGTTGCCTTCGCTGGAGATTGAGGATGTTCCCAAAGAAATTGAAAAATATCCCCTGGAAATAAAAAACCAGGGCGACTCAAAGATACTATTCCATGACCTGTTCACAAACGATATCGCTTACACCCAAATAGGATTCAACACGCACTCGGTACCGGCCGAAATGATTCCCTATATCCCGTTACTAGGAACTCTGGTGCTGGGGATGGGGACTCGCAGGCATAGCTACACGGAGATTTCTAAGTTGATCGGCATGCATACCGGCGGAATCCGCACTTCCCATTTTTCTTCGGCAACGGTTCAGGACCGTCAGCAGGTTCTCTCCTATATTTTTTTCAATGGCAAGGCGTTGATGGAAAAAGTGGGCAACCTGTTCGATCTTTTTGATGAACTGCTCGGTGAGTATAGTTTTGATGACACTAAACGACTGGTTGAAATCATTCGCAGTGCCAAGTCTGATATGGAAGATTCGATTGTCCCGCATGGCAATCATTATGTGTTGGCGAGACTTCAGTCCTACCAGTCCCGACTCGGAAAGTTTGATGAGCTTACCGATGGAATCACCTATTACCGGTTTTTGGAGCAATTGCTGGAGCGTGTGGAGAAAGATCCGGCGGGCGTTGCTGGCCAGTTCCGACAGGTCGCGGAACGGGTCTTTACCCGCAAGAACGCTCTGTTTAATATTACCTCCGGGAAAAAGGATTACCAGATAATAGAAAAGAGAATCGCTAAAACGGTCGGCGTTCTTTCGGAAAAAGAATGGAGTGAGGAGGAGTGGGACCTGAAAGCGGCACCCTTGAATGAGGGTTTTTTGACTGCCAGCACCGTTCAGCATGTAGGCAAAGGGGCTAACCTGTATGATTTAGGATTCAAATATTCCGGCCAGTTTGAGGTGCTCAAGGGCCTTCTTAGAACAGGATTCTTATGGGACAAGGTTCGCGTGCACGGTGGTGCCTATGGCAGTGGCAGCTCGTTCGATTTTTTCACCGGTGATTACAGCCTGGTTTCCTACCGCGACCCCAACCTTTCCGAAACGTTGGCCGTCTATGATGAGATCGCGGACTTCTTGAACAACCTGGACCTGTCCGACGCAGAACTGACCAAAATCATCATCGGCTGTGTTGGGAAAATGGACCCGCCTTTAACCGCCGACCGCAAAGGTTTGGCTTCCATGATCGATCATCTCACAGGCCGCACCCACGAATTGAAACAGCAATACCGTGAGGAGTTGCTGTCCACCCGGCTGGAAGATTTAAAGGGTTATGCTCCTCTGTTTGAAAAAATCCGTGATGGTGGCAATGTCTGCGCCTTGGGTAATGAAGACAAACTCAAAAAATCAAAATCTGTCTTCGGCCAACTGGTCAAAGTATTCCACTAGCCAGGCCATGCCCGGTGATAGCTGACTCCACGCCTTCGGCGGTCGCTAAAGCGTGTAATGTTTCCTCGTTAGTCTTTTGACCCACAGGGGTACCACCGCCACATTGCCATCGGCCGCTGGCCGAGGTTAAGTTTCTAGTGTTTCCTGTCGATAAATAGTACAGAAGAATCCCCTGTTGACAGGTGAGATATGAAGCTCAAGCGCAAAGAAATTCTAGACCTTTTAAGGTCATTTGGGGTGAGTCAGATTTCTGAACTTAAGAATGGTTGCCGCGATTACGAGACGTATTTCAAAAAGCGCCAGAGGCGGGAAGATCAGCGGTTTACACGGCATTCATTTCGTTCATAAGAGATCGGGCAAATTCAGCGGTTCACACACCACTCCATCCGTTCATAGAGACCGGGCGAAGTGGAAAGCTTTTTCCATTTCAGGCAGTCGGGCCAATTCTGAAACCACTTCCAGATACCGGATGATCCCGTCGCGGTCGAGCACAATGATGGCTCGGGCCAGCAGGCGGTTTTCCTCTATCAAAAGCCCGGTCGATCGACCAAACTCAGCATCCCGATAATCCGACAGAAACAGAATATTGTGAATATTGGCTTCTTTCGCGAAGCGTTTTTGCGCGAAAGGCAGGTCCCGGCTGATCGTCACCAAGTTGGCGGTTTGATCCAGCCCCTTGTTCTCTTCGCTCAGTATATGAGTTTGTTTTTCGCAGGTGGGAGTATCGAGGGAGGGAACGACACTCAGTATTGTCACCTTGCCTTTGAACGATTGCAGGTCAATCATGTTCAAACTAAGGTCAGGGAGGCTGACAGTCGGGAGCGCTTGACCCACCTGCGCTTTTTCTCCAATCAACGTCAGTGGTTTTCCTCTTAACGTTACCGCCTGCCCCCAACTCGATCCCGCAAAAATTAGGACCAGAATTAAACTCCCATATATTTTATGAAGCATAATAAGCTCTCCTTTTTATTAGGCTTTTCTGCCACATCTTAACATTTTAGCGAGATGGCTTGCTTTTATTGAGCAAATGACGTGGCTCTGTTAAGATCAAAGTTAAATTATGAATGGCACCATTACAGAACTAAAAAGAAATATCAAGGCCTGCACTCTTTGTGAAGCGGACCTTCCTTTTCCTGCAAAACCCATCTTCTCATTTTCCGCGATATCAAAAATACTCATCGTGGGGCAGGCTCCGGGAATCAAGGTGCATGAATCCGGCACTCCCTGGAACGATGCCAGCGGCGACAGGTTGCGCGAATGGATGCAGGTCTCGAAAGAACAATTCTATAACACGAAGTATTTTTCAATTGTGCCGATGGGGTTCTGCTACCCCGGAAAAGGTAAATCAGGGGATTTGCCTCCCCGCCCTGAATGCGCTGAAAAATGGATGTCACCCATCCTTGAGAAACTGCCCAAGCGGCAACTGACTCTTCTAATCGGCCAATATGCGCAAGGCTGGTTTTTGAAGTCCCGCAAAAAACCGACCCTGACAGAAACGGTAAAAAACTGGAAACTTTACCTGCCCGAGTATTTTGTATTGCCTCACCCTTCACCGCGCAATAATATCTGGCTCAAGAAAAACCCGTGGTTCGAAAAAAAGCTGGTGCCACAGTTGGGAAAAAGAATCACCGAGTACCTGTCCTGACAATCAAAACTCGACGACAGTGACCCCATCGCCGCCTTCGTGGCGCGAACCAGGGGTGAACTGTTTGCAGAGCCCGGCCTTTTCCAGATAATTGCGTACCAGGGTTTTGATAGTTCCCATCCCGTGACCGTGGATGATGCGCACCCTCTGCGCTTTCTGCACAATGGCCCGGCTGATGAAGGCTTCCACAGCGGCTTCGGCTTCTTCAGAATTCATGCCCCTCAAATCACAGGAGGACACCGAACCGCCCTCTGACTCGGTCTGGACAGTCAATGAAAATTTCTTTTCGGATTTTTTGTCCTTTTGTCGCGAGTTGCCACGAAGGGCGCTGGCTTCGACAATAGTTGTGATATTGCCCATTTGCACCCGCAGTTTTTTCTTTCCTTCAGGGGGTTCCAGAAGAGTGCCGAGTGCGCCCAGGTTCAAAATTAAAACCGGGTCTCCAGTTTTCAGGTTTCCGGCTGGCAGGGACCATTCGTCGATATCTTCCACTTTCGGAGACAGAGGCACCTGACTCATGGACTGTATTTGTTTTTCCACCTTGCGGATTTTGGGAAGGTCTTTTTCGCCTTTGATCTCTTGAATCATTTTTTGGATTTCAGCTTTTCCGGCACGCACTTCCGCCTGTAATTTTTTGGTTTTGTTTTTTTGAAAATCCTTTTCTTCATCCCGCAGTCGATGAGTCAGGATTTTCTGTTCTCTCGCCAGGGATTCAGCTTCATCTTTCTGCTGTTTTATTTCTGCCCGATCCCGGCTGAGTTCCAGTCTCTGGCGGGTCAAATCTGCCAGCAGGTCTTCGGCACGGTTCTCTTTGGCCTGATACAAACTGCGGGCCTGATCGATGATGTTTTTTTGAAGGCCCAGTCGCTCGGCGGTGTCGAGGGCGGCGCTTTGCCCCGGCGCTCCAAAGATCAAGCGGTAGGTGGGACTCAACGTGTCGAGATCAAACTCCGTGCAGGCATTGAGGAAACCTTCGTGAGTTTGCGCCAGAATCTTTAATGTAAAATAGTGGGTGGAGACCAATGTCATGACATTTTTGCTTTTAAGATCAAAAAGAATGGCTTCTGCCAGTGCTGCGCCTTCTTGAGGGTCGGTGGCAATTCCCAACTCGTCCAGAAGTACCAGGGAACCCGAGTCAACATGATTCAGAATATGAACAATTTTTTTCAAGTGCCCGGAAAAAGTGGATAGCTTTAATTGAATATTCTGGTCATCACCGATGTCGGAATAAACCTTCGGGAAAAACGGAATCCTGGAACTCTCTTTAACGGGAAGATACAGTCCCATCCTGGCCATGAGAGCCAGCAGACCCAGAGTTTTTAGCGTTACGGTTTTGCCTCCGGTATTTGGGCCGGAAATGATCACCACTCGAACCGAGTCGTCCCACTCAATGGTATTGGGAATCACCGTTTCACCATCCAGAACCAGTTCCGGATTCCGGGCTTCCTTAAGCTCCATGATCGAGTCGCGGTTCATGGGACAGTTCACTGCCGACATGGTTTTAGCCAGTCGGGCTTTGGCGTGAATAAGATCCAGAGATACCAGTGTTTCAAGGTTTCTTTCCAATGGTTCCTGGAACTGCCGGGTTTGAAGGGCCAGGGCTTGCAGGATTTTAATTTTTTCCTGCATGACTTGAAGCCGGGCTATTTTCAATTGATTGTTCAGCGGCACGATGGAAGCGGGCTCTATAAACAGAGTCTGTCCTGTTCCTGAACTATCATGCACAATACCGTCCACTCGGGACTTGAACTCCGCCCGCACCGGGATGACCATACGCTCCTCACGTTCGGTGATGTAGGAATCCTGCAGCGCTTCGCGGATGCTATCCGAGTTGAGGAGACGTTGCAGGCGTTCTTCCAGTTTGCTTTTTGTGGTGTCAGTATTACGTAGAGCCTTGCGCAGTTCCGGTGTGGCATTTTCCCGGATGTTTCCCTCATCATCGATACAACGGACCAGATCATTGAAAAACTCTTTGAGGGGATCAAGCCTTTCCAGCCAGGCCAGCAAGCGGGGATAAATGGGTTTTTTATCTCGACATAGATTTCGACACAATCGCAAAAGGTTGATGACCGATAGGCATTGCTCCGGCTCGATCATTTTTTGTTCTTCAACGTCCTGGAAAACAGGGCGAAGGTCCTCAAACCGATCCATAGGAAAGGAGTCCAAAGAATCCAGCAAGGCCACCATCTCGGCGGTTTCTTCGAGCAGGGTTTGTGCTGAATTATAATCCTCTTCAGGTTTTAACTCCTGGCAGTGATCTTGGGTGATGGGGGAGCAGGCATGGTTTGCCAATGCCGAAACCACTCTGCCCCAGCCCAAAAGCTGCATGGATTTTTCGATCAGGTGAACTGAGTCGGATGAGGGTGTGTCGCTCATTACACTAAGGTGGACTCGAGAAGAATGCTCACTCGGGCATCATAAAGGCGGTTGGGGTCGCGGAAATTTTTATATCCATACAAAAGAACCGCGAGATCTTTTTCAACTTTCTTTTTATAGCTGGTCTTTTTTTCTCCAGGGATGAGCGTACTGCCATGAATCTGGAGTTTTTGTGTGGTGATGGTGACGGGTTTATCAAAGTCAATGGTTTCGCTATTGAAATACAAATCATATTTAATGATGTGCTGGCCCATCACTTCAAACTGGTTTTGTCCTTTACGGGTAGCAAACAGGGTAGCGATTTTGCCATCACGTTTAACCGGGTTCGGGCTTTCTGGTCCGGGCAGTTCCAGCAAGGCAAGGTTCTGTCCTTGAATCAGCCGGGCCCAGTGGATCGCACCGAGGTGGTTGCCTTCCCGGGTCATGCGTACAACATCAGGGTTCAACTGGCGTTTCTGTTTGCCAATCCATTCCACCATTGCAGGTACTTCCGATTCAGGCAGGAAATGGCCGCCGTGGGCCGTGCCTCTTTCTCCGTGTTCCCGATAGCGGACGGGGTATTTCATATCGGAGAGAATTTTATGAATTCGCCGGCTGAGTTGGATAGGGAAAATAGGATCGTGTGCGCCTTGAATCATATAAATCGGCGTGTTGCGTAGATTCACCAGAAAATGCATGTACCGGGGTGTGATGCTTCCGGCAATGGGGATCAGCCCGGCAAACCGGTCCGGATAAAACATGCCGATCATGTAAGCACCGATAGCGCCATTGGACAACCCGGCAAGAAAAACCCGATCTGAATCTATATTGTATTTTTCACGAACCTGGTCGATGAGTCTGAGTACCATTTCTTCGGCGGGCCGGGCCCACCAGGCCCCCATCGGGTAAGTGGGACACAACACCGCAACCTTTTTATTCAGACGTTCAACCCAGGCCGGAATGGTGTTGGCACCGCTACCGCCCAGCCCATGCAAGATGACTACGAGCGGAATCTTTTCATCCGATCCCGATGGCTCGGGAAGAAACAAGGCATAAGGATAGTTTTTTCCATTATGGGTGATTTGTAAATTTTTTTGAAGTCCAACCGGGCCCGGGTTTTTCCTTGCCCGTGCGCGTAGGATGGATTTGATGGTTTCGTGTTGTATCTGGCCCGACTGCAAGCGTTTCAGCACCTGGGTTTCTACATCGGGGTCCTGGGTGGAAAGAAACAAATCCACTTCCGACTTGATGTCCAGTGTTTCCCTCACCTTGCCGGACTCTTGCACCGCAGAGCACGCCACGACAAACAGCAGGATCAAACTAATTTTCAGGGTATTCATGCTTTACACAGTATCGAATTTTAAAATCTTTGTAAAGGCTTTAGGGTCGGCCTAAATGACTAATTTTATTGGAATTTTCTGTCCTCATGCGGTAAGATTTATCTCTGTTTAGCCACGTTGTTCAATTTTTAGGAGTCCTTCAAAAATTTCCTGCGGCCGTGAACGTATCCTTTGAAAAAGGAACGCGAATTGCCAGTCGAAAAATATTAAATTAACAAACAAATATTTTAAATCTTCTTAATGGCCTGCCTGATGAATTCATTAAAAGCACCTGTTCAAGCTCTGGTTAAAACTCTCAATCTGGGAACTCTCTCGCTGGGAAAATGTCGAATGGATGCAGGGGAACCTGCCGCACTGACCCGGATGTTCACGTTAAAGAAAAATGGGATGGATTTTGTGGGGCAGGTCCGGGTGCGTCCCGGGGACCCGGCCGTTCGCATCGAAGTCTTCAATGAAAATTATTTTGATGAGTTTGACCAGCCTGAATCGGCTGTGCTCGACAATCTGGCTGGGAAAGTTCTGGGTCGGTTGTTAAAGGATAAAGAATTGCCGGAAGCGGTGAAATCCCCTATCCGAGAATATATTGAAGAGCAGGAATCGAGTGGCGAGAAAGAAGAAGTTATTGAACCCGGCAACGAACGCGATCTGGATAAAATTTTTGAGCGTTTGAATCAGGAGTATTTCAGTGACCGGATTAAAGCCAAGGTCATGTGGGGGCGCGATGTGAAATCGCGGAACAAAAGTGGTTTTCGCTATGGCTCCTATGATGAGGGAAAAAAACTCATCCGGATTCATCCACGGTTGAAGCAGGACTTTGTGCCTCTGTGCGTGTTGGAACTCACCGTCTACCATGAAATGTGCCACCAGTTTGCCCCGTCTTATAAAAGGAACGGAACCTGGCAGAGCCATCACCCTGAATTTAAAAAGAAAGAGCGGGAGTACAAGGACTTCAAAGACGCCCGCAACTGGGAGAAGCACAACTGGCATCGTTTGCTCCTTCCCGCCGAAGAAAACGCCGAATTGGTGATAGCCTGACCCTCTAGCGAGGGAAGCAACGGGGCAATAGCTCTTAAAGCCGAGAGCGTTGTTGCTAGCGGTAAAAAGATATTGCAATTTGCCACCGGCGGCTCGCCGGGGCCGCTTGCAAATGCCGTTGATTTGGCCTAAATTGGTTGCACGCCATGAAAATGATCAAATGTTACATTCAGTATGAAAAACTGGAAGCGCTCCGGGAAAAGCTTTTTGAACTGGGAGTGCCTGGAATTTCTGTGGTCGATGCCAAAGGCATTGGCAAACCGATGAGCCATTTAAAATCAGACCCCGAATTGAAGGTTCCTCAATTCCATCCCTGCGTGGAAATTTCGGTGGTTCTTGAAGCCGAAGCGGTGGATGAAGTGGTGGACATGATTGTGAAGACGGTGCATACTGGTGGCTTGAGCGATGGGAAGGTTTTTGTCCTGCCGGTTGAAGAGGCCGTCCGGGTCCGCACCGGGGAGCGGGGCAAGCAGGCCCTCTACTAATTAAGGCAAGCTTCTGTTGATCGCTGAAAATCTCACTGAGATCCGGGAACGGATTTCCCAGGCTATCCAAAAGTCGGGAAGAGAACCGGGCAGTGCCCGTCTGGTTACAGTTTCCAAACAAGTAGATATTGCCCGAATAGGTGAAGCCCGTACTGCCGGGGCGGTGATATTTGGCGAGAATAAAATCCAGGAAGCGGTTCCCAAAATAGAACAAATAGGATCGCAAGATATTATCTGGCATTTTATCGGCCACCTGCAAAAGAACAAGGTCAAGTTTCTCGATGAGCGCTTTGACTTGATCCACTCGGTGGACAGCCTCGAACTGGCGGAGAAAATCGCTAAACAGTGCCAGTCAGAAAACCGGGTGCAGAGGGTTTTGTTGCAGGTTAATGTTTCGGGCGAAACCGCAAAGTTTGGCATGGAACCGGGCGAACTGGAAAAGCAGATGGATAATTTTTCCCGGTTGCAAGGGATCATGGTTGAGGGCCTGATGACCATCCCGCCATTCCACCCCGACCCGGGAAATTCCCGCAAGCATTTTTCCCGGTTGCGGGAGCTTCGTGAGCAATGCGAAAAACAGAACGAAGTTTCCCTTCACGAACTTTCCATGGGCATGAGCCACGATTTTGAGGTCGCGGTGGAAGAGGGGGCGACGCTGGTTCGTGTCGGAACAGCTATTTTTGGTCCCCGCCGGGCCACGCCCGGTGGATAAGGGGGGCTAATAGATGTTTCCAGATTTAAAATCAACTGGGAGAACAAGCTTGTGCTGAAAAATAAAAAATTGGGATTCATCGGTGGCGGCAATATGGCTGGAGCCATGATTAAGGGACTGGTTTCTGCTTCCTTCATTGAAGCGAAAAATATTTTTGTCTCGGAACCGTCGGAATCGAAACGCGATGCTCTGCACGCAGAGTACAAAATCAAAGTCACTGCCGATAACCGTGAACTGGCGAAGAAATCCGACATCCTCGTTCTCGCGGTCAAGCCGCAGATATTGAAAGAGGTTCTCCGCGATATTAGCTCGCTGGTGGATCATGACAAGTTGGTGATATCCGTTGCCGCTGGATTTCCAATCTCAATCATAGATGGTGCTCTGCAAGGGAATAAAAAAAAGAAGCTCAGTGTGGTGCGCACCATGCCCAATACCCCGGCGCTGGTCCAGGAAGGAGTGACAGCGATCGCTTCCGGCGAACATGTTACTAAAGCGGATGTGAAAATCGCCCACCGTATTTTTGAAGCGGTGGGTCGCACTGTCGATGTTGAGGAAGACCACCTCGACGCCGTGACGGGTTTAAGCGGTAGCGGCCCGGCTTATATCTTCATGCTGATCGAAGCGCTTTCTGACGCGGGAGTCAAGGTGGGTCTTTCACGCGAAGTGGCTAATACGCTGACCATCCAAACGGTGCTTGGTTCTGCCAAACTGGCGCAGGAAAGTGAGAAGCATCCCGGTGAACTCAAAGATATGGTCGCCTCGCCGGGGGGCACCACCATCGCCGGCCTGCGCGCTCTGGAAGAGGGGGGTCTGCGCACCACCCTGATGAACGCTGTAGAAGAAGCCACCCTGCGCTCGCGCGAATTGGGCAAAATAGCTATTAATGAAAATCAGTCAGCAGCTGAAGATAAAAAGCAATAATTTTGCTTTCCACTTGCAAGGAGAACGTATGAGTAAAAATACAGCGTCATATTGGAATGTTTTGAGCCCAGAAAACTCTGGTAAGTGGGAGCCAATTGAAGGTACAGAGGGAATGCTGGAGCAATTAACTTTGGCTATGGATGGTGTGACCGGTGACTATACCCGTTTAACTCGATTTAAAGCCGGGGCGGATACAAAAAAATTTGGTTCCAAGTCGCATGATTATCCTGAAGAGATCTATATAATTTCTGGTCGGATTTATGATGAAGCTTTCGATATTTGGCTGGAAGCGGGTCATTTTGCCAGTCGTCCGCCAGGTGAAGTACATGGGCCATTTATTTGCGAAGAAGAATGTTTGGTTTTAGAGGTCTCGCATCCAAGCCAGTCGGTCAATGTCCCCCGCTAGGCTCCTCCGGGGCATAAATCGTCATTGCGAGGAGGCTTTGCCGACGTGGCAATCCAGAATACCCTTGCAGGGCATGAAGGTTAATGAAGGAATATCACAAACCTGGATCGCCGCGCTCCTGTCAGGAGCTCGCGATGACGTTGCAACAGCTATGTGGCGTCGCCACTTACTTACATTTAAATTTTTTGTATTCGCCGTAACCGACGATGGCGAAACCGAGGAAGAGAATCCAAGTGGGATGCAGCACATGTTCCGGTTTATTGAAGAAGAGGATCAGCATCAGTGCCACGCCCGCCATGCAGACGACCAAGCCGAGAAAGACAGCGTTCAATCCTTTTTCAAACCCATCCGGGTCTTTAAGTTGTTTTCTTATTTCTGGCCGCAGTTCATATTTAAACATGGTTTTTGTTTTTCAATAAGGCTGAAATGAACGACCCCGCCGCAAGCGGATGGGGTATCCTAATAAAGCGTTATTTAAAAAGACGTGGCAAGCCACGGGGAATAAAACCCACTGGTGGGTTCAAACTTCCCATCCGATACCCTTCTGGATCCAGTATTACACTGCTGAATCCCAAAGCCTTTAATTTTTCCTGAACAGAGTTCTGCATGGATTCATCATTCTGGTAGCGCGGCATTTCATCTTTGCCCAGTTCAATGCTGGCCTGGGCTCCAATGTGCCGGACACGCACTTGCTTGAACCCTAAAGAGAGCAGGAGGTCTTCGGCCTGTTCGACCCGGAAAAGTTTTTCAACGGTGACCGGCTGGCCATAGGGAATCCGGGACGACAGGCAGGCCATTGCCGGCTTGTTCCAGATTGAAAGCTCCATCATGCGAGACAGATCCCGAACATCCTGCTTGTTGAATCCCGTTTCTACCAAGGGACTGCGCACGCCCTGCTCGCGAGCGGAATCGAGCCCAGGCCGGTAGTCACCGAGATCATCGGTGTTGATGCCATTTAAAATATGAGTGATGTTTTCCTGCTCGGCGACTTTTTTCAGACTGGAATAAAGTTCCGTTTTGCAGTGGTAGCAACGGTTGGCCGGGTTGGCCCGGTATTCCGGATTGGACATTTCCTCTGTTTTGATGACTCGATGCCTTGCCCCGATTTCCTCGGCCAACTGGCGGGAGGCCTGTAATTCCCGGTTTGGCACGCTGGCCGATTGCGCGGTGACGGCCAATGCTTTTTCGCCTAGAACCCCATGGGCAAGGGCAAGAACCAGTGTGCTGTCCACCCCACCGGAAAAGGCGACCAGCGCGCTATCCATTTTCCGGATCAGTGATTTTATTTTTTCTGTTTTTTGTTTCAGTGTCATGAGGAGATTTTAATATTGATTTTAGCTAAGAATAACATACCACTGGGCGTGGGGCCAACGGGCAATAGCTATTGTCGGCTAGCAAAGAGTTATATCGGCTCAACGACTCATTGCTGTCTGCCTCCGGTGGCTAACCGGCAAAAAAAATCCGGGAACAGAGAGTGTGTTCTGTTCCCGGACATCCGAGGAGGAGGTGTTCTTTGAGGGGTAACGAGCGCTACACTCTTTACCTCTCATATTAAACAGTGTAACGGAAGATTCTGGGAGAACCCCAGCTTTTCCGAGTTAAGTTTTATCTGAAATTAAGTTTCTGGTTCAGGTGGGGGCACTCAGGAAATTGAGCCCTTGAAAGCTAGTAAAAACAAAGAGATTGGGCTCAGGAGTTCATCTCTGCTACGCAAACCCTACAGGGTTTGGCTCACCTTGAGATTAGAGATCAAATTCTCCCAGAGTGGGTGTCAGGATAAATCGGCTTTGAGCCTCAATTCCCGCAATTGTTTCGGGTCCACTTCCGAGGGGGCCTCGGTCATCAGGCAGGTGGCTTTCTGGGTTTTGGGAAAGGCGATCACGTCGCGGATTGATGCGGCACCTGAAAGTAACATAACGATTCGGTCCAGTCCCATGGCGATGCCGCAATGTGGCGGGGCTCCATACTGCAACGCGTCCAGCAGGAATCCGAATTTAGCCTCAGCTTCTTCCTGACCGATGCCGAGGAGTTTGAACATTTTTTCCTGCACTTCTTTTTGATGGATACGGATACTGCCGCCACCGATTTCGTTGCCGTTCAGCACCAGATCATAAGCCCGCGCTTTAATGGAACCGGGATCACTCTCGAATTTCCCCAAATCTTCTTCACGCGGAGCGGTGAAGGGGTGATGCATGGCAGTATATCTTTTTTCCGTATCATCATATTCCACCAGGGGAAACTCGGTGACCCAGGTGAAGGCATTTTTCGATTCATTGATCAGGTTCAACTGCTTGCCTAAAGCCAGCCGTAAATGCGCAAGGGCATCGGCCACAATTTTGGGGGTGTCGGCGATGAAAACAATTGTGTCGCCGGGTTTGCTGTCCAAGGCTTTCAGCATTTTGTCGAGCATTTCCTGCTCGAAGAATTTGACGATGGGCGACTGCAATTCGTTTTCCTGAACCTTTATCCAGGCCATGCCTTTAGCGCCATAAGTTTTGGCAATTTCTGTTAAATCATCCAGTGCTTTGCGGGACAAAGATTCGGCGCTGTTTTTGATATTGAGGGCGCGAACCTGTCCGCCCGATTCCAGCACCTGGGCAAACACTTTAAACGAGGTGCCCCGGACAATTTCTCCCAGGTCCACGATTTCCATGCCGAATCGCGTATCCGGTTTATCGGTTCCGAATCGGTTGATGGCATCC
The DNA here is from genome assembly GCA_001542995.1 of Nitrospina sp. LS_NOB. Classification (GTDB taxonomy): domain Bacteria; phylum Nitrospinota; class Nitrospinia; order Nitrospinales; family VA-1; genus LS-NOB. Next base: position 53,686 of record LFLA01000003.1, read on the forward strand.
TGATATTTCAGGATGGGGAAGGGTGTTTCGATTTTTTTGCCGAGGACTTCCTGATAAATTGCCGCCATCATTTCTTCAGTTATCTGAAACAATAATTTTTCATTGCCGAATGACATTTCGATATCGATCTGGGTGAACTCTGGTTGCCGGTCCTGACGCAAATCTTCATCGCGAAAGCATTTAACGATCTGGAAGTACCGGTCCATGCCCGAGACCATGAGAATCTGTTTGAACAATTGTGGCGACTGGGGCAGGGCATAAAACTTTTGCGGATTGAGCCGACTGGGCACCAGATAATCCCGAGCTCCTTCCGGGGTGCTCTTGGTCAGCATGGGGGTTTCAATCTCCATGAATCCATGCCGGTGCAGTTCGTTTCTCGCCACCCGGGTGGTGTCATAGCGAATTTTCAGGTTGCGTTGCAATTCCGGTCCACGCAGATCAAGAAATCGGTATTTCAGGCGCAGGACTTCCGAGGTGTCCTGCGGTTCCCAAGGTGAGATGGGTGGAGTTTCCGATGGATTGAGAATGCTCAACTCATCGACATAAACCTCGATCATGCCGGTTTTCAGTTTTGGGTTCACCATATCATCCGGACGGCCGCGAACCTTGCCAACAACGCCGATGACAAAATTGCCGCGAATGGATTGCGCGTGCTCGTGCGCCAGTTGGTCGATTTGTGGATTCAGGACCACCTGGGTCATGCCGTATTTGTCCCACAGGTCGACGAAAATGAGTCCCCCGTGATCGCGCCGGGTATGCACCCATCCGCACAGAGTCACTGTTTCGCCGATATGCTTATCCGACAATGTCCCGCAATCATGCGTTCTTTGAAGTTCGTTGCTCATTTGATTATTTGTAAGGGGTGATGAAGGGGCCAAAGTTCAATAAGGTACTGAAAAGAAGGCAGACTTGCAAGCGTTAATCTGGCGGGGAAGAAGGTTCCTGCTCTTCCGAGGCTTCCTCGTTCTCCTGACTGATGAGAGATTCTTCCTGCTCTGCCTGTGCGACCGCCTTTTGTTCAGCTTCGATTTTGGCCAGTTCCTGTTCCTGGCGTTTTTTGTAAAGCTGATATTCGACCACCATCTGCGGCTTGATCTTGATCGCCAGGGGAATATTGACAGTGCTGCACGAGCGCATGCAGACTCCGCACCCGGTGCAGATATTTTTGTCGATGACCGGCTTGTCGTTGACCTGAAAAATCGCTCCGGGAACCGGGCAATCGATCACACATTGCTGGCAGAACGTATCGCCGTAGGCCTGGCATTTTTTCTTGTCCAAAATGGCGTAGCCCATATTCACATCCGTCAGCTCCTGGACTGGGAGCAAGGCTTTATCCGGGCAGGCCGAGATGCAGGGCAGGTCGGTGCACATCACACAGGGATTGCGCAGGGGTTCGATATAAGGTGTGTTGAAAACGAGGAACCCCATTTTCTTGGGCGCGCGCAGGATGGCGTCCTTGGGGCAGGCGTGGATGCATTCGTCGCAACGGGAACAGGCTTGCAAAAACTGTTTTTCAGAAATCGCGCCCGGCGGTCGCAACAGAGGGACCCGCTTGGTGATCTTGTCCACAGCCTTGTTGACACTGTCGATTTTACCTTGGACTTTGTCAATGGCGGGCTTGGCGAAAAAGTGGACGCCCTGACGCAATATATTGCGGCGGTCGTATTCCTTATCCTCAACCTCTTCAAGTTGGAAGATATTATGGCCCACCTCGGCTTCGGTGGATGCTTCTACAGGTTCGGCCTCCGGTTCCGGGTCGGGTTCGAGCTCCCCTCGAAGCAAACGCTTCTCTTCGGGACTTTCTTTAAACCGGGATATCAGGCGCTTGAAGAACCCTTTTTTCGGGGCAGGTTCGGCCTCATCTATTTCTTCGGCACCTTCTACCTGTTCGACACTTTCGACTCCCTCGGTCTCTTCAACGAGTTCGGGCTCAGCAGAGGTTTCGAGCTCCTCATCCTCTATGGGTGCTGGGGGTTTAGTCTTGGCTTCCTCTTCCACTGCAGTGCCGAAATCCAGGAAGTTGCCGAACGAAAACACATCCCGACGCGATATTTCCTTTGGTTCTTCTTTGACCGGTTGAGGGGTGATGGTGTCTTTATCCAGACTCAGGGGGTTCGGTTCAATCTGGGCGCTGGAGTGGTTTCCGCGCTGGTCCTCGTCGATAAGATCTTCAACGCCGCGTTCGGTGTTCTTCTTTTTCCCTTTAAAGGTTTCTTTTGCGAGACTATGTCTAAACTTCATAGTGGTTTGAAGTGGTGCAGTGTAAAAGCATATTAAGCCGAACTGACCTGTTGTCAGCCCGTTAACGTTATGGCAGTCGGCCCTACGCCTAGTAGTTAGAGCCAGCCGTTTTCTGTGGCGATATTGTTATAGTCGTGCCAGTTTTGCGCGTCTGCGTTTTCCAGCATATATTCATCCATAGCCAGTACTAATGGATGGCCCTTGTTGACAAAGGATTGCACCGTCGGAAACCGCAAAACAAAAGTTGTGACTGCGGATTTACCCAAAGTCATGATGTTCGGATCTGCGGCTATAGTCTTGAGGACTTCTTCAGCATTTTCGGGAGTGATCGACTGGAACAGTTCCGCTGTTTTTTCTTCCAGTTCAGGGTGATCATCGCAAGCGACGGCGGACTGCATCTGCAACTCAAGAATCTTTTGATAGTCGGCTTCGTCGTATTCCCCTTCCATACGACCTTCTTCCCAGGCCGATCCTTCCAGATTACGTTCCCCCTGACTATCTCTACGTTCAGACGTTTCTGAAAATGCCAGATTTGCTTCATCCAGCAGGATTTTGGCTTTAACTTCCGCGCTGGTTTCTGTATTGGACATAACTTGTTTCGTGCTCCATTTTAACTATGGGTTGATACCGGGTCATTGCCGAGCCTGGTTCCCCTGAGTATTTTATGAAACTTTCTCGATTTTGGCCCGATTTTGATTAAAGGTATAGATGGCAATATGTTAGCATTAACCCATTAGATTCCAAAAAATTAAAAGCGATTCATCGAAAGAACTGCGTTTAAAGGAACCTGTATGAAAAAGGTCATGTTGATATTTCCTCCGGAATGGGTGCCTACCGCCCCTTATCTGGCCCTGCCGAGCCTCGCCGCGGTTCTGCGTAAAAACGGCATAGAGACCGTGCTCAAGGACATCAATGTGGAGATGTTTGACCACTTCTTCACGTCCGGATTCCTGTTGTTTATCAAAAGCAAAATATCAGCCCGGTTGAAAACGCTGATACAAAAAGAGTACGGAGAAGCGTTGAGTCCGGAAGACGCCGAGCTGAAACAAATGCTCAGCGACTACCAGCATATCGACCTCGACCACCATATCAATAAAGTGGGTCGCGCCAAGAGGATCATGCGCGGGCCGGAATTTTATGAGATCGAGAAAGCCGAATGGGCGCTCAACGCTTTCAGGGAAGTCATGGAATATATTTCTGTCTGCTACTTCCCTGCCAGCATCAATTTTTATCCGGTCGAGAGCAACCTCAACGTGTACCGGCCCTGGGTTTCTGAAGACCTTTTGAAAGTGCCGCACGACAAGACTGTCAATGTTTATGCCGACATCTGCCGGCAGTTGGTGTTGCGGTCGATTAAAAAAGAACAACCCGATATCGTTGGCATTTCCATAGGCACTCCGGTGCAATTGATGGCAGGCATCACCTTTGCTACTTTGATCAAAGAGGCTTATCCCGACATCCATGTGACTGTGGGGGGCAACATCATCACCCGGCTCAAGGACGAATTTGCGAAAAAGCCGCATTTCTTCGGCAAGGTGTTCGACTCGATGATCACCTATGAGGGCGAGCACGCTTTGGTCTGGTTGGTAGAAGCGCTATCAGGCAAAAGAAAAATGTCCGAAGTTTCCAACCTCATCTACAAAGATGAGGAAGGCAATATGCATGTCAACGACACCTATCAGGAACAGGTCACCGAACTGCCACCGCCGGACTTTGACGGCATGCCCTGGGAAAAATATTTTTCGCCGGAAAAACTCGTTCCCTATTTGGCTACGCGTGGCTGTTACTGGGGCAAGTGCACGTTCTGCGATCACGGTGCCGGTTATATCGACCAGTTTCGAGCGAAACATGCGAATCAGATCGTCGATGAACTGGAATACCTGAAAAATAAACTCAACACCAAACATTTCATGTTCACCGATGAGTCGTTTCCGCCAGCCCTGTTCATCAAACTGCCGCCGATGATGGTGGAACGTGAGCTCGATATTTATTGGACCACGCTGATTCGGTTTGAATCGCAACTGCTGGAGCCGAAGTTGTGGGACATGGCGCACAAGTCAGGTTGTCGGTCATTGTATTACGGGCTGGAGTCGGCCAACGAACGCATCATCAAACTGGTGAAGAAAGATACCGATATAGAAGCGGCAAAAATCAACCTGACACAGGCCAAGCGGGTGGGCATCTGGAGCCACGTGATGTGTTTTTACGGGTTCCCCTCAGAAACCGAAGCGGAGGCTGAAGACACGCGGCAGTTCCTGTTGCAGCATCAGGATATGATTCCATCGGTCGAGATGTATTTTTTCGTGCTCTATAAAAACGCGCCGGTGATGTTCCAGAAGGATGAGTACAAGATCACAGTGAAGGATAACCCCGAGCACGACCTGGCTTTGGATTATTATTACACTCCGGAGTCGGGCCAGACCACCGAAGAGGCGATGAAGCGTTACGAAAGTTTTTACCGCGACGATTTTGATCCATGGGCAATGCGCATCAATGCCCGTGAACATGTGTACCTCTACATCACGCATTTCGGCACCAGCGATTTGCCCCACCTCTACGTGAAAAACGACCCCGAATCCCACGAACGCAGCACGGCCCCCGAACTGATGATGTAGTGGCGAGACGCCACAGCCAGTGTGCGACAGACGCTCACTATCGTTCGCGAGCCGCGAAAACCCTAAGTTCGTTGCCCTGTTAACGATTATTTTTTTTCTGCTCAGATAGGGAAAACCAAATCCCCCCAACCCCTGTGGCATTTGACATTAGCTTTCATGCCCGGGACGGGTACTTTGAGGAAAGGGGGCTTCAAAATGGACCCCTCTTTTTCAAAGAGGGGCTGGGGTGATTTACAACCTGTCTTGCGATATGTGGAAATCCTATTTGGAAGGTTTTTTTAATTGATTCCAGTTAGATTACCTAGTATTCTAATTTATGTAACTAAATTTAGTTGCTAAGCGGAGGAGCTTTGAGTCGGAAAGAAAAATTAATCAAACGCCTCATGGGACGGCCCCGGGATTTAACCTGGGAAGAGTTGTCCGGGGTGTTGAAGTGTCTGGGATACCGGGAGTGGAAAAAAGGCAAGACGGGAGGTTCAAGGCGGCGATTTGTTCATGACAGTGCTCCGCCCGTCAGCCTGCACAAGCCGCATCCGAAAAATATTGTAAAACTATATGTGATCCGGGAATTAATAGAATTTTTAGAGCGTGAGGGACTGTTATGAAAGACATGATGCAATACAAGGGATACTTTGGTTCAGCCCATTACAGTGATGAGGATGCTGTTTTTCACGGGAAAATCGAATTTGTAAGAAGCCTCGTCACTTATGAGGGGAGCACGATTAAAGGTCTGCAAAAATCCTTTAAAGAGGCCGTGAACGATTATCTGAAAATGTGTGCGGATGAGGGAACAGAGCCTGAAGAATCTTTCAAGGGAAGCTTTAACGTGCGAACGGGCTCGGAACTGCATCGGTTGGCGGTTTTAGCGGCCAAGGAAAGAGGCACTAACCTGAATCAGATTGTCACTGAGGCTCTGGAGAAACATCTTAAGAAAACAGGCAGGACTTCTATTAGCCACAGATAAACACAGATGGACAGAGATAGAAGCTCCCTCTTTTTCAAAGTACCCCTTCGGGGCATGAAGTTTACGGAAGGGAATATCACATACCCGTTCCGGGCATGAAGGCAAGGGTTAATTATCACAATGGCTGGGGTGATTGACAACCAGTAGATTTCTTCTATCCCCCGCTGGTTTGACATTCAACCCCCCGCCTTGCACCTTTTATTGGTATGCCAAACTAGAGGCCAAATGTAGTCAAGAATGGATGTGAAATACCCAACCTAAGCTTTCATGCCCGGAACGGGTACTTCGTGATATCCGTTTCCGATAAATTTGTGAGCCTGTGGTGTTACCTACCTTTGACTCATGCCCCGCAGGGGTAGGAGGGGTATGTGATATCCCCATCATTAACTTCATGCCCCGAAGGGGTAGACCCCTTTATTATATGCCAAGCTAAACATGTCCTTATTCCATCGTCGCTCAATACAAAATATGCTGCATCAATGCGCAGATTTCCTTTCTTTGAGGCAGCTGGAAGATATTGTTATTAAGCTTAACAGAGAGGACGAAGTATCTCTGCATTCTCAATGGGAGCTTGCAATAATTTATGCTCTTAGCAGAAACGCGGATATAGAAGTTGAGCCAGACCTTGGAAAAAAACCCGATGTCTTATGGAGAAGTAAAAATACAGGCGATACATTCATAGCCGATGTGAGGACTGTTTCAGACGAAGGTCTCGAAAAAGAGAATCCTCGTGAGTTTTACAGGCTTGAATTATGTAATCAGGCAAAGAAAAGGGGGTTCGGAAGAGGCCATTTCTCAGACAGGCCTGAATACGAGATGGTGGGAAGTTACGGCGATAGTAAGGTCCGATTAAAATATCCCCCAAAAAATGAATACAAAAAACTCTTTAATAGCGATTTTCATAAATTTATCGATTGGGTAAAAGAAAATAACCCTGACAGGGCGGAAAAAAGACTTCAGGGGGATGGTTTTGACGTTACCATATATTATCAACAAAACATCTATGGCATGCCTCAAGGCGGAGGAAATTTAGCTTATACCTGCTATTATTCATTGCAGAACAACCCTATTCTCAATGCTCTTAAGAAAAAAGCAGATCAGCTTAAAAAGGCAAACTTTGAGGGAGTTAAAGGGATCTTTCTGGCAGATGGCGGGTGTCGTGAATTAACAAGTGGAATAAGCAGTTCTACGGGCGAAACTTACAGTGATGAACAGGTAATACAATATTTTTTAAATAATAGTAGTTCAATTTCCTTTGTTGTGACCCTTTTTGCTAAGCGAGAGGCAATGGGAATATTTGACCATTTAAAGCCTCTGAATATAAATGGGAAAATATTTTTGAATCCGAAAGCTAATTTTCCTTTGCAGGAAGAAGGCCTATCAGCATTAAATTTGATTCCAAAAATCATGCCGGAGCCAAAACTTGATGGGTCAAATGCGGCCAATCATTTACGTAATGGTTGGGATGGTCCACAAAAAGTTTGGCATACTTCATCGACAATGAGGAGCGAGCATTTTATGCAAACGATTGAATTTTCTTCAAAGTCCTTACTCGAATATTTAGCCGGAAAAATTACTAAAGAGGAGTTTGTTGAAACGCATAATTTCAAAATGGCCAATGGGGATTTTTTTGAAAGTATGCTTAAAGGAGGATATACAATCACCCAAGCTAACCTCCAACGATTAAATGATGAAGATGATGACAAAATTATTTTTACTTTTGAGCCTGATGTTTCAGGCAGACCCTTCGAAAGTCCAAAAGATAAAGAGAAGTAAAATTAATAAAATGAATTTATTTTGTCAAAGATCTGCCTAACCCCATATAGCAAAAAAGCAAATTCAATTTAACTTAAAATAACCCCTATTTTAAATCATGCTTAAAGATTTTTACAAAGCCTTCGGAATTAATGAAACTATTGAAAAAGAACAAGCCAGATTTGTGCAAAGAATAAATCAAACTATTTTCAAAAGTATCCAAAAAGAAGAAACTTCGTCATATGATGAAAAATTTGAATATGGAAATGTTTTCACAACCATCTGCTATTGGTTGGGGGTAAATGCGGATGACAGAATCTCTAAAGCTACTGGGTTTTCTTATACAAAGGTAATTCCAAAGTTGAGATCATTAACTGATGATAATTTTATCGAAACGATAAAGATATTAACCCTCTTATGTAATTATTTCGATAAAAAGCAAAAAACCAAAGATTTAATATTCAAATGGATTAAAATCGCATTTCAAAATGCAGCAATTGATTTAGAAATAGCATGGGAAAATGGGAGATTTGTCCCTAGAGGAGCAGAAATCTTAGATGAAAAACTTTTAACTGAACCGTTCATGTGGCTTGATAAATACCCTGATGAAAAAAAGGATTTTGAAAAAGCAGTAACATGTTTTCTTGAGAAAAAGATGGACCAAGTAATTATTAATTGTTATTTGACAATTGAAGGTCTTGCTAGAACGGTTTTAGGTAATAATAAGGTTTTAGATAATAATAGAGACGACTTAGTAAAAACAATTGGGGTATCTCAAGATTGGAAATCTATATTAAGTAATTTTATCAAGTATGCTAATGAATTTAAACGACATGCTTCGAAAAATAGGCACGATATAAACGTGTCTGAAGTCGAAGCATTTCTTTATTTAACCGGCCTTTTGGTCAGGCTTATTATCAAGACTGAGGCGGGAAGAGCTCAGGGTGACAAGCCAAACCCCCTCAATACCCCCTACGGGCCATGATCCTTCGAGAGCCTCAGGATGCAACACTGTACCCCTTTGCGGGGCATGAAGTTAAGGTTGGGGATATCACAAGTAGGCGGTGCCTAGCAGCTAGTTGTCGCGGCGGAAGCCGCGCATTTGGGGCATGGTACCGTCGAAGTCGCTTGTTGCTTGATCTGAGGCGGGTTGGATTTCTTTCTTCTCTTCAGGAACTTTTTTCTCCAACAGGAAAACGCAGAGGTCGGGATGGACCTGGTTTTCAGGACACATTTTCAGGTGTTGCCGGAAAAACGGCATGTTGTGGACCGGGTCGTTATAAAGTGTGTCGAGTCCGTAATGCTCGAACAGTCCGCCTAACGGACGTGGTCCGACCAGGTAGAGGAACCCGCCGGGCAGGAGCGCTCCCTTCAAAGCTTTCAACATGTTTTCGCAGGCTGCGCGGTCGGGATGGTACATGAACGGAATCCATTTAAAGATCAGTCCATATTGGGTGCTGTAGGCGTGGGCGATATGCTCTGCTTCCGGTAGGAACGAAACTTTTTCCAGGTTGTCCAGCTGGTCGCGTGACGCAGCGTAGTTCCACAACAATTGCGCATTTTTCTGGGCAAATTCTGGATCGCTGAACAGCACGGTGTACTCGCGCTCTTTGGTGCAGTCGATGCAACCGGCCAGCACGGTGTCAAAAGTGTGGATGAGCACTTTGTTAATTTTTTCCAGCCGATGCGGCATTGCCGGTGCCATTTCCATATAGTAAAAAATCTGATCGAGCACCATGGGTTGCAGCGCGGATTCTTCAATGTCGGCAGCGCCTTCTGGATAAAACGGAACCGTGTATTGCACCTTGACCGGATCGACCACCGGCGGCTCGCCGTTGAAGAACCATTTCCAGGTGAAGGGATACTTGGCTGGCGATTTGGTCGAATAGGTCTGCGGGCGCAGGTTCCATTTTGGCTCAAAAGCAATCTCTCTTCCGCGTTCGCCTTCGAGCAGGGTGAACGATTGCGTGCCCACTCTGACTTCCCGCTCGATGGGGGGTTTTTTCACACCTCCGCAATTGGTGAAAGGGAAACTGGTGGGATCATCGTAAACCGTGACTTTGTAGAGGAAACCGTCCTGCGCGGTGATGACCACTTTCTGGCTGTCGCTGAAATAGCGTGTCGGCGCGTGTTTTTGCGGTGTCCAGGTGATCTCGTGAGAAGTCATGGGGTCCATGAATATTTTTTTGATGTCTTTGCCTTCCGGTCCCTGCGGTTCAAAAAATGCGGAGAAAATGTTGAACGCTTCTTTCGAGGGGTAAGTGGGAAGGCCGCGATACTTCAAGGGCGGGAGTTGTTCTTCCCGCGACTGATCGTTATAGATGCCCCAGATGAACTCGAACACAGCGCCGCCGGTTCCCGGCAAAGTGGACTGGAACAGTTCAACCACCGGAATCAGGTCGAGTCGGGCCCAGTTGACTTGAAACATGAAACTGATGAACAGGGATTTGTCGAACGTGCCTTCGTGCAGGGCGTAGAGTCCGTCTTTAGTGAGCTGGATATTGTATTTTCCGTCTCCCTGATGAACCATATGTTCATCATCATAAAAATATTTCACCTCGGAGAAGGGCACGCGCCAGGCTTCGGCGGCTTTTTCGCGCAGGTTATCGAGCGACATTTTTTCCCAGCCGTCATGAGTGCTGATATCAACTTGTGTCGAAAAGGTTTTAGCGCGGGGTTTGATGCCGACCCATTGCCGGTTGTCGAGTTGCATCCTGGCCAGTGCCAGTTGCGGGGCTTCGGTTTTATCGTCTTGAGTCCACAGGGCTTCGTGCAGAGGACTTCCTTCCGGATCGGTGCAGAGAAAACGTCTGCCTTCTTCGTTGTAGAAGACGATATGCCCGGTCGGAGTGACGATGATACGGGTATTGGCGATGCTGGCAGACCCGTTTTCGAACAGCAGGGTGCTTCCATCCTGTTCCTGGGATTCCAGATTGGGGATTTTCTTTTCCAACTCTGTGGCAAACTCAAGATTACCGGCGAAGATCAGTGATCCTTCCCGGGTCAATGCATGGATTATATTGTCTGTTTTTATCACGTCTCATCCTTGGCAAAAGAAGGCAATTTATAATAATGCTGGCACTCCCGCAAGGTAAAGTTGCTGTCCCCCCATGGCTAGGGCCTCTGGGCTATTACCCATTCCCACCGGGCGGGGCCCGGTTGTTGACAGGAAGCCGGATGACCTCTATAATTCGTAACCTAAATCCGTGAAATATAAGCTGTTTCCAACCGTTGCCGATTTGGCCTGATCGGGAAGATTGAGGTCTTTATACCGGGAAACGTTTTCGTACTTTTTATTACAAACGCATTTTTGTGAAGGTGGGGATATGGAAGAGGGTAGAAAGTTTGAGAAGCTGGGTTATGAGAATTTGCAGAAAAACAACATTGAGGAGGCGGAATCCAACTTCCTTGAAGCGTTGAAGCATATGGAAAAAGAAGGGGACGACTCAGGCCAGGCTTATGTGCTGGGCAATCTGGGCAATATTTGTTTTCAAAGCAAAAATTTCGATAAGGCGGAGGATTTTTATTCCCGCTCCTTGACCTATATGGAAAAACTCAAGGATGCCAAAGGCATCGAAAGCTCCCTCGGCAACCTCGGTAGCGTTTATTTTTATCAGGGCAGTCTGGAAAAGGCTGAAGAAAGTTACCTGAGGGCCTTGCAGATCATGGTCGAAGCCAATGATCAACTTGGGCAGGGCATCTACAACGAATATCTGGGCAACACCAGCCTGAAAAAGGAAGACGTGGAACAGGCCATTGGTTATTACCAGAAAGCCAAAGAGTTCATGGAGTTGGCAAAGCAGGATGAACGAAAAATCCAGCAATTGGAAGGCAGAATCGACTCTCTCCACAAACACCCCGCATATTTAGAGAAGAACGAATCCGCTCTGCTGGCCGAAGTGGAGTCGCTCACATCAACCGGACAAAAGACTCAGGTTATCGCCAAACTGCAGGATCTGGAAGAACTCTATTTCCAATGGAAACGGATGGACAAAGTGGCAGAGACCATTCAAAAAACCATCGCCGTGCTGGAAGACAAGGGGGACAAAACCTCGGCGGGGATCTGTTATGCAAATCTGGCCGGGATATACCTGCAAATGGCTAGTGAAGGGCAAACAGGAAAAGTCGATGAGGCCGAAGCCAATTTTAAAAAGGCTCTGGAGGTGATCGGGGATTCTGACAAGCGCAGAAACTCTTATCTGTTGGGGAGTCTGGGAAATATTTATCTCAACAAAAACCAGCTCGATCTGGCTTGGGAAAATTATGAGAAATCCCTCAAGGCCATGCAGGAACTGGGTGACGAATTAGGGGAAGCCAGAGGCTATGCCAACTTGGGTAATGTCAAAAGTTTGCAGAAAAACTGGGACGGCGCTCAGGAGCAGTATTTCAAAGCCCTGGAATTGATGGAGAAAAAGGAAAACCGACCTGGAATAGCCCAGCAATGTGAATCGCTGGGAGATATTTTTATGAAGAAAGAAGAGTTTGACAAGGCGGAAGATCACCTGATGCGGGCCAGCGATTTGTATGAAGCTATGAAAGAGCAGGGATCGGTTCAGGAGGTGCAGAACAAATTGATGCTCATCTTCTCCCAACCTAAATATCTAGAAAGTAGAAAACAGCAGATCCGCGAAGCTCTGAAGAAGCCGGAAGTCGAGAAGGACAGCAAGCTCAAGCTGGCTTTGTTGACCGACTTGGGTAATGTTTTGTTCATGGCTAATGACTGGGATGAAGCGGGAGATGTGGCCAAGGAAACCATTGCTATTCATGAAAAGTCCGGGGACAAAGGTGCATTGAGCGCGGCCTTGGGGAACCTGGGCAGCATCATGATGGAAAAGCGGGATTATGCCGAAGCAGAAGAAAACTATGCTCGCGCCATCGTGCTCAAGGAGGAATTGAAAGACCAAAAAGGTCTTCAGGATTTACATGGCAGTTACCTGAACGTCCTGATCATGGCGGGAAAAATGGCTGATGCCGAAAAGCTGGTAAAAAAATCCCTGAAGGTTCACCAGGACAACAAAAACATGCCTGGAGTTATGTTTGAATATCGCAACCTGGGAAATATCAGTTTGCAGAAAACCGACTGGTTCAATGCCGAGAAAAATTATTTGAAGGCTTTGGAAATCAATACTCAGTCCGGTAACAAGGCGGAGATGGCAGAAGATAACAGAAATATTTATAACCTTTATCTGCAAAAAGACGACTGGACCCAAGCGGAAAAATTTGCCCTGAAAGCCTTGGCGATTTCTGAGGAAATCAAGGACCATCGTAATGTTTGTTCCGATTGCCGCATTCTCTCGAATATCTATGTCGAAAAAAAGGAACGTTCCAAGCAGGAGGTCTATTACAAAAAGGCTTTGGAAAATTCGCAGACTCTTAATGATCCGAAGGAAATTCTCATCGACCTCAGGCATTTGGGCAAGTTCAATATGGAGCGGGGTTATAGGGAAAAGGCCGGGGAAAACTTCAAAAAAGCTTTTGACCTCTCCAGCCAGTTGAATGACAAAAAAGAAATCGCCGAAGATTATCGTAATCTTGGCAATCTCACCTTCAGCAATGGCGAGCGCAAAGAAGCCGAAAAGTCCTATCTGAAGGCTTTGGAACTTACCCGCGAGATTGGGGATTTTAAAGGGGCCGGTCAGGACTTTACCTATCTGGGTAACCTGAAGTTTAAAGATTGTTTGTTTGAGGAAGCGGAAAGCTATTTCGCCCAGGCTGACAGTTGTTTTGTGAAGACCAGCAATTGGACCAGCCTGACTCAGTTTTACCTGACGGTGGCCCGAATGGAGATTCTGGTTTCCCGCTATGAAAAGGCGGACGAATACATCAGCAAGGCCAGAAAGGTTGCCAAAGATTTGGGTGATCCCGAGCAGATCATGAAGGCGATTCAGGAGATCGAAAAACTCAAAGACTCGGTCGATAAGAAATAGTTCCAGTCATAAAACGAGTGAGTTTTGTAGGAAAATTCCTACGCCGGGTTCTGGAATGTAAAATGCAAGCTTTTTCGGCCTTAAAGATATAAAAAATAAAGGCCATTTGTCTTGACACAGGCCTTTAAAAGGAGATAAATTACCATATCGCAGGCTTTAAATTAAAGGGGCTGACTTTGTTTTGGCTAGCCCTGTTTCTCATATTTTTAACCCTATATTTGTGTGAATGAATGAAGGTCAGTTATAGCGCTCAATTAATGGAAGAGTCTGTTTTTCGGCATCTTAATCATTTGGAAAGGTCAGGTTATCGTTCTGATTATGATGAGTTCCATTCCCTCGCCGATCCTATTTACGAACTTCCGGAGGATGACCGGGAGACCGCCTTTGAAAAGGTCAACCGCCTGTTTTTTCTTGAGAGGTTAAAGCTGGGAGATCACGTGTTGCGTGCTCTGGAAGCGGTAGGTCTTATTCCTAAACGCAAGCGTACGGTTAGAAAGTCGGCTCTGGTTGAAAAAACCGAGTCGGAAGAGCCGAAATCTTTGGAAGCTGCGCCCGAAGAAGCCTTGGAGCAACAGGTGGAAGCCAGCGCTGAGGGGGAAGATATTGAGGCGGAAGAAGGGGTGACCGCAATTGCTGAAACGGAAGAAGATGAGGCCGAAGAAGAAGATGAGGCCGAACAAAATGACGAAATCTCCTATGATCTGGCGCGTGAATTTGAGGAGCGCATCAAGGAAGTGGTGGTGAAACGAGGCATCAATAAAGTGGATGAAGGCTCCAATGTTCTCAATCGGGTTTCCGGGAATCCCATCATTGAGATGAGGGTTCTGGCCAGCCGGTTCAGCAACCCTGAAGAAGCTCAGGAACTCGATGCCTTCCTGATCCATGAGTTTATGCACGCCAAAGATATGGTCGACCCCGAGTTCGATTACGAAGACGCTTTTATCCCCGGTAACCCATCAGTGAAAAACCTCATCACGGCGAGGTTCAAGCTTTTGTGGAATATGTATGTGGATTCCCGGCTGGCGCGCATGGGTGTCGTTTCTGTTCTGCCTAAGGAATCGCGTTACCGTGAATTTGATAACTTTTACCGTAAGATCCCGGACAAGCAGAGAAGGGGAATTTTTGAAGGGCTTTGGGTGACGGAGAAACTGACCCACGAAGAGTTACTCTCCATGGCCACCGACCTCGATACCCTGATGAGTAAATACGTTGATCCGGGAGAGATGACGGATGAAGAAAAAGATTATATCCATCTGCAAGGATCGCCTTGTCCGCTCTGTAAATTCCCGACTTATAACTGGGTCGACGATCCGGAAAGTATTTGTGATGAAATGGTGATCGAAGCCATTCAGATCGACTTCCCGGACTGGGAAAGCAGAGACGGGGGTTGTGATCGTTGCATTGAAGTTTATGAATTAAGGGCTGGTGTAGGTTAACCAGCTTTTTTTGTGTTTATAAAGTAGTTCACACATATTACGGTTGAAGAGCCTTTCTTTATGTACAGCCCGAAGAGCATCCGGGTGCAATCGTAACGAGCAACGACGCTCTACTGGTAGTAGCGTGAATCAATTCGGTTTCGTGATGGGGCTTTTGAGTCTCGCTCGGAATCCGGTTAATACGCAACAAGGAGATTAAAATGGGCAATGTAACTCATGCAAAATCAGGCGATCCAATGCTCGAGGTACTTGGGCAAACGGGTTCTCTGGACGAATTGAAAGAGGAAAGAATATCCCTTCAATTAGCCAGGGGGCGTGTTTACGACATCCTTTCCAGCGCTTTTAGTTATCCCTGGAACCGAAAGTTTTTCCGGCCCAAGTCTTTGCTTGAGCCCCTGGATATTGCGCTTGTGGACGAAGAAGACTGGGAACATGTTAAATCCATTATTGATGGGTTCGACAAGTATTTACCCAAAATGACCGTCAAGCAGGTGCAGGGGGAATATGTCAGGACTTTTGGACATGCAGTTTCTATGGAGTGCCCCCCTTATGAAATGCAGTATGGTACCGAGGGCGGTATTCAGTCCCAGACCGATGTTTTGATTCAGTTGGGTGGCTTTTATGAAACCTTCGGGTTTGAACAGCCGCGCAATAGAACCCGGGAAAGGGTGGACCATATTTCCCTTGAGTTGGCATTCATGTTTTTCATGTGTTTTAGAACCGCCTTTGGAATTCAAAACGGACATGATGAAAGAAATATCAGCGTCCTGACCAGTAGCATGAAAAAATTCACTCGCAATCATATCGGTCGATGGGGTCCTCTGTTTTGTATCTTTACATCCCGAAAAGCCGAGCGGGGACTCTATAAGGATATTGTTGATATTCTGGCGATTTTCTTGAAAAATGAGAACCTCCTGCTGGATATCAAACCTGTCAAGGTTGAAGAGCCGGAATACCGGTCCTTGTCTTATAGTATGGAAAATGATTTGATCGCTAATGCACCGGCTGAGTGTGAACCGCAATAAGCAGGGTATAAAAAAAGCTCGATAAATTAATAATTTAAAGCTCTTAAAGCCGGAGGTGAGTCGCCCATACTCATTCTCCGGTTTTTTTTTGCTCCCACGGCTAGTGTGCAGAGGCTCTCCGTAATTTGAGGTTATTTTAAAATCCCCCCCGATCAAATCAGCATCTAAACCCTTATTAGGCGGAGTACACCGTGGGCAGACCCTCACTCATTCTGCCCAACTCAAGTCGGAATTGCCGTTTTTAAAGCACTTGCGGTGAACCCGGATTATCTGAGGACAGGGATAAAATGTTTATCTACGATACCATGAGTCAGGGGTTAGAGCTTCTTGCCAGGCGCGAGCTGCAGGATGCAGAAAATTTGTTTTTGAGTGTGATCAATGACCCCTACTCACAGCCGGAAGAAACCAAACAAGCGAAGCAATATTTAAACGATATCCGTGATTGCAAAAAGGGTGATAAAACCCTCGACTTTGACATTTACAAGAGCCTGGTTAAAAAGGTTGTTACCTCACTGGTTTACGTTGATGAACTGATTGCGGACATTTACTTTTCTCCTGCCCATTCGTATAGCGAAATTGATCAGGAACTTTTTTCTAGAATCCCGACCATTGTCAACCGCCTCAAGCAAATCAAAATCAGAGATATTTCCGCTCGTGACAAATTTTTCGCAGGATTTGAAAAAAGTGCGGCCCGCCTGATTCGGAAACGGTTGCAAGAGGAAAAGGGCAATACGAAGGATAACGCCTTCGAAAATTACCGTTGTAAAACCATCTTCAGAAAGTTTGTCGAACAGATCAATCCCTTTCTGCTAGAACGGCATCTGGAGCTTTTGGATTACATTTTAGCGACCGGCGAGATCCAGCTTTTGGAAGACCCCAAGCTCACAGTGCTAACGCCAAAATACTCGTGGATCATAGAATCTACTTTGAAAAGCCAGTGGTTTTTGTTGAGAAGTTATTTTTTCAAGGCTAAGGCGGAAATTGAGTCCCAGTTCAGGAAAAAGGAAGGAACCCGCAAATACTGGGAGGAGGTGAAGTATAAGAAAATAAAAATTTTTGAAGAATGCAATTTCAGCGAGGCAAATATACAGAAATTTCTTTTCATAGATAAGTTGAACTATAAAACTCTGGAAGAAATTCATGATTTTGCAAGCACCATGGAGCTGGATTTGATGCCCCGTGATGTCAGCCTTGCTTTGAGAGGTGTTGAGAAGGCCAAAGACCATATCCGCGAGCGCGGGGGTTTCTTGATGGGGAACCGTAAAGTTTTTCAGGACGGGCTTCTGGAATTGGGCTTTTCCAGAAAAAACGCTTACGTCATAGCTCGGCAGGCAAAGCGTTCCAACAACCACCAGATCAGAGAAGCTTTTAAACTCGCCTTGAAGGTGGCCCGGGACGATATTGCCTGGTATCGTATTCCCCCCGATTCGGAAAAATTAAAAAATGAAATCGAGAACCAGTGCGTAAAGCATTTGAGCACGGTACGAATCCATTTATTTGAAAGAGGACGACTGAATAAAATCCTGCTCCAGGAAGGGAAGAAGTTGATCCGAGCCTACCTTGAAAAGGTTTATGGGGACAAGGTTTCAGAACTGCATTGTTATTTTCGCCTGGAAACTATTCATCAATACTATAAGTTGAAGTTTTTTCAGTATCACGAAGAAGCTGTTCCCAGTGTTTCTGAATTGATCAAGATAAGCAGAAAGGAATTTCAGCCTACCCTGGTGAAAGGCTATGAGGTTTTTGTTAAAAAGAAACGCTTAGAAATTTCTTCTGCATTGTACAAGGGAATTGCTTCCAAACCTTCAGTGACACTTTGGGAGGATGCGTATACCACGCCGGAAGAAAGAATTCTTTTGCGGTTTTGGTTTTTGATGGATCATGGGGCTACTGTAAACCAGAAACTTGTCGACAATGGTGTCTTAAAGCCTGGATTTGACCTTTGGGGCTTTTTGAAGAATCAAGGAGAAGATTGTAAAAGTTGATTCATGCGGTTTTGCATGTCTTTGAGAGGCATGAGATCACCTTTTTTTGAGGCCACCGCGATACCTTTTTTATACGTTTCAATGGCCTCTGTCTTGTTTGAGAGTTTTTCCCATGTCTTTCCCAATAGCAGATAGGCGGCGGAGTAATCCTGATGGGCCTCAATGACGGTTTTTAAGGGCTCGAGTCCTTCCTGGTAGCGGTCGGTTTCCAAATATATGGATCCGAGGCCAAAGTTTGCCACCTGATCTTTCGGGTCAATCTCCAGCACTTGTTTGAACATTTCAACCCGTTCTTCCATTTCCTTCTTTTTTTGTTCTTGTTCTTTTTTCTTTAACTTTTTAGCCATATTTTTTTCAATCGCCCGTTCAAACTCTATGGCGGTGGCTTCGGCTTTTTCAAGTTCCGCATCTTCGATTCGACCTTGCTTCATGTAGTAGACCGAAAGATTGGTGTGAGCCATGATTTCCTGAGGATTGATTTCCGTCAGCCTTTTCATCAGGGCGATGGCTTCGTCCAGTTTGTCTTGTTTGGCAAGGAAAACTCCCAACGCTTCATAGGCTTCCGCATTTTTGGAATCCAGCTCAATGGATTCCCGAAGCAGAGCGATGGGACCATCCAGGTCATCCTGCTCCTTGTAAATTTGCAGAGCCTGATGCAGGAGTTTATTGGAGTGGTCCTTTCGAGTCTGGGACTGGTAAAAAGGCAACAAGCAGGTTTTAACCTTGAAGGGCTTGTTATCAATAGTTGCTTCCATTTCAATGTCTGGGCTTCTATGTTCTTTGTGGAGATAGGAAAGGGCAACGATTTTATCAAGAGTGACAGAGCGTACCGAACTCTTGATCGTGCCAATTTTCTTCTCCCCAAGCCGGAGTGTGCCGTTAAAAGGTGGAATGTCTAATCCCTCAATGGTCAGGCCCATTAAGGCAAAGTTGGGCGCTCCATAAGTTTTGATTCGGGCGATCACTTCCTGTCCGATATAGCACCCCTTGTTATAGCTGACGGAGGTGTGTTCCAGTCCGGTTTCAGGCAGGATATTTTTTTTATCCATATCCTTGTCGTAAATGGGAATCCCTGCCTCAATCCGAAGAACTTCGCGGGCGATTTCGCTCACTTTTATTGGGGGTGGGTCGTTTCGCAAAATAAGCTCGATCAATTTTTCTTTCAATTCATTTGGCAAGCAAAGAATTTGTCCTTCTTCACCCGTCAGGCTTTTCATAATAAGGTCCACCCGATGCCCATCGAGAGTCAGTTGAGTGGTGTCATTAGGTTTGTCGGGCAGGTTTTGGCCTGAGAAAATCTTTTCCAGAATGAGAGAGCTTTTGGGTCCTTGCAGTGCCAGTAGTTGGCAGTTTAAAGTTGTGAACTCAACCTCCTCGCGAAAGTGGAAACTTTCCAAATGGCTCAGCAATATCTCTTTGAGTGAGGTTTCCACCAGGATATAGGCTTCATGTTCGGCTATTCGATGAATAGAGAAGTTTGCAATTAGCCGGGCCTGTCGATCGGTGACAGCACTGTTCTGGCCTTGTCCTGGCTGGATTTGCAATACGTCATTAGTGGTCTGGCTCTGCAGAAAGGAGAAGGTCTCTTTACCCTTGGCCGAGATAACGGCCCAGTTTTCAAGCAGGAAATAACCACAATGGTTGCGGACTTGATCGACTTCAGTCTGAAATATGTGTTTCATGGGCTAAAAAAAACGCATCCGTTTAATTGGATGCGCTGCGGAACCCATCTTGAAACAGGATGGGGCTGTTGATAAAATAATTTTGCAGATAAACTAAAATGCGTCAGGTGATGGAGAAGGACTCCCCGCATCCGCAGGTTGAGGTTGCGTTTGGATTTACAAAAACAAATCCTTTTCCCTGCAAGCCGGCCTGAAAATCCAATTGCATGCCTTTCAAGTAAATCATGCTTTTGGCGTCCATGTAGACGTTAAAGCCTTCATGCGGAATCACCGTGTCACCATTCTCCTGCGGCGTGAACTGGAGGTCGTAAGACAGGCCGGAACATCCGCCTCCTTTAACTCCCAGGCGTAGTCCGATATCGGGATTGCTTTCTGCATTGACAAGCTTTATGACCTCTTCGCTGGCTTTAGGGGTAATTTTTACAAAATCGATGTCGACTGCCATGAACGCTCCTTCGGAATATTTCTTAAATGGTTCTTTTTTCTTCTATTAGATAGCATATGGGTGCTTAAAGATTCTATAATTATACTTAATTTTTATGTTTCTCGTCAAATCTGCTATCGGCATGGGATTTGATGCGGGCCGAAACATAAAAAGCATTTAAATTCAATTGGATAGGTTTTTCCCATGGTGGGGGATTTAAAGGGGAAAACAAGCAAAAAAAGCTTGAAAGCATAAATCTTTTTGGCCAAAATAGAATCAAATACTGCATAGGTCGTTTCAACCCCTAATGGAGATAGATATAAGGATGATCAGTATTCCGGATTTGATTGGTTTGGTTAAAACAGCGGTTCCTGACGCAGAAGTGAATGCTTTGGATAAAACGGGGATGAAAGATCATTTCATCATTCATGTCACCTCAAATGCTTTTGAAGGAGTGGCAATTATGGATCGGCACCGTATGGTTATGGAAGCTTTGGACCCGGCTATGAAGGATGGGCGGCTCCATGCGGCGGAAGTCAAAACCGCCACGCCTTGAGCTGACCAAAGGTTTCCCCTCAATTTTTATAAATTATTGCAAATATTGTTATTTTAAAAGGAGCACATAATGTCTGTTGAAGATCAAATTAAAGAAGAAATTGCGGCTAATAAGATCCTGATTTACGGCAAGGGTACTAAAGCGGCGCCACAATGCGGATTCACCGTGGAGACCATTCAGTTTTTTAATAAATATGGTTACCCTTTTGAGGTGGTGAACTGTCTTGAAGATATGAGCAAACGTGAAGCCTTGAACAAGATGACCAACTGGCCGACACTTCCCAAAGTTTTTATAGATGGCAAGTTTTACGGCGATACGGATATCCTCGATGAGATGGAAGCCAAGGGTGAGGTGGAGCCTCTGATTAAAGCTGCATTTGGTGAGTGATACCCCCCCCCTAGGGGTGATGGGCTTGTGGGAATTATCCCTCAAGCCCTGTTCTTTTTTTGGGAGACCTTTTTGCAAAGGTTTCGAATTTTTTGGTCCTGTTATATGACAGGACCCTTTGCTAATAATCAATAAAGAGGTATTTTCTATGCCTGATGAGTTAGAGGTTGGGGACCGCGCGCCTAATTTTGAATTACCCGCTTGCTATGGTTATAAAGCAGGCGCGTCAAGTCCATCTGCTGAAGAAAAGGTGGTGGTCGGCCTGAAGGATTTTCAGGATAAAAAATGGGTGGTGCTGTTTTTTTACAGGCTGGATAGCAGTCCTGAAGATACCCGCCTCATGGTAGGGTTCAATGAATGGAACCGAAAATTCAAAACCCGTGAAGTAGAAGTTATGGGCTGCAGTTGGAATGGTGTTAACGCTCATCAGCAGTTTATCGAGGTGTTTCAGTTCGGGTTCACCTTATTGGCGGATGAACACAAAAAAACCACGGAACTTTATGGGGTGATCAAAGAAGAAGATGATCTGGGCGAGATGGTCAAATACATTGAACGGACTACTTTTGTGATCGATAAAACAGGAATGATCCGGGCGATTTGGCGAAACATTGAAGACCTCCGCGAGCACCCAGCCGCAGTCTGGGATTTCATCCAAAAAGAAAAACGCTAGCGACTGGCCAAGCGGCCGGAGGCAATCGGGCAAAGGCTTGTTGAATCGCCAAAACTCTTTGCTCGCCAGCAAAAGCCAGTGCTAGTTGGCCCCGCGCCTAGCGGTGGTTATGATGGTTTCCCGGATGGATTCCAAAACAGCCTCATTTTCTTTTTTATCGGTGCCTGGTTCGACGGGTGGGGAAATGATGACCCGGATGGGACCTGGGGTGATGCTGGCACTGCCTTTTTTGATGATATCCCCACTCCCGATAATGGTGATCGGCACCATAGGGCTTTTGGATCGGCTGGCTATCAGGTTGCTGCCCTTCTTAAATGGGCCTATTTCCCCGTCCTCAGAGCGTGTGCCTTCCGGGAAAATAATTATTGAACATCCTTCCTTGATTTTTTCCACTGTCTTGTTAAAAGCTTCATAAGCCTTCTTGCGATCACCCCTGTCTACCGGGATGTAACCCGATGCTGACATCGCCCAACCCATAAGAGGAATTTTGAACAGGATGGATTTGGCGACCCATCTTATTTGTACGGGAAGATATCCAGACAACGCAAAAATATCAAAATATCCCTGGTGGTTGGAAACGAAAATTTGTGGTCGATCAGTGAGAATATTTTCCTGTCCGCTTATTTCAACCTTAACTCCGTTCAGTTTGCAAAGAAGCCGACACCATAGTCGGGATATCGTGTGGGATAGGTTGCCGCTTTTGTCAAAAACTCCTGCGACAATGGCCAGAATCCCAAGAATTATAGATAGAAAAGAAATGAGTATCCAAAACCTTGCTGTATGATAAATTAAAACGAGTTTGCTCAACTTGGATTCCGTCTGAAACCGGCTTGAAAAATATGGCAGGAAATCGGAAAAAGTTCGGTATTTACTTTCAAATCGGGCAGATTTTAATATTGCTGGTTGTGAATGTTCAGAATTCCGCTGCCTGGGGACCTCAGGGCCACCGGGTTATTGGTTTTATTGCCGAGAGCCATTTACAACCGGAGGTTAAAGAATTAATCCTCGAAAAGTTTAACATAAACAGCCTGGCAGATGTTGCGACCTGGGCTGACAGGACCCGGAAAAAGCGAAAAGAAGAAAACCCCTGGCATTACACCAATATTGAAGAAGGGCAAGGGACTTATAAGGCTGAAAGGGATTGCCCAAGCGGAGCCTGT
This sequence comes from Nitrospina sp. LS_NOB, assembly GCA_001542995.1. Classification (GTDB taxonomy): domain Bacteria; phylum Nitrospinota; class Nitrospinia; order Nitrospinales; family VA-1; genus LS-NOB. Next base: position 76,513 of record LFLA01000003.1, read on the forward strand.
GTTACCGGGAAAATTCATGAATTCTCAGCTATTTTAGGAAACCGTTCAGCTTCTTTACCGCAAAGAAAAGCCGCGCTGAAATATCTGGTACATTTTGTTGGAGATGTGCATCAACCCCTTCATCTGGGTAACAAAAAAGACCGTGGCGGGGGCACTCTCCGCTTTCCTTATAAGGGAAAAGTAGCCAGCCTGCATTATTTATGGGATGGAGGACTGATAGACTGGCCTAGACCTCTGTTACAATACGCGTCCCACTTGAATGATAGGGTGTCTGAGGACGAAGTTTCAATGTGGAAGCGGTCAACGGTTTCTGATTGGGCCAACGAATCCAGAAGCCTGGCTTTGAAAGTCGCCTACAATATTGAAGAGGAAGGCCTGACCAAATCTTATATTGAAAGATGCCGGGAGGTCATTAATCTCCGGCTAACGCAGGCGGGAGTTCGGCTTGCGCACTTGTTGAATAGAATATTAACGATTTTGTAATGGGGGGGGGGGGGGGAACCTTGGCAGAAAACAATCCGATTTATTTCAAGCAGTTATTATCGGGGATTGATTTGGGGACCCAGGACCCCTCGGCACGTTCGATGGCCAACTTTTTATACTTGATTGGAGACCAGGAAACTCGCGAATGCGTTGTGGTCGACCCGGCATGGGATATCGATGGGATTCTTAAGGTAGTTGAAGAGGATGGTATGAAGCTGACCGGTGCCCTGGTGACCCATTATCATCCCGACCATGTGGGAGGAGAAATTTTTGGCATTGAAATTACTGGGCTGGCGGAGTTGATGGAAAAACATCCCGTACCGGTTTATGTGAACAAGCATGAGGCGGAAGGGCTGAAGAAGGTTACGGGAATATCGATGTCCGACATGAAACAGGTGGATGGGGAGGACAAGCTTAAAGTGGGTTCAGTGGAGATCAGTTTTTTACATACCCCGGGGCATACGCCCGGATCCCAGTGTTTCCGGGTCGCCGATAGTCTTGTTGCTGGCGACACGCTTTTTTTGCAGGGCTGCGGTCGGGTGGATCTGCCCGGAGGAAACAGTGAAGAATTATTCCACACCCTCACCCGTCGTTTGTCTAAAATTGAAGACCATATCATGTTGTATCCGGGACATAACTATGGAGGCAGGCCTTCTAGCGAGATGGGGGATGTGCGCCAGTCCAACTCCTACCTTCAAATTCAACGCTTGGAAGATTGGCTGGCGGTCATGGGCAGGTAATACGGCCTGGATAGAAAAATCGGGAGCCTGTTTTTGGCCTGTTGCCTGATCCTATGAAAGCCGGGAAACTGGTTTTTCAGGCCTGTTGTGAAGCCGCATTATTTTATTCTATTAAAGGGGTTGCAACTTTCCTGCAAATAAATTAAATTTAGCCTGCTTAACCTTTTTGACCAAGGAGGTCAGATGAGATCCATCCTGTCAATGTTTTCGAAGTCGCCGTTCAAGCCCCTTGCAAGCCATATGGATAAGGTTCGCGCTTGTGTGGGGCAAATCAAGCCCCTGTTTGACGCGCTGGAAAACAAGGACTACGATTCGGTGCAAAAAGTTTCTGAATTGATTGTGAAGCTGGAGCATGAGGCCGACATGATCAAGGACGATATTCGCACTCATATGCGGCAAAGCATGTTCCTGCCGGTTGATAAAAAAGATTTCATGCATCTTCTTTCGGCGCAGGATGATATTGCCGATGCAATAGAAGATTTGGCCGTTTTACTGCGTATCAAAAACCTGGATACCCCAGATGAAATCAAGCCCCTTTTAAAGGATTTGGTGAGCCATATTGTCAATACGGCGCATATGGGTTGTGATCTGATTTCCGAGTTGGAAGCTTTGCTGGAGGCTTCTTTCGGTGGCGCTGAAGCGGAAAAAGTGGAAAGGGCTACTCAGGAACTTGGTGCTGCCGAATGGGAAGCCGACCGCAAGCAGTTTCTACTGGCGAAAAAGTTGTTTGCATTGGGCAATGATTTAGGTCCTGCAGACTTGTTGTTATGGAATGAAGTGATCAAAAAGCTTGGTGCTGTTGCAGACAAGACGGAACAAATCGGTAAAACTCTTAGGATATTCCTTTCTCAATAATTTAATTTCCCTTTAGCTTGTTTTCAATCTCGGCAAGGAGCCTGGTTTGGATTTAGACACCTTCCTGCTTTCATTCGCGGTGATCGCCTGTATCTATATGGCCTGTAATATTGGGGCCAACGATGTTGCCAATGCGATGGGTACCAGCGTAGGCTCCAAAGCGTTGACCTTTAAACAGGCGATCATGATTGCTGCCGTCGCTGAATTTATCGGCGCTTTTTTTGTCGGAGGCCATGTTTCCGATACCATTCGCAAGGGGATGCTCGACCCAGCCGTGTTTGAGGCGGTTCCTTATCATTTAGTTTATGGAATGATTTCTGCTTTGCTTGCGGCGGCGCTCTGGTTACATATTGCCAGTTATCTTGGGTGGCCAGTTTCTACAACCCATTCCATTGTGGGCGGTGTTGTGGGATTTGGCGTCATCGCCGGAGGTATGGATGTCATACACTGGGGGAAAGTTGGCCAGGTAGTTTTGAGCTGGGTGGTGTCGCCGCTTATGGGTGGGTTGGTTGCTTTTCTGGTATTTAAGTTTATCAATAGAACCGTTTTCAGCAAGCGAACTCCACTGGTCTATGCTAAAAACCTGCTTCCTTACATGGTGTTTTTTGTATTTGTGATTCTTTCCAACGCCATGGTTTATAAGGGACTGAAAAATCTTCATCTGGATCTTTCCTTTGGTCAGGCTTTGATTCTTTCTCTTATCGTGGGAGCTCTGGCTTTTACCGTTACAAAATTTTTGGCGCAAAAAATTCCTTACAACGCTTCCTGGGATCTCCAGAAACAATTCCATGAAACAGAAAAAGTATTTAAATACTTGCAGATTTTAACCGCGTTTTATGTGGCTTTTGCTCATGGTTCCAACGATGTAGCTAATGCCGTCGGACCTTTGGCGGCTGTGGTGTCAATTCTCAAAGATGGACAGGTGCATATGGAAGTTGTCATGCCGACCTGGATATTGGGAATGGGCGGGGGATTCATCGTTTTCGGGTTATTGATTTGGGGTGCCAAGGTTATGGCCACCATTGGAGAAAAAATTACGGAGCTCACTCCCTCAAGGGGATTTGCTGCGACGTTTGGTGCTGCAACAGTGGTATTGATCTGTTCCAAAATGGGACTGCCTATTTCAACCACGCATACCTTGGTGGGATCAGTGATTGGAGTGGGGCTGGCCAGAGGCTTGCCAACTCTGAATTTGGATATTATTAAAATGATCGCAATTTCCTGGATCTCGACCATTCCGTTTACGTCCATAATCTCGATGCTGTGTTACAAAATATTCTTGGTCTTTTTGCCCTAGCACCATTTAGTTACCCAAAGGAGATAAAAACAAAACCCCCCCTGGCCTTTCGGCCAAGGGGGGGGTTTTTATGGGATATGAAAAATCCCGGGTCAGTTGTAATTTTGTTTTTGCAGGTATTCCGGTAGAGCCCATTCCAGCTTATCTAAATCTGGATTGTAGTGAGCTAAAGCTCCGCAGAAGGAACAATACTCGATCCCAACTTCGTAGTCCAGGGTGACAGTGTTGACCCTGTGCTCACAAAACTTCTTTTTTATTGCCGGGGATTCGCCGTCCTTACCTTCAAACCATCCTTTAGAAATTGTTAAGTCTTCCATTACATCTCCTTGTTCTTGCGAGTTCAAAGATCACTGTCACTCTTAACTTTGATAGTGTCCCCTATGTTGAGGCACAATTCAAGCTTTTAAATTAATCTCTGGTAAATTTTTATAGACTCATTTATTGATGCTTTTTTGTTGACAGAGGTGGTAGAAAATGGTTTTGCGGAGAGTGTTTGAAGGGCCGGTTTGTTAGACGGTTTGAAGAAAAATTTGGCTGACTTCTTCAAATTGAGCCTCTGCTTGCTCAATAATTAGTTCCAGGTGCGAGTCTTCGGATAACTGAACCGCGTCCCAAGCACTTTTCGTAAGCAAATATTTTTCTGATTCGTTATCAGAACCAAAAATAATCTTATGGCTGATGCTATCTGCCAGATGAATGGTGGCGGCTTCAAGGGGGAAATTTTGAGCCGATGAAGGAAAGTGATGATGGGCAACGGCTTCCTGTAAACTTTCAGGGAGATGCCAGGCTCTGAGGAGAGCACCGCCGACACCACCATGGTCAAAACCAAAGTATTTGGCTTCGGCTTTATGCCAGCGGTTGCCGCTTTTTTCAGCAAAGTCATATACAATCTTGAGTTGATCGGGAACTTTTAGGCACATTACCAAGCGGCCGATATCGTGTAGGAGTCCTGCTACAAATAATCTTTCCCCATCGTATTCTCCACGTGCTTCATGAATAGCCCGGGCAGACAACCCACAAGCAACACTGTGCTTCCAGAAAGACTCCATGTCTATCACGTCTATGCCCCTAAATTGCCCTATGACTGTTGTGGCCAAGACCAACTGCATCAGTTGTTCTGTTCCCACAACTCCCAGTGCGTGCGTAACCGTATCAATTTCTCCACGGTAGCCATAAAATGCACTGTTAATAATTTTTAAGAGACGTAAGGTCAGGGATGGATCAATGCTGATTATTTCGGCAATGTCATCAAAGTCGAAGTTCTGGTCATCAACCACTTCCCGCAACTTATAGAAAGTGTTGGGAAGAGAAGCGAGCGGCTCATTTTCGTTTACTAAATCTTGAATATCAATCAAACTCATAATAGAACAAATAAAGGAGGTATTTATAAATATCCCAAGTGGGATAAATTTGTTTTTATTTGTTCTCCCCAATTCTGATTCTAGCCTAAAAGGTAAATCTGTTCCACTTGTCAATTGTGCCAATCGTGTAAATTTTTAAAAGGGTAGGGATATTGAAGCAGGGAGGTGCGGAAAATCATTGATATTTTGTCAATTATCCGTGTTCATGTAAGTCTTTGGAGTTGGGATTTTTGCACTCATTTGTTGCAAGAATTTAATTGTTGTCCCCATCTTTGAGTGCCATGAAACTTCTTCCCCTGTTTGTGGGGGTTATTCTTTTCTCTCATGATTTTTGCGGTAGAGAATCGAGTGACTTATAATCATGTCATGTTCTTCACGGATCAAAATAAAGTATTGAGAATTTTTCTTTACCTCCTTTTATTTTTGATCAGTTTTCTGGTTTTTGATTCTATAACCGTGGTGACAACGGTTTTTTTTGCGGTGGGAGCTCTGGATTATTTTTTGTTCAAGGCCTATCAGAAAGAGAGTCGTTGATTCATGGAGATTTTTTGATGAAAGTTTTGGGTCAGCTCCGCAAAATGAGCGTGGAAGTTCAGAATCCAATTGCTTATTTTTTAAGCCTGGATAAAAAGCCCTATCCCTTGAATCCACATATTGGCAAGACTGTGGATTTAAAATGGTCGGGCACCATAACCTGCATCGAATGCGGCCGGAAGACCCGTAAATCTTATGATCAGGGCTATTGTTTTGTTTGTTCCCGGGACCTTCCTGAAAATGCCATGTGTTCGGTTCGACCGGAACTTTGCCAACACGAAAAAGGCAATGAGGCCGATCGTGAGTTTTGGCGCACCTATTGCAATATCGATCACTTTGTTTATCTTTCATTGACCAGCGGAGTGAAGGTCGGCATCACCCGACACTACAATATTCCAGACCGCTGGATCGATCAGGGAGCTGTCAAAGGATTGATCATTGCCAAAGTTCCTGAAAGGGTTCTGTGCGGCCAGATTGAAGTGGCTCTGGCCAAACATTTTGCCGACAAAACCAATTGGCGTAAAATGTTGAAAGGGGAGGTGGGAGAGGTTGACCTGCTGGCTTTCCGTGACGAGGCGCACCAGCTTTTTCCGCAAGCATTAAAAGGATATGCCGTGACGGATGGGCAAGTTGAAGAGTTGGCTTATCCGGTTGAATCGGTTCCTGAAAAAATCTCCAGCCATAATCTCGATAAAATCCCGGAATTCACGGATCGATTGACAGGCATCAAAGGCCAGTACCTGATTTTCGAACACAGGGTGATCAATATGCGCAAATACGCGGGTTACCATATGGAGTTCGATTTTCGGGAGGGATAAATGCCAAAGGAATAAAAAAGCCGCGCTAAAAAAGCGCGGCTTTTCATTAAATTTATAAGTGTGATAAGTCAGGCTGTCTGAGTGACAACTTTTCCGATAAATGCAGGGGCTTCCTTTTCTCCCTGATCCGGATTGGGGATCAACTGAGCCACTTTAATATCTTTGGCGAGGCCGAGTTTTTCCAGAACACAAAGGGCCCACCAGGTCATGTCAATTTCCCAGGGCCGCAAACCATGCCGGGCAGACTTGGGAAATGCGTGGTGATTATTGTGCCAGCCTTCCCCCCAAGCCAAAAGCCCAACCCACCAGCAATTGGTGGAAAGGTCGTCTTTGAGCGGAAAGGTCACATAGCCAAAATAATGTGCTGCGCTGTTCACCAGCCAGGTGGAATGGTAGGTCACCACTAACCGGACGAAGACTCCCCAAACAACCCAGGGAAGTCCGCCGATGGCGAGCAACATAAAGCCAAAGGCAAATTGAACTGAAATAAAATGTTTGTCGAGAAATTTGTAAAACGGGTCTTCACAAAAATCCTTGGTGTAGTCTCGAAGCACCTGTTCGTCATCAAACTTGGAATGGGTATGAAACATCCAGTTAAGATGTGCCCACCAGAAACCTTTTTTGGCGCTGTGCGGGTCTTCCAGCGTGTCTGAACCGGCGTGGTGCATGCGGTGTTGCCCGACCCATTTGATGGGGCCGTTCTGGCAGGCCAGTGTCCCAAACAAAACGATAATGTTTGCCATCCACTTGGGCGCGGTAAAACCCCGATGCGTGAGATAGCGATGGTAGCCCAGGCAGATGCCCAGTGAAGCGGTGACCCAGTATAGAAAAAACATCACTGCTACCGCGCTCCAGGAAAACGCAAACGGAAAAAAAGCGAGCAACGCCATGCCATGCACAACGGCGAGCACGGTCGTGGCGATCGGGTTAAATTTGATTTGGTGTTTCTCAGCAGAATCACTGGTCATGGAAAGGCTCCCCATTTAAAGGTTCTTACACAGATTCATGATATCCCGACTCGACAAAACGCTTTGTAAAAGTTATGTAATATCCTGCTAGCGCAGGGCCAACTGCAATAGCCCATTGGGCTGATAAACCGATTGGGCGCATGTGATATCGCCACACTTGCTTCATGCCCCGAAGGGGTAAAATAAAGACATTGCAAGTTGCCAGCGGAGGTATTCCGCATAATTAAGCTTTCAATTTAGGTCTGTAGCTTGGTAAAGTGGTAGAAATCAGAGGGTTGTGGGAAATGCAGGGTTATCGGAACTGGAAGGTGAGTGGCAATGGGTAAATTACGAGCTTTGTTCCATCCCATCATGGTGTTTATCGGGGTTCAGATTGCCTGGATCGTGCTCATGGCGGTCTGGATCAACTGGTACCTGGAAAATAACCTGGCGATCAAGGAGTTTGCCCAGGAAATCCGCCCGGATTTGTTCACTGCCGAAATTCAGTGGCTGATTTTGTTTGAAGGTTGTTTCCTGATGCTCCTGATTCTCGCTGGGGTCTACGTGATCTTTGTTTACTGGAACAAGCAGAGCCGTTTGAACCAGATGCAAAGCAATTTTGTCGCCAGTGTTTCGCATGAGTTGAAATCTCCGCTCGCTTCCATCCAACTCTACCTTGAGACTCTGAAGTACCAGGATGTCTCGAAGGAGGAAGAAAAAGATTTTGTCGAAACCATGTTGTCGGACACTCAACGCCTTTCCGGCTTGATCGATAACATTTTGCAATCGAGCAAGGCCGATCCCAAGAGTATGGCCTTGCAGTTCCAGCCTGTGAATCTTGGTGAATTCCTTGAAGAAGTGGTTCAGGGTCATAAACGCCAGTTGGAGGAAAAAAATTGTCTGGTGGATTTAAAATTGGAAGCTTCTCCCACGCTGAACCTGGACCAAAAGGCCCTGCGTATGGTGTTCAATAACCTTATTAGCAATGCTATCCGGTATTCTCCTGTGGGTTGTCCGCTGAATATACATCTCCACAAAACTGGCAATTACTGGGAAGTGAATTTTGCGGATCAGGGATTCGGATTTGACAAAAAAGACATGAAAAAGATTTTCAGAAAATTTTATCGAGTGCAGAATACAGACACGCAGAATATTGAAGGGGCCGGGTTGGGTCTGTTCATTTCCAGTGAAATTGTTAAAAACCATAAAGGCCGGTTGAAAGTTTCCAGTCCGGGCAGAGGGAAAGGTGCAATATTTTCCGTCTTGCTTCCGGTCAGCCGGGAAGTTGAGGCTTAAACCGGCTAGCCGCCGGGGGCGATTAGCGATAGCTTTAGTTGGCTGGCAAAGAGTTGTCTCGGCTTAATGAGTTGTTGCCACTAGAGAAAAACTGAATAAATAGATACTTGCTTGAAGTAGTTATGAGAATCTGGATGAGTGATGAATAATAGCGGAAAAAAAATTCTAGTCGTCGAAGATGAAGTCCATCTTGCCAAGGGATTGCAGTTCAACCTGGAACGAGAGGGGTATCGGGTCACTCTCGTTGATAACGGTCAGTCGGCTGTGGATATTCTGGGGAAAGAGGATTTTGATCTGATGATCCTCGATATCATGCTTCCCAAGTTGAGCGGGCTGGAAGTGGCCAGGCGGATTCGCAGTACCGACATGCGCTTCCCGATTTTGATGCTGTCTGCCAAGTCCGCCGACGAAGACCGGGAACTGGGGCTCGCCGCCGGGGCCGATGATTATCTGGCTAAGCCGTTCCACCTGCCGGAACTCCTGCTCAGGGTCAAAGGAATCCTGCGCCGCTGGGAATGGTACAAGGAACCGGTGCACGATCAGGAGACTTTTCAGTTTGGCGACAGTTGGATCAACTTTGCCAGCGGCAAAGCCAAAGGCTGTTCCGGGGAATTTTACCTGACAGCAAAAGAAGCGTTACTAATGAAGCTGCTGGTGTCACAAAAGGGAAATATCGTGACCCGCGAGGAGTTATTGGAAAAAGTTTGGGGTTATGACCCGCAGACCGAAACTCGCACGGTGGATAATTTTGTAGCTCGCCTGCGCAAATATTTTGAGAAGAAACCCCAGTCCCCCAAACACATCATCACCCATCGCGAAAAAGGCTACGAGTTTAAGTCTGACCCAAAGAAATAAATTTTTTTAGATTAACTTTTCTTTTAAGCCTTGTTCAAACCTTCCTAAGTTTTGTTTGATCCCCTCACTCGAAATATCATGAATATAAGGGCAGGTGCCGAGAATCGGTGCATCTGAAAATTTTTCAATCAGAGAACCCTGCTCGGCTTCAATAGCATCCAAGGTACCTTCTTCCACCGGGTTGAGGATCACACCCTCGACTTTCAGTCCATGCTGCCGGGCGGCGTTGATGGTCAAAAGGGTATGATTCAAAGTGCCTGTCTGAACGCGGCTGATAATGATGAGAGGAAGGTTCATTTGTAAAGCCAGATCGGCCACATGATAACGTTGAGTGATCGGGACCATGAGGCCGCCGATGCCCTCCACCATCATCATGGAGTGTTTGGACTGAAGTGCCCGAAACTTCTCCAGTATTTTTTCAGGATCAATTTCTTTTCCTTCAATTTTGGCGGCCTGATAGGGAGAGGCCGGGATTTTTAACCGGTAGGGGCAGACGTTCTCCAGATCATCCTGAACTCCTGAGACTTCCATCAAAAATTTAGCGTCGGAATTGGCGGAAGAACTGCATTCGGGGTCCACGCCGGTCTCAATAGGCTTCATCACCCCGACATCTTCCCCCCGGTTTTTGAACAGGGCGGTCAGACAGGCGGTGACCACAGTCTTGCCCACGCCGGTATCGGTTCCTGTAATGAAATAGCCTTTCATGTTTGCCCCCGGAGTTTATTCTCAACCTATAAATCTGATATAATTAATAACGGCTTCCCAGTGAGGAGGCAAGTTATTAATGACTTAGTTTTGGGTTGATGATGGGATCAAAAAAGCTTGAAGTTATCTGCCCCTGTTGTGAAACCAAGCTGCAGGTGGACAAAAAAACCGGTGACGTGATCCGGGAAGAAAGAAAGCCCAAGCCCGAAGTCTCCCTCACCGATATGGTGAAGGGTCTGGAAAACCAAAAAAAAGAACAGCAGAACATGTTTAAGAAAAACAGTGAGAACCAGAAGGAACGGGGTCGGGTTCTCGATGAAATTTTTAAAGAATCGCAAAAGCATGTCGATAAATCCGGCGAAAGACCTCTGCGTGATTTCGATCTGGATTAGTTCAGCACGACTACGAAAACCCGTCATCGCGAGCTCCTGGAAGGAGCGCGGCGAACCAGGTTTCTTGGGCCATAAAAAATCCAACCCTCCCTCAATCCCTCCCTATGAAGGGAGGGATGTTATTGTCTCTGGCCACTAGAAGCCGAGAGCATTGTTGCCAGCAGTAAAAAGATATTGCCCATTGAGTCCAGCGTCACGCTGGTCCCTATGAAGGGAGGGATGTTATTGTCTCCGGCCACTAGAAGCCGAGAGCATTGTTGCCAGCAGTAAAAAGATATTGCCCATTGAGTCCAGCGTCACGCTAGTCCCTATGAAGGGAGGGAAGATATAAATTTTTCAGAGGCCCGTGAGCAAAGCGAGCGTTGGCCTCCCATTGCCCCCGGCGGTTCGCCGGTTAGAGGGCGATCCGCATTCCATCGACAGCCAGTTCCACTCCCTCCGGCAGGTCCCGGGATACTTTTTCGTGATCGTAATGATGGTTGATGTGGGTCAGGATGGTTCTTTCCGGTTTAAGGTCTTTGACGGCTTCCAGAGCCTGGCTGAGGTTGAAATGGGTCGGGTGCGGTTTGAATCCGAGAGCATTCAGGATCAGAACCTTCAATCCTTTTAACTTTTCCCGCGTACTGTCCGGGATGCCGCTACAGTCAGTGATGTAGGCGCAGTTCTTAAAGCGGAACCCATTGATAATCAGCTTGCCGTGCTGAATGTCGAGAGGAGTGACGGGGATGCCGCCGAAGCTATAGGTTTTATCTTCCAACTGTGTTGGAATCAATTGCGGAATACCACCCCCGATTTGCTCGGCCTCTCCAAAAATATAGCTGAAATTTTTATTCAGGTGGTGCAACGTTTGTGCGTTGCCATAAACGGGTATTGCAGTTTTGTTGAAGAAGTTAAAACTGCGCAGTTCATCAATTCCGTGGACATGGTCGGCATGATGATGGGTGTAAATAACAGTATTGATTTCCCGGATTCCGTAGAGCAGGCATTGTTGCCTGAGATCGGTAGTGGTATCGACTAGAATGGTATGGTCGTTTTGCCGCACCAGAATCGACGAGCGCAAGCGCTTGTTCCTCGGATCTTTTGACAGGCAGACCTCGCAGTCGCAACACAGGGAAGGAACCCCCGTCGAGGTTCCGGTTCCTAAAAACAGTATTTCCATAAAAATATTCCAGCCAGCGTGACGCTGGACTCATTAGCAATGTCTTTACTGTGTGAACAAGCGTTATCTTGGCCCAAAGAGCCGCTGCTAGTTGCTGCCACGGCTAGTGGGTGGAGTGGGCCACCTAAAGTATTGTAAGTAGGGTGTTCCAATGTGTCAAGGCAGGGAGGGGGATGAGTGGGATTAAAACCACCCTACGAGCTCGACAAAAATTGCTGATGGTAATTGAATGCCCTGTGGGGATTGTGATAGAGTAACCCGTCCATTAAACACTGATTCTATTTAGAGGAGCTATATATGTCAGCATTAGTTGCTAAACCTGCCCCGGCTTTCACTGCTCAGGCCGTGATGCCTGATGGCAGTTTCAAGGAAATCAAACTTTCCGACTATAAGGGAAAATATGTCATTCTGTTTTTCTATCCGTTGGACTTCACCTTTGTTTGCCCGACCGAGATCATCGCTTTCAGCACCAGTATGGATGAGTTCAAGAAACGCAATACCGAAGTGCTGGGGGTTTCCATCGACAGCCATTTCTCGCATCTGGCCTGGAGAAATACCGATCGTAAAAAGGGCGGACTCGGTGATATTGCCTATCCACTCGTTGCCGATGTGAACAAGAAAATCACCTACGATTACGGGGTTATGCATGAGGCGGGAATAGCTTTCCGTGGACTGTTCCTGATTGATAAGGAAGGTGTGGTCCAGCATCAGCTCATCAACAACCTGCCTTTGGGAAGAAATATCGACGAAGCTTTGAGGATGATAGATGCTTTGCAGTTCCACGAGAACAATGGCGAAGTGTGCCCGGCGAACTGGAAAGAAGGCGATGATGGTATGAAGCCGGATCCTAAAGGATCGCAAGATTATTTCGGCAAACATAACTAACCACTCGGCGTGGGGCCAGTGAGCAAATGCCTCAAGCCGAGAGTATTGTTGCCAGCTGCAAAAGATATTGCTCATTACCAGCGGAGGTACTCCGCCCACTCGGCGGTTACGTCGGTCTTGAAATTTGGGGGCGTTTCCAACAGGGGACGCCCCTTTTTCTACTTACATATTCCCGAAACTCTATATGATCGTGCTTTGTAATGATGATGGATTTAACGCCGGTGGCTTGAGAACTCTATACCGGGAACTCAGTCAGGAGGATGATGTGATCATTGTTGCGCCGGAAACGGAGCAAAGCGCCATGGGCCACGCCATCACCCTGACCCAGCCGCTCAAGGTGAGGAAGGTGGAGGAGGAAGGCCGGCTCATTGGTTATGCCGTCAATGGAACCCCGGCGGACTGCGTCAAGCTGGCCATCGCCGTATTGCTGGATGAACCGCCCCGGATGGTGGTTTCGGGGATCAATCTGGGCGGGAATCTCGGCATTTGCGCGCTTTATTCCGGAACCGTTTCTGCCGCGACCGAAGCGATGATTATGGGGGTTCCCGGTATCGCAGTTTCTTTGGACACCTATGAGAAGCCGGATTTTAATCCCGCTGCAAAGTTCACCCGCAAGTTGATCAAAAAAGTCTTGGAAAAAGGATTGCCCGAGGGCGTTGTTCTGAACGTCAATATTCCACCTGTCCCTGAAGATGAAATTGCCGGGGTGGCCATCACCCGTCAAGGCAAGTCACGGGTGGTTGAATCGTTTGATCAACGGGTGGACCCGAGAAACAATACCTATTATTGGATGGCGGGTGAGATGCGGTTCGATGAAGTCGAAGAAGGTGCCGACTGCGTGATGGTGGGTAAAAACTATATTTCGGTAACGCCGATCCATTTCGACCTCACCCATCACCCATCCATCAATGTGATCAAAGACTGGGGCCTTTGATCGGCGTAGCCGCCGTGCAGATAGCAATAGATTGCCTGGCTGGCAACGGTGCTCTCGGCTTAAAAGCTTATTGCTTACTGGGTCCAGCGTTACGCTTAAAATACAAACGGGATGGGCATAAAGCCCATCCCGTTTGTATTTTAAGCGATTGAATCAAGCCGTAGGAACTGCTTCGCGCAGGGCTTCTTTACGGCTAAGTTTGACCTTGCCTTGTTGATCCACATCAATGACCTTGACTCTGATTTCATCACCTTCCTGAATCTCGTCACTGACATTTTTGATCCGGCGGTCGCAAATTTGCGAGATATGTACCAGGCCATCGGTGCCGGGGAAGATTTCCACGAAGGCTCCGAAGTCGACGATCTTTTTGACCTTGCCGAGATAGATTTTCCCGACCTCGACTTCCTGGACCAGGTTTTCCACATACTCGATGGCCTTCTTGGCGGCTTCCTCATCGGCGGAGGCTATTGAAACCACCCCATCATCGTTGATGTCGATGGTGACGCCGGTTTTATCAATGATATCGCGGATGACTTTGCCACCCGGTCCAATAACGTCGCGAATTTTATCTTTTGGAACCGTAATCTGGACGATTCTAGGAGCGTATTTGGACAGTTCATCTCTCGGGCTTTGCAGAGCTTTATCCATTTCACCGAGGATATGCATTCTCCCTTCTTTCGCTTGCTCGAGGGCTTTGCCCATGAGTTCACGGTCCAGGCCTGCGATTTTGATGTCCATTTGCAGGGCGGTGATACCGTTGCTGGTTCCCGCCACTTTAAAGTCCATATCACCTAGATGATCTTCGGAGCCGAGAATGTCAGAAAGAATCGCCACCCGGTCCCCGTCCTTAATCAGTCCCATAGCGATGCCTGCAACAGGAGCTTTGATGGGAACACCTGCATCCATCATTGAGAGCGAACCGCCACACACTGAAGCCATGGAAGAGGAACCGTTGGATTCAAGAATCTCGGAAACTATTCGGATGGTGTAAGGGAATTTTTCCCTGCTCGGCAGGATGGGTATGAGAGCTCGTTCGGCGAGCATGCCGTGGCCTATCTCGCGTCGTCCGGGGCCGCCAATAAACTTGACCTCACCGGTACAGAATGCCGGGAAGTTGTAGTGCAGGAGAAAAGACTTGGTGCCCTTAAACTCCAAACTGTCCATTCGTTGCTCATCCACCGAAGTCCCCATGGTGGCGGTGACAAGAGCCTGGGTTTCGCCACGGGTGAAAACAGCGGAACCGTGCACGCGCGGCAAATAGCCGACCATGATGCTGATGGGTCGGACATCGGCCAGGCCTCTACCATCTACCCGATACTGCTTGTCGAGAACAAGGTTGCGCACAATGTCTTTTTCCAAGTCATGGAAAATATCTTTTACCTCACCTTTTTTCTCTTCCTGCTCTTCAGGGCTTAATGCTTCGGTGAGATCATTTTTAATTTTCTTGATGGCATCGCTACGTTCGTGTTTGCCTGCGATTTGCATCGCATCATTCAGACTGGATGCAGCCTGTGTGTGAATTTTGCTTTTCAGTGCTTCATCCACTTTTGGCGCTTCTACCACAAGTTTTTCCTTGCCGAGAAGTTCGCGGAGCTTGATCTGAATTTCGATCACTTTTTTAATTCTTTCGTGACCGAACTCAAGAGCTGCCATCATATCTTCTTCACTCACTTCTTTGGCGCCGGCTTCAACCATTACGATTCCGTCGGATGTTCCCGCTATGATCAGGTTCAGGTCACTGTTCGCCGTGTCGTCGTAAGTGGGATTAAAAATCAGCTTGCCCTCCACCCGGGAAATGCGAGCCCCGGCAATGGGGGTTTCAAACGGAATGTCAGAGATCATCAACGCGGCGGAAGCACCGGTGATGGCATTGACATCCGGGGGATTGACCTGGTCATGCGAGACAACCAGTCCGACAACCTGAGTTTCGTTTTTGAATGCTTTCGGGAACAACGGCCTGATAGGCCTGTCGATCAACCGGCAGATCAGGGTTTCGATTTCTCCGGGGCGGGCTTCCCGCTTAAAAAAACTGCCGGGGATTTTTCCGGCGGCATAGGTTTTTTCCCGATAGTCTACAGTCAGGGGAAAGAAATCGATTCCCTCCCGAGGCTCTTTAGCCATGGTGGCGGTCACCAGCACCATGGTGTCGCCTTGCCGGACAACGACTGCGCCGCCGGCTTGCCGGGCTAGATCGCCTGCTTCCAGTGAAATTACTTTTCCATCTATGTCTACTTCAACTTTTTCCATTAATATATCTCCAGTATCTTTTTGTCCTGAGAATTCAGGGTAGGTTGGGCGCGATTATCTGCGTATGCCGAGCTTTGAAATGATGCTCTGGTAACGGCTAATATCTTCTTTTTTGAGGTGATCCAATAATTTTCGTCTCTGGCTCACCAGCTTGAGTAGTCCGCGCCGGGAATGGTGGTCTTTGGAATGCGTCTTGAAATGTTCCGTCAAATAGGTAACGCGTTTTGTCAGTAATGCGATCTGCACTTCTGAAGACCCCGTGTCTTTTTCATGAATCTTGTAATCGGTAATAACCGTAGTTTTTTGTTCTGCACTCATTGTCATGATTTTTTCTCCAACTCGTTAAATGCGGGAAAACGATTGGAAAATGTTTTCGTAGAGACACACCATAACTTTATGCGGTGTCTCTGCGAAAACATTCCAACCTTCTTCCGTCAAATTCCAAATGTTTAGTACTAAATTAAAACACGTTTTAATTTAAACGCGATATCTTCTGGTGCCAGCCGACTAAATAGATCCTGATCGACAATAGGCTCAACGATGGCGAGTACCTTGTCACTGTCGTTGCAAACACGTAACATCATCCCTGGTTTGAATTCCCCTGGATAAGCTTTCAGGGAAAATTTGGGCAGGGCGTTGCCATTGGCAATAGACTCTATGAAATCATCATTGACACGGACTTTAGGAAGAAATTCCAAAGCTTTTTCCACAGGAAAAAGCACTCCGGCCAGATTTCCGTTATTGTTTGCGGTTTCCAATGCTTCGGGAGTGATTGAACAGTTTTGGGCAAACACTCCCACCCGTTTCCGGATCAACCCGGACATATGCGCACCGCAACCCAAACTTTGCCCAATATCATGGCACAGGGTGCGGATGTAAGTTCCCGCAGAACAATGCACTTCAAATTCTACCCGATTTTCATCCATATTAATAAAATCAATGGAATAAAAATGGACTGAGACGGGTTTCCTCTCGATAGTAATACCATTTCTGGCTAATTTGTAAAGAGGAATTCCCTTGCTTTTCTTTGCCGAGTACATGGGAGGCACCTGTTTTTGCTCCCCTTTAAAGCTCATGAGCAGGTTCCGGATCTGGATCTCGGTGACCTCGGAGGGGTCTCTCTCAAAAAGAGTCTTGCCGGTGGAGTCCTGAGTGTCGGTGGCCGCTCCCAGTGTCATAGTACATTGATAATGCTTGGATAAAGGGCTTAGGAACCGAATAATCCGGGTCGATTGGTTGAGGCAGATTGGCAAAATACCCTCCGCCATGGGGTCCAGGGTGCCTATATGCCCCGCTTTTTTTACGCCCAGAATCCTCTTTACCGTATGAACCATGGAAAACGAAGTAGGGCCAGACGGTTTATAGAGGTTGACCACCTGATTCAGAGTGCAGTCCATTGAGTATCCTTGATATCTTTTCAACATGATCGGCATTATCATCCCGCCGAAATTCCAGTTCAGGAAGATACCTTAAATAAAGGTTCTTGCCCAACGCATTACGGATGAAGCCTTTAGCATTGATCAGTCCATCCAGGGTATCCTTTTTTTCTTGTTCAGAGCCCATCACGCTGACAAATATTTTAGCGTGTTTGAGATTGTCAGAAACTTCCACCTTGGTGATGGTGGTAAAGCCTATCCGGGGATCTTTCAATCCACTCTGGACCAGCTTTGATATTTCTTCAAGAAGTAGTTCCTGAATTCTAAGAGAACGCTTGAACCGCATGAAAACACCTGCTGTTTTAAAAGTTTCCGGGGCCAAGATGCATAGTCTCTGTTTTACAATCGGTGATCTCGGCCAGATTCATTCGGTCGATGGCGTCGACGACCTTGGTCAACAACCCATCCATGTATGGGCGGTCAGATCCCACAGCGGCGATTCCGATGTGGAGACTTTGCCAATTGTCCTGATCCCCAACTTCCGCGACCGACACATTAAAGTTATTCTTGAGCCGGTCTTTAATGGCTCTGA
The DNA here is from genome assembly GCA_001542995.1 of Nitrospina sp. LS_NOB. Lineage (GTDB taxonomy): Bacteria > Nitrospinota > Nitrospinia > Nitrospinales > VA-1 > LS-NOB. Next base: position 93,989 of record LFLA01000003.1, read on the forward strand.
CGACTTGGCGCTTACCCTTTAAAGATCGGTTTCCGTGCAAATAAAACTTGATGGAGCAACAACCGATAACCATTTTTTTTTGCGGAAAACTGCATATCAGTTTGTGATCTCTTCCAGCACAAACGGTTCGACCACATCGCCCTGTTTCACATCCTGGAACTTTTCAATAGAAAGACCGCAATCATAACCTGCGGCGACTTCTTTTACATCGTCCTTAAACCTTCTGATGGACGCGATCTTGCCTTGGTAGATCACCACATTGTCTCGAATCAGGCGGGCTTCCATATTGCGCTCTACTTTTCCTGACAGCACATGGCATCCGGCAATGGTGCCGACTTTGGGAATGGTGAACACCTCGCGGATTTCGGCCTTGCCGATAATTCGTTCTTTGTATTTTGGTGCCAGCATTCCTTCCAAGGCCAGTTTCATATCATTGATGGCATCGTAAATAATGCTGTAGAGGCGAATATCTACCTGATCCCGGGTGGCCAGTCTGGTGGCCTGGTCTGTGGGACGCACGTTGAATCCGATAATGATTGCGTTGGACGCGCTGGCCAGAAGAACATCCGACTCGGTGATGCCACCGACAGCATCATGAATGCATTTGATGCGGACCTCTTTGTCGCCCAGTTTACCGAAGGCCTCCTGGACCGCATGAATCGAGCCCTGGACGTCTGCCTTGATTATCAGATTAAGTTCTTTAATCTGACCTTCAACAATCTGCTGGTGCAGGTCGTCCATGGTGATGCGTGTGGATTTGGCCAGTTGGATTTCCCGCTGTTCCTGTAGTCTCAGGTTGCTGAGTTGCCGGGCCTTTTTTTCGTCCCGAACTACCATGAAGTGGTCGCCGGGCTGCGGAACATCCGGCAAACCCACGACCTCTACAGGAGTGGAAGGAATGGCTTTTTTAATTTTTTTGCCATTGTCATCGATCAATGCCCGGACCTTGCCGAAATAGCAACCGACGATAAAAGGTTCTCCGACTTTCAAGGTGCCGCTTTCAACAACCAAGGTGGCGATGGGTCCACGTCCTTTATCCAGTTTGGACTCGATGACCACTCCTCTGCCGCGGAGTGTCGGGTTGGCTTTCAGTTCCATGACTTCCGCCTGCAGGAGCAAATTTTCAAGCAGGTGGTCAATTCCCGTTCCGTTTAAGGCCGAGACTTCGACGTAGATTGTTTGTCCACCCCAGTCCTCAGGCAGAAGGCCCAGGTCGGCCAATTGTTTTTTGACCTCTTCGGGTTTCGCGTCCGGTTTGTCAATTTTATTGATGGCCACAAGAATCGGAACTCCCGCCGCCTCGGCATGGTGAATCGCTTCTTTGGTTTGCGGTTTGATTCCGTCATCAGCGGCCACAACCAGAACGACAATGTCTGTCACCTGTGCACCCCTGGCTCTCATGGCTGTGAAGGCTTCGTGCCCCGGTGTGTCGAGGAAAGTGATGGGCGATCCCTTGATGCGAGCCTGATAGGCGCCAATATGCTGGGTGATTCCACCCGCTTCCAGTTTGGTCACATCGGTTTTACGGATGGCATCAAGAAGGGAGGTCTTGCCGTGATCGACATGCCCCATGATGGTTACAATCGGAGCTCGGGTGACATGGTCTTCGCTGTTGTCTTCTTCTTCTTCCGAGAAATCCAGTTCAGATTTTTCAATATGGAGTTCAACCTCGAACCCGAGTTTATCGGCAACCTTGCTGGCAAGATCAAAGTTCAGAGTCTGGTTGATATTGGCCAGGATTCCGAAAATCATTAATTCCTTAATGATTTCATTCGGTGGGCATTTCATTTTTTCTGCCAGTTCGCGCACCGGGATGTTCTCTCCAATTTGAACGACCTCGAAACCTTCCTCTGGAACAACAGGTTCTGGAGCCGGTTTGGGAGCAACAGGGGGTGCGGTTACTTTAGCGGGTTTTTCTTTCGCCGCCGAGGTTGGTTTTTCTTTTGCTACTGGGGCCGGTTTTTTCTCGACGGGTTTCGGTTTGTCTTCTTTTTTGACAATTTTAAGCCCGAGTTTTTTCCCTACTTTACTTTCCTGTATTTCCTTGGTTTTTTCCGCAGGTTTAGCCTTTGCTGTGGATTTGGCTGTGGTTTTAGTCTTTGGGGTTTTTTCGTCCTTGTTGTCTGATTTCTTCGCGGCCTTTTTTGCGGCGGTAGATTTGGCCTGGGTTTTTGCGGTTGTAACTTTTACCTTGGAGGGAACCTTGATTTTAATTTTTGCCTTGGTTTTTTTCACCACCTTTTTGGTGGTGGCGGGTTTAGGCGCAAAGAGATCACGGATGTATTGCGTGGCTTCTTCATCAATGGAACTCATATGATTTTTTACAGCTACGCTATGTTTTTGCAGAGCCTCAATGATCTGATCATTCTGGATATTGAGTTCCAAGGCCAGCTTGTTGATGCGAATCTTAGCCAAATTTCCTCCTGTTAGACAACACTGCAATTTTCTTAAGACCCGGAGTCGATAAATGGCTCACGGGTTTGGGTAAAGTTTTTCTATCTTGAAAGAAGGAGATGGATTTGATTTGAGTTTTAAACATTTTCAAGATTCTCCAGGCGTTGCTTGACCTGTGCCAGAATGGACTTGCCCATCTCCTCATCAATACTTTCCATGGCTATTAACTCCTCCAGCGGAGTGATAGAAAGCTCGGCCATTGTTTCAAATCCGTTATTGGCCAAGGTTTGCAGAACCTCAGGGGTCAGCCCTGTTAGTTCCTGTATGAGGATTTCTTCCTCCTCCTCTTCTGCGGAGATTTCTTCTCCCTGATCTTCAACCTCAGTTACAGGGCTTTCTTCTTCCTGAACCGGTGTCTCAGGTTCGGGGGTTTCTGTAGCTGCTGGTTCTTCAACCTCAGGGGTTTTCTTTTTGGCTGCTTTCTGCTCCAGTTTTAACTGCTTCATATATTCTTCGGATAACTGGAATAGGGCTTCAGCTTTTTTTGGGCCAATGCCTGGCAGCTGGATCAAGCCTTTCACTCCCTGCTTCAGCGCCCCTTCATAGGTAACAAGGTCATTATTGAAGAGGATGGTCATCACCTTTTCACCCAGACCTTTGGCGTTTTTCACGTCATCGAGAAAGTCCACCGTGGAAATCTCGGAGGGAGCCAAAAATGGATGCTGCACACCCAGGTCCATAGCTTCTGAAGGGCCTTTTATATCTACTTTCCAGCGGACCAGTTTGGCGGCCAGCCGCACGTTCTGGCCTTTTTTTCCTATAGCCAGCGACATCTGGTCTTCGGCCACGATGATCGTCATTTGTTTTTCATCGGGATTCATGATGATTCTTGAAACCTTGGCCGGACTCAACGCATTTTTGATATAGGTTTCCGGGTCTTCAGAAAACTCAACGATATCTATTTTTTCGCCACGCAGTTCCTGCACGATAGATTGAACTCTCATTCCGCGCATGCCGACACAAGCGCCCACCGCGTCGATTTCCCGGTCGTTGGTTCTCACCGAAATTTTGGTGCGACCGTTAGGCTCGCGAACCACTCCCATGATTTCAACCATCCCCTCGCTGATTTCGGGAACTTCCATTTCGAACAAACTCTTGATCAATCCAATATGGGTGCGGGAAAGAATGACCAAAGCGTTCTTGGGCGTTTTCCGGACATCCAGGACATATGCTCGTATCCGTTCTCCACGATTGAAACTTTCCCGGAAAACCTGTTCCCGTCGAGGCAGAATGCCTTCGGCTTTTCCCAGATCAACGATAAGGTCGCCATGTTCCATTCTTTGAACCATGCCGTTGATCAACTCACCTTTTTTTTCGATGTATTCAGCGTAGATCAAATCAATTTCCGCTTCGCGTACTTTTTGTACGATCACCTGCTTGGCGAGTTGGGCGGCAATCCGCCCATAATTTTCCAGAACCTGCTGGACCAGAACCTGTTCGCCGACATGGACATCGTCGGCAAGTGCCGAAGCGTCCTTCAGGCTGATTTGTTCATCCGGCAGATCAACTTCTTCAACCACTGTTTTTTCCAGGTAAACTTCGACTTCCCCAGTGGCTTCGTTGAATTCAGTTTGCAGCTCCTTGATCGCCGGGTACCTTTTTCGTGCAGCAACTTCGACCGCAGCCTTCAATGCATCAATCAGGATGTCTTTATCGATACCCTTATCGCGACTGATTTGCTCCAGAATACTGAGTGTTTCCATGCTCATGTGCTTGACCTAAATTTCAATGACTAAACTTGCTTTGCCAACCTGACGCAACGGAATTTCAAAAAGCTTTCCGTCTACTTCCATAAATACGGTTTGATCTTTAAAATCTGTAAGGATGCCGGTAAATTTTCTTCTGTTGTCAATCGGGGAAAGGCTGTGCAGGCGGATTCGCCTTCCCTTGAATTTTAAAAAATCTTTTTCCCGTTTCAGAACCCGATCCAGTCCCGGGGATGAGACTTCCAGGCTATAGGGGGTGGTGATGGTTTCCTCGACTTCAATGAGATCGCCGGTCAGGTGGCTGATTTTCTGGCAGTCCGCAACCGTGATTCCCTCTTCCTTGTCGATAAATATCCTTAGAACCCAGTTCTTGCCTTCTTTTTTATATTCAACATCTACCAGTTCCAATCCCTCTGTTATAAGGACCGGTTCGATTAAATCCGTAATCGCTTGCAAAACGGGGACTTTTGCCATTTAAACCTCTGCGCCGAGTGGATCCTGTGACTTTTGCATTCTATTGAAACAGGTGAACCCATGCCGCTAAAATGGCCTAAAAAAAAATAAAAAAAGCGGGCTCAAAGCCCGCGATGCAGGACCCTAGATGTCATGGGGATTGTACAAGAACTTAATGTCTGATTTCAAGGGAAAACTGGGGAACTCGGGGGCCGACCGGTTTTTTATAAGTCTTTTAAAATATTAGGGATATCCTCAATGACCTGGGGGTAGGGGCGTAGATCAGACTCATTGGTCTTGCGGATTTTGATCTCAACTTGTCCGGCAGAAAGGTTTTTGGGCCCCACAATGATTTGCAGGGGAATTCCTATCAGGTCAGCATCCTTCAATTTGACCCCCAGCCGATCTGACCGGTCATCGAGCAGGGTTTCCAGTCCGGTTTCCTGGAGCCGGTTATAAATAGTGTCGCAGGCAGTTTTTAATTCATCATTGGAATAGTTAACCGGGATGATAATGACTTGAAAAGGAGCCAGGTTCCGAGGCCAGACAATTCCTCTGTCGTCATGATTTTGTTCAATGGCGGCGGCGGCGGTGCGCCCGACTCCGATTCCATAGCAGCCCATGACCATTGCATTTTCCTTGCCTTGCTGGTCCAGATAAGCCGCTTTCATTGCCGAGGAATATTTGGTGCCAAGAATGAAAATGTGGCCAACTTCGATTCCGCGTTTGACCTGGTATTTTCCGTCCTCGCAATGCGGGCAGGGGTCGTTGGCCTTGACGGTTCTGAGATCGCCGAATTGTTTGATTTTCAAGTCCCGTTTGACTTGAACACCGGTAAAGTGTGTGGAGGGTTTGTTGGCGCCGGTAACAAAATCATGCATGGCGGAAATTTCACAGTCCGCATAAACTGGAAGATGGAGTCCCACGGGCCCGACATACCCGCAATGCAGTTCGGGATGTTTGGAGATGGCTTCCTCGCCTGCCGGTTGCAACCATTCACAACCGATCAGGTTTTTCATTTTGACGGGACTGATTTCATGGTCACCGCGAACCAGCCCTGCTACCAGTCCGTTCTCATTTTCAAGAAGAATGGTTTTTACGATTTGCCGGGCAGGCAGGTTGAGAAACCCAGCTACATCCTCCACTGATTTTTTTCCGGGCGTCTCCACTTCTTTTAGATCCTGTGGTGCGGCAGGAGGTGGGGAGGGGGAAGGTGGTTTCGATTTCGCAAGTTCCAGGTTCGAGGCCTGGCCGCACGACTCGCAAAAACCTATTTCATCTTCTCCTGAATCGGCGAGTACTGCGAACTCATGCGAAAAGCTGCCCCCGATAGTTCCCGGGTCGGCCTGAACCTGCTTGAAGTCCAAACCGCACCTGTTGAAAATATTGGTGTAGGCCTGCGCCATCTGGTTGTAAGTATGTTGGGTGTCCTTTTCATCGGCGTGAAAACTGTAGGCATCTTTCATCATGAATTCCCGCCCGCGCATGATGCCAAACCGAGGCCGAACTTCGTCGCGAAACTTGGTCTGAATCTGATACAGCAAAATGGGTAGCTGGCGATAGGACCTGACTTCCTTTCTCACGATATCGGTGATGACCTCCTCATGAGTGGGGCCGTAGCAGAATTCCCGATTATGCCGGTCTTTAATCCGCAATAATTCCTTGCCATAAAAATCCCAGCGCTTGCTTTCTACCCACAATTCAGCAGGTTGAATGCTTGGCAGAAAAACTTCCTGTCCGTCGATTTTATTCATCTCTTCGCGGATGATTTGTTCCACCTTCCTTAAGACCCGAAGTCCCAATGGCAGGATGGAGTAAATTCCCGAGGCAAGCTGCCGGATCATTCCTGCGCGTACCATGAGCTTGTGGCTGATGACTTCTGCATCAGCAGGAGATTCTTTAAGTGTTGGAATGAAAAGTTTTGAAAAACGCATACGCAGTATCCCGATGGTTAATGCAGATAAAGAGGAAGGATGATTTTATGCGCTAAAAGATTTTTGAGCAAGAGCAATATGATCTGCGTTATGGATTTCCAGCCAGCCTTTGTGGATCTCCATATAGTGGACGGCGAAACCCCGATCGATCATTTCCTGAATGAGGTCGGTGAAATTCAGTTTGGAAATATCCTCTGATTCCTGAAAGCGGCCGGTAAAATTTTTGAGCACATCGTTATAGGTTTCGAGAAACTGCTCGGCGCCAGTTTTGCTGAACCGGGCAAGACCTATGAACTCGTGGGTTGCGGTTTCCGGGTTTATCTTATTGCCAATCTTTGCCACGGTATTTTCACTGATGAAGCGGATTTCCCGGCGCGTCGGCTTGTAGCGGTTCCTGGTGATAATGTAGTCGAGAATGTTTCCCTTTTCCGGCTGGTGATACTGGGTTGAATTGTCGGCAACGAGAACAATGTCTTCCTTGCACTCTGTCAGCTTGCTGAGAATCTGGTCCTCCATGAGGATGTCGGAATACAACATGATGAATCCATTGGTCATTTTTTCTTTCGCAACGACCAGTGAATTGAGCACGGACCCTTTCTGGTAGTCGGGGTTCTCTAGAATATTGATGCCCTCTGCATGCAGGTGGTCCTTGCCATACCCTGCGATGAGTGTGATGTCTGCGAGATTGGCGTTACTCAGGGCTTGAATTTGATGGTCGAGAAGGGTCTTGCCGCAAATTTCGAGCATGGCCTTGGGCTTGCCGTTCAATATTTGCTTGAAAACAGGATCTTCCCCGGCGGCAGGAATAATCACCGGAATATTGGTCGTCTGTTCATCCTGTTGGTCTTTTTCCTTAACGTCCAGAAACCCGACGGTTTTAAAAATTTCCCGGACGGGTGTGCATAAAGGATCGGCTTCCAGAGATCTCTGATTGCGAAGTAGGGTCTTTGCAGTTTCCGTCATCGCTTGGTAGGCGCTGCGTAAAAGATGATTGGCATAAATGACGATGCTGAATCCGGCGGCGCTCAGTTCGTCCTCGGTGATTCGGTTATAAGTGGTGGGCACGCACACCAGTGGTTTGTTCAATTGGAGGTTTTTTAAAATAACCTGGTACTTTTCAGCAAACTCCAGGATTTCATCCGGGCTTTTGGACTTGGAGTGGATCATGATCCCATCGACTCCAGCTTGCAGGTATTGCGTGGCCCTGTTGAGTGCGTCTTCCATGGGTTTTCCGGATATGAGGCTTTCAATGCGGGCGATAATCATAAACTCACTGCTTTTCTGAACACTTTTTCCTCGCCGGATTTTCTGGGCGAAGACTTCCGGTTCTTGCAGGTTTTGCTGGACCCCAGCCTCCAGGCTATTGCGTTTTGGAAAAACCTTATCTTCTATAATTACCGCAGATACACCCGCCCGCTCAAGTTTGGAGACGGTGTATTCGAAGGAGTTCGCGCCCCCTCCCGTATCTCCGTCAACGATCATGGGTTTGTCGGTCACAGCAAGAATTTCGTTGATGGTATGGAGCCGGGAGTCGAAGGTAACGACCTCGATATCGGGGTGGCCTTTCGAGGCCGAGTCGGTGAGACTGCTTTCCCAGATGGCATCGAATTGGCGGACAACGGTTTGTCTATCCGAATCTCCAGTCACTTCAACTGTATTGGCGATGATGCCGCTCAACCCATTATGAGCTTCAAGCACCCGCACTGTTTTTCCTTCTTCCAGCAGGGCCTTGAGTTTTCCCCGGCGATGTTCGGGAAGAATAGTGTTAAGAAGGGTCATGACTGAGCTCCAGCGATTTTATCGGCTTGAATTTTTTCTCGTATCCAGTCAGCCACATAGATATTGTCGAGATCAAATTTTTTCAGCGTATTTAAAATAACGATCACGTGCTCTTCGTCCGGAAGATTTTTATCCAGAATAATGAGGTCCTCGCCATTGAGTTTGCAGTAGCCGCCTTGTATGGCAAACTCCTGATCGTTGAGGTTGGAGATTTCAATTTTTATGGATAACTTATCTGCGGCTTCCTTGAGGTCCTGAATCCGGCTCTCAATGTTTTGCATAGTAGAAGATGTTTTCAGGTAATGATTCGCATAATATCATTATAAAACGCGAACACCATGAGGCTGAGCAACATGAATATCCCAACTTGCTGTGCCCGTTCCTGGTTTCTTTCACTGACAGGTTTGCCTTTGAGAATTTCTATCAGGAAAAAGAAAATATGGCCGCCATCCAGAACCGGAATTGGCAACAGGTTGAGTAGCCCCAGGTTGATGCTCAAAAGTGCGGTCAACCGAACCAGCTCACTAAGGCCTTGTTCGGTATATTCCCCGTAAATTTGAAAAATCAGGATAGGGCCGCCGATGGAGTCTGCGGGGATGGAGCCCATAACCATTTTTTTGATGCTAACAGCGATCAGGTAAATCAGCCGCCTTGTTTCTTCAATGGCCCTTTTAAGGGCTCCGAAAACGCCGTATCTTTCCGTTGCCATTTCTCCGGCCATGCCGATGCCGAGCAGGCCCACTTCTGCACTTTTGCCTTCAAGGTCTTTGACAACCTTGGATTCGGGTGTCAGTGTGGTTACGATTTCTGTTCCGTTTCTGAGGACTCTGAAGGTCAGTTCTTGGCCAGGCTTGTCGATGGCCGCTGTCTTCAGGTCTCCCCAGCCAAAAATAATAGTATTGTCCACCGAAACCAAAATGTCGCCTTCTTGAATTCCAGCACGGTCAGCCGGGGAGCCTTCTTTAACATGAAACACATTTCGTACCAGCGGCGTGATTCCGATCAGTCCAACGTTTTCTTTGTCACCAAAAAGATCGCTGATTTCCTCGGAGATGGGGGTGATGGGAACATGGGCGATGCTTCCGGAGCTTCTTTCCACCTGGAAATCCAGGGAACGGCCTGGAGACTTATGCACAATTTTCTGTAGTTGTTCCCAATAAAGTATTTTTTCATCGCCAATGGCTAAAATGCGGTCGCCGGTTTGAAGCCCCGCAACCAGTGCCGGAGACTCATCCTTAACCGTGCCAACAACAGGAGCCAATGCGGGAACCCCTACCAGATAGACGCAATAATAAATGGCAATGGCAAAAAGAATATTGAAGAGCGGACCCGCGAAGGCAATGGCCAGCCGGTCCAGAACCGGAGCTGCTGCAAAGGACCCCTGTTCGTCTGTGGTTTCTTCCCCGACTTCTTCCCCTTTCATTTTTACGTAGCCGCCAAGGGGAATCCAGGCGAGGAGATATTCGGTGCCTCCGCGTGTGAAGCTCACAATTTTAGGCCCAAAACCGAGGGAAAACTTTTCCACCACGACGCCCACCTTCCGGGCAACGAGAAAATGCCCCAGTTCATGGACGAAGATGAGAGCGGCCAGGCCACCCAGAAAAGCCAGCATTTTGATCCCGAAACTGAGGATTGCATCTAAAGAAAATATTGAAAGTTCAAACATGAGATTTAAGGAGTTTGTGTGTAATCCAAAACCTCCACGCCGGGTGGAGTCTTGAGTTGGAATTGTTCTTCCGGGATTTCCCGGTTAACCCGAATACGGGTGAAGCGAATTTCTGTTTTGTTCCCTAATTTATCATACACGGTCGATCCGGTGATTTGGAAGTTTTTCTTGTCAGCTAGAAGGACCAGTCTTGCCATCCCCTGCTCCTCGTTTTTTGGGACAAGGGTGACAACAATATTCTGGCTTTCCTCAATCACACTTTCAACATTAAAGGCATGGGTCAACTTTCCCTTTCCTGCCAGAAAAAGCGCTGGTGTGTTGGAAGAGTAGATGCTTTCAACCGGTACCTTGGTGGCTTGCTCCTCGTCAGGGACATAAAGCCAAAGGGTTTTCTCATTGCTGATTAAAATTTGTGTGTCCGGAGCCCCGTAGACCCATCTCATTTTTCCGGGTTTCTTGATTTGCACCGTGCCTTTGACGCTTTGGGTCTGGTCCATCATTTTGATGTAAGACTGCTGGGTGAAGTCGGCTTCAAAGGTAACAACCTTTTCATATTGGTTTTGAATGGCATCCAGCGCTTTCTGTTTGGAGGTCTCCGCAAAGAGAACCCCCGGCAGTGTCAGGACTGCGAATAAAGCTAAAAGTTTTTGCAGGAGGTTCAAGAAAGTTTTCTCTCTATTTGTCATGCAGGACCCTTCGGCCCGAAAGGGCCAGCCTGTCTTCAAGGATCAGTCGAATAGCTTCGAGGTAAATAATGTGTTCCTGTTCAAGAATTCTTTCGGAAAGGGAAGCCTCATCGTCATCATCAATAATGGGAACCACCGCTTGCAAAATGATAGGGCCGCCATCCACTTCCTCGTTGACATAATGCACCGTGCATCCTGAAAACCGGGCTCCATGCTCCAAGGCTCGTTTTTGCACGTTTAATCCGGGAAACGCGGGAAGTAACGAGGGGTGAATATTAATGATTCGACCTGAAAAAGTTTCGATAAAATGTTTGCCCAGAACACGCATGTAGCCGGCGAGACAAATCAGATTAACGGATTTGGATTGGATTTGTTCTACCAGGCCCTGCTCGTAGCTGTTTCGGTCCGGAAAAGATTTAGGGTCCAGAAAAAGTCCCTCAAGACCATGCTTGCGTGCTCGTTCAAGAGCGTAGGCATCTTTCACATTACTAATCACTATGGCAATTTCGGCCTGCAGGTCATTTTTTTCAATACTGTCGATGATGGCCTGCAGGTTAGAACCTCGTCCTGAAACCAAAACGGCGAGTTTAAATTTGTCGGGTGCCATTTAAAGGGGTTGTAAAGGTTTGTTGGGGACGGGTGATAACACCTGTTGAGCTTATCATTAAATGGTGTTTTAAATCAATGATTTCGATAATCAATGGAGAAGTGTAGGGGATTGAATTCTATCTCATCCGTTTTGTGCGCGGGAGCCCCGAGAAGAAAGATAGATTTTGCCTCAAAACAGAAAAAAAATTTATTTTCCGGGAATAACTCGATGGCAAAGGTGATCTAACATTACGGAATTCACATCCCACCCCTTTTTGCGATCCGTCCGCCTGTTCTACCTCCCTGGCGGGCGGATTTCTTTTTCCTCCGGTATCTCTTCCATTTTGCTAATTATAAAATCGTGAATGTTGAGCCTTTTATTGGAAATACTTCCACTGTTTTAACACGTTGGTGATGTTTTTTCTTGAAGAAATAGTTTGTTTGCCCTGTGGATACTTTATTTGTCTAATGGGTATCCGGTAGAAATTTGTGCTACTTTTGCAAGTCATGAAAAACTTTCCTTTGCCCAGACAGCTTCCCTTCATCCTTTGGATTTTTTTAACAGGAGGGGTGGGGTCTGCATTTGCGGATGTGGACGAAGCATTTTTGCAATCTGTTCTTGAGGGAGACCGTAAAGAGGCGGAGTCTCTGCTTGAACGGGGTGCCGATATTGAAACCCGTACTAAAAGAGGCAGCACGGCTTTGATCGTTGCTGCGGCCCAAAAGCATACTTCCCTGCTGGAGTTTTTGTTAAAGCGGGGTGCCAATGTCAACGCCCGGAACCGCTATGATGACACCGCTTTATTATTATGTGCAATGGTAGGTGATGTGAAGTGTATGGAATTGGTCATCGCCAAGGGAGGTGATGTCAACGTAAAGAATATGCTTGGCTGGAGTCCCCTTTCGAGAGCCGCGAGATATGGTCACCTATCGGCACTTAGATTCCTGATCAAGCGGGGTGCTAAGATCGATATTCGTTTGAACGATGGCGCAATCCCGCTAATCATTTCCGTGGGAGAACAACATTCCGGAGCAATTCATTTATTGTTAGAAAATGGGGCAACGTCTCTTATGATGGCGGCCGAGCGAGGCAGAATGGAAATGGTCCGGCTTTTGATCGAACATAGGGTGGACATTAATGCTAAAAGCCGAAATGGCGCTACTCCATTAATTAGCGCATCCGCTGGTGGGCATGAAGAAATCGTAAAACTTCTTCTCCAGCAAGGGGCGAAACAGGATGCCGCGATTGCCAATGGTTCAACATCTTTAATGGTTGCGACCGAACGGGGTCATTTGCCTACCGTTGAGGTCCTGCTACGTCATGGCGCAAATATCCAGGCACGCAGTAAAAGAGGGTGGCAGCCTTTATGGTTGCTGCGGCAGGGGGGGGCACACAAAAATTATCCGGCTTTTTCTGGAGAAGGGGGCAAGCACAAAGCCGGTGACTAAAAGCGGGTGGACCGCACTCAAGGTTGCGCTTCAATTAGACAGGCATGCAGTGGTTCGGCAACTTAAACTGGCGGGAGCCAAAGAATAAATGAGGTTCGGCTGCGCAGAAGTCAGTTTTTCTGAAGCAGGTTTTCCTGGATGTTTTGAAGAAGGCCTATATTCTGGGTGTGTCCTGATCTGTAGGCTTTGACGTGCCCCCGTATGGGTTTTCCCAGTAAATAAAAATCCCCGAGTATATCCAGAATTTTATGTCGGGGGAACTCATCTTTAAAGCGGAGTTTGGTGTTCAAGACTTTTTTGTCGCCAAGCAATATAAAGTTGTCAAGTTTGCCTCCAGACGCATAACCCATTTTGGTCAATTGCGCCACCTCTTCCATGAAGCCGAAGGTTCTTGCCGGGGCAATCTCCTTTTTAAAACTTTCACCTCCTTTGAACTCATATGTGTAGTCCTGAATGCCAATTGGTTCCGGATATTCCATGTGGTAACTGACGCTAAAGTTATCGCTGGGTTCGATGGAAATATACGGCTCACCTTGCTCCTTGTTGCCAAAAGTGTAGCTTTTATCGATCACGATTTCTTCATAAAAACCATCTTGGTCTTCGAACTCTCCATCTTCTATAAGGTCACAAAAATCTTTTGCGGAACCATCCATCACCGGTGCTTCATCGCCGATTTTAATGAGCAGGTTGGTGATCCGGTACATGTGAAGAGCCGCCATAATATGTTCAATGGTTCCGACCGAGACCCTGTCTTTACGTAAGCGGGTGGCATAATCTGTGGACTGGACATTTTCCAGCCGGGCGGGAATGGTTTTGCCGGTGGAAATATCCCCAAATATGATTCCGCTTCCCGGAGGCATGGGTTGCAGAATCAATCCTGTTTTAATACCCGAATGTAAACCGCTTCCGCATAACACCACACTGCGCTTGAGGGTGCGCTGTTGGTGGCGGTATCCACTATTGATTTTTTCTGGATCTGGTATTTCAATGGAATGGAGCACAATTTTTTCTTTAAGTTGTTTTTTTTCTGTGCTCAGAGATTTGCAGGTTTTTTTGATGTCCCAGTTGTTGCGCTTAAGGTGGTGAATAATGAAATGCTTTTCCCAAATCAGTTCTGCTTCCTGAAGAGACCCGGCCTGATCAATATCGTTAATTTCTATTTTGGGTTGCCAGATTTCCGAAGGCAGATCCTGGGCAGTTATTTTTTTCTGGTTAGCGCCGATAAGAATCAATTTATTCAGCACAGATATCAACTCTTTCACATTTTCGGGCCAGGTATAACGGCATAGAGCGGCCAGGGCGTCCTCGCCTATTTCAGGGATGGAAGTTTTCTGTGTTTGCCGGATTTCATCCAGATAATCTTTTGCCATAGCGGGGATATTCACGGCATAGTTGCGCAAAGGCGGAACAAATAAAGTGGAGTCTTTGAACGCGTTCAGTAATGCAGGATGAAACTGGCCTTTTGCGGACAGGGCTGCCAAATCTTTAGTGGATGACGCAAAAATCCGGATGGGTATCAATCCTGAATGGGAGCCCGCCGATTGCGAACCGTTGGAGTGCAGGGCTTCCGCGAGTTTTTCCTGCAGGCCTTTGCTCAATGATTCAATATTGCTGAGATAGATTACTTTTTCCTCGCCAGCCTGGTTGGAAGCACGGGTATTTTTCCGGGGTCGCTTAAAAAGTTGGGAGTGAATGGCCCGTTCCTGGCGAAACGAGCAATTTATTTTAACGAAGGAACGGTCGCTTTTACTGCTCTGCCCATGGATGGCCTGGGCGATGAACTCTTTGCCGGTCCCATTCTCGCCACGCACTAAAACCGGTTTCATATGCCGCGAAAACTCTTTCACCGCCTTTTTCACTTCCACCATGGACTCAAAACAAAGAGGGAGTTCCCCTCTGGAGGAAGGCGTCAGTTTTTCCTCAGCCTTGAATTTCGAGCGTTTGTTGCCCAACACTTCTGCAATCGATTGGGTGATCCGGTCCAGGGAAAAAGGTTTTTCTATAAAGTCCTGAGCCCCGAGTTTGGTTGCCTTGACCGCCGTGTCAATGGTTCCGTGGCCGGACATAATCAGGACTTCAATTTCAGGGTGATAAGATTTTACCGTTTTTAAAACTTCAATTCCGTCCATCCCCGGCAACCAGATATCCAGTAAAACCAGGTCGGGGGGGTCTGCTTGGATAATTTCCAATGCTTCAATGCCATCCCCTGTCTCGGCGACTTCATAACCTTCATCTGCGAGAATTCCGGTCAAGGAACTGACAATATTTTTTTCGTCATCGACGATGAGAATACGTGCTTTAGGCAAAATGGTCGCCTTTCGTGATGCAGGTCTTAGGTCGCGGGTGTGGCAATGCCTAGCCGTGAATATTCGAGGTAATAAATTTTATGACCCGCATTGATAAAGTTTTTTTCATATTTGGTTTTGGGCAAGTCTGTGCGGCTCTCAAGAAAGCCTGACCCATGGTCCTGATTTTGAAACTGGGGTTCAGAGTTAAAGTATTCCAGCATTTCAATGGCGTAGGGTTCGCTATCGGTCGCCAGGTAAACTTGCCCCTCGGGAGCTAATTTTTGCCCAATTAGTTTAACAAAATCGGGCTTGATCAACCTTCTTTTAATATGCCTTTTTTTGGGCCAGGGATCGGGGAAGTTGATATATGCGGTTTCCAGCTCCCCATCCTTGAACAAGTGAGGAATCTTAAAACGCACATCTCCATAGGCCACCCGGATATTTTCCAACTGCAGTTTTTTTATCCGTGTCATTAATTTCCGAATTCCCTTATGGTAGAAATCCATGCCGATGAAATTGGTCCGGGGTTCCTGGGCGGCCATTTCAATAAGGAAATTTCCCATTCCAAAGCCGATCTCCAGTTTTAGTGGTTGACGGTTCCCGAATTGGGCTTGCCAATCGGGCCACTCGTCAATATCAAGGAAATAAGAATCTTCTTCTTCAATTTTAGCAAAAGATATAAGGGCCATTAAGTAGATGCAGAGTCGCCGGGGTTGTCATGAATAGTGATCACTTCTAAAACTTCAAATTCCATTTTACCGTCAGGTAGTGAAACGCTGATTTCATCGCCTTTCTGTTTACCGACCATGGCTCTTCCAACCGGTGAGGCGGTGGAAATTTTTCCCTCATCAGGGTTGACTTCCTCCGGGAAAACCAAATGGTACTGGGTCTCTTTACCGCTATCCATATCTTTCAACTTCAAAGTGCTTCCAAGGCCGGAACGGTCTTTCGGAATCTGGTTGACGTTGATGGCCATGATGTCACTGATGCGTTTTTGCAAAAGGGAAATGCGGGATTCCAAAAACATCTGTCGTTCCTTCGCCGCTTTAAATTCCGCGTTTTCGCTCAGGTCTCCATGTTCCCGAGCTGTTAAAATGGCTTTGGGAATGTCCACCTGAAGTTCTCTTTGTGATACTTCTAAATCCTTATCCAACTTGTCCAAAATGGGAAGCCGCTTCATTGCGAATTCATCTCCATGATTTAAAAAATGGTTAAATTCGGTTTATTGCCCAGGCAAATGGAGGATGATGTCCATCGACCTGCATTTCTAAGAGCTAAAACCAGAAGTCATGCATGGCTAGGGTTGGATAATCTGTAACTCGAGGAAACCAGTTGAAAATTTCTAAGGGGTTTAAATGTTATGCCTTACACGTTCTCTAGTGTGCCATTGTAGGGGGTGAATCACTACCGGGTCAACAAAAATTTGTGGTACATAAGTCCCGGCTGGGTCGAGCCCCCCCACCCCGCAAGAAGGCTATAAAGGCTTGATGAATAAGGGAATAAGTGGATAATGCTTGATATTGGTCAAATCAGGCAATTTAGCGTTGCGGGTTTATTGTGACGAGGGTTCCAAAAACAACTTGGATGTGGCTCCGTGAAAGAAAAACTCTTGAAATTGCTGGAAACCAAAGGTGACCTCCCTCCTTCATGTCCGACATTCTCCTTAATTTTGGAAGCCGGATCAATAATCCCGAAACCGATATTGAAGAAATATCGGACCTGATCCAAACGGAACCTGTCCTGTCAGGACGCTTGATCAAACTTTCCAATAGTGTGCTTTTTGGCGGTGGACGTGATGAGGTTCTGGACTTGAACTCAGCTATTATGCGGCTGGGACTCAAAATGGTTCTCGATTTGGCCTACACTCTTGAACTACCCAGCGCATTTAAAAAACCCAAGTCTTTCAGCCATATGGAACTCTGGAAACATTCTCTGGGCGTGGCTTATTTATCCAGAGCCCTTGTTTTGCATGCGGGAGGGAGTAAGGAAGAATTGGAGATCAGCTATCCCTCTGGTTTGATGCACGATGTGGGAATTCTGGTTTTCGATTATTTGAGCCCTGTTGAATATGAAAAATTTATAAAAAACATGGGTGACACAGAAAAAGGCTTGGATGAATTGGAGTTAGAGACCTTTGGCATTTCCCATCCTGAACTGGGAGCCCGGTTTGTTGAAAAATGGTGGCCCGTTTCAAAACAAGTTGTGTCGTCGCTCAGGAAGCACCACGGTCCCTTATCAGGCAGCATGAACTCTCCTGGAATTCCCCGATTCATAACTTGTGCCAACCAGATTGCCAATAACCACGAGATTCGCAATGGGATTTCTCCCTATATTTCCCCAATGGGCACTAATTTAATGAAAATATTGAAACTAACCGATGAGAGCCTGGGTGGTTTTGTGGAAAACACCCGTGAAGGGGTGGCAGAGGCTGAGTCGATTCTGATGGGATAACGTTCAGATAAACAACTATTTAAATTTTAGTTGTGAATGCTATAATAGTCAGCTAACCCTAAAACTCTCAAAAAACCAATTATTTGGTTGATACTTAATTTTATGGCAGAAAACTTGTTTAAAGTTAAATTCCATGGTGTTAGAGGGTCGATTCCAAGTCCTCTGGTGAATGCAGAGGTCGAAGAGAAGTTGGTACGGGCTTTTCAGGAGGCCAAGCCTGAAAACCTGACCGATGAGGACTCTATTAAATCGTTCGTGCAGGGCTTGCCCCATGAAATCCGTGGTACGTTTGGTGGCAACTCTTCCTGTGTATCCATGCAAGTGGGTGACGAATGGTTGATCTTTGATGCCGGGTCCGGAATTCGGATGCTGGGGCAGGATCTGATGGCGACCGAGTTTGGCCGTGGACAGGGAAAGGCCAGCCTTTTCTTTTCACATACCCATTGGGATCATATTCTGGGGATCCCATTTTTTGTCCCTTTCTACATCAATGGCAACAAGTTTACCGTTCATAGTCCGCTACCGGATATCAAGGAACGGCTGGAGGGCCAACAAAAATTCGAATACTTTCCCATCCCCTTCAGCATTTATGCCTCGGACATAGATTTTGTCGTTCTGGAAAACAAGACCGAACAAAAAATCGGCGACTTGACGGTCACTTGGAAATCGATGTATCACCCAGGTCAATGTTTTGCTTACCGGGTGGACTATAAAGGCAAGTCAGTCGTTTACGCCACCGATGTGGAATATAAAAAACTGGGTTCTTCAGATTTAAAACCTGCGGTTGAGTTTTTCCGCGATGCCGACTTGCTGATCTTTGATTCCATGTACACCTTCAGCGAAGGCCTCGAAAAAGAAGATTGGGGGCATAGCTCCACGTTCATTGGCGTTGATCTGGCCGTAGAAGCTAATGTGAAGCAGATCGCTTTCTTTCATCATGAACCCACCTACAGCGATTTCAAACTGATGGACATTTTCCGTCAGACAGAAAAATACCTCAAACTCGTCGCTCCCAAGAACGATCTAAAAATGTTCCTGTCCTACGAAGGCCTTTCGGTAGACCTCCTCACAGACTGCTCACTAAGCCGACATGGCGGATCCTGAAAAGTTCAGGTTTTCCATTGACCGGGGTGGAACGTTTACAGATATTTACGCCGAAACGCCTAAAGGCCCAAGAGTTCTTAAGCTCCTTTCAGAAAATCCGGACCATTATTCCGACGCGCCGCTTGAGGGCATTCAAAGAATCCTCCGTGAAGTGAAGGGAACCGGAGAGATCGACCCCGGTTGCATTGAGTGGGTTCGTATGGGGACCACTATTGCCACCAACGCGCTTCTGGAAAGAAAAGGTGCCCGTACCGCCCTCATCATCACAAAAGGATTTGGCGATTTACTGCGCATTGGAAAACAAAACCGGCCGCAGATTTTTGATCTGAAAATTACTAAGACCCAACCGCTTTATGAAACGGTGGTGGAAATTGATGAGCGTGTCCACCCGGTTCAGCAGCCTGCGAATTCTCAACAATCCGGGGTGGAAATTTTGCGATCCCCAAATCGAGAAATCGTACGCCAACAACTTCAGGGATTGCGTGAGCAGGGCATTGAAAGCCTTGCCATTGCCCTTATGCATGCTTGTATTTTTCCAGATCACGAGCAATGGGTTGCTGAGGAAGCTGTAAAAATCGGGTTTCAAAATATTTCCCTTTCCAGTGTGGTCATGCCCAGGTCCAGGCTGGTGGACCGGGGCCACACCACCTGCCTCGATGCTACCCTGAACCCGCATATCCAAAATTATTTGAAAAAATTTCGAGCCGGACTGGGTGAATGCGACCTGTTCCTCCTGCAATCAGATGGGGGACTTGTGGATGCCGACTCTTTTACCGGGAGCCGTGCCATTCTTTCCGGTCCGGCGGGCGGAGTGGTGGGCTATGCCCGGACAACGAAAAATGTGCCGGTGATTGGGTTTGATATGGGAGGCACCTCCACCGATGTGTCCAGGTTTGACGGCAACTATGAATGGCAGTTTGAAAGCGAGGCGCAAGGCATTCCCAACCTTGTCCCTCAATTAAACATCCACACCGTGGCGGCGGGAGGTGGCTCCAGATTGTTGTTTGAAAACGGCATGTTTCAGGTTGGCCCGTTGTCTTCGGGGGCTTGGCCTGGTCCCGCCTGTTATAGAAACGGAGGTCCACTCTCTCTGACCGATGCCAACCTGGTTTTAGGAAGGCTCGTTCCAGAACACTTTCCCAGTGTGTTTGGGAAAAATGAAGACCAGCCTTTATCGATCCTTGCGTCCAGGAAAGTTTTTGAGGAATTAATGGAGCGCATTCATTTCTTAACTGGCAAGAAACGATCAATGGAAGAAGTCGCCTATGGCTTTATAGAAGTTGCCAATGAAAACATGGCTCGGGCCATTCATGAAATCACTGCCTCACGGGGATACGATGCTCGCGATCATGTCCTATCTTGCTTTGGAGGAGCTGGAGGCCAGCATGCCTGCGCCATCGCCCGGACTCTTGGCATCTCCCGGATTTTCATCAGCCGTTTTGCCGGGGTGCTCTCGGCTTATGGAATGGGACTGGCCGATATCACCGTTGATAAAGAGGAACCGGTAATCCACGAAACCCAGGCCGGGTTGGAGCAAAAGCTCCAGGCTCTGGCAGATAAAGCAGTCGCCGAGCTCAAGCAGAAAGGGAGTTTTTCCATCAACGTCCAACGCTATTTGAATATGCGTTATGAAGGTTCTGATACGACCTTGATGGTGAGGGAGTCGAACGAGGAAAACTTTGCGGAATCGTTCAGCAAAATGCACCAGCAGGAGTTTGGTTTTAATCCATCGAATCGTAAAATCCGGGTGGAGGCGATCCGGGTTCGGGCAGAAGGGAAATCCCCGCCACCTGTCCAAACGCCACTTGCCAGAAAACAGTCCCCACTGAATCCTATCATGCAAAAGGATTGCTACTTCACCGAAGGCTGGCAGGAGACCCCCGTCTACGCTTTGGATTCGATCGGTGCGGGTCAGTCCCTGGAAGGCCCGGCGATTCTCATTCAGGACACTTCAACCATTCTGATAGGGCCTTCCTGTAAAGCTACCGTTACAAATTACGGCGATGTCGAAATAGAAGTGCAAACCCAGTCGGCACGTCCGGTTGGGACGGAACTCGATGCGGTGCAATTGTCGCTGTTTGGGTCGCGGTTTATGTCCATTGCAGAGCAAATGGGCCGCGTCCTGCAACGCACCGCTGTTTCCACAAACATTAAAGAACGATTGGATTTTTCCTGCGCCATCTTCGGTCCGGAGGGAGATCTCGTGGCCAACGCCCCGCACCAGCCGGTTCATCTTGGTTCGATGGGCGAAGCGGTGCGACATCAGATCAGGTTAAACGGTCCTCCGATTACCGAGGGCGAAGTCTGGGTCACCAACCATCCTGCGACAGGAGGAAGCCACCTGCCGGATATCACGGTCATCACTCCGGTTGTGAAAGAAGGGAAGCTGATCTTCTTTGTCGCCAGCCGTGGCCACCACGCTGATATCGGTGGCAGTACCCCCGGCTCCATGCCGCCATTTTCCAGATCGCTGGATGAAGAGGGTGCCAGCATTAAAAGCTTCAAGCTGGTGGAGAACGGAGAGTTCCAGGAAAAAGGAATTACCGGGATATTGACCAGGGCGGGAACCCGGGCTCTAGCCGATAACCTGTCGGACCTGAAAGCACAGGTGTCCGCCAACCAACAGGGCATTGCCCTGTTGAACGAACTGGTTGAAGTGCATTCACTAAAAGTAGTGCAGGCTTATATGAAACATCTGCGCGACAACGCCGGGCAATCGGTGCGCGCTCTTCTAAAAAAGGTCGCCGGAAAAAAAGAAAAACACGTTCACCTGCAGGCGGAAGATTTTATGGATGAAGGAAGCCGCATTGCTTTAACCATTAATATTGACACCGTTGTCGGGTCGGCGTGCTTTGATTTCACCGGTACTTCAAAAGAACTGCCGAATAATTTAAACACCCCGTGCGCGGTGACGTTGTCCGCCATTCTCTATTGCCTGCGTTGTCTGATCGATAGCGATATTCCTTTAAACCAGGGTTGTCTCGAACCGATTGAAGTGTTGATTCCACCGGATTGTTTTCTGGCGCCTTCCGACAATGCGGCAGTTGTGGCGGGTAATGTTCTGACCTCTCAACGCATCACCGATGTTATTTTTAAAGCTTTCAATGCTTGCGCCGCTTCACAAGGGTGCATGAATAACCTCACCTTTGGCAACGATCAGTTTGCCTACTACGAAACTATAGCAGGCGGCGCGGGCGCGGGACCGGGCTGGCACGGTCAGTCTGCCGTGCACACGCATATGACCAATACCCGCATCACCGATCCGGAAGTGCTGGAACAACGTTATCCTGTTCTCCTGCGCGAGTTTTCTATCCGCAAAGGTTCGGGGGGAAGAGGAAAGTTCAACGGCGGTGATGGAGTGATCCGGGAAATCGAGTTTCTCGTTCCCTTAAAAGTGGCTGTTCTCTCAGAGCGCAGGGTCTACGCTCCTTACGGACTCGATGGTGGAGAACCGGGAGGGAAAGGTAAAAACCTGCTGATAAAGAGTGATGGCACCGCCCACGATGTAGGAGGCAAATGCCAACTTGATGTCCAACCCGGTGACCGACTACGCATCCTCACCCCCGGCGGTGGAGGCGCTGGGCTCCAGCGTGACCGGCGAATCGCCGGTGGCAAATTGCAATAGCTTAATTCGGCAAACAAAACTTGTCACCCTGAGGCTCTCGAAGGGTGAGAGAAGCATTTTAATATGGTGATCCTTCGACAAGCTCAGGATGACGATTAATGGCTCATAAAGCCGAGACAACTTCTTGCTAGCCAGCAAAAGCTATTGCTAGGTGGCCCCGCGCCTAGCGGTTCTTCTGTTTCCAAAGAATCAACCAGTGCTGCAGGAGTTTGATCGGTTGTGTGCCGCGAAACTTTCGGCGTTTGATTTTCGGGGTCTGGTCGTGTTGCAGTTTGGCGATCACGGTGGCGCCCACCGCTTCTTCCAGCACCACACCGCGTTGAGCGTGTTCCAGTTTTTTTGATTCGCAGACGCCGCGAAACGCCACCACCATGCGGCAGTCCAGAGGCCGGTCTTCATACACTTCGCAGGCACCTTCTTCACTGAGAAAGGGGCAGGGTTGATTGATGACCAGTCTATGCCAGTCCACCTGATCGAGATTTTTTTCGGATTTAAGAACTTCGTCCACTTTATTGATGGTTCGTTGTGAACGTTCCAGCACGGCGTTGAGGTCGACCCCGTTTTCTTCGGCGTTTTTCAGGATGCCGTCCCATTCCAACTGGGTGCAGGAAACTCCGGTATGACAACAGTGGGAACATCCGCGATGACATTGCAGGGGAGGCACGCCTTCGTTAAAAACTTTTTTCAGGTGTTGCCAGAACACCCGAAGCGGTGATATTTTTTCGTCGCGACCTTTTCCTTCAGAAAACTCAACCAGATATTCGTAAGCTTGCTGGATTTGCTGTTCAGAAAACTTATGTTTTAAGAAACCGCTCAGTTCATCGGTATTGGTCATACCGTAGATGAACATTCCGTTTTTATCAGTTTGGAGAGACACAGCTAAAGAGGGGGTTTATTTTTTATTTTTTGCTACAAACTTCATCTGCAGTTCATAGATGAGTTGTTCCAGCAGTTTGCCTTCTTCTTCGTTAAGGTTGCCTTGGGTTTTCTCTTTCAGCATGATCAGCATGTCAATAGTTTGCTGGACAGCGGGCAGATTGGTTTCGGTTTTCCCGGTTTCAGGATCAGCGATGTCGCCGAGATGATAAAAGGCCGATGAAGTCAGTGACATGATAAAAGTGGAAAAATCGATCTTGAAGGGTTGCTGAGCTTGCTCCTGCGAAGGTTGTCCCGGCTGGGCTTCTGTCTTGGAATCCTGATCTAGCGCTTCGTCTTCGGAAAGTTGTGAAGAACGGCTGTCTTTGAATACGAATCCTTCTCCTTCAATTTCTTCATCACTCATGGCGCACCTTCAAATTTGAGATTAGCATCTAATATCCGGTAATTTTATTAGCTGTCTTCTTCTTCGCCCATCAGCAGGGGAACCGAGAAACCCAATACGATCATGATCAATCCCAGCATGAGGGCGAGATAACCTTTTCCTTCTATAAACTCCATATAGGTTTTTCCCGCCAGCGGCCATTGCAGGACGACCCCCACCACAACAAATACTGCACCCAGCACGAAAAGAAATTTTTTCATCCAATTGGCATTTTGCTCATGGGTGTTCAATTTTCACCGGAGTGTGGGATTCTTCTTGTTGAATCACGGGCAGGGCATAACCCTTTCGGATGGTAGCAAAAGGCCCATTTTATGTCAAAATATTAGTCGCCTGTTGTTGGGCCGTTCTGCTAAGATTGACCCATGAAACCTTATGCGTTGTTATTTATAGGTTTGCTGTTGGTCGCTTGTTCTCCTAGTCGCATGGCGCTTCAGGCCACATTGCCCCTTGTCGAGAGCCAGATTCTGGCCATGCATGAGGAAAGGGATCCGGAACTTGCCGAACAGGCCATCCCGGCTAACTTAAAAATCCTCGAAGGACTCCTCAAACAGGACCCCGATAACACCTGGATACTGGAAAACCTCGCTGAAGGTTTTTGCGGTTACGCCTTCAGCTTTCTGGAAGATACAGAACCGGCACGCGCCTCTTCCTTATATGAAAGGGGTAAGGATTATGCCCTGCGCGCGACTATTCTGAGGACGGGAAGGGAAAAATGGCAAGGCCTTTCTTTGGATGAGTGGTCCCACGCGCTTAATGAAGTGGATGTTTCACACCAGCCGGCTTTGTTCTGGATGGGGCAATGCTGGGGAAGTTGGTTGATGCAGAATTTGGACTCGGTTGAGGCTTTTGCCGACATTCCCCGTTTGGAAAGCCTGATGGTAAAAGTCCATGATTTGGACCCCGCTTTTCATCACGCCGGACCACATTTGTTTCTCGGTGCTTTTTATGGTGGGCGGAGTAAAATGCTCGGTGGCAATCCGGAGAAATCCCGTCACCATTTTGAAAAGGCGCTGGAGTTAACCGATAACAAATATTTACTGGTGCGTTTGTTTTTTGCCAAAACCTATGCGGTGCAGAATCAGGATCGGAAATTGTTTGAATCGCAATTGCAGGCAGTTTTGCAGGCTCCCGTCGATCTTTTTCCCGAGCAGCGTCTCGCCAACCAAGTGGCCCGCCAAAAGGCCACCAAACTCTTAGGGCAAATTGATGAACTATTTTAAGAGGGTCTCTGTTTATTCGGCGACTTTCTCTATGGCAATTCGCAGATCCTTATTTTATAAGGACTGCTCATGGCCAAAAGCAATTTTTAGAAGTGCCCTTAATTTTACCACCCGCGCCCTGATTGTGCTGGTGGTGTTGCTGACCGTTGCTGGGGCAAGCCCGGCCGAAGCCGACAAAAAACATATTATCAAGTTTGCCACGCTAGCCCCCGAGGGCTCATCGTGGATGAAGTCCATGCGCAGGCTTTCTGACAAAATCAAAAAAGCCACCGACGGCAATGTGGCGTTTCGGTTTTATCCCGGCGGTGTGTCTGGCGATGAAAAGGACGTGATTCGTAAAATGAGGATAGGTCAGTTGCACGGTGCCGGCTTTACAGGGGTAGGGCTTGGAGAGATTCTGCCGGAGGTGAGGGTTCTTGATCTTCCTTTCCTGTTCGATAACGATGAAGAAATCCAGTACGTATACAACAAAATGAATGCCTACTTTAAAGGTCGGTATGAAGAGAAGGGCTATGTGTTGTTGGGTTGGGTCCCGGTAGGGTGGGTGCATTTTTTTCCCCAGAAACCCATTCGTTCGGTAGATGATCTGCGTCAGTCCAAACCCTGGATGTGGGAGGGCGATCCGCTGGTGGAACAGGCTTATAAAGGGCTGGGTGTCCGGCCGATTCCTCTTTCCATCACCGATGTCCTGCTCTCTTTGCAAACAGGCATGGTGAATACAGTTTATTCGTCAACGCAAGGGGCTCTGGCTTTGCAATGGTTCACCAAAGTGAAGCATGTTACGCGATTGAAGATGGGCTACGCGACCGGCGGGGTTTTGATCTCTAAAAAGAAATTCGATAAGCTACCCAAGCCTTATCAGGAAGCGGTGAAAAAAATCGGTGCCGAGTGCCTGCAGGAACTGGTTGAACTCATCCAGAAGGACAACCTGAAAGCGCATGAGGTTCTAGAGAAAAACGATGTGAAATGGGTGGCGCTTCCCGATGAAAAAGAAATGGGCCGGTTTCAGGAAGCAGGGGTTGCGGCACGAAAAAACCTGGCGGGAAAATATTTCCCCTCCAAGCTCCTCGATGAGGTTCTCGGCCACCTCAAAGATTTCCGCAACCACTAGGCCGGCGCCGCCGGTGGCTGTGATAGACCCATCCTTAACTTCATGCCCCGGAGGGGTACAACTAGCAATAAATAGCGTTAATGGGCTTGTGCAGGTTAGCTCGGCTTTATAAGCCGAGCTAATTTTTGTTAGCTCTGAGAGACATTGCTAATGGGGTCCAGCGTCACACTGGTGGGCTAGCGGAAGAAAGTTTCGATGTTCGCCTGTTTTCTCAGGTCTTCAATATAGACTTCTACCAGTTTTTTGGCTTCTTCCATGAACAGGTATTTTTGGATGGTTTTTTCCATTTCATCGAAAGGTGCTTGTTCAGAGGGACGTTTTTCAATGAGTTTGATGACGTGGAACCCGAACTGGGTTTCTACTTTTCCGCTGATTTCACCAGGATTTAATTTTGAGACGGCATCGTCAAAAGACGGATCAAAAATCCCTTTATAAATAACGTCCAGATCTCCGCCGCTTTTCCGGCTGGCTTCGTCGTCCGATTTTTTCTTTGCCAGTTCCTCAAAGTCCGCGCCTTCTTTAATCTCTTTAAGAATTTCGTCTATCCTTGCTTCCGCCTTTCGGGTCAGTTCTTCCTTTCTGTTTTGCAGTTCCGCGACGGGGGTGGATTTCAATAGTTCTGGAGGAAAGATCGCTGCGAGAATGTGGTGAGCGCGATAAGATTCGGGACGGTGGAATTTTTGCTTGTTATCTTCATAGTATTTTTTAACGTCCGCGTCTGCAATGGTGATCTTGCCTTTAATTTGCTCGTTCAATAACTTCCGGGCATTGATATCCACGGTCGTGGAATGTTTAAGATCCTCCAGAGTGATGTTTCTTACGCCCAGGGCTTTTTCAAATTCTTCGTCGCTGGCATAAGGTTCGCGAAGGGCTGCCATCTCTTTCTCGATCAGGTCGGAGTCCACTTCCAGGTTCTTTTTTTCACCCTGTTGGTGGACCAGTTCCCGCACCACTTCTTTTTCTATCAGGTCTTTCACGATACTGGTTTTTTCGCGGGGGGTCAGCGGTCGTTTGACGTTTCTCAAAATCTGATTCAACCGGAACTCAATATATTTTGATTGGATTTCCACTCCATTGACCTTTGCCACGATTTCGGGAATATTCAGGCTTTGTGGAGAAGATTGCGCGAACGCTTTTTCTGCCATCGGAAAAATGAAAGTGAAAAGGGATAAGACAGCTAAAAGGTGGAATCTGTTTTTCATAATTTCGTCAAAGGGTAAAAGGATTGGTTAGGAGTGACTTTAATATCAGGTGCCGGGGATTCACGGGAGAATAACACTCATGAAATCACGTTGCAATACCTGTCCCTTAAATTGACGGATCGGTGAGGCTGTGGGAAAATCCCCCCTTTATGACGACGCACCCTGCATTCAGAGTTTCATGGATTGCCTACGCCTGCCTTTTTGCTTCAGGAGCCGCCAGCCTGGTTTATGAGTTGATATGGTTTCGGCATTTGACTCTGGTTTTTGGAGCCAGTTTGTATGCGCTGAGTGCGGTGTTGTGCGCGTTCATGATGGGGCTTGCTGGCGGAGCCTGGGCCATGGGCCAGGTGCTGACTCGTGCTGACATGGAACCGGGAAAACTGATTCGCGTTTATGGATTGCTCGAAGGCTTGATCGGACTTTACGCTCTCTGTTTTCCTTTGGGGCTGGAGTTTCTGGAAAAACTGTATCCCTTGATTTTGCCCGCAAGCGGCCAGGTCGGCTTGACCGTACACCTGCTTGAGTTTTTTCTGAGCACGCTCCTGATGTTTCCCGCAACTTTATTGATGGGGGCCACCTTGCCGCTGGTGGGGTGCTGGGCTACAGGCAATCAGACTGAGAAGGTTTTCACTCAGGTATCCTTATTATATGGGGTCAATACCTTCGGCGCGGTTTTTGGTTGTTTGTTCACCCAGTTTTTCGCCATTCGACTCTGGGGGGTCCAGGGGGCGACAGTATTCGCAATAGGTCTCAATGTGGTGGTTTTTGTACTGTGTTATTGCAGGCCCCGAATTTTTTATGCGGTGGAACCCAGCCAGACTGAAACCAAAAAACATAAAAGGGAAAAGGAGGCGGATACGGAAGTCTCGCCCGCCATCGGCATTCTGGTTTTTATCATGTTTGCCTATTCCGGGTTGGCTTCCTTATCCAGTGAGATTTTATGGACGCGGATTCTTGTTTTCCCTATGGGCAGCACCCTGTATTCGTTCGCGCTTATCCTGGCCACATTTTTACTGGGAATAGCGTTGGGCAGCCTGACGGCCAACAAACTTTTGGGGCGGTCGCACCGGGTGCTAAAGTTTATCGGAATAGAGATTGCCATTGGTGTTTTTTGCATTGCCATTCTTCCCGTGCTGGCAAACCTGACGGAATGGACCTCGCTGGCGGATCGTTATTTTTACAGCCTGGATAGCTCTCCCGAGAATATCCTTTTGATTCGATCCTTATTTGCCTTCGCGTTGATGTTCCTTCCCACTTTTGGGTTTGGCCTGCTTTTTCCTTTAGCCAACCATATTTATTCTTACCGATTCGAGGGAGTCGAAAAAGGAGTCGGGAAAATTCTCGGCAATACCTACTCCATCAATACGGTGGGCGCGGTATTGGGAACCATCCTGACACCCTTTGTGTTCATTCCATTTTGGGGAATCCGTTTGTCCCTGTATGGGATTTATGCAGTATTGATCCTGTTCGGGGTTTACGTCATGGCAAGAGTCCGCGAGTTCAGGTCAGCGACTACGGTGATGACGTTGGGTGCGGTGTTTTTTTTCCTGGTATTGGGGAAAGGGTATTGGGTGCCGAACATAGAGACCCAAAAAGCCGGACAGGGCAACTTTGCCCGTCTGGAAATCAATGTTCCTGCAGACCGGATAAGCCTGTTGGATTACAAAGAGGGCGAATATTCCACCATCAGCGTTGTGGAGGATAAAGAAAGCCGGGCGCGCACAATTTATCTCGATGGATTCAGCACCGCCACGGTGTCCAGTTCGTTTTCCGGCAGCACTTATATGCAGGCCATGGGGTTTGTGCCGATGGCTTTGCACCCTGCGCCGAAACGTGTTTTGGTGATCGGGTTTGGCACTGGCAACACCATGGGAACGGCGTCCCTGTTTCCGGGTGCAGAGGTTCACGGAGTTGAAATTGATAAAAATGTCCTGGAGTTTTCCAAATGGTTTTCCCAGTGGAACCACGATGTCTTAAACCGGGCCAATACGAAAATGTATATTCAGGATGGCAGAACCTTTTTGAAATGGTCGAAGTCCGCTTATGATGTCATCATTATGGAACCGATGTCTCCGCTGCAGGCCGGAGTGGTGAATCTTTATTCCAAGGAATTTTATGAGTTGGCTTTAAGTCGATTAAAGGAAGACGGCTTGCTGGTGCAATGGTTGCCTTTGCATCTGGTCGGGCCGGAAGATGCCCGGTCTATCACCCATACCTTTCGTCAGGTCTTTCCGGAGTTTTCGGTATGGAACAGTTTTCTCACGCGGATTGTTATGCTGGTAGGAAGTCGCAACCCGGTAACACTGGATAAAAATCATTTTGAAACGCTCATGGGCAATGCGAAAATAAAAGAGATCGCCGAGGAAATGAAGGTAAACTCTTTTCTGGATTTTGCGGATTTTTATATTGCTGATGGAAAACGCCTCTCTCCCTTTCTGGAAGGCGCTGGTGAGATCACCGATGACTCACCCCTGTTGGAGTTTTCTTCTGTTTCGCTCCTGCCTCCATTACAATGGGAGACCGATGAAAGTTTTTTGAACCTCTTGCGTTATCGGCTGGATCAGGTGCCCGAAGTCAAAGGAATGCCGGTTGGGGAGCAGGAGGTTTTTAAACAGGATTATGCTATTCGAACGGCGCAAAGGTTTGGCCTGTTTGCGCGCCGTTATCATGGGCCGGGAGAAAACTTTTTTGCCTCCGGCAATTATTTTGCCGGGCTGGAAGCGCTGAGAGTTTCTTTTGAATCGCAACAAACAATTCATTTGCGAGATGCGAAGTGGGCTGACTAAGGTGAAGCATGAAATTTAACCGCTCCGATAAATTTTTGATCGTCCTGTTGGTTTTTCTGAACGCCGGTCTTTTTTATTATTTCGGTAGCGGATTCAACCGTGGCGACTGGGTCGTTATTGAAGTGGACGCAAAAAGAGTGGCCCGTTTCCCGCTCATGACAGACCATGTTGCTCATGTGCAAGGTCCTTTGGGAACCACAGAGGTGGAAATCAAAAAGGGCAGGGCAAGAATCGTCCGCTCCCCCTGCAAACTCAAGGTCTGCATCAAGTCGGGTTACATTCAGTATGCCGACCGTCTCTCAGCCTGCCTGCCGAACAAGGTGGTGGTGAGGATTGAGGGGGAATCTCAACGCGGCCTCGACGCGGTTGTGGGATGAATTTTTCAACCAAAGTTTCAAGGTGCCTGGTGTTATTGCTGGTTCTGGCCGCGACCCCGAATGAGGCCTGGTCTTTTTCCTCGATCCACCACCAGTTGCAAATTGAACTGGAACCCTCTACCCGCTTTGCCAGAATCGAAGACACGGTTTATTTTAAAAATTCGCAGGGGAATTGTGACTCCCTTTTCCTTCATGCTGACCTGAAACTGAACTCGGTTCCAGCGGGTTGGCAGGTGGAAACCTCACACGGACTCCTTAAGATAGAGTTCATCAAAAGCAGTTCCACAACCTGCCCTGAAACAGTGACGTTGAATTATTCCGGTATTCTTCACGACCCTTCTCTTGGTCCAGATGACTCCACAGATTCCAGCGGCTTCTTTTTTTCCAGCGAGAGTTATTTTTATCCGCAGTCCAAGGCAAATGTCCTCACATTTGAAATGCGAGTTTCCCTTCCCGAACCCTGGCAGGCGGTGAGTCAGGGGAAACGATTCGGCGCTCAGCTTTCAGGGGAAAGGCGGATTGTGTCCTGGAAGTCTTCCAACCCTTTGGAAGAAATTTATTTGATCGGCAACAAGTTCCATATTTATGAAGTGGAGCATAACGGACTCAACCTGTACGCGTTTTTATTGCAAAAAGAGGATGTTCTGGCCGATCGTTACCTTGAAATCGCTAAAGGCTACATCGATTTTTATTCCAAACTAATCGGGCCGTACCCGTATGAAAAGTTTGCCCTGGTGGAAAACTCCCGGCAGACCGGTTATGGCATGCCTTCTTTCACCTTGTTGGGATCGCGGATCATCCGCTTCCCGTTTATTCTGCACAGTTCTTATCCACATGAAATTCTACATAACTGGTGGGGCAACGGCGTGTTTCCTGATCTAAAGCAGGGCAACTGGTCGGAGGGGTTGACCGCTTATCTCGCCGATCATCTTCTTCTGGAATTGCAAGGCAAGGGCGCTCCTTATCGTTTTCAGGAAATGATGAAATTTTTGAACTATGTCAACGAAGAGAATGATTTCCCCCTGAGCGAATTTCGCTATCGCGACAGCATGGCCTCTCAGGCTATTGGCTATACCAAGCTTCTGATGGTATTTCATATGCTGCGCACAGAAATCGGCGATGAAAATTTTTTAAAAGGTTTACAGAAATTTTATGTGACCTACAAGTATCGCCATGTGGGTTATGAGGAGATGCGTAAAAATTTTGAGGAGGTGTCAGGCCAAAGCTTGAATGGATTCTTTGAGCAATGGGTTCATCGAAAAGGGGCGCCGGCAATTGGCTTGCAGCAGGCGTCCTATGTTTCCGATAAGGGCCGGCATGATCTTAAATTGACGGTGGAGCAATCCAATCCGGCTTTTAAGCTGAAACTTCCCATTGCCATCTGGACTGCGGACTCGCAGGTTGCCGAGATTTACTATGTAGAACTTGTCGCAGACAAGCAGGATTTTAATTTCCAGTTGTCGGTGGAACCGATTGCGGTTCGGCTCGATCCTTATAACGATGTGTTTCGCCGGCTGGGGGCTGAGGAAGCCCCTGCCAGCCTGGGGCAGACCTACGGTGCCCAAACCGTGACCGCGCTCCTGCCGGAAAAGGAAAAACCTGATTACCGGATATTTGCACAATCGGTGGCAAAACGGATTTTCACCGGTGATGAAAACGCCTCATTTCCTGAGGGCAGTTTATGGGTTTTCGGGCGGGGTCATCCAATGAGAAAAGCATTCATCGAACCACTGAAGAAATCCGGTGTTGTAGTGACTGAAAGGGGAATTCAAATTCATGACAAGTCCTATCCATGGGACGACCACAGCTTTGTCTTCACTTTACCCAGAACAGATCAGAAAAAAGGAACCATGACCTGGGTTGTCACCGAAAATGCTAAAAGCATTCCCGGCTTGATGCGCAAGCTACCGCATTACGGTAAATACGGATATCTGGTGTTTGAGGGGTCGGCCCCTGACAACCGCGCTAAGGGCATTTGGCTTTCCAATCCGGTCGGACTACAAAAGGTTTTTAAGGGTGGGCATCCGCGTCTTTTACCCGAGCAAAAGCCTTTGGTTTCATTCAAGCCATTCCCAAAATAGCAAGCCCACCCTATAATAATGTAAGACTATACTGGAGTTTTAAAAGTTTCAAACAGGAGGGTACGA
Source organism: Nitrospina sp. LS_NOB (assembly GCA_001542995.1). GTDB lineage: Bacteria > Nitrospinota > Nitrospinia > Nitrospinales > VA-1 > LS-NOB. The sequence continues at coordinate 126,336 of LFLA01000003.1, forward strand.
TGACGAGAATATCTCGAACAAGTTTATTGGGAATAATGTTGGTTTTATTTTGTTTTCTCACTGGAGGCATTGCCTCAGCGGGAGATGCAGTCTCATTTTCCGGGATCGTTAAAAAAGTGATTGCGGATAAAAACAAGGTTGGGATTAAAGACCCTGAAACTAAAAAACGGTTCACGGTGATCGTCAACGCAGAAACGAAACCGGATGGTCTTAAAACTTCAACCAGCTTGAAAAAGAAAGATAAGGTCGAAGGCAAATATACCGTGACCGATGCCGGACTCTATGTTGCTCTGGAACTGGTGAAAAAATAAGGTCAATCATCTTCGTAGGGTGGGAGTGTTGTGAGGCGGGTGTCTTCCACCGCCCCTCCAACCGTGAAATGATACAAGCTCTGATAGCTTCGGTTTTCAATGCCGAAGACATCGTGTACCGGATCATCAAAGAAGCACCCGATCCCCGTGCTGCGGATGCCGCTGACCTCTGCCTGCAGGTAAAGCATCTGCCCGATAGCCCCACATTCCCAATAAAGACGGGGATACATCCAGGGGCCATAGTTCAAGGATGCATTTTCAAAAGCGCTGATCATACCCAGGCTGAAGCAACCTTTTCCCGCGATTTCCTGTCCGCACGAAACGGAAGTGGCAATGCCTCGAACATCACCCTCCTGCAATAAAAATAAGTCCAAGTTTTCGGGGCAATTTTCAGGTTTGGCCCAGACGAAATCTTTTTTCAACTTGGTTTTTAAGTCACTCAGATGATTATTATTGCGCACCAAAAAATACAAGCCTTCTGCAAGACCGTCCACTCTATGGATAAAAAGTCCTAAATGGATTTGTGGGTCCCATGGAAAAGTTTGAAAAGGGAGAGGGCAAGCCTCTGGAATAGTTTTTGCCATAAACTGATAAAACGTTTCACTTGTAATCCGGGTCTTTCCGTCCATGGCAACGGCACTTCTCCGTTGATGAATGGCTTTCCTTATGGGAAAGGGATCCTCCTGCAAAAGGTCTGGCAGCGCTCCCCGTTTGAAATTTTGGGAGTTCTCTGTGTGCGGTTTTTGAGTAGCTTGTGAGACTTCCGTTATGCCGTGCCAATCCATATGGTCGTTGCTCAAAGTATTGGGTTCCCCCAGCCATTTCAAATCGGAAAAGCCAGCGACAAAATCCCTGCTTTTTATAGTTATCACGTCTTCTTGAGGCGTGACAGCGATCAGACAATTTGGAACTTCAATCTCATCTGCATTCTTTTTATTTAATCCCAAAACAATTTCCAGCTCTTCACCACCGAGATGGTCCATCAATTGAGTCCTCCAACCCAAAACTGCGCCCGCTATGTTTATGGCTGCCAAAGCATGACCCATATCATGGTGACAGTATCTAAAAGCTCTTAGACCGTATTTCCATGCTTCTCTCCAATAAATAGAACTCAAACCGATGAAGAAGGTGTTTTCATGAAAACCCATTTGCTTCCAGGTTTGATTTGAAAAGGTCGTTCGAATTTCCAATCCGTGAGTTCTGGGGCAGTAGTGGGAAACGGATGGAGAGCTGTTGATCCCCTCTATGGGGCCGCAGATTAAATAACCTTCTGTCGGATGCAGGTTTCCGCTTGAGGGATTAACCCGAAGAGCCCACTTCGATCCTTGAAAACTCTTCCATGCTGAAATAGCAAGGCTGTCAAAGAACAACTGGGAGAGAGTTGTGAAATTTAAGGGAAAAGCTGGGATTTCTTTGGGCTGTAAAGCTTCGTAAAAAAGAGGTCCTTCATTCAGGGAGATTTTTTTTAATTTAATTTTTTCTGTACCGTCATAACGACGGAATGGATCGGGTTGGTTTTCCCAATCCATATAACCGGGGCCGGGAGCCGACCTATGATAACCGTGCTTGGAGTATTGGTGGTACTGCTTGGTTTCATCCCAGTTAGACATAATTTTTAACAAGATGGATTGATGAAGAAGAGAGATAGAATTCTTGGTCAGAGGACTTTCGGTCAGAAAATAAGTTCTTTCCCAATTATAGCGGGGAAGTCGATATACAATGGAAGAGAAAAGGGGATTCGGGGGTGGAAACTTTTTGTGATTCCAGAAATATGGGTTGAGGTCAACGCAATCGGTGCAAGACGGCCATCACATCCTGGAATCTAGGGAGGGCTAGGAGGCCATTGTTGAAAGGCGTGATCGATTCCAGTTCGCCATTTTCAATCTTTTCGAGAATGTCTTCAATCGCATCCCTGTTGGACACACGGGGATCAGTCTGCTGTAGGTCTTTAAGTTGTTTCAGAATCCAGCCGCAGAGTTCCAGTTGTCCCGGTTCGACAAGGTGTTCGACATAGCGCACATCGATCTCGGTGCGCCCCAGAATAAGTGCGATCAAACCTTGAGTTTGAATCACATAAGGCTTTTTGCCTCGGCTAAAATCCAATGCAGATAAATTGCGGCTTCTCATTGGCACTTTGGGAAGCGGTGCGCTGGTTTCGGTTTTGCGACTGCCTGGGTTGTCCCGAACAATCTGTTTTGCTTTTGCCGTTACCAGTCGGGGTTGAAATGAATCCATGGCGATGACCTGATCGACCGTATCAAAATAATCCCCGCTTCCTCCCATCACCAGAAGGGTGCTGACTCCGAAATCCTTATGCAATTCTTCAATCCGATCAACCAGTGGCGTGATTGGTTCCTGATCGGAGGCGATCAGGGTCTGCATTCTGGCGTCACGGATCATAAAATTGGTGGCGCAGGTGTCTTCATCCATAAGGAGAAGGGAAGAGCCAGACTCAATGGCTTCGAGAATATTTACCGCTTGCGAGGTGGAGCCGCTGGCCGAGACGGTGGAGAAATTTTCCGTCGATGGAATGAGTGGCAGATTGTCCATGAATCCGGATACGTTGATCGGCTGGACGGAGCGACCGTCCTCAGCCCGAATTTTTACCGCCGTGGATTGGGTGGCGATGCGTTCTCGTCCGTCTCCTGTTACATGCGGGTAGACCGCATCCTGAATGGCTTTCAGCAAAGTGCTTTTGCCGTGGAACCCGCCTCCCACGATCAGGGTGATTCCCAACGGAACAGGCATGCCGCGAATTTTTCCGCCATGTGGCAGTTGTACTTCGGCGCTGAGTTCTTTTGGTGCGGAGAAAAGCACTCCTCCATTTTTAAGCGGCAGGTCGCTGATGCCTGAGGCGCGGGGAAGCAGCGATCCGTCTGCCACAAAACTGGCCCAGTGATTTTGGCTTAACAACTGGCTCAACGTGGAATAGTCTTCCAGAGTTTCGAGGGCTTGTTGCACTTTATTCAGGTCGAGGGATTTAGCCAGCAGGCATTCTTCCCAGACCGGAGGCAGGACTTCGGAAAAAAGTTTGACGCATTCTTCGGCCAGCACCCTGCGCCCATCTCCTGGGAGCCCGGCGAACAGGGTCAGGATCAAAACGCCATTTTTAATTTGCATGCCGCTTCGGCGAATTATTTTTTGTCCCGGTGATTGCACGGCGATTTCGCCGCTTCGCCCGGAACCTGTGATCCTGCCCCGGCATTGCTGGACACGGCGGTCCACCTCTCTTAAGAGATAGTCTTCGAGAGCCAGTTTTCTTAAAGGGCTTTTAGTGTGCGCTTTTGCAAATCCGGCGGAAGGAAGCTCGATCCTTATAGATAACCGCGAAGGTGCGGCAAAAGGATCACCCTGCACATGTTCAAAGGTGAGTTGAAACAGGCCAAAGGCGAAGCTTTTGCCCTGCAGGCTTTTATAGGCTTTGTAACCTTTGCCATCCAGAGGTGTGATCTGGTTTATGAGTTCTTTTGGGGCCGGCATGGCTGGGTATAGTGTCCTGCAAAACCTTGAGCCGAAACTCCTACGGGAAGATAATTGCGGGCAATATTGACGATATGGTCTCGGTATGGAAGGCGGACCGAATCTTCCTGGACCTGGCTCATGGCTAAAGGGAGACGGGTTTTTAAAGTCCGCGAACCTTCGGCGGTTCCATCGCCTTCTATAAAATGATCGATGATGACTGCGGAAGCTCCGGCATTTTTCAGACGTTCAAAAAAACGTTGTGGATTTTCCAACGGGTATAAGGGCGATAGGCAGGCCACGGTTTTGAGGCCTTGGGCTGACAGTTGTTCCAGAGCGGAAATCCGTTTCTCAATACTACACGGGGGAGGCGGCAGCCCGGGCAGGCGATTCCTGTCCCCTTCTATAGAAATGTGGATTCTGAGCGAGCAGAGTCGGGAGAGTTCCAGCAGGAGTTTTTGATCGTCCAGAATGCTTGCACTGTGGGTTTGCAGGATCAATGTGTCGGGCGGGCAGGTCGTCATGGCCTGAAGGACAGCTCGGGTCACCCGGTATTTTTTTTCAGCGGGTTGCCAGGGGTCGGTGGCACTGGACATGAAAATCGTGAAAGGGATGGAACGTTGATGGGCCCAGTTTTTTCCCCTTTGTGCCGATTGTAGGTACAAATCTGAAGCGTTGACCTTAACATCGACAAATTTGCCCCACTCACGGCCTCGTGTCAGCCAATGATTAAAGCGGACATAGCAACCTTCACCGCAGGAGGAAAGGCCGTAGCCGCAACCGCTATACGGATTCAGCGAGTGCGAGCAGACTTCCTTGAGATAGCCGCTTGCGCGGGTCAACAGGGTTTTGCTTTGAATCAGGTTAATCTCTTTACTCAAAGGAAGGTTGGGGTATGTCTGTGAGTCAGAGGGTTTCATTCCACTTGACCGATCCCAGGTTCATTTTGAAATTGTGGCCGACGCGATAAACACTTCATAAGCCCCTGTATCCTTGTTGGCCTCTGCGACTGCCCATTTGCGGTGGGGAGTCTTCCAGGTCCCATATCCAAACCTGTCGGTGATCGGTCTTGGTCAGAGTCAAATAACTGCGATCTTCCCCAAAAAAACTGTCCGTATAGGGTCAGGGAGTATTCGCCCTCGCAGAAATAACTTGTTGCCTCCCGGAGGTCTGGGGTGTCTTGGCCTTTTTTAATATAAAAAACTTTTTACAGTTGCGACCTTGGCTGAACAGGGCTTCGGGATCCGACATCTCCTTTAGCAGTATCAGTTTGGTTCTGGTTTCTTCTGCCCAATTGACACTGGGAAAACCAAAAGCTACTATCATCAGAACCCAAATGGCTTTTATAGTCATTGCGAAAATATTTAAAGAATCCTCTAATAATTGCTGGGGCTTTATAAGCCGCCATTCCTTAATCATTTTATCATTTTTTGCCGAACTGCGGTATTCTCTCTGCCTGCCTCCTGTTTGTGGAGGCAAAAACCAGGCTTTTTACTGGGGCTCGAGGAGTTTGACTGTTGTTGATATGGCATCTCGCTGGAATCGATGGTTTGAATTATGGAACAAGAAACAAAAACTAAAAAAGATCCTTCCCTGATATATTTGGTTGTCGGCTTGGTCCTATCGGGATTGATCTTTGTGATTGATACCCAGATCCCTCTCGGGATTAAGGAGGTTCCCTCACTGAGATTGGCAAAGAGTTATCCCTGAGCGTCAAAACATCAGCACGCATCGTTCCAGGATTCTGGAGAAAATGCAAATGAAGAAAAATGCTGAGTTGATCCATTACGCGATTTCGCAACGGCTTATTCAATAAGACTTTTCAGCTTAGCTCCCTCCCGACCCTCGGCAAATATGATCCCTACCTAACCATAGGATAAAAACTTGGAGGGAATACCCTTATTAAAAATAAGGTTTTGCGCCTATATCTACGACCAGCCCTATCCATTAAACTTCTCGGAAAATCGGATATTAAAAAATAGTCCGTTGCACGCGAGTGCTTTTAATAAACAAAACTAATGAGAGGGTTATGAAAAAGATTTTCGCTTTAACGGCACTATTTATCGCAGGTCTGGCGTTTTCCGTCAACGCGGCACAGATCAGCAATGGCCAAACAGCAAAATGTAACGATGCAAAAAGCATCACACTGGAAACCGCAGGTGTGCCTAATTCTGTTGGCAGCGACGGCTACACCAACAATGATCGTGGTAGCGCTAACTTGAGCTTGTGGAAGTCCTCCAACTTTACCACAATTCCTATCACTTTAGGACCGAACGACAATAATGCCAGTCTAAACGGTACCGATGGTGGAAGAACCGGTCTGCCCCAGAGAGGCGGAATGGGTAAACACAAAGTGACCCTCGTTTCTCAGCCATATTTTAGCCGTGGCGACTCCATTGGTGATATCAATGGATTAGTTAAGATCACTTGAGCGATTCATCGCGCCCTGCTGATTGCGCTTAATTTTTCCCAGCTAATTTGTTACCCTTAGCCGTTTCTTACACCCTCGGATAATAGAAGGTCTTTTTTGTAGAGAGAAAAAATGAGTGAACCCATCAAAGTTCGTTTTGCGCCCAGTCCAACCGGGTTTTTACATATCGGTGGGGTGAGGACGGCCCTGTTCAACTGGTTGTTCGCCCGCCACCATGGCGGTCAGTTCGTTTTACGCATTGAAGATACGGACCATGAGCGCTCGACGGAAGAATCGATCACTGAAATTCTCGAATCCATGCGGTGGCTGGGGCTGGACTGGGACGAAGGTCCGTACCGGCAAACCGAGCGGCAGCAACTTTATTCCGAAAAGGTCGATCAGCTTTTCAAGGAAGGCAAAGCCTACCGTTGCACCTGCACGCCGGAAGAGTTAGACCAAAAACGTAGCGAAGCTCAGAAAAAAGGACTCAAACCCAAATATGACGGAACCTGCCGGGAACGAACCGACCAGCCAGAAGGGGCTCCATCCGTGATCCGGTTCAAGGCACCGCTTGAGGGTTCAGTGGTGGTGGAAGATATGTTGCGCGGTAAGGTGGTGTTTGACATTGCCGAACTGGACGACCTGATTCTGCTGAGGACCGACGGTTCTCCTACCTATAACTTTGTCGTCGTGGTCGATGATGCCGACATGGGAATCACCCACGTGGTACGCGGGGACGACCATCTTTCCAATACGCCGCGACAATGTTTGTTGTATGACGCCTTAGGCTTTCCCCGGCCCCGGTTCGCCCATATTTCCATGATCCTGGGGCAGGACAAGGCTCGCCTGAGCAAGCGTCATGGAGCGACTTCGGTGCTGGCTTACCGGGACATGGGTTACCTGCCTGCTGCCATCATCAATTATCTGGCCAGGTTGGGTTGGTCGCATGGCGATCAGGAAATCTTTTCACGCGAAGAAATGATCCAGCATTTTTCCTTCGACTCGGTGCATACCTCGGCAGCGGTGTTTGATCCCGACAAGCTTTCCTGGCTGAATGAACATTATATAAAGACCACCCCGCCGGAAGAACTGGCTCGGCATTTGGAGCCGTTTCTTATCCGTTCTGGAATCCTTGAAGAAGGTCACGGTCTGGACTTTGCGGAAATCGCCAGGGTTATCCCGTCCTTGAACCAGCGCGCCAAAACTCTTGTGGAGATGGCAGAAAAGTCAGCCTTCTATTTTAAAAAAGAAGTTGAGTTTGATGAAAAGGCGAAGGCCAAGTTTCTCACCGGTGAGGCAAAACCGTTACTGGAAAAAGCCATTTCCGGACTTTCCCAGTTGGATAACTTTTCTGCAGAAGAGATTGAGGCTCTGTTCAAGAAAGTTGTGGAAGAAGAGGGGACGAAGCTCGGCAAGCTGGCGCAACCGGTTCGTGTGGCCCTCACCGGCACCACCGTGAGCCCCGGAATTTATGACGTCATTCTGCTTCTGGGAAAAGAAGAAACCCTAAAGCGATTAAACCATGTCCTTCCATAGAAGGCTGGTTTCTGGTCAGAATGTGAGCAATTGCTGGCAGGTCTAACCCGGATGTTGCATAAACAAATGAGTAAGGAGTAGATTATATATATTGGTCCCCCTCACCCTAACCTTCTCCCTCCAGGGGAGAAGGAACTTTTTGCTCCCTCGCCCTTGAAGGGAGAGGGCTGGGGTGAGGGTGGTTTTATAGTATTTTCTAAATCCCGAATAAAATACTCATGCAATACCTAGCTAGATTTGAGGTTCACAAATTCCAAAATGTAATAACTGTGACCATTAGTTTTTGGAATGACACAGTGGAGAGGTGAAAAAATAGCTGAAGTAAATGAAGAAATACTTGAGCAATACCTAAAGGTTGTAAAAAAGTGGTTCTATGTAACTGATATTGGATTCGTTGTTCCAAGAAACTACAGTAATATTGATGTTCTTGGCTATGGCCACATCAAATATAAATATTACGATTTTGAAGTAAAATACAGGTCTGCATATTCTCTTGCCAATAACGGCGAGGACATATTTTATTTGGTCCAGCAGTTTACTAAATTCAAAGAGCAGAGAGAAGAAAAACTAAAAGAATATATTGGTAAAAATAAGTCCGTAAAAGTTGTGGTTACCACGCACAAAATGATGGGGAAAAAAATAAAGAAGAGAAATGAGATGGAAAAGTCTTTTAAGGATGCCATGAAAAAGGAAGGCTTCCATAGATCTGAGATTTGGTACTTTGATAATATGATTCCTGAGCTCGTTGAGGCAGTCCCTGAAAAGGGTAAATACAATACTCAACTACTTCAGACAATAAGAATGTTGAAAATTTATAGGGCCAAAGAGATGCCAGTACAGTAATAAAATCCACTTCTTTTCACAATGACTTTGTCTTGAAACGGCAGGACATTAGTTGAAATATAGCCGAGGTACGAAGTGGTCAAAAACAAATCTCCCCAACCCCCTTCGTAGAAGGGGGAGCTTCAATGAACCCCTCTTTTTTAAAGAGGGGCTGGTGTGATTTACAACTTGTCATAATATTCAGGTTCGTGTTCACCTGGGTTGCGGAGGTTCCCCGCTACTTTATCATTTCCCCAATATCGCGGACCTTTACTTTTTTCTCAAGGCCTTTGGCTTTCACCGCGTCTTCCAGCATCAATACACAGTAGGGGCAGGATACGGCGATGGTGTCAGGATTGGTGACCATTAACTCATCCAGTCTATGATGGCTCATTCGGGTGCCGATATTTTCCTCAAGCAGGAACCGGGCACCGCCAGCCCCGCAGCAGGTGCCGGTTTCACGGCTTTGTTCCACTTCCTGAACTTTTATTACTTCTGCGGCAAGCACTTTGCGAGGTGCATCGTAGATTCCATTATGCCGGCCCAGATAGCAGGAGTCATGCACCACCACATTGGCGTCGGTTTTTTCTCCGAGTGATAATTTTCCTTCGGCGATCAAGGTTTCCAGCAATTCAGAATGGTGGATCACTTCCAGATAAACTCCGAATTCGGGATACTCGTTTTTCAGTGAGTTGAGACAATGGGGGCAGTGGGTGATGACTTTCAGCACAGCATTTTGCTGGAAGGTCTCAGCATTTTGTCTGGCCAGCATGTCGAATAAATATTCGTTGCCGGCTCTGCGGGCCGGGTCACCAGTGCAACCCTCACCGTTACCCAAAATGGAAAAGCTGACTCCCGCTTGTTTCAGAGCCTTGACCACTGCCTCGGAAATTTTTTTGCCGCGCGTATCGAAAGACCCGTTGCATCCGACGAAATACAAATATTCAGTGGGATGGGTCTTATCCCAGATAGGGATGTTCAAAGCTTTGGCCCAGTCGGCGCGTGAGTTTTTAGGGAATCCCCACGGATTGGACTGGGTTTCCAATGATTTGAAAGCGGACTCCAACTCTTTCGGGTAGCGATCTTCGGTCAGCACCAGTCCGCGTCTTAGGTCGATCACTTTGTCGACGTATTCAATCATCACCGGGCAGGCAGATTCGCAGGCTCCGCAAGTGGTGCAGGCCCAGAGGGTTTCATCTTTGATCACACCGCCCAGCAAGGGAATATCGGAAACGGAATGTCCATTAAGATGGTCTCTCAAATCCACCGTGAGTTGTTGCGGCGAGAGAGGTTTGCCGGTTGCCAGTGCCGGGCAGACCTGGTCGCACCGGCCGCATTGGGTGCAGGTATGCAGATCCAGCATTTGCTTCCAGGTGAAACTTTCAACTTCTGTAATGCCAAAGGTTTCTTTTTCTTCATCTTCAAAATCGATGCGATGCAGGCCGCTTCCGGGATTCAAGTTGGACAGGAAAACATTCGGGAGGGCTGTCACAATGTGAAAGTGCTTGCTACGTGGAAGAAGTGTCAGGAAATAGAGGATGGCAGAAACATGAGCCCAGTAGGCCAGGCTGTGCAGGTGCCCCGCCAAATCTTTTCCCAACGTGCTGACGAGGGGAGCGAAAAGGGCGGCCAACGGGCCGGATTTTTCAATATCCGGATTGAGAGCTAGAAAAGCAGCATCGAACAAAACGTCGCTGGCCACGATGATGAGTATCAGGTCGAGAATAATCAGGCCTTCGGTGGAGAGGGTGAGACGGTTGGGTTTAATCACCAGCCTGCGATATAGAGCATAGAGAACGGCGAGGGTGACCAGAAAGACCACGCCATCCTTAACCCATAAATATGGCAGGATCAGGGGGGCGGTGGCGGAGAAATGAGACTCAATATTTGGCAAAAGGCCGATGAAAAAGAATTCCCCGGCACGCACGAGAAGGATCAGGAATCCCCAGAAAATAACAGCATGCATCCAGCCAGACTTAGGTTCCTTAAGAAGCCTGGTTTGTCCAAAGCCGATGCTAAGAGTCGTGAAAATTCGTTTTAAGGGCTGGTCGGTGCGGTTTTCTTTCCCAGCTTTTAGCAGGAGGCGCAGTTTTGGCCACGCGCTCAAGGTGAAGGCCGTCAGTGATATCAGGATGAGAAAAACCAGAATCCAGGGTTGCAGGCTGGGGGGAATCCATTCGAACGCACGGTTAATATGTTGATCCATAAGCGATGTCGGGAAAGCGGTTGATATCCTTTGGGTTGACCGGCACCGGATTCCGGTCAGAATGTTAGATTATTGTTTTTATTCGCGGATTGCTATTTTATTCGTAGCCTGGGTAATATATAATTACACAGCTAAAGATTATCCCTCATTTCAATCTGGTTTTGGAGGTTTTTGGTTTTGCTAAAAGTTATTGGAATTCAAATGCGGATTTTGCCAATTTTGGTGTGTTTAGGGGTGGTGTTCCCCATCACTGTGCTTGCTGTTCCTTTTCAGGATGAATTTGACAGGAATCAGGCCGGGAACCGTCCCGGGGTCTTCCCTAAATGGCAAGGGACACCTCCGGTGAATCAGGATCTTCAACCAAACCTGACAAATGAGATCAACGAGCCACATCCTTTACCGTCTCATGTTAACCGTGATATTTACACTCAGTTGTTGAGAGTTGAGCCGGTAGATCAGGTGCAAAGCAAGGTATTCAATTCGGGCAGGTTTGACCGCCTCCAAAGGATCGGAGTTTTAGGCTTTGAAAACAAAACGTTTGCACCTTTTGAAGACCGGTCTGCCGGGGATGTTGTATCTCGACAGGCGTACCAGGAATTGAAAAGCAACAAGAGTTACTCCAGTATCATCCCTCCGCAGTTGATGGAGGATGTGCGGCTTAAAATTGTCAAATCCCCCGGCTCTGTTGTGGGTCAAAATTTTTCGAAGAGTGAGGAAACTGCGCCGCTAGTTTCCGGGGACAGGGTTGACGCAGTGATGATCGGAGCGGTCTCAAAATATACCGACAGGTATGTAGACCGGTATGGAAAAATTCAGAAAAGTATAGCCAGCGGTTTGGAGTTCACGGCATTTTTAGTAGACCCTCGGACCCGGGAAGTCATATGGGGTGCCCGTTTTGTGGGACGGCAAAGGCCGGGAGTTCAGAACCTAGGCCAACATAAGGGGCGCTGGTTGAGTAAAGAGGACTTCACCCGCTCTGCTATGAAATTTGTGTTAAAAGAATTTAGAAACCGGGTTGATGAACAACCACATAACGAAAATTTGGGACAATGAGTGAATCTTTCGATGGAACCCCCGTTCGGGAAATAGACAAAAAAAGGAAGCTTTGGCGCAATATTTTTTTGCTCAACCTCTGCGTTTCCTTGCTTTTGGTCGGTATTTTCTGGTTACCTGCAAAGCTGGATCAGGTGGCCAGTTTTCTCAATTCCCCCAGCGTTAACGTGCCTGGAGAAGGCAAAATGGCCGAGAAGCCTGTGGTGGAAGAGGAGGCGCCCGCACCAAAGGCACCCAGCAACATGTTGACAACCATGGTGACCACCGTGAACGCTTCCTCAGAAAAAGAGTATGTGTACTTTGATTTTTCCAGCGGGAAGCCGGTTCGCATTCTGGACGCCTCATCTCTGGAATGGGATCTGGCATTTAGAAGGGGTAAGGTGATATCCAATGGTGGCGCTTCCAGCAAGTTGGGAAATGCCGGCCTCATTGATCTGGGTGTGATCGAGTTTGGCACGGTGACGGAAGTGCCCATGGATAATTATTCCGTGGATGTAGCCGCGAAAACTGAAACGGAAAACCCGGTCCTGTTAAAATGGTACAATTATAATTATTTTACCCACAAGTTGACCGCCAAGAAGAATAGTTATGCCGTGCGAACCGCGAATGGAAAATATGCCAAATTTCAGTTTCTGAGTTTCTATTGCGACAACAAGGAGGCGGGATGTATAAAAATTCGCTATGTGTATCAGGATAGTGGGTCCAATAGCTTTTTGAAAACAGGCGGCGCTTTCGCCACAACCTCGACGGCTTCCTCCTCGCCGGAGACCACGAACCCATCTTGATATCTTAAAGAAAATTGCTGAAGTTACCAAGACCGCTCTTCCCAAGGCCGGTCTTTTCTGCTAAAAATGTACTTTAGCTCACTATTCCGGGATAGAAGAAACTAGTGACCATCATTAATTTTGATCAAAATTTGGATTTGGAGAAAAACGAATGCCGACTTTAAAAGGTTTATTGTTCAACCAATATGCTGCTGAGGGGCTCACTGCACTGGTTGAAGAAATGCAGTCCAGTTATACCGCCAAAAAAGGGCGCCGATTTAACCATAATAATATTACCTACGAAATCAGCCGTCCTACCCTGAATGGCAATGCTATTGAATTTGAGATCAGCTCAAAAATCCCGGAGGATGAACTCAAAACGTCTAAAGATATGCAGTCTTATTTCCAGCAAATGAAAAAAATTCTGCAGAAGGGCAAGAACAAGCCTGAGTCCATTGAAATGGAAAATATAGTTTGGGATTCAAAAAAAGAAACCGAAAAAAAACGCGACTACGTAAAGCTTCAATACCGGTATCCCCTGGATGACTTGTTTGACAATAAGGTGGTGGCCAAACGGCACGAGAAAGTGATGAGTGGCCAGGCCGACCCTTCTGTGCCGGATTCTCCCAGTGCTTTCACTAAGGCGGGGCGGGTGGTGCTGGGTGTTGTTCGGGAAACCATGCAGCAGCTAGGTAAGGAAAGTTTGACCGAGTTAATGGATGTTAACAAAAAGGTCAAAGCCTCGCTGAAAGGCTAAGTCTGATGGGTTCCGTAAAGTATTATCTGGGCAGGGCCTTGCAATTGATAGGTCTTGCCACCATCTCGGCAGTGGTGTTCATGTTTTTTACCCAGATGAGTATGGAGCCCCTGTTGATCTGGTCGTTGATCGGTGCGTCCGAGTTTTATGGCGGAACCTGGTTGCTGGGCAATGAGGAAAGGTGATCGGCCCTTTCCCGCCTGAAAGCATAATATTCTTTCCCTTAAGCAATAATAATTACCCGTGAAAACTCTTCTTGAACAACCTGGTTTTTTGGCCCCATCGGGAACGATTGGGGCTGATTTCAGTTACCTGCTGGCGCTTGTTTTTACCATCCTCTTTCTTGTGGCCTGGGGATTTGCTAAAAAGGCCCAGGGAACCCGGCATCATAAACTGGTCCTGGTCTCCATGGGGACGATGATGGTTTATTTCGTTGCCTACTATTACGCCCGAAGTCTGGGGGTTCTGTCCTTTGAAGGCCGGGAAGGCTTTGGCGGTCCCGATGAGATTTACAAGAACGTTTTTGTACCGGTATTGACTATCCATCTCATTCTGGTCACTTTGGGGATGATTCTTGCCTTTTACATGATTCCGCAGGGATTCCGTGCCAGCGACAGGACCGGTGGGGAATACCGCTTGAAATCCGAGGAACTGAAGATGAAACCCCGGACATTCAAGATAATCATGTTCAGCATTCTCGGATGCTGGGCTCTGGTTCAAGCCCTCTTATTAGCGACTCGGCAGAATCCGTTTGGAGCCAGCGTGGCCTATGGCCTGATTTTCTTGACCGTGGCTTTGGTGGTCGGTCTGGAGAAATTGATCGAAAAACTGCTTCCTGATGGGGCGAGACGGCACCGGATTCTGGGCCGCACTACCATGATTATCTATGCCTTGATCCTGGTGACCAGCACCGCAACCTATCTCATGCTCTACGTCATTTATCCGCTCAAACTTTGATTTGGGGGCTAAAAGTCAGGTAGACGGGATAAACCCCGAGAAAAGCACGCCCGAATGGGGGGAAATCTTTAAAACAAGGGGTTTTGCCCTTGACACCCCTTGTTTTAACTGATAAATTTCGCGGAATTAAATGACTTCGAAGTACATGAGAAGGAGGTATATCGCGACCAGTCCGTTGACACTGAGACCGATGTAAACGATGGTATCAAAAATTTTTCCGTCTTTGCTGGCCATATAATCCTCAAAAGTATTTTTTTTCTTTGAAATAAAAGAAATATACCCTATCATCCAGATTTTAAAACTGTCAAGAATAAACTTTTTTGAATAGAGAATTAATTTAATTTTCCCGGAGCAGAAAATGGATTTAGAAAAGATTAAGGAAAAAGCAGGACCCATGATTTATATCGGAACCATTATTTTCTCTTTATGGTTTTTCTATTGGTTTGCATCCGTTTGGCGGTAATCGATTGGAAAGAGCAATCCAATCATTAATTTTTTTGGGGGAGTTTAAGGAAATATGAACGATTTTTCGGCTAGCGAACAAAAAAAGTTTGTCACTCCAAAATCCATTATCTGGTTCATCATTGCTTTAACCTGCATGGGCGGATATTACTTTCTCATCAACGTTGGGTTGATGAAAGTTCAGGGACTTGATTTCTTCTACCTTTGGAGCTCAGGTAGGTAGTGGCGGAGGCGGTGGCCATTAATCCTGAATAACGGATCTTGAACAGATGACAAGCCCGGTGGGCTTGTCATTTTTTTTGCCTGCTTCTCTAATAACCTCGAATAAATTTAAATCATGAATGAAAACCCCTCCTGCCGGGTCTACCTTTTCCGTCATGGCGAAACCGCAAACTCAAAAGAAGTGCACTTCAATGGCCATTTTGATGTAGGGCTTTCCGTGAATGGGGAAGACCAGTTCAAAGAATGGGCTCAGGTTTTGAAAGACGAGCCCTTCAAAGCCATTTATTCCAGTGATCTTGAGCGAACCCGGTTGAGCGCCCGATTATTGGGAGAACCGCACCAGCTTGAACCTGTGTCCTTTCCTGAATTGAGGGAGTTATGTTTTGGCGTCTGGGAGGGGTTGAGCGTTACCGAGGTGGAGAAGAAATTCCCCCAGCAACTCGAAAAACGTATGAAGAATATCGAAGCGTTTCAAGTAGAAGGGGGCGAGACGTTTGAGCAACTTAAAGAACGAGTCGTGCCCCGCTTTGAGGAAATTATTGCCTACCATCCCAACGAACAGATTGCTCTGGTTTGCCACGGGGGCGTGAACCGGGTGATTCTTTCCCATCTGCTTGAAGTGCCGATAAAAAGAATTTTCAGGATCAAGCAGGATTATGCGGCTCTCAATATTATTCAGTATTATGGCGATGAGCCTGTGGTGGAATTGGTGGGAGGGGCGACTCACCAGGCCACGGGTGCCCAAGACAAAAAAATAGCTATTCAGTAGAAAGGCTCTTGGATGAAGAGTTTTCTGGTCCAGATCAAAAACGCAGATGTGTATGTGGGTGGCAACCCGGTTCTCAAATCTTTGAGCTGGACCATGAACGAAGGGGAAAACTGGGCTGTGGTGGGCAATAATGGCTCTGGCAAGACCACTCTCATGAAACTGATCTTCGGCGAACTCATCCCGGTCTATGGCGGTCACGTGCATTGGTTCGGAAAACGCGAACACACACCGCTTCTGGAGGTTCAAGAAAAACTAGGATACGTGTCGGCTGAATACCAGAATAATTATGATCGCCCGGCATCAGGTTGGGAGGTGGTGGCCTCGGGATTTTTCTCGTCGATTGGATTGCACGAGTCGGTCACTCCCCGCCAAAAAGAGTCCGCCCTCAAGGCCATGGCTCATCTCGGAATCGAAACTCTGAGCCACACCCCGTTTCGGCAAATGTCTTATGGAGAAGCCAGAAGGGTTTTGTTGGCCCGGGCCATGGTCCATCGCACGAAACTGTTGATCCTGGATGAACCCTGTGCCGGGTTGGACATCCCCACACGCGAACGTTTCCTGATAACGCTGGAAAAGTTATCGAAAAAGCGCACCTCAATGATCTATGTGACGCACCGGATTGAAGAAATTATGCCTTGTGTCACCCATGTGCTTTTCCTGAAAGACGGTCAAGTCGCCGCGCAAGGGAAGAAGGACGATATGATGAAATCCGCAATCCTTTCCCGCGTTTTGGGATGCTCCCTATCGGTGGAAAAACATTCCGGCCGATACTGGCTCCTCGGCGCAGGGCCAACTGGCAATGGCTTATAAGGCCGAGATAACTCTTTGCTCGCCAGAGACAGTTATTGCCCATTGGCCTCACGCCTAGTGGCGGCTCGCCGGCGGTTGCTGTTTTATTTTGAACGGAGTAAAATTTTGCTTCTTTCATCAGTTCGAGGCAGGTCGCTAATGAAGGTGGGTCTTTTTCTAGCTCTGTTTTTGCTGCAAGTTCCCACAGCCTGGGGGCTTAGTTCTGAACAATGGTTTCAGGAGGGCAACCGGTTAAGCTCAGCGGGGCAGTTTGAAGAGGCGGTGGAGGCCTATGAAAAATCCATTGCCGGCAATGCCTTGTCTCCGGTGGCGCATTACAATATGGGAATCGCTTACAAGAACCTGAGGCAGTTGGACAAGGCCGCGGCGTCGATTGAAAAGTCCGTGGAATTGGAGCCGGTCAATATGGACGCCCGGGTTACCCTCGGTAATGTTTATAATCTCCAGGAACGGTGGGCCGATGCGATTGGGCAACTTAATATTGTTGTTCACCGTAAAAGAGGCGATGCCCAGGCTCATGGAAACCTGGGCTGGGCCTATTACAACTATAGAAAGGGCCCCCCTTTCAAGAGAATAGTGATTCTGAATCTGTCGCATGCTGTGGAATTGTTTAAAGAGCAAAACCAGCTTCAGGCCGCGGAGGCGACACAAAAAATTCTTGATGAGGCCCGGAATAAATTCGGGGTTTCCTTGATTCAGTAAGTTTAACCGGTTTTTTTATAGAGGTTGCTATGAGCCAGAGTATTACTGTCATACCCACACGCAGTGAACACACCATCACCTTCAAGGTGGACAAGGCTTTGTTGCCGCATGGCAAAAGCCTGGCTTTTTCTGAAGAGGGTGCGGCAAAGCTTCATCCTATGGCGCAGGCTCTGCTGGCCATATCGGGGGTGAACAGCGGCTGGATGATGGCAGACGAAATCATGATCACCAAAGAGATTGATGTCCGCTGGGCTACGGTAAAGCCGAAAGTGATGGAAACCATCCGTAAGGTTCAGTCCGCCCACTAGGCGTGGGGCCAACCTGCAATAGCTTTAATTGGCTAGCAAAGAGTTGTCTCGGCTGAAATAGTTCTTGCTCATTTCCTCGAGGCGTTGCCTTGTTGCAATTTACTCCCGGCTGTTGGCCGAAAAAACTCTTTGAATGTGCGGATCAGGAGTTCATGATCTTTCGCTCCCGCCATTTCACGGATGGAATGCATGGACAGCATGGGGTTTCCCACATCGACGGTTCGGATTCCCAAATTGGCGGCAGTGATTGGGCCGATAGTACTCCCGCATCCCAAGTCAGACCGCACCACAAATTTTTGCACCGGCACTCCGGCTTTCCTGCATAACGATTCAAACCAGACGCTTGATATTCCTTCCGTGGCATAGCGTTGTCCGGCGTTGCTTTTGATCACTGGCCCACCATTGATGATTGGCATATGGTGGCTATCATGTTTGTCCGAATAATTTGGGTGGACGGCATGTGCCATATCGGCAGATATGAAGAACGATTTAGCCAGAGCTCTTAAAAATTTTTCCCGGGAATTTTCTTCAACCAGGGCGATTCGCTCCAATACATCTTTCAGGAAAGGGGAACCCGCTCCTTGTGCAGTTTCACTGCCGACTTCTTCGTGATCGTAAAACGCGATCACTCTTGTTACGGAATCTTTCTTCGTAGATTCTGCCAACGCATGCAGGGCACAATGGCAACTGGCGAGATTGTCCAGCCGACCAGAAAAAATAAATTCTCCATCGGGACCGGCCACGGTGCCTGGTTGCGTATCATATAAGGACAGCTCCATCCCCATGATATCGGCTGGCCGGCATTTCAGTTTGCGGGCGACCATTTTTTTAAGAATCTCATCGGGGGTTGATTTTTTTTGCAAAGAAAAAATGGGCGGCAAATGGTTTTGCTCGTTGAGAATCAGTCCTTTTTTATTGACGTCGCGGTTTAAGTGAATGGCCAGTTGCGGGATGCGCAATAAGGCTTGTTCAAACCGGATTAGTTTGGAAAGGGGCATTTTCTTTCCGCCTAAAATCACACGTCCGGCCAGCGATAAATCCCGGTCCGTCCAGGTAGAAAGAAGCACTCCCCCATACACCTCCACTCCCAGTTGTAGATAACCATTTTTGGCATAACCCGCCTGCGGTTTCAGTCTGAGGTTGGGACTGTCAGTGTGGGCCCCGATAATTTTAAACCCGGGTTTTGATCCCACGGTAAATGCGATCAGGGATGAATCGTTTCGGGTGAGGAAATACCTGCCATTGGGGGTCAGCTTCCAGGCATTGGTTTCTTTAAGTTCAATAAAACCTTTCTCTGAAAGAGTGTCGGTCATCTCCCTCACGGCATGGAAGGGCGTGGGAGATCGGTCAATAAATTCCAGCAGGTTTTGAATGCGGTTGGTTTTCGGATTCATGAATGGGGTCTCCAAATGTACTCAACAATCACTGGGAGCAAGAGAACGGTAGGTTCACTGCTGGTTTAACATGAAGCTGCTTTGGTTTATGACAAGTCCTGCGTGAGCCGAGTTGGAGTAATGAGCTAAACATTTGTAAACTAATTTACTATGTGACTCCCTGGGCATGAGGCAGTTTTGCGCTCTTAATATAGGGGTCTTTGATTTTGGTGTATACCGGATTTCCTGTAGAATATAACTTCCTTTTTGAGGAGTATTTTATCATGGGCCTGTTGATCAAAGCTGATTTTAAAAAGAAGCTGGATATCAAACTTTACCGGTTTGATCCAAAAAATCCCAAGCCAGAGTACCATGCCGAAATTTTTTGTGAAATGTTTTCCCAGTTCCCGCAGTTCAAGGCCCATGTTGCGGCCTATATTGAAAGAAACTATTGTTTCGTGGTCAACGACGAAGACCATTCCGACCCGAAATCCCTCCTTGACACTTTAAAGCCTGATGAAGTCAGGAAACTGAACGAATGGGTTTTGCTGCGTAACAAGCCCGGCATCGTAGAGCGGAAAAAATAACCCAGCCCAGATTTTTTTACAGCCTCAAATTCAAATTTTTGGGGATAAGACTTCTCTGCGGCGAAGAAGGCCTTGCGTAAGTCGAAAAAGCGTAAAGTCGAGATTACCCCTGCGGGGCACGAAAGCTTAGGTGAAACATCACGTCTTCACTGCGTTCAGAATGACAAGAAACGCAAGTTTGTCATCCTCGAAGAGCCGTTTGTCATCCTCGAAGAGCCGTTTGTCATCCTCGAAGAGCCGAAGGTGACGAAGGGTCCGGGGTTATGCAAAGATCTCTGCGGCGAACCGTCGCAAAATTTTAGAGATTTGGGGTTCAGATATTGTGAAATTTAGTGTAAAAGTGTATATCGCAAGTTCGATATTTGGTAGGCAGGGGGGACACCATGGCAGATGAGAAGCGCAGGCCCGATAAAATTCGGGTTATTGAAGATGATGAAGCTTCAAGCATCATCAGAGTGATATGAAGAGATGTTAAATGCACTCTAGCCACATTGTTTGTTCAAAAACTTAGTGCAGCCTGCTTCTGGCCGCATGGCCAGTTAGCCGCCGATGGCGTGCATGGCGCGGGTGGGGCGTTCGAAATCTTCCAGATTGATTTTGTGGCCGGGTTCTTTGACCAGAACCGCTTGGTTGATGGCCTCGGCGATGGTGGAATCGGTCGCGCCGGATCGGATCAGATCTTTTAGATCGGTTTCGTCAGTCGAAAACAGGCAGGTCCGGAGCTTGCCGTCGGCGGTCATGCGGATGCGGTTGCAATGATCGCAGAACGGATTGCTGACCGCCGTGATGACGCCGATTTTCCCCTTGCCGTCAGCGAACTTGTATTCACTGGCTGGACCAATTTCCAGAGAGTTGTCGATCGGTACCAGTTCGTATTTTTCCTTGATGAGATCGATAATTTCATGCCCGAACAGGACTTTGTCGCGTTCCCATACTTTGTCTGAATCCAGAGGCATGAACTCGATGAAGCGCACCTCGAAGCCATCGGAGCGGCCATACTCGATCAGGCCCATGATCTCGGTTTCGGAAAAATTGCGCACGGCCACGGCGTTGATCTTGATCGACTTAAATCCGACCTTGCGAGCCGCATCCAAACCATCCAGAACTGCTTGCAGGCAGTCCCTGCGATTGACATCGCGGAACTTATCCGGATCAAGCGAATCCAGGCTGACGTTCAGCCTTTTCAGTCCTGCATCCAATAGACTTTGGGCCTGGTCTTTGAGAAAATAGGCGTTGGTGGTCATGGCGATATCGTTGATGCCTTCCACCTTATCGATCATTTTGATTAAAGTCGGCAGGTCTTTTCTCATCATCGGTTCCCCACCGGTCAGGCGAATACGGTTGATTCCCAATTTGGAAACGACCGTTACCACGCGGTGGATTTCCTCAAACGTCAGCAGGTTGCTTCGGTCCATGAATTCTACGTTATCTGCCGGCATGCAATAGGTGCATCGAAAATTACAGCGATCAGTAACTGAAATCCTGAGATTGACAATGGTCCGTCCCATCCCATCGACAAGTTTTGGGGAATCGGTTTTGGTGGTCATTCAGAAGTCCTTGTGGTCTATGGGTGCCTGTCGGGCCCACTTTTCAATACATGGAATCAATAAATGAGCCTGGGCTCAAGTTCAAGTGTGCTTAATTATAGCTTTTTTAGCCCGAGGATGTATAGGATTAGTTTGAAAGCCCATCACTAATTCCTGTGGTTTAATGGGGGCAGGACAAAAATATGGGCCTGTGAGCCCGGTACCCCTTAAAATGGCAAATTTAAAGAACTTTGCTGGCCTAAATGCATCTTAAAATTGTTGCAAAGGCTCTATTTGATATATAATTATTGTATTGATCCAATTTGAGCAGTTGGGGGACCACCTAGGGTTTTCAATCAGGTAAGACTTTAAAGTTTGAGGATTTAATTGTGTCTGTCGCTGAAGAAAAGTTTTCCGCAAAATTCGAGGGAATTGCCTCTGAGATCAAGCACCGAGGTGCTTATTATCAGGAGGATGCTGGGGAGAAGGGCATGGCGCTTCTCGAAGCCAAATTTAAAGATACAAAACTGTACTGGTTGGTGGATCTTAAGGAAGATCGCATTTTCAGTGCCCGGTTTTTCGCTTATGGGGGCAAGATTTCTCTGGTGATCGGTGAAACTCTCTGTACCATGGTTGAAGGGTTGACTGTGGAGGAAGCGGGCTCACTGCTGAAAACCGATGTGGAGGCCCGGCTTCGTGACGATCCGGAAGTGCCTTCGGTTCCCGAATCCAAAATGAAAGCTTTCGATAATGTTGAAGAGTTGTTGAAAATTGTCATGGAGCAATATCCCTCGGCGAAAGCGGTGGCTGTTGCCAGTGCATCAATAAATAAAGAAGATTTTCAATCCACTGCTGAACTGAACCTGGCGGCTCAAGCCTGGATGGGATTGACGAAGGATGAGCAGAAGGAACAGATAGAGATTGTTTTGGATGAGCACATCCGCCCGGCTCTCATGAATGACGGGGGAAACGTCCAGGTTCTGGATGTAACGGACGGTGAGAAAGTTTTAGTTCAATACCAGGGGGCGTGCGGCAGTTGTGGGTCTTCTTTAGGAGCCACCCTGTCGTTTATGGAATCGACCCTGCGCAAACATATTTACAACGAATTAAATGTTGTTCCACAGATGTAATGAATTACCCGGAGATCAATAATGAGTGACGAACAAAGCTCTGTTTCAGATATTCTGGAAGATAATACCTATAAGTATGGATTCACGACCGATGTTGAGTCGGAGACCTTTGCCAAAGGGTTGGATGAGGATGTCGTCCGCCGCATTTCCAAGAAGAAGAAAGAGCCTCAGTTTATGCTCGATTTTCGACTCAAGGCGTTTGCAAAATGGAAAACCATGAAAGCACCCAAATGGCCGAACGTGCAATATCCATCCATCGACTTCCAGAACATTTCCTATTATTCAGCGCCGAAGCAAAAGAAGGTATTGGAGAGCTTGGATGAGGTCGATCCGGAAGTCATGCGCACTTTCGAGAAACTTGGTATTCCGCTGGATGAACAAAAAAAGCTGGCTAATGTTGCGGTCGACGCTGTGTTCGATAGCGTCAGCGTGGCTACTACCCATAAGAAAAAGCTCATGGAAGTGGGTATCATTTTCTGCCCCATGTCTGAAGCCTTGCAGGAATATCCGGAACTGGTGGAGCAATATCTTGGCACCGTGGTTCCCGTGGGTGATAATTTTTACTCCGCGCTGAACAGCGCCGTGTTTACGGATGGTTCGTTTGTCTATATTCCGCCGGACACCATCAGCCCTATGGAAATCTCGACCTATTTCCGCATCAATACCGAAGAGACGGGACAGTTTGAGAGGACGCTGATCATCTGTGCGGAAAACAGTTATGTTTCTTATCTGGAAGGGTGCACCGCACCGCAATTCGACACCAATCAGTTACATGCAGCTGTGGTTGAACTGATTACTCTTGAAAATGCGGAGATCAAATACAGCACAGTGCAAAACTGGTATGCCGGGGATAAGGAAACGGGTAAGGGCGGCGTCTACAATTTTGTCACCAAGCGGGGTAAATGCCAGGGCAACAATTCCAAAATTTCCTGGACGCAGGTAGAGACAGGATCAGCCATCACCTGGAAATACCCAAGCTGTATTTTGCTGGGCGACAACACCAGCGGAGAATTCTATTCCGTAGCGTTGACCAACGGCCATATGCAAGCCGATACTGGAACAAAGATGATCCATATCGGTAAAAACACCCGGTCAAGTATTATTTCCAAGGGAATTTCTGCCGATCATGCCAGCAACACCTATCGGGGCCAGGTGAAGGTGGGAAAGAACGCCACCAACGCCAGAAATTACAGCCAGTGCGACAGCATGCTGGTTGGTGATAAATCCAGTGCGCATACATTCCCTTATATAGAAACGGCCAATAGTTCGGTTCAGATTGAGCATGAGGCCTCCACCTCAAAAATCAGCGAAGAGCAGCTCTTTTATTTTGAATCGAGGGGGATTTCCCGTGAAAATGCGATTGAGGCGGTCATTAGCGGGTTTTGTAAAGAAGTTTTCAAACAACTGCCGATGGAGTTTGCCGTTGAAGCACAAAAACTGCTGACCCTTAAACTTGAAGACAGTGTCGGTTAAACCTTTTCGGCATCAGACCGGAGTGGTGAGAAATAATCGGCATTGAGTAATATTTGAATAGCCCCTGTGTTGGTTCTTACCGGCGTAGTATCGGTATTAGGGAACTTGCAGGGCTTTTTTTATTTATTGGAGAGGTAAATAATTAATGCTTGAAATCAAAGATTTGCATGCGAGTGTTGAAGGGAATGAAATCCTGAAAGGCATTTCCCTTTCGATTAAAAAAGGGGAAATCCACGCAGTGATGGGTCCCAATGGATCCGGAAAAAGCACCTTGGCTAAAATTCTTTCCGGACACCCTTCTTATGAGGCCACGGGCGGAGAGATTCTGTTCGAGGGGAAAAACCTTTTTGACATGGATGCGGAAGAACGCTCCCTGTCTGGAATTTTTATGGGTTTCCAGTATCCGGTGGAGGTGCCGGGAGTGAACAACGCCGAGTTTTTGCGTATGGCTTTTAATGCTCGAAGAGTCCGCGCCGATGAGGAGGAAATGGACCCTCTGGATTTTGATGAACTCCTTTCTGATAAAATGAAAATGCTTAAAATGGAAAACAAGTACAAGGAAAGAAGCCTCAATGATGGTTTTTCCGGAGGAGAGAAAAAGAAAAATGAAATTTTGCAGATGGCGATTCTTGACCCTAAACTAGCCATCTTGGATGAAACTGATTCCGGGCTCGATATTGATGCCCTGAGAATCGTTGCGGAAGGTGTAAACAGTTTGCGCAACGAGAATAACGCGCTCATTCTCATCACGCATTACCAGCGTTTGCTGGATTATATAAAACCCGACTTTGTTCATGTTATGCATAATGGGCTAATCGTTAAGTCGGGAGATAAGGCGCTGGCGCATGAACTCGAAGCCCAGGGATATGACTGGGTGACGGCTGAGAATTGAGGAGAAAGTATGTCGGATACACTCGTTGAATCCAGTGCTGAGTCGGCGTTTCTGGATTTACATAAAAAACTCTTGGAACAAGGACGTCCTGCCCTTGCGGAGCTTCAGGAAGCCGCGTTGAACCGGTTTGAGTTGCTCGGGTTTCCCCATTCAAAGCATGAAATGTACACATTTGTGAACACAAAGGGACTGGTGACAACTTCCTTTAGCCTTCCAGCTGGTGTCGCAAGCGTTTCTGAAGATTTTGTTGCTGGCCATATTTATCCGGACTGTGAAGACCAATGTCTGGTATTTATTGATGGGGTCTTAGATCGGGGCTTGTCACGTTTTGAAGGAGTGAGCACCAACCTGGTGTCATTGTCAGAGGCTGACCAGGAACTGAAAGGCTATTTGTCAAAAATGGCAGAGAATGAAAACGATGTATTTGCCTCTCTCAGTACGGCGTTTTGCGGTGAAGGACTGGTTTTCAAGGTAGACGACAACACACAAATCTCTGGCACGGTTCAAGTCCTTTTTGTTTCTACCGGCAGAGCCGCCGGACCGGTCATGCATGCCCCCCGGTTGGTTTGGCAGTTGGGTAAATTGGCGGAAGTCAAAGTGATCGAAAAATTTGTTGGTACTGAAGGAGGTTATTTCATCAACTCGGTTCAGGATTGGTTGTTGGCGGAAGGTGCAGGGGTTTCATTCACACAGGTTCAGGCAGATGTTTTTGATTCCTGGCATTTTTCAAAAACCCGTGTTCATTTAAGCAGAAATGCCAGGTTCTATTCCTCAAATGCTTCTTCCGGGACCCAGTTGGCCCGGCATCATTATGAGGTCTGGCTCAAGGAAGAAGGTTCTGAGTTGAGGTTGAACGGAGTCAGCGTGCTGGATGGTAAGGAGCAGGTTCATAATTTTATCCGCATCCATCACGAAGCGCCCCAATGTGTCAGCCATCAGCATTTTAAAAATGTCGTTAACGGGCATGCCCGTTCCAGTTTCGATGGGACCGTGATCGTCAATGGGGGTGCTCAATTGACCAACTCCGACCAATTGGTCAACAATCTCGTGCTTTCCGATGATTGCCATGCGAATAACAAACCCAATCTGATGATTTTTGCCTATGATGTTAAATGTACGCACGGTGTGACCATCGGCCAAATTGATGGGGATCAATGGTTTTACCTGCAAACGCGCGGATTGTCAGCCAAGGCGGCGAAAGAGCTTCTCACTCGAAGTTTTGCAAAAAGTATTATCGATACCATTGAGTTCCCCGAAGTGGTGGAAGAATTGAATGGCACACTTCTTAAGAAACTGGAGGCAACGGGTGTCTGAATCCAGTGCGAGTGTTACAGGAAATATTTTGGATGTAGAAAAAATTCGTAAGGATTTCCCCATCCTCTCTCAGACCGTTCGGGGAAAACCCCTGATCTATCTGGATAACGCCGCAACGACCCATAAACCGATTTCGGTGATAGAACGAGTCCGTAAATTTGATGCAGAAGAATATGGCACCGTTCGGCGAGGGACTTATAAATTGAGCGAACATGCCACCCGGTTATATGAAGATGCACGCCAGAAAGTGGCCGATTTTATGGGTGCTGAAAAGAAAGGCGAAATAGTTTTTACCAGTGGAACCACTCAGGCTATCAATCTGGTGGCTCATAGTTTTGGTAAGCGGTTTGTCAGTGAAGGCGATGAAATTATTATTTCAAACATTGAACATCACGCTAACACGGTTCCCTGGCAGGTGCTTTGCGAAGAGCGCGGGGCCAGGCTCAAGGTCATTCCCGTTGATGATGACGGCGAACTGATGATGGAAGAATACGAAAAAATTCTTTCGCCCAAAACCCGCATGGTTGCCGTCAACCATGTTTCCAACGCGCTGGGAACGATCAATCCAATAAAGGAAATTACCCAAAAGGCACATGCTGCGGGAGCCCGGGTGTTGATAGACGGAGCGCAAAGCACACCACATTTGAAATTGAATGTGCAAGATATTGATTGCGATTTTTATACTTTTTCTGGTCACAAGATGTATGGTCCCAGTGGCATTGGCGGAGTTTATGGCAAGATGGATTTGTGGGAGGAAATGCCGCCTTATGTGACCGGTGGCGACATGATCATGCAGGTGACGTTGGAAAAAACCACCTACGCCAAACCGCCCGCCCGCTTCGAGGCGGGAACGCCGCCCATAACACAGGTGATAGGGCTGGATGCGGCCATTGACTATTTGAATGAAATCGGACTGGATAAGATCGCCGAATATGAAAACTCCCTCCTCGAATATGGCACCCGGTTATTTAAAGAGATTGAGGGAGTGCGAATTATTGGAAACGCTCGCAGCAAGGCAAGTATCATTTCCTTTTTTAGCGACTCCGCGCACCCTCATGACATGGTTCACTTTCTGGACCAGGACGGAATCTCTTGCCGAGGTGGGCATCATTGCGCTCAGCCAACCATGATTCGCTATGGAGTACCAGCCACAACCCGGGCTTCGATGGCTTTTTATAATAAACCGGAAGAGTTGGATGCGCTGGCTGAGAGCGTACAAAAATGTATCCGTTTTTTTTCGTGATACAATTGAACTTTCTTTTAGTTTTATAAAAACCTCATGTCTTACGATAACGAACTTTACCAGCAGGTCATTCTTGACCATAATCGCAAACCAAGAAACTTCCATGCGATAGAAAACGCAAGTCATTCCTGCCACGGTATAAATCCGCTTTGTGGAGACGATATCACTGTCTATCTGAGTGTTGATGAGGAGGCGGGAAAGATTGATGAAGTCAGTTTTCAAGGTTCTGGATGTGCGATTTCAAAAGCCAGTACTTCTATGATGACTACCTTTCTGAAAGGCAAGTCGGTGGATGAAGCTCGGCAAATCAAGGATGAATTTCACAAAATGATCCTGGGAGAGATGGACCCGGAAAAGGAAGAACATCACCTGGGAAAACTGACCCTGTTTATGGGAATCCGCGAATTTCCGTCACGCACCAAATGCGCCAGTCTGGCCTGGCATACTCTTGTCGGCGCACTGGATAAAAAATTTGAAGGAATCAGTACCGAATGATCCGGAGGTTGTCCACCTATGCCTTCCAAAACAATTTCGCATAATCTCGATTCCCAAACCCGCCCGGGCGACCTGGTTACAAAGCTTGATGGGGAAAACCTGCTTTGCACCGCCTGCGGTCATTTATGCAAGCTGAGACCGGGGCAGAGGGGAATTTGCAAAGTGCGGTTCAATTCCGAAGGCACCTTGATGGTGCCTTTTCGTTATTCAGCAGGCCTGCAAAACGACCCCATCGAAAAGAAACCTTTTTTTCACGCGCTTCCGGGCAGTCGGGCGATGAGCTTTGGAATGCTGGGTTGCGATTTTCGTTGCGCTTATTGCCAGAACTGGTTCACCTCGCAAAGTCTGAGGGATGAGGCTTCAACGGTTCGTGCCATCTCCATCACGGCGGGTGAAATTTGTGACATGGCCCAACAGGAAGGCTCTAAGGTGGTGGTCTCGACTTACAACGAGCCCTTGATCACCAGTGAATGGGCGGTAGAAGTTTTTCAGGAAGCAAAGACAAGAGGGCTCGGAACCGCCTATGTTTCCAACGGACACGGCACGCCGGAAGTGCTGGAATACCTGCGTCCGTGGATAGACCTGTTTAAAATAGATTTGAAAAGTTTCTCAGAGAAAGAATACCGCCGCCTGGGGGGTAACCTTTCAGCGGTTCTGGAAACGATTCAAGCCGTGCACGGTATGGGAATATGGCTGGAACTGGTCAGCCTGTTGATCCCCGGTTACAATGACTCCGATGAAGAGCTGGCAGAGATGGCCGGGTTCATCGCTGGAGTTTCTCCCGCCATCCCCTGGCATGTGACAGCATATCATCCTGATTATAAAATGCGGGATCGTGAACGCACCCCGGTGGATACCCTGTTAAGGGCCAACCGGCATGGTAAGGAGGCCGGACTCCAGTTTGTTTATTCTGGCAATGTGCCGGGGCAGGTGAAAAACACCGAGAATACCTATTGTTCCAATTGCCGGCATCTTCTGGTTGAGCGGAGAGGATTCCGGGTTCTGTCGGTAAATTTAAAAGGGGAGAATTGTCCCTCCTGCAATGTTCAGGTGCCGGGCCGGTGGGTTAATTTGTGTTAGTAAATACCATTCCGATCTTGATCGCGAAAGGGGCAACCGTTATGAAAAAGAGCGGGATCCTTCTTCGCTAAAGGCTCATCAGGATGACAAAACCGGATTTTTAAATTGTCATTCTGAACGATAAACTGTCACCCCGAACGATAAGCTGTCATTCTGAACGATAAACTGTCATCCCGAACGATAAACTGTCACCCCGAATGATGAACTGTCATCCTGGACGATAAGCTGTCATTCTGAACGATAAACTGTCATCCCGAATGATGAACTGTCATTCTGAGCGATAAACTGTCATTCTGAACGAAGTGAAGAATCTCGGAGTTATGCAGTCGTGCCGTATCTTCATTTTTCATGATTTGCCCTCAACGATTTAGCGGTGAGGTTGTAGAGTTTATAGACCATCCGGTCGATTTGGGCTTCCAGGGCGGTGGTGTAATGATAGTCTGCTTATTGAATCCGCTATGGTTTATTTTTTGAATATTGATTTTAATTCTTCAATAATTTTCAGTGTCGATTCCTTGTGGTTTTTATACATGGAATAAGCAATGCTATCAATGATTCTGGGTATAAAATCCTGGTAGTGCTGGTTGTCTTTGGTTTGTTGTATTTTTTCAAACATTTTTGCCATCGCCAATCGGTTGCTGGCTTCAATGCGTAATTGTTTGGCATTGGTATATTGACGAATGACAATAAAAGTGATGACGGATGAAAAAACATAGATGGGGTAGAAGGTTTTATAGTCCGTTTCAAGACGGAGGGTTAGGAACAATAAACTACCGAAAACAACAGCAACACTCACAATACTTGTCCAAAACCAACGCCTCTCTTCTTTTTCATGCTCGATTTTCAGCTCTTCTAAAATCTCCTGAAAATTTTGAACTTCTGTAATTTTCTCTTCTGTTTTCTCAGCTTGCTTCTTTGGAATAACAGTCGGGTCTAATTTATTTGCCTCTTGAAAGTCTCGTATTGCCTCTTTTTCTTTGCCTGTTGCACGGTAAGCCAAGCCGCGATTGTTAAAAGCACCAGCAAGCTTAGGGTTTAATTTAATGGCTCGGTTGTAATCCTTAATGGCCGGGTCAAATTCACCTTGCTTGAGATAAGCGTTACCCCGATTGTTAAAAGCCTCGGCATATTCAGGGTTTAATTTAATGGCTCGGCTGTAATCCTTAATGGCTTTGTCATATTCACCTTTCCCGCCATAAGCCGAACCACGATTGTTAAAAGCACCAGCAAGCTTAGGGTCTAATGCAATGGCTTTATTGTAATCCTTAATCGCATGGCCATATTCACCTTTCGCGTAATAAGCAGAACCACGATTGTTAAAAGCCTCGGCATGTTCAGGGTTTAATGTAATGGCTTGGCTACAATCTTCAATGGCTTTGTCATATTCACCTTTCCCGCGATAAGCCCAACCACGATTGTTAAAAGCACCAGCAAGCTTAGGGTTTAATTTAATGGTCTGGTCGAAATCTTTGATGGCTTTGTCAAATTCACCTTTCCCGCCATAAGCTGTACCCCGATTGTTAAAAGCCTCGGCATATTCAGGGTTTAATTTAATGGCTCGGCTGTAATCCTTAATGGCCAGGTCAAATTCACCTGCTTCAAAATGGGTATTGCCTTTCTTAAGAAAGCTTATTGCTTCGTTATTCATTTTGCGTCCTCAATAATTTTTATCTCATCCGCAGTGAGGTTGTAGAGTTTATAAACCTGTTGGTTGATTTCGGCTTCCAGGGCGGTGGTATCTTGGGCTTGTTGTTTGGCTTTGATGATTTTATCGGCTAACTCTGTGAAAGGCTGTTCCCTGGGTTTATCCAGTAATGGTACTGGAATTTTTTCAATGTAGATTTTTTTCCAACGTAACGTGCCCATTCCAGATGTGGGTGCAACTTGTGATAGGCACCAATGCGCTAAACCAGAATTTAGAATTGCGCACAGATATTTTGTACTATTTCCTGTCATTATAAAGGTGGTTGCTTCGCAATATATTGCCTTATCGTCATATGCAAAACGCCCCCTATCCACTAATTCTATCCAAATCAATTTTTCTTTTGCAAATTCTGCGTGGTAAGCGATTTGGTCTTGGGTTTCAAACCATTTATTGCCTGTTTTCTTTCTGGATATTGTGTCATTTGATAATTTCTTTCCTGCTTGCTCTAACCGGTCTTTACCAAAAGCTAGTAAATGATTTTTAACGGCTGGGTAATCATCAATACTTATTTTTAATGCTGGAAAAGTAGCAATAATCCACTTCTCCGCCCAATGGTGTTCATAGGCTTTAATATCCCTACCGCGTAAAACAGGTTTGATAATCTCGGCGGATTTCGGGTCTTGGGCGACTAGCTCATCCCTTCTGCTGGTATCAATAATAAAGGCTTCGTTAAAGCCCGTTTTTATGCCGTAGTTAATACTAATATCCCACTCCTTGAGTGGCGTGCCGATTTGTTCTATTTTGGCTCTGATTTTTTGCGCCGCCGGAGACAATATACTCCAGGCCATATCGCCGACGGGCTGGATTTCCGACCAGTATTGCCCGGCAGGCGGAAAATGTTTTTCGGGCACGGAATCCATATCAACCGCCTTGAATTCTTGTTCCGTGTTGCCTTTGCCAGCCAGCAATATATTTGTGTCCACAATCGCCTCAAAAGCATCTTTGCCCATGTCTATCAAGCGCAACGGGCTGTGTTCCGCGCTCAAAAAGCTGCGTAATTTTTCGCCATATCTGGCCCGCATCCAACTGTTGGAGGTGATAAACGCCAGGTTGCCCTGCGCTTCTGTTAGCAACGCCATGCCCTTTTCATAGAACAGTTGATAGATGTCTCCGGTTCTGGCAAAGGTCTTGAAATCGCAATTCTGATAAAGGTTCCCCAACCGCCCGCCGTCTTTTGACAATTGAATATAGGGCGGATTGCCAATGACAATATCGAAGCCGTCTTTAACCCCAAACATCCACTCAGGGTCGAACCAGTCGGCGGTGGAATTTTGATTGTATAAATCCCACTGAACAATTTTTTGCATACTCGCTTTAACTTCCGAAGTGATGCCGCTAGTGATGCCGCTTTGGGTTAATTCTTTCAGCATTTGTTGACGCAGGGCTTTGTCTTCATCTCTATATTTGCGTTTGGTTTCCAGGGTTCTGGCGCTAAAATGCTTGTGCCTGACTTCGGCTAATTCTTTTTGCAATTCTGCGATGCCGGTATCAAAGATTCCGAACTGCTTGGTATTTGGCATCTCACCTAAAGGCAACAGGCTGTTGGCCACAATAAACCGGGTTTCCAGATTGGGCAGGGCTTTGATGCCGTAGTTATCGCGCTTATCCCGGTCGGGGTTTTGCTCAATG
Organism: Nitrospina sp. LS_NOB; assembly: GCA_001542995.1. Taxonomy (GTDB): domain Bacteria; phylum Nitrospinota; class Nitrospinia; order Nitrospinales; family VA-1; genus LS-NOB. Next base: position 158,331 of record LFLA01000003.1, read on the forward strand.
GTCAGGCTGATAAAGAATCGCAGTTTGCATATCTGGATGGCGACAGGTTGAATATCCACCCCATAAATGCAGTTTTCAATAAGATAGAGTTTTTTGCCATAGGCGTTATGCTGGTTTTCTTGTGAGAAAACCTGCTCTATTGCTTTGATGGCACTATTGCAACTGGCTTCATCCGGGATTTGTTTCGCCTTGTCTATTTGCTGTTGTTTGAAATGGATATTTCCCGGATCAGTTTTTTCCAGAATAAATACCAGTCTTTGTAATACTCCCATCGGATAAGCCCCGCTGCCCACCGCAGGGTCAAGGATTTTCAGATTATCAATGGCATGGATAAGGGTTTTTGTTTGTCGCTCGTCCAGTGTGTTTTCCGGTGTGATGTCTTTCTCGATAAACAGATCATTGATCTGGCTTCCGTCTAAATCCGTGTGTTGTTTGAAGTATTGCTTCAGGCTTTCATCCACCATATAGCTGACAATTTCTCTGGGAGTGTAAAAACTGCCGGTGGCTTTGCGGGCCTGTTGCCCCGTTTCGGGATTGTAACTGGCAAGCAGGTTTTCAAACACCTTGCCCAGTAACTCAGGGTCAAGGGCAACCTCTACATCCAAAGGAGTGCTTTCTTCAACGGTAAACTGGTATTGATTAAACAGGTCAATCAAGCCTGAATCCCCGTCGTTGAAAAACAAGCTATTGTCTAAAACCAACTCATTTTTACTGCTGTCAGAAAAACCATCAACACGAATGGCGCTTCTTACGGGGCGAATGTTTGAATCATTATCATAGACCTGTTTTTCTGCATCGCTTGCCTCTCTGTCCAGACACTCAAACAAACCGCCGTTCAAAAACGGGGTTTGCTTGAATAAATCTATAATGTCGTCTTTATTGGTATTGGTAAAATAATTTTGATAGCGATAAATATTGGTAACAAGATAATTGGTCTTATTGGCGGTGCCATTGGTGGTTGTGCGAAAACTACGCTCGGTTACTGGACGGTTGAGGGTGGCGAAAAACAGGTTTTGCAGAATCGCCTTATAAAAACTGCCAGGTTGCTGGTAATCAATCAGCGTTGGTAATTTGTCTCTATCAAATAAATCCGCATTGATGAGTTTTTTCTCTTTTATAAACCAGATGAACAAAAGCCGTGTGAGCAGGCGGATCAAATGGGTGTGGTTTTCGGTTTGCTCATCATTGGGGAAGACAGCCGACTTTTGGGCTTTTTCATACCATTTGTAGAGTTTGCCGTAAAACTCTTTGTTTAAGGATTCAACGGCAAAGGCTTGTTTTAGATTTTCCAGCGTGGATTGTTTGTTAAGTTGTCCAAAGCGATCCTTCGCCGTCCGGGTTTGGGTATTTTCACCTAACAGATAAGTGAAGCGTTTGCTGGCGGTTGGCGTTCTGGTTGAGCCGTCCTCAGTAAAATGGTATTCGATGGCAATAAAACTGAAACGCCATTGCTTGTTCGGGGCATCAACATAAACCGCTAAAGCGCCGTCTTCGGTTTTAATTTCTTTGGCAGCCAGGTTGCGTAACTGCACGCGGTTTCTGCTTAACCGGGTATTGGGTTTTATATGAATCTCGAAAACAGGTAATTGTTTGTCATCACGGGTGGTAACAAAGCCTAATTGCTCAAAACTTTCCACCTCGTTATTGTCTATGCTGACGGGCGCAAGATTCTTGGAAAAATTGAAGCTACCATTTAAAAAATCAAGATAGGTATCTTGGTTATAGGCTTGTTGTAATAATTCCACTAATCACCTGTGTATAAGGGGCAATGAAAAAGCAAGTCCCCCTGATAAGGGGGATTTAGGGGGTTGGTCAATGGTTGGTCTCTGATGGTGGGGATTACGGTTTGCAGAATAACCCCCTAGCCCCCTTGTCAGGGGGGGGGGATTTATGCAAACCGCGATTCCAGCAATCATGCAAAAGTCTAATTGAAATAATCTACCCAAACAGAGGTATCAATTAAATACATAATCAATCTTTCGGTAAATGCGGGTTAACCCTTAAAGCCTTGTAGTCATAGCCTTCAAAAAAAAGGACTTTCTCCATCCAGCGATTCCAGCAATTCATCTAAAGTTGTTGTTTTTCTGTGATTTTGCACAAATTCCTTTAAGGCAACATCAATCAACTCCCGCTTGGTTTTTATGTTGCCGGGTTTGAGTGCTTCCTGAACAAGGTCATTATCTAAAACAATGTTGGTTCTGTGGGGGTTCAGCATTTTTTTAAGCTCTATCTAATTGACTGGATGCGTATTGTAGCACAGGTTATGTGTATGACTGTGAGATGACAATGGTTGGGTTGGTGTTTTTAGATTTTTGCTGATTATTTTGACTGTCTTCTATGCGGCTGTTAATGTCATATTTTTTGATGATATTCAGGGTTTTTTCTAATACGACAATGGGTTTAATGCCCTCAATATTTTTGGTTAATTTATTGATATTTTTAGTTAGATTTTGAAAGCGTTTATGCTCAATTTGTTTGGTGGCCAGCTTTAATTTTTCCTGCTCATCGGCATTGATGTCGGGCAGGTTTGCGATTGATTTTAAAAAGTTAATCGCCGTTTGCTCGGGGGGAGATAGCGATTGATTCTGATTTTGGTTAACTATATTTTGCTCCATTTCATGCTTGAAATTATTTAATGCTGATGATACTTGCGGGTAGTGCTGGTCATGCAATTCCTCCACTTTGGTATCAGGTGCGCATTTTAGTAATTTAGCCGTTTTAATGAAGCTGTAATTATCAATGTCATTTTTCGCTGCAGATTTCACCATATAAAAACGACTGCTGCCTTTGCCCTCGGTGCGGACAAAAACAATCGTCCCGCCTTTATGGTCGGCGTTTTTAACTGCATTCCTGGCTTTACCTGGCAACTCCCTGATGCGTTTATACGCTTCCGGATTATCCTTTTTGAATTGTCTTACCTCCTCTAAGAACGGGATGGTTTCATTGATTTCTTCTTTTATATTTTCATCGAATATGCCGAATGTCCCTACTTCTTCAGCGGTTGAATAAATCTGCGAATCTTCACCTAATGCCGAATGAAAGGCTTGTAATTTAATCAGTGCTTTTTTCTCTAACTCAATATCATCATTAATTTGTACCGTAGGATAAAAGTTATAGACAAAAATATGGCTCGCCGCTTGCCCGATACGGTTGACCCGCCCGATGCGCTGCATCAGTTTGGTGGCATTCCACGGCGTATCATAATTGATAACCGTATTGGCGCGGTGCAGGTTGATGCCTTCGGCCAACGCATTGGTGGTGAGGATAATTTGATGATCATTGCTTTTTGTCTCTTTTGTATTGGCGTCAAAGTTACGCTCAATAGTTTGTTTGAGTTGACTGCGGTTTTTGGAATCCACGCTTAGGGTTTTTTCGCTATATTCGGTTTGTTTTATTCGCTCCGATAAATAACGCATGGTGTCGGTACTTTCGGTAAAAAGCACAATTTTTTGCTCTGGATTGTTTATTTTGTCTAAAAATTCGGGCAATCGGGTTAAAAACGCATCCAGTTTTGGGTCAGTCGTTACTTCGTCCCAATCCGATTTCAGCTTTTTTAATATTTCATAGTCGTGTTTGATTCCCGCAATAAAACCATCTTCAAAATCATCGCGGCAACAAACAATCATGCCCGGGTCGGTTAAACTATGATCGGCAATAAGCTCCATCAATTCATCTTCTCTGTCCTCTAAAATATAGTCACTGACATTAAAATTTGGCGCGATAATGATTTTATTGTTGCCAATCATCTTTAGCATAGCTTTAGAGGATGTTATAAAACGCCCCAAAGTTTGCCTGAACGCATAAAAACTGCTATCCATTCTTTTGAGTAACAGTGTTTTCATAATTGCCACCAACCGCTCGGCAATAAAGTCGGCTCTTGTATATTGTTGTTTGAGTTCTGGTTTTAAATAATGTAACGCCCGGTAACGGGTATGCAATAACCCGGATTTATTTTGGTTTTTGTTATCAATTTTTTGAATGGTGTTATCGTATAATTTTTCTAATTGCGCTTCTAATTTATAGTAAACAGGTTTTGGCGGGGTTGTTTTGGGGAACACAATGCCGTGATCGGTTAAATCTTTTTTATAACGGTCATTATTCAATAAATCAGTACGAGTTCTGCGTACCATGAGCGGTGTAATGACTTTTTCCCGAATTGTTTCGTAGAGTTTTGCCGTTCGCCGGCCGGCTTCACGTTTATCAGGCGTTTTCAGGATTTCTTTATACTCTTTTTTTGCTTTGGTAAAGAAACCAGCCAGTGGAAAATCAAGCGTTGAATTGTTGCCGTCCTGGAATAATAAAATTTGATTGTATAAGTCATCGGGGCGGTTATTCAGCGGCGTGGCTGAAATCAGCATCACTTTTTTAGCCTTGCCATCAGGGGCTTTGGTTTTACAAATAATCTGCAACTGGTTATAGGCTTCTGCGGTATCGTTGCGAAATTTATGTGCTTCATCAACAATCACCATATCGTATTTTTGGGCGTTGGTGACCTTATGTAAACTGCCGTTGTTGAGAATCTCGAAGGCATCATCAATTTTAAAGCTTGCTAACGTATCTACCCAGTTTTGTTTGAGTGCCGGTGGAATCACCAATAAAATTTTAGAACGATAATCAGGGTAGCCATTATGATAATAAAACTGGCGCGCAATTAAAGCGGCAATGATGGTCTTACCCAGACCCACCACATCGGCCAGGAAAAAACCATTGTGTTTTTTAAGCATTTCCCAGCCTTCATTCACAGCATCCATTTGATAAGACAGGCGTTTGAAGTCACCGGGCAAATCTCTAATGGAGTTAGGGTCGAATTCAATTTCCGAACCAAAATACTCAATCAGGCATTTCAAATAAAGTTCATACGGCGTGATGTTATCTGCCAGATGGGTTTTTTTGAGACTATCCATGGCTGCCTCTGGCAATATTTCTATGCCTTCCTGCCACAGTTCTTCAAACTCAGCGGTGGCGAATTTAATGTCCTCATAATCATTTAACAACACATTAAATTCATAATTGGGGCTGGCGTTTGTCCCCAGACCGGCATCGGTCAAGTTTGATGAGCCGGTAATAACACTGCCCGCTTTGTGCGGGTTAAAATCATCCGGGCGAAAAATATATATTTTGGCGTGAATGCTTTGGTTGGGATGGGCTTTAAGCCGCACTTTTTGAGTTTGCATATCGTCAATAAACTGCTTGATACCCTGCTCTGTTTGCTCGTCATAATGGGCTGTTTTAACATCTTCGATAAATTTACTCTGCCAGTCTTTAATGGTTTTTTCGGCATCGCCCTTGAATAGTGACAGCCCGTCCGCTTGCATTTCTCTGGTTATTTTATCCACGTCAATACCCACCAGAATACGGATATGGGCGACATTTTCCAATAATGGGCGCAGTTTGAAGTAACCCGATGAGCGGAAATAACCGACCAGGACATCAAAGTTATTGATGGTTTCATTGTGTTTAAAAACACCTTCCAACTTATTAAACAAGGTGTTTTCTTTTCTATTTGTAAAAAATCTGGTATCCATTAGCGGCTTCTGTTACAGAGTTAATCGGTTGCCCATTATTGTTCTGGTGCTGGGATGATGCCCGTTATTTTACTAAATTTTTTATCATTATGCAGAGTATCTGATTACCCAAGTCCCTGCATAGAAATTCGTCAGCACCCAATACCCTGCTAAATCGCTGTTTTTCTCAAACACTGGCTATTATCATTATTGATATAAAGCGATGCCTGCCTGTCTGCCGACGCAGGCACAGGCAGGAGGGTAATGCCCCCATGTTGGTGTTTTAATATCACACCTTGTAACTCTTTCCTAATATCGGGAAACCCGGCAAGCCGGATGTTTTCCGCATCAAGGACGACGATTTCCAGCTTTTGATTTGTGGTTTAGATGGGACTTTTTGCATTGCCGGTTTTGAGGATGGTCAACTGGCATTGTTTGAAAAATATCATGTTATCATCTTTGTAGCTCTGTTTAATATTGGAAATGGGAGAATATTGTGAAAAACAAGAAACAGGTGGGCAAGGCATTGGGCCGGGTTGCCAGTGGTCTTTATGTGGTCACCGCTAAATGTGAAGAAAAAGAAGACGCGGTTCTGGCAAGCTGGGTCAACCAGTGTTCGTTCGATCCTCCTGCCGTAACCATTGCCTTGGCGACTTTGCGCCCGGTCCGGCTTCTGGTTGAAGCATCGGGGGCCTTTATTGTAAATATTTTGCCTAAAGACGACATGACCTTGTTAAAGTATTTCAGTCGTCCTCCCGAAGATATTTTCAAGGGTGTGAAAACGAAAAAAGGATTGGAGGGGATTCGTATTTTAAGTGATGCAGTGGCTTATCTGGAATGCGAAGTGGCTCAGGCGATGCAGTCCGGGGACCATGTTCTTTATGTTGGCGAGATTGTAGGGGGCAAAACTCTCAAAGGGGGAGACCCTTATATCCATGTGCGGGATAACGGGTTTAATTATTGATTGAGACCGATCATTTTCAGGAAGTCGGTTCGGGTGATGGCCCAGTAAGCGCCGGTGACCAGAAATACGACGGTGCCGATAATCAAAGCACTTAATTTGATCATTCGTTTCGGATCGGCATCATAATATTCTTTCAGGTCGCCGGCCAGACTTTCCACAACCCCTTCGTTGGCGGATTTGCGAAACGTTTTGTCGATGGCGTCGCGACCGTATATGATCCCGAAGATCAAAGCAATAATTAGTATTTCAATGGCGCCTATCATGTCATTTAGATAATGGGGGGCTACCCTTTGTTTCGGGGGACTGCCCGGCTCGTTAATTTTTTCTCTTCGGAGACCGGAGCGGCATTTTTAGCGCAACGAAACCCATAGTCGTCCATGCGGCTTTGGGGGTTTCCATTATTGCGGAATGATGAATAAATAAAACCTTTCAAATCCCGCCATGATCCGCCACGAACAACTTTAAATTCCCCGCCAATGGGTCCTCTGGGGTTTGCGTATTCCGATTGTTCCCTATAATACTCGCGATCATACCAGTCGTCTACCCATTCTTTAACGTTTCCCGCCATGTTATGCAACCCGTATGGACTTTGACCTTCTGTCAAGGCCTGCACCGGCACCATGACTTTGTGTTTTTCTTCTTCTGTCCAAGTCCTGAGATAGCGGGCTCGTGTATCGGAGGGGGCGGAACTGCCCCATGGATAAGTTTGGGCGGAGGTGCCACGAGCCGCCTTTTCCCACTCGGCTTCTGTGGGCAGGCGTTTTTCTTTCCATTTACAATACGTGTCCGCTGCGATCCATGTGACATTGTTGATGGGGTAGTTTTGAAGACCTTGCCGGGGATGGAAGCGACCATCATAGAACAGTGTGCCAAATTTGTTATCGAGATAATATCCTTTTACATTGTCCACCGCGTTCAAAAACTCAGCGAATTGCCCTGCCGACACTTCGTATTTATCGATCCAGAATTGGTCGAGATAAACGCGATGCTCGGGGGCCTCATCGTCAAGGGTTTTGCTGGAGCCCATTATGGAAAAGCCGGAGGGAACAAGGGCCATATTGTCTTCCTGTTCAACCAAACTTTTCCTATCTACGATTCTTTTCATCCTGCCGCTTTCAGGAGTCAGTTGTTTTAAGAGATTTCTGGATTCTTCGCCGAAGGGACCGTTTTGTTCCATCTGCAGGTAAGTTTGCAGACTGGTCTGCGATTTTTCGGACTGGCCGGATTTAAAATAAATCCATCCTTTAAAAAACTGTAAATCCGCTCTATGGGAGTGGCTGGCAGGGACCTCATCAATATCCTGAATCATGCCTTGGGCAATTCCGGGAGGGTTTTCCGAAAGAACCTTTCCATACCATTGTCTTGCCGGGTCGTATTGTTTTTGTAGTAGCGAATAAAACCCCAGATTCATTTGCGCCAGTGCTTTGAGTCGGTTATCCCCTTTACTTTTCTTCATCCCGCGAAGCGTCCATGCCGAAGCCATAGGCAGATCGTCGATTCGGTAATAAGTCCAACCCAGTTGGATGTAATTTCGCAGATGGGTTTGGTCCTGATCGATGAGAAAACGGTATTGCTCGATAGCCCGTTGGAAATCTCCCATCCTGTAATAGGCTTCAGCAAGCCCTTCATGAATTTCAGGAGCACTTGGAAATTGGCGTTGAACCTTTTTGAGTGTTTCAAGGGCCAATGCTTGTTGTCCCATTCTTCCATAAGTTGAAGCGATATTGAGATGGTTTTGCAAATTCTCGGGTTGAATCCGAGCAAGAAGCTTAAGGTGTAATAGGGCGGATGTGAGCCGCTTGTCTTGCAGATAAAGATTGGCCAGCATTTTATGAGCCGGACTGAACCCAGGTTCTATTTGCACGACTTGCAGAAAGGTGTTGACCGCTTTGGTTGATTTTCCGGATTCCATAAAGACCAGACCAAGGTTGAACAAGGTGGAAGTATTATGGGGGTCGGCTTTTAAGGCCAGATTATAATGTTTGATGGCTTTATGAGGTTTCTTTAATTCTGAATAAATATTTGCCAGGTTATTTTGTGCGTCTATCGATTGGGGATTGATGGAGGTGGATAACCCCAGATAAAACACGGCTCTTTCTGGTTTCTGATTCTGATAATAAACCATTCCGACATTTGAGAAATAAGCACCCAGGGTTTTTCGGCCATCCAGGTTTTTCATGATGTTTTTTATCGGCACCCCAAAACGTTGCTGGTAAAAGCTGTCCGGATAGGAAATGCCCCGCTCGGTGGTTTCTATATTGATCCGCGCTCCTCGTGCTCCCTGATGCTCATACCGAACGAAAAAATGGTTTGGCAGTGCGACTCCGAATAGGGGGAGCTCGAGTTTTTGTCCGAGAATTAAATATAAAAGCGAAAGGTTCATGCAATAACCTTTTCCGGTTTTCAACAGGCCATGAAGGAAAAGTTCTTCGGGATTGATGGGAACACCCTTTTCATCCACCTGATCGGTGTAGGTATAACCTTTTTCATCATGAATGAGGGTTCGTAGTATTTGGATGATGTCTTCGGGCTTATCCCGTCCTTTCAGCTTTTGCCGGGCGGTGAAGGTCAGCTTTTCGACTTCTTCTTTTAATGGAGCTAAATCCAGGGAAGGTTGCCAATGTTTTGAAACCATTAGAAGGGTTTCCAATAGGTCGGGTTTCGTATTAGAATCCTTCTGGATTTGTAACAGTTGTATTTCTATAGCCCCCTCAAACGAGGGATTGCCGCAGGCGATTATCGGTTGTAGGATGTATATGAGCAGGAAAATAAGAACGGGGGTGTCTGTAGATCTCTTTGCAAACATAAAAACCAGAAGCTTGGGGTTTCAGGGTTTATTGACCATTATATCAGAAGGTGAATTTGGAGTGCTAAAGAATCAGAAGCAGTTTTCAGGGTTTGCTTTTTTCGGGAGACATAAATGAAAATCCTTTGATCCTGATGATCACTGCGGTCGGGGATGATGACTCGCGTCAGCAGGTACTTCAGGCTTGTGCCGATGATATTTTGGTCAAGCCATAGCCGATCAAGTGACCCTGTCGAACAAAAAGCTGTGGAATCGCAAGAGGCAGGAGTAGGTCCGTTTATTCTTTTCTAACCATCCACCCCTCAATAAGAAGCATTCCCGCAACCATTAAAAGAAAAGGTGTGGCCAGAGGTACCCCGTCGGAGGTTTGCGGCCGGGTAGTTTGAGTTTGTGGTTCCAGGAATTCCATTTCAAGTCCCGAAAGAAAACTTTCGATTTCTTTTTGTGATATCTTTCCCGGTTCTGATTCACGGGTATCAATATTTACGATGAAGGTTCCGGCCGACTCGGCTCCTTGAGGAAGTTTTGCCAACGCTTTTTGCTCTGCGGTACCGGGTGATGAAAAAAGGTGGTAGACCCCCGGCTGAAAGGTATCGCTAAAGATATCGTTTTCCAAAGGGTGCAGGGTTCCATCTGGTGTGCGAACGATCCATCTGCTTTCCTGGGCGCTTTGGTGGAAAGGTTCTCCCACCACCAAGTTCTGCTGGGAGATATTTTCCAGTCCTCGGGCAGCATACTGAGTCCACCGCTGGATCCAGGGTAAATAAGTCGGTTGAATCGGAAAATCGTTCCAATCCCTATCCAGTGAACTCAAAAACACAACAACAATTCCTTTTCCCGTCTCAGATTCAATCACCGCAGGATGCTGGTTTGAAAACCAGGTTCCTACTTTGAATTTTTTATCCTCCCTTGCCTGCACGGTATAAATGGAATAAAAATTGATTCTCCGCATTTCCTCAAGTGTTTTGGGTGAGAAAGCCTGCATGACCGGGTGAGTGTTATTTTTTAATAGAAGGTGCAGGTTCCCTTCCTGGGTATGATATTGGGAATCCAGTTTGACAGGAAGGAGGTTCCCCAGACGCTCATTGAAATACTTAGCATTTACCTGATCTCCCATTCCGAACAACAGGGCACCTCCATTTAAAACAAATTTTTCCAACTCCAATTCATAGTCTGGGGGAAGTTCGCTTACGTTCGCAAGTATAACGACCGCAAAATCGGACAGGTTTCGTAAAAGGAGTTCACTAAGAGTGGAAACAGTAGGGTCGATATGCGACAGAGAAACCGAAAAAGGATTGAGGGCGCGTTCAAGATAAAAAGATTCGCTTTTATGCGAAATGGTCTCCGGGTCTCCATCGACCACTAGGACCTGTATGTTTTGACTGGGATGAAAAGGAAAATATCGGAAATTGTCAGCCGGTAATGCGTCGTCAGATATTTGTACTTTTCCATTCAGGGGCTGGTTTCTTCTCAGAGGATAAGAAAACTCCTGCACTAGAGTTTGCCCGGGTGGGATATCGATAAGTTCTTCCTTTACGAGTTTTCCTTCGAGAAAAAGAGAAAGGGGCATCCGGCTCACTGTGCTGGAAAAATTTTTGATCGTCGCTTTCACTCTTAGTAAACGGCTTTGGGTGAGAAACTCCTGAGTTACTTTGACGCTTTGAACCATTCCCTTATTGTCATCAGACTGCAGTTGTGAAAAATTTAACACTTGAACCAGGTAGGGTGATAAATGTTCGACCTCGGAAAAGGTTTCTTCCTTCCAACCGTTTTTATCCAGGTCGGTCAGCAAAAGAATTTTCTTTTTCTTTTGTTCGGCAGATTCAAGTAGCTTGATCGACTTGTCTATAGCGTCTCCGATATTGGTGGTGCGGTAGGAGGCTATTTGCGCTTTCAGTTTGTTTGAAAAAGTGGATTTGTCGGAAGTCCAGTCCTGCTCAACACGGGCTGGTGAAGATGCGAGAACCAGGCTGAATTCGCTGTTTTCCGGGGCCTGCTGGAGCCCTTTAGAAACATACTCCAACGCATGATCAAAAAGTGTTTTATCTTTAGACTGGGTTCTCATGCTATAGGAATCGTCCAGAATAAACACGATTGAAGCTGGAGAAGTAGAAAGAAACGCTTCCGATTGCCTGAATGAAAATAACGGGTTGGCCAGTGCCAGGCTTAGCAGAACGATGGCCAGGCAACGGGCCAGAAGTAGTAACAGCTTGTTGGGTCGAGATTTTCTAATCGAGCGTTTTTGCGATTGTGCAAGCAGATAGACCGCTGAAAACCGGATTTGTTTTTGTTGTCTCCGGGTCAAAAGATGGATCAGAACTGGAATGGAAATTCCAAGCAGGCCAAACAAAAACATTGGAGAGGAAAAATTAAGGCTCATAATTTGATGAGGCTTTTACGCTTGAGTAAATAGTAACTCAAGGCTTGATCCAAAGGCTCGGAGGTGTCGAGGAAAACATAATCCACTCCAAGTCCATTGCAGTCTTTTTTGAAGGAGTCTATATGATCCTGAATCACATTCTGGTACTCCTCGCGGATGTCCTGCGGGTCGAGTCCTATCGTCGGGTCCTCTTCCAGCGATTCGAACACCATATCTCCTTCAAAGGGCAGGTGAATTTCATCAGGATGTAAAACGTGGAATAAAATGACCTCAAGCCCTCTTGAGCAAAGGAGTTTTAAGCTTTTCTTAAGGTCCTGGTTCTGGATAAAAAAATCTGAAACCAGAATGAGCATGCTCCTTCTTGGGAGTATTTCAGCCAGACCTCCTAGGACATCAGCGATCTGAGTTGTTCCCTGTGGTGAAATATTAGCCAAACCATGCAAAATATGCTGAAAATGGGAAGCTTTGGAACGAGGCGGAATATGCTCAACAACCTGGTCGTTAAACAGGGTCAGTCCCACCGCGTCAAATTGTTTCAAAAGCAGATAAGAAAGTGCCGCCACGAGGTTGCGGGCGTACTCCATTTTAGAGGCATGCCCATTTAGCGGAGACTGATAGTTCATCGATCCGCTCGCGTCCAGCAAAATCGTGCATTTCAGATTGGTGGATTGCTCAAATTGCTTAACGTGATATTTGTCAGTTTTGCCGACAACCTTCCAGTCGATATGGCGGATTTCATCCCCCGGGGAATAATCCTTATACTCCGCAAACTCCACCGAAGATCCTTTGTGGCGGCTGCGGTGTCGCCCTGTCAGCAGTCCTTCCACTAGATTCATGGCGGTCATTTTGAGGGTGGAAATACGGGAAAGGACTTGAGCGTCAAACTTCTGTGCTGAGTTTTCCATAAACTTGATCGCAGCTGGCAATAACTATATTTACATATTGTCGCATAAATTGAAGGGCGGTGGGGCAGGGGCTTTTTAGGTCGAGATACCTCTTTACCCCTGCGGGGCATGTGTGATGTCCACTACATTTGTCTTCATACCCTTGTTATATCCTCTTCCGTAAAGCTCATACCCTCCCTCAGGGGTAGAAAGGGTAAAATTTATGGAAGGGGAACTCACAGCCTCCACGGCTAGTTGCGGTGGGTTGACATTGGGAGGAAGCCTTATAAAATGATCTTTCACTTTAAACAACATATCTATGAATTCAGTTCGATATTGCAAATGCCATTTTCAAAATGGCGAGTCCGAGCACTGGGGTATCCTGGATCGCAAGGCCTTTGCCCAAAAGGGGGCGAAAGCACATTTTGCTCCGGACACTCCTTTGCTCCCCCAGCACCTTTTGCTGGACCTGCATTTTGACTGGGAAGAGGAGCGAGTCTGGGGAAACACCACCTATGACCTGATGGTCAATGGCCAGGATGTGAGGGAAATTGTGTTTGACGCTGCAAACCTGGAAATAGAGAGGGTGATGTTGGGCCGTCGCACGTTAGCATTTGAAAATACCGGCGACCAGATAATTGTGTCACTGGATAAGGCTCTCAAATATGGAGGGACCGTGCAGGTGAAGCTGTTTCATTCGGTCACCCGGCCCCCGGCAGGAGTGTATTTCACCAAACCGGATGAGGCTTATCCGGACCGGTTCAAAACGGTCTGGACCCAGGGGCAGGATGAGGACTCCAAATATTATTTCCCCTGTTTTGACCAGCCAAATTTTAAACAGACCACCGAGGTTAAGCTGCATTTGCCCAAGGGAATGTTTGGGTTGTCCAACGGTCGTCTTATTAAAAAGAAGGAAAGCGCCGGGGAATCCTTTTACCACTATAAACTGGAAATTCCTTACTCGACCTATCTCCTCTCCATTGTAGCCGGGGAGTTTTCCGGGCATGAGAGTCGTATTGGGGGTGTCGATATCAAATGGTATGTTCAAAAGGGCCGGGAACAAGAAGGCAGGAATGCTTTTAAGGATACTGGAAAAATCATCCGGTTTTTTTCCGATTATACCGGTTACCCTTATCCCTATAAACACTATACCCAGATCGCGGTTCCCGAGTTTATTTTCGGAGGCATGGAAAATTTTACCGTCACCACTCAGACGGACCTGACCCTTCATGATAACCGAGCCAGACTGGATCTGGACTCTAATGGATTGGTTGCCCACGAAGCCGCTCATATGTGGTTTGGCGATGTGGTCACCGCGAGAAGCTGGTCGCATGCATGGTTGCACGAATCGTTTGCCACTTATTTTGACGCACTCTACACGCGTGAGTCGAAAGGCGAGGGTGAATTCCGCTATCAATTACTGGAAGATGCGGAAACCTATTTCAGTGAAGATGCCCGATACCGCCGTCCTATCGTGACCCATATTTATAAAGAACCCATCGATTTGTTTGATGCCCATCTTTATCCGGGAGGGGCGGTGCGACTGCATTATTTGAAATCTCTTATCGGGGAACCTCTGTTCCGCAAGGCCCTGACCCGGTTTCTCAAGCGCCACGAATATGGGCTGGTCGAGACGGTGGATCTTGTACGGTGTCTGGAAGAGGCCAGCGGGAAAAACTTTGACGAATGGATGGATCAATGGATTTATCGCGGTGGCTATCCTATGCTTGAGATCGGTTACCAATGGGGGGTGTCAAATCTGGCGGAGATAACGGTAAAGCAAACTCAGAAAGCCGAGAAAAAAGAAGGGGAGCTTTTGTTTAAATTTCCGTTGAAGATTGAGTTCTATTATTCCCGGGGGAGTGAAAAGTTTCCGCTGGAAATCAAAAACAAAGAAGAGAAGTTCAGTTTTCATCTCAAATCCAAACCGCTTTTTTTCAGGCTGGACCCGGACTACGAGTGCCCGGCTAAAAAAGTAAAGTTAGAAATATCCCGCTCCCTTCTGCACGAGCAGTTGAAGCGGGATAAGGACCCCATAGGGCGTATTGAAGCGGCCCAATCCCTTGTTGTCAAAGCCTCACAAACTGACACCAAGGTGCTCAGCCTGAGTCTCAAAAAAGAATTACATTGGGGTGTAGCGAATCGTATCGCCAGAGCCTTAGGTAAAATAGGCGGGGAGTTCGCTCGCGATGGATTGCTTAAGGCGGTGAACAGCCGTGACGCAAAAATTCGTCGAGGCATCATCCATGCATTGGGAGAGTTTGTGGATGATGAAAAAGTCACCCGGGCTCTGAAGAAAATTGCCAAGGGTGATCCCTCTTACAGGGTGGAAGCAGAAGCGTTGTCCTCGCTGGGCCGAAGCAAGGCGAAAAACTGTAGAACGTTTCTGGAAGGTTTTCTGGACAGGCCATCGCATAATGATATCGGACGATCGGCCATATTCAGAGCCCTGGCCAATCTGGAAGAAGAACAAGCGTGGGCAACGTTGATTGAGGGAGCGGATTATGGTGCTGCCCGTAGCAGTCGGTTTTCCGCTATTCAGGGGCTGGCAAAACTGGCTGGGCGATTTGAACATCTCAAGCCCGAAGCCATCAATGCCCTAAAGCGGTTTGCCCGGGAAACACGGGGTACTCCCTCTGCAACATTTCGCGGTAAACTGGCGGCCATCCAAGCCATGGGCGAGTTGGAAGACCTCTCGGCAATTTCCACCTTGAGGAGACTGGCCGAGGGCGAAACCGATGGGCGTTTGAAACGGAGAGCCGAAGAAACGATTGTACGCCTGTTTGAATCAGCTAAAAAACCCGGCGAAATGAAGTTGATACGATCCGATCTCGATGACTTGTTGAAGGACAATAAATCTCTGCGTGATCGGGTGGATATTATGGAAAAACAGAAAGACGCTAAACAAAAATCCAAAAAGAAAAAAGGATAATGGAATGAATAAGCCTTTTAATGATGACCCAATAGAAGTGCTGGTGAAAAAGTTTTTGACTCAGAACGGAACGGTTTTGGACTTGCGTTTGAAATATATCGGCGATGAGGGTCTGGAGTACCTGGCTCAGTGTCCGGAGTTGGTCGACCTGGAAGTGCTGAACCTGGAAAGAAACGAAATCACCGACAAGGGAGTCAAGGCGTTGGCCGGCTCTTCCATCATCACGAACCTGAAGGAATTACACCTGGAAAGAAACGGCATCGGTGATGGCGGAGCCAAAGCCATTGCCGGTTGTGCAAACTTTTCCTACCTGAATTTCTTGAACTTCTGGAAAAACAAAGTGGGGGCTGAAGGAGCGCAAGCCATTGCCAACTCCACGATTCTGGTTAATTTAAAAAGCCTTGATCTAGCTCAGAATAATATTGGCGATGAAGGTGCCAAGGCCCTGGCCGAAAGTGATACTTTGGCGGGACTGGAGTTGCTCGAGGTATTTGGCAGTGGCCTGACCGATGGCGGCAAAAAACAAATTAAGGAATCCACTGCCTTTCCTAAACTTCAGACCCTTGTTCTGGAGTAAATGGGTTGGTTTCTAAAAAACTGTTTCGCTTGGATGCTTTTTGACCAAGTATTCATGGTAATTGAAAATGGATAAAATCCCCAGTATTTGCTCATGACTGTTACCCCCAGATGGTGCGTTAGGAACCCCTTAAAATATTTAATCTATTTTTGAGGGACTGGGTCCAGGTTGTATTGCGGGTATTCAATGTTTCTTCGGCTTGTTTTAGGATGGGTTTTAGGCGTTCGGTATCTCCAAGTTGGTGGTAGGTTTCAGCCAGATCTATCAGGATATGAGCCTCCTCCTTACGGTTCTCGACATATTTTGCGGTGGCGAGGCTCTGGACGAAAAATGCCGTTGCCGATTCCCATTGTCCCAGTTTCCTGTAGTTCAGGCCGATGCCTACCAGCAGTTCCAACTCTTTGTCGTGGTCTTTCTGCCGACGATAGCTCTCCAAAGCATTTAAGTAACAGTCGATGGCTTTTTCAATTTTGTTTTGTTTGACGTAGACGAATCCGAGCCCGTTAAAGGAGCTACCAATGAAAGCGCTGTAGCCATTTTTCATGGCGAGAGTCTTTTGCATTTCAAAATATTTTCGGGCCTGGTCGAGATTTCCAGATATGGCGTACGCATCACCAAGGCTAGCAAGTAGCCCGCATTGCTCTTCTTTGTCGCCTAGCTCTTTTGTGATTTCAAGTTCCTGGAGAAAATAAGCAATGGCTTTTTGAGTCTGTCCTAATCGGGTATAGGCCAGCCCGAGGGCGGAGAGGGCGTTTTTTTCGGCTTTTTTATCGGAAACGGCACGCGCTTTTTTGAGGAAAATAGTTTCGGACTCCACCACCCTCCGTAAATCAAACGCGCTGGAAGATTCAAGATCGGACGGTTTGCCGGGCCTGGCGTCGTAACCTGCAAGTCGCTCAAAACTTTCTTCGACGGACAAAGACATTTTCTCTTCTACCTCCCTTTTGAAATTCAGTTCCCCCTCAATATCTTCCAGAACCTCCTCAAGGTCTTCTTGTAAAAACGCGCTTCTCAATTTATAGGATTTATAATCACAAAGATGTTTTAAAGCTTCATTGCCCCTTTCCGGCAGCGTTGCTCCATCAAGCAGTAAGGGGACAATTATAATATCTAGATTTATTGCGGAAATGATTTCAAAGTTAATTCTATCGCCTTGAATCGGTCCGTCAATAGTCAGGGCAGAGTGTTCTGAGTAGGACTCTTTGTTACCAATTACAATAATCAATGCATCACAAAGGGAAAGGTTTTCGTAGAGGGTGGGGAGTCCATTCGGATTTTCCAGAAATATACATTGACCCTCCAGA
Organism: Nitrospina sp. LS_NOB; assembly: GCA_001542995.1. Lineage (GTDB taxonomy): Bacteria > Nitrospinota > Nitrospinia > Nitrospinales > VA-1 > LS-NOB. Next base: position 175,682 of record LFLA01000003.1, read on the forward strand.
GATGACTGGCATTCCCCGATGATATTCTGAATTGTGGTTTTTAATCTGGGGTCGGTTAGGCTGAAATAAAGAGTTGGCATGTTGGGGGTTTTTTTACTAACCCGTGCCTGTGAAGTGGTATCGACCTTAGTTAATTTTAAAAGTACGTTCAGTCGTCCTTTTTGAGCAGTTATTTCAACCGGGTCTGGCAACGGGGTTCTCGGGTCAACTCTATCATGATTTTCTCGTTAACGTTTAAATTCTGCATGCTGGCTTTAGAGAAGTAATGGGAAAACGCTGCCCACAGGCTGGGGATATCCCGGAATTCGTTGTAAGTAGTTAGACGGTCCTGCTTGGCTTAATCTGCTTCTTCATTGTGTAGCCCATAATAACACCTAAATGGCGTTAGCTGGGGCAGCCCCAAAAATTTCATTGAACCATTGTTTTTACATTTTGAGCCGGTTTTCCAACCAGTTTCGCAAGATTTTGTGAATTGATGGCGTGGCGTACTTTGGGACGTGAAAGCCGTGCAAGGTGGGAGGAGAGAGAAACTGCTGATTTATAGCGGTGTCTTTAAATTATTTCCATCAACTCCATATAGTTACCCATGAAGTTTTGCAGGACTTTATGCAACGGTTGGTGTTTTGGGTCTGTGATGTCGGGGTCCTGGTCAATGAGATGAAAGGCTTCTTTGCGAGCTATTTTCAGCACACGGATATCGCGGAGCAGGTTGGCGATTTTTAAAAGAGGCATCCCCGATTGCCGGGTGCCCATAAAATCTCCGGGGCCGCGGATTTTTAAATCCTCTTCAGCGATGACGAATCCATCGCCGGAGTTTTGCATGGCTTTCATCCGAGCCTGTCCTTCTTCGGATACAGGATGGTAGGCCATCAGCAGACAATGGGAGGCATGGTCTCCCCGGCCTACACGTCCACGTAATTGGTGCAGTTGGGCCAGGCCGAACCTTTCGGCATGTTCAATTATCATAACCGTGGCGTTGGGAACGTCGATGCCCACCTCAATGACCGTTGTGGAAACCAGAACCTGAATTTCTTTTTGGAGGAACCGGGACATGATATCATGGCGATCTTCTTTTTTAAGTTTTCCATGAATCAGGCAGGCGGTGAAATTTGGAAAGCGTTCTTGGATAAAATCCAAAACCGTAACAGCGGCTTTGAGGTCCATGACCTCCGACTCTTCGATTAAGGGACAAACCACAAACGCCTGTCTGCCTTGTTGCAACTGTTCTTCCATTATGTTGTAGGCTTTTCCCCGCCGGTTCTCAAAAAACAGGTCGGTAGCAATTTTTTGCCGCCCTGGTGGACACTCATCTAAAAGTGAAACATCCATATCTCCATAGAGGGTGAGCGCGAGGGATCTTGGGATGGGTGTGGCTGTCATGATGAGAAGATGCGGATGGTCGCCTTTTTTGCCGATGGCTTCTCTTTGCATGACTCCGAATCGATGTTGTTCGTCAATCACTGCCAACCCGAGTTTTTTAAATTGGATATCTTTTTGAATCAGGGAGTGGGTTCCAACAACAATGTGTGTTTTTCCGGTCCGTACATCTTCAAAATGGCTTTGCCGTTCTTTGCCTTTGAGCGCGCTGGTTACCAAGCTGAGTTTGATGCCCAGTTTTTCACAAAAGGGGCGGATATTTAAATAATGTTGTTCGGCAAGAATTTCTGTTGGAACCATTAACGCAGACTGCGTTCCGTTATCCACAGCGGTCAACAGAGCGATAAGAGCGACAATGGTTTTGCCGCTCCCGACATCTCCCTGAATCAGTCGGTTCATGGGTTTCTCTTTTTCCAAGTCTTCCATAATTTCACCGAGAATCCTTTTTTGTGCTCCTGTCAAGGTGAAGGGCAAAAGCTTTACAAACTTCTTGATGAGTTCTCCGCGGGTTTTAAAGGAGGTCCCTGTGTGCTCTTCCCCCACACGGTTTTTTCTAAAGGCCAGGGCTAACTGGATCAGGAACAGTTCTTCAAAGACCAGCCGTTTCTGCGCAGGGGTCTGAAAGGCATCCAACTCTTTCAGGGAGGAACCTTGTGGAGGGAAATGAGATTGGGCAAGAGCCTCTGACCGGGGAGGGAAATTATGACGCCGGACCAGATCATCGGGAAGAAACTCTTCGACCAGATGCAGGTATTTATCGAGCACATTTTTAATAATGGTTCGCATGGATTTGAGATGCAGCCCATCGGTGACATGGTATACGGGGACAATTTTTCCGATTTCGAGAGAGCTGACATTTTCTCCTGATACTTGCTCGGTATCCGGGTGGATGATCTCCAATCCTGAACGTTTGTTGATATTGGGTTTTCCTGAAAGAATGATTTTTTGTCCCGTTTTAAACTTTTCTTTCATATATGTTTCGTTAAAGCGGAACCATTTGGCTCGGACGACTCCTGTCTCATCCTGAACGATGACTTCAAATACCCTTTTTCGGCGTCCCATGAACATTGTTCCGGAATTCAGGACTTCTCCGGTGAGTGTGACATATTCACCGGGAACAGCTTGGGAGATTTTTTTGAATTGGGTCCGGTCTTCAAACCGGAAAGGCAGGAAATAAAGGCAGTCTTCAATGCTCGTTAGACGCAATTTTTCAAGAAGAACCGCTTTTCTGGGGCCGACCCCTTTTATAAATTGTATGGGATCGTCCAGGGAAGGTGTGTGTTTCATGGCCTCAATATTAACGTGCAAGTCGTGTGGGAGCAAGGAGTTCTGTTGCGATTGAACGTTGACAGAAAAATTTTGTGGAAGTATCATTAACTCAAAGGTTTATCCTTTTTTAATCGACCTTTTTGCTGGCCTCTGGTCGAGTAGAAAAAAATGGAGGTTTCATTCCTGCTATGAAAGTTCAGGATCTTACAGATGCGCTATTGGAATACATGCCTGATGCCGATGTCGACATCATTCTGAACGCCTATATTTATTCCGCCAAGGCTCACCGGGGGCAGAGCCGAAGATCCGGAGAGGCCTATATTTCGCATCCCCTTGAAGTGGCCCATAACCTGGTGAAGCTAAAGCTGGATGCCACCACCGTAGCCGCCGGACTGTTGCACGACACCATAGAGGACACCCTTTCCACCCCGGAAGAAATCCAGGAATTATTTGGTGAAGAAATTTTCCAGCTTGTCGATGGGGTGACAAAGATCAGCCAGATCCATTTTTCCAGTCATGAAGAAAGCCAGGCAGAAAACTACCGCAAGATGATCTTTGCCATGGCCCATGATATCCGGGTGGTTTTGATCAAGCTTGCTGACCGGGCTCACAACATGCAGACTCTGGATTCCCTTTCAGAAGAAAGACAAAGAAGGATTGCGCGGGAGACCTTGGAAATATACGCTCCCATTGCCAACCGTCTGGGTATCGGATGGTTAAAGACCGAGTTGGAGAATAGTTCGTTCCGTTATCTTTATCCGGAAGAGTTTCGCACGATTGAGGAAAAAGTGGCAAAGGGTAAGGACTATCGCGACAAGTATGTAGAAAAAGTCACCTCCCGTTTGGTGAAGGAGTTGGAAGAGGCGGGAATCCCAGGAAAGGTTGCCGGACGGCCCAAACAGTTTTTCAGTATCTATAAAAAGATGATGGACCAGAATATAAGTTTTGAAGATGTTTATGATCTGATTGGCGTACGGGTTTTGGTCGAATCCTTGCGCGACTGTTATTCGGTTTTAGGGCTGGTGCATTCTCTCTGGAAACCCATACCGGGTAAATTCAAGGACTATATTGCCATGCCCAAGCCCAATATGTATCAGTCTCTCCACACTACGGTGATCGGTCCGAGGGGGGAAAGGGTGGAGGTGCAGATTCGCTCTGAGGAAATGCATAAGGTTTGTCAGGGGGGCATCGCGTCCCACTGGCGCTATAAAGAAAAAACGGATGGTGATGAAAAGCCGATGAACCAACAGTTGTTATGGGTCCGGCACCTTCTTGAAAACCAGAAGGACTTGAAAAATCCGAAAGAATTTCTCAACGCCTTCAAGGTGAATTTGTTTCCGGATGAGGTTTATGTGTTTACCCCCGGAGGGGATGTGATTGCCCTACCGTATAATGCTACTCCAGTTGACTTCGCGTTCCAGGTTCATACCGATGTAGGGTGCCATTGCCAGTCCGCGAAGGTGAATGGGAAAGTGGTGCCTCTGCGTTATAAATTGCAAGATGGTGACCAGGTGGAAATCATTGCTTCCGAGGAGGCATCCCCAAACCGTGACTGGCTGGCCTTTGTTAAAACCTCTAAGGCGCGCAGTCGGATTTCCAACTTTATAAACAACGAAGAGCGCGCAAGAAGTTTGAGCCTGGGAAAAGAACTTTTGCAAAAAGAATTACAGGAATATGATCTGGATCCGGCAGTAGAAATGGCTGGCGAGGCCTTTGAAGAAGCCGCCCAGGCCTGCGGTTTTAATTCCACCGACAGCCTGTTGACGGGAATTGGAATTGGAAAGCTGTCGACCCATCATGTTATCGAAAAACTGATCCCGAGGGAAAAGCTGGAGGGCAAAGAGTTTCGTGAGAAGACATTAATCAAGCTAAAGGAAAGCAAGCCGCCGGAATCCTCGCGTAACGCCATCAAGGTCCAGTGTTTCAATGAAAATATTTTCATCCGTATTGGTAAATGCTGCCATCCTCTTCCCGGGGAGCCGATCATCGGTTATATCACGAGAGGCAGAGGGGTCACGGTGCATCATATTGACTGTCCGAGTGTCGGGAATGTTATCAATGATCCGGAGAGGCTTGTGGGCGTTGAGTGGGACACCGGTATGAAAACAATTTATCAGGCTCATATCGCGATTGTTGCAGCCGACAAACCCGGAATTATGGCCACCATCAGTCAGGCCTTCGCGGAATGTGGAATCAATATTACCCGCGCCAATGTTCAACAGGGATCAAACAAAAGAGCTTACTTCGACTTGTCCATAGAGATTCTGGATGTGGAACACCTGAATCAAATTCTTGAAAAAATACGTCAGGTCGATGGTGTGATTTACCTGGAGCGGATCAAGGATTTTAACAAAAATGCGCCGATAAAAAGCAGGTTGGAGGCCTTGGGTGAAAAACTGGGGGCACAGGGAGAACGGGAACTAAGCGCTACTTGATAGCCTTAGTTATTTTTCCTGACTTGATGCAACGGGTGCAGATTTTCATGGTCTTTATAGAACCCTTCATCACCACACGCAGCTTTTTTATATTTGGTTTCCATTGCCGGCGGGTTTTATTATTCGCATGGCTGACATTATTGCCAAATTGTGGTTTTTTATCACAAATTTCACATTTTAGGGACATCAAATTCTCCGAAATAGATTGTCTTGAAAGTGGTTAGATGCTAGCATACCCTTGTTAAAGGGGCAAGAGTGAATAGTCAATTATGATTGTCGATAAAAATACCACGATCAACGAGATTCTCCATGCCTACCCTGAGGCCATGAAGTTTTTTAATGAAAAACAAATGGCCTGTGGCAGTTGCTTTGCTGTAAAGTTTGATACCTTGGAAAACGGGGCCTTAATGCATGGCATGGAGGTCAGCGTCTTGATTAGCCAACTCGAACAATTTTTGCAAGCCCTTCCTACCCGTATCGCCTCCGCCCAGCACAAATTAGCACGTTTCGCCTTAACTTCTTATCTTTGTTTGGATGAGGGCTTGGTATCCAACTCAGGTTGGAATGAGTAGAAGAGCTGTCTTTTCGCGGAAAAAATCAGGGTAGGGGTGAGAAATTAGCCGAGAAACTCTGATTCAGTGATGATGTTTTCGAGAACTTTTTCAGCAAGTGCTTCAGCGGGAATGTGATAATTGCCATCCTTGATATCATTTTTAAGCTGCTCCAGCCTTTGGGCGTTTTCGGGGCGGATAGCCGGTGCGGCATTGGCCGTTTCAGTCGCTTTTTGAATATCTTTGGCCTTGGAAGAAATAGCAATTTGCTCGGTACCACTGGTTGAGGAAGCGCTGCCTTGACTCTGGGTGGCAGCCTTTTTATCCCCGGCCTTGACCTGGCTTTGAACCGATCGATTTTTGTTAACTCGAATATTGTCGCCTGGAATTTCCATGGTACCAGCCCTTAAAAGAATGGGTTTCGCTTAAATTAGAGTAACTTTTTACCTTGATAGAGTAAAGACCTTTTTCTAACCCTCTTTTTCTAACCCTCTTCTAACCCTCTAAGGTGAAACTTGATCTTCTGTTATAATTATCGGAATCCGTTGAGATTACTTTAGCCGGATTGTATAGAAAGAAGAATTTTTAATCCTGCGTCCCCTTTAAACTAAATGGTTTCCCGAACCTGATAATCCGCAATCCAAATATTGTTCTTTGGTCTAGCTGGCGTTTGGGCCCCGAGAAGCAGTTAAAACCTTGAAATTTTTTCCCCTATGAAACGGTTAAGACAGATTCGAAATTTTATGGCAGTTGGGAGCATGGTTTTTGTGCTTTTCTGGAGCTTGCCCGGTTTTGGCAATACTCTCGATTCTGAAAAATACTCCAGAGTCATCTGGAATTATTTGGAGACTCTTTGTGCTTTTGGCCCAAGAAACCCCGGCAGTGAAGGCTATCGCGAAACCCTGGATTTGATCCGAAAGATGGGTGAAAAATATGCGGATCAGGTGGTGGAACAGCCATTTTCGGTTCGCACCTCCATGTCGACCTCTGTGGATATGGTCAATTTGGAGCTCAGGTTTGAAGGAACCCAGGGTGGTGCCCCAATTTTGATTGGAGCGCATTTCGATACCCGGCCTTTTGCCGATGAGGACCCGGATCCTGCAAATTGGTCAGAACCGATATTGGGCGCTAACGATGGTGGTTCGGGCACTGCGATTCTGCTTGGACTTGCCCAATATCTCAATCAGCATCCTGTGGCCCGGCCTGTCCACCTGGTATTTTTTGATGGAGAGGATTTTGGTGCCAAGGATTCCGGATTGAAGCTGTTGGGTTCGACCTATTATGCCGAGCAGTTGGTCAAGGAGGAAAGGGAAAAATGGCCTTACTGGGTGCTGGTCATCGATATGGTCGGTGATAAAGATTTAGAGATCTTTAAGGAATTTTATTCCCTCAAGGGCAGTGCGAGTTTTCTGGACAGGATTTACCGTGTCGCCGAGGACCAGGGTATTCAGTCCTTGAACGAGAAAATGAAATATACGATTTACGATGACCATTATCCTTTCCACCGCATGGGTATTCCATCGACGGTGCTGATTGATTTCGATTATCCCTACTGGCACACACTTCAAGACACGCTGGACAAATGTTCCATTAAGAGCATGTTTTCTATTTTCTCTGTTGTGGTGAAGACGATCGAGGATTTGTAGCTGAAAGCCAACTCGCATATTGCATGATTGGAGGTTGTAAATACCCCTTCGGGGTACGTTGAGAAAGAGGGGTCCATTGAAGCTCGCCCTCCGTGGAGGAGGTTTTCACTGCCCCTCTGGCGAGAGAGCTTTGCGTAAGTCGAAAAAAACAGAAAAGCGAGATTCTTCACTGCGTTCAGAATGACAATACTGGGCCATTTTGTCATTCTGAGGAACAAGGTGACGAAGAATCTCGGGTTATGCAAAGCTCTCCTCTGGCGAAGAGTTAATGTGCTATGGGAAGTTCGGAAAGTCTTTTTTTCGCTTCTTCGTTGAAGGGGTCGATTTCCAGGATTGTTTTCAATTCCTTTTCAGCATCCGGGATTCTCTGGCTTTTTTTGTGGATTTCATAAAGCTTCCAATGCATGGAGAGAAAATCGATACCCTGTTTTTGGGAAAGCTCGAATACTTTTTGAGCTTCATCCATTCGATTGAGCGCGAACAGGGAATTGCCCAGATTGAAATTTGCAATGGCAAATTCCGGGTCCAGGGCCAGAGCTTTTTTCAAAAGCCTAACGGCTTCATCAGGGTGTCCCTGCTTGTTCAGCGCTGCACCTAAATTGGAAAGGGCCTGGATGAAGTTCGGGTAAACCTGAACCGCTTTTTTAAGCAGTTCTACTGCTTTATTCAGTTTTCCCGAACGAAAATAATACCCCCCAAGATTCGATAAGGCTTCCGGAAAACCCGGATTCAATTCCAGGGTTTTTTCATATTGGCCGATGGCTTTTTCGATCATCCCCAGATCACGGTAGGCAACGGCCAGATCGTAATGGGCCAGAATAAAGTTCGGATCTTTTGCCAGTATTTTTTCAAACTCATAGAGCGCCTTATTGGGGTCTCCCAATCCATACAGAAAATAATTTCCCCGATAATACATGGCTTCCAGGGAAGTTTGGTCTTCATCCAGAAGCTTCTGCAGCGAAAAAGTAGTTTTAGAGTCCAAAAACTCCTTAACAGGGTTTATAGGAAGCGCAAGATTGATGGATCGTCCCTCTACCGTGGCTAATCCTACGACCTTGTTAGATTTGTTGACCACCGGTCCGCCGCTGAAACCCGGGCCGAATGCGGAGGTTGTATAAATAAAAGGTGTTTTGGGATCGGCTTGGGGATGAACCCCGAGAACAAATCCATAGGTTTGCACGATTTGGCCATTGTCCTCGGTTACCTGAGCGGAGAGATATCCCAAAGCACTGGTGTAGTCATAAGGCTTCAGGGAGGAGGAGTCACCAATTTCCAGAGTGGAATAAAATCCTTCCTTTAGTTTTATAATTGCAAAATCTCTAGCCCGGTCAACCTTGAATACTCCTGTCACTTCGGAACGCGAACCATCGGGGAAACGCACGTCAATACTATGGGCATCGACCAGAACGTGGTAATTGGTGACAAGAGTTCCTTCGGGGCGGGCCACGAAACCCGATCCGGTTCCAACGATTTTCCCGGCTTTGTCTTTTGCGATGAGCAAGGCTACTGCATTTTTATTGACTTCATAAGCACTTACAGGTCCCGAAAGGAACATCAAGCTAATGATGAAGCAATATATAACGGATAGGAAAAAACGGTTTCGCATATCTTATAGCTTACGCCTTTTTAAAAGGCTGTGCTTATTTGAAAAAAAACATTAATTTTGGTGGTGAATCCATTCTATAAATTGACTGCAACGATTACAACTGAATTCAAAGGAAATTAAGAGGAAGGGTGATCAAGGAAAAACCGGGTTGATGCCATGCGGATTGGGTGGAAATAAAAATCCGGGCCGACTTTGGAGCCGACCCGGATTATATATGAGTCTTTTTACTTAACGTTAATCGTCACCGTTGCGGTCAAAGCCGGATCGTAGGGGACGTGATTGCCTTTGGCAAACAGAGTGCGGATGATGTGTTTGCCTGCAGAAAGTTTAATTTCCTTACAGGTGGAACCATCTCCCATATGGATGTGATTCGCGTCTTTTCCAATCGGCTTGCTCAAGTCTTTTGGCAGGTTCACATCGACAATAATGTGATGATGCCCTTTTCCTTCATTAACCCCTTTTTTAGCCGGTTGCACTTCAACCCCTTCCGTATCCATGCAAACTTTAACCGGGCTTGAGACCATAGCACCGTTAGGAGGGTCGGTGATCGTTACGGCGTTACCCGCGAAAGCACTGGTTGCCCCGGTGATGAAAAGGAAGACAAACAGCATAATCAGTTTTGAGTAAATGGTTTTCATTTTTCTGTGTTCCTTATAAAATTGTTGATTTTTTTACTGCTTGATGAATCCAAACGGTATTTCGGAATTAGATTTGAAAAACGTGAAAAGGTTTCAGAAAAACTGAAATCTTGGGCAGGTATTAGTATTTTTGCCTATTTCCCTTGACATCGTAATCTGAGTTCCATAACCTCTAGTATGCAGTTTCATAATCCCCATGGAGCCCATCGGAATAAAAGCCCGTGCGTCCCAATATGTTTTTTTAGGAGGTTTTGATGGTAGTTACAGGAGAATGTCGACTCCTTCACACTTGTGAAATGTGTGAGTTTAATAATGAGACCGACTGCAAAGCCGATAAAAATGAGCACAACCGCTGGCTTGTCAACCATCGGATGAATGACATCAAGCACAAACTTATTATAGGCAGCAACAAAGGTGGGGTCGGCAAAAGTACTGTAACCACCAATCTTGCTATTGCCCTGGTGGAAAAAGGCTTTGCTGTAGGACTGGCAGATGCTGACCTTCACGGCCCCAACATTCCTAAATTATTGCAGGCCGAGGATGTCCGGTTGAAAGCCACGGATACAGGGATCGATCCTTATGAAACTAAGAATGGTCTGAAGGTGGCTTCATTAGGATTTCTCATTGAAGACCCCAATATGCATATTGCCTGGAGGGATGCCGTTAAGTATGATTTCATTATTGAGTTGCTGGGGAATATAAACTGGGGCCCGTTGGATTATCTCCTGTTCGATCTTCCCCCCGGTACCGGAAATGAGCAAATTACCATCATCGACTTTATCGGTGAGGTCGATGGCGCTGTGGTGGTCACAACCCCTCAGGATCTGGCGATTCTGGATGCCCGGAAAATGATCTCTTTCGCCCGCGACAGCAATGTCCCCATAGTGGGGGTGATTGAAAATATGAGCACGATGTCCTGCCCACATTGTAATGAGAAAATCGATGTGTTCAAAAAAGGCGGAGGAAAAAAATTAGCCGAAGAACTGGTATTGCCCTATCTGGGTAGTATTCCCCTTGATGGGGAGATTGTCGCCAATTCCGATAGCGGAGAGCCTGTTGTCTTGTCTCGTCCGGATTCCGTAGCCGCTAAAGCCTTCATGCAATTGGCTGAGAACTGCCATAAGTTCCTCAATCCTGAATAGTCTGGCAAAAATTAAAGAACCGAACTTCGCCAGTGGGCAGACTCCCCCGAACTAGCTCTTTGTGCTTTTTCACTCCACCCTGGCCGAGGGTTGAGTCAGGCGGAAAAGCGCTTTTTTGAGGAAAACCTTAATGCAAACAATGGATTGCGTTTTCAGGTAGGATTGAGGGATAATAATACTATACGGTCAGTTTCTGGATTATAAAAATTATCCATGACTCTTCGATAAGGGCTTTTCCTTTCTTTTATAAAATTCATATGTGTATCCGCTTTTCTGGCAAATTAATAGTTAAGAAAATACTGGCAGTTTCCTTTTTGCTTTGTGTCGTTGGAGCTGCTGAAGTGTTTGCAGACTCAATCCAAAATCCTATTTACTCGAATAACCCGATAGCCGCGGAAGTGGATGGGGAACCTGTTTATCTGGACGACCTCAAGCATATCCGTATCCAGGAAGCTCTCAAGCAACTGCATGAAATGCAGACCCGCGCCTTGAAAGAAAAAATTCTCGATAAGCTTGCAGAAAAGCACCCTGAACTGGCTGCGGAAAAGCCTCCCAAGGTGACGGAAGCGGAAATCAAACAGTTCTATGAAAGCAATCCGGGCATCAAGGGGATAGGAAATCTTTCTCAGGTAAGTGCTGAAATTCGCGATTTTCTGGAAAAAAGTTTCCGGCAGGTTCATGTCGAACAGCAATACCAGCATGCGGTGCGGCAGGGCTGGGTCAAGGTTTATTTGACGCCTCCCAATGATTTTCATTTGGTTGCAGGGCTCGGTACAGCCATGGTGTGGACGGAGGAAAAAAATCCTTCAACCCGGCGGGTTTTTGTATTGGAATATTCTGATTTCCAATGTCCGTTTTGTAAGCGGGTACAAAGCACTTTGCAAACGCTTAGAAAACGCTACTCCAATGAGGTTCAGTTTGGCTACCGCCATTTTCCGCTACCCTTTCACAAAGAAGCCCAGAGGATGGCCCAGGCTGTTGAATGCGCCAGGGACCAAAATAAATTCTGGGAACTCCAAGATCTTTTATATAAAAGTATTTCCAACGCCGCGAATGATAAGGAAGTTATAGGACTGGCCAGGCTTTCGGGAATCGAAGATATGCGGGATTTTGAGTTTTGCTGGCGAAACGGGAAATATGCAGAGCGAGTGCAAAACGATATTCGTGAAGGAGCTGAGTTGGGGATTCAGGGAACCCCGACTTTTATTTTGGGAGCCTACGATCCGGAAACCAGAACCGTTTCCGGCGAAATGTTTTCCGGCGCAGTGTCAGAAGAAAAGTTTGTCCATGTTATAGAAAAATATCTCTCCTCTACCCGAACCGAAGCTAAGTTGAGCCGCTAGCTTTTTCTCCCCTTGCCATGATTAGGATACTGACTTTTATTCTGGCTGGAATGATTGTTCCGGTTTCTGTGTTCGCAGAATCCATTCCGTTTTTAGCCCCAAATACCCCATCCGGTCCCAAGATAAGATTGTTCCCTGTGATTGATAAAGACCCTGTCTATTCGGGTGACCGTTTCAAGTTATACCTGTCTGCCCTGATTGAGGAGGGCTGGCATATTTATTCCCTGAAACCTATGGATGGCAATGAACTGCTGGCAACTCAAATTACTCTTGAGGATAATATTTTCGAAAGCCAAGAGCGCTGGCAGGAATCTCCAACCCGTCTGATTCAGGATGAGGCCCAGGAAAAACTGGTCAAAGGTCATGTCAGCACTGCGGAGTTTCATAACAGTTTTCGCGTACCCAAAAATGCGAAACCGGGAAACCACTCCATAAACGGGGAGCTATTTTACCGGGCCTGCGACAACAATATTTGTACCCTTCCCAAAAGCCTTCCTTTTGCCAGCCAGATTCATGTGGGCGGCATCAAATAGCAGAATCAAGTTTAGCCAGTAGAATCGCCTTTCCTTATTCAGATACAATAGGATAAACTCGTATTACACGTGCTGATGAGAAAAGGAGATCAAGGGCGATGAATAGCCTGATTAAAGAAAGGCTGGACGAGGATGTATTCCAGCTTCTTGAACGTATTGCCCAGATAGGAGATCGCCTGGGAGTATCTGTTTATGCAGTTGGGGGATTCGTGAGAGACTTGCTTTTAAATATTCCTAACCAGGATATTGATATCGTCATTGAAGGGGATGGAATCCCTTTTGCGGTCTGCCTGGTAGAAGAATATGGCGGTAGTGTTAAATCGCATGAGAAATTTGGGACATCTGTTGTTATTTTTCCCGATGGCAATCGCATAGATGTAGCCACCGCACGTAAAGAATATTACGAATATCCTGGTGCCTTGCCCACGGTGAAAAAAAGTTCGGTCAAGTCAGATCTTTTCCGGCGTGACTTCACTATAAACAGTATGGCAGTTAAACTGACTGATCCTGATTCGTTTTGTCTGATCGATTTTTTTAATGGCGAAAATGATTTAAGAAGCAGGGAAATCCATGTTCTACATAGTTTGAGTTTTATCGATGATCCCTGCAGGTTGTTCAGGGCCATACGGTTTGAACAGAGATTTGATTTTAAAATAGGCAAGCAGGATGAGGTTTTGATGCAAAACGCCATTGAACAGCGCTCGATTGATTCTTTAAGCGGAACACGCTTGTTTAACGAGATTAAGCTATTGCTCAGTGAGCAAAGCCCAATGGATTGCATACTCAGGATGCGGGAGTTCGACCTGTTTCAGTTTGTTTCCCCGGAAATGTTGAAAGCCCCCAAAGACCTTGAGGTCCTTGAAAGGCTGGAGCCGGTATTCCCTTGGGCGGATAGGGTCATTGTTCCCGGAAAACCGGAAATCTGGTACGTCTATTTTCTGGGACTGTTTTATTCCCTGAAGGAAGAAGCGTTTTTAAAAGCGGCAGACCGTCTACATCTGCCAACGCGCCTGAAAAACTCCCTGCAAGAGGATAGAACTCGTTGTCGAGAAAGTTTGGATCGGCTGGTGTCCCAAAAGGAGTGGGGTCCGAAGGAGATTTACCATACCTTTGCTAACCTTTCTGTTGAAGCGGTTATATTTTTGATTGCATTGTCTTCCACGGATCGGCTCAATCAGTATGCGAACATTTATTTTACCCAGTACCAGGGCAAGGCGGAGCCAGCATTGACGGGGGACGATCTGGTGAAAATGGGACTAAAACCCGGTCCGGTTTTCCAGTCTGTGCTCAATGCGCTTCGAGAAGCTCGGGTGATGGGCAGGGTGAACTCCAGAGAAGAAGAAGTTGCTCTGGTGGAGGAGCAATTTCTGAATTCCTGAAATCCTGAGCGCTGTCCTGTTCCGATATGTCATGCTCGCCGGTTAAAGCCGGATAGGGATGTGCTATAATGACGATCTAAATTTTCCCTTTAAACATGTGAAGAGGTGGTGGCTCGTGGCAAGTGTTGAATACCTTATTAAGCAGTTTTTAACTTCGGATAAAAAATCTCTCGATTTGAGCAACCAGAATATCGGGGATAAAGGGGCCATCGCGTTGTCCACATCCAAGAATCTTCGCCGACTGAAAAAATTGATTCTACCTAACAATAATATCAGCGACGAAGGAGTTACAGCGATTGCCAACTCGGAAAACTTCAAGCACCTGACGGATTTGGATATTTATGGCAATGTTATCAGTGATGATGGGGTCAAGGCGATAGCCGAATCTCCCCATATGAGCAACCTGAAAAAACTCAGCCTTTATGGCAATTTGGTTGAAGATGAAGGGGCCATTGCAATTGCTGAATCCCAGACGCTTTCAAAACTAAAACACTTGTTTATCACCTCAAACCGAATTCGGCGTGAAGGAATTGAATCGCTGCAAAAAGCAAAATGCCGCACCCGACTTTGCATTCTTCATGTGGATGACCTGAAGGACTTTTATTACGAAGAGGTTACGGATGAGGATGACGAAGACTTGATCAATAGCTGGGAAGAACTCAAGGCCCGGGCTGCCAAGGACGGGGATTCAGAGGATTAATCTTTCCAATGCCAAAGCGAAAGTTTATTTTTCTGTTTGTGTTCTTTCTCCTGCCAGTAAATTTTGGTGAAGCTCAAATCGATTTGTCCGGGCCGGTGGATTATGAGAAACTCTTTGCTGAAAACCTGTCGAGGGGAGGCAAGGTTTTAAACCTCTCAAGGAAAAACATAGGAGATGACGGCCTGAAAATTCTCCTCCAACAGGAATTCATAAAAAAACTTGAAAAGCTCGACCTAAGATACAACGACATCAGTCCCAAGGGAGCCAAAATTCTGGCTCAAGCCCCACCTTTACCAAAACTCAAAACATTGATCCTGAGACATAATTTTTTTTCAGATGAAGGCACATTGGCTTTCGCCAATTCTTCCAGCTTTCCTAATCTGGAGGCATTGCAGTTGGGGTGGAATGAAGTCCGGGATGCGGGCGCTTTGGCCTTGGCGAGTTCGAAAAACTTCCCTAAATTGAAGAAACTTGATTTAAGGGGAAACTTCCTGGCTGGAAAAACAAAAGAAACCCTCAGGGCCTCCCTGGGTCACCTGAAATCCTTACGCATATTCCAATCCCACTAACCGGCGAGCCGCCGGTGGCTACTGCAATCGCTTTATTTGGCGAACAATAATTTGTCTCGGCTTAAAAAAAATTAACATGGTTCTCTCCTCCCTTCATAGGGAGGAGTTGGAGGAGGGTTGGCTTTTACTTTTTTGTTTTAAGTCCCCGTTTGTCACCCTGAGCTTGTCGAAGGGTATAAACCCTTCAAATAAGGTGTATGCTTCGAGAACCTCAGCATGACATCGAAGAAAAATCTCATCACAGTGAGTTTTTCAGCAACCTGCTAGTGGCTATACCTTAATGATGCCGCTATCTTCATCATAAAAGAAGGCGTCACCGTCTGGTCCGCGGTAGTTGATTTCCTTAACTTCCCAGATTTGTTTCATTTTGACATCTGCTTCTGCGGCGTGAAATCGCCCGTTATCTTCCCGCTGCAAAAGGAGGAATTTGTTATTGTTATTCGAAACAATTTTCCAATGGAAAAAATCACTTTGAACGGTTCCTTTTTCGTAGTCGATACTGATGATGTTCATTTCTACAACCTCTTAAATCTTGATGTTTGGCTAATAGTTAATATTGGCGGCAATTTCACGGGCTTTTTCCATAGACCGCTTTTTGCTGGCAACGGTAGTATTTTTCAAAATACGAAGAGCCAGTTCTACGGTTGAATCGTGTTCCGCGCTCAAAGCAATGTCCTGCTTTTCAAAAAACTTATTGAGACTGGATACTTTTAAGGTCAGCGAAGATTGTATAGGGCTGGCCTTGTCCGGTTTCTGATCCTCTTCCCCCGCGACATTATTGACGATATGAATTTCCGGAATAATACCATGTTTGGTGATGTCGATTCCCGAAGGTGTGTAATATTTTGAAGTGGTGAGGCGTAGCCCCGAACCATCGCTTAACCTGAAGATGGTTTGCACAGAACCTTTGCCGTAGGAATTTTCACCAATGATCAGGGCCTTTCCCGAATCCCGCAATGCCCCGGCGACAATTTCTGCTGCACTGGCGCTATACTGGTTAATGAGAATGGCGACCGGGACTTGATGCAGACTGTCTTTGTATAAGCCGCGGTACTCATGGTAATTGTCTCCCCCTCGGCCTTGGGTATAAACAACCATTCGTCCCTTGAAAAGGAAATGACTGGCCACTTTTACCGATTGGGTGAGCAGTCCGCCCGGATTTTCACGCAAGTCCAGAATGAATCCTTTCACACTATTTTTTTCAGCTTGTTTCAAACCTGCTTTCAATTGTTTCTCGGTTTGTTTGGAAAAACTGCTGATCTTTAAATAACCGATCTGGTTATCGAGCGTTTTATATTCAACGGTGTTGATTAAAATGATTTTCCGAGTGAGGGTATAGGTTCGGTTTCTTTTTTCTTTTGGCCGCAAAAGGGTAAGGGTGACCTTGGTTTCAGGGTATCCTCGAAGCAGGTTGGCGAGTTCCTCAATATGTATTCCGGCGATGTCCTTACCGTTCACACTCACGAATGAATCATTGGCACGAATTCCGGCTCTTTCAGCCGGTGAGTTTGCCATGGTTTTGACCACAAACAGCTTGTTATCTTTCATGGTGATCACCATTCCCAAACCGCCATACTTTCCTTCTGTTTCGCGCGTGGACTTTTTAAAGGAGTCCTTGTTCATAAACTGGGAATAGGTGTCAAGCGAACTCATAATTCCTTCAATCGCTGAGTTTTCCAGATTTCTCTTGGTAATGGCTTTGTCAGACTGGTCGTGGAGAAAATAATAAACTTTCTGGAGCTCGTCCCAATCGTGGCTTTTGTCATAGGTCAGTTTATATTGGGTGCCTCGATTCTTATACCTTACGGTATTGATGCCGGAGTTTTTGCTGAGTGTCACCAACTCGGAGTCCGCGTTTTTTATCATTCCTTCAATCGCGGCAGAAAACAGTTTTTTATGGTCAGGAGGGTAGACATATTTTTCTGAAACCAAATCCATGACCTCTTCAAATATTTCCAGATCGCTGTTAAAAAAACCTGCGTCAGCTGTTCCCTTAAAGCTAGCGGAGCCCAGAATATTGACATGGGGCAAGCATAGAAGAGCAAAAACCCCTGCCACCAGGCCCAATGAATATTTTCTCAAGTTTTTATCCGGGTTCATTTTTAGATTTTTAGAGCAGGGTTACAATTGCAAGCGAAAAGATGGCCTGAAGATTAACCATTATTTTTCAAAATGTCTGCGAAAATTATTTCCAGATTGTCGGTCATCTCATCGGTGCTTCCATTGGTCATGCTCGGCGCCACTTTCAGGACATCATTAATGATAATTGTTGGTGTCTCATTGGCCTTGACCTGCTTGGCCAGTTCCAGCGAATGGTCGGTTTTTGCCTTGATGGAAGCAGATTGCATGCCTTCGGCCATCTCCTTGCCTATCTTAAAATCACGGGCCAGAAACTTAATGACTTTAGGTTGAAAAATATCGACACCCAATTTGAAACTGGTGTCAAACAATTCCTGAGTGAATTCTTCTTCGAGCCCCAGTTCGTCAGCGATATAAAATGCCATTGCCGGGTAAGCCGTTTGGTTGCCCCAGTAAATGGGGAACTTTTTATGATGAAGCTTGTCCTTAAACTTGGAGCGCAGTCGTTTGGAGGTTTCCAGGAACCGGTAGCAATGTCCGCAGGAATAATTGAAGAATTCGGCCATCTCAATCGTTTTAACATTTTTGAGCTTGCTGATGTCACCGATCACTTCGTACTTGCCGCGAATTTTCTCATCAGCCTGAGCCCATCCGGGTAAAAAGAAAAAAATGGCCAGTAAAATGGCGGAAACCTTTTTCATGAACGACTCCTTGTATTTTTAAAACGGGTACTCAATTAATGTTTGATTTTCGGCCAATATTTCGCGTAATTAAAACGCGGGCTGTGATTTTTTACGTGGCACTGCTTACAGGCTTCTGTGGCCTGGCTCCCAAAGCCCGACTGCGGGGCCGATGCGTGGCTCCGTCCGGGACCGTGGCACACCTCGCATTGGACGTTTTTCAGGCCAGGTGTATCCAGCTCGCTGATAAAGCCTCCTGGAAGGTTGAAGCCGACCACATGGCAAACTAGGCATTCAGGATCAAACGCCTTATTGATTTTCCTTAAAGTGTTATAAGCCCGACTATGATGAGAACCTGACCATACCTTATGTTCTGCAGGATGGCAGGTTTTGCACAAGGTGTCGCCAGCGTAAACGGGTTTATTTCTCTTGTTCCGCTTGCCAGCCAGATTCTCGAAGAACATAGCTTCGACTTTTTCATTATACTGTTCATATAACTTTACCATTTCGGGATCAAATTTTACACTTGAATCCAGTTTTACCATGTTATGACTCAAAGATTTATGGCCTTCGGGATCAATCTGTACCCTCAATTCCCCCATTTTTTGCCCCCGGGACGAGGACTGAACGAAAAGTTTGCCGTTTTTTCTCACTGGTTTCATATCAATGACATCTGATTCGGTGGCAATATGTCCATTGATCACAATATCGACCCCATCAAGATCCAGGTAATCCAGCGCGGCCTGCCGTTCTGCATGAGTGAGAAGAACAATGAGATCGGGGTTTTCTGTTTCACGCATACGGGTGATCAGATTTAAAGCTGTCTGCTTTGGGTCTTCAATGTTCAGTCCGACATGACCATAAAACAAGCCGGGATCGGCCACCGCCAGGATGCCCACTTTCAATCCGTTTGGCAGTGATTTCACTTTTGACCGCGCGGGTTCAAATTGATCGATCATCAGGTTTCCCGCCATCCAGGGGATTTGCGCGTGATCCTTCAAAAATTTGGAGCCATAAACCAGATCCCGATCCCCCAGTGCGACCGCATCGTATTGCATTTTTTCCGTTGCGATGAGAAGCGTTTCGGCTTTCAGTTTTCCCTGGCGTGTGGGTTCTTTAAAATGGTCGCCGGTATCGACAAGTAAAAGGTTAGGGTGTTGGCTCCGCGTATCTTTGAGGTATTGCATTCGCCGCTCGATGCCGCCCTGGTCTTCCTCCTTGGCGCATCCGCAGGGTTTCAACTCCGCCAGCAGGTTGCCGGTAAAGATGATTAAAACCTCCCTGGGGTGTGCCGGTGAGGTTCCGCTCTGACTTACTGAAAGACACCCAACTGTAAATATCAGAAAAATCCATGCTGTCTGTTTCATGATCATTAAGGTATCGGAAATTCCTTTTTAAATCAATCATGGGAGCCGGAACACTTGTGTTTCAGGGGCCAGAAAACCAGTGTTTTAGAAGGCAAAAGCGTATTGGGTTGTCGAGGAAAACTGTATTTAGTATATGAAATCTCCGTAAAACCCGCTAATATACAGGGAAAACGGGGTGGTTAACCTATGCCAATGCGTAAATCTGAAATTCATATGCACTCCATCTTTTCCGATGGTGAATTTTCGCCTGCAGATTTGATTGATATTGCGGAAAAAAATGAGGTGTCTATTCTATCCCTAACCGATCACGATACTTTCGAGGGCATTCCTGAATTTCTGCAATCTGCGGAGGAAGCGGAGATCACTGCTTTTCCCGGCATTGAAATCACAGTCAAGTTTCATGATTTTAATATTCATATGCTGGCTTACTTCAAAGACTATGAATCCATCAAACCGGAATTCAGGGCTCGGGTGAAAACAATGACCGATACCCGGGAAAAACGTATGCGCGAGTTGATCGAGCGGATCAACGAGGTCATTCCTGAAAGGTTTCGGGGCACGATAGAATTTGAGAATGTGAAAAGAGCAGCCGAAGGGGTTCTTGCCAGGCCGCATCTCGCACGCGAAATGGTGAGGCTTGGTATTGTGTCGAGTACCGGCCAGGCCTTTGAGCGCTATCTGGTGAAATATAATGTCGAACGGGAAAACCTGGATGCGCCAACCGCCATCAGCATGGTGCGGGAAAGTGGCGGTGTTCCGGTCCTGGCTCATCCAGGAGAGAGATCCTACTCGCTCATTTGTCCCGAAAAGGGGAGACAACCTGAAAATGCTCCCGTTTTGCTGGAAGAGTTGAAGCAGATGGGGCTTTTGGGCCTCGAATGCCATTATCCCTATCATGAAAGAATGGGGACAGTGGATTATTTTATCGACATGGCCAATAGTTTTAATTTGATCGTCACCGGTAGCCGCGACTTTCACGGATTCAACTCACACCAGAAAGTCAATATTTTTGGCACCACCAAAATGGAACCTGTTTTTCTCGAACAGTTCCAGGAAGTATGGTCCTCCTGAAAGCGGGCGACTACGGCAACTGAAAACTCACCAGAATCCCGCCCATCACATCATCCAGCACGAAATCTTTTTTCGGACTACCGGGGTGGCCGTTGTGACAGTTAACACAACCGCGCGTCACAGCGATATCCGGATAAATAGCCTGGAAATATTTTTTCCGACCCACCTTGGAATGCTTGATATAAGGGCGAATGGGGTGCACCTCCACACTTTCCAGTCCGTTCTGCTCAAACTCGTTGGCAGGCCGGTTTTGCGGATTGATGGGATAAAGGCTGATCAAACGAAAGTCCAGCCCTAGTCGTTTGGACTTAATCGCTGCGGCGCTGTTTAATAAGAACTGTGCCGGCAGCATGAGAGCTTTTTCATTTTTCCATTTTTCCTTGGAATGCAGAATGCCTTGCTCTTCCAACCGGTTGACAACATGCCGGGCATATACTGTGCGGTCCGATTCCAGTACCGAGTGCACATAGTCTGCAACTACTTCCGGAGCCAACTGGAACTTTTCATCGACATTTTTTTCTGTTCTCCTGCCCAAAGGCAGGTCGATGATGATTCCCCCCATGACATCACCAACTTTAAAATCTGTTTTGGGGCTGTTGGGATGATTGTTATGGCAGATGACGCAGGTTATCGAAATAGCGATGTCCGGATAGATGGCCTCAAAATACCAACGCCCTTCACGCGGAACGATCCATGTGAAAGGCTGATCCGGATTCTTCACGACTTCTTCCAGTCCAAGTTTTTCGTTTTGCGATCGCGGAGCGTTATGGTTATTGAGAGGCCAGAGGCTCATCAGCCGGTACTTCATGCCGATCCCGCGCGAGTTGGAAGTTTTGGAAGACATCGAAAGAAACTGGGCCGGTAAAAGTAATGTCTGGTCCTGCTCCCAGTTTTCAGAAGCGTTGAGAGCGCCTTGCCGGGTTAAATGTTCAACCACCTGCTTGGAGTAAGTGGTTCGCCCGGCTTCCACCACCGCGTGGATGAAGTCGGCCGCCAGTCCGGCGGGGATTCCCTTCTCTTGGCTTTGAGCCGGGGAGGGAATAAACAGGAAGAACAGAGCGATACGGAACGCGAAAGATTTCATGGGCCTACCTCCCTAAAAGGTGCGCTACCGTAAATATAGGTTCCAAAAGGTTAAAACTCAATACCGTCTATAATGGGACGAGAATAGGGTTTGCTACTCCCACATGGCATAAAGTGTGAGTGCCGCCATCATGGCACCCATAATAATTCGAATCCAGATGTCTGTGTTCATTCGTCACGCCCCGAAGGGGTAGGCCTAATGGGCCGGTTTGCCTTTCCAACGCTGGACGTCTCGCATGAATTTTCTACGGTCCATGTCCGCGTCCCAGGGGAAAATATCCATCAAAGGTTCCAGGGCATAGTTTGACTTGTCTTCGGGAGGGAGCTCGAATCCGCCATCGGTAATGCGGTAGATATTGTTAAACGTCCGGTAATTGCCACACAGGGTGACATAATCCCAAGCCGTGCTTCCTTCTATCAGGGCGCAGAGTTCCGAGGAAGAAATGCCTTCGTAAAGGTTGATTTTTCCGATATCGCCTTTTTGGAGTTGAGGTTTTCCGGGTTGACCAAAATCAACGGTCCATGTCTGGGGGCCGTCTTGCCCAAACACTTCCAGTTGATAAACGATCTGCCAATGTTGCCAGCCTTCCAGCAGTTCGCTGTTTGAAATCCGCTCAAGCAAACAGTCTTCAATGAAGTCACCCACCACTTTCATTTCCCTTTTATACTCTTCAGGATCGGCGGTTTGAGTGGTGATCACCGGAACGTAGGCGTGTGGTTTGAATGTTATCAGGTGGCTGTCGTCTTCTTTGACACGCACAAAATCAGACGATTGCTTTTCAATGCGAACTTCATCAGCCGAGATATGCGCTACATCTCCGGAAAAAAATGGAGCGCTGGAAACTTCCGGGCAGAATGCTGCCAGATCGCGTAGAAACTGATCCTGCGTTATAGGAAACGAAACCTGGTTCATGAACAATAACTCGTCTCGGTACCGGAACGCCGCAGAACCGGGCACGACAAACCTGGGATTGAGGGCCTTCACCACATTCAGGAAAGTGCAGTACTCGTCAACGGGCAGGGTGAGCGGTTTATTGTAGGAGAGGTTTCCCTCAATCAACGGAACAAAGCGGGAATGGAAAAAATCTATCTGACCGTATAATTCACCGATCCGTTGGATGATGTCAGGGTTCACCAGAGAATCCACCTGATTCCAGATCGTCACTCCTCCGTCATTGACCAGCAGTCCATGTTCAGGAAAAGGATCTTCAGCGGTGCTCAACTGGTTGCGTGAAGGGGTCGGGGTGATGGTCACATCCTTGACTTGAATGGGTTCGAAATCTGTAACCACTTTTACATTTTTAAATTCCAGTTCATTAAGAATGTCGAGCAGAAGATTGTCCTGAGGCGCGAAGATGAGTGTGTCGGGCGTAATAATCCTCTTATTTTGCACCAGATAAGCCAGAGTGCGAACATCGAAATGGTCCTGATGCCGGTGTGAAATATTGAGGACATCCAACGGTGGTACTTTGTCTTTTTCCAGAACGATACTGGGACATAGCGTGTTGATTTCTTCCCAAAGATAATCGAACCAGACCGGATCGGTCAGGATAGTGGTTTCTTTTGATTGTATGAGCAGGCAGGCGTGTCCGACCAGAGTCGTCTTGATCATGTTTCAATTCTCTGTTTTATAAGGAGAACTGAGGTTAACCGATCAGAACAGGTAATTCAAGTCCCACTCGGCGTACCCCTTCGGGGCACGAAGACTTAGGAAGAATGTAACGCCAGCGGAGGTACTCCGCCCACTCGGCGTGGGGCCAGCGTGCAATAACTTTTGTTTTCTGGCAAATAGTGTTAGCGGCAAAATAAAGACATTGCAAGTTGTCAGCGGCGGTACTCCGCCTAGCGGCTGAGAAATTTTTTCAGGGTTTTATCGCAGATTTTTTTTACCTTCGATTTCGAGATGTCGAGCACCTGGGAAATTTCCGCCGAGGTCAGTTCTTCATGGCAGTGCAGGGCCATCACCAGTCTTTCCTGTTCATTGAGCATGTCAATGGCCTCGGCAATTTCCGCCTTCCAGCTTGCCCGATCTTCGGGCGATAAGGGTATTTCTTTGGCTTCTGTCAAAATCGCGGTCTCGTCCATGGCAACCCCTCGTTTCAGTGAAGTTTTTTCACGTTTGTTGTTTGTCTATTCCGTTTTAACGCCATGCATTTGCCTTTGCGATAGACATTCCAGCCAGCGGTGTCTCTAAACATCTGTGCTAAAAGTTCATCTACAGTCAAGTCTTTCATAACTCCTCCTCTGTCTGAATTTTGACGCAGCCACCTTTTTTTATTTACAGAGCAATTCGCATGCCAAAACCTGCAACTGCCCTCCGGTTGGTACTTTTCAGAAATATTAAATCAGGAATTCGACCCTTTATAAAGGGTTAGGCCGGTAGGAGTATTGATGCCCCAACGGATTGTGAGGCTGGGGAGACGATTTCTTTGTCCCTTGGTGCGTAGATAAGTAATCCAAAATTGCTTTTCTCAGGCTTGGTTCCAGATCCCACAAGCCTTGCTTTTTTTGCATCCAGGTCAATGTTTGATCCCACTGCTTCCGGGACATGCGGTTTTGTAGAATGATGGCGGTGGAATGGCACACAGTACAATTCTCAAGAACCTGTTTTCGCCCCATTCCCGGTGCCAGTCCCTGGTATTGGAAATCTTCACTGAAACCCATATTGGGGATCGTCCATAATATGGATAAAACCAAAATCAATCGAGCCATTCGCGACTGATTTTTTTGCGGGGAGTTCATAGTTCCTTTGTGGAAAAACCTTTCCATTTTCTTTCAAAGCACGGTGACGGCGACTCGGTGCGTGGCATTGTTCAAATAGCCTTTGGGATTCCATCCCGGCACCACCATGGGTTGCATCACTCCGGCAGTGTCTGTGGCTCTTGCCCAAATCTCATAATAGCCTCTTTTCGGAAAACCAAGCATCGTGCTCCAGTTTTGCCAGGCAAAAGGATTGGCCGGAGGAGTCAACGACGTTTCCCCCCAATTGGCTCCAAAATCGATCGACACATGCACGGTTTTTACGCTACTATCACCTGCCCATGCATGCCCTCGCACCTGAAGAGGTTTCCCATATTTCCAGTTGAGCCGGGACTTTGGAAAAGTGATCAGTGATTTCACGGGCATCGATTCGATGATCTTCATATCTCTCTTAGGCACATGCGCGCCGGGAGGTACCGGGTAACGGGGAACCCGGTAGGAATAACCTGTCATCTTGGGTCCGTCATGTTCCCGATCACGAACGGTAATGTGTTTCAGCCATTTGATGGAGGTCGATCCGGGCCAACCTGGTGTGACCACGCGCAGGGGAAACCCATGTAAAGTGGGAAGAGGTCGACCGTTCATTTCCCAGGCGATCAGAGTATGCTCATCCATTGCCTTGCTGATGGGAGTTCCCCGCGAAATAGGTATTTTGTTAGGATCGCCACTCAAATGCAGGTCGTTTCCATAATAACCCGTGTAGACGGCGGAGTTCTTCAGTCCCGCAGAACGAAGTACATCGCCCATGCGTACGCCCGTGTAGGTGGCGCAACCCACCGCACCGTAGGTCCATTGGTTGCCCTTTGCTGGAGGATCGTAACCCGCCCTCCCGTTGCCTCCGCATTCGATCTGCAGGGAATAGGTGTATGGCTTGAATCGTTTAAGTTGCTCCAGAGTCAGGACCAGAGGGTTGTGCACTTCGCCGTCGACGGTGAGTGTCCATCCTTTGGCATCCATTTCATGGGCAGAAGACGGGACGAGTCCATTATTTCTCACGAAATGCCGGTCATTAGGTGTTATCTCGTCATCTAAAAAGTGTGGGAGGGTCTCGGCATTTAATGGCCGATTGTTCAAAATTCTCAATCCGTTCTTCCCCGGAATCGATATGTCATCCAGAGGATCTGCGTTAGCGACAGCCATCCACCCGGAATAAGAAGGCCGTAGAAGAGGCAGAGAAAAATCCACTGCGATAGTCAGGGCTGTTAAGCCCCCGTACTTTAAAAATGCTCGGCGAGAAGCGTTTGGTTTTTGGCGATTACTCATGGTCTAAAATTTTTCTTTGTAGATTTATTTTGGTTTGTAGATTTATTTTGGATTGGTTTTGTTCAGATTGTATCAGCTATCCTTAATTTGGG
The DNA here is from genome assembly GCA_001542995.1 of Nitrospina sp. LS_NOB. Taxonomy (GTDB): domain Bacteria; phylum Nitrospinota; class Nitrospinia; order Nitrospinales; family VA-1; genus LS-NOB. Next base: position 201,265 of record LFLA01000003.1, read on the forward strand.
CAAAAGAAACCCAACATGAAAAAGAATATTTGCGGATTTTTTGATTTTCAGTTTGGATCTTTAATTGTTGAGAGTCTTGATATGCGGAAGCCAGAAAATGGGTGAGGCTCAAACATTTTTTAAACTCAAGGTTATGTGTGCTTGATAAACGGGGGCGAATTTTTTTCAGTAAACTTTCTAATTGGGCACGGTGGGGATTATCTTTCACTTTAATTATTCTCCACTGTCAGGGATTTAAAATAGATTGTCCTGATTACCTTGGCTGGGTGGGAGTTTGTTGAAATGTTTGTAGGCCATGGGTGTGGCGACGCGGCCACGCGGGGTGCGCTGGATGAATCCGCTCTGGATGAGATAGGGTTCCAGCACATCTTCAATGGTGTCTTTTTCTTCGCTGATGGATGCGGCCAGGCTTTCGATGCCGACCGGTCCGCCGGAATATTTTTCGATCATTGCCAGTAGAAGTTTGTGGTCCATTTTGTCCAGTCCTTTACCGTCCACCTCCATCATTTCGAGAGCGCTGGCGGCGACTTCGCGGGTGATCACACCATCGGCTTTCACCTGAGCATAGTCGCGTACGCGTCTTAGCAGTCGGTTGGCAATTCTGGGTGTGCCACGCGATCGGCGCGCAATTTCATTGGCTCCTTCAGGGACGATAGATATTTCAAGAATTCCAGCTGAACGGGTGAGGATGATTTCCAGTTCCTTCTCGCTGTAATAGTCGAGCCGATGCACCACTCCGAACCGATCCCGCAAGGGAGAGGTGAGGAGTCCGGCCCGGGTTGTGGCCCCGATAAGCGTGAAGGGTGGCAGTTCCAGCTTGATGGAGCGGGCGCTCGGTCCCTGGCCGATCATGATATCCAGTTTATAGTCTTCCATCGCCGAGTAGAGAATCTCTTCGATGACGTTGGAGAGTCGGTGGATCTCATCGATGAACAGCACATCGCCTTTTTTCAGGTTGGTCAGAAGCGCGGCAAGGTCGCCGGTCTTTTCAATGACCGGACCCGAGGTGCTCTTGATGTTCGCACCCATTTCAGCCGCGATGATGTTTGCGAGGGTGGTTTTGCCCAGTCCGGGTGGACCGTAAAACAGCACATGGTCGAGAGACTCCTCCCGCATTTGTGCGGCGGATATGAAGATGTTGAGATTCTCCTTGATCTTTTCCTGCCCGACATACTCGGTCAGGTGGCTGGGCCTGAGACTGTTATCGAATTGGATCTCTTCGTTGTCCGGTCCCGAATCTATAAGTCTGTCTTCTTCCATTAATTTTTCCTGTGAGTGACACCTGTTCAGGTGATACCCGCTATAAAATATTTAAACTTTCTTTAATAAGGTCTTCGAGGCCGGCATCCTTGCCGTTCTGGTTATAAATTGTTTTCAGAGCTCTTTCCGCTTCCGGTTTTTTATAACCCAGGTTACATAGGGCCGAGAGTGCGTCATCATAAAAACCTTCTTTTGGCTGGAATTCAGGACGATGGTCCATTTCCAGAGCCATGTCTGCCAGTTTGTCTTTCATTTCCAGAGTCAGACGTTCTGCGGTTTTTTTTCCGACACCGGGGATAGTGCTCAGTCTGGCAGTGTCATTGTTCATCACGGCGGACAATAAATCTGCCGGGGACATGCCGGACAGGATACCGAGAGCCAGCTTGGGTCCAACCTTGTTGATAGTGATGAGTTTTTGGAAAATGGCTTGTTCTTCTTCTGTCAGGAAGCCGAAGAGTTTGAGTTCGTCTTCCCGCACGCGGGTATGTATCCGAAGTGACACGGCCTGGCCTGGATTGGGCAGGGCGTAATAGGTTGATAGAGGTGTGAAAACCTGATAGCCCACGCCATTGACATCGATAATGGTGTATTCGGGAGACTTGTAAGTCAGTTGTCCTTTAAGGTGGGCGATCATATTTTGTTTATCCCTCGGCCTGTTTGATTTTCTGTTGCAATTCGGCGTTATGAATATGGCAGATAGCGACAGCCAGTGCGTCGGAGGCGTCAAACGGTTCGGGTTTCTCTTTCAGGCGCAGCAGGGTCGAAACCATGTCGCAGACCTGGTTTTTATCGGCGCGTCCATAACCGACGACCGATTGCTTGACCTCCAGTGGGCTGTATTCGGCAACTTCAATGTCGCAATTGACGGCGGCCAGTAGAGCGACACCACGGGTTTGCCCGAGTTTTATTACTGTTTTTACATTGGTGGCGTAGAAGATGTCTTCCACTGCCACCACATTGGGCTGGAATTTTTCCATAGCGAGTATCAGTCCGTCATAAATAAGCTTGAGTCGTTCGGGGAAGGATTGTTTTGGCGAAGTGCGCACACTGCTCCAGTGCACGGCATGCAGGTCGCCTTTGATTTCTTCGACAATGCCGAGTCCGGTGCAGTTACTGCCGGGGTCTATTCCCATGACACGCATTTTTTTCAGCCTTGGTGAAAGGATTAACTTTTGGGATGGGCCACCGCTACCTGTCGGAGTTCAGCTACCCTCTATGATAGCGGCCATGACATCATCCGAGATGTCGAAATTGGAATAGGCTTTTTGGATGTCGTCGTGGTCTTCCAGAATATCCATCAGTTTGAGTAGTGCTTTGCCTTTTTTCTCATCAAGGGAAACAGTGTTTTGTGGAATACGGGTGATCTCTGCCATTTCTATCGGCACTTCTGCATCTTCAAGAGTTTTGCGCACCGTCTCGAAACTTTCAACACTGGTGATGATCTCGTAGTGATCGTCGACGGCCTGCATATCATCGGCACCGGCATCGATGGCCAGTTCCATCAGGTCGTCTTCGCTTTTAGCTTCTGTCTTGACGGTGATGAGTCCTTTTTTTTCGAACATCCACCCGACGCAGCCGTTTTCGCCCAGGTTTCCGCCAGCTTTACCGAGGGCGGCGCGAATTTCGCTGACAGTGCGGTTTTTGTTGTCGGTCATTGCTTCCAGAAAGATGGCTGCCCCGCCAGGACCGTATCCTTCATAGGTGTGCTCTTCATAGTGCACGCCTTCCAACTCGCCGGTGCCTTTTTTGATGGCGCGGGTGATGTTGTCCACCGGCATGTTCTTGCTTTTGGCGATCGAGATGGCGGTTCTAAGTCGTGGGTTGCCATCGGGGTCTCCACCACCGATGCGTGCGGCTACAGTGATTTCCTTAATGAGCTTGGTGAAAATTTTTCCACGTTTGGCGTCGGCCGCGCCCTTTTTATGTTTTATACTGGCCCACTTAGAATGACCCGACATATTCGTTCCTCTATTCAAAGAAATTATAAACTATGGGTAATTTAACATAATCTATGATCGTCTCTCAACTTCGTATGAGTTTATGACCGAGAAAACCGTAAAATTAAAAATTTCAGGAAAAACCATCCAGGCCAGGGTCGGAGAAACTCTCGTGCATGCCCTTTGGGCGGCGGGAATGGCCGAAAGTGTCAAGGTTGGTTGCGCCGGAGGGGTCTGCGGGGCCTGCACCGTCACTTTGCGCTATTCTGATGGCCGAACAGGGGGCACGGAACTGGCCTGCATGAAACCGGTGGAGGCCGGGATGGAAGTCTTCCCCTGTCCCGTTGAAGCTGATGCCCCTGTGACACCGGTGGCTCAGCCGGAACTTTCCCATCTGCAATCGGTGTTTCCCACGCTAGACCGGTGCACCAAATGCGGAAGCTGTACCACTGCCTGCCCTATGTCTATCCCAGTGATGGACTCGGTTTTACGCATGCAAAAGGGTGAGTTTCAAGCGGTGGCAGAAGATTTTACCACCTGCATCCATTGCGGGCTGTGCCGGTTCGTGTGTGAAGACAAAGTCAAACCGCATAATATGGGGCTCTGGATACGCCGTTCTCTCGGCATGAGCCGGGATATTGCGATAGAAAAAACCGAGGTCAGTGTTGAACAGGAGTGGAAATATCTGCTGGATGAAAGCAGCGAACAGAGGCTTCAAAGAGCCCGACAATTTCGTAAGTCAGGGAGGATCGAGCCGTGATGGAATGGGCGAAAGAGTCTCTGGAAAAGCTTGAAAGTTCGCGTCCGGCCCGGCTCAATCAGTCCGCGCCCATTCCTGACTCAGCCCAGGCAGAGGAACTTCTCAAACAATACCATCCGGATTACCTGGGCCACGAGAGGCAGGTGACCGTTGGCCCCAACGCCGGGGACCAGAAATTTCCTTTAGAGCTTGCCCAATTATTGGAGGGCGACAGTCCTGTCGAGTCGGACTACGTTCCCAACCCTGAGATAGAAACCGATGTTTTGATCATAGGCGGCGGCGGAGCCGGGGCGGCTGCGGCCCTGACCCTGGAAGGGTCGGGACTCACTGTTCATCTGGCCACCAAACTCAGGCTGGGCGATTCCAACACGGTGATGGCCGAAGGGGGTATTCAGTCTGCGCTCGGTCCTGACGACTCACCAAGGCGGCATTTTGCCGATGCCCTGGTCGGTGGGCACGGCAAAAATGATCCGGACCTGTTGCGGATTCTTTGTGAACAGGGTCCCGAAAGTATTCGTTGGCTCAGTCAGCTCGGTTGTCTGTTTGATCAGAATGAGGACGGACAGTTTCGCTTGCGCGGTGGTGGCGGGACTTCGGTACCGCGCGTTTTAGCTTGCCGGGATTATACGGGTCTTGAGATCATGCGCGTGTTGAAAGACGCGGTGCGCCTGACCAGCACCCGGTTACTGGAAGAACATGTGGCAATGGAACTGGTCGATGACGGCAAGGGCCGGGTGACTGGTGCTATTTTGTTCGACCGCAATGCGGGAAGACCGGTCTGCGTTTCGGCGCGGGCAGTGATTCTGGCTACCGGTGGCAGCGGACAGATTCGCTTACAGGGATTCCCCACCAGCAACCATGTCGGTGCGACCGGTGATGGTCTGGTGCTTGCTTACCGGCAGGGGTGCCGGCTCATTGATCTCGACAGTTATCAGTATCATCCTTCAGGCGCCTGCTACCCGGAAGCCCTGGCCGGGCAGTTGGTGACCGAGGCGATCCGGTCGACCGGAGCCCAGGTGGTCAATGCCGAAGGCGTACACTTTATTGACGAGATGGCTTATCGCGATGTGCTGGCCGGGGCAATCATCAAGGAAATTGCTGAAGGAAGAGGCGTGAAAACTCCGCATGGCAAATCAGGAGTGTGGCTCGATACCCCGATGGTTGATTTGAAAAAAGGGGAGGGTACGCTGGCCCGCCAGTTTCCCGGATTGATACACCGTTTTGAGCGTTATGATATTGACCCGGCGAAAAAGCCGATTCTGATTTATCCCACACTGCATTATCAGAACGGCGGCATTCGGGTGGATTCGGAATGCAGGACCGATATTGCCGGACTTTGGGCTGCGGGAGAAGTGACCGGTGGATTGCACGGTAAAAACCGCCTCATGGGGAATTCATTGCTCGATATCACCGTGTTCGGCCGAAGGTCGGCGCAATCGGTCCTCGACAATATTCCCGAACGGGGAGCTGTGACTCTCACCAACCTGCAACGGTTTCGTGCAGAACGACGGAAGATAGAGAGTGAAACGGTATCTCCTAAATTTTTTCCGGATGCTTCCGGGATGAAACTGACTACAGACAAAGTAGAAGAGAAACCGGAACAAGAAACCAACTCCAGTAATTTTGAGCCGCCGAATCCCTTTAACTTTTAACCGTTCTTACGATGGATTTTCTTTTCACCGCAGATGGACTCAAAATTTTCGTCTTCCTGGCAATGGTACTCGCCGTGGTTTATGCCCGGCGAAGCAGGCAACATCGGCTAGCCGGAGACCCCAAGGTTGTGAAGGATCAGCTTGACCGGTTGGGAGCCGACTATACCGTTCTGTCCGATGTGGTGCTATCTGCTGAGTTGGGAATGATGGATGTGAGTCATGTGGTGGTTTCGCCTTATGGGGTGTTTGTCCTGACCGTCAAAACCGAAGCGGGAAAAGTGACGGGGCGGGAAGGGGACCGGGAGTGGCACATCAAATCGGCCAGGGATATTTTATATAACCCGTTATGGGAAAACCGAAAGCATGTCAACGCACTGGAAAAGGTCATCGGTTCGGTCTACTTCGTCCCCATCGTGGTGTTTACCCGGGCAGTATTAAAGGGAGAGTTTGGCGCTTATGTTGTCCGACTCAAGGAATTGATCCCTTATATCGAGAAAAGCAAAACATCCCACTTGTCACCCGACAAGCAGGATGAAATAATACAAAAACTCACCACTCGGCCAGCTTGACGCTGGACTCAAAGGGTAAGGGCTCCTTGAGCCGAGAGAACGTTTGCCTGCAATAAAAAGTCATTGCAAGTTCCCACCGGGCGTGGCCCGGTTAGGCGGTGACGTCTATATTGTTGCCTGTGCCTGAAGGTATAGAGTGTCTGTAGCCTCCACAGCGGACTGAATGAGAGAAACGGCCGCTTCACCTTCCTGTTTTTGGACATCTTGCGCTGTTTTTAAGGCCGCAGCCTGAAACTGCGCGCTCACTCCTTGAGTTGCACCTGAAGTACTTGCTGGTGTCATAATGCGATTCCTTGCAAATAAGGTTATCCCTATAGGGCTTATCGGCAGAAACTTAAGAAACTTTAGTGAAAAATAAAATTTTTATTTGACGAAAAAACAAGGGTTTTGCGGTGCATTCCCCGATTGTATGGCGAATCTTATAAAGCTTTGCGCTTTTATAGACCCGTTTAAGTCAAAATATTCAAATGATAAGTTTAGGCAGGTATTTTTTCGAAAAATGGAATAAATGCATTACAATGGCGGTCATTCGTAGAATTAGAACTAGATGCAGGAGCAAAGATGAAACGGTTAATGATTTTGGCTGTAGCTTTATTGGGATTTTCGGTTATGTTGATCGGGTCTTCTTTGGCGGTATCCAAAGAGTACCTGTTTCCGCCATCCACTTATAAACCCCCTTGTGATACTTCTAAAACAACGGTTTGTACGATAGAAATCTGGCTGGCCCACAAACATAAAAAGCAGAAGAAGGAGATCCGGGGTTTTTTGAAAGCCAAGACTATTAAAGTATTGAACCACACTGTCCAGTTCTGGAGGCGCAAAGGAGGGCACCCTCCAACAAATATTGCCATTGGCAGTGCTGTGAGCGCGGAAGACGCGCGCATGGTGATTGACTTCGCATTGAAATATAATGATCGCGTGGACCTTCTGGTTTTGCGTCCGCTTAATCCGCCGAATTATGTAGCGGTTGCCACCTCTGCTTGGGACGAGTTGTCGCAAATCCCCATCAATCCGGAGGACCTTAAAAAGTTGCGGGACCCCAAACTGACCACCGAAGAGTTCCATTCCCTTTACTATGAACTCACCAACGAAGGGAATGTCCAGAATAAATTCTACTAACCCTCTACCGAGGGAGGCGATTGGCTCCACGCCTTCGGCGGTCGCGTTAGCGTCACCGCCCCATTGCCACCGGCAGCTACGCCGGGGGTTTGACAAACCGGGTGGGATTTGATAGAAGCTAAGCCTTTGAATTATAAAAAATTTCACTTTTCAGGAACGTACTCATGCTTGATTTAGCATTTGCCATGGCCCCGCCGCCAGATGGAGCGGACCCGGGGGGAGGAAGTTTGCTGGCGTTGTTGCCGCCGATGATCATGATGTTCATGATCTTCTACTTTGTGCTCATCCGTCCACAAAAGAAAAAACAGGATGAAGCACGTAAAATGATCGATGAATTGAAAGAAGGCGACACGGTTGTGACCTTGAGCGGCATTCATGGAACCGTTAAGAAACTGAAAGAAGATACGGTCATGCTGCAAATTGCCGACAATGTCCGGGTCAAGATCAACCGCTCTTCCATCGGCACTAAAAAAGATTAAATTGAGGCATGAAGTCTTAGACAATGTATAGAGAACTTAAATGGAAATTTCCTTTGATACTCTTCGTAGTGTTGGGTGCGGTGTGGCTTGCCTATCCCCTGAAGGAAAAAATTTCCCTGGGGCTTGACCTGCAGGGAGGGATGCACCTCTTACTCGAGGTCAAGGTCGAAAAGGCGGTCGAAGCCAGCCTGGAAAGGTTAGAGGATGATATCAAACGGGGTATTGCCGAAGAAGATTTGGAAGTAGACCGCGTCAAAGCCACCTTTGCAAATCGACAGATTAATGTGCGGATGGTGGATAAACTGGATTTGCCGCCGGTGAAAGAGGTTATGCAAGGATATCCTTTTTTCAGTCTGGTCAGTGAGGACTCCGATGGGCTTGGGCTGGTCTATCAGATGAGCGCAGATCAGGTTAAGCAGATTGAACAAAACGCAGTGAGTCAGGGGTTGGAAACGATCCGCAACCGGGTCGACCAGTTTGGGGTTTCGGAACCGACCATTCAGTCTCAGGGGGAAAAACGGATTCTGGTGCAGTTGCCTGGCGTGAAAGATCCGGAACGGGCCATCAATCTGATCGGGAAAACCGCACGCCTTGAATTCAAACTGTTGGATGAAGAAAACAGTCTGGAACAGGCGCTTCAAGGAAATGTTCCCGAAGAATCTGAAATTTTGTATCAAAGGGTAGAAAATAAGGAAACGGGTGGGGTTACCAAGGAGCCTTTCCTAATAAAGAAACGCACGGTTTTGACGGGCGAAACTTTGACGGGCGCAGAGATTCGATTTGATTCGGATTTTAATGAGCCTTATGTCTCTTTGACTTTCAACAGCATCGGCGCCATGATTTTTCAGCAGGTGACGCGCGAAAACATCAAAAAACGTCTGGCTATTGTTTTGGACGGCAATGTGTACTCGGCTCCGGTTATTCAGGATGAGATCGCGGGCGGGCGGGCGCAGATCACGGGCCAGTTCACTTCAGAAGACGCGAGAGATCTGGCCATTGTCCTCAGGGCTGGTGCGCTTCCTGCGCCGGTGGTCATTCTCGAAAACAGGACGGTAGGACCCTCGTTGGGCCAGGATTCCATTAACAAGGGAATCACTTCCATTATGTATGGGGGCATTCTTGTTGTGGTGTTCATCGTTATTTATTACAAGTTGTCCGGCGTTATCGCGGTGACGGCGTTGTTTCTCAATATTGTTCTTCTGGCAGGGGCGCTGGCTTATTTTGGCGCGGCTTTAACATTGCCGGGTATCGCGGGAATCATTCTCACTGTGGGTATGGCTATTGATGCCAATGTGCTGGTGTTTGAGAGAATCCGCGAGGAAATAAAAATTGGCAAAACGGTGAGGGCCGCGATCGAAGCGGGTTTTTCCAAAGCCTTTCGCACCATTGTTGACGCGAATATCACCACCTTTATTGCTGCGGTGGTTCTGTTTCAGTTTGGTACAGGCCCGATTAAAGGGTTCGCCATTACTTTATGTATAGGGATTGTGGCCAGCATGTTCACCGCAGTTTTTGTGAGCCGGGCTATTTTTGACGGAACCATGAGCCAGGTAAAAATGGATAAACTAAGCATCTAAATATATGAGAATCATTAGTAGCGACACCCATTTCGACTTCATGGGTAAAACCAAAATGACCCTGACCATTTCAGGGTTGATGATCCTGATCGGTTTGGGATCCATTGCCCTGTCCGGCGGGTTAAAGTTTGGCATCGACTTTTCCGGTGGAACCCTGATTCAATTGCAGTTTAAAACCCCGCCGGATATAGAAGTGATTCGCGATGGATTGAAGACCATTGGCCTTGGCGAGAGCACGATTCAGGAGTTCGGAACGAAACGCGACATCCTCATTCGTGTACAACGTTCTGAGGAGAAGCTGGAGGAGGTAGGCTCTCAGGTTCGCAACAGTCTGGGTGGAAAATTTAATAAGGCGGATATCACCATCGAAAGGGTCGAAATGGTGGGGCCGAAGGTAGGCCGTGACTTGAGAGAAAAAGCCCTTCTTTCCATCTTGTACGCCATCATTGGTATTGTGATTTATATTTCCTGGCGCTTTGAGTTGCAGTATGCCATCGCCGCGATCATTGCCCTGATTCATGATGTGCTGGTCACCATAGGTGCGTTTTCGATTTTGGATAAAGAATTCACCCTCGTGATTGTTGCGGCATTTTTAGCCATCATCGGTTACTCCCTGAACGATACCATTGTCGTTTTTGACCGCATCCGGGAAAACCTTCGCCGAAGAGGAAAAAACACGCTTGTTCAAACTATCAATACCAGTATCAACCAGACATTGAGCCGTACACTGCTAACTTCCGGAACTACGTTGATGGTGGTTATCGCTCTTTTTTTCTTTGGTGGAGAGATCATTCATGATTTTTCTTTTGCCCTGCTGGTAGGCGTCCTGATCGGAACCTATTCATCCATTTTTATTGCCAGCGTGTTTCTGGTTTACTGGGACTCCCGACGTCGAGCGTAACCGTTAGCCGCCGGTGGCAAAGTGCGATAGCTCATAGAGCCCAGGGTATTGTTGCTAGCCATCGTGATTTTCTTCCCAAGCTTTTACCCTTTCAGGGCATGAAGGCAAATAAAGAAATATCACAAGTGCCCCACAGGGGTAAAACGATATACCCAGTTACCAACCGTTCAGCCTTAATGAGTTTCCCGCCAGTCTGAATTCATCTGTCCGTTGGAATCATTTGCAATCTTCTTTGAGCCCGTGCTACATTCAGATTTAAGCCTGCTAAAGAGAGTTTAATTAATGAGTGTTTCCCCAAAACTTCAACTTCAGCAACTGATCCGTTTGCAGAATCTGGATGATGAGATTGGCGAGCATAAAAAACTGCTCGCTGAAATTCCTGTTCAGTTGGATGCTGGTCGCTCGGAGCTGGAGGCTAAAAAGAAAATCCTTTCAATTGCTAAAGAAGAAATAGACACATTACAAAAAAATCGTAAGGCTATTGAGTCGGAGGTTCAGGAGGGAAATGACCATATGGCGAAAGCCAAGACGAAACTAACAGCGGTAAAAACCAATAAGGAATACACTGCTATTCTTACCGAGGTGGATGCGATTAAGAAAAAGGTTGCGGGACTGGAAGATCAAGAGCTGGAAATCATGGAAGTTCTTGAAGAAAAGCAAAAGGAGATTCCAGAAATCGAAAAAAAATGCAAGGAAGAGGATGCCCACTTCCAGGAATATAAAACAAAAAAAGATGGCGAGTTGAGCAGGATGAAGCAGGAGTTGGATGTCTTTATCGCCAAGCGTGAGGGTGTGATGGGTCAACTCGAAAAAGTGATAATACAACGCTATGAAAAAATAGCGCAATCCCGCGAGGGTAGGGCAGTGGCGTTGTTACAGGAAAATATTTGCCAGGGATGTTTCCAGCAGATTCTACCGCAGATGGTGATAGACGTTAAAGTGGGTGAAAAAATCCAGCAATGCTCAAATTGCCTGTGTTTTTTATATTGGGAAGAAATTCCAGAAGCCGCAACGCCGAAGTAAACCGGGTGATCGCTGTTTCGGCTTTATGGCCGGGAGAGAGGAAAGTCCGGGCTCCACAGGGCAGGATACTCCGTAACGCGGAGTGAGGGCGACCTTAAGGAAAGTGCCACAGAAAATACACGGCCTACCCGGCTCATGCCGGCGGCAAAGGTGAAAAGGCGAGGTAAGAGCTCACCAGTACCGTTGGTGACAGCGGTAGCTTGGTAAACCCTATCCGGAGCAAGATCAAATAGGAAAGTGCTTGAGGGCGGCCCGTCCGATACTTTCGGGTTGATTGCTTGAGCCTGCTGGCAACAGCAGGCCTAGATTAATGGTCACCACTTCATGCTTCATGAAGTACAAAACCCGGCTTATGGTTTACTTCGGCTACCCGGCCTGCTAGGCGCAGGGCCAAGATGCAATAGCTTTTGTTTGCTGGCAAAGAGTTGTCTCGGCTTGAAGAGTTATTGCCCAATTTACCCCGTTGAGGCATGAAGTTAATGATGGGATATCACAGCCTCCCTCGGTAGAGGAGACCTTTGTATAACCCCGAGATTACCCCTGCGAAGCACGAAGTTTAAGGAAAAATATCACGTCTTCGTCACGTTGTTCCTCAGAATGACAAAACAGCCCTTTATTGTCATGCTGAGCTTGTCGAAGCATCTCGCTTTTCTGCTTTATCGACTTACGCAAAGGTTCCTCGGTAGGGGCTGGCAGGCAGAAATGCGAGTCGTTGCTATTTGCCTCCCCTGTTGTTAAGGGGCTGGATTTGTCATGTGACTCCGAATTTGCCCCCCCCCCCAGAGGGTCCGGGAGTGCCACGCTGTGCAGGGTGTTGATAAGCAACACCATCATCGCAGCAGGGTGATCGGTAGAATGTAATGGGGAAACAGGTGGTCGGCGTAGCCGCCGAGGGCAAATAGCCATGACTTTCTATGCGCTCCAGAGTGCCTTACGGCTAGTAATAATATTCCTCCGTTTCCATGCCTCGGAGTGTGCTATAAAAGTCAAAAAGTCACGATGAATCCTGACCTTTCCCTAAAACTTCGGTGGGTGATTGTTGTTGTTTTGGGACTGCACCTTATGGCTCCTCCCGTCTTGGCTGACACGTCTCGCGTAACCGATTATTTTTCCACCAACTCGCTATTGAACGAAGACGAGTTCGTTTTCGAAAGCGCAGGCGATGAACCGCTTTCTGGCCGAAAACAGAATCTATTCCTCAGCTCTAAGAGAAAAACAGAGCGGAGTAGTTTGCGCGGCAAAATAAAACTGGATAGCAACTACTTCAAAGGTATTTTCACGGATACCGGTTATGCCCTGACATCTCCTTGGCGCTGGGACAGTTTTGACTGGGCCACCGCTTCCATTGTGGCGGGTGTCACCGGAGTTTTTTTTGTTCTGGATGATGAGATCAAGGACGAGGTTCAAAATAGCCGAAGCTCTACCACCGATGACTTGTCGGAAATTTTTGAACCGTTTGGCAATGGGGCTGTCACCATCCCCGTCCTGGCCGGACTTTATCTTTATGGCCGGTTTGGAGAGAATGATAAAATCGAACGAACCGCTTTGCTGGCCACTGAAAGTTTTCTGGTCAGGGATTGTTCGCTACGGTTTTAAAGGTGAGTATGGGACGGCACCGGCCTTCCAAGGGGAACCCCGCCGATACTTTTGATGGCCCCAGCACGAGCAATAAATCATTTCCTTCCGGTCATACCTCAACCGCCTTTGCTATTGCAACGGTGGTGGCCAGCGAATATGAATATGTCCCTTTTGTAGTTCCCATTTCCTATGGCATTGCTACCATGACGGGTTTTTCTCGAATGAATGATAATAAACATTGGGTGTCAGATGTTGTTCTTGGCGCGGCACTGGGCTACTTCACCTCGAAAACCATCCTCAGGCTCCACAGCAACAAAAAAGGCCGGCACTTCACCATCTATCCCCGTGCGGATCATAGAGACGGCGGTTTGGTCATGTCGGCCCGATTTTAAGACAGGTCTGGAATGAAAGTTTTAGTGCGTGAAAAGTATCACTGGCTTTCGGCCCAGGCGGCCAGTTTCTCGCGGAAGATTTTCGCGTTATGCCTGACATCCACCGGAAATTCCGGATAGAAAAGTATTTTTTTGATGGAGCGGGTGTGCGGAGAAGCGGCTGCGATTTCCAATAATTCCTTGATGAAAGTTTCCCGGTCTTTAGAGACCCGATCCTTATTCTCCGATTCTATAATTATAACGGGTTCGCGATTGCGTCCTTTGCCCACCAGCGCAGAACGCCTGACATCAGGATGCTGGTTGAACAAGGCTTCGCAGGGAATGGTGAATAGAGTTTCCGAATTGGTGATGACACGATGGCTTTTTCTGCCGCAGAACCAAAGCCGGTTTTGTTCGTCCCATTTGCCAACATCGCCCATCCTGTGCCAGAAGGTTTCGCCGTCCGGGATTTTTGCCAGACGGGTGACGTCCTCTTGATTGAAATAGGTTTTAGTGACCCAGGGAGCCTTCACGATAATTTCTCCTGTTTGACCCTTGGGGATTTCCAGATCCTCTCTCCATTTGAGAATAGGTTCCTCTGAAATTCGTATGATTTTTATTTCAACTCCGGGTACCGGTTTGCCGACGCAGGTTCCTTCGCCTTTTTCTGACTGAGGCCATGTCTCATTGACTATCTCCTGTCTCTCTATGGAAGTGACGGGGAGAGCTTCGGTGGCTCCATAGGGAGTCAGGACTTTGCAGTCCGGTTGCAAAATGGGCTCGAAACGTTTGAGCAAGGTTCCAGAAACGGGAGCACCGGCAATAAGGATGCGCCGGAGGGAAGGAAGCTGTATTCCGTTTTTCTGACAATGGCGGCTGACCGTATCCCAAAGGGCCGGGGAACCAAAACTGCTGGTGATGCCATAATTCCGGATGGGGTGGATAATGTTTTCAGGGTTCACCTTTGCCGGACGTGTGGAATCCATATCCGGAATCACGCTGGTCATTCCCATTCCTGTACTGAACAAACCAAACAGAGGGAACGTGGGTAAATCTTTTTCGCCGGGAAGAATACCGAAGTGCTCGCGTAAAATTCGGGTTTGCTGGTCGAACATGCCATGAGTGTAAAGCACCCCTTTTGCTGGGCCAGTACTGCCACTGGTGAATAAAACAGCCGCTGCCTGATCTTCAGGAGTTTCGCCCATCTGGTAATCGGTTTGTCCGCTCCGTTTTACCTGATCTAATGTGGGGCCACGCCAGAACCATTTTTTTCCAACGGTTACTGAAAGTTGAATCGACTTGAACGGAGTCGGCATCAGGGTTTTTATGGCATGCACTATTTTTATGGCATGCACTAAAGGAATGGCGATGATTCCCCGGGGCTCGGACTGCTTGATGCAATGCAGAACATTTTTTTTGCCCAGTCCCGGGTCAATCAGGACGGGAACCGCTCCGGCTTTAAACAATGCGAAGGTCAGTGTTACAAATTTCATTCCATAAGGAACCATCACCAGAACCCGGTCTCCCTTTTTCATTCCGTAGTGAAGAAGGCCGGAAGCAATTAGATTGCTCTCCTCTTCCAACTGCTTGAAAGTGATTTGACTTTTGCTCCGCATTTCAATGATTGCAGATTGGTCTGGCATCTCTTTTGCCCAGTGCGCCAGACTCGCGGAGATATTGCAGGATTTCATGGTGGGCTAGGGTAAGTCGAGAGCCGTCTTGACCAGAGGCAGGGTCACTTTTTTCTTTTTGATATAAGACTTCTGGTTGATGGTCGTGACCGCATTTTGAATGGAAATAAAATCTCTGGGAATGCGGGACAGCAGAAAATGAATGATGGGTTCCGGCAAGGCCAGGTTGATATCTTTTGCCAGCTTCATAATAATTTTGGCGGTGGTGGCATCATCAATCGGTTTGATTTCTGCCACCATTCCCCACTGAAACCGCGAGGTCAGGTAACTTTTCATTGCAGAATTTTTGTCAGGAGGCAGACTCGCGGTGAACGCAAGTTTGCCACCCTTTTCCGTAATATGGTTGTAAATATAATAAAGCTTTTCCTGTGCTGTCGGGGAGTGAGCAATGCATTCGACATTATCAATGAGAAAAAAATCAACGTTCAAAAGTTGATCAAGAGACTGTTGGGCCTCGGGTGAGATGCCGTCTCCTATCTTGTCAGAGAAATCATTTCCTCGAATGCAGACAGCGCGCAACCCATTTTCTGCTGCTTGATTGCCTATGGACAGGAGTAAATGGGTTTTTCCCAGGTTTTTTTGACCGAAAAGATAGAGGACTTGAAAGGCAACCGGATTCCCGGAGCAGAATTCCTTCGCCGTCTCAAAAGCGATGTGCGAACCATCCGAAACCACAAAGTTGGAAAAATTATGCTCCGGATGAGAGGGAAAATTTAAAATTAACTGTTGGCCGGGTTTGTCGGTCATAGCTTCCCTGATTACTTCGGGCCGGCCTGAATTTCAATATAAGCTCTGCCCAAGGTGGTTTTTATCATCAGGGCGCAAACCCAGCCTTCTTTTTCGTAGTTCAGGATTGTGGTTTCATACTTGATGGAATTGACCATGCTCCAGCCTTTGTTGATCATTTCGTCCTGGTAAAAGCTGACGACATCACCCAGGCTACTCCAGCCGGAATAGAAAAACCGACCCACCTTGACGGCCCCACTTCCCGACTCATAGACAAAAGATTTTGAATGGTCCCGTTCAAACCCATTGGGGATGGGAATGTCCGAAAAAGGATAGACCATTTCAGGGGGAGGGGGTGGCGGTGGGGGTGTAGCGGTAGTCATTTCTTCCCACGTCGCGCATCCGGTCAACCAAACACCAAACAGAAAAAACAGGAACAGTCGTTTAACCATTTATACCTCCTCCAAAATAGACCACCAGTAGCCCTGCCATCATGAGGCAAAAGCCGATCACCCTCAGAGTGCCATCGGGTATTTCTGGAACTTTACGGGCAAAAGCTTTCACCTGCTCCGGAAAACAAAAATAAGGGATTCCTTCAAAGACCATCATTAAACCGATAGCGGACAGGAACAGGTTCATGTCCTGGACCGATTATAAACAGGGAAAAATATTCGCATAATTTTTATTTTGATATTCTCAAATCTCAGGCAGGCCGGAAGATGAGAAAACCCTTTCTGTACCGGTTAGCTCGGTTGGTCGGCTTGAGGAACAGGCCCATTGCCTGTTACGATTATCTTTTATCTCATAAAGTGAGTCAATACATAATTGGCGGGAGAAAGGTGTGGAAAAGTTGTAAAGAACGGGGAAAGCATTATATAATTGCCAAGATCACTTTTTCCTTACAAATGTCCATTTTTGGACTTGGTCCACTGGCCTTTTGTTGCGGAAACAATCATTCCGGTAAAAAAATGGTTGGATCTTTATGTTTCCGCAGATCGGGGTTGTAGATTAATTTTTTTTAACTGAAATATTTGTTGCTAAGGTATTAAGCTATATTTAATTTAACCGCTCTTTTATGAGAGCTTGGGTTGTATTGCCCGAGGCTCCTTTTGCGGAATTTTATTTTTGTTATTTGTTAAATGAGGATTAGAAAACATGTTTAGATTTTTTGTCCATCGTGCCCGTGTGACTTCATCGGTTTTTGTGTTTTTACTTGCATTTGGGCTGGTTGTTTCTCCAGAAACCCTTTTTGCGCTAAGCAGTAATACCCAGCCGCTTGCGAGTAATATTTTTGTGGAAATTGCAAAAAAGCAAAACCCTGCTGTGGTTAATGTGAGCACCAAGCCGAAGGCCGCACCGCAGAGAAATTTTCCAAGGCCCCGTCCTGGGCCAGGGCAGGGCCGGTCTCCCGATCCCTTCCGTGATTTTTATGACCGTTTTTTTAGCGAGCGTCCGAATCAGCGACCTAAACGGGGTATGGGTTCCGGATTTGTGATCGACAAGGAGGGTCATATCCTGACCAACTATCATGTGATAGAAGGGGCCGATGAAATTGTGGTGATGCTTGAGGATAATGGAAGTGAAAAAGAATACACCGCTACCCTGATAGGGTCGGACTCAAAAACCGATATTGCCCTGATCAAAATCAACCGTGAACCGGGGGACAATAAGGAGTTCCCTTTTCTAAAACTGGGAAGTTCCGAAAACCTTGAGGTGGGGGAATGGGTGGTAGCCATTGGTAACCCTTTTGGTCTCAGCCACACCGTTACGGTGGGGGTAGTGAGTGCCTTGGGCCGGAGCATTGGTGCCGGCCCCTATGATGAATTCATTCAGACCGACGCTTCGATCAATCCGGGTAACAGCGGAGGGCCGCTGATTAATATCGAAGGGGAAGTGATTGGGATCAACACCGCCATCATTTCGGGAAATACTGGCGGAAATGTGGGGATCGGATTTGCCATTCCTATCAACATCGCCAAGGGAATTTTAAAAGACCTGAAAGAAACGGGATCGGTAACCCGTGGCTGGTTGGGGGTCATGATCCAGAAAATCACTCCCGAGTTGGCCAAATCTTTCGGCCTCAACCAAAGTGAGGGGGCTCTTGTTGGCGATGTCATTCCTGATGGTCCTGCCGCTAAGGCGGGAATACAACGCGGAGATGTTATTATCCGGTTTAACAATCAGCCGGTAAAGGAAATGGAAGATCTTCCCAAAATCGTTGCCGCGACAACTCCGGGTCTGATGGTCGATGTCGAGGTGATTCGTGACAGTTTCCGGAAAACACTCCAAGTAACCATAGAAGTATTGAAGGATTCGCAGGAAACGGTGGTGGCCAAGGTCGATCCTCTGGGCCTCCAGGTTCAGGATATTAACGAGGAGTTGGCGAAAAACCTGCAATTGCAGGGCATGGAAGGGGTTCTGGTTTCCGATGTGACCGCCGGGAACGCCGCCTCAGAAGCGGGTATCCGCCGGGGAGATGTGATTTCGGAAATGAACCGCGCGACAGTCAGAAATATGCAGGACTACCAGAATCTGTTGGCCGCCGTCGAAAAGGGCTCGTCCGTCCTGTTTCTGATCAAGCGGGGAGGAAGTACCATATATATTGCTGTCAAAGTTGAGTAGAGCATTGTTTTACCTTCGATTAGTTTTTTCACTTTTTCACCCTGTCTAAGCGTGCGCGTTCCCTCAAGGTGGTTCTGGCTTTTTGTTGTGTTTGCCGTGATAGGGCCGGGGCAATTCCTGGCCTTTGCTGAAGAGCGCTATAACCGCAGAACCCCCCTTGTCCGGGCTATAGAGAAAGTCAGCCCGGCTGTTGTGAATATTTACACGACGGAAATTTCCCGGTCTGCGCGCAATCCCTTCAGAAGTTTTGGCAACAACCTGTTTGACCAGTTCTTCAAAGATTTCATTCCTCCTGCTGAAAATCAAAGACGTAGCCTGGGTTCGGGCGTTCTTATCAATGGTGAAGGATTTATTCTCACTAACGAGCATGTTATCGCCAAAGCCGCGAAGATCCATGTCACCTTGAGCGACAAGCAGGAGTTTGATGCCAGCGTCATTGGTGCGGATATCAAATCTGATTTGGCGATCATCAAGATCGACTCCGGTAAGCCTCTGCCTTATGTGAAAATGGGGCGGTCTGATGATTTAATGATCGGTGAGCAGGTGTTGGCCATTGGTAATCCTTTTGGTTTGCAACACACGGTCACAACCGGAATCATCAGTGCCTTAAACCGCAACATCAGAGCCGGAAAAAATATGGTTTACAGCGATTTTATTCAGCTCGATGCTTCGATCAACCCGGGAAATAGTGGCGGGCCTTTACTGAATATTAATGGTTCTCTCATAGGCATCAATACGGCTATCTACCAAAAGGCCGAGGGCATTGGTTTTGCCATCCCCATCGACCATGCCAAGCGGATTGTCGATGAGCTGATCCGTTATGGAAAAGTCCGGCGTGGATGGCTGGGAGTTTCTGTTCAAGATTTAGATGCCCAACTCGCGCGCCATTTCCAGTTGGACCGGCAAAGAGGGGTTCTGGTTGTTGGCGTTGCCGAAAATAGCCCAGCCGGGAAAGCCGGTTTGAAACGCGGGGATGTCATCATAGCCATTGACGATCATGAGGTGACGAGCAAGTCGGATTTTCGCGGACGTATGGCTTCATATACCGTGAGCAGTTCGATTCGGTTTTCCATTCTGCGGGACGGAAAAGTGGTGGAACACAGAGTCCGTGTTACCTCCATCCCCAAAAGCTATGTTAAGGAGTTCACCCGAAACTGGCTTGGGCTAAAAATTCAAGAGAACAGCGAGCGTTTTGCCCGAGCCAAAAGGCTGACGACTTCCAAGGGAATGGTTGTTGTGGAGGTGGTTCCCAACAGCACCGGCGGAAGAATCGGTATCAATCCCGGTGATATTATTAGGCAAATGAATCAGAAGCGTGTGGACAATGAAGAAGATTATAACAAGGCTGTGGCAGAGATAAATAATCCGGACCGCATTTTACTTTTGGTTCAGCGTGGACGACAGGGGTATTATGTGACGCTGGAGCCTTAATAAATTATTCCTTCCTTTAATTATGATGGCAAGACAGGACATTGAGGATCTCAAACAGACGATCCATCACCACGATCACCTCTACTACGTTAAAAACTCCCCATCGATTTCTGACCAGGAGTATGACCGACTCCTCCGCCGTTTGCGCGAACTGGAAACCGCCCACCCAAAATGCGTTACCCCCGATTCCCCCACGCAGAGAGTGGGCGGAAAAGTGGATGAACGGTTTAAAGCGGTTGTGCACCCGGTTCCCATGCTCAGCCTCGACAACACCTACAATGTCGATGAGGTGTGGGCGTTTCATCAAAGAGTGCTAAAAGGTCTGCCGGATGTTCCCGAAGATTCTATCGAATATGCGGTGGAGCTGAAGTTCGATGGTCTGGCTGTGGCTCTCACCTACGAAAACGGTCTTCTGGTGAGGGGAGCCACCCGGGGCGATGGCCTACAGGGTGAAGACATCACCGCGAACTTAAGAACTCTACGTTCTATTCCTTTGAAAATTGATACGGAGTCCTTCAAGCGGATAGAAGTTCGCGGTGAGGTTTATATGCCGAAGAAGGAGTTTGAACGCATCAATGTCGAGCGCGAGGCAGAAGGGGAGGCGCCGTTCGCCAACCCCAGAAACGCCGCCGCTGGGGCTTTGCGTCTTCTTGACCCGGCTATCACTGCCCAACGCAAACTCGACATATTTATCTATGCAGTGGGATTTCTCGAACCCAATCCTTTTAAGACTCATTATGAGTTGCAGGAAAAACTCGATGTATTGAGGTTCCCAGTCAACAAGCACAACCGGCTCTGCAAAAATTTCGAATCGGCTCTCGCCTTGATCGAGGGGTTTCGCGACAAAAGAAAAGAGCTTGATTATGAAGTGGATGGTCTGGTCATTCAGGTAAATTCACTGGCTCACCGAAAAAAGCTGGGTGAGACTTCCAAGTTCCCCCGCTGGGCGGTGGCTTATAAGTATGAAGCAGAACAGGCGGTGACCGAAATTATGGATATTGTCTGCCAGGTGGGCAGAACCGGGTCCATCACGCCTGTCGCCGAATTAAAGCCTGTGTTGATTTCGGGTTCTACTGTCAGCAGAGCGACCTTGCACAACGAGGATGAAATCAAGCGCAAAGATATCCGCGTCGGTGACCAAGTGGTGATTGAGAAAGCTGGCGAAATCATTCCCAAAGTCATCCGCGTTATCGAACCTTCCGGAGAACAGGCTCAGCCTGCAAAACGGGCTCGGCCTTTTAAGATGCCCACGACTTGTCCCGAATGTCAGTCTTTAGTCCACCGTCCCGAAGACGAAGCGGTCTGGCGTTGTGTGAACAGTGCTTGTCCTGCACAGTTGAAAGAAAGGCTCAAGCATTTTTCTTCTCGCAAAGCGATGGACATTGACCATCTTGGCCCGGCGGTCATTGAGCAGTTGGTCGATTCGGGACGTGTCAAAAATTTTTCCGATCTTTATACTCTCAAAACGGATGAGGTTGCCTCTTTGGAGCGTATGGCAGACAAGTCGGCGCAGAATCTTATTTCAGCAATTGTAAAGAGTAAGTTGGCGGGACTTTCCCGTCTCCTGCATGCTTTGGGGGTACGACATGTGGGGCAGCGCACGGCCATCCTTCTGGCTAGAAAGTTCAGGTCTCTTAAAATATTACAGGAGACCAGTTATGACGAACTGGAAAAAATTGATGAAATAGGGCCGGTCATTGCCGAAAGCCTGAAAACGTTTTTGGATCGAGATACCAATAGGCAGGAAATAGAGCGGTTGCTGGAACGGGGCATTCTTATGGAAGAGCAGGGTGACGCTCCTGAAAGTGGGGGATTGCTCGAAGGCTGGCAGTTTGTTCTCACGGGAGCCTTGACCCGATTCACCCGTGAGGAGGCCAAGGAGAAAATACAATCCCTGGGTGGGCGGGTGACTTCAACGATTTCCAAAAAAACTGATTATGTGGTGGCAGGAACTTCAGCCGGATCGAAACTGGGAAAAGCTCAGCAACTCGGCATCCCGATATTGGATGAGGAAGCGTTGCAAAAATTAATGGAGAGTGGCCACTAGGCGTGGGGCCGACTGCAATAACTATCTCTGGCGAGCACGTGATACTTTTCCTTAATTTTCGTGCCCCGCAGGGGTAAAGAGCTATCTCGGCTCAACGAGTTCTTGCCCGTTCCTTCCCACGGGAGTGGGGCTAGGCCCTTCAGCGGGCAGCAGAAGAGTGGGCTCGTCGGCGAATCGGCCGTTTCGCGGGTCTTCGACCGTCAGGCTTTCTGGCTCTCGGAGGGGGACCGCGCCGCTTTCGCATCGGAGGCTTGCCTTCCTTTTCTTCCAGAAATAATTCCTCTTCGGGCCAGGATACGGGAATTTTGTTTTTCAGGTAATCTTCGACCCGTTCCAAATGCTGGGCAAAGTCTTCACAACAAAGCGTGATGGCGGTGCCCTTGTTTCCTGCCCGTGCGGTTCTGCCTATGCGATGTACATAGTCTTCCGCGTCCTGCGGTAAATCATAATTAATGACATGCGTGATATTGTCGATGTGCAGTCCTCGTGATGCGACATCGGTGGCGATGAGGATATCGAGAGTGCCTTCCTGAAACTTTTCCAGTACCCGAATTCGGGCCTTCTGGTGAAGGTCACCGCTAATTTGTCCGGCGTTAAAGCCGTTGTGGTTCAATTTCCACTCAAGGATTTCGCATTCAATTTTAGTGTTGGAAAAGATCAGGACTTTTTCTCCAGCCTCTTTTTTCATCAAACCTAAAAGGAGGTTGAATTTTTCATGTTGCCCGACGTGATAGAGTATCTGGGTGACCTCATCCACCACAGCTTTTTCCGGCTCGATAGCTACCCTGACCGGATTGTTCATGTGCTCGTAGCACAATTCCATAACCCGGTGATTGAGCGTTGCCGAAAACAGCATGGACTGGCGCTTGTCATAGGGCGAACAGTTGCGGAATAAATAACGCAGGTCGGCAATGAATCCCATATCAAACATGCGGTCAGCTTCGTCCACGACCAGAACTTCCACCTGTTTCAAGCTGAAGAATTTTTGTTTATAGAAATCGATCAACCGGCCCGGTGTGGCGATCAGGATGTCCACCCCATCCTTGATCTGGTTTCTCTGTTTGTCATAATCCACTCCGCCGATAACGCAAACCGTACGGAACGAGCAATGCTTGCCCAAGAGTATGGCATCCCTTTCGATTTGCCTTGCCAGTTCGCGGGTCGGAGCGATGATCAATGCTCGCGGGCCGGCTTTTCCTTTAGGTACGAGTGGTGGAGTGTTTTCTAACAGCCGGGTGAACAGGGTGATCAAAAACGCTGCGGTTTTTCCCGTTCCGGTCTGTGCTTGCCCGGCCAGGTCCTTGCGCCCAAGAGTGATGGGCAGAGACTTGCTCTGGATCGGTGTGCAGGTTTCAAATTTCGCGTCGCGAATACCCTTTAAGACCAGTTCTGGCAAGGGCAGAGATTCAAAGGTCAGTAGTTCCAAAAGATGCTCCGGGTGGGCACTTCTCACAGGGACTCTTGAGAGTTAGAGCCTTGATTTTCAAGTGGTTAAAAATCTTTGTTGAAGACAAGGGCCATTATGAGGGGCTTACCTTTGATTTGCAACTCAAATTTCATTTTTCTTGACTTTGGAGGGGGGGGAATGTTTAAATTCCTCTTCAATTTTGATTCCGGTAGCTACCCCGATTCTAGGCCCGCCTGTACTTGATTTCAAAGAATTTTCCCTTTGATTTTCAATGGTTTTTGTTTCATAAGGGAGATGAACCGGAAAATTGGAGTAAGGCCGGAAAGTGGGGCAATTGTTATCGTTTTTTATCCGGCCTTTACCGGATAGACTCGTTTTGGATGAACCACGGGTTTTTCCCGTTTTGAGGTAAATTTGTGATTCAACATGATGTGTTGATTGTGGGTGCCGGTCTTGCCGGGATGCGTTGTGCTCTGGAAGCGTGTAAGGAGTTGGATGTCGCCGTGCTGACCAAGGTGTATCCTTCCAGATCCCATTCCGGTGCGGCGCAGGGGGGTATTGCCGCTTCTTTGGGAAACTCGGAGCCGGACAGTTGGGAAGAGCATATGTACGATACCGTCAAAGGTGGCGACTTTCTCAGCGACCAGGATGCGGTGGAAGAGTATGTCAAAGCCGCTCCCAGGATTATCTATGAATTAGAGCATATGGGTTGTGTTTTCAGCCGAACGCCGGATGGAAAAATTGCCCAGCGCAGTTTCGGCGGGCATTCCAAACCGCGCGCCTGTTTTTCTGCCGACCGCACCGGCCATGCTATTCTGCATGCGCTTCATGAACAACTCATGAAGAACGCGAAATCTGTGAAAATTTATAACGAGTGGTACATGCACTCGCTGGTTGTTGATGGCGATCGTCGTTGTAACGGCGTGGTGGTCAGCAATATCCAGACTGGAGAAGTGGAAGTGATTCAGGCCAAGGCCGTGGTGTTTTGCACCGGGGGATATGGCAGGGTATATAAATTCACTTCCAACGCGTTTGCCAGTACGGCCGATGGAGTCATGGCCGCGTTCGATGTAGGGATTCCCTTGGAAGATTTGGAGTTTGTCCAATTTCATCCATCGGGTTTGTATCGTCAGGGAATTTTATTTTCTGAAGCGGCGCGGGGAGAAGGCGCTTATCTCCTGAATGGAAAAGGCGAACGCTTCATGGAACAGTATGCCCCGTCGCGTATGGAACTGGCTCCCCGCGACATCGTAGCTCGGGCTGAGCAGAGCGAAATGGATGCCGGTCGTGGTGTGAACGGTGAAAACTGTATTCATCTTGACCTGCGCCATCTGGGTGAGGCGCGGATCATGGAACGCCTGCCACAAATCCGGCAACTGGGCATCGACTTTTTGGGTGTAGACTGCATCAAAGAATGTCTGCCCATTCAGCCTACTGCGCATTATTCAATGGGCGGTATCCCGACCGATAAATACTCCCACGTAATTCTTGATGAAAAAGGCACCCGCATGAGCGGATTTTTTGCCGCCGGGGAATGTGCCTGTGTCTCCGTTCATGGTGGTAACCGGCTGGGTACAAATTCCCTTCTGGAAGCAACGGTGTTTGGAGAACGTGCGGGTAAATCCGTGCTCGAATATACTGTGGGCATTGACTACGGAGACGTCAACGAAGGGCAGGAAAAAGCCCGGGTCCTGAAAAAGTTTGAGGATATTTTTCAAAGAGATGGCTCGGAAAGCTATAACGACATCCGTAATGAGATGAAGGAGATAATGATGAGCCATTGCGGGGTTTTCCGCGATGAGGAAAAACTCAAAGTCTGTATTGAAACCTTGAAAGGACTGCAGGAAAGGTTCAAAAACGGTAGAGTGACCGATAAGGGCAAGCTGTTCAATACAGAAATTTATGAAATTCTGGAATTGGGAAACATGCTAGGAATTTCCCGGCTGATCGCCAACGGTGCCCTGCAAAGAAAGGAAAGCCGGGGCGGGCATTTCCGTACAGATTTCCCGAAACGTGATGACGAAAATTTTCTCCATCATTCAATGACCTACGATTCTCCAGATGGACTGGTAGTAAAAAAGAAATCGGTCGTGATCACCAAATATCAACCTGCAGAAAGAACTTATTAATGGCGACTTTCAGGATCAAGCGCTTCAATCCGGAAAAACAACCAGAACCTTATTTCGAGGAATTCCAACTGGACATCCAACCGGGAGTTACCCTTCTGGATTGCATGAACCAGATCAAGTGGACATTGGATGGAAGTTTTACTTACCGGATGTCCTGCCGCAGTGCCATTTGCGGGTCCTGCGCCGTCAAAGCCAACGGCCACGCCCTGCTGGCTTGCCAGCGTCAGGCCGAACACATTGTCGATAACGACGAGACCATTACGCTCGAACCTTTGGGTAATATGAAACCGATCAAAGACCTGGTGGTCGACTTCACCCCGTTCTGGGACAAGGTCAACAAGATCAAACCTTATCTGGAACCCAAAGAAGCCCCGCCGGAAAAAGAACGACCCCAAAGTCAGGAAGAATTTTTGAGGATCGACGATTCAAGTACCTGCATCATGTGCGGGGCCTGCTATTCCGACTGCAATACCCTCGAGGTGGATGAGAACTTCCTCGGGCCGGCGGCTCTAGCCAAGGCGCAAAGATTTGTTGGCGATTCCCGCGACTCCCAAACCTTCGAGCGGGTCAAAGAACTCAGCGAACCGGGCGGCATCTGGGACTGCACCCACTGCGGCGAATGTGTCGAGCGTTGCCCGAAACCGGCGCGCCCGTTTGACCGCATCAAAGAAATCATGACCGTGGCCCTGGAGCAGGGCGTGCACAACAATAACGGAGCCCGGCACGCACTATCCTTTTTTAATTCCGTAAAAAGAAGCGGTAACCTGAATGAGAACAGGATTCCCGTTGAGTCGATGGGTTTTTTCAATATCTCCGGATTGTTGAGCCTGCTTCCTATCGGGTTGCGCATGTTCTTTAAGGGCAAGGTTCCCCCGATCATTCATCACTCCATTGATGAAGTGGACGACGTTAAACGAATTTTCAAGGAGTTGGATCAATGAAGTTTGCCTTGTTTACCGGATGTGTTGCCAAAGGGGCAACCCGGGAACTGATGCTTTCCACCACCAAGGCCGCCGAAGGCCTCGGGTTTGAATTCATAGAAATGAAAAGCGCTTCCTGCTGTGGTGCCGGGGTGGTTTCCGAAAAAAGCCCTCTGCTTGCCGATGCGCTGAACGCGCGTTCGTTTTCCATCGCCGAAAAACAAGGGCTCGATATCGTCACCATCTGTTCGACCTGCCAGGGCACCTTGAAAAAAACCGAAGCCCACCTCAATGAAGACGCCGAATATAAAAAGAAGGTCAACGACATCCTCAAGGAAGGCGGGCACCAATATAGCGGCAAGACACGGATCAAGCATTTTGCCAACATCCTCGCTACCGAAGAGGGTATGGCGAGGTTGAAGGAACGCATCAAAAGACCTCTGACCGGATTAAAGGTTGCTGCGTTTTATGGTTGTTATGTCCTGCGCCCATCCGAAAACTCAGACTTTGAGAATCCGGATAACCCCACAGGTATGGAAGATATTTTTGCAGCACTGGGCGCAACACCGGTTTATTATCCCAGTCGCATCAAGTGTTGTGGGTTTCCCATTGTCATGATGAACAAACCGGCTTCTCTTGATATGTCGGGCAACGCCCTGCTGGATGCGATTGATCACGGTGCCGATGTTGTGGCGACCGGATGCCCGCTTTGTCATTTGAGCCTCGATTCCTATCAGCCGGAGATTGAAATCCTGCAAAAGAAAAATAATTCCATCCCCGTTTTACATCTTCCTCAATTGGTTGCCCTGGCCTTGGGCTATTCCCCCAGCGAACTCGGCATGGATAGACACATCGTCTCCACCCTCAAAATCAACGAAATCCTCGCTACCACCTAGTCCCGGCGAACCGCCGGTGGCCGTGATATTTGTGATATCCCCATCCTTAAACTCATGCCCCGAAGGGGTATGTGATAATTCAACAACTATTAAAATATTTTCTTCATACAAATCGGCACGATGAACCAAAAATGGTTGTAAAGTAAGATGGAGGAAAGAAAATTAAGAATCAGTGTGAGCGATGAATCCGCTGAAATAATACTCTTAAAAATAAAAACTTTAAATAAAGTGGCGAACCGGGAACATATTACACTGCTCAGGAGTTCAGTAGAGAGGTGGAACATCTGGAGAGAAAGCAATCCAAGCATCGAGCCCGATCTGGATCGCGTCGACTTCAATGGCGTTAACCTGAGCAATGCCAACCTCAGAAAAGCTAATTTCTATATGACCCTACTCAACGGCGCCAATTTGCAGGGCGCGAACCTTACCAAAACCTTCTTCGCCGGTTCGGATTTGCGAGGCGCCAACCTCAACGAAACCGATTGCTCTGGAGTGAAGTTCAATGGCGCGGATTTATGCGGATGCTCCTTCAAGAAAGCGAAACTGAGAAAAGTCGATTTCAGCGACCGCGATCTTCGCGACGTCGACTTCAGTGAAGCCGATCTAAGAAGAGCCGATCTACGAAAGTCTAATCTTGAAAAAGTAAACTTCTTTAAAGCCGATCTTCGTAAGACCTTGCTCACTGAAGCCAATCTCACAGAGGCGTATCTGTCTTCGGCGTGGTTGAAGGAGACCGACTTACAATGGGCCAACCTCAGCAAGGCTATCTTGCGTTATTCCGTTAACCTGACCCCCGCCCAGGTTCAATCGGCGAAGATCGACCGCGAAACCAAAGTTCCCCACTACCTGAAGATCCACTGGATTTCTGAAACTGATTTCCGTTGCGAAAAAAAGACAGGGTAGACAATCTGATGCCACGACCGGGTTCTTTAACTTCCCTTTGCTAAACCTTAGTCAATAATTCAGAGTTGCTACCCAGCAAAAACTGCGGGACCATTGCGGGACTTTTTAATCCATGGAGAAGATCAACTTATAAGGGGTAAGGAAAAGAATATTTTAGAATGAAGAGGATATAACATAGCTCATCTATGGCAACTTATTTTGCAGCCCGTTTTTATATGCTAAAACCATAGATTGTGTTCCCTTTAATCCCCCTTGACCTTGTGGGAAAGTAGTAATGGCAAGTTCGAATAATTTTTGGGCGAGATTGACTCCGGAAAAATTCTCTCGGCCTGAAAGCTCCTCATTGACTAATCTCAAATCTTTAAGCATGTCTTTTACTTTAAACCCTGCGGAAAAATCCGATTGAATCATTTTGGGACCTAAGTTGGACAAAGCCCATGATCCGGCTGCTCCAGTACTGCATATTTCAACTACCAAATTCGGGTCAATTTCCTGAATTTCAGCAAGTCGCATTGCTTCAGATAAAGCCACCATGTTAATACCGCAAAGAATTTGGTTCACTAATTTAACGGCTTGTCCGCTCCCAACCGGACCACAATGATGAATATTTTTTCCTAGAACTTTCAGGAGGGTCAATGAATCTGAAAAATCTTTATCCGTCCCTCCCACCATAATGGTCAAAGACCCATTCCTTGCACCACTATCTCCTCCGGAAACGGGGGCATCCAAAAATCTTAATCCAATTTCCTTTAACCTGAGTCCTAGAGATTTTGCCGCCTTGGTGCCAATTGTACTGAAATCGATTATTAAGGAGCCTTTTTTTGCATTCTCAACCACACCCTCTGAACTAAAAAGAACTTTTTCGACATCCGGCGCATCGGACACACAAATAAAAATGAAATCAACATTGTTAACGGCCTCCTCAATGCTTTTAGTTACGTTACAACCCGCCTTTTTGGCGATTTGAATACCGGGATTAGTAGTCGTTCTGTTCCAAACATTCGTTACCAATCCTGAGCGACCCAGGTTGGCAGCCATAGCCGCTCCCATAATTCCCATTCCCAAAAAAGCGTGTTTTGGCATGATCTACTTATCCTCCAATTTATTTAAAATTCCCAATTTGCGTTCAGTGTGAGCGTAGCATTCATGGGGTTTTCATCTGTCCCTCACGTCTATAAATTTTGACCAACTTGACAAAGCAATCTAAAACCCCAAGATTATAGTGGTCTTTAATTAAAATTACGGTAAGGAGTATCAGTCATGAACAAAGATTCCTGGATTGCACTGATAATCGCCAGTGTCATCACTATTATAGCAGTAACACCGCTTTACTATTCCCGCGACTATGCCCGTGGGCCGAAAGGTAAATTTTTGGAAGGGTCAGATACAAAACTGACGGAGCCAATGAAACGAACAGAAAGAAAAACCGAGCCACTATCAGAGGATACCGAATAATAGGGTCCTGAAACAGGATAATAACCAGCTTTTGTTAGTGATCAACTATGAATGAAGAAGAAAAAGTAGTTTCAGAAAAAGAGCTGAAACAGGAAGGAGAAATCACCCTGCTGGAAGGAAAACCATTCAATGGTGTTTGTATTGATTTCTATGAAAATGGACAGAAATCTTTCGAAGGACATTTCAAAAATGGAAAAGAAGAGGGTCTTCATATTGAATGGTACGAAAACGGGCAGAAATCCTGCGAAGGACATTTCAACAAAGGAAAAGAAGAGGGTCTTCATACTCAATGGTTTGAAGATGGGAAGAAAGAATTGGAAGGACAATACAAAGATGGTACTGAAGAGGGTCTTCATACTAGTTGGTATGAAAACGGACAGAAAGCAGGTGAAGAACATTATAAAAATGGAAAAGAAGAGGGTCTTACGGTGATCTGGTATAAAAATGGACAAAAAAATATTGAGAAATATTACAAAAACGGAAAAGAAGAAGGACTTTGGATTGAATGGTCAGAAGAAGGAAAGAAAATATATGAGGTGCATTTCCAAGATGGAAATGAATTATAGGAAGGGTTGGATACGTATGGTGACCTCTCGCCCAGCAGAATGATAAATTCTCCATCTTGGTAATTCAGTAGAACCCATCCCTACAAAAAAGTTCATGGACTTCTTCCTGGGTGAAGTCATCAAAAGCGGGAAATGTTTGTGTCACTTTTTTTACATCACGGCGGTTGGCTCTATAAAAAAGAATAGGCCAGCAACTAATGCTGAATTAGGAGTTGTCAAAGCATTTACACCTTGTAAATTTTGAATGCAAATCTATAATTCATTAATAGGGTTGTTCAATAATTTGGAGATGTGAAAATGGATGGGAAACCTAAATACAAATTATTGGTTGTGGATGACGACGAGAAACACTGCCAGGTTGCGAAACGATGCCTAGAGGATTACTGTGAAATTGAAATAGCTCTTGGTGGCGAGGAAGCCATTTCCCAAATATATAATTTTAATCCTGCGGTGGTCCTTCTGGATGTCAAGATGCCAAGGTTGACCGGGGACGAATTGGTGAAAATGATTAAAGCCTGGAAACCCGAAATTTATGTCATCATGGTTTCCGCCCATCTGACCCCGGAAATCGAGAGAGATTGCATGCAGAACGGTGCATCCTATTGCTTTGGCAAACCAATAGATTTTGATTTGCTCCAGGAAACGATCCAGAAATTACTAACTCCTTAATGAGGTAAATAACTTTTCGGAATAAAAATTCCTCCTTCCTCATTGCCATACGG
Organism: Nitrospina sp. LS_NOB; assembly: GCA_001542995.1. Taxonomy (GTDB): domain Bacteria; phylum Nitrospinota; class Nitrospinia; order Nitrospinales; family VA-1; genus LS-NOB. The sequence continues at coordinate 232,007 of LFLA01000003.1, forward strand.
GTTAAGATCGTTCCGTTAATATTTTTAGGAGCGGTGTTTTCTTAGGTGGCGACTTCATTCAAAAAACAGGTGGTTGTTCTGGTTGTGGGTGGCGTCGTTTTTATGACACTTCTTGTCATGCCAACGCTTGAGGGTTTAACGCCTGAGGGACAACGCATGCTGGCGGTGACCGCCCTCATGGCGATCTGGTGGATCGGCGAGGGCACTTCCTTGGCAGTAACGGCTCTGTTACCGCTGGTTTTATTTCCGTTGTTGGGCATCCTGTCCAGCAAACAGGTGGCGCCTAATTATGCCAATCATCTCATCTTTCTATTTCTCGGTGGATTCATGATCGCACTTGCCATGGAGAAATGGAATTTCCACAAACGTCTGGCGTTGTGGATTGTTTTCGCCATTGGCACCCGCCCCCAGCGTCTGGTTTTAGGATTCATGACCGCCACCGCTTTTTTATCGATGTGGATCTCCAACACCGCATCGACCATGATGATGTTCCCGGTTGCCATGGCGGTAGTGCGGCAAATTGCTCTCAATGCGTCTTTGAACGGCGTGAGAAACTCTGAATCGCAAAAGACTATTGAACAGGGGTTAGGACTCGTCCTCATGCTGGGTCTGGCTTATTCTGCCAGTATTGGCGGGGTGGGCACCCTCATTGGCACTGCACCTAATATTGTTTTTGCCGGGTTTTATAAAACACTATTTCCAGAGAATCCTGAAATAACTTTTTTTAAGTGGATGGTGATGGCGGTTCCAGTGGTGATAGTTTTTATTCCGATCGTGTGGTTGTATCTATGCCGATTCGTGTCTCCCATTCCGTTATCAAAAATTTCAGTCGGGAGCCATGCAATCATTCAACGGGAACTTAATGAACTAGGTCCCATTAACCGCGCTGAAAAAACTGTGGCGACTGTGTTTTGTCTCACCGCTTTTTTATGGATATTTCGTCAGCCCATTTCGTTGGGAGAATTTGTGATCCCCGGTTGGTCGGGACTGTTTGCCAACCCAAAATACCTGCACGATTCTACCGTGGCTATGGCAATGGGAGTGCTTCTCATGATTCTACCGATTGATGGGACAAAAGGGCAGGACTTAAACGGCAAGCGGGAATACTTCGCACTCGACTGGAAAACCGTGCAGGAGAAAATCCCCTGGGGCATTTTGCTTTTGTTTGGGGGTGGGTTTGCATTGGCCGGAGGTTTTGGCGCGACCGGACTCGATACATGGATCGGTGGCAAGCTTACTGGTATTGCAGGGTGGCCTTTATGGTGTGTGGTGCTCGGTATTTGTCTTGCCATTACTTTTTTAACGGAGTTGACCTCAAACACCGCCACCACCACGATGATCCTTCCCATACTCGGTGTGTCGGCGGTGGCTGCAAATATTCATCCTCTCTTTTTTATGATGCCGGCAACGCTGGCGGCATCCTTCGCTTTCATGTTGCCGGTTGCCACCCCGCCGAATGCCATTGTGTTTGGCAGTGGCTGGGTGACGATTCCTCAAATGTCACGTGCTGGTCTTGTTCTCAACTTTTTCGGGGCAGGCATCGTGACCACCGCTGTTCTACTTTTGGTTAACTTCCTGTTTCTCTAGCCACCTGTGACAACGTTTATGGGAAAAGCGACCCCGAATGGCCCCTGAGGCGGGAAATTGGGCTTGCTAAATGGTTTTATTTGTATATAGTAGAATTACCTTATGAGTTTATTAAAATATAATAGAGATTTGGCGGCAAAAAATGTGCTCTGTATTTTGATAAAGAGTTTTAGACGTTTAACAGAAAACCTTGATGGCAATCGTTATTGAGATAAGAAGTTTTGGTTTGTCGGCCCCGCCTGTTTTTTTGTCGGTTATTTTCATTCTTAAATAGATATCAGCAAGCTGAACGGGCTTGTAAAGGTCTGATTCTTGGGCAGGAAACATCCTGCCGTAAAATAGTGAGCCGAGTAGATTTAATGCCCTTCACCGGAAGGTTGCTTTAAGGCAGGCAAACTGGTATTTAGTGTGTCATGAATCCTGCCAATTTTGTACATCTCCATCTCCATACTTCCTATAGCTTACTGGATTCTTCAATTCGCCATTCTGCCCTGTTTGAAAAGGCGGCGGAGTTTGGCATGCCTGCCGTGGCGATGACTGATCATGGCAATATGTTTGGGGCGGTGGAGTTTTATAATGCAGCCCGCAAACATGGCATCAAGCCGATCATCGGGTGTGAGGTCTATGTCGCACCTGAGAGCCGCCTAGAGAAAACCTCTAAAGACAATCTTCGCGATGCGTCTTATCACCTCATCCTTCTATCCGAAAATGAGACGGGCTATAAGAACCTTTTAAAACTCGTGACCAAGGGATACCTGGAAGGGTTCTATTACAAGCCACGTATTGACAAAGAACTGCTTGCAGAATATTCGGAGGGACTGATCGCTCTGAGTTCTTGTGTTCGCGGTGAAGTCGCCCATAACGTGAACCGGGAGAATGTTCCCCGCGCTATCAAGGTGGCCAGCCAGTATGCGGAGATCATGGGCGAGGGCAACTTTTTTCTCGAACTGCAGAATCACCAACTGGAAAACCAGGACCGGATCAACAAGGAAATCATCGGTATTGGTAAAAAATTGGACCTCCCGGTGGTGGCCACCAACAATTGTCATTATATTGACCGGGAAGATTTTCGAGCGCATGAAATTCTATTGTGCCTGCAAACGGGAAAAACCATTACCGATCCTTACCGGATGCAGTATCCCAAGGCTGAATTCTATTTCAAATCACCTCAAGAGATGATCGCCCTGTTCAAAGAGACTCCCGAGGCGATTGATAACACTTTGAAAATTGCCGAGCGTTGTGAACTGGAACTGGAGTTTGACAAACTCAATTTGCCGGACTACCCGGTCCCGGAATCTTATACCCTTGAGACCTATCTTGAGGAGCGTTCTCGCGAAGGTTTAACAAAAAGGTTTGAAGAGCTGGAGAAACGCAAGATTGAGTTTGACCGGGAAGTCTATGAAAAAAGGCTGGACCGGGAACTGGGGATCATCAATAAGATGGGCTATCCCGGTTATTTTCTAATCGTGTGGGACTTCATCCAATACGCCAAGGAAAATGGGATCCCAGTCGGACCTGGTCGGGGTTCCGCTGCGGGCAGTGTTGTTGCCTACGCCCTGCAGATTACCGATATCGATCCTATGCAATACGGTTTGTTATTCGAGCGGTTCTTGAATCCTGAACGGGTGAGCATGCCGGATATTGATATCGACTTCTGCATGGACGGGCGCGATGACGTGATCAAATATGTCACCGAGAAATATGGCGGTAACCAGAACGTGACTCAGATTATTACATTCGGCAGCATGAACGCCAAGGGGGTCATCCGCGATGTCGGGCGGGTTCTGGATATGACCTATGGCGAGGTCGACAAGCTGGCGAAACTGGTTCCCAACAAGCTAAATGTCACGCTTAAGGACGCGTTCAAGGAAGAACCGCAATTTGAAAAACTGCGTAAGGAAAATCCGAAAGTTGCCGAACTATTGGATATCGCCAAAAACCTGGAAGGGCTGGCGCGCCACTGCTCAACCCACGCCGCCGGGGTGGTCATTTCATCGAAAGCTCTGACGGAGTTTTGTCCGCTTTATAAAGGCAGTAACGACGAGGTGGTGACTCAGTATGCCATGGGCAGTGTGGAAAAACTCGGACTACTGAAAATGGATTTTCTCGGGTTGAGAACTCTGACGGTAATCAGTAATGCCCTGAAGATGATCAAACAATCGAAAAATATTGATCTGGATATCGGCGCCATTCCCTTGAATGATCCTGCCACCTACCAGCTTCTTTGCGATGCGAGAACGCTTGGGATTTTCCAGTTGGAAAGTTCGGGAATGCGCGACCTGCTTAAAAAATTAAAGCCAGACTGTTTTGAGGACATCATCGCTCTTTTAGCGATGTACCGACCGGGTCCTTTGGAAAGCGGCATGGTTGATGATTATGTTAAGCGCAAGCATGGCACGATGGAGGAAAAATATGACCTGCCGCAGTTGGAGTCCATTCTTAAAGAAACTCACGGAGTCATTCTCTATCAGGAACAGGTGATGAAGATAGCCAGTGTGCTGGCCGGGTTCAGCCTGGGGGATGCCGACTTGTTGCGGAGAGCCATGGGTAAAAAGAAACCGGAAGAAATGGCTGCCCAGCGGGAAAAGTTTTTGAAGGGATCACGGGATAAAAGTATTAATGAAAAAAAATCGGAAAAGATTTTTAACCTGATGGAAAAGTTTGCAGGCTATGGATTCAATAAATCGCACAGCGCGGCGTACGCGCAAATTTCTTACCAGACTGCTTACTTGAAAACTCATTACCCGTTGGAATTTTTTGGTGCCTTGATCACCAGCGATATGGATAACACCGACAAGGTTTTGCGCTATATCCACGACTGCCGTGAAATGAAGATCACCGTGCAACCCCCGGATGTGAACCTGAGCCAGCGGGACTTTTCGGTCTGTGAAAATATACTGGTCTTTGGTCTTGGAGCTATTAAAAATGTCGGGAGTAAAGCCCTCGATAATATTATCGAAGCCAGGCAGGAGTTAGGACGGTTTACATCGTTGGAGCAGTTGTGCGAGAACGTGGATATGCAGTTGGCCAACAAGCGGGTGTTTGAAAGTTTGATTAAAAGTGGCGCCTGCGATTCTCTTGGGCAGAGCCGGGCTCAAATGATGAATGAGTTGCAAGCTCATATGGAACAAGGGCAGGCCAAGCAAAGGGACCGGGAGTTAGGACAGTCCAGCATGTTTGATTCGTTTGCGGCCGATGCGGAGGAAGATAGGCCATCTGCCAGAAATGTGGAGGAGTGGAGCGATGCTGATCGGCTCAGGTTGGAAAAAGAAAGCATCGGGTTTTATATCACCGGTCACCCACTGGATGGGTTTACCCGTGAGCTGTCCTGGTTCACGGATGCAACTTCGGCCTCCATCGCAGAAGCGGGAAACGAAAAAACTGTAAGCCTGGCAGGAATCCCGATCAAACATCTTCCCAAAACTACCCGCAAGGGTGACAAGATGGGGATCATCACCCTTGAGGATTTGCAGGGATCGATAGAGGTCATCCTCTGGCCTGAAATATACAGTAAGGCTCAGTCACTATTAATGGATGAAGTGCCGCTTTTGGTGAAAGGTAAGGTGGACGCCGAAGGTAACCTGCCAAAAGTTATCGCCAGCGAGGTCTTTCCGCTTGCCCAGGCGAATCAGCATTTTCAGGGTAAGGTCATGATCCATTTCAGGACATTGGGTTTAGAGCGCGAGACCCTGGTAGCGGTGAAGGATATTCTTGCTTCCCACAAAGGCAACAACGATACCTGCTTGCATTTTATCTTCCCGGATGAGAATGAACGTGTGGTCACGGTGGCGGATGAATTTCGTATTCAACCTTCCGATGATGTGATTGATAAGATTGAAGCCCTTCTAGGAGAAGATGCCATTTTATTTGAATAGCGGGAATGAGCTACGAAATGGGCCTGAAACACATCGTGAGTTAGTCCCGGGTTTGTGCGATAATGCCATCTCATTTCAAACCCTGAAAATTTTGCGAAATTAGCTGAAAAAAAATATGGAAGTCAAAGAATTCGCCTTACGATATTTTAAGGATGTGCTGGCCAACGGCTTGACGGTGGTGACGGTGGAGATGCCGCATATTCACACCATGGAAGTGTCGATGTTTGTCCGGGCCGGCTTACGATTTGAAAATGAAAAGAATAATGGAATCTCCCATTTTCTGGAACATATGATGTTCCGGGGAAACCGAAAATACCCCAACTCGATCTCCCTGAATATGGAATTCGAAAATATCGGTCGGGATCTTCGTGCCTCCACCCTTGGGGAATACACGCAATACGGGTTCAGTCCGCATACCTCGCAGTTGGATAAGGGAATGGAAATCTTCGCGGAGTTTTTTTATTCCCCGACGTTTCCTGAAATTGAACTGGAACGCGGAATCATTCTCGAGGAATACTATGAAGAACTCAACGAAGAGGGCGTGAATGTAGACATTAACAACCAGGCGTGCAAACTGCTTTATCCTGAAACACCAATATCCTGGCCCACCATTGGGACGGAAGAGACCATTAAGGCGATTACGGTGGGAATGTTGAAGGACTATTACAACGCCCATTATGTTCCTGGAAACATGGTTCTGGCAATCTCGGGACCGCTTGAGCATGACCTTAATCTTTCGCTGGCAGAAAAATATTTTTCCGATTTTTCTAACGGGGTGGCTCCGATTACAAAAAATCATTTTATCGGAAGTATCTCCGACGAGCAGGCCCGGCCCCAGTTTCTTTTTCAGCAGGATTCTGACAGCCAGATTGAACTGCAAATATGTTTTCGTTCCTGTTCTTACAATCATGAAGATTTTCTGACAATGGGGTTGATCAGCCGAATCTTTGACGATGGCTTTACCTCCCGGTTGCAGAGAGTGCTCAGAGAAGAACGAGGCCTGGTTTATTCAGTCGAATGCCGTGCAACGAGTATGTCGGACATTGGCACGATGGACTTTGATGTAACGGTGCGGCCGGAGAAACTCATTGAAGTGACCCAAGTCCTGCTTGAGGAAATTAAAACTTTTGCCAGCCAGGGGCCCACTGATTATGAAGTGGCGCATGTGAAAAAACGTTATATGTTTGACCTGGATTCGGAATTGGATGATCCTTACAAGCAGGTAGTGCGCTATGCTTTCCCACACCTTTACTCCGAAGAACTCTCCGTGGAAGAAGAACGAAACCAGGTTCAGATGATCTCGAAAGAAAAAATCATTGATGTTGCCAGAAAGACTTTTGTTCCGGAAGTGCTCAACCTGATTCTGGTCGGTCCTTATACCCCTGAATTAAAGGAAGACCTCGAAAAACTGATCCGTAATTATTGACCCCATGATCCAAAAAAGAATGAAGCCATTCGGCTTGTGGACTGTGCTATTGGCGTTATTGTTCTCGGCCTGCAGTTCAAATGTTGAGGATTGTTTGCAGGATGGAAGTTGTGGTCCCGCTATACAGATGGCCAGCCATGACGGGAGCTTGCCGGTGGACCCTTATGATCCTTTTTGGGATGCCGGGCCTGTTGCGGTCGAAGTGGAACTCGGGCCGCAAATGATCACCAATCCGAAATGGCCAAATCCTTCGACGAAGGAGGTCACCGTGCGTGCTGTTAAAAATTCCAGTGGCATAGCTATCATGCTGGAGTGGAGTGATCCAACTCGTGATAGCAACTTTGACCACTCGGCGTTGTATGTTGATCGGGCGGCGGTGATGTTTCCGGTCGCTGCTGGTGAGGAGGCACCATTGATCACCATGGGCGAATCGGGAAAGCCTGTCAACATTTGGCAATGGAAGGCAGTGGGTGGCGAGAGAGGGCAACCGGGAGTGAGGGACAATCCCAATTCCGGGCTCACTTACCAGACCATTGAGGATTTAAACGCGGAGGGATACAGCACCCTGACCGATCAGAACCAGCAGGATGTAAAAGGCTTCGCGGTGTGGAAAAATAATAAATGGCGTCTTGTTTTCCATCGGTCGTTAACCAATGACAACGCCAATGACGTTCAGTTTAAGCAGTCGGTCTTAATGGCCATCGCGGTTTGGAACGGTTCTAATAAAGAATTGAATGGGCAAAAGGGAATCGCCGGTTGGCTTCTCTTAAAACTGGGTTAGTGCGTTAGTGGTTAGCGACTTCTGCGCCGGATTGTTTTTCCAGGTTGGTGTAAAATTTTTTCCAGGGAGCTTGCAAGGCGGGAACAAGCTTTTCCTTTAATTCATCTGGGACGTAGTTGATTTTATCTACCGGCCAGTCTTCCACATTCCGCACATCCAGGTTTTCTTTTCCGTAAGGGATTTGCAGGGCCTCTTCGAATCCATAAACCAAAGCGCTTGAATAAACCTTGTGATATTGCTCTTCAATTTCTTCTTCTGAATGCATTCCCTTAACAAACTGCTCAAACAGCTCCTTGATGATGGGCGCGGAGTGTTCAATGAAATCGGGGGTCAAGGCGGAGTGCAGGGTGAAGTAGGTGATGAGCACATCCTGCAGCAGAAACTTCAGCTCCGAACTCTCTTTTTTGGGTGGGCGGGTGTTGATATTCAAAAGTTCCTTGAGGACTTTAACATTACGGATCATGTCGTAGATGATCGACTCTTCCCAGGTTGCCTCATTCCACACGAAAAAGGCCCGCACGAAATTGGCTTTTTTCCTGGTGTCCCACATTTGCAGGGCAGTGGTGGGGCGCTCCTTGTTGGAGTAGGGGATGGCCTCTCCCCAACGCGGGTCCACCAGGTTCAATCCATAGCGTTTAAAAGTAGTGCAAAATGTTTGCTGATAGATCTCCATCAAGCATTCAAAGTTTTCTACTCTGTTCAGAGGGCTGTTCTGCGGCAGGTTGACGATGGAATACAGGCGCACAACATTTGTTCTGGCTTGCCCGTCGTCCTGGGCGACCATATAGGAACCGCCCCACATGCCAGCTGTAATGGGGACACTGATTTTATGCTGTTGCTTCATTTGTTGGGAAACAGAGTCTCCAATGACCTTTAAAAGATTATGAAAATAATAAAGGTTTATTCGATTGTCTTTGGGATAAAGGTGCCCCGGAAGGATTTTATATTGCATAAACTAACATCGTTTCGCTTTACTCGTACGAATATAGAAAGTCACTCTATTCGTCATCGCGAGCGACTGTGAGGAGCGTGGCGATCCAGGCTTCTGGATTGCTTCGTGTCGCTGTTAGCTCCTCGCAATGACGGGTTATATGCTCTTTGGCTGCGGTGGCTCTCCGTGTTCAATCTGTTACCGCACCTTTGCTGGCAGAGCCGACAAGTTTTGCGTATTTAGCCAATACACCCGATTGATATTTTATCTCTGGCGCGACGAACTCTTTTCTTCTTTGTTCAAGTTCTTCGTCGGACAATTTTACGTTTAGCTGGTTGTGTTCGATATCGATGATAATGGTATCGTTATCTTTGATGAGGGCCAGCGTTCCGCCCAGTTGAGCCTCGGGTGCGATATGTCCAACCACGATTCCATAGGTTCCTCCGGAAAACCGGCCATCGGTGATGAGTGCGACTTTATCACCCAGGTCTTTACCTACAATAGCAGAGGTGGGTGCCAGCATTTCTCGCATGCCGGGTCCGCCCTTCGGGCCTTCAAAACGAATGACCACGATATCGCCTTCCTGAATGCTGTCGTCGAGAATGGCATCCAGGCATTCCTCTTCTGAATTGAAGACACGTGCCGGGCCGGTGAAGTTCTGGGTTTTAACACCCAAAATTTTTGCGACCGACCCTTCCTGGCAAAGGTTGCCCCTGAGAATGACTAAATGGCCTTCTGTCGATTTTGGCCGATCCAGAGGTAGAATGACATCCTGATCTTTTCTGGGCTGATCGGGGACATCCTTCAGGTTTTCGGCGATGGTTTTCCCGGTTGCGGTCAGGCAGTCGCCATGCAGGAGCCCGGCGTTCAACATCATTTTCATCACTTGCGGAATGCCACCGGCATGGTGCAGGTCGATGGCAACATATTTTCCTGACGGTTTCATATCGCAAAAGACGGGAACCTTTTTCCGAATTACCTCAAAATCATCTATGGACAACTGAACTCCAGCGGAGTGGGCGATGGCCAGAAGATGTAAAACTGCATTGGTGGAGCCGCCGACAGCCATAACGATCGCGATGGCATTTTCGAAGGCCTCCCGTGTCATGATTTCTCGGGGAAGGATATTTTTCTCGATCATATTTAAAAGAGCTTTCGCACTTTGCCCGGTGCTGATTTCCTTATCCTTGTCTTCATTGGCCATGGTGGAACTGTAGGGCAGGCTCATGCCCAACGCTTCAAAGGCGGAAGACATTGTGTTAGCGGTAAACATCCCCCCGCAAGAGCCAAAACCCGGGCAGGCATTTTTTTCGATATCAGTGAGTTTGTTCTGGTCAATGGTACCGGCGCCAAATTGTCCAACCGCTTCAAATACACTGACAACGGTCAGATCGCTGCCATCCAGGTGGCCGGGCTTGATAGTGCCGCCATAAACAAAGAGCCCGGGAATATTCAATCGTGCCATGGCGATCATGGCTCCCGGCATATTTTTATCGCAACCGCCTATGCAAATGACCGCGTCCATGCTGGCGCCCCGGCATACGGTCTCTATGGAGTCGGCAATCACCTCGCGGCTAACCAGAGAGCATTTCATGCCTTCTGTTCCCATGGAGATGCCGTCACTGACGGTGATGGTTCCGAACATCTGTGGCATGCCGCCACTTTTTCGGATTTGGGCCGAAGCGATGTCGGCCAGTTTGCCGAGTCCTGCGTTACAAGGAGTGATTTCGCTCTGCCCATTGGCGATTCCAATGATGGGTTTGTCGAAATCTTCATCCGTGAACCCTAACGCTCTTAGCATGGCGCGGCTGGGGGCTCGCCGGTCCCCTTGAGTGATAGATCGGCTTTTTGAATTCAGAGGTGTCATCTTTATTTCCTGATTGCTGAGGTGTCTTTTGTTAAGAGAGCTTACAGCCCTGTTTTATTCAACGTTTATAGAGTGGGCTATATCTCCGGCGCTGAAATGGCATTGACGGTGGGGCGGCGAAAATAGCCGTCTCCATTCTGAGAATGCGCGATGGCGTAGTATACAGGATTTGCAGCCACTTTTAAAATGGCTTGCGAACCGGATATCTCAATTTCATGATCGAAGGGAATGACCGGTGTTTTGCGGTCTTTTTTCCAGGTTTTGCCTGGAGATTTTGAGGACAAAATTTCAGGTAGGCGAAACGACCTCTGGGCATAGAGATAGTCGAGCTTCAAGAGATCCTTCTCCATAGAAGTGGGAACTGAATAAAACGTGTCCCGGAAAATGCGGTAATGCTCATCCAGAGAAACAGGGTTCATCAATAGCCCGCGAGCATCATGATGTTCCAGCAAGCAGTTGAACAGGGTTACGGGTTCCATTTTTTCGAGCAGGTAGTGGATGGAAAAACGGAACCGTTTGGAATTGTAATAGCGGTCGAAAATGTCTTCGAATTGTTTCAAATACAGAACCTCTTCGGCCGATAAGTTCCGGTGCGAGATCAGTTCATAAGGGGGAGTGGATTGGTAACGGTAGTGTTCCTTCTCTATAAGGTTGTTGATGGGCGCGCCGGGAAGGAATTTCAGAAAACCCAATTGCAATTCGTGGGGTCTCAGCGCCATCACCCGGGAGAAAGATTGCCGGATATCTTCCAGGGTTTCTCCGGGCAGCCCGAATATCAGGTCGCAGTGAAAATGAATGCGGTCTTGATCCACCAGCTGTTTGATGGTCTCAAAAAGTTTTTCGTTGTTCTGTTTTCTTTGGATGGTTTTCTGAACCGACTCTGTGGTTGTTTGAATGCCGATTTCAAATTGAAACATTCCCGGGGGCACTGTTTTCAGAAAATTCAGAACTTCGGCAGTTAAAATATCTCCCACTACCTCAAAATGAAATTCGTTGCCTTTGAATTGAGTCAACCACTGCATCAGCTTTTTCATGCGTCCGGGTTTGAGGTTGAACGTACGGTCGACGAATTTAATTTTTTGAATGCCAGCGGTTACAAGTTCTTTAATCTGGCTCTGGATGGTCTCTTCGTCGAAGTAGCGAACCGTTTTGTCCAATGCCGATAAACAGAACGAACAAAGGTAAGGGCAGCCTCTGGATGTTTCAAAATACACGATCCGGTTTTTCAGGTGCGGGAAATCTTCTTGCAGGTAAGCGGGGATGAGTTCCGGCGGGTCGGTGCCATAGGTCCGCCAGCGTGTAAGTACCTCCTCGGAGGGGGTCTTCTCTTGGCAGGTCAACTCCAGAAACTCCAGCCATTTCTTTTCTCCCTCGCCGGAAATTACCGGGAAGGGGAGGGAATTGTCTTTTTCAAACGATACCTCCGGTCCTCCTAGGGCAATTTTTAGATGAGGCATTTGCTTTTGCAGGCGCTCGATCAACTCCAGGCTCTGGCTCCGGTTCCAGATATAAATACCAACGCCCAATACCTCAGGCTTAAGTTTCTGAATCTCTGCGGCAATTTTCCAGACCGGCTGGTTGATGACAAATTCTCGGATCCATACATTCTGATAGCCTGCATTTCGACTGGCGTTTCTCAGATATCTCAAACTCAGCGAAGAGTGAATGAATTTTGCGTTGAGCGTTATGAGTCCAATAGAACGTTTCACGTCCAGTTCCTGTCTGTTGGTTTAGCAGTATTACACCATCATATAGGTTGCGGGTTGGACAAGACAAGCCCGATTATTTCTTCTGGCAAGCAACACAGAAAAAAGTGGAGCGGCCTGAATGAATCAGGCGGGATATGGGGGTTTTGCATTTTGCACAAGGTTTGCCCTCTTTGCCGTAAACAGACAGTTTAACCGCATAATATCCTGCCGAACCGTTGGGGTCGAAGAAATCGCGTAAGGTGGTTCCTCCTGCAGAAATGCTGTCTTTCAGAGTGGAACGTATGCAGGAGATGAGCCGGTCCCATTCTGTGAGGGTGATTCTCCCGGCTTTCCGTTTAGGGTTAATGCCCGCCAGATATAAGGATTCGCAGGCGTAAATGTTGCCGATTCCGGCGATGCGCCGCGCATCCATGATGAAGGTTTTGATGGGTGACCGGCATTTTTTGGCGCGGTTTTTTAAGGCCGTGGCGTTGCTTTCTGGTGCGAAGGGATCCGGTCCCATTTTGTCCAGTAAAGGGTGTTTTCCGTTTTCTGGAACCCAGAGTATGCAGCCAAAGCGCCTCGGGTCGATAAAGTGTAGAAAGATTTCGGGTCCGAACTGGAAAATAGCGTGCGTGTGTTTTTCCCGTGGGTTCATCGAGGTCTGCAGGGCAACACGCCCGCTCATACCCAGGTGCCAGAGCATCGCCCCCTTGGGAACTTTCAGGAGCAGGTATTTTCCGTTGCGTTGGATTTGGGAAACTATCTGGTTCTCGAACTGCTTACGCAAAGTGGTCTGGGGAATGGGAAAGCGGATGTCTTTGCGGTAGAACTTGAGGGCGGTGCAGGTTTTGTTGACGATAAGAGGAAGAAGTGCCCGTCTCAGGGTTTCGACTTCAGGAAGTTCGGGCATGGATGCAATTGAGAATGAAGGTCCTGCAAAAATAGCGCAGGGCAAACATATTATTCCTCACCCTCAACATTTTCTTCTTTTGGAGTTGGCGTTTCTTTAGCGGATTTTTTGGCGGTCACTACTTTTGCAGAACGAAGAATCCGTCCATTCAAAGTATAGCCTTTGGAATATTCCTGCATGACGGTGTTTTCGTCATGCTCTGCAGATTCCATCTGGGTCATGACCTCATGCAGGCCTGGGTCAAAAGGTTTTCCCATGGCTTCAATCGGTTCCACCTTCTGGTTCTTGAGAAACGTGGTGAACTGTTTCTGAATCATTTCCACGCCGCCCTTTAAAGTTTGCAGGGAGGCATTGGGAGCGTTCAAGGCTCTCTCCAGGTTGTCGTCAATTTGCACCAACTCTTTCAGGAGTCGCTCGTTGGCAAACTGAACAGCATCCGCCTTTTCCTTGACCAACCTTTTGCGGAAATTTTCAAGATCGGCTTTTTCTCTCAGGAAATTATTTTTTTGTTCGGCAAGTTCCAGATCTTTTTTCTTTAATTGCTCCTGCAACTCTTCGATGGGGTCTTTGGCCTCTTCGGTAGGAGCATCTTCCTCGGGATCGAGAACTTCCGGGTCCAGAACTTCCGGATTTTCTTCTTGTGTTAATTTTTCTTTAGATGTCACCTTTTTAAACTCCCTGATTTTCAGAAATTAACTTGGAAACCATTTTTGCAGTGTGGTTCACAATAGAAATTATACGTTTATAGTCCATCCTTTTGGAACCGAAAACAGCCAGTGTGCCAACATTATCTTGCCCCAACTGATAATTTTGCGCGATTAAACTGCAGTCCCCCATTTCTTCCTGCAGGTTTTCCTCGCCGATCAATATGGTCATTCCATCATGGTGCAGGCAAAGGTCGAGCAGGTTGATCAGTTTGGTTTTCTCTTCGAGCGTCACCAGAAGAGCTTTGATTTTGCTGATATCTTCGGTGAACTCAGGCTGGTCGAGAAAATTCAGGGCGCCTTCTACAATCAGTTCGCTACTTTCCTTTTCTTCCGCAAACAGGGCGGAGGAAAGGGCGTGGGCTTTCCGGGCAAGGTTATTATAGTGTTCCTTTTCAAGTTTCAACCGTTTCAGCAATTCCCGCCGGATCCACTGGATCGGTTTTCCACTGAACTCACTATTCAGGTAATTAGAAATAGAGGTCAGTTGATCCTGGGTCATATCAGGGTCAATGGGCAGTACTTTGTTTTGCAGGATGCCTTGTTCGGAGAAGAAGACGGCCAACGCCGCTTGAGAGCCCACTTTGGTAAATTCAATATGTTTGAAACAAGCGTTGGAGAAACCGGGCAGCATGACCAGCCCTGTTTGCTGGGAAACCGTGGAAAGGTTTGCGCAGGCTTTCTCAAGCAGTTCCTGAAGATTTTGTTTGCCGAGCGGGTATTCGAGCTCATGGGTGTCCGACAGCACTTCGGCCTTCATTAAAAAACTTTGCGGGCGCAGGAGGTGGTTCACATAAAACCGGTAGCCCTTATCCGTGGGAATGCGACCCGCTGACGTATGCGGTTGGCTCAGAAAACCCTTTTCCTCTAAGTCGGCCATCACGTTTCGGAGCGTGGCGGGACTGAGGTGTTCAGGGTGAATCTTGGCCACGGTGCGGGAACCCACCGGCTCTGCGGACTCGATATATTTATCGATGACTGCTAAAAGAACAACTTTGCTTCGTTCATCTAATAAAGATAAGTTCATGGCATCAGGCGACGTTGAAAGGTTTTTGGAATCCTACCCACCCCAATTAAACTATCAATCAGCAAAAATTTTGTCAATACCGGGCCACGCCCGGTGGTGGTGAGCAATAGCTTGTGCGGCCTAGAAAACTCTTTTCCAACTGGGTATAGTCACCCCTCCTACCTCTTCGGGGTATGAAGTTTAAGGAAAAAGACTCATCATAGCTACGGAAGAACATCACGGCCACTGTGCCCAGCGTCACGCTGGCCGCGCCTAGTGGTGGCTACGCCGGTTTCAGGTCTTTGGCTTTTTCCACAATCTGAGTTCCAATACCTTCCTCAGTAAAAATTTCCAGCAACAGGGCGTGCCGAATACGACCGTCGATGATGTGGGTTTTGTGCACTCCGGACTTGAGAGCTTCCAGGCAACAATTGACTTTTGGCAACATTCCATCGCGAATGACCTTGCTTCGGATCATATCGGAAGCCAGTTTTCGGGTAAGGCCGGATTGCAGTTTCCCGGCTTTATTTTTTACTCCTTCGGTATTGGTCATCAAAACCAGTTTTTTGGCTTTCAGAGCTGAGGCGATCTGGGCGGCGACAAAGTCGGCGTTGATATTGAGTGTTTCCCCATTTTCCCCTTTGCCGATCGGTGCGATAACGGGGATGAATTCATTCTGATCCAGGGTTTCCAGAATCCGCGGGTTCACTTTAGTGATCTCGCCGACCAGTCCCAGGTCAATAATTTCCGGGCGATCCGTCTCCGGCGAATGCTTCACCCTTTTATGTCGTTTTGCCAGAATCAGGTCGCCGTCTTTGCCAGTGATCCCTACCGCACTGCCCCCCTGATGGTTGATCAGGGCAACAATTTCCTTATTCACTTTCCCTCCAAGTACCATTTCTACCACGTCAATGGTTTCCTTGTTGGTGACCCGTTGCCCTTCGAAAAATTGCGATTTAATTCCCAGTGCCTTGAGGGTTTTGTCGATCTGCGGACCGCCCCCGTGAACCACGACCGGGTTGATGCCGATGTATTTCATCATGACGATATCGAGGGCAAAGTTTTTCTTGAGATCGTCCGAAACCATGGCATTGCCGCCGTATTTGATGACGATGGTTTTACCGTAGAAGCTCTTGATGTAAGGCAGAGCTTCTAAAAGGATTTCTGCTTTATGGATGAGTTTTTTCATGGATAGTTTGACTGCGGAGATTCTCCGCTAAAGGATGTAGCGGCTCAGGTCTTCGTCTTGAATAATATCTTTCAGTTTTTCCTGGATATATTTCGCATCAATCGTTATATTTTTTTCTTCCATATCTGGTGCATTGAAAGAGATTTCTTCGAGAAACTTTTCCATGATGGTTTGCAGTCGCCGGGCACCGATGTTTTCCATACGCTGGTTAACCAGGGCGGACATTTCAGCAATCTGGTCGATGGCATCTTCCAGAAAACTCAGGTTGACCTGTTCCGTTTTCAGCAAGGCGGTGTATTGCTTGACCAAAGCATTGTCGGGCTCTGTGAGAATGCGGACAAAATCATCTTTAGTCAGGGAATCCAGTTCAACACGGATGGGAAAACGGCCCTGAAATTCCGGGATCAGGTCCGAGGGCTTGGCGGAGTGAAACGCTCCCGCCGCAATGAAAAGGATGTGGTCGGTTTTCACGATGCCATACTTGGTGTTCACCGACGAACCTTCAACGATAGGCAGAAGGTCACGTTGTACTCCTTCGCGGGAGACATCGGGCCCACTGGTTCCACCAGACTGGCGGCCGATGATTTTGTCTACTTCATCGATGAAAATGATTCCATTTTGCTCGACACGCTTTAAGGTTTCCTGAATCACTATGTCATGGTCCAGCAATTTTTCCGCTTCTTCCTGACAAAGAACCTTAAACGCATCTGGAACCTTCAATTTTTTGTTTTTGGTTTTCTGCGGCATGAGGGAGCCGAGCATGTCCTTAATGTTATTGCCCATCTCCTCCATTCCGGCTCCAGAGTTCAGGTCAATGATTGAAGGCGTTTTATCCCGCACCTGGATTTCCACTTCACGATCATCGAGCTTGCCTTCCTTTAGCATCTGGGCAAACTTTTCACGAGTCTGCTCGTAA
Source organism: Nitrospina sp. LS_NOB (assembly GCA_001542995.1). Lineage (GTDB taxonomy): Bacteria > Nitrospinota > Nitrospinia > Nitrospinales > VA-1 > LS-NOB. The sequence goes on from LFLA01000003.1 coordinate 248,890, forward strand.
TGCAGTTTGCCGTTTGTGTCGAGATTGAAGCCGGGTTTCCCCTGCAGTCCTGCAGGCGGAGGAAGGAGCAAGTCGAGAAGTTTTTCTATGGCTAGTTCACGGGCCTGTTCCCGAAAGGTGGTTTCCATTTCTTCTTTAACCATATTTTTTGACAATTCCACCAGATCCCGGACCATGGACTCGACATCGCGCCCGACATAACCCACTTCGGTGTATTTGGAAGCCTCGACTTTGATGAAAGGAGACTTGGAAAGCTTTGCCAGCCGCCGGGCGATTTCTGTCTTACCCACTCCCGTCGGGCCGATCATGAGAATATTTTTGGGGCCTACCTCATCGCGAAGAGAGTCGGGAAGCTGTAGCCGACGCCAGCGATTGCGCAGGGCAATACCCACCGCCCGCTTGGCGTTGGTTTGTCCGACGATAAACTTGTCCAGTTCCGCAACAATTTGTTTTGGAGTCAATGACGCCATAAACGTATCGCTAGTTTTCTGGGTTGTGGGTTCGGTTAATGCTGCATCATTCATGGACTACAATTCCTCAATCGTTACATTAGAGTTGGTATAAATACAGATCGTCTCGGTGATCTTCATCGCTTCTTCGACGATTTGCCTTGCCGAAAGATTGCTGTGCTGCACCAGTGCTTTGGCGGCGGCGGATGCGAACATGCCTCCTGAACCGATCGCCAAAACTCCGTCATCGGGTTCGATCACGTCCCCCGTTCCAGAAAGCAGGAGCGAGTGTTCCTTATCGACCACAATCAGCATGGCCTCAAGCCGTCTCAGCATTTTATCAGTGCGCCAGTCTTTAGCTAGTTCCACTGCCGAGCGGGGCAGATTGCCTTGGAATTTTTCAAGTTTTTCCTCAAACCGGGCAAACAGTGCAAACGCGTCTGCGGTGGACCCTGCAAAACCGCCAACCACATTATCGTGGTACATACGCCGGACCTTGCTGGCGGAATGTTTCATGATAGTGTTGCCCAGAGTGACCTGCCCGTCACCGCCGATGACGATCTGGCCCTTGTGGCGAACAGCGAGTATTGTGGTTGCGTGCATCATATCGAAGTATTGTACTGGTATCAGACAAAAAATGGAGGTTAATATTATTCCAATGCGGGTTTTTCTTTAGCGCGGGGATGTGCCTTGTCATAGGTTTCGGACAAACGATCGAGCGTCAAATGCGTGTATTTCTGGGTGGTGGACAGGCTGGAGTGACCCAACAATTCCTGAATGGACCGCAAATCCGCCCCGCCCTCCAATAGATGGGTGGCAAAAGAATGCCGGATCGAATGCGGAGAAACTCCACCGGCGAAGTTCCCCTGCTTGATGTACTTTTCCACCACTTTGCGCACTCCTCTAACAGTGATAGAGGCTCCGCGATAATTCAAAAACAGTTGCTCCGTGCCGGGGACAAGTGTGCGAACTTTATCCATTCGGGCGTTGAGATAGCTTTTCAGCACCTCGACACAAGGGCGTCCCATTGGCAGGAGACGTTCCTTGCCGCCTTTTCCCAGCACTTTGACCATGCGGGAGCCCAGGTTGATGTCCTCAAGGGTCAGCCCAACCAGTTCGCTGATTCGCAGGCCGCAGCTGTAGAACAGTTCCAGCAGAGCCCGGTCACGGACCGGCAGGAACCCTTTGCCCTCGGGCAATTGCAAAAGGCGGAACATTTCATCAACGGAAAAATAGGACGGCAGTTTGTTCTGCATCCGGGGAGCGGGCACGGTTTTGGCGACATTGGTCTTCAAATAGCCTTCGCGACACAGGAACCGGAAAAATGAGCTCAATGTGGAAAGCTTGCGCCGCATAGTGGTGCCTGAATAATTTTTCTCATAGAGATGACCCATGAATGAGCGAATCGCCAACCGGTCTATTTTTTCAATTTGAATGGAACGGGACTCAACGGCATGGCCGGAGTGGGTCAAAAATTCCTGAAACTGGGCGATATCATGGAGATAACCGTCCAGCGTGTTGGGAGATGCATTTTTCTCCACCAGTAGGTAATTTTTGAATTCTGTTATGGCTTTTTCCACCTAATAACCCTTTATTTATCAATAGTATCAAAATACCCGACCGCATGGGGGAAGTCAAGTTGCGCCAGGTGATGTTTACCATTTGAAACTGTAAGGAATTGAGTTCATAATCCTTATAAACACATTTTGTTAACCGCTGGCCCATAAACGGGTCGCTAAAAATAGATGGTCATTATGTCTGATTTAACGAATCCGGAATTTGAAAGAGAAAGACAACAAGCCGGCGAGGGATTCCGAAAGGTGTCCGAAATCCGCCAGAAACTGGACATCCTTGCAGAACATGTGGAGTCCAGGAAAGAGGCACTGGAAGAAGAAATTCAGGAGTACCTGCACGAGTCGCTGGCCAATGCGCGGGACTCGATGGAACGCATCGAGGAAAACATTGCGCCGAAAGTGGAAAAAGCCATCCGAACAAAGATGGAAGAAATCGACCGCAAGATGGCGCGCTTGAATAAAGAGGGACTTGAGGCGGTGCGGCAGGAACTGGTGAAGGCCACCCCGGAGATCACCGAAAAAATATTGCAAGATCTCGACAAGCTGGTGGCGGAAAACACCCGTTTTGCGAAAATGGAAATTTTAAATGAGATTAGAGAAGAACTTAATAAATCTATTCAGTCAAAAATAGAGCCCATCAACAAAAAACTGGAAAAGGATTTGCCAGCGTCAAAAACTCTGGCAACTTCCGCGCTGGCCCTGGCGGGTGCGGCTTTATTGGGTGTGATCTGGTTGACGGTCAGGTGACCAGCCAGAACAGGAAAAAGAAAAGAACGCTGGAAAGAATCACCTGCCAGACGAAATTGAACCCTGGTCCGGTAAAAAGGATCAACACAGAACAGACGCAGAGAATGACGAATGCCAGGATAAGCCGGGTGCGTTGTTTTAGGATCGGTTCCGGTTCCATAAATTGTTAATCGCTTTTATCTTGCAGAAGCAGTTTTTTAATATCTTCAAGAGCCAGAATTTCTTCCGCCTCCAATATCAGATCATCTGCCGAAAACTCGCTTTCCAATTCTGCAGGTTCCTTGGGATCAGAGTCAATGCCCAGCCCGGGTGAAGACTCAAGATAGCTTTTGATTTCGTCCTGGCTGAACGTGTTGAGGATGGTTTTGGAGAAATCGTCCAAGAGAGACTCCAGATGTTTGACCTGCTCCAAAGGTTTGCTGTAATGCTCCTGAACCGTCAAGGCATAGCTCATCTTCAAGGCGCGTCCCCCTTGGTTCAGAGGATGATCTTCAGACGTATCATCGCTGGAATACAAAAATTGAAGTTTCCGCCTTGCTTTTCTGAGCAGGCTGAAATTTAATCCAAACTTTTCTCCAATCAGAAAAGAAAGGCCTGCATGCGTTCCCGCACGCTTGGCAATTTGTGATGCTTCTCTGCAATATTCCTGAACCTGTTCCAATTCCATATCCCGATTTTATGTGGTGATTGCCGAAGATGATTTTATAGTCATTAACTTTGACCATTATTCTTGTAATGGCGGCAGAAGTAAACTCCTTAATGCGGGAATTTCCGGTTTTTGCTCAGAGTATTATTTTGCAGTTTGCCGTCCATACATTTTGGCACACAGATAAGCCAGGAACCGGGTGGCGGAATGCAGGAAGGGTTCATTTCCTTTTACCGGCCGAACGTGGATAAAATGCATACCCGCATCAATGGCCCCGCCATCCGTTACATAATTGTCCCCAATCATGCACACCTTGGCAGGATCCTCCAACTGCAGAAAATCGGTCATGGCGGTGTGGAATCCCTGCGGATCGGGTTTGGCGGGCACGTTGGTGACAACTTTGACCCCCATTTCCTGAAATGCTTGAAACCGGTCTTCCCATGCATTGGTATAAATGGCTATTTTAAATCCGTTATTTATCATGGCGCGCACATGGTCCAGGACCGACAGGCTGAATTCTCGGGCGTGATGAGGGGCAAGGGTGCCATCGGCATCGAGAAGAACCCCTTTCATACCTTGTTCCAGAAGCCGTTTGATGGGAACGTCCTCAAACCTTTTTACCTGCATGAAGGTGTCCAATCGGGAAGGACTGAAGGGTAGAGAAAGAAACCGGAAAACTTTGGCCCAGGTCAGGCGTTCGCGTGGCGGAGATTCCCCGCTCATAGGGGCATGAGACATTTAGGAAGAATACCACAGTTCAGCGCAAACCCGCTGGCCCGTTGGGATAAAGAAAAATAATGAGGTTGTTAAAGCACCGACTCCGAGGCAAGAAGACCGACCTGGGTCCAATCCACCAGTTCGCCCATTTCCTCCCGGGACATATTCAGAGCCTCTAAATAACTCTCATCGGCAGCCTTGTGTCCGGTTTCGAAAGGATGTCCCAGGTCATATTTATTAGCGATTCAGTTTGCGGTGCTGACCAGGCGGGTCAAGCCAGGGACTTGATCTTTTTCCAAGCCGAGTTCTCCATGTGCCTTCACGGCTTCCACAACTTTCTCAGAAACCGGCCACCACTCTTTCAGGTAAGCCGCGCCCAATTCTGAATGGCTTATGCCAAAGATATTTGTTTCCAGGGTTTCCAAAGGCTGGTCGGAGTTATGAAAATCGGTGGTTATGAGAAACTGATTGAATTGTTCGGGAACAAGATAGTCATAAACCAGTAAACCAATGTCATGCACCAAGCCCGCCAAATAGCACGAGTCCAGTTCTTCTTTATCCGTTAAGACTTTGCTTCCCAGTTCACGGGAAAGGATGGCAACGGCTAGGCCATGCTTCCAAAACTTGGTTTACCCCATGGTTTGCGGCACTTTGATACAACCGGGTAGTTCCACTGTATAACAGAGTTCCAGTACTGCCTCGACTCCCAGCCGGACAATGGCATCCTCAATATCTGCTGCCAAATCGCGCCCACCCCCGAACAATGCGCTGTTGGCCATGGTGATTATTCTGGAAGACAAAACAGGATCGGAGGCAATAAGCCGCTGAACATCATCGACATCACAATCGGGATCGTTCATCAGCTTCTGTAAAGCAATGAGTACGTCGGGAAGGGGGGGGCAGGTAGCTTACTCGTCTTAAGCTTTTCCAGAATAAGTTCTCTCATGACGAGGCGCCTAAAAGTGTTAATCTGACATATTAATGTAATTCTTTTTATGCGGTAACACTATAAGAAAATTCCACACCCGTGGGGGTGGGGAGGTGGGCGGAACCCTACGGGGAGTGCTGATGAGCTACCGGAGGCAGGTGGCAATGGCATGTTGAGCCGAGAAAACGTTTTGTTAGCAGATACGATTATTGCTGGTAGAGTCCAAGGTCACGCTGGGCATATTTGTAGCCACACTCCTTCTGATTGGAAATCGCAACCATGCCATTGGAGCGATCTTTCAAAGCTTCGGTTTCCGCTAAATCGGCCACATGGGAATCAGACACGGTTAATATTGCATTCAATATTCCGAGAGGGGGAAACGCAAACCCCGCCACCGAAAGAGCGGCATCTCTCAGGTCCCTCATGGTGTGATCGGTATCTTCCAAAGTTTTTATTTTTCTTTGAGCCCCTTCCAACTCGTTTTCAAGCGTCGAACAGGAGGCCTGGTCATCCGTGGACTGGGCAATATATACCTTTCCCGCAGCACACCCCGAAACCAAAAAACATAAAACACCAGCAACAAACAAACGTGTACAACGACGCATTTCTACTCCCAACAACTTAATGTCGATAAGTTTTTATAAAGAATTTGCCCTGAGAAGCAAACCAACTCAAAAGAACTGAGATTTAGGGCCCTAAAAACGAAGAGGTGTGAAAATAACGGAGAAACTAAGGGGGCTTTAAATAACTGATCCTGGCTAATAGGTATAACTCATTTCTCCTGAATAAGATACAAAAACCCACTAGGCGTACCCCTTCGAGGCATGAAGTACCCGTGCCCGGCATGAAGGTTAAGGGAGAGGACATCACAACTGATGAAGGATCATAACATGCTGCCGACTAGCAGTGGCCCTTACTGGATTGCGAAAAGTTACCTCGGCCTGATGATCGGTGTGTTTTGGTAGGGCTGGAGAAGAACAAGGGTGTGGTGACATGGTTGCACAATGCAACCACGATCCTTATATTTAAATAAACCCGCATTTTCAATACAGGGGGTCGTCATGCCTACCACAATGCCAGAATCTATTGCCGACCAGATCATTGCCGACAAAATCAAAGAATGGGAACAGAAAAAACAAGAGCTGAAAGCTAAGAAAGATATCAAGGAAATACAACTCCATCCATTTCTGACCATTGCCCGAGATTTCGGGTGTAGGGAAGAGGAAATTATTCCCGACCTTGAAAAGTCTCTGGGATGGAAAGTGTATGGGCGCAACATGCTTGACTACTTGGCGCGAAAGGAGAACCTCAGCCGCAGTTTCCTTGAAACCCTGGATGAACATCGGCAGAGTCTCATCGAAAACTGGATCAATTTTTTGATTCATTCCGGGTCTATCATGCAAGATGATTACGTGGTAAAGATTTCCCGCCTGGTCAAGGTGATCGTCGCTCAAGAGAACGCCATTTTTCTGGGCCGGGGCATCAATTTCATCCTCGCAGACAAAAGGGAAGGTCTGCGTATCCGGTTGACGGCTCCGCTCATACAGAGGGTCAAAAATATTTCCCAGCTCAGGAAAATCTCCGAGAAAGAAGCAGAGGATCTGATTCAAAAAACGGATCAGGAACGGCGGAGTTTTACCAAACAAAATTTCAACAGAGATTTTGATTCTTACGATGGCTATGATCTGGTGTTCAATACAATGAACTTTCCCAGCGAGAAAATAATCAAAACCATCTCTCTGTTTCTTAATGCCTGATGAAAGGAGGTGAACAGCATGACAATCTGCCCCGTCGCCCTTGCGGTCGGATGTGAGAAATGCCCCATGTTTAAATTCTGTCCACTCACTACCGTGCTTGGTGATCAGAAAAAAGAACCGGAAGAAAATAAAAAAGAAGAGCCCAAAAAAGAATAACTGCACCAAAATTGATACCAGTAGTTTACAAAACTCTTGTTCATTAGAATGGCTTCGGCTCGCCAATAAAGCGGGAACTTAGGTATTTAATGCAGGACAACCTCACCGAATCGGTAAATTCGTAACAAACTCTTAACGTGAGCTTCATTCGATTGATTTTAAGTAATGCGAATCTCTGGTTTTAATTTTAATTCGGTGTTTGGAAATGGATGGAAAACCAAAATACAAATTGTTGGTTGTAGATGACAACAAGAGCAACTGTGAACTTGCGCAACGGTTGTTAGAAGATTGCTACGATATTGAAATAGCCTTTGGGGGTGAAGAAGCCATTTCCAAAATTTATGATTTTAGCCCTGTGGTGATTCTTTTGGACATCAAGATGCCACGGTTGACAGGGGACGAACTGGTAAAAATGATAAAAGCCTGGAGGCCGGAAATTCATATCATCATGGTTTCCGCCCATTTCAGCCCTGAAATCGAGAAAGAATGCATGGAGAATGGTGCATTCGATTGCATTTCCAAACCACTGGATTTTGAACATCTCAAGAAAACGATTCAAAAAGCATTGAACTAATTTAGTTCTAATTTCCATCCAACTCTATCTTATAAAACACCTCCGCCTCTTTAACACCCGAACCAGTATCACATTACTCAAATCGTGAGGTGTAAATCTTTAGATTCCTTCTTGGGGACTATTGCTACCTGGCCCCGCGCCTAGTGGTTAGAACCAACTTTCTCTATCTAAAGAACGATATTGGATGGTTTCAGCGACGTGTTCGGACTGCACCGATCCGCACTCTGCCAGGTCGGCGATGGTGCGGGCGACTTTTAAGATGCGATCGTGCGCCCGGGCACTGAGTCCCAGTTTATCAATAGCCATGGACATAATCTTCTTTGACGCCTCATCGAGTTGGCAATGGGATTTCAGTTGATGTGCATTCATGTTGGCGTTGAAATTGTTTTCTTCACTTTGGTGAAAACGTTTTAACTGGACACTGCGTGCCTTTTCAACTCTGATCGAAATGGTTTTTGATCGTTCCCCTCCGGATTCGGATGAAAGGTCTTTGTACTCCAATGCCGGCACTTCGATATGGAGATCGATGCGGTCGAGCAGGGGACCCGAAATCTTCCCGACATATTTTTTGATCATCATCGGCGTGCAACCACATTCGCGTTTCGGGTCGAACCGGTATCCGCAGGGGCAGGGGTTCATCGCCGCTACCAACATGAGGTTCGCCGGGTAGGTGATGGAACCGGCGGCGCGTGAGATGGAGACTTCCCCTTCTTCCAGAGGTTGGCGAAGGACTTCGAGGACATTTCTTTTGAACTCGGGAAGCTCATCGAGAAACAACACGCCGTTATGCGCCATCGACACTTCACCCGGCATAGGCACTCGTCCACCGCCGATCAACCCGGCATCGGAGATGGTGTGATGCGGGGACCGAAAAGGGCGTTGCTTTAAGAGTCCGCGCCCGTTTTTTAATTGACCGAGCACACTATGGATTTTTGTACTGGTGATGGCTTCTCCCTGGGTCATGGAAGGTAGGATGGTCGGGATGCGTTTTGCCAGCATGGATTTTCCGGAACCGGGGGGTCCGATAAGCAAAATATTATGCCCGCCTGAGGCGGCGATCTCCAATGCGCGTTTGACGTGGTGCTGGCCCTTGACATCGGTGAAATCCAATTCATATTCGTTCGAGTTGGAATTTTCAGTTTGGGGCACGGGGGTCGCTGGCTGAAGCTCAAGTTTCCCGCACAAAAACTCCAGAGCCTGAGGCAAAGTTTCTATCGGGTAAATGGGAATGCCTTCGATCACAGAAACTTCGGCAGCGTTTTGTGCTGGCAAAAGAACACCTTCCATCCCGTTTTCACGAGCCATGGCGGTGATGGAGAGTCCGCCACGAATGGGTTTGACCCTGCCGTCGAGAGAGAGTTCGCCGAGAATCACCAGTTTTTTCAGCCGGTCGTTTTCGATCATTCCGCTGGCCGAAAGAATTCCCAAGGCGATGGGAAGGTCGAATGCTGAACCTTCTTTACGGATATCGGCGGGAGCCAGGTTGACGATGATTTTTCGTACCGGCAGGGCTAACTGGGTGTTGCGAATGGCAGCGCTGACCCGGTCACTGCTTTCCTTGACTGCCGCATCGGGCAGGCCAACGATGGACATGCCCGGCAGGCCCTGTGAAAGATTGACTTCGACCTCGACAGGGTAACCGTCTATGCCCAGAACCGCCCCACTGTGAACGAGTGCAACCAAATTCCCTCCAACCCGATTTGATGGTTTGTCGCGGCTATCACCCCGTTTGGTTTGCCGATTAAGGGCTCAACCTACACGAGTAGTCCGATTCGGTCAAGTCTGCAAGTAATGGGTTGCTTTTTGGAGGTTCATGAGTTCCGAGGATGGAGTTTAAGAACCCTCAATGTCTTTGGCTTTCTTAAAATGGTGGGTGGCTTTCTTCTAACCTACCTAATTACAGACAAGGCGGTGCCCAGATTGAAATGCGCATCGGCGTAACCGGGTTTAAGCTGCAAAGCTTTTTTGTAATAGCCAATGGCCTTTTCAATCTCCCTTTTGTTATAAAACGCGCTTGAAATAAGCTTTTTCAAAGCTCTAAACCCCAAAAATTCCCCAGCCCATTCTGCCGGCAAGTATTCATTCAGGATATTATTGACAAAATACTGAAATGTCTTACAATACTGCCTCGCACTACCCTGAACTTATGTAAATATATGGATTTAGCCGGATTCCAGCCGATGGAATTCATTAAATTATTGATTATTTTAGACTCTCACACCCAAAACCCATTTTAATTTTTATTTGGAAGGCAGGAGAAAACAATGCAGTTAACTGGCATGCTTTGGGGGCGTAAATTGTTGGACCTCGTAGAATACCCCCACTCGGAAGTCCGGGGTCCTGAACTAAGTGTCGATGAAATCAAAGAAATGATAAAACGGCACGGTCAGGTTTTTATCAAGCCTTTGTTTAAAGGCGGGGTCGGTAAAAAAGGCAAGGCCGGTTTGCTGGGCCGGGTCGACAACATCACCGATGCCCTGAAAGAAAAAGAACGTCTTTATTTTGTAGAACACGTGGATGGATTCCACAAGGCAAAGTCTGACGGCGTTACCTATGAAGGAGCGGTGCCTGCTGAATACGAGATCTATTTTTCTATTTCCGAAAGCACAGAGCATCGTTGTCCTGTGATGACCATCACCCATCATGGTGGGGTCGAAATCGAAGAACTGGGTGAGGATAAACTTAAAGTGGTGCCGTTTGATGCCTTGACCGGACTGAAAGCTTTTCATGTTTCCAACGCGCTGATGGAACTGGGAGCACCCCCTGCGGTGATCAGCCCGCTGGTGCAGAACCTTCCCAAGCTTTGGGACCTTTATAACAACTACGGTATGTTGATGCTGGAGCTCAATCCCATCCGCATGCAACCGGGTAAAGGCGGACGTCTGGCTCCGATCGCTTGTGATTTTAAATGTGCCTTTGATCTCGATGACCCGGCTTGGAAACGTCTACACCTTCCGGCGCATTTGTTCGCTTCCGACTACTCCGAATTTGAACAGGAGATCAACCAGCTTCGGACCTATCAGGGCCAAAGTGACGTATTTGTCATGAATGATAAGGGGACCATCACTGCGCCGACGTTCGGCGGCGGTGCCAACGCTATGGTCACAGAACTTCTGGGTGAAGACGCAACGATCTCTTCCGACTTTGGTGGTAACCCTCCTTATGAAAAAATGCATGATATTTCCAGGATCAGTTTCAAATACTGGTTGCCGCAATCCAATGTGCTGTTCATCATCGGCGGCAAGGCGAATAACACGGATATTTATGAAACCTTCCGGGCCATGGGTGACGGATTGCGTGATTTCTTCCAGACCCACGGGCCTATTCCTCTGTTTGTCGTAGTAGGTCGGGGCGGGCCCAATGTCATTCGTGGGATGAACTATTTGCAGGAAATTCTGGACTCTTTAAGTATCCCCTACCGTTTCTTCGGGCACGACAGTGCCATGTCCGAAGTGATCAATTACACTCTGGCGATCAATGAGTGGATGAAAAACGGTGGCAAGGATGAAATCAAAGCAATGATGAAAATATAGTGCTCTGCCGGAGCGCAGGGCAATGGCTCAATGGGTCGAGATAAACCCTTTGAGTACTAAAAACACATTACTCATTACCAGCGGCGGTTCGCCGCCCACTAGGCGTGGGGCCAGCGTGCAATAACTCGTCAAGCCGCGAGAATGTTTGCCCGCGAGTTAAAAACATTACTTAATACCAGCGGCGGTTCGCCGCTAAAACCGTTTTTCGTTTTGGAGGTTTGAATGCATAAGCAAGGCGTGGGAGATTTCCCCTTTTACTGTGGCATCAACTCCTTGTCTGAACTGGCTGTCAAAGAAGACAGGGTTGTTGTCTTAAACATTCTGGGCAAAGAAAGTTCAGGAGTAACCCCTGTCAGCAACGATTATTCCGGTGGCAATATTGTGTTCGGCACCGGACCGGGTAAATCTGGTAAATCCTTGACAACCAAATCGGGGAAAATCCCGGTTTACAACTCTATTAGAGAAGGTCTTGATGCGGGACATAAATTCAATACGGTAGTAGTCTATTTGCCACCTTCGGGTGTAAAAGATGGGATCGCCGAAGCGGTGCGCGAAAATCCGGATTTAACAAAAGCCATCATTCTAACCGAGAAAGTGTCGGTCAAAGATTCCCGTATTATGCGCGCTATTTGTCAAGCCAACGGCGTTGACTTGTTTGGCGGCAATTGCCTCGGGCTTGCAGATGCCTGGAACCACATTCGCCTCGGTGGTGCGCTGGGAGGCAACGCTCCCGAAGAGTCTCTGGTCAAGGGAACGGTGGCTCTGTTCTCCAATTCCGGTAACTTCACCACCACTATCGCAGTTTATCTGACCACGGAGGGGTGGGGCACCACCACTTCTGTTTCCAGCGGTAAGGATGTTTATATCCAGTATGGCGCGAAAGAGTTTTTGCATGCCTTTGATAATGATGATCGCTCAAAAGTGGCAGTTATGTACAGTGAGCCGGGTGGATATTATGAATACGGTCTCAAATCAAAAAAACCCATTGTCGCCTGTGTGGTTGGGCGCTGGAAAGCCAGATTGACCAAAGCCTGTGGTCACGCTGGATCGCTGGCGGGTTCCGGAGATGATGCCTTGGCCAAGGAACAGTGGTTCATGGATTATTTTGGCGTGGATGGGATTTACACCCCACAAAAACCTATCCTCTCCAAAAAAGGTGCATTGGTGACCAATATTGCGCATATTCCTGAGGCCGTAAGCAAAGTCATGGAGCTTAACGGGCAAAAGCCTGACTTTGAGCCTAAAGGAAGCCTGGACTTGAAAAGTTGGTTTGGCAATAATCAGGGCCTGTCGTTACCGCCTGAACTGGATGTTCCGGTTGTTGAGGCAGCCGAGCCTTATAACCAGCAGATTGAAGCTCTGAACAAAATGGTCGGCGCCCAGCATCGGCGGGAAACCCTCAAGGATGCCAGTGGCGCTTCCATGATGGACCCGAAAACCCAGGTTTCAAAAATCCACGGCACATCTATTCTCGATGCTTCGGTGAAAACCTTTGAAGCTAATCTGGTGTTCGCATTGACCCGGGTTTATACCTGTGATTATGGTGAAAAAATTGCCAACATTGTATTGAACATGTATGTCAACCAACACGGGCAGGCCACCTTGGCCGCAGCAGAAGCTTCAAGAGAAATGGGCAACTCACCGAATACAGTGGTGTCCTCGGCGGTTGCCATCTGCGGTAAAAAAATGGTGCAAAAAGCCATGGATACTTCTGCAGCACTGACAGAATTGTTCCAGTTTACCAAGATGAACGATGTGCGCGAGAAGTTTGATTATGCCACCCAATTGAAAGAAGCTGATAAGTATAAAGACGCGCTCCTCGCTGATGGGGATGATCCCTGTGCTAAAAAGCTGGCCGATTGTCTCAACAAAGCCGGTTACTCTGTCCTTGTCCAGTTTGTGCAGGATTTTGCAGAAGCCAATGGTGGCAAGCTGTCAACCGATGCGCTTTTTGGCGCCGTGTGGACCACTCTGGGGTGGGAAGCCTTGAGAAGCAAAAAGATTTCCAAAGTCACGCTGTCGCGTTTACCTTGGTACTCGCGCATCTACAGCACCATTGTCGGTGTTTCTGCGCCAGCATCCCGACACGGCGAAGACAGCATCGCTGGAGTGAAACTGGAAGAGTTGATTCCCAACTACAGTTTCACCAAAACGGCGTTCGTCACGCTTCTGGGTCGTCAGCCTTCCGAATCGGAACTCTATGAGTTCCAGGTTTTGCTCGGGCTCATCATCACCAATGGACCGGGTACCATCTCGGCGCAGGGTTCCAAGGGCGCGGTCAGTGCAGATGGACCGGAACAACCGCAACGGGTTCAGATTAACAAAGCCTTCATTGGTTTCCTCACCCATACCGGATTTGCCCATGGCGGAAACGGTTACGAGGCCGCGGCCTTCCTGCTTGAAAATTTTAAAGGCAAAGGTCTTAAAAGTGCTGCCGACACCGAGCATGGACTCGACCTCGATGCCATGGCCATGGAAGTGGCGAACAACTACGCAGATTATAAAAAGAAACAGAAAGCCATTGGCAATCTCGATTATGCCAAATTGCCCTGTATCAACCATCCGATCTTCAAGGGGAAAGATGTGAACTACGATCCCCGCGAAGTTTTTGTGCGGGACCTCTTTAAAGAAAAGGGCATCAATAATATCTTTCTTGATTTCTACCACAGTCTTGTTGAGTCTCTCTTCAAGACCAAGGTCAGTAAAAATGTTTACTGCGTTAATATTGATGCGGTCATCGCTGTTATCCTGCTCAAGGTTGTCTGGGCTGATTTCAATGAAGGCAAGATGAAAGAAGAGGATATCGAGTCCGCCAGCTTCGCCACCTTCCTGTTCGGCAGGATGATCGGTTGCGCTGCGGAAATTGATGACCACACTTCACGCGGTAAAAATATGGATACCCGCACCCCGGCCAGTAAATGCAGTTACGTAGGTTAACCACTAGGCGTGGGGCCAGCGTGGAATAGATTTCGCTGGCGAGCAAAGAGTTATCTAGGCTTTACGAGTTGTTGTCCAGTTGCAACCCCTGCTAAGGGGCTAAGAGCCGGAGCAATTGTGTGGCAAACGCTCGCTTGTGATGCCTGGCCTTTGCTTTCATGCCCCGTAAGGGTACACGAGCCACTGGACATAAATATAGTTTGGATTATCAAGGCCTTTACCCTAAGCAGGGTAAGGGCCTTTTGCTTTTTATAAAAGCTGTGGTAAATTTTACGACGTGATGATCGAACTACCTGACTTGCAGACGAATCAAGGGGAGAATGCGATATGGGAAGTGATCAGAAAGGTTTTCCGCGTTCGCTCGCGGATAGGGTAGTTAAAGCCCGAGTCAAAGACCAATGGGTGGATTGCAAGGTTATTGATCTGTCGGTAGAAGGGGTTTCGCTGGAAGTACCACAACCACTTGAAATGGGTGAGTTGGCCACTATTGAAATGGAACATAGCAAATGGATGAAGAAAAATCAGGTGCAGGCCGAGGTACTGCGTTGTGATAGTAATCCTGAAGAAACGGAACCTGGAATATTTCGTGTGGTGGCGCGACTGATCGAACCTAACGACGAATACCGGATGGGTGCTCAGAACCTGGTTCAAGGTGATGGGCCGAAGAAAGACAGCTGATAGTCCGGCTATGGAAATGGATAATACCCTAGACTTTACCAACACTCCTGTAAATTCTTTTTGCAGATTTTATATTCCGCAGATATAGTTATCGCTAATTCCCCATAGAGGAAATCCATGCAAGCGCAACCGGGGGTGTTGAGTCCCCCAAAAAAACATTCGCTGATTCAGGTTTATAATTTTGAAGACCTGCCGTTGATCACCATGAACGTGGCGCGGATCGGTGCCCAGACTCCCGGCATGGCCTCCGAAATTGCGGGTAAGGAAAAGCATTTTGCCGTGGTCGGATTCGGGCCCATGGCCTGGATCTGGCTTACGCCGGATAAACCAGTGCCCGGCGGGTTTCGTGTTTTTGATGAAACCGAAATAGGTGGGGAAGACGTCCCCGAAACCGAAGGCGATATCCTGCTTTATTTTTCTTCCGACCGGACAGATTTAAATCGGGAAATAGCCAATCAGGTCTGCGAACTATTTGGCAACGATGGGGAACTCGTTGAAGAAGTTTCGCTGGAAAATTTTGATCGGACGAATGACACACAAAACATTCTCATAGGTAGATCTACCAATCTTGATACCGAGAAGAGCAGTTTTGTTTTCACCCAGCGGTTTCAGGGTGAGGAGGACATTCCTTCAAAACACTTTCAAAACAGTTTTGCCTGCAAGACCGACCGCTACACCATGACCTACAGCAATAATCCGTCCGAGTTGGAAGCGCATGGGGAGTCCATCTCCCGTCCTCCGATTTCGCGCAGGGTATTTTTCATTCCCTCCCTCGATTTGTTGACCAGCCTACGAATGGGCGGCATCCGCATGGGTTCCCTCGCCATCAACGCCAAATGGAAAGGCCACTAGCCAGCGTAACGCTGGACCCCGTAATGAGCACCAAGCATGCGGACAAGTAACAAATTAATAGTTTGAGAAATTTCTAATATGAAATGAATTTAATATTTCCAAATCTTCTTGTTTTAGATTTGTGATATCAAACTCGCCAACAAACATTTCTTGGTAACTTAATCCCTTTTCCCGGTCGTAAAAAATATAGCGATCCCCATTGGTAAGCGTTACATACCTTGTTCCTACTTCGTTGGAGTGATTAAATGCTTGGCGAACATGGTTAATGTTTTGTGAAGATAAACTCCAGCTTTTTTTACTTCAATGGTATTTACTGGTTTGTTGTTTGCTGTAATTAAAATGTCAATTCTTCCACGTTGAAACCTGATTTCTTCTTGAGGTCTATACCCCAGTTTTTCGAAAAGTTGTCGAACCAAGTCTTCATGGTCTCTTTCTGTGTGGTTAGAAGAATTCCGCAAATATTGATTTGATTTGCTATTGGTTCTAACTATTCCGGGGTTGAAAATGTTGAGACGTATGGTTCCATTTCCTCTGATACTGTTGCTTGATGGGAATTCGTGGTTACAGCAATACTATTTTTGAAGGTTAGAAATGCCTAAGAACTCCTCTATAGGAGTTTGATGATTTTCTCTTTATTGCGTTAGAAACTTGAGAAGTGCTAAACCATTTTTGCCCCACTAACCAATTTCGGTTAGAGTTTTGGTCAAAAGCGTCTTGGAAATAAGATTTTTGTCTTTGGTCAGACCTTGGAACCATTTGGGGTTTTTTTTAAGAAAAATACGTAACGATAAGGTCTTCTTTCATTAAAAGGCTTTTCCTCATCCCAGCCAATATAGTTTTGTAGCTTGGTGTCTTTATGTGTGTCTATGTAGAAACAAAATTTGAATATTTGATCAACTACTGGATTTTTCACATCAACAGCATATTCACCCCTCGATACATTGCTCAATTGCTTAAATGACCTCCCTTCATTTGCCCCCCCCCCCAAACGTAGATCCCTCTTCCATTTGGAAAATGTTCTTCCAGCTTTGTGCAAATGTCATTCGGAAGATACTCTTTGAGGTCCACCGAGAAAAAACTTTTGTCCAGGCTCTTTTCCCTATTTTTGGGACCTTTGTTAATTCCAGCTGCTATAAAATAAATTCCCATTACGTTTTTCTGTCCTACTGGGGGAGATAATTTAAAAAAACAAGAGCTTAAAAATTTGCTGGTCGGATTGTATCTAGGTTTGGAAAAAATTGGCAAAGTAAGGTATTAAATCACTCCAGCCTCTCTTTTAAGGGCGGTTTGTTGAAGAGGATTCAGAGGCGGGCCATTTAGAACTGAAGGTTGTTTCAGGGGGTGATTTAGAATAAAATAAGGAGACTAAGTTTTTGAAGGGGAAAGGCCTTATGCGCAACGAATTCACCGCTATATTTGAAAAAGAAGAAGATGGGTTCATTGCCTATTGCCCTGAGGTTCCGGGGGCGAATGGGCAAGGGAAAACCATGGAGGACTGCCGACAGAGCTTGGCGGATGCCATTTCCCTGATTCTTGAAGACCGGCGCGAAGAAGGTTTGCGGGGAGTTCCTGATGATGCCATTCGTGACATTGTCAGTATTCCATGAAGCGGAACCAGCTTCTGAAACATTTACGCAGACAAGGTTGCCATCTTAAAAGGGAAGGTGCTTCTCATTCTCTTTGGATAAATCCCCAAACGGGTCAGATCGAAACCGTTCCAAGACACACCGAAATTCCTAATCGTCTAGCCAAAAAAATCTGCAAGGGCTTAGGCGTTCCTGAGATTTAAGTCCCCAAAATCTAAAATCTATTAGGGCGGGCTCGCGGAGCGTCTGTTGTTCACTGGCCCTGTTATCCCCTCTTTAGATTTCGTGCTGCGGACGGGTACACGCCTGGTGGTTGCGCATTATCGGGTGGCTTGTTCGTTCATGGTTTCGAGCCGGTTCACCAGGATCTCGATCAACCTGTCTTTTAATTTGGTGGGAATTGCTGGCTTGAGTTCGTCTATATTTTTGGTATCGATTTTTAGTGCGATGACGTCTCCATCGGCAATGACGCTGGTGGTCCGGGTCCGTTTGGCAGTGTAGGCGATCTTCCCGAATATGGCACCCGCCTTGAGTCTGGTGATGGTCACTTCTTTTGGATTATTTTTGACAATAGCGACCACCCTCTTGAGGAGTACGAAAAAAGAATAATCCGTATCCCCCTCCCTGATGATCACATCGGAAGGCAGGTATTTATAAATCTGGCTATCCAGCGTACTGAGAAAACGTTTTTCTTCATGGGTAAACCCGGGGAAAAAGAAAGTCGGTCAATCAGTTCAAATGCTTGTTCTTCGTCCATATTGGTGGGGCTAAAAGTGAAAGGTTGGTCTCTAGTGTAATGGAAATCAGGTGTTTAAGCAAAATGATTGATGGTTTTATCCTTTTAGGGCTTGTGAGAAAAGGTAGAAAATTGCAAAGGGAATAATGCCGTCACGGCAAATTAGGATCAATGAACCTCCCCCAGCCCCTCCCTGTCAGGGAGACCTTTGCGTAAGTCGAAAAAGGATAAAGACGAGATTCTTCACTGCGTTCAGCATGACAGGAAACGCCGGTTTGTCATCCTTGAGGAGCCGGAGGCGACGAAGACGTGATATTGTTCCAAAGCCCTCGTGCCCCGCAGGGGTAATCTCGGGTTATGCAAAGCTCGCCTTGTCAGGAGGGGAGTTATTTTTAGCGGCTCGTGAGCACAGCGAGCGTCTGTCGCCCATTGCCCGCCACGCTAGTGGCCCGGCCAGCGGAGTTTGGGGTTGCGGGCGGCCTGGGCTTCGTCTGGACGCGACACTTTTGACAGCCTTGGCGAGGCATGAAAGCTTTCAGGATCTTCCTTGCCTTTTTTGGCGATGGACTTCATGGCCTCGATGAAGTCGTCGAGGGTCTCTTTCGATTCTGTTTCGGTTGGCTCGATCATCAACGCCCCTTTAACGATCAGCGGGAAATAAACCGTTGGCGGGTGAAAGCCGTGGTCGATGAGCGCCTTGGCAAAATCCATTGTTGTGATGCCTTGTCCTTTATCGTTGAAAACGCATTCATGCAGGCTGGCTCCGGTGAAGGGCAGGTGGAACGTGTCCTTCAGTCGGGCGCGAATATAGTTGGCGTTCAGCACAGCGGATTGCGCCGCTTGCCGGATGCCTTCGGGTCCAAGTGTGCGGATGTAGGCATAGGCGCGTAACAACATGCCGAAATTACCGTTGAACGATTTCAGTCTTCCGACGCTTTCGGGTCGGTCCGCATTAAGCCGATATTTTGATCCGACTTTCTCCACCACTGGCACGGGCAGGTAGGGTTCGAGAATATCTTTGATGCAAACGGGACCGGCGCCCGGTCCGCCACCGCCATGCGGAGTCGAGAAAGTTTTGTGCAGGTTGATGTGCAGCACATCGATTCCCATATCTCCCATTTTAGCGATACCCATGATGGCGTTGAGATTGGCGCCATCGCAATAGACCAAGCCGCCTTTTTTGTGGACGATCTCCGTAATTTTTAAAATATCTTTCTCGAACATCCCCAGTGTGTTGGGATTGGTCAGCATGATCGCCGCTGTTTCTTCATCCATCGCCGCTTCGAGTTTTGCGACATCAATCGTTCCTTCGGCGTTGGATGGCAGTTGAATGGACTTGTATCCACATAACGTAGCACTGGCCGGATTGGTGCCGTGGGCCGAGTCGGGCAATAACACTTTTTTTCTGGGGTTGCCTTTTGCCGAATGATAGGCGTGGATCATCAGCATACCGGCGAACTCGCCCTGTGCTCCGGCAGCCGGGTGCAGGCTGGCGTGCTCCATACCGCTAATGGTTTTCAGGCATTCCTGCAATTCATACATCAATTGAAGGCTCCCTTGCGAGTCTGCGTCTGGGGTCATTGGATGGTGCTGGGCGAAACCGGGTAACCGCGCCAGAGTTTCATTGATTTTCGGATTGTATTTCATGGTGCACGATCCCAACGGATAAAAATTGGTGTCGATGCTGAAGTTCCATTGCGAAAGCCGGGTGTAATGGCGTACCACATCGAGTTCCGTCAGTTCGGGAAGTTCATCAATAGCCTCGCGGATTTCTGCAGGCGGGAGGAGAGTCTCAATTTCCACTTCCGGCACATCACAGGAAGGCAGGGAATAGGCTTTTCGTCCCGGTGAGCCCATTTCAAAAACGATGGGCTCCTCAAAGATCAATCCGGGTGTTCCCGGGGTTTTCGGTCCCTTCGACTCTTTCAATACTTGTGCCTGGCTCATGAGTTTCCCTTTGTATTAAGGAAAGGTTAATGGGTGTTCAACATTTTCAGCAGGATGTCGAGGACTGTGTCGGCAGACAGGGAGTCGTCGTCCCTTTCTTCCAGCACTACACTGGCTGAGTTAAGGGGACCCCAACGTTTGATTTCCCCATGTTTAAAGATCACGCAGACCGGTTTGTCGACCGCCGAGGCGAGGTGCATGATGCCGGTGTGGTTGCAGAGTAAAACATCGCATTCCTGAATCAAAAGCGCAAGTTCTTTTGCGCTGAGCAAGGGAAGAAGTTGAGGTTTTTTCTGCATGCTGGCGATGGCGTTTTCAAGTTCAGCCTCTTCTCCGGGTCCGTTGACCATCCAGACCTGTGCTGATTCCAGCAGTTGCTCGATCACTGTCCTGAACTTCTCCCACCGCCAGCCCCATTTCGCGATGCGGGTGCCGGACTTGACCAGCACCACCGGCTGATCCGGTGAAGAGCGATACTCCCGGATGAGGTCTGTAATTTTTTGCGTTTCATCAGCATTAAAATAAAGCCGGGGCTGGCTGGAAAGTTTCTCAATGCCGAGGGCGCGCAGAATTTCCAGATTGTTTTCGGTTTCGTGTCGTGGCGGACCTTGCACCGGCACCCGGATGTTATGCGCCCAGGCGTTTTCCTGATGTTCGTAGCCGATGCGTATTTTTGCGCCGGAACAAAGGCTGAAAAATGTGGCGGTCGCGCTGAATGTTTTGTTGAGGGTCAGTGTCAGGTCGAAATGTTCGTCTCTCAGTTGGCGAAAGACATTTAAAGGTTGTTTGGGATTGAAGGCAAACACTCGGTTTATATTCGGGTTGTCGGCCAGAAGCTCTGACTGGGCGCTGTCCACCAGAACGCTGATCTGCAAATGCGGGAATCCTTTTTTAAGGGTTTCGTAAACCGGGGTCGAGAGCACGACATCGCCCAGCCTGTCGGGGCGTATGACTAAAACCGAGTTGATGCTGGTAAAGTCGAGAGGCAGGCCTGGCGGGCTTGGGGCTTTGCCGGCGCAGGCGCCGACCAGTTTCCATAACAGTTGTTTGGCTTTTTTTTCTATCGTGTGCAGGGCTTGGTTGGCCATGGATTAAGTGGAGTGCAGAAATTGGTGAAGGACACACTGACCTGTGCCCATCCGATTACTTTATAGCGGCAGTGCTTCATCAATGAGCATGATGGGGATGTCACCTTTGATCGGGTATTTCAAAGCGCAGGGTTTGCAATCCAGTCCGTCTTCGTTTTCTGCCAGTTCAAGGTCTCCCTTGCATTTTGGGCAGACTAGAATGTCCAGCAATTCCTTATCGATTCCCATGATCCTTCTCCTTTAACGAATGAAATTTTCAAGGGTATTAGTTTTTTGTTTGTTGCTTTACGGCCTGAAACACTTCATCGACGGTCACCTGCTCCATGCATTCTTTAGTTCCCAGCGGGCAGGTTTTTTTCCAGCAAAAACTGCATGAGAGCACTTTGTAAACCGTTTTGTGATTCACGCCATAAGCTCCGTTACGCACCGGGTCGGTGGGGCCAAAAATGGAAACTGTGGGAATGCTCAACGCCGCGCCAAGATGAAGCGGACCTGAATCACAGCTTACCAGCACTGCCATCCGTTTGTACAGGGCAATAGATTCTAAAATAGAAGTGGGCGGGGCGATCCAGTTTTTTTGTTGCATATGGGCGGAGATTTGCTGGACTTTGACTTCTTCTCCCGGTCCCCAGGTCAGCATGATGGAGCATCTCAACTCTTCTGAGATGCGGTCGGCCAGTTTAGCGAAGCGGACCAGCTCCCATTGTTTGCTTTCGAATCCCGCGCCCGGGTTGATGCCTATGACCGGACGGGCGGTCAACTCCGGGTGCTGGTCAAAGAAGTGTGCTACTTTTTCATCCGCTTCGTCAGGAACCTGGAGCGGGAAAAGTTTTGTTTCCGCAACTTTCCCTAGAGCAATTTGCAAAAGCTTGAGGTACATATCGACAACATGGAGTCCGCCTGCCATGTAGGGGCCTTTTTGGTTGGTGAACAGGGCGCTGAATTTTTCCTTGCAGTTTTTACGGTGAAATCCAACCCGGGTTGGGGCGCCGCTCAATTTGGCGATGATGCCACTTTTGAGGAGTCCGTGCAGGTCGAAGACGAGATCGAATTTGTGTCGGCGCAGAGTTTTGATCGTGTCCAGAATTTCTGCGAGCGATTTGGCGTTCCAGTTTTTGCGCCACACTTTAGTACGCAGGGGAATGACCTCATCGATATCGGGGTTACCACGCAGGATATCCTGATAGCGTTCTTCCACCATCCAGGCGATGTGGGCGTCTGGCAGGGATTTTCTCAGTGTGGCGGCAACGGGAAGCGTGTGGACCACATCTCCCATAGCGCTGAATTTAAGAATCAGTATTTTGCGTGGGTTCATCGGCTTGTTTTTCCCCGGCAGGGCTGAGGAGTTTTAAAAAACGTAAAAAGATTTGTTGGTATCCGAGGTAGCCCATCAAGCTGCCAAAGAGAGCTCCGGCAAGAACATCGGATGGGTAGTGAACTTTCAGATAGACTCTTGAATAACAAACCAGCAGGGCAAAGACAAAAACCAGCGGGGTGATTTTACGAAAGCAAAGGCTGGCGAGGGTTGCGGCCGCGAAAATATTACCGGCATGGTTTGAGGGAAAAGAAAAACTGTTTGAGCAATTCACCACATTGATAAGGTCTGGTAAAACATGACAGGGTCTGGGGCGGGCGATCACTTCCTTAAGGATATAATGGCTGGTGGCATCGGCCAGGCCGATGGATGCGCCCATTGCCACTAGAAAGGCCAAACCATAACGTCTATAAAAAGCAAGAACCCCCACCACGCAGGCAATGCCAACATAGAAAAAATTTTCTTTAATGGTAATGAACAGCATGACCCGTCCCACTATTGGGGATTGAAAATGCTGGTTGATCCAGTAGAATACCGAAACGTCGAGATCGTTTAGGATGGCGGTTCCTTTATTTGCGGGGATTGCGATATTCGGATCAATTCTATGGAATTTGCGGGTTTGAGTCAAACGATTTGTCCCGGGCCATGCCCGGTGGGATATGGAACGGTGGTCCTCCAGTTTTCCAGTAGATATTTTCCTCGAAGGATTGGGGCGGATAATGGTTAAATCCTGTGACAATGCATTGATCCTGTTTGCTCGCGATCCGGTTTTGGGCAGGGTGAAGACGAGGTTGTCTCCCTTTCTGCAAGAAGATGCTATTCTCGAACTTTATACCTGCTTTCTTCAGGACAGTCTCGACAAGATTCGTCAAGTGGAAAACGTTGACCGCTTTGTCGGGGTCGCACCCTCGAATGAGTCCGGCTTTTTTAACGGAACGTCTGATTCTGATATCCGTCTTTTTGTTCAGGAGGGCAAGGAGTTGGGCGATAAAATGCGCCGGGCCATTCAAGACCGATTTGCCGAAGGGTATAAGAGAGTGGTTATCATTGGTTCGGACAGCCCTTCGCTACCGGTTTCTTATATCAGCCGAGCCATGGACTCCGTTAAGGATATGGTTCTGGGGCCGAGCACCGATGGAGGCTACTACCTGATCGGCATGCAGGGAAAAGTGGTCGAGGTTTTCGATGGAGTGGCCTGGGGAACAGAGACGGTCTTAAGGGAAACGTGTGAACGCCTGATGCGAAGCGGGGCAGATCTGGAGTTATTGCCGGTCTGGTACGATGTTGACAGCCCGGAAGATTTAAAATTTTTTAAATCCCATTTGGACCTTATTGAGCAGGCCGGGCTCGGAAAGCCCGGTGAGACAGGGAAACTGCTCGACAGGATTTTGGCGTCCCACTAAAAATTATTTTGGATATGCCTTTTATAATTGAACGGAACCTAAACGGAACCCAAATATGAAGCTTTGCAAATTCACAGATTCGGATTATCCGGCGGTGGTCGAGGCGTTGGAAAATCGTTCCGGCATGGATTTGTTCACCCACGATGAAACTGTTCGCAAGATATTGCAGGATGTGAAGGAAAGAGGCGATGCGGCCTTATTGGAATACACGCACCGCTTTGACCGGCATAATTTTTCGGTAGAGCGGTTGCGGGTCACGCCGGATGAGATTCGGCGGGCCTATGATGGTGTGACTGAAGAAGAACTCGCGGCACTGAAGGAAGCGGCAGAACGTATCCGCCGTTTTCACGAGCGTCAGAAGCAGGAATCCTGGCGTTATGAGGAAGAGGGCATCACTTTAGGCCAGATGGTAAGGCCGCTTGCCATCGCCGGGATCTACGTTCCGGGCGGCAAGGCGTCTTATCCTTCTTCGGTGCTGATGAATGCGATTCCGGCGAAAGTGGCAGGAGTGGATCGCGTGGTCATGTGTTCTCCGTTTCCTGATGGGCAAACCCGCCCGCATGTTCTGGTTGCGGCGGATATTGCCGGGGTCACGGAAATCTATAAGGTCGGTGGAGCTCAGGCGGTCGCTGCCATGGCTTTCGGCACCGCAACCCTGCCGCGGGTGGACAAGATAGTCGGGCCCGGTAATATATTTGTGGCGTTGGCCAAACGCCTGGTGTTTGGAATTGTGGATATCGACATGATAGCCGGTCCCAGTGAAATTCTGATTGTGGCCGATCACAGCGCCAACCCGGCGTATGTAGCGGCAGACTTGTTGTCGCAGGCCGAACATGATGAAGAAGCGGTGCCGATTCTGGTGACTCCGGAGGAAGGACTGGCCCGGGAGGTGATGGCCGAACTGGAGAGGCAGAAGAACATGCTCAGCCGCCAGTCTGTTATGGAAGCTTCTTTGAATACACAGTGCCGACTGCTGGTGACGGAGTCCCTTGAGGCAGCGGTCGATCTGGCCAATCGCCTGGCCCCGGAGCATCTGGAATTAGCCCTGGAAGACCCGGAACATTGGGCGGAAAAGATTCAGAATGCGGGAGCGGTATTTTTGGGGCATTACACGCCGGAGGCAGTCGGGGACTACCTGGCGGGCCCCAATCATGTATTGCCCACCAGTGGCACGGCCCGGTTTTCGTCGCCACTTGGAGTGTATGATTTCGTGAAGCGGACCAGCTTGATTTCCTATTCCCGCACGGCTCTGGAAAAATGTGGCAAAACTGTAAAATTATTGGCCGAAATGGAGGGTTTTGGGGCGCATGCAAACTCGGTCAAAATGCGTATTGGGGGAGGCAAAAAATACTCTTAAAGACACCATATTTTCAGGGCTTCAGGCCTCGATCTTGTCTTGACACTTCTGAAAGACTATGTTCTAATCACCATCATTTTGGGCAATTTTGCGCCAAAAATGAGGTTGCAGGATGGGGCTGGAAAACCCATGCAAAATAGCAGGTTACGGGTTTTTGAGGGAATTTCAGGCCTCGCTCCGCTGGAGGGTTGGAGGCACATCCGGTGTTGTCACCGGGGCTGAAAAATTTGAGGTTTTTTTTGGGGAAAATTATTTTGGATTCAACTCAATTTAAAGAAGTGAGATTTATATATAAAAATTAGGTACCTTTTATAGTTTTGTATTACTAGCTACGGATCCTGATCAGATCCAAAAGGAGGTTAAACCATGTCGGGGAAAAACAAACTTAGCATAAAGGCGTTTTCATTGGGACTGCTATTGGCCATGGCCATGTACTTTGTTCCAGGCATGACCAGCGATGCGATTGCCAAGGAAGTGTCTGCAGAGCAGGTTTTTGCTGAAGAGGCGTTCGCCAAAGAAGTTCAGGCGGAAGAGGCCCTTGAAGGCGAAGGCGAGGCAGAAGTTGAGTGGAGCCAGGACGTATTCTATAAGGACTGGGAAGGTAACCCGCTGAAAGGTCCTGTAAGTGGTTTTCCTGCTCCGGAACTGGGTCCATCGGACTATAACAATTATGAGTTCGCTCCCAGCCGCATGCTTTTATGGGTTGCCAATCAGCAGCATCTTTATTTTGGTAGCTTTGTTCTGGCGGTTCCGATTTTTTGTATGCTCATCGAGTTTATCGGAATTCGAACCAAGGAAGAAGATCCGGTTATGTCGGCCAAGTATGATCGGCTGGCGCATGACCTGATGAAGGTCAGCTTGACCGCTTATTCCTGGACAGCAATCCTCGGTGGTATCCTTCTTTTTACATTCATCACATTATTTCCGGGCTTCTTCAAGTATATGGCAGGCATTTTCCGTCCGGTTATGCATGTGTATGCACTGATGTTCCTGGCTGAGTCCGGCATTCTCTATGTCTACTACTACGGCTGGGACAGAATGAGCGAAGACAAATTCCTGAAATGGATTCACTGTAGCCTTGCGGTTCTTCTCAACCTCGTCGGTACGGTTCTGATGTACCTGGCCAATTCCTGGGCGACCTTTATGCAGGCTCCCGGCGGAATTGACTCTGAAGGCCGTTTCCTGGGAAATATCTGGCACGTTATCCATTCCACTCTCTGGAACCCGGTCGGTGTTCACCGGATTCTCGGAAATATCGTGTTCGGGGGTGGAATCGTAGGCGCTTACGCTGCATACCATTACCTCACTGCTAAAAATGAGGAGGAGAAGGCGCATTACGACTGGGTATGTTATGTCGCCATGTTTATCTGTATCTTTGGCTTGATCCCGCTTCCTTTCGCGGGTTACTGGTTGATGAAGGAAGTGTATGCATTCCGTCAGCAGATGGGTATCACCCTGATGGGCGGCATCATGGCCTGGTTGTTCATCATTCAGGCGGTAATGATCGGGCTCCTGTTCTTCGCGGCTAATTCCTATTTGCATAATGGAATGGCTAGGGTCAAGGGGTCGCATCGTTATATGAAATATTGTAAATATATGATTCTTCTCTTGATCTTATGTTTCACCATGTGGATGACTCCGCATACCATCGTTATGACTCCGGCGGAGTTGAAGGCGATGGGTGGCGCGCAGCATCCCATTATAGGCCATTTTGGGGTCATGTCGGCCAAGAACACAGCGGTGAACCTGATGATCACCACTACGATTCTCTGCTTTTTGTTGTACCAGAGAGCCAATAAGAAGATTAACGTGCCTTGGGCCACGGTGGGCAACTGCTGGATCGCGGCTATTTTTGTCGGCGCGGCTGCTAACATCATCTTCCTGGGCATTTATGGTTATTTCCTCCCTGCTAACCAGCGGGTTGGGCTCTCTGTACCTCAGGTAACCACTACGCTGACGACCCTTTTCGCGGGCACGGCAATCAATATCTCCATGTTTAAGGATTCTGAATCTTATGGGGATATTCAATGGGGTAGCCAGTCCAAGGTAGGAACTTACGCTATTTTCCTTCTGGCGA
The DNA here is from genome assembly GCA_001542995.1 of Nitrospina sp. LS_NOB. Lineage (GTDB taxonomy): Bacteria > Nitrospinota > Nitrospinia > Nitrospinales > VA-1 > LS-NOB. The sequence goes on from LFLA01000003.1 coordinate 275,947, forward strand.
TTTCTTTCACCTGGTTGATGGGTCTCATGGGTTACATCCGTTCTGCCGTTCGCTTGTTCTGGCACGTGACGGAGGTGGTTCGTGATAACTCTGTTGACGCTTATACGCTCACGATTGGTGAAGCGGGTAAGATGCTTACCTTCAACACTCTTTTTGTGTGGACACAGTTTGTGGTCGTGTTCTGGGTAGGTAGTTTGACCGGTAAATCAGTCGAAGCAAAAGCTCCGGAGGGTGTTCCGGTACCGGCTCAACAACAGCAATAACTGCTAACAATTTGGCGGGGCTCCCTCTTGGGGAGCCCCTAACCAATTAATCAGAGGGTTCAGGAGAGAGAGGAGAACGATGTTACCAGAGCAACATGACATATTATTTTCGTTTATTGCTATCGCATTTGCCCTGTTCGGGATTTATGTTTTCGCAAATGTGATTCTAAATTGCAGGGAGAGAGAAGGAGCAAACATCACGAAGTGGGGCGGAATATTTGGCGCCTTTGCCATCGCGTGTTTTTCGATGACGGTCCACATGTTTAGCCTGGTTCAAGCTGATCAGTTGGCGTTTTTCTTCTCAACGTATCTTTGGCTTGTGGTTATTTTGTTGATCACTTGGGGAGTGTTCCTCAAGAGCAATTCAATGGAAGCTCAATCTCCTCCGATTATTAGAGGGTTTTTCTTCTGGACCACGGTTTCTCTTTTGCTGGCAGGCTACACCAACTGGTTACCGCAACAGCGCAGTGACCCACCACCTAGAGAAGCGGCGGTCGTGGGTGACCTGACCATGGAAGAATTTGCAGAAATGGGACGAGTTATTATTTTTGGTGCCAAGCAGGTGGCCGGTCAGAAATCAATCGGTAAAGGCCAGTGTCCTCTGTGTCACACCTTTGATCCGGGTGACCATATGGGTCGATGTCCGAACCTGTTTGGGGTTGAGAAAAGAAGTCATGACCGGGTGAAGGAGAACCGGTATGCGACCAGTCCTATAGCCGTTGGCGAAGTAGAGCCTTCTTCGGGTATTGTGAAGGGCAAGTGGGACGAAGTGCCGGAAGAGTACAGAAGACAGCATGGTCCTGACGAATTTACCGGCGAAGATTATATCCGTGAATCTGTCATGTGTCCGACCTGTTACGTGGTGAAAGACTTCGGTAATGATGGCGATACAAGAAGCCCGATGCCGGTTATCATCAAGCCGCCGATCAGTCTGAGTCGGACTGAAGTGAACGCGGTCATCGCTTACCTGCAATCCAAAGACACGCCGGGCGAGTTTGCAACGGTGACTGTTCCATTACCTCAGGATGATGCGGGTAACACCGGTGGAGCAGTGGTTGAAGATACGTCTAGTGATGAGGATGCTCCGGTATTCGTCACCGGCAATGAAGATATGCAGACCATGATCAATACATTAGGTTGTCCGCTTTGTCACACCATCCCTGGTATTGAGGGTGCGGTGGGTGAGTTGGGGCCGAAGCTTCATGAGAAGATCAACGCTCCGCAGCGCATCAAGGATCCCAACTACAAGGGTAAAGCGACCAATACCAGGGAATATGTCAGGGAGTCTATTTTGGACCCTGGCGCCTATGTGGTCTTCAACGAAGCAGAGGGAGAGTCATTCCCGGATGGTTTAATGCCTACAACCTTTTCAGAGATGCTTTCAGTTAGGGCTCTCGACAAGCTTGTGGATTTTATTAGTCAGACCGAAGCTCCGGCTGGCAGTTAATAGGAGACAGCAATGAACAAAGCATTAGTCAGTTTTTTAGTTTTTGTTGTCGGCCTGGCGGTGTTTCATAACGCCATATTTCCTATCTTCACACCTAAGGAGGTCGGCTGGATTTTAAATAGGTACGTCTACTTTTTATTGTTCGTAGCCTATTTGCTCGTTACACACTTTACCCTCAGACTCAAGCCGCCGATTGCCATGATGGCCTTGTTTGTGTGGGGTCTGGGTTTTTACTTTTATAAATGGGTTTTGTATCCGCCAATTCCGTGGACCTTGTTCATCACCTATATGGTGATGTGGTCGATCGGTACTTTCCTGTACGTCAGTCAGGACCCGGAAACGTTCCGGGATTTCAGGAGGCCAATCGTTAAAACGATTGTTGGGGAATACAAGTTTGCCCAGTGGGTCATGTTGATTGGTATGCCGATTCTCGTAGGATTTGCAACCTATAATTCGATTTACCCGTCGTATGAGGAGCCAGTGGAATTGCGGACGGTTCACCCCGCACCTCCTGCCACCACGAAAGTGCATGGCAAGACCTATCCTCTGGAGTCTACCAACAATCCTTTCCGCATTGATGAACAGGACAACTATAAGGACAGTTTCCCGTTCCTGGATGCGGAGAAGGAGGAGTACATGAAGTATGTGACGGAAGGCGGCACGATCTTCTTCCAGAACTGCCATTATTGTCATGGTGACCAGTTGAACGGACTGGGCATGTTCTCGCATGTGTTTAACCCGACCCCGGCTAACTTTATCGATCCGGGTACTATCGCCATGCTGCAGGAATCATTCCTGTTCTGGCGAGTAGCAAAAGGCGGCCCCGGTCTGCCGAATGAGTCGACCCCGTGGTCTTCAGCAATGCCTCCCTGGGAGGAGCATTTGAACACGGAAGAAATCTGGAAGGTTATCCTGTTTGAGTACTGGTACACAGGGTGGCATCCAAGAACTTTCGGCACAGAAGGTTCCACCGCTGGCAGTGGGGGTGGAGAATAACCTAATAGGAACTTTCGGTTACTAAAACCTAAACATATGGGAATGACAATGACTAAGAACAATAACTATAAACGCCTGATCTTTTCCTTTCTGGCTGTGGCGTTGATCGCGGTACCGGGAGTGGCGCTTGCCCAAACGGTACCGGATGCGGTCAAGAAGGACATGCTGGAAACGGGGAAAAAGGTCTATTTTAAAAGATGCGTCTGGTGCCACGGGATTGAAGGGGGCGGAGATGGCCCTTCTGCAGACCGCCTGTTCACCCGGCCCAGAAACTTCATCCAGGGGACTTTCAAAATCCGCGTTACGGATTCTGGTGAACTCCCTATGGAAGTAGATTTGATCACAACCGTTAAAAATGGACTCCAGGGTTCGGCAATGCCGGCCTGGGGTGAGTTTTTGTCGGAAAATGAGATCATTTCCGTTGTTCAGTTTGTTAAAACCCTGGTGCAGGATCGGGATTTTGACGACGTCGAAGACGAAGAAGTCACCATTCAGGATTTTGGCAAAAACCCGTGGGGAACAACAGGTCCCTATCACTTGGGCATACCCCAGGCTGATATCGACACAGGTAAAGAAATTTTCCTGAAGAATAAATGTTTTGAGTGTCACGGCGGCGAAGGCCGGGGTGATGGTAACCCGACGATGAAAGACGACTGGGGTTTCCCGATCGTTGCGGCAGACTGGCAGCAATGCTGGAACTTCCGTGGAGCTCGCCGGGAACCTTTCGATCCCTTCCATATTGTCCGCACGATTTCTACCGGATTGAACGGTACTCCGATGCCGAGCTTCGTGGAACAGATCACGGTTGAGGATCGCTGGAAGATTGCGGCGTTTGTTAACTCACTCTGCCCGAGAAAGAAAATCGATCGGTTGACCAATAAGCCGATTCCAGACTTTCTCATTCAGTCTATTTATTCGGAAGGTCCCGTTTCTCCAAAGATTGATGACCCAAGTTGGCAGTCTCCGGATACGGACGATCGGATTGTTGCTTTTCCTGAAGAGATCAAAGACAACCCGAAGAGGCATCATATCGCCATGGCGGGCCAGATCACTCGGGGTAAACGAAACTTCGATCCTAAAACCGACAATCTCTGGGTGACCACCCGTTGGAGTGCTGAAGAGCAGGCGGTTTACTATCTGGTTGAATACCACCTGCGGTTTTTGTCGCAAGACCCGGAGTACCCGGATTCAGTAGCCATTCAATGGCCGGCAAAACTTCAGGATCTGTTCGGTGCGGAAAAACCCTATTTCATCATGGGTGACTCCAAGAAACCGGTAGATATCTGGAAGGCCAACTTTCTGGCTAAAGACTACAGCGCGACCAATGCCCCGAAGCCTGAGGGTTATCAGTTGGACGTGAGTGTAGAAGAAATGGTAGGTTTTGGATTTGATGCTCTACAAGCCAAAGAATCTGAAGCTAAAGTCCAGGTTGTGGACTCCATTTACCATCAGGGTCGTGTCAAGATTATGTTCAGAAGGGACTTAAAAACAGATGGAGAATTTGATGTTCAGATTCCTACTGAAACTTTCATTCCTGTGGCTTTCATGCAATGGGCAGGACGGGATAAAGAGAAGGATGAGAATATGGCCATCTCTACCTGGTACTACACCATTCTGAAACCGGCATTGCCTGATTCTCTGTACTACATGCCTCCGATCATGGCAGCCATTTTTGTCTGCTTCCAGGGTTGGATGGTATGGATGACCAAACGTACACGTAAAATGTATGACGAAGGGAAGGTCAAGCGTGATGAGATTCCTAAATAGTCATCATTAGCTCTATAAGAAAGCCCGCCGATTTATCGGCGGGCTTTTTTTTATGCTTTGAGTTTTAATTGGAAGGGGTGAGTGTTCCTGCTCGTGCCGCCCTGTGTGCAATAAGGCGTAGCAAACTCAGACTTCGCATTACAACACGAAAGCCGGTTTTATTGAGTTTGATTTTCTGGGATAAAAGTAGGGGGAATTATTCTTCTTCAGTAACTTGTTCCAGATCCATATTTCCTTCAATAATTTCCCTGAGTGCCAGTTCAAAATAAGTTTTTGGGGAAGCGTATTCTTCGGGGTCCGCATCGATAGTGGGCTGGGCACCATCTTCCAGTTGATGGATTCTTTGTGTTACCAGAATGCATAACAGGTAGCGGCTTTTTACAACATCCTGCGCCTGGCGAATCAGCTCCAGGGTGTCTTTCATTTCTAAGGTGCTCATAGTTTTCCTATAACGTTTAAGGTTGCCCTATTCTAGGGCCAATTGTATTTTCTGTCAACTGCCCACTCGGCGTACCCCTTCGAGGCATGAAAGCTAATGAGGAAGCACAACATGCTGCCAATGGGCAATAGCCTTATCTGGCTGGCAAAAAGTTGTCTCAGTTTGACGGTTATTGCTAGTTGGGTCCAGCGTCACGCTGGCGGCTATTGGGCCAGAATGGTTTTAATTGTTTGTGCTACGGTTTCGACCTGCTCTCTGGAAACTTCGCGATGCAGGACCGCGCGGAAAACTCCCGGATCGGTCATGAGGATTTTGATGGATTTTGCTTCCAGCCGGCTTAAAAATGTATCTCCATCGATTTCGGGGTGGTTCAGTTTGAAAAAAATAATATTTGTTTTCACTTGGGTTTGATCCAGTTCGATGCCCTTGATTACGGTAAGCTGTTCTGCCAGAAGTCTGGCGTTCTGATGATCGTCTTTTAAGCGTTCCACCAGGTTTTCCAGAGCGACCAGTCCGGCAGCGGCCAGATGCCCGGCCTGCCTCATTCCACCCCCCACCATTTTCCTCATTTTCCGGGCGCGTTGGATAAAATCCCGGTTGCCGGAGACCAGAGACCCGACCGGGGCTGAGAGCCCTTTGGACAGGCAGAACATGACCGAGTCGGCCTGTCGGGTTAGAGTCTCCACCTCAACATCCAGGGCTACAGCGGCGTTAAATAGCCTTGCGCCATCAAGGTGAATTTTAAGCCCGTATTTTGCCGCCAGAACCGCCACACTGTCCATGTATTCTGGGCTCAGCGGTGTTCCATGACAGAAATTATGGGTGTTCTCAAGGCAGATCAGCCGGGTAAGGGGGTAATGGATATCTGTCTGTCGTATAGATTGTTCTATTAATGGCAAGGGCAGGGTGCCATCCTCATTATTGCGGAGGATTCTTGGGTGAACTCCGCCCAAGGCGGCCATGCCCCCGACTTCGTGCACGAAAATATGGCTTCGGTCGCCCAGCAACACTTCATCCCCGCGCTGGCAGTGGCTGAGCACGCTGATGAGGTTTCCCATGGTGCCACTGGGTACAAAGAGAGCTGACTCCTTGCCGATTTTTTTCGCAGCCAGGGTCTCCAGTTTTTTAAGGGTCGGATCTTCCTCAAAAACATCATCTCCGACTTCGGCATTGGCCATCGCCTCGCGCATGGCTGGGGTGGGCTGGGTCAATGTGTCGCTTCTCAAGTCAATCGGCTTCATGAGTTTCCTTGCTCGTTTCTGCCGGGGGTGGGCGGAGAACCTCCGCTGGTACATTGCCATATATTTATCTTGTGCTCAATGGCCATCTCCGCTCCATAAGCTAGTGCTCACTGGTCCCACGCCGAGTGGCTTTTTCCATCCGGTTACGTTTAACCCGGTAATAGGCCAGCGAAATGAAAAAGACCGGAACGACGAATCCGCTCAACAAGAGGCCGGTTATTTTATCTGCCGGGTAGTTCAAGGCCAGCAGTCCCTGATACATCAGTTGCACCAGGTAGGCCAGCAGGCCACAGGTGATGAATAAGTAACCGATTCGCTTGGAACCTTTCGGTCCCGGAAAAACGATGGAATAGGCAATGAAGTTCAAGCCCAGAAAAAGGATTCCGTTTAAAAACATCAGGTAAATGATCTGGTTCTGGGCTTGTGTCAACACGGGTTTTTAAATTCAAAATAGTTCCAAAGGGGTCTCTAATAATTGGAACCTCTATAGCTTGCCGTTCGCCACCTCTTTTAAGTCAAGAGGAGGCTCATGCAAACATTATTTCTCAGTGGCACACTCAATATTTTATAAGGTAAGTGGGGAGATAGAAACTTTTAATTTTCCCTTCTAAGGTCAGAGCTGAATAAAGAAAAAGCCCGGTGCGGACTTTTCGTCCAGCAACCGGGCTTGATAGCTTCAAAAAAATTAAAAACTTCGAGAAATTCCAAAGACAACTTCGCCGTCACATGCTTCACCGCCACATTCAGCGACTGTCAGGTCAGTATCTATATAAACCAGACTAAGATCGAAGCCGTGCGTGGCATAAGTCGCACCGATGCTCCAGTCTACATAATCTGGCTTGCCGAACGCGCTTTCATCGGTGATCCACTGGCGACCGACATGGCCTGTCAGGGCAAGGCGACTGACCAGGGGAATGGTCGCATCATAACTCAGATAGGTTGCGTTTCCACTGTCCGCTGTGTTTTCAGGTGAGTAGTAAATGGTAGCGCCCATGGCGATCAAGGGAAACTCGGTGGACATACCAAACATATATTCAAAGTAGTCTAGCGCATTCGATTCCAGAGCTCCTGGGTAGGTGTAATAAATTCCACCGATATCGAAGGTGATGCCCCAATATTCCCGCGCGACACCTGCGTAGATATCAAACTCGGTATTGCCCGCGCCATTGGCACCAAACTCTACATTGGAACCCCAGAGACCGATGTAAGCACCAGAATTATGGCCCCAGTCGAAACTGCCTTGGACGGCCGCTTCATTAACCGTTTGGCTGATTCCACGAAATCTGTAGTCTGTGAAGAATCCGAGGGAACCTGAAAAGCTGCCAGGAATATTTATGAGCTCGGGCTCTTCTGCGGCCTGGGCGACTCGATTGTGATCCACAACGATTAAGCTAGCAACAAGAAGCATTGCCAAAGCGGTTTTAGAAATGAAAGAGTTCAACTTGCTCATATTAAAAATCCTTTCTAAATATTAAAGTATGACAAAAATATTTCAAACTTTTCAGTACAAGTTTAATGGGTAAATTAAGCTGTAATGGGTCTGAAAACAATAGTTTATAAGTCATTAAAAGTCAACCATATAAAGGGTTGTCACGTCTACCTTGATGTAATAATTTGAAAACAAAGGCCTTATTCAAACTATGAATTATACCAGATTGTATCCGGTTTCTCCATGCTGGGTGGTATCCAAACCCATTTCCTCATCTTCATCGTTAACCCTGAAGCCGATCGTTTTATCAATAATTATAACCAGAACATAGGTGACGACGAACGAGTACAATCCGGCGGCAAAAATGCCCACCAACTGGACCCAGACTTGATGGAAGTTGCCAGCCAGCAGACCTGTTCCACCTACGGTGACGAATAGTCCTGTAGCGAGAGCGCCCCAGGCACCCCCCACGGCATGGATTCCAAAAACATCGAGCGAATCATCGTACCCGACTTTGAGCTTCACCACAACGGCGCAGAAGCAGATCAGTCCGGCGAGAAAACCGATCACCATTGCCCAAAGAGGTTCGACAAATCCTGCGGCGGGAGTGATGGCGACTAGTCCGGCTACGATTCCGGAAGCTGCTCCGAGAGCGCTGGCTTTTCCCCCTTTGATGAACTCGGCGAGAAGCCAACCGAGGAGTCCGGCTCCCGTTGCAATTTGGGTGTTAGTGAATGCCAGTACGGCTATTTCGTCTGCCGCCAGCGCGCTGCCGGCATTAAAACCGAACCATCCGAACCATAAAAGTCCTGCCCCCAGAAGAGTGAGAGGCAGGCTGTGAGGGATCATGAGTTTTCCCGGGAAGCCTCGGCGCTTTTTAAGAACTAGGGCAGCGGCCAGCGCGGCGGTGCCTGAAGCGATATGAACCACTGTGCCACCCGCAAAATCCAGAGCTCCGAGGTCGCCCAACCACCCGCCACCCCAGACCCAATGGCAAATAGGATCATAAACTATGGTGGACCAAATGAAAATGAAGGCGACATAAGCCTTAAAGTCCACCCGCTCGGCCATTCCTCCGCTGATGAGTGCGGCGGTGATGATGGCGAACATCAGCTGAAACATACTGAATAAATATTCCGGGATGGTGCCGGAAAGGTCCTTATAATCAATGCCTATAAAGAGAGCTTTGCTCAGGTCTCCGACAAAATGTCCGATATCGTTACCAAAAGCTAAAGAATAGCCAAACAGCACCCATTGGATCGTGATGACTCCGAGTGGTATAAAACTGTGCATCAATGTGCTGAGAACATTCTTGCGCCGCACCATGCCACCATAAAATAGTGCCAGGCCAGGGAGCATGAGCATCACTAACGCCGAAGAAATCAGTATCCAGGCGGTGTCCGGGTAGCTGATTTGAGGGGTCTCCTCAGCTGCCACGATCACAGGAAAGAGCATGAATAAAAAAGTCAGGAAGACTTTGTTCGCTAGAATTCTGATTTTCATAAAACCCGATCTCCTAAATAAAGTAAAATAGGGGTGGTAGTTAATTGCTTTCTATAGAGAGGGTTTTCAATTTTTGTACCAATCGGGAAAACAGCCTTCATGAAGGTGGAGAAAGCTAGCTAATCACTTTAAATGCAATTGTTTATATATATTTTTTAGAGCCAGTGAAGTAAAATAAAAGGGTGGGTTGATAGAAGCGAATTGCTTGCTTAGCAAGCACTGGCTTCCAACAATTGCTATAAAATGTATCAAATTTTTTAGGGTCGGTTTTGAAGCTTGCGATCGATTCCTCTTGGTAACACGTCAAAATATGACCGGATAGGAAGAATCTTTCTTGGAGTTTTTGCAGAATGGTTTGCAAAGCTGGCTTGTAAGTTCTTTAAAAATGGTGGCTTTGTTGTTTTTAGGATGAGGTGATTCAATTTGGCATACAAATTGCTCAAAAACCAGGAAGAAAGTAAATAAGTCCCTGAATTTTAATGTTTAATTATTTCTTATTGTCGACCATAAAGGGGCAGGAGAGCGACTTATGGCAGAAGACGAGGATATACTAGAAGAACTGGAAGCGGCGGAAGCGACCGGTGGCAAAAAACCCATCGGTATGATCATCGGTATTATAGTTGGTCTGGCGGTATTAGGCGGCGGCGGTTATTACGCCTACCTGAATTTTTTCCAGGAAAAGCCAGCCGAGGAAGTGCCTGCTGAAGGGGAGAAAGCTAAAGAGGAGGCACCGGTGGAGGAAGATCTCAACCTGGGTGTCATGTTTCCGATGGACCCTTTTGTGGTCAATTTGGCCGGCAGTGAAGGAAAGCGTTTTCTCAAAGTTACGCTTTCCCTGGAATTGAGCACTCCGGAAGTTCATGTGTAGCTCAAGGAAAACATTCAGAAAATCACAGACTCTATTTTGGTCTTGCTGAGCAGTAAGGCATTTGAGGATGTTTACTCCGTGCAGGGCAAGTTCAAGCTCAAGGATGAAATCACCACCCGTGTGAATCGGTTTCTGGTGGGGCATGTTAAGGATGCATATTTTACAGAATTTATAATTCAGTGATAAAATATAAGAGTTATTTAAAAGGCGTGGGTGAATTATGAGTGAAGTTCTATCACAGGGCGAAGTTGATGCCTTAAAGAGGTGTCGGAGACGGTGACATCGAGACAGAAACGGATGAAGCGCCGGAAGAAGTTTCCGGTATAGTCCCTTACGACCTCACCAGCCAGGAAAAAATCATTCGTGGCCGGCTGCCAACTCTGGACATCATTAACCAGATGTTTTCCCGGTTGTTCCGGAATACGTTTTCCACCTTGATGCGTAAATCTGTCGATGTTAGTACTGTTTCTACGGATACGATCAAGTTCGGCGATTTTCTCCGATCCCTTCCGGTCCCTTCCAGTTTGCATATTTTTCGCATGGAACCTTTGCGTGGCCATGGTTTGATCGTTGTCGAAAGCAAACTGGTTTTCGCCGTGGTCGATACTTTTTTTGGCGGGTCCGGGGTCAAGGAGGCCAAGATAACTGGCCGGGATTTCAGCGCTATCGAAATCAGAATGACTAAGAGCGTTGTCTTAAGCGCATTGGAAGATCTTGAAAAGGCCTGGCGGCCTGTCCATACGGTAACCACAAATTTTGTCCGTTCGGAAGTCAACCCTCAGTTTGCGGCGATTGTGCCTCCGACCGATATTGTATTGGTCATCCTGTTCGAAATTGAAATGGAAAACATTTCTGGGATGTTGACAATTTGTCTTCCCTATGCGGCCATTGAGCCGATCATTCCCAAACTTAAAGCCCAGTTTCAGAGTGAAGAGTTGGAAGTGGATCAGGTTTGGGTTCGCAGACTCAGGACAGAGCTTTTAACCACCGAGATCGAACTGATCACGGAGTTAGGGACAACGACGATCACCCCTCAGAAGCTTATGAACTTCAAGGCGGGCGATACGCTTATGTTGGGCAATGATGTTACCGATCCGTTAACTTTAAAAGTAGAGGGGAATCCAAAATTTAAAGGTTTCCCCGGCGTTTCACGGGGAAACAAAGCCGTACAAATAACTGAAGTGATCGAAAGGGAAGGATAAGATTATGGAAGATGAAACTGCAAAAGAGGATTTTGAAGCTCTGGAAGATATCGAAGATATCGACGCAGCAGGAGATGATGAGGATATCGAAGAGGAAGGAGAGGCCGCAGCGGCCCCTACTGGCGAAACCAAAAGCCTGGATCTTATCCTCGACATTCCCCTGACCGTGACCGTGGAGTTGGGTCGAAGCAAAATGCTGATCAACGATCTCCTGCAATTGGGGCAGGGTTCGGTAGTAGAACTGGTTAAGCTGGTGGGTGACCCTTTGGGAGTTCTGGTCAACCAGAAGCTGGTGGCCCGCAGTGAAGTAGTGGTGGTCAACGAAAAGTTTGGTGTAAGGCTGACCGATATCGTTTCACCCATGGAACGCGTGCAGTCTCTGACATAAAACCGGCCGCATTAAAAGTCTTGCGGCTGGTTTTTGTTCCTCCTATGATTTCCCCTGTCCTGTTAGCACTACTTTATTCAAACCCCCTGCCTGTTGCACAAAAAAATTTCTGAGAAAAAGTTTCTAAAAAAATGTGATTCCTGAGAATTTATTTCATTTAGGTACAACCTTTGCAAATTAAGGTTTAAGACATAAAACCGTCGGTTTTTTGACTGAACTTAAAACAAGCAAGGGTACTGAAAATGAAAAATGCTTTAAGAATTCAATTTCTGGTTGGGATTTTTCTGCTTTTTCTCACCACTCTGGCTGGGGCATCCGGAAAATGGGATTCCCTCAACCTCTTGAAAAATGTAAAAACCAGCATGGTAAATGATGGATTCATTGTACGGCTTGAGTTTGAGAAGCCTGTTGGCGATTTTACGGAGCCGGAATTTTTTGATAAGTCGATCCAGGTTGATTTCCCTATGGCTTTTATAAAGCCCGCTAAAAAATATTATCCTGCCGACAGTTTTGCTCTGACAAAGGTGTTTGCCTCTCAATACGATTCTCAAACCTTGCGGGTTCGATTCCTTAAAAAAGATGGTTCCGACATCCGGGACCGGTTCCAACTTGCCCGGCAGGGACGATTTGTGATAGTCCGTTTTGTCCGTTCAGGGCCTGCTTTTCAGCCACCCTCCGTCAGCATAGTTAGAAACCGGAAAACCGCTGGTGATGAACTGATGAATGAAGACGAGTTAGCGAAATTCCTGGCTCGGGCTTCAGAAAAGATTCGAGCCAAAGTTAAACAGAACGCCCTGGATGCGACAAAATTGAGAAAGGAAACAGCACCTGTTCAGGCCCAGGAAACAGAAAAAGTGGAACAGGTTCCTGATATTAAAGTGACCCGGGCGGGAATGGGGGTGGCGCCAATTGTTGATCAGATTAGAAAAGCTGCCTTACCGGGTTACAAAACAGAAAAAAATGTGGATGCGCAAAAATCTAAAAAGGGTGGTTCCTCAGCCCAGAGAAGCGTTAAGTTTTCGGATTCCCGGCCAACAGGAAAACCCATCGAGTTGGTTCCTTCAGGGATGAAAATGTTTTCCATGCTTTCTTTGGTTCTGGGAATCATGTTTCTTCTGTTTTTTGGTTTCAAGAAGTTTGTGTTGAAAAACACAATGTTCGGAGGCGGTGAAAAACTGGTGAATGTTCTGGGAAGCGGATTTTTGGGACCCAAAAAGAACATTGTCCTTGTTGAAGTCGCGGGTGAGGTGCTGGTGCTTGGAATGTCTCAGGACCATATCGCGTTACTGACAAATATTACTGACCCCGAAAAAATTGAAGAAATTAAATCTGCAGGTAGAAAAGGAGGCAGTGGGCTGAGTTGGAATCAGGCAAACCGCCAACCGGAAGAAGCCGGAACGTCTGTAGGGAAGATGGCAGGTCAGTTTTCAAACTATATGAAACAGTTTTCCGGATCTGAAAAAATCACTAAGGAAAAATCGGTAGCTGATGTGACGGCACAGATCAGACAGCAAATGGGGAGGTTTAAAAACGCAAGCGCATGAATATAAAAAAAATCAGTCTGTTTTTAATTGTCATTGGCCTTTTCGTTGGCGGGTCTACCCCTGCCGAAGCCATCCCGTTTCCTTCCCTGCAATTGGGAATGGACGATATAGACGATCCTGGAGATGTTTCCAGCACTCTGCAGATTCTGTTCCTGCTCACGGTCCTGACACTGGCCCCATCAATACTGATCATGACCACGTCCCTTTGCACGGATCATTATCGTTTTGTCTTTTCTACGGCAGGCGATGGGAACCCAGCAAACCCCGCCAACACAGATTCTGATTGGACTGGGCCTGTTCCTGACACTTTTTGTCATGGGGCCGACCTGGGGAGAAATCAACCAAAATGCCCGGCAACCTTATTTGAATGAAGAAATATCTCAGGTGGATGCCTTGAAATTGGCGGAAGCTCCTCTGAAAAGTTTCATGTTGAAGCAAACCCGGGAGAAAGATCTTTCGCTGTTTGTGAATTTGGGCGATGGGCAGCGCCTCAGCGATGGCGAGGTAGAGATTCAATCCTTGATTCCAGCATTCATCATCAGTGAATTGAAAACAGCGTTCCAGATCGGATTTTTGATCTATATTCCTTTTTTGATTCTGGACATGGTCGTGGCCAGCATACTTTTATCCATGGGTATGATGATGCTTCCTCCGGTTTTAATTTCTCTTCCATTTAAGTTGATGTTGTTCGTTATGGTGGATGGTTGGTATCTCATCGTGGGTTCACTGATCAGAAGTTTTGGGAGCTAAATCTCATGACTCAGGCATTTATTATTGATTTTGCGATGGAGAGTATTAAAACCACTCTGCTTTTATCCGCGCCTATGCTGGGATTCGGATTGATAACCGGTCTTGCAGTTTCTATTTTCCAGGCGGTCACCTCAATTCAGGAATTGACTCTAACCTTCATCCCTAAAATTCTGGCTGTGTTTTTGTCGGTCCTATTGTTTTTTCCCTGGTTGATGCAGTTGATGATCACCTTCACCTCCAGAATTCTCATTAACTTTCCTGAATACATTCAGTAATGGATATTTTCAATCTCAATTATGCTGAGTTTGAAAGATTCCTGTTTGTGTTTTTCAGGGTTGGGGCTCTGATCCTTTTCGTGCCGGTATTAGGGAGTCGGCAGGTTCCTCAGACCTTGAAAATCGGGTTCATATTTTTTATTGCCATCGTGGTTTTTCCGTTGGTGAAAGGCCTGCCATTGCCGGAGCCACGTGGGCTTCCTGAACTGGCGGTTTTTCTCATGGCGGATGTGACCATTGGCCTGGGCATTGCCTTTATCGCACGCCTTATTTTTGCGGCGGTTCAGGTTGCCGGGACGGTTGTGGATTTTCAGATGGGTTTCGGCGTGGTGAATGTTATTGACCCGCAAACCGACACGCAGGTATCGGTCACCGCCCAGTTTCATAATATCCTGGCGGTGCTTATTTTCCTTGCTACCGACTCGCATCATTTCATCATCCAGGCGATTGTTGAAAGTTTTTTTATCATCAACCCCGCCGAAGTCAACTTCGCCAGTATCACCCCGGAGTACATGCTTCACCTTTTTTCGGGAACCTTCACCACCGCGGTAAAAATTACGGCTCCCATCATAGCGATTCTTTTCTTTCTCAGTGTCGGCCTGGGTCTGGTTGCTAGAACAGTCCCTCAAATGAATGTGTTCATTGTGGGTTTTCCTCTGCAAATCGGCGTAGGACTTTTAATGGTCGGCCTGTGAGTATCTTTTTTCAGTATTCTGGTCCAGCATCAAATGCAAGACCTGCCTGTCAAGTTCATGGGCTTATTACGAAGCATATAAACCTGAGGGGGCGCGATGGCCGAAGACAATAAAGACCAAAAAACTGAAGAGCCGTCGTCCAAAAAGATTAGCGACTCTGAGAAAAAGGGTAATTTTTCTCACAGTCGGGAGATCGATTCTTCATTCATCCTTCTTGCGGCTCTTCTTGGTTTTATGATTATGGGGGAACAGAGCACCCGCACCATGATGGGTTCCTGGACTAACATGATTGCCGAGTCCTGGACCTTGCAACTGACTCCCGAAGAGTTTTACAAAGTTACCGCAAATGCTATGGAAGCATATGTGAAGATCGTGGGTCCTTTCCTGATACTTATTATGCTGGCAGGACTTTCATCCAATCTGATCCAGATCGGCGGTTTGCGTTTTTCGTCCCATCCTTTGATTCCTAAATTTAATAAACTGAATCCCCTTACTGGTTTTGGCCGGATTTTTTCAAAAAATACCTTGATGGAGTTGTTCAAATCCATTTTCAAAATCGGGACCATCTCGGTGCTTTCCTACTTCGTCATAAAGTCGCACTGGACGGAGATTCCCCCTTTGATGGGACTCGGAGTGGGGAAAATACTTTCATTTATGGGATTTGTTGCGTTGGAAATCATCTTCAACGTTTTGTTGGTTATGATCTTCCTTTCCTTGCTCGATATTTTGCGTTCCAAAAGTTTACCTACCGCGAGAGATTGCGCATGACCAAGCAGGAAGTTAAAGAAGAAAGGAGACGGATGGTAATCCACAAATCAAGCAACGTATTCGAACGGTACAAATGGAGATGGAGCGAAAACGTATGATGTCAGCAGTTCCGGACGCGGATGTGGTGGTGACCAACCCGACTCATATTTCCATAGCGATCAAGTACGATACCGAAACTTTTGCGGCTCCTTTGGTGGTTGCCAAGGGTGTTGGACCCATTGCCCTGAGAATCAGGGAAACTGCCGAGGAAAACGGCGTGCCTCTGGTGGAAGACAAACCCTTGGCGCGCACCTTGAACAAAACGGTGGAGGTGGGGCAGATGATCCCGGCCAGCCTCTATAAAGCGGTGGCAGAAATCCTGGCTTATGTTTATAAACTCAAACATTTCTCTTAGGTATGAACCTTGCCCTACATTATTTCTAAAGGAGGGTGGGGAAAATCCTGCCTTCGGGTAATCAGGCTGGAACGCTTCAAGGCCATTATTTGAAAGAGTATCTGGTTTTTGCCGTTGGTTTGGACGGTGTCAAATTTTTGAAAGGTTGAAAGAAGAGATCATGGCGCAAGCGAGTGTTTTAAAACTTGTTTCACAAAAGCCGCAGGAACTGATGGTTGGGTTGGGAATCGTCACCATTCTGGGAGTCATGGTGATGCCAATCCCCACCATGTTGTTGGATCTTCTGCTTTCTTTCAGCATTACTTTTTCCCTGATTGTGCTCATGGTGGCGGTTTTTATGCTTTCGCCGCTGGAGTTTTCCGTATTTCCTTCTCTATTACTTATCATCACTTTGCTGAGGCTTTCCTTAAATATTGCTTCGACCCGCATCATTCTTTTAAATGGAGATCAGGGAAGTGCCGCGGCAGGGCAGGTGATTGAATCTTTCGGATCTTTTGTCGTCGGCGGTAATTATGTGGTGGGAACCGTCATCTTCATCATTCTGGTGATGATCAACTTTATTGTTATTACCAAGGGTTCTGTACGTACCTCGGAAGTTGCCGCTCGTTTCACTTTGGATGCCATTCCCGGTAAGCAGATGAGTATCGACGCAGACTTGAATGCCGGGCTCATTACTGAGCAGGAAGCACGTACACGAAGAAGAAATCTGGAACGTGAAGCGGATTTTTATGGAAGCATGGATGGTGCCATTCGCTTTGTGCGCGGTGATGCGATCGCGGGTATTCTCATAACTCTGGTCAACATTATTGGCGGTTTTGCCATTGGCGTTTTCCAGCAGGATATGGCAGCTGGCGAAGCGGCCCAGGTTTATACACTGCTGACCATCGGAGATGGACTGGTCTCCCAATTACCGGCACTGGTGGTTTTCACCGCTGCAGGCCTGGTTGTGACCCGGTCTGTATCGGATAAGAACCTGCCCGGCGAATTGATCAAACAGTTACTGGATCAGCCTTATGCGTTTATCATCGCGTCAGGCATTCTGTTTTTCTTTGGACTGATTCCGGGTCTCCCGCATCTTCCGTTTCTTTTATTATCTTTTGGGGCTGGAGCCATTGGGTTTTACAAAATCCAAGATGATGAAAAAGTGGTCCAACTGCAACTACGTAAAAAAGAAGACGAGGCCAAGGTCCCGCTTCCTGAAAAAGTGGAGTCCATTCTTCCCCTTGATATCATGGAATTGGAAGTGGGTTACGAACTGATTCCTCTTGTTGATGCGGATCGGAATGGCGAGCTTTTAGAGCGGATCAAATCCATTCGCAGGCAGTTTGCTCTGGAGATGGGTTTCATCGTTCCGCCTTTGCATATCAGGGATAACCTGCAATTGAAATCGAAATGAGTACGCGGTTCTTATAAAAGGCGTGGATGTAGCGCGTGGTTCCATCATGATGGGAAGGATACTGGCTATGAATCCGGGAACGACGGATCGGGAAATTGAAGGCATAAAAACCACTGAGCCTACTTTTGGACTGCCTGCGGTCTGGATACCGGGCAACAAGAAACAGGAAGCGCAGGTGGCCGGTTATACGGTGGTAGACCCGGCAACGGTTATCGCCACTCATATTAAAGAGACGATCAAGCGGCATGCGCATGAGCTTATGGGTCGGCAAGAGGTTCAGGCACTCTTGGACAAATTCAAGGAAACCAACCCCATTGATACCACTGGTCGATCGCATCAGGATAAAGACTACTCACGGCAGTTGAAGGAAATTTTTGACGCGGTGGGAGGGGTGGAAATCCATTTGGTTCTCAGTGTGACCTCCCAGGAAAAATTATTCACGGCAACGTACCGCCAGTTTTCCCCTATTGGGGTGGACCGAGTTCTATTTACCAAGTTGGATGAAGGGTTGAGTTTTGGCTCCTTATTCAACTTTAGTGTACGAAACAGATTGCCTATATCTTATTTTACATCTGGTCAGAGGGTTCCCGAAGACTTGGAAGTGGCTAGGCCAGAACGGGTAATAAGTTTGATTTTTAACTGATTTCAAGATAAATTAAAGGATTGAGGCATACTATGAGTGGTCAGGCAACTACTTTAAAAAGAATGGCATACGAAAAAATGGGTGCATCGAACCTCAGGGTCTTGGCGGTCAGTAGTGGAAAAGGCGGCGTTGGCAAAACCAACTTTGCCGCCAATCTGGCTTATGCCTTGTCCAAGAGGGGGAAAAGGGTGCTCGTTGTGGATGCCGATTTGGGATTGAACAATATTGATATCCTTTTAGGGCTGGCTCCAAAAAAGCACATCGGGCATGTTTTGTCTGGAGAGTCCAATGTGGAGGACATCATTCTTCACGGCCCTGCCGATATTCATGTCCTTCCCACTGGAGATGGCCTCCAGGAATTAACGCAGTTACCGTCCGAAAAGAAAATGCTTCTCATGGATGAGTTGGACCGTGTCAGTCAGGGGTACGATTTCCTGATTTTTGATACGGGTGCCGGCATATCCACCAATGTCACTTATTTCTGTAGTGCGGCCCATGAAACGATTCTCATTGCCACCACAGAACCTACTTCCTTAACCGGTGTTTATGCGTTGATGAAAATTCTTCATAATAAACACGCTCAAAAGCATTTCAGAGTGGTGATCAATTCAGTCAGCTCGGAGCGAGAAGCGCAGGGGGTTTATCGTAATTTAACGGCGGTTACGGATCGGTTTCTTAAAAATATTTCCGTCGAATACCTGGGCTATATCCTGCATGATCCGAATGTACCCAAGGCGGTGCGGCAACAAAAAGCTTTTTTAGAGTTGTACCCTTTTTCTAAATTCAGTGGGTGTCTCAACGAATTGGCAGAAAAAATTTCTAAAGAGAAACCCAGTCCCCTGTCACGCGAGGCGGATCAACCTTATTTTTGGCGAAGTGCGTTCCAAGTACAATGAACCCAATTAATATTTAAAAGATGGCCATCGCATTTGGATTACTGGCATTCGGCTTTCTGGCGGTTGGCAGTGTTTTAATGGGAAGCCGGGTGATAACCGGGGCCATTCGAGGAGGATTTGGGGCAGTGATTTTTGGAGGGCTGATTTGGGGTTTTGCGCATTTATTTTTGCGGGAAGATGAAGATGCTTCGATTCAGGACATGCTTGCGGATGACAATGCCCCTGATAAGGGAACCGAATTGGATCAAACAGCGTAACGAAAGAAATCGTTAAATGGCACAAAAACAGGGAATAATGCAGCAAATCGAAATTTCGGTTGAGAACCGGGAGGCTGTGATCAAGGAGTACGCTCCAATGATCAAGTATGTTGCCAACCGGATTGCCATGCGCCTGCCTCCTCTTAAATGAAACCAAGAGTATGCCCATCCTCAGTCTGGAAGACCTGGGTATTGCCAAGGAATCCGGCGAATAGCAAAGCCTTCTTGATTGCCTGGCGGGCAAAGGGGATTCAGACCCGCAAACTCACCTTCGACTTGTTGAATTAAAAGAAATCCATTGCCAAGGCGATCGATACCTTGCCGGAAAAGGAACGCCTGATGATTTCTCTTTATTACTATGAAGAACTTACCATGAAAGAGATTGGGGAAGTGTTGGGCATCACCGAGTCCCGAGTCTAGCAAATCCATTCCAAAGCCGTGTTCAGACTGCGCAACAAATTAAAATCCATCATTGCCGAAGAAATGTAACCTGTTCCACCCATTAAAAAAGACTATCCCGTCCATTGATCTTCCGGGCAGAGGAATTGTAGAATCTGTACCAGAACCTGCGCCTGTTGCTCCATATCTCTATGAATTAAACGCATTTCTGATATTTTTTTATCGATAATGGTCGCGAAATATTTTTCTACCGCCTGCTTCCTTTGATTTTCTGGAAGAGACTGTAGTTTGGCCAGTCCGGCAAGGTCTATCCAGAATCCACTACATTTGGAGCATTGGTTGATTTCGGTGTCCCCATCGACGCTGAAAAAATGCCGGTAGAGTAAAGTGGTTTTACAGGCGGGGCAGGTATGCTCGGCACCTCGATAAATTTTTACTCCTTCCGCCCTTTCGATCATTAATAGCGATTTTCCGATACCGGATTTCAGAGCCTGAATTTTTTTGAATTGGAAACGGTCGAACCACAATCCTCCACATTCCCCCCGGCAGGCTTGGGTTTTAATTCCCGCAACTACGATTTCATGTAATTTATTTTGGCAGGCAGGACATTTCATGATCTGAAGGCAACTCAGTAAATTGGAGTTTCTTTTTCTTCCGGGGGTCGGGTTTTCCAGCGCTGGTGACCGCACATCCAGGGTGCTGGGTTTTCCCGTATAACATTCTCTATGAACTGTTCGCAGTGGTGAGTCCAATTGCGAATATCGTTTTTCTTGTTGTCGGATTTCGTAAACTGGATTTCCGGTCCATACTCAATGCGATAGGTTCCCTTATCAGTAGGGCGGCAGAATAGTGGGAGGATAGGGGTTCCGGTGCGATAACTCAATAGTGCTAGCGACCGGGGTGTTGCCGCTTTTTTACCAAAAAAGTCAACAAAGACCCCGCCCTTGGCCGTGTTTTGATCCATCATCACAGCGACACTACCATTGTTTTTAAGTTCTCTCACGATTTTTAAAGGAGATTCATCACGATAAATGATCTTGTTCCCGGAAGCGGTACGAAATTTTTTTGTCACTCGATCCAAATAAGGGTTGTCAAGTTTTCGTACAATGGAAGAAAGTGAACAGATGCCCAGATAACCGTGAAACAATCCCATTATTTCCCAGTTTCCATAATGGGCGGTTAAAAAAAATATTCCTTTATTCTTTTTCAAGCACTGGCGTAACAGGTCCAGCCCGGCTGGTTCTCCTTCAATGAGTTCTCGTACCCGTTTTTCCGTATCAGAGGTAGCCCAGAGACATTGCAAAGCCGAAACAGTCAGGTTTTGAAATGACTTTTTGATGATTTTATTTTTCTCGTCGGATGACTTTGAATCTCCGAAAACAATATCCAGGTTAATTTTTGCCGATCGTTTACGCCTTCCAGAAAAGAGAAAAGCCAGACTGCCTAAGCTTCTTCCTATTTTTACCACTGCTTGCTGGGGCAGGGGACACACCAGTAATAGCAGTAAGTTGAAAAAAGCGTATTCCAGAAAATGTCGGGTCGATTTCAAAGGACGGTTATTGCTCGGCAATGGCGTGGGCGATAGCGTAATGCCGGTCATGTGAAATGGAGATGTGGATGGACTTGAGGTTTAATTTTTCGAAAAGTATTTTTCCTCGACCACCCATTTTGACGATGGGTTTTCCTGAATCCTGGTTGACGACTTCAATATCCTTGAATCCGACATCGCGAGTGATGCCCGTTCCCAGGCTTTTGGATACTGCTTCTTTAACGGCGAATCGGGCTGCGAAATGCTTTCCAGGGTCTGCCTGGGATTGGCAGTAGTCAATTTCCCCGTCAGTGAATACTTTGTTCTCAAAGCGTGTGGAATATTTTTCCAGCGATTTTTTAATCCGATTTATTTCTATGATATCGAGGCCGGTTCCAAAAATCATCGAAGTACCTTAGGGTGAACGGACTTCGCATTACCGCGAAGGGTCATTTCTATTTTGTTGAATGGAATAGCGCCAAGCCGGACAAGCCGGACAGGTGTTTCCACTGCATCAACAAGAGTTGAGGGTTCCCCACCCGGGCAGGGTCCCCCATCAAGAATCAAGTCGACGTGGTTTCCTAAAGATTTCTGTACTTGCCCTGCGGTGACGGGCGGTTCTTCGCCGGAAAGGTTGGCGCTGGGGGCAGTGATGGGCTGGCCCAGGGCTGAAATCAAATTTCGTGTCATGGAGTTTCCGGGTTGCCGGATTCCGATTCGGTCTGCTGACACATTCGCGGGGATAACGGAACGGGGTTCAAAAAGCAGGGTTAATGGGCCCGGCCAGAATTTTTGCATCAAAGCTAAATGAGCCGGAGTGATTTCTTTTACCAATGTCTCCAGTTGTTCTCTTGAACTTACCAATAGGAGCAGCGGTTTGTTTTTATCGCGGTTCTTAATTTCATAGACTCGCTCAACGGCTTTCCGGTTGAAAGGGTCCACTCCCAGACCATAAAAAGTGTCTGTGGGAAAGGCGATCACTCCACCTTGGAGCAAAACTTTTTGCGCCTGGGCAGAAACAGCGTTTGAGTCAATCTTTAAAATTTGCGGCATGGCTGGTTTTCAGTTTTTTGCTTTTTTGCGCAACGGCCTTGGCTTGGTCTTTTTTATATTTCGTGAGTTGTCCCGCCAGTTTGTCATTGGACAGGGCAAGGATCTGCACGGCCAAAAGGCCTGCGTTCTTGGCACCGGGTTTTCCAATGCTGACCGTGGCTACTGGAACGCCTCCCGGCATTTGTGCTGTTGATAAGAGAGAATCGAGACCGTTAAGTGGTGTGGAGTCAATAGGAACGCCAATAACTGGAAGTTGGGTTTCTGCTGCCACCACGCCTGCTAGATGGGCCGCACCTCCTGCACCGGCGATCATCACCTGGATGCCACGGCGTTTGGCTCCTTGCACGTATTTCCGGGTTCTTTCCGGAGATCGGTGGGCCGAGGTGACCAGAACCTCATGAGCTACATTGAATTGCTCCAGCACCTTGCTGGCTTCTTCCATAATCGTAAAGTCCGAATCACTTCCCATTATAATACCGACTAAAGGTTTGCTCAAAATAATGCCTCCCAACTCAGGAACAGGTTTGAAATAGTGGAGAACTTTTATAGCAATTTTTCAGAATTGGATCAAGCCTTAGGGAAAGGGATCAGTCGTCATCACAGGCGGTTCGAAAACCCAGGAACGAGGTGCAATAGGTCCTTAAAAATGAAATTCGGCGCTAGATGGCAATATGCTTAAAATGAGTGATGAAACTCCCGCCCCGCGCTATTTTGTATTCCAGACTCTGAGATGATCCATCAGAAAACTTTTTGTCATGCGTGTCCTCGACCCATTCGAAAACATTACCAAAAAGGTCACTGGTTCCTCCAGAATATTCATTCTCGGGAAAATGGTCGACCGGCAGGGTGTCCAGAATTCCGGTTTCCTCAATATTACAGAATTCGACAATCCGGCCCTCATCCCAGAAAAACTCATCCGATGAAGTCTTTCCGAAGTTGCTGGCGACATATTCCCATTCTTTTTCGCTTGGCAAGCGAATGTTCTGTCCGGTTAACTCGCTTTTCCATTTGCAATAGCCCTGGGCATCATTCCAGGTGACTTGGGTGACGGGGTGATTATGCTTTGTGTACAGAGAGTCGGGTTGACCATCTGGGCAAAGCCAGAAAGCGTCTTTAACCGGCCCCAGACTGGGATTGGAAAAGGAAGAGCGGGTGCCATATTCACCGGCACCTTGCAGAGCCAGGCTTCCACTTTGATAAAGGAGGGTTTTGGTTTGTTCGGTAAATTTTTGGTTTTCTTTTTCGAATGCTTCTTCCAGTTCCTGGGTTTTTTCCTGGATTTCCTGCTCCACCTTGGGGCGGTCCTCTTCCATTTCTTTTAACAGTTTTTTCTTTCTCTTTAAAAGGTTGGCCTGAGTGCTCGCGGCGGTTTTGATCTGGTCAACCGCGAACTTTCCCGCTTCAATGCCGCTCATTTCCTTCAGGAGGCTGGCCTTTTCAACGTCGTTTTCTTTTTCCTGCTTGTTGAGAATTTTCTGTTTTTGTGTGAGTTCTTTTTCCAGCTTTTCAATTTCTGCCAGGCGTTTTTTCGTAGCTTCATCGGCTTTTCTTTGTGCCTCAAGGGCCAATCCTTGCTCGCGGATTCTCAGCCTTTCGTTTTCACGGCCCAGGCGTTCTTCATCTTCATCAAACTCTTCCAACCGTCGAATATAATATTCCGACCTTCTCTGATATTCCCGCTCCAGTTCCTCCTTCCGCTTTCCAAACTCTTCTTTTAGCCTGAGCTTGAAGGTTTTCTTTTCGCTTTCCAACGATTTTGAGAGCTTAAGCAGTTGCTGATTTTTTTTTGCCTGTTGTTGGGACTCTTTTTTGATCTGTAACTGTTTTGCTTTGGTAGATTTAAAGTCCTTCTGCTTGCGTTGGTGGAGAGCCTGTTCTCCGGCAGACATTTTTTCTATCAAATCCGTCATCTCATCGAACTTTGCCCTGAATATCTGGTCTCGTCTTGAAAAGTCTGTGTCCAACCTTGAGCGTGATGTTTCATGTTCCTCTAAAAGACGATTTCTTTCGCTCCTGAGAGTTTCCAGTTCTTCCCGGGTTTCTCCCAACTCCTTGTGAAGCCGGGCGGTTTCTTTTACGGTTTGCTCTTTGGATTGCTCATTATGTTTTTGCTCTTCGTCCCGCAGTTTTTGCAGGCGAATGCGGAAATTCGCATTTTCCTCTTCCAGGCGGACCTTGTTTTCCTCCAGCTCTTTTTCCTTTGCAGTGATCTCCCGCATTTGCTTGCTGGCCTGTTCTTCCTTTTCCTTCAGACGCTCCAGTTGTTGCTCGAATTCCAGTTTCAGTTCGTCTGGAAGATTGAAGGTAATTTCAGATTCCTTGAATTTTATTCTCTCTGGGGCGGGCGCAGGTTTGGGGTTCTCCAATATTTGGATGAATGTGTAGTCCGGTCCTACGATCAGTTCTGCCGGATTTCCCTGACGTGAAATAATGTCGAAGAGCTCACGGTTTAATTTTTCCCGAAGTGAATTCAGCCATGTCAGATCTTGTTCCTGGTTTTCTGGCGGGAAACCGGATTTCTCAAACGCCTTTAATATTTCGAGGGGATCTATGGCGGCTCTGCCCTCGGGGGTTTGTCCTGGAGGGTAAAAAGACTGGACCGCTTGAAATAAGGCTACGGCTTCCGGATCACCGGCTTGGGAATATTGATCTGCCAGTAATTGGATATCTTTCAGGCTGAAGTTTTTCCCGGCCATGATGGGTCGCAGGTTGAGGTTTTTTAAGGGTTTCTATGTAATTAAACGGTGAAAATAAGTGGAAACCTTACCTTTATATTATATCAAAGTAATACGAGGGGACAAAGGACTGCCCTCAGGCTGTTTTTCGTCTTCCGTGCTTGATTTCCGGGATGAGCATTAAGGTCGCTAGAAGCATCATGGCGCAGGAAACCATGCCTATATATCTGGGGCCGATCAAACCCACTGCCCAGTAGCCAATCAGCGGACCCACGGTGCCACGGATGCCGGTCAAACTGACATGCACCGACATATAGGCGCCGGTTTTTCCGGGAGGAGCGTATTTGGTGACCCATAGGTTCCAGGCGATGCTACCCCCGGCAAAGGCAACCCCTATCAAGGCTGAGCCCGCCCCGATGACCCAGGGATTGGAGGTCATGAAAAACAGCAGGACACCGGCACCAAACGACAGGTTCAGGATCATCCTGAGAACCACGAAGTTCATTCTATCAAACAGCCTGGCCCAGAATGGAATGAGTAGCATTCTCATTGTTTCGGGAATGACTGTAATGATCATGGCCACAAAAACAGCTGACCCCTCGATGCCCCATTGTGGCGAGGTGACATAATCCAACCGCAAAGGCAGAGTCCATAAATTGGCAAACCCCATAATGAACCAGGTCAGTAAAACGTAGCCGAACGAACGGTCCTGCCAGATGTATTTCATGTTCCCGAAAGGATTTTCATGAGGACTCTGATCCATCGTCTTTGACGGAATTTTATAGATGGCCACAGCCTTGAAAAAGGCGCAGAACCCGAGAAAGGTGAAGATCAGCGGGTAATACTCGATATCCTTTTCAAGGATGGTAGACCCGATATATCCGGAGAGGGCGGCCACACCCACCGACAAGAGCAAAGGTTTCGAGAAGAATGCCGCGCGGCGGTCCGAAGGATAATTGTCCCCATAAATATCGGTGATGAAGGGGAGCAGGGCGCTACGGCAGATGTACGCGACGATTATAAAAACCGCGAACAGGTGTAAAGATGTGGCCCAGGCGGCAACCAGAAGGCAGGCTCCCGTAATCATAGAGGGAAGCGCCCCCCAGGCTGACTTTTCCCAGTTGGTGGCCGAGGCGTAATGCAACAACACCATGGAAAGGAACATACCCATAAACGGGGCGGCCGCGATCAACGCTTTGGTGGTTTCGCCAGCGTTAAAATACCGAATGGCTATGAATAGGCAGAAGGTTTGCGCTCCGGAAGAAAGCACTCCTTCAAACCCACCCCGCCATAAATCACAGCTATAAGTTTTCTGTGTGATTTCATCAGAAGTCAGAGAGGAACGGTCCTGTTTAAATTTAAAAGGCATAATAAAAATAATGTTCACCGGAAAACAAAGTCCGAGAGTCTTCGGGTGTAACGATAAAATGGATTGAATAATCGATGCTTAATTGCCATAGGCTTTTAAATTTGGTCACTAAATCAGTTATCCCTATACAAATAATATTGATTAAGGTTTGATATTCGTGCGAATGGGGTTATTATGGTTTACTTCGTAGGTTGATGAAACAATATAGTTTTTCAGATATTTTTATTTAGGATTTTGTAAAAGTTAGCATTCTAAAAAAATCCATTCAGACAGACTCAGGCTGACAGAGTCGCCAAAAAAAGGCTTTTTGCCAAAAAGTCCATTTTGTATTAAATGGTTTCCTAAAAAATATAGCAATGAAAAAAATATTTTTACTGCAATTATTTTACGTGATTATCACGATCACCCTGTTGAGTCTGTTTTGGGAGTTTGTGTTGGAAGGGCATCTTTTTGTCAAAGGGGAAGAAGGTTTCGATGAAAAAATTGAATATGTACTGACCACACTTTTTTTCGTTATCTTGGCTTTGATCTATCCCACGTATAAGGGGTTGTTAATCATCAGCAACTGGAAAGAACCCTGGTTGACCAGGGAATGAAATTGGACCAAGGGCCAACCAGTATCGATTCTATAAAATCCGTTTTGAAGGATGAATTACAGCGAAGGAAAAAGGCGAAACAAAAAATTGTAAGCGAGCGGGAAAAGTTTTTCAACATGCTTGACCAACTGCCGATTTGTTTCCATTTGCAAGCGGATGATTACACCATTCCTTTTGCCAATAAAATGTTCAAGGAACGGTTTGGATCTCCTGATAGAGGGAATTGCTATCAGGTAATGCATAACCAGTCAAAACCCTGTGAACCCTGCTCCACTTTCAGGATTTTTGACTCCCTCAAGACGGAATCAAATATATGGACCTCCCCGGACGGAAAGACCTGCTTGACGGTTGTAACCCCTTTCGAAGATGTGGATGGTTCTACCCTGATTATGGAAATGGCCATTGATATCACCAGTGAGCAAAAAGCCAAAGACGATTTGAAGCAGGTTCTGGTTGAACAGGAAGAACATATCAAACAGCGTACTCTGGAGTTAGAGCTAAGTAATAATGCTCTTAAAGAGTTTTCTTCCTTTGCCGCGCATGACCTGAAAGAACCTTTGCGAAAAATCATGGTTTTTAGCAACCGCCTTCAGGAGGCCATTGATGTGGAGCCCGGTGGGGTTGCCCAGCAATATCTGGAGGGAATGGAACGATCGGCCCAGCGTATGAACAATTTGATCGAGGATTTGTTGCAATTGTCGCAAGTCGCCTCCCAGGTAGTAAGCCTCAGGAATGTAGACCTTAATAAGGTGGTGTGTGAAGTGATTGAGGACTTGGAGCTCACTTTTCCGGATTGTAGGAATAGTATATCTGTACAAAATCTGCCCAAGGTGGAGGCTGATAAAACTCAGATGTACCAGTTGTTTAAAAACCTGTTGTCCAATGCCTTAAAATATGCGAAAGCAGATGAGTCGGCCAGGATATCGATAGAAGTGAAAATGAACAACGACTGCCATTATCTGATCTCCATTCAGGATAATGGAATCGGCTTTGACGAAAAATATAAGGAATTTTTTTTTAAACCTTTTGAACGTCTTCATGGCCGGAGTCAATATTCAGGCACAGGGATAGGTCTCGCAATTTGCAAAAAAGTGGTGGATTTTCATAATGGAAAACTTGAAGTACAAAGCCAGCAAAATGTGGGAACCACGTTTACCGTTCAATTGCCCAAATCAAACAACGCCTCCTGATTTCAGAGTACCCCTCTTCCTTATTAAACAGGGCACTTCCCATTTTTCTCGTACTTGAACATCATGAAAGGTAGAATGTCTGTACGTAAATTTTGTCTTTATTAGGGTATCTTATGATCTTTGGTAACTCTAAAGTGCCGAGTGCTGAATTGGTGGTGATTGGAGATGAAGTGGTCAGCGGCTTGATCCTTGATCGCAACTCACAATATTTGGGAGAGAAGATCCACGAACTGGGAATAGAAGTTTCCCGCATAACTACTGTGGGGGATTCAGCTTCTGCTATTGAGGATTGCGTAAAACTTGCTCTGAAACGCTCGGACTGGGTTGTGCTGACCGGGGGCTTGGGAGCCACGCATGACGATATTACCAAATCCGTTTTACTTAAAGTGTTCGAGTGCGGTTTAAAAAAAGATTCTAAGGTGATCAGCATGCTAGAGGAGATGTTCCGGGTCCGCGACCGGGAGGTTCCTGAAATGGTGAGAAGCCAGTGTGAGGTGCCTGAGAAAGCGGAAATCCTCTACAACGAAAAAGGAACCGCTCCCGGATTTAAAATGCGGCAGGGAAAAACTGTTTTGTTTTCTTTGCCGGGTGTTCCTCTGGAGATGCAATTTTTGTTTGAGAAATATGTTGCCCCGGAAATGGCTACGCAAAAAAATAAAACTTTCCTGCACCGGTTGATTAGAACCACAGGAATTTCCGAAGCAGACTTGTGGGCCAAGGTGGGACCGTTAGAAAGCTTACAGGAAAAAGCGGCGATAGCTTCTTTGCCTTCGCATCTGGGCGTTCGGATTCGCATTTCTGTGTTGGCAGATTCTAAAGGAGAAGGGGAGTCCCGCCTCGATGAAGTGGAAAGTGTCTTGACCCAGCGTTTATCCCGTTATATTTATGGGAGGGATGAAGAGGGGCTTGAGGAGAAAGTGGGCGCCTTGTTGAAGGAAAGATCATTGACTCTAGCTACGGCCGAGTCCTGCACCGGGGGTTTGATCGGGCATCGCCTGACACAGGTCTCCGGCAGTTCAGATTATTATAAGGAAGGTTTTATCGTCTACAGCAATGAAGCTAAAGTGGATCGTCTGGGAGTAAAGTTAAAGTTGATTGAAGAGTTTGGTGCTGTGAGTGAGCCGGTAGCCCGGGCTATGGCCGAAGGGGTTTGCCGGGTGACCGGAGCCGACATAGGGGTTTCTGTAACCGGAATTGCCGGACCCTCCGGAGGCAGTGATCTCAAACCTGTGGGCTTGACCTATATTGCAGTGCATGACCGGTCTGGAACGGTTTGTGAAAAATTTATTTTCACGCATGACCGGATTAAAAATAAAGAACGATCAGCGCAGGCCGCTTTGGATCTGGTGCGTTTGAAAATTCAAGAAGAGTCGAGAGCTTAAAAAAAATGCAGACCTGCCCGAATTGTTCTAAAGAGATTTCCTCGCCCGCTTTGGTTTGTCCGCATTGTCATAAGCCTTTTCCACCGAATTACCCAAGTATGAGCCCGAAGGTGTTCATAGTGATATGGGTTTTTTTCGTGGCTCTGATAGTGGTAATGCTGGTTTCCATGCTTGGTCGCTAGAAAATCTAAAGGCTAGCGAATATGTTTGAACGGCAGGATAAGAAGAATACCTGCAACGAACCCCCCGATGTGTGC
Source organism: Nitrospina sp. LS_NOB (assembly GCA_001542995.1). Lineage (GTDB taxonomy): Bacteria > Nitrospinota > Nitrospinia > Nitrospinales > VA-1 > LS-NOB. Next base: position 305,557 of record LFLA01000003.1, read on the forward strand.
GAACCAGGCTGTTCCTCCTGCACCTGCTGCCGCGCTGTTCCAAATTTGCAGGCCAATCCATATGAGCAGTAAAACAATGGCTGGGACTCTGGCGATGGTCCAGAAAATCCCGAGAAAAATAAAAGTTTTGATGCGAGCGAAAGGGAACAATATCAGGTAAGCGCCAAGTATTCCTGATATAGCGCCACTGGCACCGACCATGGGGATTTGTGAGTCCATGTCGGTGGCGATATGCCCCGCTGCCGCGATCGTCCCGCACACAAAATAAAACAGGATGAAGCGAAATTTCCCCAGGACGTCCTCAATATTGTTGCCGAAAATCCAGAGGTAAAGCATATTCCCTCCGAGATGCCCGATTCCTGCGTGCAGAAACATGGAGGTGTAAAGGGTCGGATAGGCGGCGACTGGATGGTGAACAAGTTGGTAGGGAATGAGAGCATAGTTTTCATAAAGCACGCTGGGGTGGACAGGTAGATTGACCCCGTAAATAAACACGGTGATGTTCAGGGCCATAAAGAGGAGCGTTAAAACCGGGAAGTTTCTAGTGGAATTTTCATCTTTTAACGGGATCATCGGTGGGGGCTTTGGCGGGCAATATGATAGTATTGAAATAATATCTTACGATAATAGCAGGTTTGCCATCGACGGGCCAGTACCCCTCCGGGCCATGAATGCAATTGTAGGGATATAACACGTGTGCTGGACTCAATTAAAGCATAGCAAGGTCAATATCATGGTTGTCTATATAAATCACGACTTTCGGGTGGTTATTCATGAGTGAGTCTAAAGGACTGGTTCCCGGTTTTGACGGGGAAGAAGTTCCTGTTGCGCGGGAACGACCGGAAGAATCCATTGAATGGGTCGTAGAGATCTACAGGAAGCACCAGTTGAAAAGGGTTTCCCATTGGCTGGATGAGACACTGGGTAAGGGGAAAAGAAGTAAAACCCTTATTCCGTTGGTCTTGCTCGATGTCAACCCGATCATGCACCGGCAAAGCCTGCTTGAACAGGTGTTCCCCGCTCCAAGAATCATTAATGAAGATTTGCTGGAGGTCAACCGGCTGAAGATCATGCTGGATGCCGGATCGGGAATGGGCAAAACCACTTTCCTGAAACGTTATCTGGAAACGCTTCTTCAGAGATCGGCGCATAAGGTTTATTCTCTCCCTGTTTATTTCCGTTTTGGCAACTTGCCGGAAGGGGGAAGGTTCGACCTGTTCCGTGAAGCGGTGAACCGTGAAATTATCGATGTCGTTCTGCTTGAACAGGAAGATAACCCGGATTTGATTTTGGATGAAGGGCTCCTTGAAAATACGGTTAACTCCATTTTTAACTACAGCAAGTGCCAGTTCCTGCTAGATGGATTTGACCAGCTCCATCCTCAGGACCGGTTCCAGTTTTTTATGGAATCGTTTCTGGAAGATAACGCCTTTCGCAGTAATTTTGTTTTGCTTGCCAGCCGTGGGTTCAACTTTGGCTCTTTATCCACCGACGCGGTGGTTAAACGTGGAGAAGGTGCTGCGTTTCAAATGGCTTTCCAGAAAATTGACCCGAAGGAAAGTTCTATCTATCTGGGAGAGGCCTCTAAAAATAAAAAGATCAAAGATATGGCTCTTTTTACTCCAGAGCTTTTAGAAGTCCCGCTTTTACTGCGGATGATTCGTGAGCTTTCTGAAAGCGAACTCTTGGACGGGTTGAAGAATAGGATGGAAATTTATTCAGCCTGGTTTCGTCTTAAGCTGAAATCGGCCAACCCTTCTGCGGATGAGAGTTGGGTGGAAAACTGCCTCGACCAACTTGCCGAAATTTCTTACAGTTTGATGACCCAGGATCGGCAACAACGTTTTCTTGATGTGGAGCAGGGTTACGAAAAATCAATCCTTGAAGGAAAGGAAATGCTTTTGCGGGAGGGAAGTGTTGCTCCCTGGTGGAAAGACATCTTACAGCAGACGAGTAGGTGTTGGGAATATCGCCACCCGTCGTTTCAGGAATATTTTGCAAGCCGGTATATACAGAATAACGATAGCTGGAAGGAAATGGTTCGGGAGAATTGTGGCAATGAGAAATGGCACGAGGCCTTTAAGATTCTGGCTGGAGGTGTTTCTGGCAAAGAGTTGTTCGATATTTTGATTGCAGAGGGGGCGGTGATGCTGGCGGGAAACTCGCTGGCGGAGGTAGGTGACCTGCCGAAGGAGCAAGATCTGCTGATAAGGCAGTTATTGAAATACCAGTGCAAGGAAACCTTTCCACAATTTTCCCAGTGCCGACAGGTGCGTGTCGAAGAAGTCATTCAGTGCAACGAAACCGGATACATGGATCTCCTGCTAAGCCGTTTATTAAAACGCCAGCATCGTGACAGTCGAATTTTATTCAGTGTGTTCGAACTGATTCTGGCAAGACATGACCTGAACTTTCATCGGCTTCTGGATACGTTTGATTTGGGACCTCTGAAGAATCTCGAGGAGTTTAAGGCGTTTTTTACTGAAGTGACTGACCCGGAACTGGTGAACAAGGCAACACTCAAAAAATTTGGCGAAAGGGTCACCATCCCTGAAGGAAAATTTATTTATCAGGAAGAGACTGATGAAGAGGATAAGGTTCTCCTGAAAGAATTTTCGATCATGAAATTCCCGGTCACCAATGTTTTATACCAACAGTTCGACCCGCAACACCAAAACCGGTTTCCCCGGTATTCTTTTGATGGCGATCAGCCTGTTATCGGTATCAATTATTATGAGGCGATTATTTTTGCTCTTTGGATGGGGTTGAGGCTGCCCACAGAACAGGAGTGGGAAAAGGCGGCCCGAGGAACAGATGGCCGGATTTATCCCTGGGGCGAGGCGATGGGCTATGAAAAAGGTTTTGCTAATACTTGTGACTTCATGGCTTGCAAGACCAATCCGGTCATGGATCTGGAGCAGGGCATGTCTCCTTACGGGTGTTTCGATATGGCAGGCAACGTCTGGGAATGGTGCATGCAGAAAAATGCTTCCAAGCATACCACTCAAAGGATTGTGCGGGGTGGATCGTGGATGAATTATCTGGTGCATGCCAAATGTGTCTTCAGGAACTCCTTTGATCCTTCTGAGAGGCATTTGGCTGTCGGGCTGCGGTGCGTCGAAGCTCCTCAGTTTACCGAGGTTGAGAGTGATGATCTGGATGACTTCTAAATCTTTTTTCCTCTAAAAAAACACAATAATAGCGGTAAAAAATTCTTTATTTTGACGATAAGATAGAAAAACGCTTGAAGACCATAACGAGTTGAATTTGATAAGTTTTCCTTGACAATAACCCATTAAATTCTATTATCAAGTTACAGCTAAACAACAAGTGTTTCCCTGTTCAAGGAGGGGGCAGATTCGGGTCTGCTGAAAATCCGAAAATGAGTCAAATATTAGGTATTTTTAATATTTGTGAAGTTTTGGGCGAAAAGAACCCAGAAAGGCTCAAAAAGATATCGGTATGATTCCATTGGAGGAAGATTTTGGGTCATGACCGGAGCAGGGGGGTTAGAAAGTATTCTAACCTATTGTTATGAAAGCATTAAACCGTTATGCAAACCGTTCAAAGACTTCAGAGGCCAAATTCCGGCAAATGATTCGCTATTTTGCCGTGGATTTGGACGCCCCTCAGATTACCAAACTCGTTGCTCTTAACCGCAAATCGGTCAATCGTTATCTTCGTGCAATCCGCGAACGTATCGCTGAATTCTGTGAAATGCAATCGCCTTTTTCCGGAGAAACCGAAGTGGATGAAAGTTACTTCGGAGCCCGGCTAAGTTAAAGGGAAAAGAGGTCGCGGCACTTCGGGTAAAGATTGAAGGACATACCGATAACATGGATAATGGATATAAGAACGAAACAGTACCCCTCCAACTGGGAGTTGTCCGCTGCCCGCGCTGCGGAAGTGGCCAGGATGCTGGTTCGTGCGGGTTTCGACCCCGCCAAATTGTCTATCGAAGCTTTTGCACAATACCGGCCTAAAGTCCCCAATGACAGCCAGGCAGGACGGGCCACCAACCGCAGGACCGAAATTGTGTATCAGCGTGGTAGCATCCGCAAACATATGGTGAATATTCTTCGTCGATAAAGCGTTTCTAATGTCTTTCCCCAGAATCGAAGTCGCCCTTTGATAGAAGACAAACACATTCAATATATGAGAAGAGCGCTTGAGCTTGCCCAAAGGGCTCGAGGCAGAACCAGTCCGAATCCCATGGTGGGGGCGCTTGTGGTCAGGCGCGGCAAGATTGTGGGAGAAGGCTATCATTCCCGCGCAGGTCATCCTCATGCAGAGATAGAGGCCTTAAGACGGGCAGGCGATAAGGCCCGATCCGCCGACCTTTACGTCAACTTGGAACCGTGTTGCCATTTTGGCCGGACACCTCCCTGCACCGATGCGATCATTCAGGCGGAAATTAAAAGGGTCTTTGTCGGTATGAAAGATCCTAATAGCCAAGTCAGCGGGAAAGGTTTGCGTTCACTCAAAGCAAAAGGCATTGTCGTTGTCTCGGGTGTATTGAAGGAAGAATGTTTGAAGCTGAATGAATCGTTTATAAAGGTCATGAAAACGGGAATGCCCTTCGTGATTTTGAAAACAGCCATGTCTTTGGATGGGAAAATTGCCACCCGCTCCGGAGACTCGCGTTGGATTACCGGGAAGTTGGCGCGCAATCATGTTCACAAGATTAGAAACCAGGTGGATGCCATTCTAGTGGGAACAGAAACCGTTTTAAAAGACAACCCACGTTTGACTTGCAGGCTTGAAACAGGCGCGGTTAAACACCCTGTTCGTATTATCCTGGATCGAAGAAATAGGATCCCGCTCACTGCCAAGGTTTTTAAAAATAGCCGTTTCCAAAAGGTCATTTATGTGACCGGACCCGATATTTCTTCTCGCCGCCTGAAGACTCTGGTCTACAGGAAGGTGGAAATTCTAAACGGCAAATCTTCAAAGAACGGATTCCACATCAAGCCTCTCCTGAAAGAATTGGCAAACAGGGGTATGAACTCTATACTGATTGAGGGTGGTGCCGAGCTAAATGCCAGTGTTGTTAAAGCCGGCGTGGTAGATCGGGTTGTCGCATTCATCAGTCCGGTATTAATAGGTGGAACCCAAGCCCCCGGTTTTCTGGGTGGGCAGGGAGTGATGAAGGTGAATGACGCGATGAATTTAAAGGATATTGTGGTGACGAAAATCGGTGAGGATTTAATGGTGGAGGCAACCCCATGTTCAGCGGAATAGTGCAATCGGTAGGAACAATTGGTGAGTTTGTCCAGCAAAACGAAGGAGCCGTACTGGTTGTGAATACCGAAAAGAACTTTTCCGGATTTGAGGATGGTGAGAGCATTGCTGTGAACGGAGTTTGCCTCACTGTTGTGGATTCCACGCCGACGACTTTCAAACTGGACTTGAGTACCGAAACCCTCAATCGGACCAACTTTAAAGATGTGAAAAAGGGAGACCGGGTTAACCTGGAACGATCTCTTACCCCTTCGACGAAAATCAGCGGACATTTTGTCAGCGGACATATTGACCGTGTTGGTGAAATCGTGGACATTGAGGAGAAACCGGGCGAGGTCTTATTTCGGTTTTCCCATCCTGAAGAACTCGGTTCTTTCATCATGGAAAAAGGGTCTATCGCCCTGGATGGTATCAGCCTGACTGTTTTCGATTGCAAGGACAATCGGTTCACGGTTTCCATCATTCCTTTTACCTTGGATCATACGAACTTGAGTGCCAGAAAAATTGGCGATTTAATAAATATTGAATGTGATATGATAGGTAAATACGTGTTCAAAGCTTGTGAAACCTTGTTGAAACCGGGCGAGAAAAAACCGTCTCTTGATTTTCTCCGGCAACAGGGCTTCGCGTTATAGAGGAAGTCATGCAAAAAGAATTCAGCACCATAGAAGAAGCCGTTGAAGATGCCCGACAGGGGAAAATAATTGTCATCGTGGATGACGAGGATCGGGAGAATGAAGGCGACCTGATGGTCGCTGCTGAGAAAGTTACCCCGGAGCTCATAAACTTCATGGCTAAATTCGGTCGTGGTCTGATTTGTCTCACCCTGACGGAGAGCCGGACCCGTGAACTGGGATTGAGCATGATGGTCGATGATAACCAGTCTGTTTTTGAAACGCCTTTTACTGTTTCCATTGATGCCAGGAATGGTGTGACGACTGGGATTTCAGCGGCAGACAGGGCGCACACGATCAAAGTCGCGATTGATCCGGATTCTTCTAGGAACGACTTGGTTAAGCCCGGACATATTTTTCCCTTGCGGGCCAAAAACGGAGGCGTTCTGGTCCGTATGGGACAAACCGAAGCGTCGGTGGATATCGCGCGTATTGCTGGTTTACAACCTTATGGTGTGATTTGCGAAATCATGAATGATGACGGTACCATGGCCCGGGTTTCTCACCTGAAGAAATTTATAAAAAAGCATGGCTTAAAAATGATCACCACCAAAGACCTTGCTGAATACAGGCTTAAGCAGGAAGCGTTGGTGGAAGAGGTCACCTCCACCATTTTGCCAACTCATTCGGGTGTGTTTCGCTCTGTAGTGTTTAAAAATATTTTGAATGACCAGACACATATTGCTTTGGTCAAGGGAGAGATTCAGGCTGATGAACCGACATTGGTGCGGGTGCATTCACAATGTTTGACCGGAGATGTTTTTGGTTCCTACCGGTGCGATTGCGGTGAGCAATTGAAAAAATCCATGGAAATGATTGAGCAGGAAGGCAAAGGTGTCCTGCTTTATTTGTATCAGGAAGGACGGGGGATAGGAATCGTCAACAAGATGAAGGCCTATGCTTTGCAAGACGCGGGAAAAGACACCGTACAGGCCAACGAAGAACTTGGATTCAAGCCTGATTTGCGGGACTATGGCATTGGTGCTCAGATCCTGCGCAAATTGGGGCTGGGAAAGATTCGCATCATGACGAACAATCCCAGAAAGATCGTTGGGCTTGAAGGTTATGGCCTGCATATGGTGGAAAGGGTACCCATTGAAGTCCAGGCTAAAAAAGACAATATCAAATACCTTCAGACCAAGCGGGAAAAATTGGGCCATATGTTTCAAAATATTAAATGAACCATTTGCATGGCTAAATATATAGAAGGGGACCACAACGCCGCAGGGCTCCGTTTTGGAATCGTAGTGAGCCGTTTTAATGACTTGGTGACCAGCAAGCTTCTCAACGGCGCACTTTCAGCATTTAAAGAGCAGGGCGCCGATGAGGAAAACTTGGAAGTGATTCGGGTTCCCGGAGCATTCGAAATTCCTCAGGCGGCTAAAAAACTTTGTTCCACCCGAAATTTCGACGCCATCGTCTGCTTGGGCGCGGTGATTAAAGGGGGAACCCCACACTTCGAATATATTTCGGCTGAAACCAGCCGGGGGATTAATCAGGTAGGACTCGAGTTTAATATTCCTGTTTTGTTTGGCGTGTTAACCACGAATGACCTTGAGCAGGCAGTCGCAAGGTCGGGCTCCGACTCTTCCAATAAGGGAAGAGAGACGGCGCTGGCAGCTGTCGAAATGGCAAATTTATACAGGAAAATTTGAGGTAACTTATGGGAAAGCGGCGTGCCGCCAGGGAACTGGCTTTAAAGTTCCTGTATCAGAGCGAGTTCAATCAGGATGATCTTGAAGCTCAGATGGGACAGTTTTGTGAAAGAGCCAATGCCCAGGCTGAAATCATCGAATTTACGAAAACCCTGGTCGAAAAAGTTTTTGCTCAGGCTGAAGAGATCGATATTATGCTTAAAAAATTCAGTGACCACTGGGCGCTGGAACGCATGTCTATGGTCGACCGCAATATTTTACGTCTGGGTATTTGCGAGTTGATGTTTGAAGCTTCCACGCCACCCAAAGTAGTCATTAACGAGGCTGTTGAGATCGCCAAAAAATTTAGCACCGAAGACTCCCCTGATTTTATCAACGGTATCCTCGATAAGGTTTTTAAAGAAACGGACACCTCAACTGTGAAGTAAACCGGCCTATGCGTTACATCATCTTCTCCGACTTGCATAGCAACCTTGAAGCCCTGAATCAATTCGAAAAAGAGATCGAAACAATTGCTCACGACAAACTGGTTTGCCTGGGGGATATTGTCGGGTATGGAGCTGATCCCAACCCTTGTGTTGAGTGGGTGATGGAAAATGTGGATTTGACAATGGCGGGAAACCACGATTTGGGTGCTGTCGAAAAGACCGACATTACTTATTTTAATTCCTACGCCTTTGAATCGTGCCTGTGGACCCGGAAAAAACTGACAGAAAAAAATAAGGCTTTTCTCTGCTCACTTCCCCTTGATCACGAAGAAGGCGAGGTATATTGGGTGCATGCCTCTCCCTATGAGCCGGAAGCCTGGCATTATGTGACTTCAAAGACCGGGGGTACACGCAATTTTAAAAATTTTGAAGCTCCCCTTTGTTTTGTAGGTCATTCTCACAAACCGATTATTCTCGAACAAACAGCGGAGGGAGAGGTGAACGACTATGTCTCGGAGTTCTGGGATATTGAACCGGAAAACCGTTATATTTTTAATGATGGAAGTTTGGGGCAACCCCGGGATGGAAATCCTGACCCTGCTTTCATGATTTATGACTCCGAAGAAAAAACGGTGGAAGTCCGCCGTTTTGAATATGACTTGAATTCGGCTCAGGACAAAATCCGCAGTAACGGCCTGCCTCCGTACCTGGCTGAGCGGCTGGCTGAAGGACGATGATACCCCCTCATTAATAGATGAGTGCTATTGACCCGGATAGGGGGAAATGCTATGCTTAGCCAATAACATCAATAAAATTAACTAGTTAATGTGATTGGGCTTTTTTGAGGCCTTGCTATGTCAGCGCATCTACTCCATCAAAAATTTAAAAACGCGGCGTTTGTGGCCGGTTTTGTGATTCTGTGGGCTTCTTCTGCCTGGGCGGCGAAATCCTATTCCTCTGAGGACCTTTATTATCTGGCGCAGAAATCGTATTACCAGTTCAAGGGATCTCCCGACAAACAGCAATTTCGCCACCATTGGGAGAATGTCATCCAAAAATTCTCCAAAGTGGTGCAACGGTATCCCCAAAGCCCAGAGGCTTATAAAGCCACCTTCACCATGGCCGGGTTGTATCAGGGATTGAACGGGATTTCCAAAAACTCAAAGGATCTGGATCAAGCGCTTCATTTTTATACAAAGGTTTCCCGCGATTTTTCACCCGGTACGCTAACCGATGATGCGTTGTTCGAGTCGGCTGAAATCTATCGTGATAGAAAAGAATTCTCATCGGCCACGGGTATTTTTAAAACGATATTTGAAAAGTTCCCCAAAGGCGATCAGGCCAGGAAGGCCCGTCTGCAATATCAGAAGCTGGCGTCTTTTGCTCAAGTTCCTGTAATAAAAAAGCGACCCCAGCTTGCTACCAAAAAACCTGTGGTGTTGTTGCAAGAGAAAAAGCCGTTAGTCGAGAAGAAAACCGTTTCATCGCTGCCCACCAGAAAACCACCGAAGGTTGTGCCAAAGGCGAAAAAGTCCGTGCCTGTTAAACAGGCTTTGTTTGCAAAACCAGAAATACCAACGAAGAAAAAAATTATTCCCCAACCTCAGGTGGCCCGGCAGGGAAAAATAGTCGTCCAGCGCCGTCCTGAGAAAAAGGCGGTTGTGGCCAGAAAAGCCAAACCGTCAGCCCCGGTTAAAAAAGCACTTTTCAAAAAGGGCAAGAAGGGCCATCTTTATGCCCCTTCTTCGAGTAGAGCGGGCGCACCCTTGGTCGTTGTCGATGCGGGCCATGGTGGCAAAGACCACGGCGCGAAAAGTCATCATGGCAGGCTCCACGAAAAAAATGTCAACCTGACCATTGCCCGACATGTAAAAACCATACTGGTCAACCGGTTCAAGTACCGGGTGGTGATGACCCGAAAGGACGATACGTTTATTCCGCTCAAAGAAAGAAGTGAAATCGCCAACAACAGAAATGCAGACCTGTTTGTGTCCATTCATGCCAATGCAGCCAAAAGAAAATCAGCGCATGGTATCGAAACGTATTTTTTGGGTACGACCAATAATGATCGGGCTTTGGAAACCGCCGCCAGGGAGAATGGAGAACTGGTTCAATCTGTCAAGGATGACCAGGTTCAGGAAATTCTGGCGAGTCTCATCACCACCACCAAGATTAATGACTCTTCCCGTTTGGCAGGAACGGTGCAGGAAAACCTTTTTCGATCCTCCAGGAAAAAGTTTCGCGAGTTGAAGAACCTTGGGGTCAAGGAAGGCCCTTTTTATGTACTTCATGGTGCTGATATGCCCAGCATTCTGGTTGAGGTCGGTTTTTTGACCAACCGGAAGGAATCCCGCATGCTTTCCAAGCCTACCTACCTTTATAGACTGGCTTCCTCCATAGCGGAAGGTATCCACAAATACCTGCAGGACAAGGGACCATCTATTTAAGGAGGAGGCATGGCAGCCCCCATTATCGCTATCGTTGGCAGGGCCAACGTTGGCAAGTCAAATTTATTCAACAAGCTCACACAAAGTCGTTCGGCGATTGTCAATGACACGCCGGGGGTGACTCGGGACAGGATGTACGGTGCCACGGAATTTGGCAATCGCCCAGTCTTAATCGTCGACACGGGTGGAGTTGATGTGAACACCACCAACCAGATAGACCTGCAAGTGGTGGAACAGGCCATGTGGGCCCGTGAAGAAGCGGACTGTGTGATCGTCGTTGTGGATAACCAGACAGGGCTGACTGGGCCAGACAGGGAAATAATTTCTCAGGTTCGTAAATCAGGAAAGCCCCTTTTTCTTGCCGTGAACAAGGTGGATTCACCTTCGCACCATTTTATTCTTCCTGAATTTTCTCGATTAGGATTGGCCAATACCTTTCCAATTTCAGCGGAACATGGGCCAGGTCTTTATGAGTTGATTGAAGCGGTCTCAAAATCTCTTCCTGATATGGAACCGGAATCCGGTTTCGATGAAGACAGCATTCGTATAGCGGTGATCGGAAGACCTAATGTAGGAAAGTCTTCTCTCATCAACAACTTGTTGAACTCTGAACGTTGTATTGTCTCCGATATACCGGGAACGACTCGGGATGCGATCGACACTTCTCTGGAGTGGAACGGGCGCCGCTTTGTTTTGATCGACACCGCAGGAATCCGGCGCAAAGGAAAAACTCATCGGGTTCTGGATAAATTTAGTGTGATTATGGCTCTTAAAGCTCTGGACCGCTGTGATGTTGCGGTGCTGGTACTGGATGGCATGCAGCCGGTCACCGACCAGGACGCTACGGTGGCGGGTTATGCTTTAGATCGTGGTAAGGCGTGTGTGGTTGTGGGGAATAAGTGGGACTTGTCCCGGGAAAAAGAAATTTTATTTGAGGAGTTTGTCGACCGGGTGCATCACAAACTTAAGTTCATGGAATTTGCTCCCGTGCTTACAGTGTCGGCAAAATCGGGATTGCGAGTTGATAAGATCCTGCCTCAGGTAGAGAAAGTTTACGAAGAGTATTCCCGTAGCATACCCACCGCATCTCTTAATGAATGTTTTGAGCGTGCCATTCAGAAAAACCCCATGTCGAATTACCGGGGTAAATTTATGAAACTGTTTTATGCCACTCAAGTGAAGAAGCGACCGCCGACGTTTAAATGTTTTTTGAATTTTCCGCAAGGAATACATTTTTCCTACCGTCGTTATTTGATCAACAGCCTGCGAAAAACATTCGGGTTTATCGGGACTCCCGTCCGGCTCATTTTATCTGGTAAAGGAAAAGATTTCTGAACAGTCCACCGTTATTCAGGATTTATAGTCAATATGGTGTGTGGTGACATGATCAGGCCGTGCTCCTTTAACTCGGCCTGACCTGGCTTTTACCTGCCTGGTTAGACCACAATGATTGATCTGGTATACTTGTCACGCTTATTTGTTGGACCCTCTGGCGTTCCGGTTAGACCACAATGATTGATCTGGTATACTAATTATTGGCCGGGCGATTATAGAAACTGAGTTCCGGTTAGACCACAATGATTGATCTGGTATACTTAAAATCTGGAAATGTGTAAAGCACAATTCGTTCCGGTTAGACCACAATGATTGATCTGGTATACTTACTGAAGAACGAGAGCGCGAAGAACATAAGTTCCGGTTAGACCACAATGATTGATCTGGTATACTAAAAATATGGAAGGACAATAGCAAGACTCAGTTCCGGTTAGACCACAATGATTGATCTGGTATACTCAGTATTGCGCCTGCCACAAAGCTTGTGGCGTTCCGGTTAGACCACAATGATTGATCTGGTATACTCAACTACATGCTAATGAAATAAACTACTTTGTTCCGGTTAGACCACAATGATTGATCTGGTATACTCGTCCGTAAATGTAGACGATACCCAGGCCGGTTCCGGTTAGACCACAATGATTGATCTGGTATACTAAATTCAATCGACCGGGTACGCTATATACAGTTCCGGTTAGACCACAATGATTGATCTGGTATACTTGACTATCTGATCCCCCGCCGCATCATCATGTTCCGGTTAGACCACAATGATTGATCTGGTATACTGTCCCGGACGCAACAGATACGGGCGTATCAGTTCCGGTTAGACCACAATGATTGATCTGGTATACTCCAAAATCCCCAGACCCGCTGCCGCCATCCGTTCCGGTTAGACCACAATGATTGATCTGGTATACTATTTTTATGAAAATAAATTTGACAAGCTCAGTTCCGGTTAGACCACAATGATTGATCTGGTATACTTCAGCTTAAAAAACAGGGCTTATATAGCCTGTTCCGGTTAGACCACAATGATTGATCTGGTATACTTAAAAATCATAACTCATTGAAATATATGTCGTTCCGGTTAGACCACAATGATTGATCTGGTATACTTAAAAATCATAACTCATTGAAATATATGTCGTTCCGGTTAGACCACAATGATTGATCTGGTATACTTCTGGCAGAGATTTATATAGCGTTGGATCAGTTCCGGTTAGACCACAATGATTGATCTGGTATACTTGAAATGATCCTAACAATCATGGAGACACTGTTCCGGTTAGACCACAATGATTGATCTGGTATACTTGATCCAATAAATGAACGGCCATTACATCCGTTCCGGTTAGACCACAATGATTGATCTGGTATACTTAATCGCCCGGCCAACATCAACTGCTCTTTGTTCCGGTTAGACCACAATGATTGATCTGGTATACTATAGTAACCCGTTGGCTCTGCCCCGTTCCTGTTCCGGTTAGACCACAATGATTGATCTGGTATACTATTGAAAGCATTTATATTGCTGAACGAATAGTTCCGGTTAGACCACAATGATTGATCTGGTATACTTAGATCGCAAATAAGTGCCTCTTTTTAGAGGCCTTATTTGTTTTTAGCTTAAAAAATTTCATCATTTTCTTCTCAAAATAAAGTCAACTGGCCCGGATTTTCCTGTTTTTTCTGCCTTTTTTTCCCTCTGAATGTTTTCATGTTTTCGTATTGCTTATCCGTGAATGCAAGAATATGCACTTTCCCATATTCCGGCAGGCTCTTTTCGATCCTTTTGATATAGTTCTCCACCATTTCTTTTCCTGAGCAGAACCTTTGATAAACAGAGTACTGTGCCATCTCAAAACCCAGATCCAATAGAAAGCACCTGAACTTGGAAGCCGCCTTCCGGGTTTTTTTTGTAGTGACCGGCAAATCAAACAGTACTTGTAACCACATAAATCTGTACCCCGATAACGCTTTCATAATTCTTCGATGGTTGTTGTTAATGGAATAACAGAGTCAGGCAAATCCAGTCCGGGTTTTCGCTCTGTAAAACTGCTGACCAGAGATTGAGCCAGTTTGAGCAAACAATTGGAAACGGGACTACGACCACGGGATGTTTCAAGGTCCATTTTCAATATCCCCGCCAGCCTTTTTTTGATTTCGGGAACCATTTCTATGCTTTCCTCATCGGCAAGCTGTCTCACAGTCCAATCAACCAGCGGTCGAAAAGGCTCCATTAAATCGTCAGCCAGGCAAAAGGAATTGGATTGATTGTGATGATGAATGCCAAGAGATGGGTGCAATCCGCTTCCTGCCAAGGCGCGTGCTGTTGCGGAGCGCAATACGGAATAACCGTAGTTGAGTAATGAGTTGATGCCTTCAATTCGAGGGTCTCTGCGAAATTCCTTCCCCATCAGGGTGGGCCAATAGCGTCGAGCCGCCTGGGCTTCGCAGTTTTGGGGATCGCCTGAACCCACCTGCTTAGTCAGGGATATCAAGTCCGCATCAGGCAGGCCAAAAAAGTTCAAAACCTCTGCCTGACATCCGATTTTGGCCTGCACCAGATTCTGCCACAATCTTTTTTTTAAAGGGACGGTTGCCCCAATCTGGAGTTGAAGCCGCTGGGTGTGTAGATGGTGTGGCGCGGTCGGCCAAACCATTCCTGCAGGTTGAAAATTAGGACCGCAAAAAACAATCATGGCATTTTGCTCAAGCAGGGCATGTATCAAATTAGTGGATAGTGAATTTCCCTGGCTGGTGAGCATCAAGACCTCGATATCTGCGAGAGGAACCCGACCCCGCTCTTCTTTGCCTTTATTAACCACCATGAACCCTCGATGCGTGGAAAGGTATTGCCCGCGATCCGCTATTTCTATAATACGTCTGTTCATAGGATGGTTCCTGGGTCTTTGATGCGCCCGAGTGCGTCGACATGAATTAATCTGGCCTCACATTCTTTGAGCCTGGAAAAACTAAGAAAAATATATTCAAGTTTTCTCTCTTTATAGCGTTTAGCCAAATTGCCTCCTTCAAAATGTTCCACCAGCCAAATAGTTTTATTTTCCGGGCTCAGGCTGACCACCCGGGCTGTTTTCACTTTTCCTTTGTGCCGCAGGCGCAACATGTCGCCTTTATGAATTTTAAGCACCAGTTTCGCGGCAGGGTGTGGACGTTTCATGATCGGATCATTTTTATTGGCCTCGAAAAAATTGATCCCGACACCCTCCCGACACCCTGATGAAGCGCTCCATCGGGATTTTGCCAGAACTCCAAATGATGAACGGGTCCTGGAGCAAGCCCTTTTTTATGATTGCGCTTTTGGCTTTGAGGTTTGGTTGCTGTACTTTGATGTATGATTTCTATAATGGGGTGTTCTTTTTTGAGCACCCTTACACGTAATACACCAAGGTTTTTAGCAAAATCGGGAAGTGCCAATTTCAGCTCTTTGTCATTCTCGAATGTATTGGCAAAGTTCATGAACTTTTCTCGCAGGTCTGGATCACGGATAGCACCAATTTCATTCCTCGAAAGATCGCTTGAAGGTTTTCTGCGGACTACGTTATAGCCGTTTTCTTTTTCCCAGCTGCTGGGATGCTGAATGATTCCGTAGGCGGTGTCTTCGTGCAAGGGGCCTTGAATGCCGTGGTCGGGTTTATGGGAAACAACAATGTGGTTAATTTTTTCTTCCGCTTCCTTGTGGAACCCAGCCCAAACCTCCGGGGCCTTGAGTCGGGGTTTTACCGGGTCTGAAAGTTCTTCGGACGGTTCCAACAGACCGGCACCGGTTAATTGCGAGACACGTTGCAACAAACCTTGATCGGTCAGGGCTGTTACCAGAGCATCGATAGCATGGTGCCGGTGATCGTTGCGATCTTTTATCCCCCTTTCACCTAAAATATCATTCAAACCAAGTTTATGTCGAAGCATGGCGGTTAAAACTCCCGGAATGACCCGCACCGTTCGACAAATATGGGACAGGTATTCCGTGGCAACTGTTGAAAGGTAACGGGTATCATTAAGATGGCGTGCCAGAAACTGGTTTTCATCATCGAAACGTTCCATAGCCTCGGGAAGAAACCGCATGAACTTGCGTTTGGGCAATTGGTGTGCCCGGTCGAGAATGTCTCCATAATCATAGCCGGTATCCCCCGCCCCAAAAGCTTTAAATGGGCCGCGATCGTGTTTGAGATGATTGGCTTCTCTTGTCGCAAGTGTTTTATTGTTCTGGGAGTCGTCCAGGGTTTTGGATAACGGTAAAATATGCTCAATTTCTATTTGAGGGCTGAACAGGTTGACAGGTGTTATTTTTTCACCCGAAAAAGGACACAGCCGGTCGTTAGGGTCTGAACTCAACTCTTCCCACAGTTTGTATTTGAGCCGGTTAGGTCCGTTGTTTTCCAGGCACAATATTTTCAGTTCGCCCTCTATGCGCTCGTTATTTTTCTGGTTTTTTCTTTGTTCTTTTTCCAGATCGTCTTTGCGTTTTTTGCTTAGTTTGAGGTTGCGGGCCAGTTCGACCACGATTTCTTGCGGGTGACCATGCGTTGTGACAATGTCGTTCACCACCTTCTGCAACTGGTTGAGTGCCACATGCACGGTGGGGTTGCCGATCTTGCCGAATTTTTTTTCAGGAGATGCTTCATCAGGGTCGCCAAAGGCCACGGCTTTGGGCAGCATTTTTCCGTAATAATCCAATTTCTCCACCAGTTCATCAGGGCGATTGTTGCTGTGGTGATAGCCCAGTTTCTTCACCGCTTCATCATAACGAAGGCCGTCATCCCGCATACAGCAAACCAGTTTTTGCAGAACGGCAATGCCGAACCGACAATAGCCCTTCGGAAAATCTTCAGGCAGTAGGCTGGCAAGGTTGCGGGCCTGCTCTTCACTGACCGACCAGGTATTCATGGCTTTTTGAATGACGGCTTTTTCATCTTCTATATCGAGGAGTTCCTCGACGATTTGGTCGCGGATTTTATCTGAGAAGTCGAACCATTTTTCACCAAAATATTTTTTGTCGGAAAGAAGTTTTGCCGTGACGTTACCCTTGAGGTCTTTTCGTTTTTCGTCTTCAAGGTTAAACTGAACCCCTTCGGGTAATTCCAGGGTCGTGCGTACTTTTCCAAACTTGACTGTCTTTTGTTTGTGAAGTAAATTCCATAATTTTTTTCTTTGTTCGGCAGTAAGAAAATGTTTCCCCCCCTTCTCATCGATCCA
The DNA here is from genome assembly GCA_001542995.1 of Nitrospina sp. LS_NOB. Taxonomy (GTDB): domain Bacteria; phylum Nitrospinota; class Nitrospinia; order Nitrospinales; family VA-1; genus LS-NOB. Next base: position 322,557 of record LFLA01000003.1, read on the forward strand.
GGCGAGGTTGGTGATATCCTGGGCGATGCGGAATTTCTGAAAACTTGGTAAGGCGGCGCGGGCGCGGTATTCATTTGGCTCAAGCTGGCATCGTCCGGGTTCGGGTGTTTTTAAATCCCGTTGGTGGAAGATAATTGTTTCTAAGGCTTGCCACTCATCTCCAGTGAGTTTTTGGTGTCGAAGTTGACAACTTCTGATTTGGGTGAACTCATCCCGGTACAGGGCACGGGTGGGGTAGAGTTTTTCATCAATACGGGCTCTCACCCTTTGTTTGTTTTTGTCTCGGAGCCAGAGATATTCACCTAAAGTTCTGGCAGGGGATGCATCAAGAGCTTCTTTAAGCCCATCTATATCGGGTTTGATTTTTTGTCCCTCTTCTTTGGTGGTGGTTTTACGATTGCTCAGAAAACCACGGCGTTGATTGAGGTGATACAGGGCGCGGCCCAGCTCATGAGGTGCAAGGGAGTTTTCAATGGCTTTGGCCCGAAGTTCATAGGGGTTCAATACTTCAAGCTTCTTGCGTTCATATTTATTTTTGGGCATGAGACCAAGCTCAACCAGCTTTTGCATGAGAGCCCCTTTCCGTCCGAGAAAACGGTCTCTACGCCTGCGAGCACCCCGATTCAGCCTGCGGGCTTCGGCGAGTGAAGAACCGCTTTTTGGGTCTCGACCGTCCGAAAAAATTCGGGCTCCAGCCAAGAGTATTTTTTCAGGAATACTTTTTTCGTTGAGTTTTAGCAGGCACCAGCCCAGAGAGTTTGTGCCTAAATCTATGCCCAGCCTGTAATTGATTCTATCCACAGGTTTCCCCCAAAAAAGTTTGACTAAATAATTGAATATGTCATTATAACAGAAATATCCATAAATATGGAACACCGATTATTGGTCTAACCGGTAACAAGTGCTTGCCTGCGGGTAAGCGCACAAAATTAAAAGGCAGGCTGCGGCCTGCCTTTTTTATTTGGAATGATCTCGTAGGTGACCCACCCCTGCTTCGGTAGGGGCATTTTTTTGTGAAGGGGCAGACCATTGTCCGCTGGTTGACAACCTGCTTTATTTGAGGAAGAAACATTAGTGATGAAAAACTTACGCTGTTCGAAGTGTCCCGCTAAGTTAAAAGTTGCTGGTATGCGGTTTGATTTAAGCGGACCGTATTATGCTACGGAACCTGAAGATCCCAGTCTTGATTTTTAGGTTTTATCGGATTCTATAATTCTCATATGTGTTGGGCTGTTGTTATTTACTTACATCAATATGCGGTCCTTCGACAGGCTCAGCATGACAGGGACCTCAACTGACCGTCATCGCGAGCGGACTGGAAGGCGCGCGGCGATCCAAGCTTTTTCTGGATTGCTTCGTTCTACCTCTGCGGGGCATGAAAGTTATTGATGTTTTTCTATTGCGGACTTAAACGCTTTGAAATGAATTGAATAGGAAAGATTGCCCGCCTCATTTCCCTTCCCAGTTTGTCCTGCTCTCTAAAGATGGCTTGAAATATCCCTTATATTTGTTAAATTAACGTTATAAAGTTTTGACTTTTGCCGAGAAATTTGGAATGTTTATAGTTCTTAATCATCAGGATTAGAAGTTAGTTGATAGCGGCTCTTGTTTCATGGTTTGAGGAAGTAGGATTAATTTTCCCGGTTGGCGGGTGTACTATTTACCAAACGAGGCGATATGAAACAATATAAACTTCAAAATATCAGAAATATCGGATTGGTGGGCCACGGGGGAACGGGAAAAACATCTTTAGCCGAAGCGATTCTGTATTTTACCGGAGTCTCTGACCGATTGGGTCAAGTGGGCGATGTCTCATCCGTTATGGATTATGACCCAGATGAAATAAAGCGTGGTCATTCCATAGATGCCTCGGTCTCGTTTTGTGAAGTGGACGGAACGAAATTAAACCTCGTCGACATGCCGGGGAGTAGTAACTTCATCGCTGATACGCCTGCTGGCCTCAGGGTGGTCGATGGTTTGATTTTTGTGATCAGTGCCGATGAAGGGGTGCAATTTTATACGGAAAAAATATGGAACTGGGCCGACCAACTGAACCTGCCCAGAATTATTTTCCTGAATAAGCTGGACCATGAGCGGGCTAATATCGCTCCCATCCTGGAATCCATTAAAAAGAAATTCAAAAAAAACCCGGTTTTTATGCAACTCCCCAATGCCACCGGGGAAAATTTTTCAGGGATTGTGGACCTTATCGACAATCATTATGTCTCCTATGACAAAAATGGTAAAGGGGATGGCAAGACAGGGGAAACACCAGCTGATATTAAAGATGAAATGGAACTCAGCCACGCTGATTTAATGGAAGCGGTGGCGGAAGTCGATGATGATCTGATTGAAACATATCTTGAGCAGGGAGAGTTGAACGAGGAGGAATTTTCCAAAGGATTAAAAGAGGGCATCCGAAATGGTCAGTTGATCCCTGTGCTTGGAGGGTCGGCTCTGCGTAATATAGGTGTGGACCTTCTGCTCAAGGCGGCCATTAAATATCTTCCTTCGCCTGATTTGCGGGCTCCGGTGACGGCAAAACGATTGAAGGATGATTCGGAGGTCACCTGTTCCGCAAATGGCAGTAAGTCGGCTTCGGGTCTGGTGTTCAAAACCATTGCCGATCCCTATGCTGGAAAACTGACTTTGTTTAGAATGTTTTCGGGTTCCCTTAAAGGCGACTCCACTGTTTACAATTCCACCCAGGATGTGAATGAACGTGTGGGGCAGTTGTATATGCTCCAGGGCAAAAAGCAGATTCAGGTTTCTGAAATCTCCGAGGGAGATATGGGAGCTGTGGCCAAGTTGAAGTCAACGATAACCGGTGACACATTTTCTGATGCAGAGGAGAAGGTGGTGTTCCCGCCCATTGCTTTTCCATTGCCGGTTTTTTCGCGGGCATTGGAACCTAAATCAAGGGCCGACGAAGAAAAAATCAGTAGTTCCCTGCATAGGCTGTTGGAAGAGGACCCAACCCTGAAGATGGAAAGGAATGCTCAAACCGGACAGTTGTTGCTCTCTGGATTGGGCCAGGTTCACTTTGATGTAACGCTGGAGAGATTGAAACGACGTTTCGGCGTTGAGGTGGTTGTCAAGGCGCCCAAAGTCCCTTATCGCGAAACGATTAAAGGTTCCACAAAGGTGCAGGGAAAATATAAAAAACAAACGGGCGGGAAGGGCCAGTTTGGAGACACCTGGATAGAAATCTCTCCCTTGAAGAAAGGAGAAGGCTATATTTTTGTGGACAAAATTGTTGGAGGTGCTATCCCAAAGACTTATATTCCTGCTGTTGACAAGGGGATTCAGGAGGCAATGGCCAATGGCATCATCGCGCATTACCCGATGGTCGACGTAAAGGTGAGCTTATATGATGGGTCTTACCACAATGTGGATTCATCGGAAATGGCGTTCAAGATTGCCGGTTCACTTGGATTCAAAAAAGGAGTCATGGATTGTAAGCCGATTCTTACTGAACCGATCATGAATATGGAAATCGTGGTGCCGGGCGACCATGTTGGGGATATAATGGGCGATATCAATTCCAAGCGCGGTAAGATTCAGGGGATTGATTCCGGCGATGACACCCAGACCATCCGTGCGTATGTGCCGATGGCGGAAGTCTTGAATTATGCCGCTGACCTGACTTCCATGACAGGAGGGCAGGGTATGTTTGTCATGGAATATGATCATTATGAAGATGTCCCGGAACATTTGATGAAAAAAATTATTGATGAAGCCAACCAGGCATATGAAGAAAAGTAGAAGGAAGGACAGAAGATATTAAAAAAGGCTTTCATTTTTTGAGGGAACAGTTTTGAATAAAGTCGATTTAAATGGAACTCTGGTGAAGGCAGATATTGTTGACCAGGTTTATGAGAAAGTCGGGTTCACACGCCAGGAAGCTGTCCAGGCTGTGGAGATTTTGTTTGACGAAATTAAATCTGAATTGGCTCATGGTAATAACGTTCGTATCTCAAGGTTTGCCAGTTTTATTTTACGGGAGAAAAAGGCCCGAAATGCCCGCAATCCCAAAACCGGTGAAACAATTCGTATTCGTCCCCGGACGGTATTGACCTTTAAACCCAGTAAACAGTTACTGGACTCCACCAACCAATCTTCCTGTGATGACAACTCTGATTCCTGATAAGTTATTTTTTAAGATTGGCGAAGTCGCGGAGCTAGCTGGCGTGGAGCAACATGTTTTGCGCTATTGGGAAGACGAAATCGATGCGTTGAAACCGACTAAAAACAAATCTGGGCAAAGGTTGTATCAGAAAAGGGATGTCGAACTGGTCCTGGAAATCAAACGCCTGCTTTATACAGAAAAATTCACCATCGTCGGCGCCAAAAATAAACTGAAAAGGTTTAAAAGAAAAGGCACCCAAATGGATTTCGCCTATGACCGCGAGTCTTTCCTGGAATGGAAAAGGGAGATGAAAAATGAGTTGGAGTCTATTTTAAAAACTCTTGAATATCCTAAGGGTTGAAAAACCTCTATCCCCAGCGGGCAATAAAAAACCTCCCGGGGGAAAGCCGGGAGGTTTTTTATTGAAGGACAGTCTGTTTTTCAGGAGAACGCTTTTTTTGCTACCTCTACCAGAGCATCAACAGTTCTGCACCCCAATAGCTCAGCATCTTCCCGGGCGATCTGCTCACCATTCGCATCCACTGCAATGACGGAGCGTTGCAGGTAACGGCTTTTGACCCCTTCCAGCGTCAGCTTGTTGGCATTGCCAAACTCCTGACTCACATCCTGGAACACATTGGGCAAACCTCTTCCTGCGTTACTCAAAATATCGGTTCCTACCACAACAATGACTTCATCAACGCCTGCGGCTTTGAATTTGTCCTGGTTATCTTTGACAATATCAAATTCTTGGTTGCAGAAACCGCCAGCGCCCGGGAGGGTGATAATGAGTCTCTTGCCCTTGAAATCGTCGATCGACAGTTCTTGTTCTAGTGGTGTGGAGGCGGCTTTTTCTACCGACCAGTCCGGATTTAACCTGATTAATTTTACATTGCTGCCTGGCAGTTTTGCCATGGAAAAACCTCCTTTTTAGGTTGTTAAGAGACACTTTTAAGATGTCCGAACGTGCGGAAAGATGCAAAAATTGTACAAATATATTTCCAGCACTTTACCCAAGGTAACATATTGATTTTGTATACCTACTCTGACTATGGCGAAATAAAGTTTATTCTGCTAATCTATGAGCAATGATCAATTTGGAAATTTTTAAGCCAATGAGCAAATGGGTGACGGGTGGAGAGCCTTCGGTGGCGTGGTATTCTTCCTTAGTTTTCATGCCCTACAGGGGTACAAATTGTAATGGCTTTTTACTGCGGTCACCCAAGCTCTGGGTTTTACGATCTCTTGCCCAGTTGTTCCCACGGTTCTTGGTAGGCTTGGTTTTGCTTCTTAATCTTCTATGCGCTGATGCCTCCTCGTGGGCACAAGAGCCCAAACGACCTTTCTACGAAGACCCCGGCGATTACCGGCAACAGATCAACCAACTCAAAGATAATTTTAAAACCCAATTTGGTTACGAACTACTGGATTTAGAGTTGGGCTGGAAACCCGATGAAATCAAAGAGCTCACTTTGGCGTTTTCCAAGCTGCCGGAAACGTTTTTGCATATACCGGGGGTTAAGGGTTTTTATCATTTGAGTAAGCTTCGGGCGGCTCCGGAAGGGATGCCCGTGGACGATGTGCCTGCCGCCACTTTTCCTGGTTTCCGAACAGTATACCGGAGTTCAAACCTGTCTTACCATGTCGAGGTAGATGATCAGGAGCCTCGCGTCGAGTTTTTCAATACCTTATTTTATGAGGACAGGGACAAGTTCCAGAATATTGTCCAGCATGAGATGGCACATGTTTTTGATATATTTCAACGTTACCTTTCTTTTTCCCCAGAGTGGCTGAAAATCTCTAAATTCAATTTGATTCATCTTCCCGCTCTCGACGCTCGGCCGGGAGATGATTATTTATTCGCGGCTCTCAGTGACCCGGATGCAGGCCACTACGCTCCGGTCTCTACCCGCCAGCTTTCTACTTATTCCAGACAGAGCCCTCAGGAAGATTTTGCCAATTCAGCTTCCGCCTATATCAACTATCCGTACTTTCGCTATAGTCATCCTAAGCGTTATCAATTTTTAAAAAGCAAGGTGTTTGGAGGAAAGGAATATTTTCCTGAAACCAGAATGGATTATCAGGATAAAGTGGTTTTCGACTTTGAAACAGCGCTGACTGGCAGGGATTGGGATGGTGTGATAAGTATTTTTAGGGAAGTGGGCCGGGATTATACCCCCGAAATCGAATCTAAACTGATCGAAAGATTGAAAAAAAATCTAGCAGATTCTCCCGACTCGGTGCGGGATGCCAAATTGGGTGTGGCGACCTGTTATTTTTACAGCCCTAGCGCTTTGGAAGTCCGTAGGAATTTGATCCGAAAAAAAAGGGTGCCGTTACAAACGCTTCTGGAAGTTCGCCGTTGTGGTCTCATGTCCCGGCGTTCTTTTGAGAGAGACTTCGCTCTCTGGTCCATGCGGAGTATCCATTTCTTCAAGAACAAAGGTCGAGCGCAACTCCAGTTTCTCGATCCGGCTTTGCCTTTGGCCGGAGCGCGTGGTTTTGAAACCCGTTATTTATGGAGGATTTTTTATGAAGGAAGCAACGTCCATATGGCGGAAGGTGCTTACCGTGTGGAAGGAGTGAGACCCGGAGCAATAAAAATCGATCTCGAAAAAAGTGTTGTGGGAACCCTGAACCTGCCAACCGGGAAACCTCTTGTTTTGGAGTTGGGGGCCCAGCGAGTGCACCCCCGAGAATTTAAAAGGTTTAACAGCAACCCGGCAAAAATCCGGTTTGTTATCCAACCGGGCTTTAATTATGAAGCTCACCGCAAACTGGTAATTAAGATTATTTATCCCGATCGGCCTGAATTTGAAAAGTTAAACTGAAGCTACTTGATGGGTCGGGCCATACGGTAGGCCATATTGAGATGAGCGTATTTTGAGGGCCATACTTTCATTCCATCCTCATACTGAACAACCAGAGCTGAGGAGTCCCGTTCCTCCAGAGTCCAGGTGGTTCCAGCGCTACCGGATTCAAAGACGGAAGGAAGATAGATTTCATCCCCATACTTGTCGATATTCTTATAGCTCAAGTCAAACAGCGACCAGGCTTCCTCCTCGGTCGGGAAACGCCAGTCTTCGCACCCGGCGAACCTTTCCATATTAGTGATTTCTACATAATCCTGGCCTTTAAACCAGTTGAGCCATTTTTTAGTGTCCTGAAAGGAGTCGACCTTTTTCCACATTACTTTCATTTGGTTATCGGTAATGGTGCCATTCCCATTATCCACAAATCGATCATTTGCCATAAGTTTTGTTCTCTTAAATTCGGTCCCATTTCGGGTCGATTTTACAGTTAGAAAAAATAAATATTATAAGACCCAAGGTTTTCAGGGCTTCAAATCAGAAATTCTCCTGCATATTGCCACCTGGTCACCAACCCTGTCCTTTTACCCCATAGGTTCGACTTCCTGAAGAACCCTTTTTCAAATAGCTTTCCAAGTCGTCTTTTTTTTTCGGCAACGGCGGTGGCCCCGTCAACTGCTTCCTGATAGCTTCAATAATAAATTGCTGCAACCCTTGTTCATCACCCTTGAATCGTTGTTCAAGATGCTGATAAAGTTCCGGGTCAATATTCAGGGTCACTCTTTTTGACATAAAAAACACCAAAAATATTTCAGAGTAAGAACATTTTAGAACAAAAGTTCATGGAATGAAAGTAGCGGTTTAAGATTGGGCGGAAGTAATTTTGCGAGAATTCCGAGAGGAAGAACTTGCCGTCTTCAGGACAAGGGGAGAATAAGGAAGATCTATGACAAAAACTGTTCCCTTGGGAGGGTTATCCTTGGCTTGAATGGAACCGTTGTGGTCAATGATGATCCGGTTGACAATGGCCAACCCCAGACCCGTGCCGCGTTTTTTGGTAGTGAAATAAGGAAGAAATAGTTTTTCCCTGTCAGTAGGACTGATCCCTGACCCATCGTCTGAAAACTCAATGCGGACGAGTTTTTCCTTTTGCAGGACCCGTGTGCTGATTTGTATGGCTCCTCCATCATCAATGGCATCTGTGGCGTTTTCAAAAAGGTTGATGAATACGCGGCGAATTTGTTCCGGATCAATATTGACAGCTCCAAGATTGGGGTCAAAACTTTTTTTGATCTTTAAATGCTTATCGTGTTCTGAATAGGATATCAGGATATCATCAATGATTTTATGCAGAGAGGTGGGTCTTGGATTGGGAGTGGGCATTCTTGAAAACCGTAGAAACTCATTGAGCAGTTCCTTCATTCCCTCGACTTCCTGAGTGATAATATTGATGCTCTCATCAAAAACCCGGTCAAAGTCTTCCCGGTTTTCATAATATTTTTTCTTCAATCTCTGGGTGTTGAGCTGGATTGGCGTAAGAGGATTCTTGATTTCATGGGCGATTCCCTGGGCAACTTCTTTCCATGCTGCAATTTTCTGAGTTTTTATCAAATGGGTTAGATCTTCAAAGACGATAACCATTCCTCGGTATTTTCGGGTTGCTCCTCGAAGAATCTGAATATTGACTAGAAGGGTGAGGTTGTTTTCTCCTATGCGCAGATCAATTTGTTCCTCCATGGATTCCCTGTTCTGACTGAACATACGTAGAGTGAGTTTTCTTATTGTCTGATGACAGGAAAATTCTAAAGCATCACGATAGGAGGAGCCGAAAACATTTTCACTTTTAAGATCGAGAATTTTTTCGGCGGCTTTATTAAAGGTAGTGATATAGCCCATTTTATCGATCGAAACCACACCCGCCCCGATGTTGTCCAGAATAGTTTCTATATAGTTTCTTCTTCGATCCAGTTCGATATTTGTTCTTTTAAGATCCTCATGGGCGTGCTGAATCTTGAGCTGGCTTTCGTTTAGTTGCCGGGTCATGGTGTTGAAGGAGTCCACAAGAATTGCTATTTCATCGGTTGCCCGGACTCCAATCTTGAAGTCGAGATCTCCTTCTGTGATACGTCGTGTGCCTTCTGCCAATTGCTGAATGGGTACAGTGATACCTCTTGCCATATAAAAACCCAGCCAGATGGCAGAAAAAAGTATTAGCAAAGTAATGAGCAGAAAGGTCGTGTAGTAGTTTGCACTGACCGGAATTTTTAGAAAACTTTGTTGCTGGTAGTCTTCAAAGGTGTTTCGGATAGTTTCAATTTTTCTTAACGAGCTTTTTAAAACAGGATTGAGGGTGAGGATATATCCCCATATGGAAATTTTTCCTTCAAGGGTCTCTGTAAGGGGAACCACCACAATCATCAGACTTCCCCTATTGGTCATTTGAATTTCTGTCACACCTTCGCCATCAAGACTTTTCTTAATTAATTCGGAAAAATTCAACGGGGTCTGTAAAGAAAGCCTGGAGGAATCCAATTCCTGGACAATAGGTTTTAAATTATTGTCGTAAATGAGGATACCGGCCAGATTATATTCGACTACTTTTTCCCGGGCCAGGGCATGCAATCTGTCCCGTTTCATCTTTAAGTACAGTTCCTCATTATTGATAAAGCGCTCAATATTTTTAGTTTTTGAAAGGGCTCTCTTTTCAAGGTCTGAATAATAATTCCTGGCAATATCCATGGAATATTCCAGGGTCTGTTCTATCTGCAAATTAAACCAGTTGCCGATACTGAAGGTGAATAATTTGCTGGCCACCGTGAAGAGAAGTATGGATGGAACCAGCGCCAGGATCAAGAAGGCGATGATTAATTTGGTCTGAAACTTGGAACCGATGATTTTGCTTTTGCGCTCGTTATAAACTTTAACAAGATTTCGCGTAATCAGAATGATCAATAAAAAAAGCAGGATTAAAATGACATTGAACACTGCGAGAACGGCAATATTGTTGCCGATCATTGAAATAGATTGGGCCTGTAGAAAATAGTTTTCCAGAAAGGTCATGCCGATGAGAGCGATAAAAACTCCCAGAGCGGTCAGAGTCGTACGCTTTCGCTTATCACGCAATTGTCCCTCGGTAGGTGAGATATTAGAGACTAGGGGTTTGCTGATGAGAGGATCGGATGGCATAGCGGCTTCCGAAATATTGAGTGGTTTAAAAACAATAGTTTAACACACAACCCTGAAAATGGTCTTGGGATTCTGAGTCCCCGGAATTGAGGATTCAAGCTCCTGAATATCTGGGGCTTGGAGGCAGGGAGTTGTGATTTCGGGAAAAATGTTTACCTCAATATTTTAGTTTAGATAGATTGGCATTTATAATAATTGAAAAAATCTTGTCATCAACCCAGATAAAGTATTAAAATCAATACATTACCGCTAATTTTTTATGATAACATTGGGCCGGGTGCCTTCAAAGGCGAGGCGCCTGGTATAAAACCCTAAGACAGGTTCTGTTTTGGAAGATTCCAAGGGAAAAAATATTAAGACGTTAGAAAATTTTGCAAGCCAGGTGGGGGATTCTAATTTTAATGAGGATAGCCTCCTTTCCCTTACCAAAAACCTAAAACTACTATTTAATTGTGAAGAGGCGACGTTGTTTGCCTTGGATGAAGTCAAGCTTGAGCTGTTCACCAAAAATTTCCACAGAGAGGGTTTTCCTGAAATCCGGCTGAATATATCTGTTAAAAATATAGCAGGGTTTGTGGCGGCCACAGGAAAGTCCCTTTGCAAGCTTGACGCGGGCCTCAGAGCTTTTAGGGGCTGCCAAACAGGATAGTTCCGCTAATATTCTGATCCAAAGAGAAGACGATGAAACAACGATTCTTGTCCGTGTTTTGAAGGATGGAAGCCGTTTTGTTTACCAGCAAATTGACCCACCCCAAGATGTCATCAAACTTATAAAGGAAGTCGCAAATATTGATCTGGACCTTCCGCCCAAGCCTCATAGAAGAAAAGACGATCCCAGGTATTAACAACAGAAAAAGAAATTTATTTAGCTGTGAGAAATATTTTGGAGAGAAGACTGTCTATTTGTTGAATGATCGGATGACGTCTGTGGAAACGCCACCCTCTTTTTGGCGCGAACCGTTTGCCTGTTTTGATAGCTCCAGATCAGGGTCAATGGAAAGCGGGGAGGTTTGTGCCCATGAAGTTTCAAATTCACTGAATGGAACAAAAAAGAAAATGTAGTTGAAGGGGAACCAGAATCGATCCGTTTCTAAATCCGCCTTGACCCGGACATAGTATTTTTCGTTTGGGTCCAGCTTGTATATCGGGGCAATAGGAATGTCTTTTAAGGTGAGCATTAGTTTCTGATAGCGAGATTCTTTCCGGGTGATTATCTTTCTTCTTACATTTTTCCCGAGTTCTGAGAATCGGTATATTTTCTTGAGCGAATCAAACTGGACTCGATGCTGGACCTTATTGGAACTGACCAGGCTATCCATCCATACCGTATTTTCTTTGCGGAGTTCAATTTCGAAGGTAAAACCCATCGGCACTCCGTTTGCGATCGCTTCCTGTATTTTTTCCGTGAAACCATCCACCAGCCTGGCGTTCATCACCACATACTTGCCTTTTGTACCAACGCCAATATTGACAACATCGGGTGATGCTGCTGACACGGGCGAAACCAGCCCCATCGTCAGCAGAAAAAAGGTTGAAACCCATAAAGAAATCAGGTCATGCCGTTTGAGTCTGGAAAAATTCGTACGTTTCAATTAATCCTTGCTCCAAAGAAACTTCTGGTTTCCATCCAAAACCTTCATGAAACTTTTTATAGTCGATAACACTTCTGCGTTGCTCCCCGTTTCGAGCCGAACCGTGATCTGCGGAAATGTTTTTCCCCGATATTTCCACCAAGCATTCGGTCAAAGAATTTATACTGGTTTCTTTTCCCGTTCCCACATTAAACGTTCCATTACAGGTGCGATCCAGTGCTATTAAATTTGCCTGTGCAATGTCACGAACCGAAATGAAGTCGCGCGTTTGCTCTCCATCGCCACAAATAACCGGCTTTTGATCCTTTACCAGCTTTTCGCAGAAAATGGCGACAACTCCTGTCTCCCCATGGGGGTTTTGATGTGGGCCGAAAACATTGCTATAACGGAGTACGGGGGTACTCAGCCCATACTGCTCGTTAAAAAATCTTAAATAGTTCTCCGCGCACAGCTTTGAAATGCCGTAGGGGCTCAATGGCTGACACGGATGATCTTCGCTTGCCGGAAAACAAATTTGTTCTCCATACATGGCGCCTCCGGTCGAAGCGAAAATGAATTTTTCAATTTTCAAAGATACCACACTTTTGAGGAGTTTTAAAGTCCCAATAATATTGACGTTAGCGTCGAATAGGGGATCGGTGACTGATTCGGATACGGAAATTTGAGCGGCATGATGGTTGATGGCGTTAATTTCTTCACATTTTAGAATCTCGGAGACCTTGGGGTCGAGGATGTCTATTCCATAAAATTTTGCCTCCGGGTTCAGAAACCGCAACTCTCCCGATGAAAGGTCGTCGATCACGGTGACGTGATGGCCTGCTTCAATATAGGTATTGACGATATGGGAGCCGATGAACCCTGCACCTCCTGTCACTAAAATATTCACTTAAGATTGTCCTTTAATAGCTGAGTTAACTCGAATAGAACCTCCAGTGCTTCTCTTGGGGATAGCTGGTTGGGATCGATTTCCTTAATTTTATGGATCAATGGGTTCTCCGGGTCCGGGAAGAGGCCCAGTTGGCCAGAGGAGTGCTTGTTTTCACGGTTTTCGGAACGGGAGATTTTTGGAACACCGACCTCATCAAACTCGCTTTGCTCCAGGTTGAATAAAACCTCATGAGCACGCTCCAGAACTTTTTTAGGCAACCCTGCCAGCCGTGCGACTTGAATACCGTAGCTTTTGTCGGTTCCCCCTGGAACAATTTTTCTAAGAAAGATGATTTCATCATTCCATTCCTTGACCTGAACATTAAAATTTTTGACTCCCGGAAGAACACGGGATAGATCTGTCAGTTCGTGGTAATGGGTCGCGAAAAGTGTTTTGGGTCCACCTCCCTGATCGGCTTTGTGAAGGAATTCGACAATGGCCCAGGCAATACTGATTCCATCAAAGGTGCTGGTTCCCCGACCAATTTCATCCAGAATGATCAGGCTGTCCGGCGTAGCGTTGTTAAGGATGTTGGCGGTTTCGTTCATTTCCACCATAAAAGTGGATTGCCCTTTTATTAAATGATCCTGCGCTCCCACCCGGGAAAAAATACGGTCCGTGATTCCCAGACTGGTCTTGTCAGCAGGAACAAAACTTCCTATTTGCGCCATGAGATTGATCAAGGCAACCTGTCTTAGATAAGTGGATTTCCCTGCCATATTGGGACCGGTAATGATCATGATCTGTTGTTTCACCGAATCCAGAAATGTGTCGTTAGAGATGAAACGAACCAAAGGATCTATTTGTTCTATGAGAGGGTGGCGACCGTTTTCAATAACGAGGCTGCGGTCATTGGTGAACTCCGGCCGACAATAATTGTATCGGTGTGCGGTTTCGGCAAATGAGGATAACGCGTCAATTTCACTGATGATCCGTGCCATGCTCTGTATGCGGGAGCCAGCAAGGGCAACGGTCGATCGAATCTCCTCGAACAGTTTTTGTTCTATGGCGAATATTTTTTCTTCCGCACCGGTGATTTCTTCTTCATATTCTTTCAGTTTGGGTGAAATATAACGCTCTGCATTGACCAGCGACTGCTTGCGAATATATTCATCCGGTACGCGGTCGCTATGTTTTTTGGTGATTTCTATATAATATCCATAAATTTTATTGAAGCCGACTTTTAAGACCGGAATGCCGGTTTTCTTTTTTTCTTCCAGTTCCAGCGAGGCGATCCAGTTTTTCCCCTGCCGGGTAATATTTTTAAGGCGATCTAAATCTTCGTTGCAACCGGCTTTGATCAGGTTTCCTTCCTTGAGGCCAAGGGGCGGGTCGTCCAAGATATTCCTTTCAATCAAATCATAAATATTATCGAGGTTGTCCCAGTTTTCAAGATATGTGTGTAGAGGACTGGCGTCATAACTTTTAAGAGCTTTCGACAAGTCCGGAAAAACGCTCAGGGATGTTTTCAGCGCAATAAGATCTCTTGCATTGCAGGCAGAAAGGGTAATTCGTCCCAGTAACCTTTCCAGGTCGAAGATATGCTTCAGAAGATTGCGCAGGTTTTTTCTCTCAGTAGGATTATCCTTAAAGTCTTCAACGATGCTCAGGCGTTCGCGGATTTTTTCAGCGTCTATCAATGGTTTTAAAATCCATTCGCGAATTCGCCGTGCGCCCATCGGTGTATGGGAAAGGTCAAGCAGGTCTAACAGGGAATTTTTCCGGGTGCCTTCGCTGGATTGGACCAGTTCCAAGCTTGCTAATGTGCACTGATCCAAGGCCATGTAGTCGTGAATGGGAAAGGGGACGAGGGTGGTGATGTGTTCCATAGCTGATTTCTGGGTTTCCTGCAGGTAATGGAGCAATGCGCCGGCCGAAACAATTGCCGCTTCCATATTTTCACAGCCGAACCCTTCCAAAGACTGGGTCTTAAAATGCTCAACCAGGTTTTTATAAGCCTCGCTGAAAGAAAAGGTCCAGTCTTCCAAGGTGTGGACAAACACCTCCCCCGTCGGGAGCCAGGGCCGAGCCTCCTCTTTTTTTGAGTCGGGGATGATTATTTCTTTGGGATCCAGTTTCTGCAGTTCATCGGCAAGAAGGGGGAGGGCGTTTTCTCCATCGATCTGTGTAACTTTAAAAACCCCGGTCGATACATCAAGTGCAGCGAGTCCTATTTGGTTTTTCCCGAAATACACAGAGGCGATAAACTGGTCCTTTTTAGGGTCCAGCATATTATCATCCAGAATGGTTCCTGGGGTTATGACCCGGACCACTTCCCTTTTGACCAATCCCTTGGCCTGTTTCGGATCTTCCGTTTGTTCGCAGATGGCGACCTTCTTGCCGGCTTTAAGGAGTTTGGTGATGTAAAGGTTTGCTGAATGATGGGGAATCCCGCACATGGGTACAGGATTGGATTTTTTATTTCTGGATGTGAGAGCGATCTGTAAAATTCCGGACGCGGTTTTTGCATCGTCATTGAACATTTCGTAAAAGTCTCCCATTCTGAAAAACAAAATGGAATCGGAGTAATCCTTTTTGATTCCCTGATACTGTTGCATCATGGGGGTGTCATCTTGAGTGACCTTAATACTTTTGGCCGAAACGCCCATAGGGTTTATGCGTTACAGATTTTTAAAATGAGGAAGAAGTTTGTTATAGGTGGCTTTCAGGTGCTCCGGATGGACTTTGGTTTCCCCCAAAACAGGCATGAAATTAGTATCTCCGGTCCATCGGGGAACGATGTGACAATGAATATGCTCATCATATCCGGCCCCAGCAGCTTTGCCGATGTTATATCCAATATTAAAACCGTCGGGATTTATCACAGCCCGCAATATCTCGATACATTTATGGGTCAGTTGATTCAACTCCTTACTTTCGTTGGCATCCTGTTCGGTCAAACATCCTATATGTCTAAAGGGTGATACCATCACGTGGGCGGAATTATAGGGGAAAATATTCATGATGATAAAAACCGATTGGCCCCGATAAAGGATATTGCTTTTCTCGTCATCACTTTCCCTGGGGAATGAGCAGAAAATACATTCGTCCGATTTTTCGCTCTTGACATATTCCATCCTCCAGGGTGCCCAGAGTTGCTTCATGGTTTTTCCTAAGCAAAGGGTTTTATCAAGTCAGAAGTTGCATGTGTCCGCAAGCTTTTTGCCAGGGTAAATCAGTTCGAATAATTCCCGGGTTTTTTTGCGCATTCGTTCTTCCTCTCGATCAGATATTTCATGGTCATAGCCCAGGAGGTGGAGGATGCCGTGAATGAGCAATAAAGCTAATTCTTCCTCCAGAGACAGGCCGTGTTCCTCGGATTGGCGACGGGCTGTCTCAAGGGAAATGGCCACATCACCCAGAACAGGTGCCCCGGGAATTTCCGGTTCGCCTTCCAAAATCTGGGGGAACGATAACACATCTGTCGGCCGATCGACATCCCTGAACTGGTGATTCAGACCGCGAATACCCTGATCTCCGACAAATAATATGCTGATTTCCTGCTCATTGCAATGAAGGGAGTCGAGGACTTTGCCGATTTGCCGTTTTATCTTCCGGGTATCCACTTTGATTTCGGGAAAATCATTTTTTATGAGAATTTCCATAAAGGCACAAAGAAAAATCAAAAATCAGTGGGTATCAAGAAGATCACGGAGTTGATAAAACTATTCCTGATCCAAACCGGGTTTATCATAAGCTGTAATAATTTTTTTCACCAGCTCATGACGGACGACATCTTTGATTGAAAAATAAACAAAGCTGATGCCTTTAACCTTGTTCAAAAGGTTTTGAACATGGATGAGCCCCGAATCACTATATTTTGGAAGGTCGATTTGGGTAATATCTCCGGTGACTACCATTTTCGACCGGAACCCCAAACGGGTCAGGAACATTTTCATCTGTTCCCGGGTGGAGTTCTGGGCCTCATCAAGAATGATAAACGAATCACTCAATGTTCTTCCGCGCATATAGGCCAACGGGGCAATTTCTATAGCGCCATCATCAATGAGGTGTCTCACATGATTGCTCTCCATCATATCACTTAACGCATCATAGAGGGGCATGAGGTAGGGGTTGATTTTTTCGGCGATATCTCCCGGTAGATAACCCAGCTTTTCACCGGCCTCGACAGCAGGGCGCACCAGCACAATTCGTTTAAACTTTTTCTTGAGCAGACCCTCTACCGCCATTGCCACAGCCAGATAGGTTTTTCCTGTTCCTGCCGGGCCAATGGAAAGAACGATATCGTCCTGCCTGATAGATTGGATGAACTGGTGTTGCGCGGGTCCCTTAGGGGTGATATAGCCCTTCTTCGGAGAAACAGCAATGCGCTCCGAAAAGATGGCATTGAGATCAGCTTGAGGGTCTTCCGCTATGAGTCGAATGGCAAATTTCACGTCTCCGTTTTCGACCGGGAGGTTGGCGGCATGCAGTTTCTCCAACTGCATGAAAAGGCTTTCGACCGTTTCGATATCTTCGGGGTTGCCCTTAAGCCGGATATGGTTTTCTCGAGTGGTGATGCGGACGTCGAATTTTTTCTCAATCAGTTTGAGGTTGAGATCCTGACTACCAAACAGTTCCGGAATGAGAGCGTTATTTTCGAGAACTATTTCTTTGGTATCCGGTTTCAAGCAGGGTCTCTCTATTTTAAAAGTGTATTGCTATTCGATCACCGCCGTGTCCCTTGGGGAGGGATCAGGCTCAAAAATTCACTGCGGGTTCTGGCGTCTGACTTGAAGGCGCCCAGCATGGAACTGGTGGTGGTGTAAGAACTTTGTTTTGCCACTCCTCGCATGCACATACAAAGGTGAAGGGCTTCAATCACCACCCCCACTCCAATGGGTTGAAGAATCTCGTTCAGGCAATCAGCGATTTGTTTAGTCAGGCGTTCCTGCACTTGCAGGCGGCGGCTGAACGCATCGATAATCCGGGGCACTTTACTAAGCCCAATAATTTTTCCCTTTGGCAGATAGGCGACATGGCATTTCCCAATGAAGGGGAGCATATGGTGCTCACACATGCTGAACAGGTCAATGTCCTTGACGATAACCATTTCGTCATAGTCCTCCTGGAATAAGGCGCCATTGACGAGTTCTTCAATATTGACCCAGTAGCCACTGGTTAAAAATTTCAGCGATTTCTCCACCCGCTCGGGGGTGTTCCGCAGTCCTTCCCGGGAAGGGTCTTCGCCAATCTGCTGTAATATTTGTTTAATGAGGTCTTTCAAGTTCAGCTCCCCGGTAAATGACAAAATTGCGTTCGGACTCAAAAAGTTTTATCTCATACAGAGCGCCGTTCTTAATTTTGGGTTCAATGATATTCCAGAAATGGATGGCGATGTTTTCTGCGGTGGGGATCACATTTTCTAAAAACGCCACATCCACATTGAGATTTTTATGGTCGACCTTGTCGACGATTTCTTTGTTGATCAGTTTTTTAAGCGATTTGAGGTCCAGTACCATTCCGGTTTCCGGGTCCACTTCCCCTCTAACAGTAACCTCCAGGACGTAATTGTGTCCGTGCCCGTTTGGGTTATTGCATAAACCAAAGATCGCGGCGTTTTTTTCATCCGAAAAGGAAGGGTTGTACAATCTGTGGCTGGCACAAAATTCCAGGCGGCGGGTGATAAGAATCATGGATGATTATTTAAGGTATTTACGTTTGTTGTCGGTTGAGTAAAAGCCCGGTCCGTACAAATGAAAGTTCATCTGATTGAACTGTTTGCTCAATTTGCCATCACATTTTTCACAATTTTCGAGTGGGTCGTCACTAATTTTTTGCAGGACTTCAACGATGTCCTTGCACTTTTCACATTGGTACTCATATACGGGCATTGGTGTCTCCAGGCCTTTGTATGGGTTGCGTGTTGAGAATGCCACTTACATTATAATCCCGCTTGCGGGAAAAAATAACAAAAATAGGTTTTTCTATGTACTGCATTCTTGTCTGACGCTGAGGATTGCTTCCACGAAACACGTTCAAGGTCTTGGGAATATTCTGTTTAAGGGCTTCCAAGCCAAATGGAGAGGAAGGCAAAGTGAGGCCCCATTCGG
This sequence comes from Nitrospina sp. LS_NOB, assembly GCA_001542995.1. GTDB lineage: Bacteria > Nitrospinota > Nitrospinia > Nitrospinales > VA-1 > LS-NOB. Next base: position 341,255 of record LFLA01000003.1, read on the forward strand.
GGTCATAAATGCCCGCCAGCATTTCATATTGAGTCAAAACCTGTATAACAATAAACTTTTCAATGGAATGCTTTTTTTGCACCTCCAGCGGCATCATCAGAGTTTCATTTTCATTCTTGGATCCCCGGCGCATGACCGCTTTGCCCGACTCGACCTCTGAAAACGATAATGAGGCGATATGGTCGCTCAATTCCTTGAAAATGAATTTTTTCGGGAAAACAACGATGCCATAATTTTCGTGATTCTTGTAGAGCTGATAATCATAACCGGACCCGGCCCAAACCTGCATGGGGGCCAGGAACAGTGCCAAGGCTATTAGTGTAGTGATGAATCTCATAATAATTAGATGATACCTCAATGGCTCCCGATTTTAAAATTTCTCCTCGCCATAAACGATATTGCTTGTGGGCCCTCCGCCGAGGAGCCACGGCTAGTGGATTTCAGTCTGGCTGAAGAAATAGGACATTTCAAATGCCGCAGTTTTCGGTGCATCGGAGCCGTGTGAAGTGTTTCTTTCAATATTCTCAGCAAAATCTTTGCGAATGGTTCCCGCCTCGGCATCCGCCGGATTGGTGGCTCCCATCAATTTTCGCCAGTCGGCGATCGCATTTTCCTTTTCGAGCACCAGCAAGACGACGGGACCTGAACTCATGGTGGTGGTCATGCCATCGAAAAAAGGCCGTTCCTTGTGGACATAATAAAATCCTTCAGCCTGAGCCTTGCTGAGCAGGGTCCGTTTCATGGCGACAATTTTAAATCCGTTAGACTCAATGCGCTCGAGGATTTTTCCTGTGAGGTTGCGTTCTACGCCGTCAGGCTTGATGATAGCAAAAGTTTTTTCCATTGCAGGGCTTTCTTTTAAGGTTTAGAAAATGAATAAAAAAAAGCATTTGAGCGGTGAAGCCCAAATGCCTTTTAGTAAAAAAGATGAGTTAGCGTAGAATAATCCCGGTTTTTTTAATGACAAAACCTTCGTCCAATTCTTCAATCCATTTCATTTGAATGGCATCGTTCTTGGCGATATCTGTACAGATGTAAACACAAATTTCACAAGCTTTGCATCGATCTACAGAGACATATGCCGACTTATCTGCTTCGCTATAGTTGATACAGTTTGATTCCGGACAGTATTGTGTGCAGAGATGGCAATTCTTGGACGAGCATATCTCTTTGTCAACTTCAGCAATGTAGTACATGTTTTCTCCAGTCTAAAACATTATGCGGTGGCTTTGGCAGGTTGTTCAGCTTCAGACCAGCCTTGATCAACGGCGTATTGGATAGCCGCATCCAGTACCTTTTGGTTGGCTTCCAGCAATTTTTGCTTCTTCGCAAATTTTTTCTCAATAGCACTGTCCAAAGCTGCTGTACCACCGGAAACCACGATACCTTTCCCGACGAATCGGTCTTTAACAGATGCCGCCAGGGACTCCGCGTCAGGGAGACCGAAGATTCCAGAAATAGCACCGCACATGGCCATATTGGTGGCAAGGTCCGTTTTTGCCAACTCATTCGCCATTTCTGTGGCCGGCAGATAGTAAATGCGCGCTTCTTTATCTTCCAGCTCCCTTTGTTCATCCCGGGTAAAATTAATCGGTTTTTTGCTGTTGATGAGAATGATACCATGTTGCTTCAAACCGGTATAGAACGGCATGGTGTAGGACTTGCCCAGCGTAATTACAGAAGGATGAAAAATCATGAGAACGTTCGGATAGATGATCTCTCCAATCTCAAAAATCTCCTCGTTGGAGATGCGGACATAACTTTCAACGGGTGCGTTCCGCTTTTCTGATCCGAAAAAAGGAACCAGGGAACTGAAACCACCGGATATAACCACACCGTTACTGACAATGTGGGATGCCGTCACCACACCTTGACCTCCAATTCCTGCCATACGAACGTTATAGCGCTTAACTGCTAATGCCATTTTTATTTTCTCCTCACTTGTCTGATTTTTTCTTTTTGGCTTTTTTCTCAATTTCATCCAGATACTCTTTTGCTCGGGGTGAAATGATTTCTTCGAAACCGTAACGCTCTTTTTCTATTTCGAAGGCATCTTTCATAACATCCGGGGTAGGAATAGAGTATTCGATATTGCAGGAGGTATAAGCCTGAATGTAGCTATGTCCTACTTCTCGAGCTACCATAATTGCACGGCGAACAGTCCGAGCAACCCGGGCCGGGTTTGTGGGAGCCAGGCGGCAAATATAATCCACTTCAGCTACCTTGGCCAACCCCAGAGCATCAACTTTATCTCCGAACTTTCCACGGGGAGCCATTTTGAGAACTTTACCGTGATTGGTCATGCCACTTTCCTGCCCACCGGTGTTTCCATAAACCTCATTGTCGAGCATGATAGTGACGAATTTTTCTTTGCGGAACCAGGAATGCATCAGGCCTTGGAACCCAATATCGATCAATCCGCCGTCACCTGCCATAACCACAACGTCTTTTTTCTGGTTGGGGAAACGAATTTCCAGACCGCGTTTCAGACCGGAAGCCACTGCGTTGGTATCGCCGTAGTTCCCGTAAATAAACGGCACGGAAGCCTGGGAAATTGCCAGTCGCCCACAGCCGGCGGTGCCGACAACAATAGTGTGCTCGGGATTGGGCATTCCAATATAAACGAGACGGATGAATAAGGTCATTGCACAGCCCGCACACATGGGATGTTCTTCAATCACTTCCTTGAATTTCCCCATATCCGTAACTTTTACTGTTTGTTTGTCCTTACCACCGCGATTAGTGTAAGGGCCGTGTTCTACCAAGTCCCTGTATTCAATAGGCAAATAGTCTTTAAATACCGGAGAGGGATATAAATTTTCAAGAGACATAGGATTTTATCCTTATATGAAAAAGTGTTTGAATATTATTAACAGGCGGGCTTTCACCCTTAGAAATTATACCTGTATTCAAAAAGCTAAACAACAAAAACGGGAAAACGGTTACGGAACCTCTTTGCGAAAATCTGCCAGTGCCTCCAGAACCATCTCGGTTGGCATGGTCATGCCGCCATATACTCTCGGGCCATCTTTGATGACTGCGGTACTTTTGCCATAGAGTACGGCACACAGCTCCTTGTGAAGCCAGCCAGCCTGATTGAATTCAGGAACCAGGATCCGCTTGACACCTTGAATCGCCTCGACGATTTCTGCTATTGGGAAAGGACGAATGGTTTTGATTTTAATCAGACCTACGGTTCGTCCTTGTTCCCCTTCCTGCCGGACCGCTTCGCGGGCTTGAGAAACAGCGCAACCGGAAGCAATGATGAATTCTTCAGCTCCGGGGTTGACCACTTCAATCAAACCGCCAAGGTATTTACGGAAATATTTTGCCGAACGATGTACCGCCGCAAAAACTTCCTGTTGCCAGCTGGAGTGCATGTGGTAACTGATGAAATTACTTTTCTGAATTGGGGCATCCCGCGAGATACGTGCAGGCGGGTTCTCGTTATCCATAGCAGGAACCGCAGACCGCCATCCATCCCGAGGGGGTAGTTTAAACTCTTCTGGGGTGATCAAAACGGGGCCACGCGCATGGGTTACGAAAAAACCATCCGTAGAGACACAAGCGGGCAAGGTTACATCGACCTGCTCCGAGGCCATAATTGCCGCAAGCGGGTAATCATAAAAGTCCTGTTGGTTTTCTGCATGCAGCAAAATCATACCGGTATTCAGCATGAATGACATTTCAATATTATCCGGCTGAATGGCCAGAGGCGTATTGATAACCCGACACATATTAAGCATGATGATCGGGGTTCTTGCGCCCGGCCATGAGCTGATTGCTTCCATGCCGCGCATCAGGCCAGGGCCTGAAGTTGCTGTCAAGGAGCGCACTCCTGCACGGGAAGCACCGGAAATGGCAGAGAAGGTTCCAATTTCTTCTTCGGCTCGGTAATACTCTTTGATATACCCTTCATCATAGAGATACCCGGCCTGCTGCATGGATTCACTCTGGGGGGTGATGGGGTAGGCAATCGCAATATCGATGTTTGCCCGTCTCATAGATTCCCTGGCTGCCTCACTCCCTGTAATGAACTGTTTCTCACGGGGGAGTTTGTGAAACATTTCCATAGGGTCTACAACTGTTTGCCTCTCTGTCCCGGGGATCCAGTCAGCTGGTTTTCCTTCATCGACAGCTGTTCTGTTGACTGCTGCACCTTTCACATTTGCCATGACTCACTCCTTATTATTTCAAAATATCAGTGCGCAGAATTTATTATAAATTCCAGTAAAAACTATAGCGAATAACCTAAATAGTCGGACTTTGCAGGGAAAGCAACCCCATTAGAAAAGCCGACCAGCTTCCTTATAAAAAAGAGACACATATTAGAAATAAACCGCCCTCCTGTCAAGGCTTAAGCCTGATTTTAGAGGGCTTTTCTCCACTTTTCAGTACTCATGATTTTTCAGGACTCCTGAGGCAGCATTTTTTCCAGGGTATCCAGTTCCTCAAAGTATTGAAAGGCCTTCTGTAAAAACTCATTTAAGGACTTATCTGTATAAAACTTAAGGGTTTTATCCGCCAATTCGGTGGAATGGCAAACCTCAAACTCCGCAGTTTTCTGGCTCGTGAACTTGATGATCTCCACTTCCCAATGAATCATGGAAATTTCTTCCTGAGGGCCTGACAAAGCGGTGAGCCCATAGTCCTTCACCCGGTACAAAAACTGGGTTCCGCCCTGACCGCTGGGGTTTGAACGGGTTAAAATTAAATTATCTTGAATTAGCATGTCATATCTCTAAAATATCTAGGTTTTATGTTCAGGCACGACTTGATGGAACGCTACTTAAGTATTAATATACCTCAATAGAGGCGGGGAGTCCAAATTTGGGACACCTTGATCCATTTGTTCAGCTGCTATAATGAATATTTTATAATCGAATTCTCACCGGACTGATTATGCAACCCATTGAAATGAGTGACCCTGCAAAGATAGAAGCGTTTTTAAGCAAAATTGAGTTGACCGGCAAAGGTTTTACGACCGATTGCCTCCTCATGGATGCTTATGATGCGGGCCTGGACTATCCAGATTATTTGAAGGCCGAGGGGGAGGATCCCAATGCCAGTTATGACGGTAAATCTCCCGCTTGGGCCAAATACCATATGCGCCAGGGAAAACGGGTTTTCATGGTTTATGGGGATCCGGTAAAAGACCGACGGACTCATTTTTCCGAAACTCCTTAACCTTAAAATGCATCTGAACCTTAAAAACATGCATTGTTCAATATTCAATCCAATTTTGAGTCATTAACTTATGAACTTTGATAAAGAAACACAAGTCAGGATATTAAGGGTTGCCTCTGACCGGCAACAGGGCCGGGATATTGAAGAACTCGATGAACGAATCTCCTATGTCATGGACTTGCATCCGGAGTTTGAAGAAATTTGGTCGATGGGTGAGATGGCGGCCTATCCTCAAGAGATCAATGGACAAATTGTCAGTCCTTTCGTACATACAGTTTTGCATACTATAGTTGATAGCCAAATTAGAACCGAGCAACCCGAATTTGTGTTGCAAGCTTTCAACAAATTGCGTGAACAGGGAATGGAAGAGCATGAAGTACTACATGCTATCATTGCTTGTTTCGCAGACCTGCATTTTTCCAGTTTTCGGCAAGGCAAGCCTTTCGATCAACTGGATTATGAAAGTCGACTGGGTTATCTTTCTTATGAGGATGTGGAAGAAAACAAGTAAGCGATCTGCTTTTTTAGGAGAATAAGTTTTACAGAGCTTTTTGGATGGTTTTACCGAGGTCGGCAGGACTTTTCACCACTTTGATTCCGCACCGCTTCATGATCTTCATTTTTCCCTCAGCGGTTCCCTGTCCTCCGGAGATGATAGCGCCGGCATGACCCATGCGTCGGCCTGGAGGCGCAGTCTGGCCGGCGATGAATCCGACCACCGGTTTGGTAACGTGTTTCTTAATGTAGTAAGCCGCTTCATCTTCGGCGCTCCCGCCGATTTCACCGATCATGCAAATAGCTTTGGTGCCTCGATCTTTCTGGAATAATTTCAGTACGTCGATGAACTGTGTGCCGATGATAGGGTCGCCGCCAATTCCTACACAGGTGGACTGGCCAATGCCCAGCGCGGTCAACTGGCCGACAGCTTCGTAGGTCAGGGTTCCACTACGGGAAATGATGCCGACGTTGCCCTTTTTATGGATGTGAGCGGGCATGATACCGATTTTCGCTTTACCGGGAGAAATAACGCCCGGACAATTGGGCCCGACCAACCGGCTTTCGGTGCCCTGCAGATATTTATAGACATCCACCATATCGCTGACGGGAATTCCCTCGGTGATGCAGATGATCAACGCAATACCGGCATCGGCCGCTTCTAAAATCGCATCGGCCGCAAAGGGTGGCGGAACAAAGATCATAGTTGCGTTGGCTTTTGTTTTGGTGACCGCGTCTTGCACCGTATTGAAGACAGGGGTCTTTCCTAATACTGTTTGTCCGCCTTTACCCGGGGTCACGCCACCTACAACATGAGTGCCATATTTCATCGCCTGTTCAGTGTGGAACGTTCCTTCACGGCCAGTGATGCCCTGGGTTATCAGCCTTGTGTTTTTATCAACGAGTATGCTCATTTTATTGCTTTAACCACTTTTTTGGCTCCGTCTTTCATTCCATCCCCGATGGCGAAGTTCAGGCCGGAGTCTTTGAGAATTTGATGTCCTTCTTCCATATTGGTGCCTTCCATCCGCACCACAATGGGAACTTTGATTTTGAGTTTTTTGGTTGCGGCGACCACCCCGCGAGCGAGAATGTCACAGCGAAGAATACCACCAAAAATATTAATGAAGATTCCTTTCACGGCGGGATCAGAAAGGATGATGCGAAAACCGTTTTCGATCGTTTCCTCATCGGCTCCACCGCCAACATCCAAAAAGTTGGCCGGTTCTCCTCCGGATAACTTAATGATATCCATCGTTGCCATTGCCAGACCGGCTCCGTTTACCATGCAGCCAATATTCCCATCCAGCTTGATGTAGTTCAGGTGGAACTTACTGGCTTCTACTTCCAAGGGATCTTCTTCATCCAGATCGCGCAATTCCTGGGTATCTTTATGGCGGTACATGGCGTTGTCGTCAATGTCCACCTTCGCGTCCAGAGCCAGCACCCGTTCGTCAGAGGTGATGACGAGGGGATTGATCTCCAGCATCGAGCAGTCTTCCTTAACAAATGCATCGTAGAGATTGATGATGAACGGAATGACGGCTTTCAAAGCCGCGCCTTTAATGTTTAAGGCGAACGCGATTTTTCGTGCCAGATAAGGTTGAACGCCGATCACCGGGTCCACCGTTTCTTTAATGATTTTTTCCGGAGTGGCCTCAGCAACTTTTTCAATTTCCATTCCCCCGGCTTCTGAAGCCATGATGAGAACCTGGCTGGTTTCCCGGTCTACCAGAATGCCCATATACAACTCTCTGGCGATGGACATGCCTTCTTCAATCAACACTTTTTTAACCAGCCGACCTTCGGTGCCGGTTTGAGGAGTGACGAGAGTCATGCCCAAAATATCACCGGCATATTTTTCGGCTTCCTGCGGACTCTTTGCCAGCTTGACGCCACCGCCTTTTCCGCGTCCTCCTGCGTGAATCTGGGCCTTGACCACCACGACATCGGTGCCGATTTTTTTGGCGGCTTGAACGGCTTCTGACTTATTGGAAATCAGGACTCCGTTTGGTACGGCGACATTATATTTTCTTAAAATTTCTTTGGCTTGATACTCGTGAATCTTCATGAAATTTCGTTGAATTATGGGGAAAATGAAGACCGACTTTTAGCACAGAAAAAGGCGGGTTGTCAAAATAAACTCCCAGCTTTCCAAGGTGTATTTTAAGGATAAGGTTTAATCCACTACTAAAACTTTGAGAATGCAGAATAAAGGTCGATTCTTTCCTGAATCTCCGATTCAGTAAAAAGGCTTGTTAAGGAAACGTTAAGAGCGAATTGATGAAGGTGTTTATTGGTTTGGAGTTCTGGGTGTTTCTTTAGTCGAGGAGTTTTGGGGTTGCAGGTGTTAACACTTTGAGGCGATATTTTTTGGCGGTTCGTGGTCGCCTTGCCCTGTGTTGGTGGAGGCGTTGAATAATTGTTCCCAGGCTTCGGCAAGCGGACCCAGTATTTTGACGACGGTCTGGAGAGCCTTTCGGTCGGACTTGATATTCGCCAATGTCAATTGGCTGAGCATATATTGATATAAAGATTCCAGGCGCAGGGCTACTTCCCCTCCTTTTTTTCAAATCCAAAGCCATAGTTCGTTGATGATGTCATGAGTTTTGTTGATATATTTTCCCTGCCCGGCAACATCTCCCTTCTCAATACTTTGTATCGCCATGGTGCTAAATTTGATAGCACCCTCATACATCATGATGATGAGGCGCCCCTGGCTGGAGGTGGAGATTTCGTTTCTGCGGTATTGGTTGTGATATCTTGATGAATTCATTCTATTTCATTCCCCGGGCTGGCCGGTTTTAATTTTGTTATCTAGCTATTTCTGAATAAAGCTTGGAGTCCCTCAATGGATTGCGCAAAAACATCTCTTTGGATTGCGCAAAAACATCTCTTTGAGAATTTAATCGTCCTAATATAACTTCAAGGTTCGTGAATCGTTCTCTCAGGTCTTCTTCAAATAACACGAGCCGTCCTTCCAAATCCGAAATCGTCTCATCAAAATCCTTAATGCTTGCTGTTGCGGTATCGATTTCTGCTTCCAGAGGGCCTTCCTAAGGATGCGTCCGTCAGGTTTTCCAGAATGCGATTGGTGATTTGGGCCACGCCAATAGATAGCGTGATGAATCCATAGCTCCCATCGGTGAGAGAGGAGATTCTAAAGTTCAGGCCCTCCGAATCGGTTCCATCTGCTGCCAAGGCATCTGTTAAATCGCCATCGTCAATGGAAAGCGTGCCATCGCTCAATGTGCGGATTCCTATTTGTGAGAGAAATTCAAAATCTCCATCCACCCCCACGACCCGGCTAGTGGCAGTGTTGCGCAGAGTGTCTTGCAGGTTCTGGATTGTGAAATTGGCAAACAAAACACCTGTTTCTCCGGTTTCAGATTCAATAGCCAATTGCGAACTCAGGTACAACTGGATTTCGTTGTAACCATCTACATAACTCTGGATTTTTTCTTTGATGGCGTCAGTGTCGGAAGTTAGGGTGACGGTTCTGGAGCCGGCGGACTCTAAAGTTAAAATTGTCCCCGATATGACATCGGTGACTGTGTTGCTGGATTTGGTAACAGCGACACCATCCAGGACAAAGCTTGCGTCTTGAGCTGCCTGGGTTTCTGTAAAAGTGACAGTGGAGCCAGAACCGATACTTATACTATTGTCTGTCCCTGTCTGTGTTGCTGACAAAACAATGCGAAGAGGATTGTCGTCACTGCTGTCGTTAAGAAAGGTTGCGTTCACGTTCAGCCCGGAGTTGTTAATGGCAAGCCTCAACCCATCGGCGGTGTCGTTTGTGTCGTCAATAGTAATGGTGGTGGTGGTTCCCCCGACGGTTATGTCAATAGTTCCCTGGGTGACCGCGCCGCTGGTGGATGCAAAACCGTCTGAAACAAGTTTTGTTTCCTGGGCCAGATTATTGACGACCAGGGAAAAAGTCCCTGATGTGGCTGAGCTAGTGGTGCTTAAACTGACCACGGAGTTGGTATCAGTGCCGTTGTTGTTGAAGGCCCCTTGGGTGGCTAAAAAACGTGCTTCCGTATTGAGGGTGTTGACGATGCCTTTGAAGGTTTGCAGTCGGCTTCTAAGGTCCTGAAAGGTCAGAAGCTTGGCCTCTTCTAAGGCCCGTTTGGCCTCCTCAACAATGTCGATCGGCTGGCGTTGGAGCAACACCAGATTATCGATAATGCCCTCGGTATCGAGGTTGGAGTTGATTCCAAAAATTGCGGTTTGGCCACTTGAGGACCTTTCTTTGGCGGTAAAATTCAGGTGTGCACACACGAATTCTGTCTTTTGATTTATCGGTCTTAAAAAAACTAAACTTTAATCATTTTAGGGGTCAAAATTGCAGGACATAATCAGCCGGATAGTTTTGCCAAAGAGACTGATTAAATGGCCCTTAAATCGTTTTAATTTATAGGTTTATAAAAAAGCGTTGATTTGGGAGGCGAGAATGCTAGATTAATGGCAATCATCCCTTAAGAATTGGCAGGAATATGTCGGAACAACTCGGACTTTTCGGAGAAACGGAGGATCAGGAAGCCGCAAAACCGGTGACGGCGGCCTCGGGTCCCCGGGTGCAGTATTTTGATCTGGAAACCAAGAAAAGTGCCGAAGATGTGGGCGGGTGGGGCAATATCCATAAAATGGGTCTGGCCGTCGGGGTGGTCTGGGACAGCCTGGACCGGGAATTCTTCACCTATGAAGAAAAAGACGCTCGTGAATTGGTGGAGAAACTCCGCACCGCTGATCTGGTAGTCGGGTTTAACGTCATTGGATTTGACTACACGGTTCTTCAGCCTTATTCCGATTTCGACCTGCAGGAAATAAACACCTTTGATATGCTGGTAGACGTTAAGAAGAACCTGGGGTTCCGCTTGAGCCTCAATCATCTGGCACAACACACACTCAACGCTGAAAAATCTGCAGATGGGTTGGTTTCTCTACAATGGTACAAGGAAGGAAAGATCAACAAAATTATCCAGTATTGTAAGCAGGATGTAGAAATTACCCGGGATTTATATCTGTTCGGCGAGCAACACGGCTTTGTGAAATACCAGAGTAGATCAGGGAACCCTCTCCAGCTTGAAGTGAACTGGAAAACCGCCCTCCTAACGAGGGAGGCAACTGGGCAATAGCTCTTCAAGCTGAGATAATTCTTTGCTCGCCAGAAAGAGTTGTCGCCTACTGCCCCCGGCGGCTACGCCGGAACCGTTTTGAGCAGCTTCTCGATCATATCCGTAACTTTAATATTCTCCGCCTCGGCCTTGAAGTTGAGGATGATGCGGTGTTCCAGAACCTGACGGCAAACCGCCCGCACATCTTCAACCGTGGCGGCAACTCTGTTATCCAGTAGCGCTTTGGCCTTGGCGCCCAGAATCAGATATTGTGATGCCCGTGGCCCGGCGCCCCAGTCTATCCATTCCTTTACGAAATCTGGCGAGCTTCCATTCTGGCTTGGCCGGGTGCTTTGCACCAACTCCACCGCATATTTCGCGACATGCTCCGAAACCGGAACTTGTGGCACCAGGTCCTGAAACTCGATGACTTGCTTAGCGTTGAGCACAGGTTTCAAATCGGGCAATTTCCCGGAGGTGGTGGAGAGCGCAATTTTGATTTCCTCTTCCTTGCTGGGGTAGGAAACGTTGATGATAAACATGAACCGGTCGAGTTGGGCTTCGGGCAGGGGATAGGTTCCTTCATGCTCAATAGGGTTCTGCGTGGCGAAAACCAGAAAAGGTTGGTCGAGATCGTAGGTGTTTCCGCCAACCGTCACCTTTTTTTCCTGCATGGCCTGGAGCAGGGCGGCCTGGGTTTTGGGCGGAGTGCGATTGATTTCATCTGCAAGGATAATATTGGAAAAGACCGGTCCCTTGATGAACTGGAACATCCTTTTTCCGGTCGCCGGGTCGTCGTGCAGAATGTCGGTGCCGGTAATATCGGAAGGCATTAGGTCCGGAGTGAATTGAATGCGGCTGAAACCCAGGCTGAGAGCTTGCGACAGGGTGCTCACCAATAGGGTTTTTGCCAGACCCGGCACGCCGACAAACAGGCAGTGGCCCTTGCAGAATAAAGCGATCAAAAGATCCTCAATCACCTTGTCCTGACCTATAATGACTTTGCGGATTTCCTGAACGACTTCGTTCTTTGCCTTTAAAAGTTCCTGTGCCAGTTCCAAATCTTTCATCAATAATCTCCCTGATCAATCTATATAACTGAACTGCCGCGCTTGCAATTCTTTTTCTCTGGTTAACTCTAACTTATCGTAGACATGGATCAGTCGCACGTGCACGAAAGGGTTGAAAGGGTTGATGCGGACCGCTTTTTCAAAATAAACCCGGGCTGTTTCATAATCCCTACTAGAAAAATATAATTCTCCCATATTAGCAAGGCTGGTATGAAAATCCGGGAAAAATGCCAGACTTTTCTTTAATAGATCTTCGGCTTCATGATATCTACGGGTTTGCAGATAGGTTCCCGCAAGCTTGTTGAATAATACCGGGGAATGGGAAGGCGATTCGCCCACCGCCTTTTGGTACTCAACGATGGCGGCTTTAAAATGGTTTCTGGATTTAAGAATATCTCCCAGGTAGGTAAGGTCTCGCGCTCTGCGGGATTCCAATTCTTTGTGCTCTTTGTTTTCTGGTCCTTTCCTGTTCTTAAATTTGGTGGCCAGGGTTTTAATTCCCGGAATATTTTTAAGATCCAGATTTTTTGCCCAACTTTCCCAGCTTTTTTGAAATTCTGTTAAATCCTGACCCGTATGTTTTATAAAGATGTCTTCAAATTCGGTTTCGGAGGCAAGGTCTTCCAATATCTGTGCAAAAGTGTCGAGACCTTTGGTCGTTGCCAGGTATTCCATCATGGAAGACACTTCCGCATAAGCCAGTTGGACATCTTCTGCGGTTTTTAGCTTTGCGAGAGAGGGCATCATCGCTTCCAGTGGCACGCGGTAATCATTTTTTAAAGCGTTGGAAAGCACCGTCTCCATGATGGGAGAAAGATATTGTTTCTCGCCACGCCATTGAGTCTCCAGATATTTTGCAATGCCTTCATGCATCCACAGGGGCAGATGGTTGCGGCTCTTTTTGGTTAAGAGATAATGAACGTATTCATGGCTCAGGGTGTCCATCCAGTTGAATCCCCGAACTAGAGAGCCCGGAGATATCATCATAATGCGGTGATATTTGCAGAGCGCCACCGTCCCCGAAGTGAGAATATCCTTGAGCGTCAATGGGGAAATTTTGGAAAACGGTTGCCGGTCTGGATAAATCTCCACCAGCACTTTTTCTTTCGGATAATAATTTAAAATCTTACCCAGAGCCTGATAAGACTTCTCCATGACTTCTTCCGCATAATGGATCAGTATTTCGTCAGGTCCCTCCTCAAAACGAAAGACAAAATGTTTGCTTTCCCTTGAAATAAAATTTTTGGAGGCCCTGCGGGTGGCATCGACATGGTTTTTGAATTCCTTAATCTCTTTAAAATTGTCTCCGACCTGGCGGAGAATTTTCCAGGAGCGCTCATAATTGCCTTTCATGAACTCGATGCGGGCCTGAAGAAAATGGACGTCTCCCGATTCCGGATACTTTTTTAAAAGTTGTTGCGAAAGTTTTTCGGCTGATGCGATATCCCAGTCCTGCACCAGTTGATAGACCCGGTAAACCTCATCGGAAACCGGGAGCGAGGCAAAGCCCTTTTCTGACCCCAAAAGGAGCAGGGCAATTGTCAATGAGACCTTTGCATAATCCGAGATTCTTCGTCGCAATAGCTCCTCAGAATGACAAAAAGGCTCCCTCTTGTCATGCTGAGTCTGTCGAAGCATCTCGCTTTTTCGCTTTTTCGGCTTATGTGAAAATCTCATTGACAATAAGATTTTGAAATAACTTTTCACTGCACCAGTTCCTTGTAATACTCGTTAACAAGGCGTTCGTAATTTTTTGGCGTTTGTTTCTTCATGGCATCTAAAATATCTTCACGGAAAGCGCTGGGAACTTTGTACTGGTCTTCAGATGGAAGCAGCACTTTTTCTTTTTGTATGCGAACAGAGCCTCCGCGCCTGGAGTCCCTCCTGTTCCCCTTTCCCAGCCTGAGTGGGGTTTCCTGCTTGCCTTGATTGGACATTTGGGTGCCGGAGTTTTTGATTTCGTTTAAAAGCTCCCGGGTTTCCTGAAGGAATTTCAAAGCCCTGTTCTCTGAATCCATGCTCCTTTGAACCTGCTGGGCCTTCAATCGCTCCTGGGCCTTTTTAAGATTCCTTTGTGCATCGCCCATGTTCCGGGAAAGGGCAGGTGGAAGCAGGGGGTTCTCCTGATTCATCTTATTGAACAAATCTTTCATCTCCTTAGCTTGCTGACTCAATCCCTGTTCCTGCTTGGACAATTGGTTTAGTTTGTTTTTATCCTTGTCAGTGAGAAGTGACTGACTGCTTTTTTCAATGGAGCGTTTGAGAGAACCCAGTTTTTTCGAAATTTCTGCATTCAGCCGGGTGACCTCTTTCAGGTCCTGATTCAGCCGGTCGCCAATATCTTCCCTTTGGTTGCGGTTGGTCCGCATACTTCCCTGCCAGCGGAATATTTCAGGATAAGTATTTTTGAAGAGTGCATTGAACTCGTTTAAATCGTTCAGTTCGGTCAACTCCCTCAAAGTTTCATATTTCTTCTTGATCTGGGGAAGGTTTTCCTTGAACTCCTGAAAGCCTCGAGTTCGGAGATTGTCCAGTTCAATGACAGATTTGGATAACTGTCTGCGGGTTTCGTTCAACGCTTTGAAGTTATCTCCTAAATCCTCATTCATGCTGGAGTCAATGGTTTTTTGGTTCAGGGATTTTAATTGTTGCCTGATTTTTGTCTCCTCCTGCATCAACTCACGCGTTTTTATCATAGCCTTGTGTTCATCCAGATACATTGAATCTTCTTCCAGAAGGTTCTGGATAGCGGTCACATCTTTTTTCAGTTCATCGAAGAAACTCTTGATTAAAAAATCAAATTGTCTGGCTTGGTTTGCGCGCAATTTCTGGTTGATTTCCGAGGTGTTTTCGATGACCTCTTTTTGTTTTTTCTCCAGAGATTCGAGTTTCATTACAGATTCATTGATTTGCTCCATAATCTGGCTGTCCACCAGAGAGTCCATGGAGGACTTCGCTTGATCCAGCTGGTTTGCCAGCACCCTCAGATCTTCGGCGACTTTTTTCAGCAATTCCATAGCTTCGTCCATCTTGCCTTGGCTGGCAAGGTCCTTGATTTTCTCCAGCGAAGCCATAGTCTCTTCCAGGTTCATACTTTTATAAGCCTTGGAATTGAGAAACTCATCGGGCGCAGACTGGTTTTGTCGGGACAGTTTATCCATCATTTTCTGCAGGGTTTGTTGAATTTCATTGAGCCGTGACCTGAGTTGATTAGAAGTCAAAGCAGATTTTTTATCGCGGATGTTTTCGAACTCTTCCTGCAAAGCTTCAGTTAATTTTGCCAACTGGTTTTCGAGATCCATGACCTGATCCATTTTCTGGCGGTTGGTCATCCTGATCAGGTAAAGGATGTCTTGTTCCAGATGAGTGACCATTCTGCCATTGAGGTTTTCAACAGAAGCCGTATTGATACTCACCGGCGTGGGTTTCAAAATCGTGCCCTGTATTTTATTGATGGTGTCGATTTGTTCTTCGCGGAGGGTGGTCAGTCCGCTAATGATGTTATTTAAAAGTGTGAGATAAGGCCGAGGAAAATAATTAAAGTCCTTGGCCTGGTCTTTAATCCGCTGGGCAAGGCCAATAATGTCAATCAACGCATCGGCATGGGAGGCGAGAAGTTTTTTCCCATACAGTGGGTCGGTGATAGTGGTTTTAAGAACCTCCCCTTCAACGAGACCCTTTGCCAGGAGGGCAATCATTTTTTCCGACAACTCTTCCTGCAGGCGCACCAGATTTTCCTGCTCTTTTCTACTGTCAAAAATGATGAAACGATAAATTTCAGATTGTCCGGTATTAGGGCCTGTGACGTTATCGTTATCCTTGACTTCTAAAAAATACTGAACCTCATCTCCCGGTTGAAGGGCTTCCAGGGCAAGGCTCCATGTGAAATTTCCCGTTGAATCCTTTTCCGGCTGTTTGAAGCGTTTGATGCGTTTTGTCAGGGTGGTCTCGTTGATCCGGGCGATCAGGTCGATCTGTCGGATGCCAAAATCATCGTGGGCTTCATAAAACATTTGCACATTGTCGGTTTCATAATAAACCGGCTTGGGATTTGCCGGAAATAAAATCACCTGAGGTGATTTATCTTGTTCAAGCTCGATGGAATATTTTTCTGCCAGAAGAAGCTTTTTTCCTTCAGGGGTTTTTACTTTGAACTGGTATTGGCCTTTTTCCCGAATTATGAAAGAACCTTTCAGGTTTCTTAAGCCATTCACATCCATTATAAAGTGGTCACGGTTATTCACCACCAGTTCGGCTCCGTCGACAGGCAGGTTGCTGTTGCCGTTGAGTTTTACTTCGGTTCCGGGCAAAGCTTTTATGGAGCCCTCCAGAAGGGTTTGCTTTTTCAATTGCGTGTATGCGGGAAACTCCAGCGTTAAAGTAAGATTGTCAATTTGATAATCAGTCCGACTGCCAGCCGGTCTGGAAACCTCTTGATTTTGATTTTGCAGGGTCTGGGTCTGGGCCAGTTCCTGCGAGTCGGAAGAATCCTGTCTCCATAAATCGGGCAGTAGCGCGTTAGTTGCGATTAACACAAAAAGCGTGACCAGAAATACGTTGCGCGCGGGAACGGCCTTTTGGCCGCTAACCACCGAATCCGGGTCAAGCTCCTGGATTTCAGATTGAGTGCGCTGAAGCTGTTCGCGAATAAATGATAGGGAAAAGAGACTTCCTTGATGATCCGCTAAGTGACGCTCCAGTTGTGAGGCATTGATCAGGGAATTGTTCAGTTCCGGGTATTTCGTTTCGGCCAGAAGCGCGGCCTGGTCCCGGTTTATTCTGGTAAACCCGTGGGTGATAGTGAGACCCCAACCCAGTAATATTATGACCAGGCCGGACACCCCGTAGCTCAATAACGGAGATTGGAAATAAGAATACAGGCCGACTGCCAGAGCGCATCCGGCTAATAAGGTTAAGGCAAAATAGGTGACCTGGATGAAAAGAATCCGGTTCCAATTAGCCTGAACCCGGTCGAGGAAGTGGTGGATTTTTGAATAAGATTCCATAAGTCACTGGGAATAATTCAACACCCATCTATTTTATTACAGCTCGGCTGTGAATCCCAATGAATAAACTGGTTTGGGCGCAAGACCTATTTTTTTAAAGCATTTATAAACAAATACTAATAATGGGATCGATTTCGCTAATACGGAAAAAATGCATAAATAAGGTATACAAGTGTTAGAATTCATTGTTTGCCCCGTTTCTTAAAATAATGTCCTCTTATTTAATTAAAGGGCTGAAATATGAAAATCTCGCAAATACTGGATAAGATTGACGAGAACCAGTTGTTCGTTCCTGCTTTTCAGCGGGAATATGTTTGGAAACGAAACGATGCCAAGCGACTGTTGGATTCGCTGATCAAGGATTACCCCACTGGAACTATGCTGACTTGGGACACCAATCAGCCTCCTGAGTTTAAAGGTGAAATCCAGTACCGGTCAGAGATGGGCACGGTAAAGGTTATTTTGGACGGTCAACAACGGATCACTACTCTTTATATGATAATCCGAGGAGCTTTTCCTCCTTACTATAAAGCGGAGGAAATTACCCACGATACTCGAAGTCTTCACGTTAACGTTGAAACACTAGAGCTTTCCTATTATCAAAAAAAAGCTGATGGAGAATAACCCTCTATGGGTAAAAATGATTGATATTTTCAAGAAGAATATCAGATTAAAAGACATTATTCGAACGTTAGAAGACCAGTATCCCAGGTATAACCAGTCCAATTGGATTTGACGCATGTACTCAATTTGTTTCATGATTGCAAATGTTCCCAGACTGCGTTTTGAAAAATCAGGATCGAAAAAAGTATAAACTGCCGACATCCCATCATCCGGCAAGTCACAGACCGAAAGCCCGATTAGTTTTCCCTTCAGCCGATATTCCATGAATACGGTTTCAATGAAAGATTTAACCACAAACTCCTGGTAGCGGTCTGAGTCGTTGTGGTGCATGGTATCTTCGGTGTGGCGCCACGATGATAACGGCAATACAATTCAAAATGTTCCTGTTTGAAACTGGTCGGCAGCATTGTGGTGCAGAGGTCCTGATTTTTTTATAGCACCTGAATTGAGCGCGATTGGGAAGATACGCACTGGCTGGAATTCTCACCGACACGCAGGCATTGCAGTTTCGGCAATGTGGCCGGTAAATGGTTTTCCCGCTGCGCCGAAACCCGGTGTTTAACAATACGCTAAACAACGCATTATCCATTTTGTAATTGGGCTCCAGTAAAACCGTGGTCGCCGTTTCAGGTTCGATATATGGACAGGCGTGGGGCGCGGAAAGATAAAGCTTCGGTTGGTTCGACTGAATGGTCACAGCGATTATGCCGCATCGATTATTTACGGATTAAGCATTACATAAACCGGGTCATTTTCTGAATATCCGAAATATGAATTCTCATTTTGTGTTCATATTAAGAAACTATACCTTCTAACGCCCGCATAACCGGCGCAGCTTTGCTGCGTCCGGCGCCGAAGGCGCGTAGTTCATGCGCTTGTTAGGTGGCCTGCTCATTCATGTACTTTGCCGCTTCCAAAGCCAGCGACATCCAGTATTTCTGTTGGGAAATGGGAATCAGCACCCAACTCC
>LFLA01000020.1 GCA_001542995.1 Nitrospina sp. LS_NOB
TATATACTGCTCTTCTTCCGGTGAGGATAATGCCCCCAAGGACAACCATTGTCGCTTATATATCAATTTAATACTCATAAGTCAATTTTTTTCAGGGCCGATGACCGCGTGACTCTTTCCTCTGCGTCATCGCGAACGGGATTACCCCTGCGGGGCACGAAAGCTTAGGTGAAACATCACGTCTTCACGGAGCCTGTGCTGAGCGAAGTCGAAGTATTCAGAATGACAACACACTGAAACGGGATTCTTCACTGCGTTCAGAATGACAAGAAACGCCGGTTTGTCATCCTTGAGGAGCCGGAGGCGACGAAGGATCTCGGGGTTATGCAAAGGTCTCTCTTTGAGAAAGAGCTTCGCATAAGTTGATAAAACAGAAAAGCGGGATTACCCCTGTTATATTTCGCACAACTCCATCAATGTGGCGGTCCCCGGCAGGTAGGAAGCCATGTCCCCTTTAGCTTTTCCTTTTAAAAATCCTTGAAGGAACTCCAGAGAAGCCCCTCCGCCAGTGGATACAAAGAAATTGCTGGAAAAATAATTCCACAGTTGATAAGAATCATTTTCAAGGAAGTCGATGGATATCTGGTTTCGATTGATGGTCGAGGGGAAATGTTTTTCGATCTGGACCTTGATCATTTTTTTCAATTCGGTAATTCCTATTTTGTTCAAGATCGCGGCGGAATCTCCCCCACCAATAACTACGGAAAATTTGGGGTTGCTCAGGGACATCTGAAAAAGCAATTTGGCTAATTCCAGAGAACCTTCTGCGTAATAGCTGCATGCAGGATGATCGTAGGCTCCCAGAGGCCCGTTCCAGAACACATTTTTAATATCTTTAAAAAGGTTTTCAAATTGGTTGATGGTTTTTTCGCCTAAATCGAGCTGGAGCTCTTTAGAAAAGTCGGGGGTTGTTTTATTTTCAAAAATAGTGCTCTGATAATCCGTGACAACTTTGTAATCTTCGGGAAGGAGTAAATTGACCTTGTTGATTTCAGCAAGTTCAATGATTTCTTCGGCCAGGTTGATTTCTTTCAGGAGCTCTTCGTTTTCGGTTTCCTTCTGGCTTAGCAGTTTTGAGGGCAATGTGTCTTTCTGAAAAGGTTGCAGCAATTCCTTTTGCTGTTGTGCCAGGAGGAAAGCATTGGCCATTTTCCCCCCGATTAAAATACTTTTGACTCCGGTAG
The DNA here is from genome assembly GCA_001542995.1 of Nitrospina sp. LS_NOB. Classification (GTDB taxonomy): domain Bacteria; phylum Nitrospinota; class Nitrospinia; order Nitrospinales; family VA-1; genus LS-NOB. Next base: position 1,185 of record LFLA01000020.1, read on the forward strand.
CGACAAATTGTTTTAAAATCTCAATTTTGTCAGATATTTTTGCCCCACCTGCTACAACCAGGGTTTTTTCAGGTTGGGACAGTATTCTGCCAGCGAATTTTCCAATGCGGTTGATTTCCTCATAGAGAAGAACACCGGCAACCACCAGTTTCCCCTTTTTCCGCATCAGTTGAGGCAAAAGTTTGATGCTTTTTGTAGCGCGATGGCTGCAACCGAACGCGCAATTCACATAGACATCAGCAATATCTGCCAATTTGGTGATGGTTTCGGTACGGTATAGATCTGTATTTGTTGGATCCAAAAGATAACGCAGATTGGGAAGAAACTTGATTCCTCCCGGTGGAAGACGCTTATGTGCGACGATTTCCAGAGAATGTTGCATATGGGCATCAATTGTTTCGGGGGGAAAGATGGTGTAGGTGTCCCCATAAATTCTTCGGATCAAAGTATCGAAGTGAGAGGAAACAAACTGGATATTGAAGATGCCGTCCCAGCCGGAATGATCTTTCGTTTTATGCGGCCGACCAAGGTGTGAACCGATGATGATTCGGCAGTCTCCTTCTGTCAACTCGTGGATCTTTCTGAATGTGAGGTCCAGAAAACGCCGGATTCGGGTATCGTCTGCAACCCGGTATAATCCTTTTGCGGTGGATCGCAGGGGAACGTTAAAATCGCACCGGATAAAAATGGTCTTGCCCCTTAAATCAGCCGGTTTCAACTTGCCTAGCTGGGTCATTCCTATCGCATTATTGGAGCTTGAGTCGGCCATTCTGATGTCCTGTTTTAGTGAAACGTGGAAGGTTGAAAATCAGTTGTTTTTGTCGATAAATGCATCAATTCTTTCATATTGTTTTTATCGGGATAATTCCTTAATTCGACAAGAATATTTTCATTCTTTCGGATAAGAATGGTATGATTAAATTGGATATGAAAGTATCCTGAAGTGAAAAATAATAATTTTTGCCGGAATCAACCGGCTTTAGCCATAAGTGAGTTTCGATTGTTCCCCTTTATAAAGGAATTTATACCAAAAAATTTATGGTTTTTATCGAAATTTAAAAAGAGTTTAAATAACATTTTTATAGACTTTCCGACAGGAAAAACCAACCCTGAAACACAGAATTTTTTATTCCTCACCAAGACCGATAACCTGTGATCCCGACCGGCAAAAAAGCAAAGTTAGTATTTAATTATTTGAATTATAAAGGTTAATTTTTCATATATCAACCTTTTGAATGCTTGCCCGGCCTTGAAACCTACCGTTGGTTGTACCTGCAAATAAAGTCAGGAAGAATTTCTAATGAGAAAAACTAAAACTTCAAAAAAAGTAATGTTGATCAATGCCCAGCATCCTGAAGAATGCCGGGTTGTTGTTCTGGACAATAATGTTATCGATGACTACATTGTCGAGCATTCCTCCCGGGAGCAAATTAAAGGGAATATTTATTCAGGAGTGATCAACCGGGTCGAGCCTTCCATTGAAGCGGCTTTTGTCGATTTTGGTGGCAAGAAATACGGTTTTATGCCCTTCAAGGATGTCTTGAAAGAATCCTACGTGCATACTGGCGAAAAAAAGGCGAAAGTGAGGATTCAGGATGTTCTAATTCGAGGCCAGCGCATTGTGGTTCAGGTTGCGAAAGAGAGCAGGGATACCAAAGGTCCCTCACTGACCAATGCGATAAGTTTGGCTGGCAGGTTTTTGGTTTTGATGCAGGGACAGGGAAGTGCGGTATCCCGCAAAATTGAGGATGAAAGTGAAAGGAAAAAACTCAAGGATATCGTTGCCGGTTTGGAATTGCCGGAACACCTGGGAGTGATCATTCGTACCGCCGGTGTAGGACAGACCAAGGTCGAATTGCAGAAAGATTTGCAGATGTTGCTGAAAATCTGGAACAAAGTTGAAGATGCGTCGAAAAATGAATCTGCCTCGGGTCCGTTTTTAATTTATCAGGAGCCGGATTTGGTGGTCAGGACGGTTCGGGACCATTTCAGCAGTGATACCACCCAGATCATCGTGGATAACACAGATGCTTATAAAGCTTTAAAGGATTTTATAAAGCTGGTCATGCCCCGCAACCGCAACCTGGTTAAGCTCTACAAGGAAACGAAGCCTCTTTTCTCTGAGTACAATGTTGAGGAACAGATTGAATCGATTTACCAGCGCACGGTTTTATTGCCTTCTGGTGGTTCCATTGTGATCGATATTGGAGAGGCGATGGTTTCTATCGACGTCAACTCCGGTAAAACCAAAGGTGGCTTGGATTTGGAAGAAACAGCGGTGACGACGAATCTTGAAGCGGCCAGGGAAGTTGCCCGACAACTCAGGTTGAGGGATCTGGGGGGGCTGATTGTCATTGATTTTATCGATATGTACCAGAAAAAAAACAAGGCCGCTGTTGAAAAACTGCTGAAGCAAGAGTGCAAAACGGATAAGGCAAGAATCAACCTTGCCAGAATTTCTAAGTTTGGTTTACTCGAAATGACCCGGCAACGGATTTCACCTCCTGTCAAGGAAGGGGTTTTTGCACAATGCGGCCATTGTGCGGGGTCGGGGTTGGTGCGTTCGGTGGACTCTGTAATCCTGAATGTTCTACGGAAAATTCATGAGATCATTGCAGCAGGAAAAGTGAAAGTCCTCACTCTGGAAGTATCCCCGGAAATTTCCAATTATATCTTGAATCATAAAGTCGACGTTCTGGCAGATTTGAAAACCAAACATTTAGTTACTTTCCGATTTCAGATCAAAGATGGTTTGGGTTATGAAGATTTCAAATATACAGTGTCCGAAGTCTGGGAGACTGAGAGCGTTCAGGATAAAAAATCTACCGAAAAAGCTGTCGAGTCTCCCGAATCCAGCGAAAGGGCTAGACCCGCCGCTCAAGTTGAAGGCGGGCCGGAGGAGTCAGAAAAGCAGGGGGCCGCAGATGCCAAGCCCAACACGAGGAGAAAATATGCTAATCGAAGACCTTCCACTCGGCGGGGGGGACCTCAGAGGGGAAGACGTCGGCGTCCCTACGCAGGGAAAAAGACCGAGGAAGCATCGGCCAATAATGCCAGCTCGGAACCAAAGAATGAGGCCAACTCGGGAAACACTGATTTTTCAAAAAGTGATATTCCCGGCGACATCAAATCGCCAATGCCTCCATTGCCGAGACCTTTTGTGAGAGAAAGTCCGGAGCCTCAGGTATCTAATGAACCGGCTTCTCCAACAGATGTGGCAGGGGACTGAACCCTTCTCAGGCAGATTTTGCGCAGCGAAAACCGGTGTCCCAGAACCTCATTTCAGGGGGCGAAATATTCCGGTAGGGAAGCATTGTGAACTCTTTCATAAAGCCGTGTTCGCGTTTATGAATCGAGCCTCCACGGGTGACCTTGAACTTTTTCCCGTAATTTTTGTCATGGTGGTTGGAGTTGGGGTAGGGTTGGTACCAGCTTGAAGTCCATTCAGAGACATTACCGTTCATTCCCCAAATACGATAACTGCTGACATCTCCCTCAAGGGAATTTACAGGCAAGACTTGTTTGCCGAAATTAGCGGTGCCCTTTTCGAAATCGTTGCCCCATACGAAAAGTCGATTGTCGCTACCGCGAGCCGCCTTTTCCCATTCGTATTCTGTCGGCAGGCGTTTGTCGATCCAAAGACAATAGGCTTCGGCCTCATATCCGCTGACTCCGCGGACGGGTAAATTCATTTGCCGGGTTGGATATTTGGCCTGAGGCTTAAACTGCATAAACTTTTCATAGGTCACTTCAAATTGATCTATATAGAAGGCCTTTAAAAAATACTGCTGCTCGGGTTGGGCGTTGAGGGAGGCCGTTTTGTCCGACATGAACTGCAGGAGATTGCTTTGAGGATTAAGCCCCAGAGTGAATTTGCCTTCGGGAATAAGAATCATCCCGGCATGTTTCTCACTCTCGCAAGAAACAAGAAATATTAAAGCAAGTAAAATGGGGAATAATTTATTCAATTATTTTTTTCTGGAGATTGGGCATTCTTTGCAAGACGGGTGTCGGGAAATATTTCAGAACCGGGTTCAGCTAAAATATATTCAATCGTGAGGCAGGCCGCTTGTTCCCGGGTGCACATCATGGAACGGCATTTCAGATCCTTCTGGCCACAGTAGTAGTTCAGGATCCTCATTTTCATAAAGATGCCATTGTTTAATTTTAGCGCATAAACGTTTCTTTTGGATTCGATGTTGTGGGTTCTTGTGCGGTAATTGTACCAGCCTGCCAATTCCTTGTTGATTAAATTGCCTAGTGACCGGTGGTCTTGCACATAGCCAGTTTTAGGAGCGGTTTTAACATCATCAAAGTTGATGGGGCCGAGGTTGATGACTCCGGTTTTCCCGGACGGGTTGGTTTTTCCACCATTGGAGATGATTTTTGTCCGGCTGAACCCTAAGTCCCAGCCAACCTGATTCAATTTATTTGTTTCCGCTTCGGCTTCAGAAATTTTCAGGGTTTTTCCGGAGCTGAACTCCACTAACACCCAAGTGTTTCTTTCTTTGGCATTAACTTTGATAATAGGGTTGTTAGTGCTGATTTTTTTGATCTTTTTCGGAGGAAGCGGAACGGATTCAAAATCCTCTATATTGTCCTCCATATAATTCAGGGTAGTGTGAAACAAGAGGGTCGCTCCGAGGAGCATTAAGAATATACGTGGTGTAGGGTTCATAGGCCTATTTTAACATAGCCTCTTTCTAACATTTTTGGTTAAACCTGGAAAGCCAAGGCATATGATCGATTATTAATTATCTGTCAGAATAATACAGTTATTTATAATAAATACAATAGCTTGTGAAAACCATTGCTTTTACTGTTTTTTCCTTTAATGTATAATTACTTGCAGGATTATGGGCACATAAAGGCGAGAAATGGGTGACGAGAGATATTTCGGTTATAAAAAAGCGCAAATCGAGAATTTTTTAAAGGAAGAATTTAAAAAAAAATTCAAAAGCAGCGCTAAAATTTCCCTCCGAAAAAGACAGAAATTTATAAGGGAGGTGACCCGCAAAATTGCCAAGCGGTTTGGCAAAGATGTGTTGGTGCTGATTGACTTCTCGAAAAATGGTTTTTGTGCTGTTGTTTCCCCGGCCCAAACAGAATCGACCGAAAAGGGAAAGCTGATTAAATCCTTTTCTCATCCCCATGTATTTTATACTTCGCATTGTGTCGATCGTTTCAGCGAAAGAACGCAATCCCATGAAAATTGTGTTATCACGCTGGATGCATTTTTCAATAAGGCGCTATCCACTTATGGGGAAAATGATGGGTTTCTGACTTGTCCTGATGGGGTTTTTGCTTATGATTTAATTGAAGAACGCCTGATTGTAAAAACCTATATTAATTTAGATCTTTTATCTGACGACCAGATAAAGCAGTTTTATGGTTCTGGCATGATTTCAATGCTTCCCAAGGAGTATGCTACAGAGGATGTCTTTGGCGCTGATTTTATTCTTGGGGATGAACACGATGAGTTTTTAGGCAAACCTGATAATGAGAGCCTTTAGACCGACGCCGCATTTTTTATTTCTTCATATCTTTACCACCTGAAATATTCATCTCAATTTTATTCAGAGAATGATCCAGTTATTCAATGTTATTAAAAAATATGGCAGTGGTAGTCCAGCACTGGATGATATCTCTCTCAGAATTGAAAAGGGAGAGTTCGTATTTTTAACGGGTCCGAGTGGAGCTGGAAAAACGACCATTCTGAAAATTCTTTCCGGATGGGAGCATTTTGAGGAGGGTCAGGTTTTGGTGCAGGGAATCAACGTTGGGAAGCTGAATGCGGGGAATATGCATACCCTAAGGCGATCCATCGGGGTGATTTTTCAAGATTATAAGCTTCTGGCCAATAAAACAGCCTTTGAAAATGTTGCGTTTGCCCAGGAAGTCACGAACCGTAATCGAAAAACAATTAAATTTAAAACATGGGAGGCTCTAAAGAATGTAGGGCTGACTTCCAAAAAAGATTCTTTTCCTCCCCAGCTTTCAGGAGGAGAGCAACAACGCGTGGCCATTGCCCGGGCGATGGTGAATGCCCCCCCAATCATTTTAGCCGATGAACCCACCGGTAATCTGGATCAGGAAATTTCTCTTGAGATTTTAAAGCTTCTTGAAGAGTTGAACCGCAATGGAGCGACCATTGTATTTGCAACGCACAGTCAGGATATTTTGAAATTGGGAAATCATCGAGTTGTTGTTCTCAATCGCGGAAAGGTTATCTCATCGTGAACTCAGTAATCCAGGCGTTGTTAATTGGTTCTCGGGCAACGATTGCGAATGTTCGCGCGAATGTGCAAACCTTCCTGATTTCCGTTATGACCATTGCTATTTCGATAGGAATTTTGGGGCTTTTCCTTATTATATTTTTTAACTTGAATGGATTTTTGGCGAGCTGGAATCAGCAGGTTCAATTAATCGTTTACTTGCAGGACGATATATCACGCGCCCAAAAAGGGAATCTGGAAGACCTGTTTAAAACCAATTCAAGAGTTCAATCGACGGAAGAAGTTACCAAAGATCAGGCCTGGCAGGAATTCAGGCTTAGCCAAGCGGAGAAATCAGGTTTGGAACTTGACCTGGGTTTTAATCCGTTACCCGGTTCTTACAGAGTTCGTTTTAAGATGTCTGATAACCGCCTGTTGCATATCAGCAAATTTGCGGGAAAAATCCAGAGTGAGCCAGGTGTTGAATCCGTGGAATATGGCAAAAGCTGGGTCAGCCGTTTTGAAAAGTTTATGGTTTTCTGCCGCGTTTTTCTGATGGCGACAGGGGCTTTGCTAAGTTTTGGGTTGATACTGATTATTTCTAACACCATTCGACTTTCCATTTACTCACGGCAGGATGAGATTGAATTGATGCTGTTAATCGGAGCGACTCCCCAGTTTGTCAAAATCCCTTTTTTGCTGGAAGGAATGCTGCAGGGTTTGTCAGGATCCTTGCTTTCCCTGGGGTTGATGGAGATTATTTATTATTACTTGCGGAACGAATTCCAAACTTCCATAGAGTCCATTGCGAGGGGAATGGGTTTTCAGTTTATCCCAGAGCCATTTTTGTTAATTCTTGTTGGATCGAGTGTGTTGATTGGATTGGTTGCCAGCTATATCTCGACCTATCAATACATGCAGGTTTTAAATAGAAGATGAAGTATAGAGCCATATTTTTAGCGGGTTTTGTTTTAGCGGGTTTGTTTTTTGCATCAACCGGGGGGGCCGCGAAAAAAAGTGCCAAGGAGATTAATGCGCTATTGCAGGATGAGCAGAAAGAATTAAGCCTTCTAAAGAAAAAAATTTCCAGCCAGAACAAACTCATTTCTTTAGCGGGGAAAAAAGAAGGGCAATTACTAAGCAAACTAAGAAAGATTGACAATCAAATAAAACTAAAGGAGAGGGAGCTCAAGGTTTACCAGTGGAATTTTCTGATTAATAAAAAGAAACTTATTAAGCTTGAAGCAAATCTTCGGACTAATAAGCAGAAGTTAAGGGCTCAAAAACTGTTATTGGGAAAACGTTTTCGTCAGATTTATAAAGAAGGCCCTGTTTTTCCTCTTAAGGTGGCCTTTTCATCGGAAAATGCGAGCGACTTTTTGCAAAGCCTCAAATATATGGAATTGATCGCCCAACATGATGCAAACCTGATGGCCAACTATATGAATCAGTCTGAGGGCATGAAAACCGAAAAGCAATCTCTTCTATCTGTCAGGGCGAAGCTGGTGCGGTTGGAGAAAGATGCCTTGGGCAAGCGGGGAGAGTTTGAAAGTGCCAGGAAGAATAAAAAGAGATTTTTAAAGAAGATTAAGAAAAAGAAACGGTTTAGAATCCAAACCCGGAAGGAGCTTCAAAAGGCCTCCCATAATTTAAATAATCTGATTGCAAAATTATTGTCGAAGCTGGTATCCGGTGAAGGCCTTGATATTGTCGATAAAAGGGGCAGGTTGTCTCTGCCGGTGAAGGGCAAAATTCTCAACAAATTTGGCAGACAAAAAGATAGACAGTACGGTTCGTTCATTGTGCATAATGGTATTAACATTAAAACCCGGACCGGTACACCGGTGCGCTCGGTTTTCAACGGTAAAGTTCTTTATACCGGAGAGCTTGAGGGTTATGGAAATCTGGTGATTATTGGGCATGGAAAGGATTATCATTCTCTTTATGGCCATTTGGACCGCATTGATGTCAAGCCGAATCAAGTGATTCAGACCGGAGATATTATCGGTCGTAGTGGGGATGCGGGGTCTCTGGTTGGGGAAACCCTTTATTTGGAAATGCGTAAAAAGGGAAAACCTATTGAGCCCGTCCGTTGGTTTAAGACGGCTCGCAGGAAATAGTGGGTCATAGCGCTAAAATACGCTTAGGTTATGGGTGCGCAGGGTCTATAATTGATATATAATTATTGGTTTATATCTTAGGGAGATAACACTTTGAGTTTGTCGCCGGTGGGTAAAGGAATAAAGGCTGGGTTTGCCCGGTTTCTGGTCATCGTTATATTGGGGATGTTCCCCGCACAGACTCTTTATGCGGAGGAGAATGTTGAAGAACCCAAACCGGATACTTATAACAAGCTCAAGGTGTTTTCTGAGATACTTTCCCTGATTGAATCCAATTATGTTGAACCGGTGGGAAGCAACACTATGATTGAGGGAGCTATCAAGGGAATGGTTAAGTCCCTTGATCCTCACACCAGCTATTTGCCTCCCGCGTCCTATAAAGAAATGCAGGTGGAGACAACAGGGAAATTCGGTGGGCTGGGCATTGAGATCAGTATTCGCGATGGTGTGCTAACCGTTGTTTCTCCGATTGAAGAAACCCCGGCTTTTAGAGTGGGAATTAAATCGGGCGATAAAATTATAAAAATTGAAGACGAATCAACCCTTGATATGACTCTTCAGGACGCGGTCTCCCGACTCAGGGGTGAAACCGGATCTCCTGTGACCATCACGATTTTCAGGGAATCCTTCAAGGCTCCAAAAGAATTCACTATTGTCCGGGATATTATTAAAGTCCGGAGTGTTGTTAAAAAACTTTATAAGAAGGACATTGGTTATATCAAAATCCGCAGTTTTTCAAAAAATACCAGTGCGGATCTGGATAAAGCCCTCGCTGACCTCGGTAAAGAGGGGATCAGCAAATTGATCCTTGATCTCAGGAACAATCCTGGAGGACTGTTGAATCAGGCTGTTGAAGTGACGGATCGATTTTTGAACCGTGAAAACCTGATTGTCTATACCAAAGGACGTTCGGACGGGCAAAATATGCGTTTCACGAGCCATGATAAGGTAGCGGGTGTTACTTATCCCTTGATCATTATGGTTAATGGAGGAAGCGCAAGCGCCTCGGAAATCGTGGCGGGTGCTTTGCAGGATTTAAATCGGGCCGTTATTCTGGGCACGCAAACTTTTGGCAAAGGATCCGTTCAAACCATCATACCGCTAAGCGATGGTTCTGCCTTGCGATTAACGACGGCCCGTTACTACACTCCCAGTGGCAGGGTGATTCAGAAAAATGGCATTGAGCCGGATATCATTGTTGAAAGAACACCTGTCGAGGATTTAGAAGAAGAGGATGAAAATAAAACGGAACCGAAAGAAAAAACCCGACTTCGAAGATTTTTGCGTGAAAAGGATTTAAAGAAACATTTAAAGGGTAAGAGCAGTATTGGTAATGTCGAAGAAGAAAGCGAAGTAGAAAGTGTTGACAAGGATGAAGAAACTGCCTCTATCCATGAAGACCTGCTAAAGGACAATCAACTTCAACAGGCCGTTTCCCTGCTTTCGGGCTGGGAGGTCATGAAGAAGATGTTTAAAAATTTGCAGGTCCCCACTCCGGACCCTGATAGCCGAATCAGCATGAAATAACATTTGTTTCTTCCTCTGATTATTGGCAATTACATTTATAGATTCTCAGCCTGCCCATGCTTGTTCTTGGTCTAGAAACTTCCTGCGATGAAACTGCCGCCGCAGTCTTGAAAGACGGCGACACCCTTTTATCTAATATCATCAATGACCAGATTGGCGTTCACTCTCCATACGGAGGAATTGTTCCTGAGTTGGCGGGGCGGTCGCATAATGAACGGGTACACCGGGTTATTAAGGAAGCAGTGGTCGAGGCTGGAGTGCGGCTAAGAGATATCGATCTCATCGCTGTCACGATGGGGCCCGGGCTGATCGGCTCATTACTGGTAGGTTTGAACACTGCTAAAGGACTTTCATATGGTCTGAAAATTCCTATGATCGGGGTGAACCATTTGGAAGGCCATCTTCTGGCCATCTTTTTACAGAAAAAAATACAGTTTCCTTTCATTGCGCTGATTGTTTCCGGTGGACATACCGACCTGTACCGGGTTTCTGATTTTGGGCGATATAAACTGTTGGGGCGAACTCGTGATGATGCGGCGGGAGAGTCTTTCGATAAAGTAGGGAAAATGCTTGGACTTCCGTATCCTGGGGGACCGGCCATTGAAAAGTTGGCGCGGAATGGAAATGGAAAGGCCCATAAATTTCCGCGAGCCTATCTTGAAAAAGGTTCTCTGGATTTTAGTTTCAGTGGCTTGAAAACATCGGTCCGAACTTTTTTGAACCGAAGAGAGAAGGGCAACCGGTTAACCCTGACCGATGAAGATATTTCAGCGGGTTTTCAGGATGCGGTTCTTGATGTCCTGGTGGATAAACTTATCAGCGCTTGTAAGAAAGAGAATCTATCGCGTATCGTCGTGACCGGTGGAGTGGCCTCAAATGGTGCCTTACGTGTGGCAGTAGGAAAAGCGGCTCAAGCTTATGGCTTTGAAGCTTCTTTTCCAGACCCAATATTTTGTACCGATAATGCTGCGATGATTGCTTGTGCCGGTCATTACAAGTTTGCCCGAAATCAAAGTTCGTCGACTGATTTTATGGGGTTGGATGCAAAAGCCAGTCTTTCGATAGAATAAGCACGCGTCATAAAGGAAACAACATGCGGGCTCTGGTTACAGGCGGAGGCGGATTTCTTGGGAGCGGTATCGCCCAATCTCTCCACGAAAAAAAAAATGACGTTAAAGTTGTGGGCCGGCGTTATTATTCGCATCTTCCCAAAGACATCAAAATATGCCAGGGCGATATTCGGGACCTTGATTTCCTTTGCAAGATATTTTCGGGCGTGGAGGTTGTCTTCCACACTGCGGCTTTCCCCGGTATTTGGGGCCGGGCAGAGGACTTTTACAGCATCAATGTTGATGGAACCCGCAATGTGATAAAAGCCTGCCTGCTTAACGGGGTGCAAAAGCTGGTGTTCACCAGTTCTCCAAGTGTCATTTATGGAGACTCAAGTCTTGAAGGAGTGGATGAAACGGCTCCCTATCCAGAGGATTATTTGTGCGAGTATCCCCGCACCAAGGCAATTGCTGAAAAACTTGTGACAGAAGCGAATGGTAGGGATTTGGCCACGGTATCCATCCGGCCGCATCTTATCTGGGGGCCGGGAGATCCGCATTTGGTTCCTGGAATTTTAGCAAAAGCCGACAAGGGCCGATTGGTGCGAGTGGGGCAGGGAGAAAACAAAGTTGATATCATTTATATCGACAATGCCGTATCTGCGCATCTTAAAGCTTGCGATGCGCTGGGGGTAGGAAAACCTCCCGCTGGTAAAGTTTATTTTATCAGCGATGGCGAACCGGTGAACTTGTGGAACTGGATCAATGAACTGCTAAAAAAAACAGGCCGGCTTCCTGCAACCCGGAGCATCTCCTACCAAACAGCATCAAAGCTGGGTTATTTGTTGGAGGGAATATACAATTTCTGGAGGATTAAAAAAGAACCTCCGATGACCCGGTTTCTGGCATCCCAGTTGGCGACTTCTCATTACTTTAATATTGCCCGTGCTAAAAATGATTTTGGATATGCGCCGGTGGTTAGTCCTGAGGAGGGAATGAGCCGACTCATTCAGTCTCTTTCGGCTCCCCAAGAATGTTGATGCGGTGGGCCATGCAGCCAGCTCCAAATCCGTTGTCGATATTAACGACGGCTATTCCCGTAGCGCAACTGTTTAGCATGGTAAGAAGGGCAGAAACGCCACCAAAAGATGTTCCATAACCGATACTGGTGGGTACTGCTATGATAGGTTTGTCCACAAGGCCACCGACCACACTTGCCAGTGCCCCTTCCATCCCTGCCACGACAATGACCACTCGTGCTTTTCTGATCTGTTCAAGATTATTGAAGAGACGGTGAATTCCTGCTACTCCCACATCAAAAAGGGTTTCTGTATCGCTTCCCAGTATTCGAGCTGTGACCGAAGCTTCTTCAGCGATGGGGATGTCTGAGGTCCCAGCGGTGATGATGGTTATCAAGCCGCTTTTTTTCTTGGACTTAATTTTTTCAATAACGAGAGTCTGCGCTGTTTCATTGTATTCAGAAATTTTAGGCAGAAAAGATTTTAATTTGCGAAAGGTTTCTTTGGACAACTTGGTCGCCAGAACAGAATGACCCGCACGATTCATGCTCTGAATGATCTTTTTTATTTGGGCCACGGTTTTGCCCTGGCAGTAAATGACCTCGGGCATGCCGCTTCGGAGTTCGCGATGATGGTCGATCTTGGCGAATTCCAGGTCCTCAAAAGGCAGGATCTCAAGCTTTTTAATGGCCTGCTGGGGAGTTAATTTTTGCTCGTGCAAGTCATTCAATAATTTTTTTAAATCCTTTGGGTTCATTCCAAACCCTTTATGCCGGCAAACTCGGTGGTTATTTCAACTTTCATCAAGTCCTCCAACGCCTGGCCAGGCGATTTGTTTTCGTGGAGGACGCGGTAGGTCTCTTCGATAATCGATGCTTGGACATTGAATTTCTTTATCAGGGAATGAGCCGATTTCACAGTCAAGACACCCTCGGCGACCATTTTCATGTTTCCAGTAATTTCTTTCAGGGATTTTCCTTTCCCCAGTTGGATTCCCAACTGACGGTTGCGGCTCAAGTCTCCGGTGCAGGTGAGCACAAGATCTCCAAGACCCGTCAGGCCATAAAAGGTCTCCGGCTTGGCCCCGAGTTTCGTTCCAATCCGGCTGATCTCGACCAGTCCGCGGGTGATCAGAGCGGCCCGTGTGTTGAATCCCAAACCGAGCCCGTCACAAATTCCTGTAGCGATCGCGATGACATTTTTCAATGCACCGCCAATTTCGACCCCCACCAGATCGTCGTTGGCAAATACTTTCATTTTGTCCGTAGTAAAAAGTTCCTGAACCTGTTTTGCCGTTTCCAGGTTTTCTGCTGAGGCCAACAGGGCAGAAGGAACTCCTTCGGCGACCTCCTTGGCAAATGTGGGGCCGGAAATAGTGGCGGTAGAAATATTTTCACCCAAAACATCCTGAATAATCTGGTGGCTGGTAAAAAGGGTGTCATTTTCTAATCCCTTGCTGGCGCTAATGATTAGACAATCTTTTGCAATAAATGGTTTAATCTGGGACAGGGTCTGTCTGATCACATGAGTAGGAACCACTAGCAGAATCAAAGATTGCCCTTCGATAGCAGATTGTAAAGACAAAGTGGGATGAATATTTTCCGGCAACGAGTGTCCTGGTAAAAACCATGCATTTTCCCGGGTGCGGGTCATGGCATCACACAATTCTTTTTCATACACCCAAAGGGATATTTGGCGGAAATTGCTGGCCAAATGAAGGGCTAGTGCGGTTCCCCAGCTCCCCGCACCAATGATGGAAATTTTTTCATGCATAGATAGAGCCTTTTAGTAAGACGACCATTATAGCGAATTCAACTTTGTATTGCTTAGAGAAATGGCTTGTTTGGGGTAGGCCTTTATGGTTAAATAAAGTCATCAATACATAACCTAAGTTAGCTGTTAATTTCCAAATATTCCTCTTTTAATTAGGGTTCATCTCATGGCCAAGCGTTTAAAAGTAAGCCGGAAACATTTGTTGAAGGATCCTGACCAGTTTTTATCCGCTTCTGAAAAAGCCATGATTTTCTTTTTGGAGAATCGTACTGCTGTTATTGGTGGGATCGTATCCATCATCGTGGCCGGTTCTTCTTTTTTAGGTTTTAAATATTATCAGGAAGCGCAGGCCATGAAGAATGAGGCGTTTTATTTTGAAATGGTGAAGCTTGTTGATAACACCAGTGACCCAGTTTCTGAAGCGCAATTGATCTTAGAAAAAATAGGGGATGGCTTCCAAAAAGAACGGGCGTCATTATTGTTGGGCGATATCCATTTTCAAAACCAGGAAAATGATAAAGCCGAGGCGCTTTATTCAACGGTGATGAGCAATTCTTCAAAGGGGCAAATCAATCACCAATTGGCGCAGATAGGTTTGGCACACAGCTATCAAGCCAAAAAAGATTATAAAAGGGCTATTGGTTTGTTTAAATCGGTTATCGAAGCCAATTCAAGTTTTCCTTTATTCCAGGTCTATTTGAGTCTCTCAAGATGTCACGAGTTGAATAATGACGTGTCCAACGCATTGCTGGTTTTAAGGGAAATGCGGATGAAATTTCCTGAGGAACCACAAGTGGATAAAATCGAGAGTCGCATCAAACAGCTTTCTGCCTGATTGTCTAACGGCCCAATCGCCGTACCCCTTCGGGGCATGAAAGTACCCGTGCCGGGCATGAAGGTTAAGGGAGAGGACATCACAACTGATGAGGGATCATAACATGCTGCCAATGAGCAAGAACTTATTAGGCCCGGAAGAATGACTCCGGGTGGTAAAAAGCTATTGCCAGTCACCAGCGGAGGTTCTCCGCCTCTTTGCCAGAGCGGCGGCATGCAATAGCTCGTTGAGCCGAGTAACCCTTTATGGGCAAGGAAAAGACATTGCTCATTACCTGCGGAGGTTCTCCGCTACTTTTATGCCGAAAATATCTAAAAACTTCATATTTGTTCTCCTGCCCCTTCTGACTCTCCTTGTTTTATTCTTTCCGGTTGATACTCATTCCGTACCCTTCATTTCGCAGGAAACAGAACTGGCCATGGGCAAGGGTGCCGATCAGCAAATCATCCAGCAATATGGGATTTATCAGGATAAAGAACTTCAACTATACGTCAATGGAATTGGTCAGAATCTTGTCTCCCAACTTTCTGACAAGGTTTTTTCACGTTACTATTTTCGCATTGTAGACAGTTTGGATATCAACGCGTTTGCTTTGCCCGGCGGCTATGTCTATGTGACTCTTGGTCTCATGGCCATGGTGAACAGCGAGGCGGAACTTGCCGGAGTTTTAGGTCATGAAATCGGGCATGTTATATTTCACCACGGTGCCAAGCAGATGGTGCGCAGTATAGGCGCGCAGATTTTGGCCCTGGGAGGAGCTATTGCAAGCCCGAAGAATGCAGGGCAATGGCTTACTGTCAGTACCGCCATGTTCCAGCAAATCAACATGGGCTATGGCCGGGATGCAGAAATTGAGTCGGACGAGCAGGGGATATTGAACAGTAAAGAAGCGGGGTACAGTCCGTTTGGGATGGCCGGATTTCTAAAAAGCCTGCGACGAAAGGAAATCATGTCGGGCCAATCCTATCACTCTTTTCAAGCGAGCCATCCGGATACCCGCGAACGGATTATCAAAGCCGGCCTCCTGGCCGGGCGCATGACCGACGAACCGGAAAGTGTGAACAGCTACCGGGAGCGATATTTAAATCGAATTCGTGGTTTGAAATATGAAGGACAAAAACACGGTAAGGATAGAAAACGCCACAAGGACCAGTATATTGATATCTATGAAGTGCAAAAAGGGGATACATTCCAGAGCATTGCGGAAAAAGAGTTGGGGAACAAGCGCAAGGATCTGGATATATCTGTCATGAATGGGAGAAAAGAATCCAGCCAGCCCAAACCTGGCGAGTTATTGAAGATAGTGCGTAACGGTAAATTTAAAAAAGATAAAATGCTCCTTATCAATCCTGATCTCGAACAGGTTCTGCATCCAAAATAAATTGGAAGATTTACTACTCCCTAAAACGCAGACCGTGCACCTGAAGCCAGAGGGTGAAATCTGCAATCGCCTCAAGCAGGGAACCCATGTCAAGATTGTAAGAAGGAAAGGCGACTGGGTTCACATCGTCTGGCGAAGCGGAAAAAAGAAGGGATGGATAACTTATCTCCCGACCATAAAAGTCTGAATAAAATTAAAGTTATTCTAAAATTGGCCAATAAAAAACCCCGGACGGGTGACCGTCCGGGGTGTATATTTTAATGCTAAACCTTAAGCTTATTAAGCAGTCAAAGAGTTTAGCGCCGATCCCGCTTTGAACCATTTGATCTGATCATCATTCAGGGTATGGTTGACCTGAACGCTGTCGCTCGACCCGTCTTCATGCTTGACAGTCATGGTTACCGGTTGCCCTGGAGCGATGGTATCCAGTCCGGCAAAGCTGATCTTGTCTTGAGCCTGAATCTTGTCGTAATCGGCCTTATTGGCAAATGTGAAAGGCAGGACTGCCTGCTTCTTCAGGTTGGCCTCAAAGATTCGGGCGTAGGAATTAGCGACAAATACAAGGCATCCCATATGACGTGGTTCCATGGCCGCATGCTCACGGCTTGAACCTTCTCCTACGTTTTCATCCGCAAATGCGACCCAACCCATTCCCGAATCTTTTAGGTTACGGGCAATTTTGTTGAGTTCCTGGTTTTCTTCTCCTGTTACCGGGTTATTACCTTGTCCGGTCTCGGGATGAAAAGAGTTTGTAGCCCCCAGGAACATATTGTTGCTGATATTATCCAGATGACCACGGAACTTCAGCCACGGGCCCGCCTGAGAGATATGGTCGGTGGTACATTTGCCTTGGGCCTTAAATAATACGGGAAGGTCCTGATAGTCTTTAACCGGATCCTGTTTCGGGAAGGCATCGAGAAACGCCAGCCGCTCACTGGTCGGATCAATAACCACCTCTCCAGACAGGGTCGGTGCTTCAAAACCTGCGTCCTGAGGGGTATAGCCATTAGGCGGAAGAACTTCTCCGGCTGGGGGTTGGAATTTGAAGTCGTTGCCGTCCTTGTCTTTCAGGGAGTCGGTCAGCGGATTGAATTTCATGGAACCACTAAACGCCATCGCCACTACCAGTTCGGGACTGCTGATGAAGCCCAGGGTCTCCGGGTTGCCATCGTTACGCTTGGCGAAGTTACGGTTGTACGAGGTGAGGATGCTGTTTTTATCCCCTTTCTTCATATCCTCCCGTTTCCACTGCCCGATACAGGGGCCACAAGCATTGGCCAGAACAGTTCCTCCAACATCTTCAAATTCCTGCAGGATGCCGTCACGCTTGATGGTTTGGTAAATGGTTTCTGATCCTGGTGTCACCATCAGGTTGGTCTGAGCTTTCAGCCCGGCTGCTTTAGCCTGTCGAACCAGGCTGACCGCACGGGTCATATCTTCATAACTGGAGTTGGTGCAGGAACCGATCAACGCGGCGGAAATTTTTTCCGGGTAGTTTTTTTCATCGACTTCAGCGCTCATTGCGGATACAGGTCTACCAAGATCCGGCGTATGTGGGCCAACGATATGAGGCTCCAGGCTGTTTAAATCTATTTCATGAAATTCATCGTAGTATTTTTCAGGATCTGCTTCCACGGAAGCATCAGACCGTAGATGCTCGGCGTATTGCTTGCACAGATCGGCAATGGGGCCGCGGTCGGTGGCACGCAGATACGGATCCATCATGTCGTCGTAGCCGAAGGTGGAGGTGGTGGCGCCGATTTCCGCTCCCATATTGGTGATGGTGCCTTTGCCGGTAGCACTCATGCTTCGCGCTCCTTCACCAAAATATTCAAGGATTTTTCCAGTTCCGCCCTTAACGGTCAGCATCGTGGCCACTTTCAGGATGACATCTTTGGATGCTGTCCAGCCGCTCAGGTTTCCGGTCAATTTAATACCAACGAGGTGGGGCATTTTGGTCATGAAAGGTTGACCGGTCATTACATCCACCGCGTCCGCGCCGCCCACGCCAATAGCAATGGTACCCATGCCGCCGGCGTTAGGAGTGTGTGAATCTGTCCCAATCATCATGGTTCCAGGGCAGGCATAGTTCTCATAAACCACTTGATGAATGATTCCGGAACCTGGTTTCCAGAAACCCATGCCATATTTCATGGAAGCGGAGCGCAGAAAGTCGTACACTTCCTTGTTGGTTTCTTCGGCAGCTTTTAGGTCTGCCATAGCTCCCGAATAGGCTTGGATTAAATGATCACAGTGTACAGTCGTGGGAACAGCTACCTTGGGCATTTTGGCCGACATAAACTGGAGAATGGCCATCTGCGCGGTTGCGTCCTGCATGGCTACCCTGTCGGGATGTAAATAAATGTCGGAAGACCCACGCTCGAGTTTTGAATAATCCGTTGCAAGGTCTAGATGTGTGTAAAGAATTTTCTCAACAATGGTAAGATCACGGCCCAGGTTCTTGCGGGCGGCATCACAGATTTTTGCATAGGACTTAAACAGCTTTTCAATCGGGGCTAATTCCATTAACATTGACTTCACCTTATTTTAAGATGGGGTTACAAATGAAAGACTCGGCAAACCCGTCGCCCGGCCAAAATTTCTAAATTTAAAGAGCCACTTTTAGAGGGGCATATTTTGGCATGGATTCAAACGGATTTCAATTTTTTTCAAAACCACACCCGGCAAGGGTGTATTTTAAATAATTTAGCTATTTATAGATTTAACTAGCATCTCCTTAAGGTAAGGTTTATGCCTTCAGTTTTTGATTCACAGGCTTTTAACGCGAATCTGTTTTTCCCCCGGCAGGACACCGCTCCCACACCCGAAGATTCTGATGAAATTCAGGTGCAGGTAGGACCGGAAACGAGGGTCCATGTTCGGCGACATCCATCCCCCGAAGCCCGCTTCAGTTTGTTGTTCTTTCATGGCAATGGAGAAATTGTATCAGATTACGATAATCTGGCCGGGCATTTCAGCGTCATGGGGGCGGAGTTGATCGTCGCCGATTTTCGTGGTTATGGTAGGAGTACCGGGTTCCCGACTTTAAGAGCCTCACTGGAAGATGCTCATAAAATTTTTGAACAACTGAAATCAACCGGTAAGTTTAAGGAAAAAGTCTGTATCATGGGTCGGTCTCTCGGTAGTGCGCCGACGCTTGAACTTTGTGCCAAACGTTCGGATGTGGTCGGTTGCGTTCTCGAAAGCGGTTATGCCGACCCCGTTCCTCTAGTGGAACGGCGAGGATTGAAAATCGATCAAACCACGCCCGAAGAAGACGCGGTTTTTAATAACAGCGAGAAGATCCGGTCGGTGAAGTGTCCGCTTCTAATCATGCATGGGGCTGACGATTTTTTGATTGCTTCGCATGAGGCCAAATTGAATTACGACAATGCCGGATCTAAAGTGAAACATCTGGAGATTCTGGAAGGGGTGGGGCACAACGATATGATGATGGCAGGTTCTTATTTCACCAGCTTAAAACGGTTTTTCGATTCCTGGAGTTCATTGTGAAAAAATATTACAACATCGAGGGAATGATCCGCAACGGCTTCAAATTGAGCCGCGACTATCAAACCCTCGATTTCAGTTATGCCAGATTCGGTGATGACGCGATGCAGGAGCTGGTTAAATCACGATCCATCAAACAAGTGCGAAGGTTGACCATCAGCGGGAAAAAATTGACCGCGCTTTCGGCCCAGGCGTTGGCGAAGTCCGATAGGCTGCCTAATCTGGAATCCCTGAAGCTGTATAAAAATAAAATTGGCGATGAGGGTATGAAGTATTTCGCCGAATCTGACAAACTTTCTCACCTCAAATCCTTTCGACTGGCGTGGAATGAGATTGGACCCGAAGGGGCTAAGCATTTAGCCGAATCTTCCCATTTTGAGGGGTTAACTTCTTTGGTGCTATCGGAAAATCGCATTGGGGACGAGGGGTTGAAGTATCTGGCTGAAGCCAAGTCTTTGACCAGTCTGGAGATCATGGATCTGAGGAAAAACCAGATCACCGACGAAGGGGCCAAGGCGTTAGCCAAAAGTAAATGTCTGCCGAAACTACAAACCATTGACCTTTCCGATAATGCCTTAACAGAAAATGGCCTGAACGCTCTGGCCGAATTTAAAATCTTCAACCTCATCCGTGCCCGACTCGGTGAAGAGGGTACTAAGCTGGACCTCAGCAACCTGAATATCGGCGATGTGGAGTGCAAATGTATTGCTGAATGTGAGGAGTTGAAAGACCTGACACACCTTTATCTGGAACTGAATAAGATCACTGCCAAGGGCATCGAGCTTCTTGCTGGCAGCGAATATTTGAAAAACCTGACCTCGCTAACCCTCGACCGCAACAAAATCGGCGATGAAGGATTCATCCACATCATTAAATCCGAAGCCCTGCAAAACCTTCAGGTGCTGATGGTTGAAAATAACGGCATCACCGATGAAGGCCTTAAAGCCCTCTGTGAAGAAGAGTGCATGAAGAATTTGCTTCGTCTTTATATTGAGGAAAACGAAACCACCGAGGAGGGTCTTGACCTGCTGGCCGAACCGGGACATCTGCAACAACTCGAATATCCTGAATTCGAGCGTGAAGAAGAAATCGAGGAAGAGGAAGAAGAGGAAGAAGAACTCGAAGATGTCGAAGACATCGAAGAAATTGAGGAAGAGGAAGACCTCGGCGAAACCGAATACGAAAACCAGTAGTGCTAGGCGCACGGCCGACACTCGGCGATGATACCCATCCGGGGCATGAAGACAAATGTGAGAGACACCACATGCACGCGACCGCCAAAAGCTGAACTTCCTCCTGATAAGGGGGATTGAGGGGGTTGCTGTCATGCTGACCTCGTCGCTCTGAGGCCCTCGAAGAGCGAAGCATCTCTCTTGTGACATCTCACTAAGTTGCGCCCCCCCCCCCTGAGCAAAATATCAAAACGCTTCTGACCGTGCCTCACAGATGGCGACCAGACGGAGGCTCCGGCGTGAGAGGCCGGGATATAAAACAATCTTGCTACGGTAAGGTCTCCACAACTGGCTATATTATAAAGTTTTAAGCGGTTAGTCCTTCTTGGACAATCGCTTTTTACATGGGAATTTTTGTAGACAAAATGTAGACAGTTTTCTCGTTAAAAATTGGAAAACCCTAACAGCTTGAGAAGCATTCAAGTCACACGTGTAATGCGGTTTCTTCTCGGATATATTTTTGTGAACGGGGTCGGACTTTAACTTTCACGTCCACTTGCTGGTCGAATTTGTTCAAGATAGAGATGAGGCGATCCGCAGTAAAGCGTCCTAACTTAACGTTGCGAATGTGAGAAAAATTCGCTTGCCTTCAGACATTACCTAAATGATATTTTTATATCGGCATTATAGATCTCCAAATACTTTAGCGCATAAATGATATTTTTTTTGTGGCAATTTGCATTATATTTTGTATCGATAAAAAAATCGACAACAGGTTTCCACTGACCATCCTTTTCTGCTATTTTGTGTCGTGCAACGTTATTAATAAAATACTTATCCCTTTCAGAAAAATTATAAATTGGCAGGTTGTTTTCAACTAAATATTCTTTCTTAATCAACCATTCAACAAATTTTGTAGAAAGCTCGGTCCAGTTTTTGACCTCAATATTTTGGCCTTCAATAATTAATGTCCTTGGCTTGTATTCCTTGTCAAGCTCCCTACTTTCTAGCTCTGAAAGTGAGTAGGTTTTCCCTGAGGGGGAAGAATTAGGTGGAGCAGGTGTGAAATTAATTCTTTTTTTTGGCTTTTTAATGGGAGGGCCATCATCAGGTTGGATTTGGTGTTGGTCAGAGATATCTTCGATTGAAATTTTAATTTGAGCCATAACAGATTCAAATACATCATTGCCATAATCGGCAAATTCACTTCCAAGGTATTCAATTATTTTATTTTTCACATCTGCCGACAACAATTTGTTTTTTAGTATTTGGCTCTCCCTGTCAAGATTGAATCTCTTGATTTTATCCTTAAGGATATTTAAGTAGACACCAGACAGAAAATTTTCCCTTGTAAACATTTCAACGAAACTGCTACCCGCCTTTTCTTCTTTAAAAAACAGAATTTTGTCTATCAAAAAAGGATCACCCTGGGGGTTAAGAGACCCATCATAATAAATGCGCATTTCTTTACCAACCAGAAATCCAAAATCAGCTTTCATTTGACGCATATAGGACTTTAATTGGGATATTGAGTCGTCTCGAGATATGTCCTCTTGAGGTCTTTTAACTTCGATTACGACAAGTGCTTTTTCCCCTTCATAGATCACTAAATCTGGCCTTAAAATGCCTTGACGACCCACTTGTATTGAAACTTGTCTTTTTATTTCCCCTCCGAATTCACTCCAACCAAGCTTCTCTATCGCCCGCAACACCTGTTGCTCAAACTCTTTTTCTGTGACAGTCTCTTTAATATTCTCTGACAGAAGGAAACAAATTTCCTCCCACTTTTTTGAGTACACTTGAGTATTCATGGGAAAATCAAATTTCTATCCACGAAGTTCCGTTTATTGATGATCTTTTCATCTATTCTTATTTACTCTGGAATTCACGAGGATATTTTGTTTTTATAGAGTTAATTATAATCTCCGGGTCATACATCACATATGCTTTTTGAGGTTTTTACTTAAACATAATTATTATATTTTGGGAACTAGGTTTGTTGTGAGTCTGTATTGACCCTCCTGTATACGACTTGGTTACAAAATCGTAATATCCTTGAGTCGTATGCATTGAAGTTTCTACATCTGAAGGAATCACTTTTAACCAAAAAAACCTATATCCCTTTTCCTTGGTAAGTTCAGCATTCTTATACATTAAAAAATCTTGAGTTTTTGTCATATTTGTATAAGCATTACCTTTAAATCCTACTCTCCATACATTTTCAGATAATTGAGTTTCATCATAGCCACCGGTGAAACCATCTTTTTGATAAGTAGTGGCGCAACCTGTATGTAAAACAATTAAAATTAGAACAAGAAACAAAACCCTCGCTTTCATCTTAGATTCCTTTCTTTTTTTAATTTGGCTATGTAACCTTCCCCCAATTAGAGCCATTGGCTTTTAGAGTTATCTAAAGCTTTACAAGCCAGTTTCAGAACCACATTTCACCATCCATATCCCCAAACCAAAACTTACATTCCCATACCAATAAAGTAAAGGGGTCAAATCTTGAATTAATAAATAATTTGATGGGTCATACCCCGGAGGATACTATGAATCGGAGGCAGAAATGTGAATCACCCCGACCCTCTTTAAAAAAGAGGGAGCAAACCAACCCCAAGCCGAGCGCCCCTCTCAGGGGATGAAAATCTAGCGACTTATAGTTAAGGGCGCAACGATATCTGTCTGCTTCACGGGTATTGACAACTGGCTGTGGCACCTCGCCGCTACCAGGAGGTGCGCCAGAGTTCCTGCGAGGATTTCATTTTGAAGATTTCGTTGACCTTTTCGGTGAAATTTTTTTCGGTGAAAGTTTTGGTGTATTCATCCCCGGCAGTTTTGTAAGGGTTCCACGACATGGCCAGCCTTTCGATGAACATTTCTTCCAGCGGAACGCAGGTGATCTTTTTGATGATGCTGGTTTCAGAGTCAACGAGAATCGCTACCATATTATATTCTTCTTTGGCATAGAGTGCTTCGATGAACCCGGGTGCTTCCTTTTCCTGCTGAGCCGGATTACACGGGGTCTCCAGCAACCAGTCTTCACTACCGATAGCAAAAATGGGGATGGAGGGAAACTCCGACTCCGCTACCAGTTTGGCCCTCCATTTCCCGTCAAAGGCCTTGATTTGCGCTTCAGAAGGGTGGGCCACTGAGGCGAGCAGGAGCATTTCGCCACTGGGAGAAAAGGAAAGTCCGCCACCGTGACCCGCAATGGGTAAAGGGCAGGGCTGGCCTTCTCGAAAACTTACAGTCTCATCTATTTCGCTCATAGTAATATTAGAGTATTCAGAGTTAGGAAAACCCTATTTTGTTGAAGTTGGGGGCTGTTGTCAATAGACCTTTGCTAACCCGAGATTCTTCACTTCGTTCAGAATGACAAACTGGCTTTATCTTGTCATGCTGAGCCTGCGAAGCATCCCGCCTTTTCTCATTAGTGTGTCAATTTATTCAAAGGTCTCGTTTTATGATGCGCCGGGAATAAAAAGGGTTCGATCCACCTCCATTCATTAAAGCGGTTGAGTTCTTGTGTCGGTTCGGTTACGCTTACCGGTTTAAATCCCTTTATAAAGACAGCACATAATTTCATGATTGCGACCCTGATTTCCCACGCCTGCCTGCTGATCCAATCGCGCGACACCACGGTGCTGACCGACCCGGTGTTTTTTGACTACCTTTGGGAGGAGTGCAATATCCAATGCCCCAGCATAGATCTTGATCTGGTAAAGCTCCCGAAAGTGGATATTTTGAATATCTCGCACCGGCATCAGGATCATTTTGACATCCGCACCTTGGCTTATCTGGCAGGGGACGCAGGCATTCTGGCTCCAGACGCTGTAGTGCTGGCCCCGCGTGACGAGATTCTGCTTGAAGTCTTGAGCGAACTCGAATTCAAAAATGTGACTGTGGTGGAGGATTTTAAAACCCTGGAGATCAAGGGACTGACGCTGACACCCACACCTTCATTGAATAAACAGGATTATTTTCCGGAAAATGGTTTGCTGATTCATGATGGGGAAGTGACACTGTGGAACCAGGTCGATACTATTGTGTCGCCGGATATCATTAAGTACATGCATCGTTTGCACGGGCAGTTGGATTTTGCTCATGTTCGTTACCTGCCGCTTTTGGAAGGAAACTTTTCATTTCATAATCCATTGGAGCTGCCTATGGAGGAGTACAGTTCCTACCTCAAAGTCGCTGCCGCCTGCAAGCCGAAGTTTGCCGTTCCCGGTTCTGCCGGATTCAAATACCGTGACGAATTCGGGTTTCTCAATCAATATTCCTTTCCCACCACGCAGGAACAGTTTTTAAGGGATCTGAAAGATTTTTGTCCGGAGATCAAGAGCAGTGTGTTTTATCCCGGTGACCAAGCCGTCATCACCAAAGAGGGAGTGGAAATTCAACAAGCCGCTTCAGACTTTGTGAAAATTAAAGTGGATGATGGGCATAAACTGGAGTTCAAACCTGTGGCCGAGGTTCCGCCCATTCGCACCCGGACTAAGGATAAAGCGGAGCACGAAAAACAGTGGCAGGAGGTGATTGATTTTATCGAGAACCGGTTTGTCGAACGACTGGTTACGAAAAAAGCTGTACAGAGCTGGGTGGACTGGAAAGTGGCCTATCAACTGGAAGTGTTCGGTCAGGATGGGTCGGAAATATGGTGTCTGGATTTTGCCGGTGAGGATGCAGATATCATCAAAGGCCGTATCGGGAAAATCAACCTCTATGAAGGGATCGCCTGCTCTGAACTTTATAGCCTGATTCAAAATGAAACCAGTTGGGACTTTGTCGGCCTCAACGGGCAGTACCGCACGTTTAAAGATATTTACAGGGTTCGAATGGGAGAGTTTGAGCATTGGACCAAGACGGACAAAAAGTTTCCTCAGCCTTTGACCGAAGTGTTCCCTGCGGGGGAAGAGATGGACCGTGCAAAATTTTTGCGCGATGTGAAACGCTGGAAAGGCCAGGCCGGGGCCTGAGCCAAAAGTGAGAGAGATCAGCCGTCATTCGCGAGGGGCTTTGCAACGAATGACCGTTACAGTGAGGGCGAAATTTTTAAGGGCAACGCTGTCTGAGATACCCATTGACAGGGTGGGGGCAAGGGGGTAAAATCCTAATCTTCTAAATAACAAGCAGTTATATATGCATGGCGGTGTAGCTCAGGTGGTTAGAGCATACGGCTCATATCCGTAGTGTCGGGGGTTCAACTCCCTCCACCGCTACCATTTTAATATAGGAAAAAAGGAATTACGGGATGACCCGTAGTTCTTTTTTTGTGGGAATGGTTGATTGTCTGTGTTTGTCCGTTGAAGGGCTGTCGGGTATGATGGCGGGAGGCCGACCCAGAAATTTTGGGAATGTTATGAGTAGAAAAGACATCAATACACTTATCAAACTCTCGAGGAAATTAGGTGAGAGTATTTCTGATGAAGGAACTTTTGAAGAGCGACAATCAAAACACCTTGTTATGAAATGGAAATATAAAGGTATTGCATTTGCACATAAATTTCCGGGTTCAGTAAGAACAACATCCCTCAACCACCAGTATTCTCAAATGCGAAAGAACTTGCGAGCAAGTGGTTTAGAACCCCCGAATGAATTAAATACAAGATTAATGGGTTCCGTTGAACAGCAGAAAATGTTAAAAGAACTTTGGGTTCATCTTGGGACTGATGACGAAGGCGAAACACCCTATGGTGGAGATGTAGGTAAGTGATAAATAGCTTACCCAACAAACTGGAAGTAACTTGGGGTCAAATAATTTCAAATTTTAAGGAGGTTAATACTCATGTCTGTCGAAGTAACTATTGATACCACTCCCAATGAGCATGCTTTAAAGTTCAACCTCAACAAAAAAATCCTTGATTCAGGTTATAAGACTTTTAACAGTCCGGAAGATGCAAAAGATTTTCCGGTGGCCTTGAAAATTTTTGAAAACGAGGGTGTGGGGAGCGTGTTTGTAATGGCAGATGGGGAAACGACGTTCATCACCGTCTCAAAAAAACCGGAAGCGAATTGGGACGGCTTGAAAGATAAAATCGTGGAGGATATTAAAGCGGTACTCTGACGTGAGACTCTTTTTTTTGTGCCTTTAATTTTAAAATTTATAAACCAGGCCCGCGCCAAAATGGGGTTGATGTTCAGAACCTGAGTTTTCAACCAACGGGATCCGGTCGGCATCTGAAACTAATACTTTGTATCCAGCAACCCCTTTCAAACTCCAATGTCGGTCAATCTTGCGAGAAAGAATTGAATTCAATGCCAAATCCTTCAAACCCCCTTCGGCGTTAAAGACTGCAATGCCTGATTGGGTAGATTGGGTCGAAGTGATGCCAAAGTAGGATTGCATGTAGTTGTCATCTGCGAAGGTCATGCTCGCCTTAACTTTCCAATTCACATCTGTATGGCGCCCAAAGGAATAGCCAGCTCCAATAATAAATAAAAATCCATCATGATTGCCGGAAATATCATTCTGGAACTGGAATGAAAGTGAGTACTCATCTAAATTAATCCTCGCGAAAATTCGGCCATCAATTCCGGCATCAATATCGCCAAGCCCAGTTAGTTTTGTAGAGTCCTCTGCCAAACGGCTCTCGTAATAGCCTATAGATCCCTCAAACTCCAGAGCCCTATTTTTCATGAAATAGACACCTAAACCTCTTTCGGCATTAAAAAAAACCGACTTTCCTATGGAAATGTCGATCAGAGGCAAGATATCGAATTCATAATCATCGGCACCTGCATAATCGGGTCGGCTTATGGCAATGGCTCCTACCGAAGCTGAAATGTCGGCGGCCCTCACGATCTCCGGAGAAATGAAGAAGATTGTTAATAGCAATGCTAATAAGGTTTGCTTCATGCAGGATTAATCCAGGTTAAATTCATTCTTCTCTCACAAAAAACAATCACTATATCTTATCGATTTTAGAACGAAAAACTGAAACAAATACTGACTGTGCTTTATGAGTAGTTTTCTGATTTTGTAGGAATCAATAATGCTACTTACTCATTGATTTATAGTATAAAAACGGTTTGACTCGAACTTGCCACCTGTCAAACACTATTGAAAGCCCTTCCTGAAACCGATTAAGTATAGTTTTGATTATTTTTAGCATTCATTATGGACATCGCTGGATGTTTAGGTTAGTATAATGAGAATCGTTATCATTCTAAGGAATGTATTCTCTAATGATTTGAATTTATGAACCTTCCGCCTACAGTTGAAACCGATGAGATCATCTGCCAATGCCATCAGGTCACTGAGGGCACCATTCGTAATACCATTGCCAAAGGTGAATTAAAAGATATTGATTCCGTCACTGCGGATTGCGAGGCCGGTGGGGGATGTCATTCCTGCCATATTCTCATTCAGCTCTTCATCGATCAGCATCAGGAAAAAACTACGACCATGGAGGACTTGGTCCACGATCATGCGCAGAAGGTGAAAAAGAGAGGTATTCTGAGCCGCTTCTTCAATAAATTTAAATCTACGAACGCTTCTGCCTGAAGCTCCCCACCCACTAGCCGTGGGGGGGGGCAGTAGTCGTGATATTCTTCCTTAGCTTTCGTGCCCCGCAGGGGTAAAGATCTGTCTCGACTGAAAAAGACATGGCTCATTACTAGCGGAGGTTCTCCGCCCACTAGCCGTGGGGGCAGATAGCAAGAATCCATTAGGTCGAGAGAACGTTTGCCTAAAGTATGTGATATTCTTCCTGAGTATCGTGCCCCGTAGGGCTTAAAAGCTGTTACTTATTGAGTCCAGCGTCGCGCTGGTCAATAGTTTTAATAACCTTTAATCTCCAACCAAAATGAAACCAGAAAATTTTGTTTTATACAGTGGCGGTGCTCAGGGTGCCGAGACCGAGTTCGGTAAACAGGCAGAGAAAGTGGGTGCGCAGGAAGTGACCCTGACTTTTGAAGGGCACAAAATTTTCCGGTCACGTGGAGTGAGGGTGTTGACCACCGACGAACTGCTGAAAGGGGATGTCAGTCTGGCTTATATTGCCAAGTTGATGAATCGTAAATTTAATACCGGCAAGCTGTTCAAAAAAGTTCTGCAGAGTATTTGGCACCAGATCAATTACGCCGAAGAGGTATTTGTGGTGGGAAAAATTCTCGATGATAATACCGTCAAGGGTGGTACCGGTTGGGGTGCGGAATTCAGCAAGTTGTGTAACAAGACACTACATGTTTTTGATCAGGAGCAGAGCTCATGGTTCAAATGGAGTGCGAATTCCTGGAAAAAAGAAAAACAGCCTAAAATAAAATGTAAAAACTTTGCCGGAACCGGGACCCGGTTTCTGAATGCTGATGGTAAAAAAGCCATCAAAGATTTGTTTAAAGTCTCCTTCAAAATATAAGGGTATCTCTAAAAATTTTTTGACCATGAGTGGCCCTTAGAAAGCAAGGGCCTACGAATGAGCTTAGAGAAAATTACTGAATAAATAGAAATTCCCATTAAAAATATTGTGAAATCCCTCCGCGCTGCTTATTTTGATTGTTATTCTGGTATCAGTGGTGACATGATTCTGGGGGCCTTGATCGATCTGGGAGTGGATCCCGGAAAAATCCGCAAGGTCCTCGCGACCCTTGACCTAAAAGGATACAAGCTCCAAACCCGGAAAGTTCAGCGCGGCCGGATCTCAGGCACCAAGGCCCAGGTCAACGTAGAAAAATCCTCCCATCAAAAAGCCCGGAAATATTCTGATATCAAAAAACTGCTTGCCAGCTCGGACCTGTCTTCAGCGTCCAAAAAAAACGCCCAGGAAATTTTTAAACATATTGCCCGGGTAGAAGCGGAGATCCATAAAACAACCATAGAAAAAATTCATTTTCATGAAGTTGGAGCCGTGGATTCGATTGTAGATATTGTTGGCGGCGTGGTTGCCATTGAATCCTTAAAGCTCGACAGGATTTATGCCTCTCCTCTCAATGTGGGTGAAGGCTTTGTTGAATGCGCCCATGGTTATCTGCCTGTTCCCGCTCCCGCCACGTTGAAACTTCTGAAAGGTGTCCCCATTTTCTCCAGTGGGGTTAAAAAAGAGCTGACCACTCCAACAGGTGCGGCCATGATCGGATTTTATGCCGATCATTTTGGATCCCTTCCCACCAT
Organism: Nitrospina sp. LS_NOB; assembly: GCA_001542995.1. Lineage (GTDB taxonomy): Bacteria > Nitrospinota > Nitrospinia > Nitrospinales > VA-1 > LS-NOB. The sequence goes on from LFLA01000020.1 coordinate 30,901, forward strand.
GAAAATTATTGACGATGGATATGGGGCAGGGGACCACATTATCCCGGAAATGCCCAATATGCTCCGGGTTGTTCTGGGAGAGATCCATGAGGAAACGGGTGAAGAACTTGTAATGATCGAAACAAATATTGATGACATGAACCCGGAGCTTTATGAAGGAGCCATGGACTCGTTATTTAAAGCCGGCGCTCTGGATGTTTTTTTGATCCCGATAATCATGAAGAAAAGTCGCCCCGCCAACAAAATTTCTGTTCTCTCCACCGAGAGTGATAAGCAGGCATTGACCGAAATCCTTCTTCAGGAAACATCCAGCTTTGGTGTTCGTTATTACAAAGTTGGAAGGACGGTTTTAGAGCGGGAAATGAAAACCGTAAACACCTCGTGGGGTTCCATCAAAATAAAGATCGGAAAGCTAAATGGCAAGATCATACAAGCTTCTCCCGAGTATGAAGATTGTAAAAAGCTCTCTATTAAAAAGAAAGTATCTGTTAAAACAATCTACGATGAAGCCCATTCCCTAGCAGTTGAACTAATTAAATAGCTTAAACCCATCCCCCTAGCAAGTTTATAAAATATGGCAGTTGGATTGCAGGAACGGGTTAGTAAGTTTAAAGTCTAAAACAGGGATTTTTTTCTAGCAAGCCAGCACCATCCCCAGCGCCCCGGTATAGGTCTTTTCAGGCCTCGGGGTGCTGGTCTCTCGAAAGTCTGCTGTTTCACCTCTGTTTCACACAGGTTTACAACAGAAAATGATTTGGATTATCTTTTTGGGAATACCACACTCATTGATGCTGGCGTGGGTTATGTGCTGACAAAAAAAATCAGTGTAAGCGGTCAATTAAATTTGAGGATTTCCGGGCGTGACGAATTTGTTAATTTAGATGTGCCAAGCACAGGTGGCGAGTTTTTATTCTTCACGTCGGGAGTTAGGATTGCTGTATCTGATGATGTTTCTTTTTATTCGCATGTGCAGCTTCCTATATACCAGAGAGTCAATGATGCAAACCTGGCAGCTGATTATGGAATAATGCTTGGTGTTTCATATAACTTTTAAAAAATAAACAATGTTTAGATTAATTATATTTATTCTTTTTAGTTTCTTTTTGTCGGGTATGGCTGGGTCTCCTCCTTTTGTGGGGGGGGGCTAGCCCCGACGTTTGAGTTAGAGGCCACAAATGGAAGGATTTTAAAATTATCCGATTTGAAGGGTAAAACCATTATTCTAAATTTTTGGGCTACATGGTGTGTTCCATGCATTAAAGAAATGCCAGCTTTAAACAAAGCATACCCTTTATTAAAGAATAAAAATATTGAGATAGTAGCAATTAATTTTGCAGAGTCTAAAGAGCGGGTGGAAAAATTCACATCCGAACATCATTTGAATTTCCCTGTTTTATTGGATAGCTACGGGGATACATCACAGGATTATAAAGTTAGAGGTTTGCCTGTAACTTATTTTATCACTCCAGACGGTATCGTAGGGGATGAAATAGTTGGTGGTGGTCTAACTCTGGAGTTGATTGAGGAAAAGCTCAAACAGTTAGCTCACCCAATGCCACCCCAAAGTGCAGCATTGCAATCCAATTAAATTGGCGACTAGTAGTCTGCAAGTTGATTTAATTTTCCTGCGAAAATTAGGGGGAAGGGTGCCTGGAAACTTATCGGCCCTGTTTGTTCATGTATTCATCAAAGTGTTTCTGATACATGATGTCCCATTCTGGCGAGCCTTCACGGGGTCCTTTGCTATAAGTGCTTAATATTCGGCGGGATTCTGCATCGGCCTTATCATCGAGTTGGAGAATATCAGTCATCACCCGAGTGATGTCCAGGCGGATGTCATTGAGTTCGACTTTGTAATCCAGTTCATCACGTTTGGCAAAATCGCGGACGATGAGACTGCTGATATGGTTGATTTTTTCTCGGCTGATTTTCATAATTTATGGGGATTAAAGAATAAGCCCTCGTTCACGCACTAATTTTGATTTCACCATCTGGAACACCCGCCCGTAATCCATCATACTTCTTTCATACTCTTCGGTTTTGGAATCAAGCAAAGTTTTTACTTCTTCGTTGAGCCAGTCTTCAACCATGAGGTCTTCAGTAATAATATCATTGATGACGGATTGCAGTTTTTCAGGTGGTTCCTCCCAGACAATCAAATCCTTATCGATCAAGGATTTGACAATTTTTTTGGAGAGAAGTTGGGTAAGTTCTTTAGGAATACGCATTATTTGAACAATTAGATTTTAAGTATATTAAAGAGCGGGAGACGGGGTTCGAACCCGCGACATTCAGCTTGGGAAGCTGACACTCTACCAACTGAGCTACTCCCGCCTGATCGATCAATCAGAGCTTTTTTCACCCAGAATTAAAAAACAGTTTGTATCGGTCACTTGTATGTCTATGATTGGAATTTTCTGCTGGCGCATCTCCAGAATGAGCTTATTAACCATGCTATCTATTGCCGCAGCGCCTTCTTCGGCAATATCGAGGACTCTGATACCTGTGACTATTTGGTTGTTAAGGGACATTTAATTAAAAGTCGACCCGGCTACCTGCCTGTACATAGACCATTCCTCCTTGAATTTAAAGGGGAAACAAGTTTTACGGTGTGACCAAATTTTCACGCATTATCCACTATTTACCTCTTGTAATCAATACTAATTGGGGAATCCGCATAAAAACAGAGTAATTCTTCCAATGAAGGATAACATCCCATAACATTGATACGCCAAGTTATGATTTTGAGATTTTTGTTTGAGAAAGGTTATTGAAATTATTCGACCAATTGAGTAAGATGGCAAATTAAAATAACTCATGAAAACACAAAAAGTTGCGGGAACGTGGCGATTTTCCAGGTTCCCACTTTTTGTTTGGATTTGGGCTCAAAAACGCTCCAACGAGGGAATTTGTGGTTAAAGAAAACGAGGGAATTTGTGGTTAAAGAAATAGATTTTAAGGAAAAAATACCTATCACCCATCACCTGATAGAGCTTAAAAACAGGTTGGTGCATGTAGGACTTGTCGTTGCGCTATTTTTTGGTGTTTGCTTTTTTTTCGTGGACTTTCTCTTATTATGGCTGGAAGACCCTCTGCCAAAACAATATAACGACCTTACCTTTATAACACCCACAGAACCCTTTTTTACTGCTATGAAGGTCTCCTTCATGGGGTCCATATTCATCTCCATGCCATGGATTTTATATCATGTCTGGGGCTTTATCGCTCCCGGTTTAAAGGTAAAAGAGAAAAAGATCACCGCATTGTTTGTTGCCTTCGGAACAATATTCTTCCTGTTTGGCGGCTTGTTTTGTTATTTTCTGGTTGTTCCTCTGGGGTTGAAATTTTTACTAAATTACGGCACAACCTGGTGGAAAATGCAGGTCACCATTGGTTTTTATTTCTCCTTTGTGGTGAAGATGATTTTGGCTTTTGCCTTTGCGTTTCAAACCCCACTCATCATGGTTTTGTTGACCAAGTTTGGGGTGATCAATACTGTCAAAATGAAGCTCTACCGCAAATGGGCATTTCTGGGGATGTTTGGCCTGGCCGCAGTTTTAACCCCACCCGATATCATCACTCAGTTGTTATTGGCATTCCCGCTTTATGCGTTATATGAATTTGGTGTGATTGTATCCCGATTTTTCGAGGATCCCAAAAACCGGGAACTGGCATTCAAACAAATGAAAGCGGAGGCGGCTGCAAAGAAAGCTGCTAAAGAAGCGGCTCAAAGGGCGGCGATGGCGAGTAAAGCCAAAAAGAAAACCCGCAAAGCCTCCTGATTTTCTGATTCCCTGATCAAACAAAAAATACCAGGACGGAAATTAATCGTGGGTAGTGAAGCACGATTAAAATTTCTGCAATGGCGAAACCTGCATGGACAAGAATCGGGACTATTATCGAACCTGTAGCTCTTAATAATCCCGCCGATATCATCCCCAGAAATAAATTTCCCAAACTCGGTTTGAAATGAAACAGGCTGTAGAGCAGGCCACCACCAATAACAGCTTGTCCGATGTTTTGCTTCTTCAACAAATTATTGACAACAAGACCCGTCACAAAAACCTGACTGAGAAATGGAATGATAAGGACAGTGGAAATGTTTCCAACGAGAGAGGTGCTAAATCCCATTTCTTCAGGAACTCTTAATTCTGCTCCTGCAAATATTTCTGCCTGCGACAGCCCTGTTTGTACCAGTAAACTGTCCATTAAGACCACACCTATGACAGGAAACGCTCCTAATAGAGCGCCTATTGCCAGTGTTTTGCTGATATTGTTGAAGCCTAATTGCTGCAGGGAGACGCGCTTTAAGGCAAGAACCAATGCCAGGGCCGAGGCAAAATAAAAGATGTGCCAGAACTCATAAATAAACCTGTTACCCGAAAAAACAAGATGGACCGCTGGAAAAAAAAACAGGAAATAGAGTGCCAGTATGGGAATGAGAATTTTCACACCATTCGGCGTGGGGCCGATGAGCAAAGGCTCATTGCATCGCGAAGCCGATTGAGCGCAGGATAAAGATATTGCAAGTTACCAGCGGAGGTTCTCCGCACTAGGCGCCAGCGTGACGCTGGACCCAGGGAGTAATAGCCTATTGGGGTATTGTTGTTCGCGTGATAGATCATGCTAGTCGCCCCCCCCCCCACGGCCAGTGGGCAGGTAATTTTAGGGCTGGACTTTTGCTGGTGTGACCAAACCAGAAATATGCGCCGAAGGTTCTGCTTCCGATATTTGACCACTGATATGCATTTCTGGGTTGTATGAAGTGGCTAGACCACTGATATGGCTCAAAGAATTCTTGTTGTCCTCAGAATAAAGTTCATTCTGCAAAAGCGTGGCATTAAGATAAAACCCCCCGAATATAAGGGCGGAAAGTATGCAGGACTCAAGAAAGACGTTTTTCCACATAACAGGCTGGTTAAATTGGTCATATACCACAGCTAGTTTAAAATGTTTTACCGGCAATTACAACTTAATAGCCACCTGTCTGGTTGACAAAACCTGTTTCTTTATTTAGTATCTCGTTTGAGTTAAACTACCTGTAGCCTCCCACCCGGGCGCATATTTCATCATTCAGGGCCAACCATTCTCCTCAATTTATAAGGCAATCTTTTAGGCGGAAAATATCATGAAAAAAATTGCTATCGCTTCCGATCATGGGGGATTTGATCTTAAGGAAAGTGTCATCGCCCACCTGTTAAATACCGGTTGGGAAGTGGATGACCTGGGTCCGCATGACGGAGAGTCTGTGGATTATCCTGACTACGGCATCAAGCTTGCCGAAGCGGTCGCTGAGAGAAAAGTCGAACGCGGGATCGTGATTTGCGGCACGGGTATTGGCATGTCCATTGTGGTCAACCGGTATCCGGGGATTCGTGGGACTTTGTGTTCAGACGTTTTCACCGCTAAATTATGCCGTGAACATAATGATTCAAATATCCTGATCATGGGGGGTAGGGTGATCGGTAGGGGGTTGGCCGCTGAAATTGTCAATACATGGCTCAACACGCCTTTTGAAGGGGGGCGCCACCAAAGGCGACTCGATAAAATCAATCAAATAGATGCTTCTATAAAGTCCAAAGAAAAACTTTAATCCTAAGGAGATATTTAAATTGTCACTTGCTGATTTTGATCCGGAGATCGCTCAATCCATTAAAGATGAAACCGAGCGGGAAAATAATACCCTTGAGATGATCGCCTCTGAAAATTTTGTCAGCCCACAAGTGCAGGAAGCCCAGGGCTCGGTCATGACCAATAAATATGCCGAAGGCTACCCGGGCAAACGTTATTACGGCGGTTGTGAATTCGTTGATGTTGCTGAAAGCCTCGCCATTGAGAGGGCCAAAAAAATATTTTCCGCCGAGCACGCCAATGTTCAGCCTCACTCCGGCTCCCAGGCCAATATGGCGGTATATCATACTGTCCTTCAACCGGGAGATACCATCCTGGGAATGAATTTGTCGCATGGCGGGCACCTGACCCATGGTAGCCCGGTGAACTTTTCCGGATACACCTATAACGTTGTGGCCTATGGGGTCAGCCAGGAAACGGAACTTATTGACTATGACGAGGTGAGGAAACTAGCCGTTGAGAACAAACCTAAAATGATCATCGTGGGGGCGAGCGCCTATCCAAGAGTGATCGACCCTGTTAAGTTTCGGGAAATTGCTGATGAGGTCGGGGCAAAAATCATGACCGATATCGCCCATCCGGCAGGACTGGTTGCGGCAGGACTTTATCCTTCACCAGTGCCGCATTCAGATTTTGTCACCACCACCACGCATAAAACTTTGCGCGGACCTCGTGGGGGAATGATTTTGTGCCGGGAAGAATATGCCAAGGAGGTCAACAAGAAAATTTTCCCCGGCATTCAGGGCGGACCCCTCATGCATGTGATCGCCGCAAAAGCCGTTGCATTTAAGGAAGCGTTAAGTGCGGATTTTGTGACCTACCAGAAGCAGGTGATCGCCAACGCACAATGCTTGGCTCAATCTTTAATCGATCAGGGATATAAAATTGTCAGTGGTGGAACCGACACGCACCTGATGTTGCTCGATTTGCGTCCTCAGGATATAACCGGTAAGGATGCCGAGGCGGTGCTTGAAAAAGCCGGCATCACGGTCAACAAAAACACCGTGCCGTTTGAGACCCGCAGCCCGTTTGTGACTTCCGGAGTTCGGATTGGTACCCCCGCGCTGACTACCCGAGGAATGAAAGAAAATGAAATGCGTAAAATCGGAGAAATGATTGTCCAGACACTGGAAAAAGTTGAAGATGATAATCTCCACGCTCAAACCCGTAAAAAAGTTCGTGAACTCTGCGACCAGTTTCCGCTTCATCTGGAACTCACCAATAAGTAAGCTATGAAATGTCCCGGTTGCTCCGGCATGGAAAACAAAGTCATTGATTCCCGCTTGAATAAGGAGGGGACTGTTATACGAAGGCGAAGAGAATGCCTGAGTTGTTCCGACAGGTTCACCACCTACGAAAAGCTGGAGCGGTCTTTACCCATGCTGATTAAAAAGGACGGTCGGCGGGAAGAGTTTGATCGCGACAAGGTTATTGAAGGAGTCAGGAAGGCCTGCCAGAAAAGACCCGTGAGTGTCAAAGATATTGAAGACCTTGTAGACCGTGTCGAACAATATATTCAGGAACTGGGTGACAAGGAAGTCTCTGCTGTGAAGGTGGGCGAAAAAGTCATCAGCGAAATTTATAACCTGGATGATGTGGCCTACGTGCGTTTCGCTTCCGTTTACCGTTCCTTCAAAGACGTGAATGAGTTTATGGTTGAGTTGAAAGAAGTCCTCAAGAGTAAAGAAGGCAATAAACCCCCCGGCAGCCACCTGCAGTAGGTGGGGTGCCTCTTTCGCTTGCTACCCATACTGCCATTCTGGATATTTTTACAGAGCCTGATACTAGTTTCCTGCAACGGAATCTTAAAACAAGGGATACTATTTTAGGGGGATTGGGGTTTGGTGGGGTCGTCATCGCGAGCCGCGAAGCGGCGTGGCGGTCCAGACTTCATGATAAACCTCACTGGATTGCTTCGTCACCCAAAGGTTCCTCGCAAAGACGATCTGAACTAACCCCCTCAATCCCCCTTGTCAGGGGAAAAATCAAACCCTCCCTCATCCCTCCCTGAAGGGAGAGCTTTGCATAAGTCGAAAAAGCGTAAAGGCGAGATTCTTCACTCCGTTCAGAATGACAAGAAACGCAGGTTTGTCATTCTGGAGGAGCGTTAGCGACGAAGAATCTAGGGTTATGCAAAGGTCTCCTTCCACGAAGGGGGTCGGGGGGATTTGGTTTTCCTGTGTTGGGTTGCGACAGCCTTCATGGGCGAGTGGATGGCTCAATAAGCTCTTGTCACCGGCCTCAAGCCCAGTGGTGGCGAACGGTTGAATGGGAGAAAGCAAAAAGGCTCTGTATCGAATTTGCTACAACGGAATCTTAACACACAGGATACAATTTTGAGAGGATTGGGGTTTGGTGGGGTCGTCGTCGCGAGCCGCGAAGCGGCGTGGCGGTCCAGACTTCATGATAAACCTCACTGGATTGCTTCGTCACCCAAAGGTTCCTCGCAAAGACGATCTGAACTAACCCCCTCAATCCCCCTTGTCAGGGGGAAAATCAAACCCTCCCTCATCCCTCCCTGAAGGGAGACCTTTGCGTAAGTCGATAAAGCAGAAAAACGAGATGCTTCGACAAGCTCAGCATGACAATACTGGGCTGTTTTGTCATTCTGAGGAACAACGTGACGAAGAATCTCGGGGTTATGCAAAGGTCCCTGAAGGGAGGGAAGTTTTCTATCTTTGTCCATCGAATCTGTGTTCATCTGTGGTCAAAAAAGGGTTCTCATTGTCCCTCTGGCGAAGAGTTGAATGTGAGAAAACAAAATGTTACGATACCCTTCAAGCTTTTAAAACTACGATTTTCTGCACCCTTGGTCGGCCATGGATAAAATTTCGTTCAATCTGTCTTTATTAAGTTATCTCATGGCGTCTTTGGGTTATTTCGTTTATCTGGCGTACAGGAAGCCTCTGGTTGCGACGTTGGCGGGGTGGACGGTGGCATTTGGTCTGCTTTGCCAGACCGTCACCATAGGAATCCGGTCGAGCCAAACCGGTCACGGGCCTTACACCACTTCTTTTGAGGTGGCGTTGTTTCTGGCCTGGTTGATGGTGGTGGTTTATTTTTTGACCGAGTGGAAATATAAAATCAAGGATCTGGGGGCTTTTGTCATCCCTCTGGTTTTCGTTGTTCTATTGTTTTCAGCCTTTCTTTCAAAAGAGTCGGCCCTGGTCCCCGAATCGGAGGTGCGTTTCTGGCTGACCATGCATAGAACCTTGTCGATCATGGGGTATGCGGCGTTTTCTATCGCATTTGCTGCCGGAATCATGTATTTGATTCAGGAACATCAGGTCAAAACGAAAAAGCTGGGAATGATGTATTTCAGGATGCCGTCTCTTGAAGTTCTGGATGATCTGAATTTCAAGGTGATCACGATAGGATTTCCGTTGTTCACTTTGGGTTTTATGACTGGGTCCATTTGGAACACGCAAATGAACCTGCCATTCTTCTCGTGGGATCTGACCCGCACCCTGCCGCTGGTGATAACATGGCTGATCTATTGCCTGGTATTTTTTGGAAGAATGACGGTGGGAATGCGGGGCAAGAAAGCCGCTCAGGGGGCGATTCTTGGATTTATAACTGTAATAGGAACTTATTTTCTACACATATTATGATATCAACCGAGCCAAATCTTGTTCTGGTGGGGGTCAACCATAAGACCACTCCTGTGGAAATCAGGGAGAAGCTCGCCTTTAATCAGGTCAAGCTGGAAGCCTCTCTGGAGCAATTGGTCCGTTGCCCGGAAATTGCCGAGAATATAATTCTCTCAACCTGTAATCGGGTCGAAATTTATGCCCGTGTCAATAATGCCGACCAGGGTATCCAACTCCTTAAAGATTTCATTTGTGACTACCACGGAATATTGCGGGGCAGTCTGGATGAGTATTTTTACAGCTACACAGATAATCAGGCCGTTGAGCATCTCTTCAGAGTTTCGGCGAGTTTAGACTCGATGATTCTTGGTGAAGCTCAAATTCTGGGGCAGGTGAAAGATGCCTACAGCACCGCCCGCGCGTTAAGTTCTACCGGTCTGGTTCTCAACCAGCTCTTTGAGAAAGCCTTTAATGTTGCTAAAAAAGTAAGGGAAGAAACCGGGATTTCCGAGCGCGGGGTTTCCATCAGTTCCGCCGCCGTGGAACTGGCAAAAAAAATCTTTGAGGATTTGGAAAATCACTCGGTCATGCTGGTGGGAACGGGTGAGATGGCCGAACTTGCCGCGAAACATCTTATAACTTATGGTGTTAAAACCGTGTACGTGGCCAGTAGAACTTATGAGCGGGCCATTTCTCTTGCCCAGACCTTAAATGGCTGTGCTCTGGACTTTGAAGCTTTTAAAGAAGAGTTGTACCGGGCAGACATTGTTATTACTTCGACTGCCGCACCGAATTTTATCATTCATAAAGATATGGTCGAGCAGGCCATCCATAAAAGAAAAAACAAACCTATATTCCTCATAGATATTGCAGTTCCCCGGGATATTGCCCCGGAGGTGAACGATTTGGAAAATGTGTATTTGTATGACATTGATGATCTGCAAAACGTGGTGAACGCGAACATGGAAGAACGGCAAAAAGAAGCTGAAAATGCCATGGAGATTATCCAGGAGGAAGTCACAAAATTTAACAACTGGTTTTCCACGCTCGACGCGATTCCCACCATTATTGAAATGCGAAACCGTGCTGAGGAGATGCGCATCACTGAAGTGGAAAAAACACTCAAGACCCTCACCCATCTTTCTGATAGTGACCAGAGGGCAATCCATCAACTGACGCAATCATTGGTCAACAAAATTCTGCATAAGCCCACCATCAATCTAAAAAAGAAAACTCAATCTTTGGATGGACACGTATATTTGAAGGCCATTCGCCACTTATTCCATTTGGACGACTAGATGGAACCCCGAAAAATTAAGATCGGCAGCAGGGGGAGTCCCCTGGCATTGTGGCAGGCCAATTGGATCAAAGACCAGTTAGAATCTCTGCATCCTGAGATTCCGGTAGAAATTGTCGTCATTAAAACTTCCGGCGATAAGATCCAGAATGTTCCGTTGGCTAAAATCGGTGGCAAGGGTTTATTCGTTAAGGAAATCGAAGAAGCCATGTTGAGAAAAGAGGTCGATTTTGCTGTCCACAGTATGAAAGATATGCCGATCAAGTTTCCCTTTGCCTTGTGTATTGCGGCGGTTACAAAAAGGGAGAATCCTTTTGATGCATTAATCGCAAGAGGCAATAAAAAGTTAGACGAACTTCCAAGGGGTGCCAAGGTCGGGACAGGCAGTTTAAGAAGGATGTCGCAGTTGTTGCATTACCGTCCCGATCTAAGTCTGGTTCCTCTTCGCGGCAATCTTGAAACGAGGATTAAAAAACTGGAAACGGAGGGGTTGGATGCGATCATTCTTGCCGCTGCGGGCCTCATTCGCATGGGGTGGGACGATAAAATCACAGAAATGATCAGCCCCGAAATTTTATTGCCGGCAATGGGGCAGGGAGCCGTCGGGATTGAAGCGCGAAAACATGATGTCGACAACCAGATTCTTTTGGCCGATATGGATGATGAAGATACGCATCTGGCTCTGGATGCCGAAAGAGCAGTCGTCACTCAACTTGAAGGCGGTTGCAACGTTCCCATTGGAGCATTTGCAACGATCGAGAAAGACCAAATGACGTTAAAAGGGCTGGTCGCAAGCCTTGATGGAAAGACGCTCTATAAAACTGAATTGCAGGGCCGTAAACTCGATGCTAAATCCATGGGAAAAGAGTTGGGCAGCACGTTACTGGATATGGGCGGCGATAAAATTATGCAGGAAATCCATTCCACCTGAATGCTCCCTGTCGTCTCTGGAACTCAAAAGGAACTCGAAAAAATTCCAGAGATTGTCACGGATAGCAATTTAAGTTCTTGCGTGTGCCGATATGCCCTGGAAGATAGGCGTGGAGTTTATGCCAGCACTGGTTTATCGTGCGTGGGTAATGAAAGAGGTGGATGATATGCGGTCATTGAGAAGCCATGCTGTGTTGAACTCAGTGTTGTACACGCCCCGTTCTGGTTCGTTGGGGGGGGGGGGGGGGGGGGGGGGGGTGCTCCTCGTGATGCAGTGAAAAATACCGCGCTACCGAAAAAACCTCGCCATTTCCGAGTTTCATGCCTGTCCCTGATCGGGCTCTTGACCGCAGCCACCTTCTCCCTGCTGTTCACCGCATATCCGGCTAACGCCGACCACGATGGCAACGAAGCGCCGGTGGCGACAAACCCGATCCCGCACCAGTTCCTGATCCTGTATGCGTTCCAGCGGCTGGAGTTGTCCGACTACTTCCACGGCCCGGAGGATGCCGGCGCGGTCATTACCTACGCCGCGAGTTCGGACCCGGATGGGGATGTCGTGCTCAGCGTGGACGGCAGCGTGCTGACCATGCAGGGGTATTACCTGGGCCCCGCGCGTGTGACCGTCACCGCCACCAGCGAGGGCGGCCTGAGCGGGACGCAAACCTTCGCGGCCACGGTGGTGCCGCAGCCCACCGGCCAGTTGATCGCGGAGGGGCTGAGCGTGACCGAAGGCGACAGCGGCACACTGCGGGTGCGGGTGCCGCTCATCATCTTGGGCGAGGCGCCGAAGTGGCCGACCGTGGTGATACCGTATGTGGATGTGGAGAGCACCACGCTCTCCCCTGATGAATACCGCATGCCCGAGCCCTTCACCATCCTGCCCGACGACCGCGACCTCTTTGGCAACCCGGGGGCGCCGCGCGATGATTCCTTCACTTTCGAGATCAACAACGACACCCTCATCGAGGGTCTTGAAAAGATCGTCTTCCGTTTTCGCACCGCCGCGCCGAGTTCCCTGATAGTCAACCAGGCCGTGACCGTCCTGGTCAACGACAACGACTACGCCGAGATAAGATTTCTGGCAGCGGAAATACGCGACGGCATCGTCACCGAAGAAGGCGAGCTTTTTGGTCCCATGCTGGAAATGGTCAACGGTCCCGCGCAACGGGATGTCGTGGTGCGGGTTTTCGTCAGCAGCAGCATCGCGCAACGGCAGCCGTTGCCGCACTTACGCATTGATTTTGCCACGGATTTCGCCAATCCATTGGACCACCGACTGGACTTCACCATCCCGGCCGGCGCGGGCGGTCCCGGCGACCCGATCCAGACGCTGTTCACCCCCCTGAACGACGACAACCAGCACGAGCCGGACGAAGTGGCATACATTTTCTTTGGCTTGGCGCAACCGGACGAACGGGTGCGGGTGCTTAATGCTTTGCCGAATTTGCTCCCTCATTCGATAAAAGTCACGTTCATCAACGACGACAACGCGCCGCCGCACACGGTCGGCACTGTGCCCAAGGTCATCCTGTATCAGGGCGGCAACGCGGAAGAGATCGATATTTCCCCGTATTTCGACGACCTGGACGGCGACGACCTGGCGTATGCGGCGAATATTGCTCTTCGGTTCGAGGGTTCATCAGATGTGTCGATCGATAATGACAATCGCATCGTGTCGGTGGCGTTGTCCGGGGCGTCGATGACCCTGACCCCGGATGGGACGGCGCTTAATGACGATGCGCTCCCGGCGACCCTCCTCATGACCCTGAAGGCGAGGGATGCGGAACACCCCGTTGCGCCGGCCGTGCAAAGGTTTGAGATCGTGCTGGAAAAACCGCCGACCCCGCGACGGTAGGAGGCGTTCCGCCAACAGGCGGGGGTACGCGGGAGGATTTGGGCGACTTCATGCCGTTCTTCGAATCGCCCGCCGCTTTCAGGGTCAGGGAAAATAAGAACTTCGTCGGCACCGCAATGGTGTTCGACCCGAACATCGAGGACCGCATCACCTTCCTCGAGATCAACGGCGGCGCGGACGCCGGGTTGTTTGCCTTGGGCGCCATCGACTATAACGCCGATGGTTCCGCCGCCGCCGCGATCCGCTTCGTCGCCGCCCCCGACTACGAGGACCCCCGGGACGAAGGCGCCGACAACGAGTATCACTTCACTCTGGTCGCGGAGAGCGGCGAGGGCGAGAGCGCGCGCACTGAGAGCCAGTCGGTCACTGTGACGGTGACCAATGTGCCGATAGAGCCGCCGCTCCTAACGCGGGCTTTCCCGCCGCTGAATTTTTCCCTGTTTGACAACCCCGTGGTCCTCACGCTTGGCGACTATTTCGCGTCCAGTTCTGGCTCCGCAGGCTTTTTGAGTTATGGCACGTCCGTCGAAGAAGCGGGGATTGTAAACTTCGTGATCCGCCCCGGTTTGATCATATTGGGACCGTTAAAGGTCGGCGAAACGGTTGTGGATGTGATCGCGACGGATACCACCGATATCGACGACCGGAATCAACCGACCACGACCGCGCGCATCCATGTGACCGTGGTCGACCCCGGGCGCACCCCGGGCGCGGCGCTCAACCTGCTGGCGAATCGCGAGGGACAGAATATCGTGCTGACCTGGCAGGCCCCGGTCAACATAGCGGACAGCATGCTGACGCTGGCGCGTTACGAGGCGCAGCGCCGTATGGATGGCGGCGACTACGGCGCGTCCCGGTCGACCAGCGACACCACGCTTGCCTTTTCCCTGCCCGGCAAGGGCAGTTATCAGTTCCGCGTGCGCGCGGTCGCGGTTCCTGTTGCTGGGGCGGAGTCTAACGACGAACTGGGTCCCTGGGTGAGCACCAATTACCAAGACCCCGCCAACCGCCTGCCGGTGGCGCAAGGGGTTTTCGCCATGCAAAGGTTGCGGCAGGGCGGCGACCCGGTGATGGTGGATTTATCCGCCCTGTTCACCGACCCGGACGGCGATGTCCTGACCTACACGGCGACCGCGATGCGCCCCTGGGTCGCGTCCGCGAGCGTGGAAAATGGCAGCATGATGAGGCTGTCGCCGGGCGTGGTCGGCGCCACGATGGTGACCATAACCGCCACCGACCCCGCAGGCTTGGCGGCGCGGCGCACCGCGGCCGTGGCCGTGGAGGGCGCCGCCGACACGGACGGCATCTGCGGGCGCACGCCTGAGGTGCAGGTTGTGATCGTCGGGTTTATACCCGGGATAGACGACTGCGCCGATGTCACCCCCGCGCATCTTGCCGCGATTAGCGAGACATTTCGAATAATAAACCAAGGCGCCAACCTGACCGCCTTGAAGAGCGGGGATTTCGCCGGGCTGAGCAGCATTACCCAGCTTTTCCTTGCTCAAAACACGCACCTTGTCACGCTGCCGGAGGGCGTGTTCGATGGTTTGGATAGCCTGACCTTCTTTGACTTGGGCAACAACAGAGACGTGCGCACCCGCACCGGCCTGACCACGCTGCCCGCGGGCCTGTTCCGGGGGTTGGACAGACTGAGAGAACTGAAGTTGGACTTCAATGAACTGGCATCCTTGCCGACGAATCTTTTCGCTGGCTTGAGCAACCTGCAGAAGTTGAATCTGAGCATCAATGAACTGACCGCCCTGCCGGCCGGCGTCTTTAGCGGCTTGAGCAGCCTGCAAGAGTTGGATCTGCGAGGCAATGACATAACAGCCCTGCCGGTGTCTCTTTTCGCCGGCTTGAGCGATCTGGAGTTGCTGGGTCTGAGAGAAAATGATCTGGAATCCCTGCCAGCCGGCATCTTCATCGGCTTGGACAGCCTGACCAGCCTGGATCTGGCCGACAACCCCGGCGCGCCGTTCCCCCTGACCTTCGCTTTGCAGCGCAGCGCGCCGGACGCCGCCTTGACCACCGCGCCGTTCGGGCTGCGCCTGGCGCTGGCCGAGGGCACGCCCTTCGCCGCCAGCGTGGACTGGAGCGCAACCAATGCTGCGCCGGCTAGCGGTGCCGCCAGCATGGCCGCCGGCGCCGCTGACGGAATGTCCTTTAATGTGGCTTTCAGCGACCTGGACGCGCCCCTCACCGTAACCATGCGCAACCCGAGGTTTGACGGCTCTCCCACGGTCACTGGCATCAGCCTGCAAGTGGGCGGTCCCTTTGTCATCGGCGCGAGCGATACGGCCGGCAGCCATACCCCGATCTTCACGGAAGCGGAATATCGTTTCACTCTGCCCGAAAATCAGGATGGCGGCAGCGAGCCGGTCGCGGTGGGCGTGGCGCGCGCCACCGCTGCGGGCGGCGGCGACATGGATGTCGCCTATCGCATCACTGACGGGGACACCAACCGCTTCGCCATCAACCCGACCAGCGGCGCCATCACCTATATCGGCGCCGGCGAGGACTTTGAAAGTGACCCGATCGACTACACCCTGACGCTGGAGGCAGCCAACGGCGCCGCCACCGCTGCCGCCGACGGACGAGGATGCCGGCGATACCATCGCCTACACCATCAGCGACAGCGACGACGACGCCAACGCCGACCACGCCTTATTCGAGATCAATCCCGACAGCGGCGCGCTGGCCTTCATCAATGCCCCCGACTTTGAGGCGCAAGGCTCTGCCGCAAGCGACAACGACTATCTGGTGCAGGTTATCGCCACCGGCGGCGACGACGACCGCGCGATGATGGTGAGGCAGGACATCACCGTGACCGTGACCGATGAGAATGATGCGCCCACTGCCAATGCCGGGCCGAATCAAAGTGTGGCCGAGGACGCCGGCGTGACGCTGGACGGCTCCGGCAGCAGCGATCCCGAGGGCGAGACCCTGGCCTATCTGTGGACGCAGACCGCGCCGGCATCGGGACCGGGGTCGAATGTCGTCTTAAGCGGTGAGGACACCGCCATGCCGAGTTTTACTGCGCCAACGCAACTGGCCGCCAATGTTGACCTGGTGTTCAGCCTGGTTGTGACCGATGCACGCAATCGCGCCTCCCCGGCTGACACGGTAACCATCACCGTGACGGCCGGGGCCAACGATGCGCCCACTGCCAATGCCGGGCCGAATCAAAGTGTGGCCGAGGACGCCGGCGTGACGCTGGACGGCTCCGGCAGCAGCGATCCCGAGGGCGAGACCCTGGCCTATCTGTGGACGCAGACCGCGCCGGCATCGGGACCGGGGTCGAATGTCGTCTTAAGCGGTGAGGACACCGCCATGCCGAGTTTTACTGCGCCAACGCAACTGGCCGCCAATGTTGACCTGGTGTTCAGCCTGGTTGTGACCGATGCACGCAATCGCGCCTCCCCGGCTGACACGGTAACCATCACCGTGACCAATGTCAATGACGGGCCGACGATCAGCGGCAGCCCGGCGACCACGGTAGCCGAAGACAACGCATATTCCTTCACCCCGACGGGTGCGGATGTTGATGCGGGCACGACGCTGGTATATTCGATTGCAAACCGGCCCTTATGGGCCGGGTTTGACACCGGCACCGGCGTCTTGAGCGGCACGCCGGACAACGGCGATGTCGGGACCACCACCGGCATTGTGATCAGCGTTTCTGACGGCGTGCTGAGCGCGTCCCTGGCCCCGTTCAATCTCACCGTGACCAATGTCAATGACAGGCCGACCGGGTTACCGACCATTAGCGGCACCGCGACCCGGGACGAGACCTTAACAATGGATACCTCCGGCATTGCCGATGACGATGGTCTGGGGTCCTTCAGTTATCAGTGGCAGGCCGGGAACACGAATATCAGCGGCGCCACCTTGAGCACATTCCTCCTGACCCAGGCCGAGGTAGGCGAGACCATCACCGCGACGGTGAGCTATATCGATGGCCGCAATACCCCTGAAAGCCTGACCAGTGAGGCCACGGCTGCGGTCACGAACCCCAACGCAGGGTTTGCCGAGCTCAATACCGTGATCCTGCCGGAAATGGCGCGGGCCATAACGGACCAGACGGTGAGTACGATAACACAACGCATCGACCAGGCCGGGAGCGGCGGCAGCGCCCGGTCCGTCACTATTGCCGGGCAGTCCACATTGGCCGGGGCGGCATCTGCCCACGGTCAGGCCATTGCCGATGGCAGGCTGAGCCTTAAGGACGTGCTGGGCAACTCCGATTTTGTCCTGCCGCTGAGTGATGCGGGGGGCAA
>LFLA01000022.1 GCA_001542995.1 Nitrospina sp. LS_NOB
ATGCCTGGCCGTCCAGCCCGTCATTAGTGATCTCAAGGTCACCCCAGCCGTAGCCGGCAGTGGCCCACAGGTCCAGTTGCCCGGCCAGCGCCTCCCAGCTCACATAAGGATGGACGCTGGTGAGGTCCAGCTTGTAATCGCCGCTCAGGTCAAGATCCTCCCTCTGGTAGTCAAGATCGCTCTGGCTCCAGGATACCGCCAGGCCGATCAGCAGGTCGTCACGCAGTTGAGTGTCCAGTCCCAGATAGGCACTGAACAGGTCGCCGTCAAAGCCCACGTCTTCCCCGCCGGAACCTTCGAGGTTGCGGTAACCGCCCCCGCCCCATAAGGTCAGCGAGGACAGCATTCGGTTGCCCCCCGCATCACTCAGCGGCAGGACAAAATCGGAGTTGCCCAGCACGTCCTTAAGGCTCAGCCTGCCATCGGCGATGGCCTGACCGTGGGCAGATGCCGCCCCGGTCAATGTGGACTGCCCGGCGATCATGACCGACCGGGCACTGCCGCCGCTCCTGGTCTGATCAATACGTTGCGTTATCGCACTCACCGTCTGGTCGGCTATGGCCCGCGCCATTTCCGGCAGGATCACGGTATTGAGCTCGGCAAACCCCCCCTCGTCCGTATTGTCGGACACCGTGATCGTGAACCTCTGGCTGACGACGGCGGGCGGGGTGGCGCTGTCGGTGACCGTGTAGATCGCCCTGTAGGTCCCTACCGTATCGGCGTGCCAATCAGCCGGAGGCTGGCCAGGCGAAAGATTGCCCCGGGCAGTACATCATTGTCGCTCACCTCCAAGTCGGTCAGCGTGTAGCTCCGGGGAGCCGTACCGCCGGTAGCCACTGCTAGCAGATAGCCTATATCGACTCCACGCGCGAGGCGCAGATCGGGTATTGGGGGCAAAGCCAAAGCCTGCGAAGCCGGGTCAACGGTAATCGTGAATTCCTGGATCTGTTGACTCTGCGGGCTATCGGTGTCGGTGACCCCGGGGTCCGTGACCGTGTAGGTCAGTAGCTGGAAGCCCGCCACCCGCGAGAGTCGGCGTGCCCGACAGGGTGCGGGTGGCCGGGTCAAAGGCAAACCCCAGTAATGCGGGCTCGAACCCTGGTGGTGATTCCAGGCGCCCTGCTGATGATCTGCGCTCTCCATTCAGAGAGTAGGTCAGCGGGCCGCCGGGGCCGCCGCTGGCCTCTGTCAGTACCAAGGGGGTGATCGTTGCACCCAGGTTGTAGTACAGAATGATATCACGCCCAGTGGGAACGACACCGACCCCAACCTGGATCGGGAATAGACCCCGCCTTTGTGCCTCCGCCGGCGATGCCAGTCCGAGCAACAGGGAGAGGCCCAGCAGAAGGGTGCCAAGACGGCGGGAGACTTTCTTCGGCAGCACAGGGTTTCTCATACAAATCGCAACGGAGCGAAGTACCCCCCCCCCCCCCCCCCCCCCCGGAAAAGAGACCTTTGCATGAGTCGATAAAACAGAAAAGCGGGATTACCCCTGCGGGGCACGAAAGCCTGGGTGAAACACCACGTCTTCACGGAGCCTGTGCTGAGCGAAGTCGAAGTATTCAGAATGACAAGAAACGCCAGTTTGTCATCCTTTTGTTCAGCATGACAATGCTGGGCCATTTTGTCATCCTCGAGGAGCCGAAGGCGACGAAGGATCTCCGGTTTGTCATTCTGACGATACAAGGCTGTTTTGTCATTCTGAGGAACAGGGAATAATCCAGAAAAACTGTCTTTTAATACCCGGCTTAATTCCTTAACAGTGAGG
The DNA here is from genome assembly GCA_001542995.1 of Nitrospina sp. LS_NOB. Lineage (GTDB taxonomy): Bacteria > Nitrospinota > Nitrospinia > Nitrospinales > VA-1 > LS-NOB. The sequence goes on from LFLA01000022.1 coordinate 1,769, forward strand.
TTCATCATGTCAGTACTTTATAACTCCAGTTCGAGGTATGATTTTTAGCGTGGTTCTTATGTATATACTCCATACTCCTCTTCTTCCGGTGAGGATAATGCCCCCAGGGACAACCATTGTCGCTTATATATCAATTTAATACTCATAAGTCAATTTTTTCAGGGCCGGGGATTCTTCACGGAGCCTGTGCTGAGCGAAGTCGAAGTATTCAGAATGACAACACACTGAAACGGGATTCTTCACTGCGTTCAGAATGACAAGAAACGCCGGTTTGTCATCCTTTTGCTCAGCATGACAAGAAACGCCGGTTTGTCATCCTTGAGGAGCCGAAGGCGACGAAGGATCTCGCCTTGCACTAACCTGGGGATTCTTCACTGCGTTCAGAATGACAACACACTGAAACGGGATTCTTCACTGTGTTCAGAATGACAAGAAACGCCAGTTTGTCATCCTCGAGGAGCCGGAGGCGACGAAGACGTGATATTTTTCCCTAAACTTCGTGCCCCGCATAAGACAGAAAAGCGAGATTCTTCACTGCGTTCAGAATGACAACACACTGAAACGGGATTCTTCACGGAGCCTGTGCTGAGCGAAGTCGAAGTATTCAGAATGACAACGCGATCTCGTTCAGCATGACAAGAAACGCCGGTTTGTCATCCTTGAGGAGCCGGAGGCGACGAAGGATCTCAGGTTATGCAAAGGTCTCTACGAAGGGAGGGGCTGGGGGAGGGTTGGATCAAAGTTGCACTTACAATTTGAATTCAAGTCTGGTTATCAGCACTTTTACTTTTGCAGGCCGCGCATTCGCATAATTGCCGCAAAAGCTCATGTGTATAAAGCCCGGTATTGTGCCCGTCACTCCAGTCAAACTGGATGGCGTAAAGTCCCACCGCCTTTAGGTTTCGTGGACGGATTTCCTGTGGGATGGTACCCGGAGCGATCAACTTTTTACCGCTCCATTCATCAATGCAGTTCGCACACGGGCAACTTTCCCGTAAATTTTTGACCGAATAAACCGAGTCGTGTCCATCGTTCCAGGAAATACCCAGAGTGGACTCATCAATCTGTTTAATATTCCTGGGTGCAGGAGCAGTCATAATCGTTTGTCTACTTTCTAATTTCAAAACCACTTACAAACAAAATGGAATATTATTAAGTCTGGATCGCCGCGCTCCTTTTACCCCTCTGGGGCACGAAGGCAAATGAAGAGTTTCACATGGTCGCTCGCGATGACGTGCTATACAGGTTACTACCCATTTCCTCAAGGCGTAGCCTTGTTGCTAGTTGAATCCAGCGTCACGCTGGCCACGCCTGGTGGTTAGCTTTTCCAGGAAAGTTCAAAGTCCGCGGAAACTTTTTCGCCTTTGTTAGCCTGGTTGATACTGAGTTGCGCCGCCACCTGCCCTGCTAAATCCTTGTAGGCCTGAGCGGCAGAAGATTCAGCATCAGCCATGACTACGGGAATACCCGAGTCTCCACCTTCTGCGATAGATTCGATGATCGGGATTTCTCCAAGAAGCGGGATATTAAATGTACCAGCCAGTTTTTTCCCGCCGCCCTGTCTAAAGATATGATGTTTCTTATCGCAACCATCGCAGATGAAATAGCTCATGTTCTCAACGATACCGAGAAGGGGAACTTTGACCTGCTGAAACATTTTCACGCCCTTGTCCGCATCGATCAGGCTGACTTCCTGCGGAGTGGTCACAACCACTGCACCGGAAATAGGCGCCTTCTGGGTCAGGGTCAACTGCACATCGCCAGTACCCGGTGGCAAATCAATCACCAGATAATCCAGTTCGCCCCACTCCACGTTTTGCAGAAATTGCTGGATGATACCGCCCAGCATGGGTCCACGGAGCATCAGGGGTTGCCCCTGTTTGGTTAAAAACGCCGCAGAGACCACTTTCAACCCATACTTTTCATGGGGAAAGAATTTATTTTCTGAGCCAACTTTCGGCGGAGAGATGGGAATGCCCATCATCTGCGGTATGCTGGGACCATAAATGTCAGCATCCATCAAACCGACTTGAGCACCGGTCATTGACAGGGCAATAGCCAGGTTGGTGCTGACTGTGGATTTCCCCACACCGCCCTTCCCACTCGCCACGGCAATGATGTTTTTCACTCCGGTCAAAACCGGTTGTGAATGCTCGGTAGATCGGACAACGGCAGTCATGTTCACATCAACCTGCTCAACTCCATCAATGGCTTTGACTTTGGTTTCGCATTCCGTGCGCAACTGTTCTTTCACCGGACAGGCAGGTGTGGTCAATTCAACATCAAATTTGACGTTTCCTCCATCTATACTCATATTCTTGACAAACCCAAGGCTGACAATGTCTTTATGCAGGTCAGGATCTTGAACTGTCTTCAACGCATCAATTATTTTCTCTTGCAGCTTGGGATCGGACATAAATCGCTCCTTAAACTAAAATATTTTTCCAATCGGTGATGACACCAAATCTTTAGAATTGTGAGGCGAAAACCAAAACCCTCCTGAGCATTCCGCCGGACACTAATAAGATGGCACTCTCTTGAAAAAGATTTCAACCTGCTGAAATGAATCGCGTTAACATTTTCGAAGGTGACAAGAGAGGCCTTTGTTACCCCTTGATTTCACTTGCTTTATAACTCTGCATATTGTATATAAATAATTCAGACCTACAATATATGGACATATACGGATTAACGAAAATAACACATTTAAAAAAAGAAAAAGGCCCTAACTCATTGAAATTGTTTTTAAAAGCTGAAACCTCCCGATCAGGTTCAAAAACTTCTGGCTTGGCAACTGTATAAGACCGCAAACTACAAACGTCAAGCTGAACCGCCCATCTTTTCTTAAACTTCAATAACAACCTGGGATCACTTCATGGGGCAGGAAAAAAATTCCGACTTACAAGACGAACTCGAAAAAAGGTTTTTAACCTACGCGCTTTCGACAATCGTCTCCCGATCTCTTCCTGATGTGCGGGATGGTTTGAAACCGATACATCGCAGGATCCTGTTTGCCATGGAAAGCATGGGAATGAATTCCGCAAGCAAGCATGTCAAATCCGCCAAGATCATCGGTGAGGTGCTCGGTAAATACCATCCTCATGGAGATGCATCCACCTACGAGTCAATGGTGCGGATGGCACAGGACTTTTCCATGCGTTATCCCCTGGTAGACGGGAAAGGCAACTTTGGTTCCATGGATGGAGATTCACCAGCCGCCTACCGTTATACCGAAGGCCGATTGACACCCATCACCTCGTATTTACTACAGGATATCAAAAAGGATACCGTCGATTTCCGCGCCAATTACGACAACACCCTAAAAGAACCTGTGGTGCTGCCTTCCCGCGTTCCCAATTTGCTGGTTAACGGCGCATCGGGCATTGCGGTGGGAATGGCCTGCTCATTTCCCAGTCACAATCTGGATGAAGTCATGTCTGCTTTAATTTCTTTGATCGACTCTCCCAAGCAGACCGTGGCCAATCTCATGAAATATATAAAAGGCCCGGACTTTCCAACCGGCGGAATCATACTCAACAGCAAGGCTGAGTTGCGAAAGGCTTATGAGACCGGTTTGGGAGCAATAAAAATTCGCGGGCTCTGGAAGGTTGAATCTCTGCCTCACGGCAAAAAGCAGATCATTCTCACGGCGATTCCATATAGCGTCAATAAAGCCCGGTTGATAGAAAAGATCGCGGAAATCATCATCGCCAAAAAGCTTCCTCCCTTGACCGATGTGAGGGATGAGAGTGATGAGAAGGTCCGTGTGGTCCTTGAGTTCAAAAGCACGGCCGATGAAAACAAATTGATGAGCTATCTGTTCAAGCACACCGAACTGGAAAACAATTATCAAGTCAATTTTAACTGCCTCAAACCAAATGGGGAGCCTGCCCGTCTGTCACTGCTGGAAATATGCCAGGAATTCCTGGCATTCCGCAAGCAGGTGATCCAACGCCGCTTGAGTTACGAACTCGTTCTTCTTGAAAAGCGCCTGCACATTATGGCAGGATTCGCGGCAGTCTTTAGCAATCTGGACAAGGCCCTGAAATTGATACGATCTTCCAAGTCCCGCAAGGAAGCTCACGATAAACTGCAAAAAAACTTCAAGCTTGATGACGAGCAAACCAGCGCAATTCTGGAAATCCCCCTCTATCGACTGGTCTCAATGGAGATGGAGAAGATTCTGGAAGAACGAAAAGAAAAGCTCAAGGAGCAAAAACGAATCAAGTCCATTCTCGCGTCATCCAAAAAAATCTGGAAGGAGGTGCGGGAAGAGCTGGAAGAAATCAAGAAAAAGCACGCGGACAAACGCCTCACCCAGATCAAAACCATCGAAAGCATCGAGTATAATGCGGAGGACTTTATCGAGCACGAAGATGTGCATATCGTCCTCAGCCAAAACGGGTGGATTCGGAAATTAAAAAACCTGAGCGATCCTTCCGGACTTAAGTTTAAGGAAAATGACCAATTGCTCGGCTCCCTGCAGACCAATACGCGAAACCTGCTGGCTCTTTTCACCTCATTTGGAATCGTTTATGTCTCCAGGGTTTACAATCTGCCTTATACAAGAAGCGGCTTTGGCGAGCCTGTGCAAAGCCTGTACAAATTTGGTGATGGAGAAAAAGTGATCGGGATGATGCCCCTTCCCGCTCCGAGTGAAGGATCGGATACGCCTGAGGGCCAGGTCTCAATGGACTTCATCAAGAAGGACAAAGCTGAAGAAAGCGAGTTCATGGTTGCCAGCGCTGATGGGTTTGGTTTTCGGTTTCCCTTATCCAACCTGGCCGAGACTACACGTTCGGGAAGAAAGATCATGAGCTTGAAAAATAATGACCGCATGATCGGCTTCGCCCCGGTAACACAAGATCACGTTTTTCTAGCCACCGCTAAGGGAAAAGCGGTGGTCATCCCCACGGACCAAATAACGCAACTGACAGGATCGGGCAAAGGAGTCACCCTTATGAAACCGGGGGAAAGCAATTTGGTCGGATTTAAATTCGTCGGGCTTAAACATAAAGTCACACTTGAATTCGATTCCGGCAACGACAAGGAAATCACTGTCAAAAGTGTTCGCCTTTGCAACCGCGGTAGCCAGGGTGTAATTGTTTCCAAACGTAAAACCATTCTCAAAATAAAATAGACGCCATGACAAAATACCGATCAGAAGATATCGAAGTCCTCGAAGGCCTCGATCCGGTTCGCAAACGTCCAGGAATGTATATTGGCGCCACGTCATCAACGGGCCTGCACCATTTGCTTTGGGAAATTCTGGATAACTCCGTAGATGAAGCACTCAACGGACATTGCGACACCATCGAAGTGACTCTGGAAAAGGATCATGGCGTCACCATCAAGGACAATGGCCGGGGAATTCCTGTAGACGCGTATCGCAAGACCAAAAAGAGCGCGATGGAAATCCTCTTTACCACTTTGCATTCAGGGGGGAAATTTGGTCAAGGCAACTATAAAGTATCCGGTGGACTTCATGGTGTTGGAATGGCTGTGGTCTGCGCCCTATCGGAAAAGCTTGTCGCGACTTCCCGCCGGGATGGATTCGAATGGAGCCAGATTTATTCCCGAGGCAAACCCACCACAAAACTTAAAAAAGGCAAAGCCGCACGAATCTACGGCACCACAGTTTACTTCAAACCTGATGCTAAAATTTTCCCGAAAACGGAATTCAACCCCAAATTCATTCTGGAGCGGGCAGAATCAAAAGCCTTCCTCAATAAGGGGCTGAAGATAATCGTCCATGAAAATAAAAATAAACACACGTTTTACTATCCCGACGGAATTCAGGATTACATCAAAAAGATTGTTGGCCAAAAAGCCACTTTGATGGACAAACCTTTTTACGTCGAAAAGGAAGACAAGTTATTAAGATTGGAAACCGCGTTTCTCTGGACCCCCAGCACCGACACCCAGATTCTGTCCTTTGCCAACTCCATCCGAACCATTGACGGAGGCACCCACGAGAACGGCTTCCGCAACGGCATCACTAAAGCTGTCCGGGCCTATATCGACCGGCGTAAACTCCTCCCCAAAGGTATAACAACAGTTACCGGCGAGGACGTCCGGGAGGGGCTGGTTGCTATTATCAATGTTTATCTTCAGGGAGATGTCGAGTTTCAAGGACAAACCAAGGGACGATTAAATTCTGAAATCACCTCCCAGGTAGAAGCAGTGGTCAAACACACCCTCGAACATTATTTAAATGAAAATCAGAGCCTGGGAAACATCCTCGCCAACCGCATCATCCTTTCGGCACAGGCCCGTATCGCATCTCGTCAGGCCAAGGAAGCGGTTCAGCGAAAGACCAATATTTCACATCGGCTCAACTTACCAGGAAAACTATCGGACTGTGCCACAACGGATAAAGATCAAGCCGAACTCTTTATTTGCGAAGGTGACTCCGCCGGCGGTTCCAGCAAACAGGCAAGGGATCGAAAAACCCAGGCGATCCTTCCCATTCGAGGGAAAATACTCAATGTTGAAACCGCAACCATGGCCAAGATTCTCGCCAATACAGAAATTCAAAACCTCATTTCTGCTTGTGGTACCGGCATAGGCCATAAATTCGATTACAACAAGCTTCGCTACGGAAAAATCATCATCATGACCGACGCGGATGTTGACGGAGCACATATTTGCACCCTGCTACTTACCTTTTTCTATAGATACCTCCCAGAAATCATCGAAAAGGGGCATCTGTTCATAGCCCAACCACCTTTATATCGCATCGATGTCGGCAAAAAACTGTTTTACGCCTTAACTGAAGAAGAAAAAAATGAAATCATCAAGGGATTGAACGGCACCTCCCACGAAATAGGCCGTTTTAAAGGACTCGGAGAGATGCCCGCTTCGGACTTGAAAGAAACCACCATGAGTAAAAAATCCCGATCCCTGATTCGGGTAGTATTAGGGTCTACCGAGCAAGCCAGCAAAACTGTTAGCGAGTTAATGGGGAAAAACGCCGAGTCACGCTTCAAATTCATAAAAGAAAAAGCGGAGTTCGTTCAGGATCTGGATGTTTAGGTTGCTTTTTTAGAAATTTTTCCCGGCAGATTTCGACTTCCCCCGCGATTATCCATATTCCGAACGATCACGCCAAAGTTGTAACTGAAATGTTTTCACTGCTTTTAGAAGCGGCCATCGACCGATTCGGCCTGAGTTTTACATGACTCGGTAGTACGACGGGCGGGTCCCACCGTCATTTAAAATTGAACAATGCCCCACGCCACTTTGATGAATTGATTCTAAAAAAAACCATAGGTTGTGCCGCCTGTGATGAAACCGGTTATGCGGGACGTACCGGGCTGCACAAGTGCCTTGAAGGCACAGATACCGTTAAAAGAATGATTCTGAAACAAGCTTTGGTCGAAGAATTGCGCGAACAGGCTCTGAATGACGGAATGACAACCCTCAAGCAGGACGGAATTTATAAAATATTCAAAGGGGATTGCGACCTGAAACAAGTTATGGCCGTTTGTATCGTCTAAAAATTTCCAGAGGGTTCTTAAGAGTGGGCGGGAATCGGATCTTTCAGTCCTTCCTTCCATTCCTTTATTTTTTCCATTGCGTTCATTGCGATCTTCTGATTCCTGACTTTTTTATCGCGAATCCGCATTTCCTGGACCCAGAATAAGCCAAAGTTAATATTCATCGGTTGAAATCCTTTACTCCTGGATGCGGTCAAATAATTTATCAAAGCACCTAGTGCGGTATCGGCGGGAGGTGGAGTGTAGGAACTTCCTGTGATTTTCGCCACTGCGCTCAAACTCGCTAAAAGCCCCATCGCAGACGATTCGACATATCCTTCCACTCCGGTGATCTGGCCGGCAAAATAATTTCCCGGCCGATCCTTCAATTCCAGTTCATGGCTCAAAAGGCTGGGAGAATTAATAAAAGTGTTTCGATGAATAGCACCCAATCGGAAAAACTCAGCATTTTCCAAACCAGGAATCATAGAAAAAATCCTTTTCTGTTCCGGATAAGTGAGCTTGGTTTGGAACCCCACCAGATTATAGGCAGAGCTATCCCGATTTTCCCGGCGCAATTGCACCACCGCATGGGCTATTTTTCCTGTTTTTGGATCGGGCAAACCCACTGGCTTTAATGGCCCAAATGCCAAAGTCCTATCACCCCTCTCGGCCAGCACCTCAATAGGCAGGCACCCTTCAAAATAAATCGGCTTTTCAAAAGACGCGAACTGGACCTTCTCTGCGGCCTTCAATTCCCGAACAAACGCATAGTACTGTTCTGCGGTCATGGGGCAGTTCAAGTAGTCAGCATCCCCTTTATCGTAACGCGAAGCAAAAAATACTTTATCATAATCTATCGAGTCTGCATTAACGATGGGCGACAGCGCATCATAAAAGTATAAATACTCCTGACCAATTAATTTTGAAATTTGCTCCGATAAATGAGGCGAGGTCAAAGGACCTGTGGCAATAACAACCGGTCCTTCCTGGGGAATTTCCAGTACTTCTTCACGCTTGAAAGTAATATTTGGGTGATTCAATAACTTTTCGGTAATTTCCTGCGAAAACAAATCCCGGTCAACAGCCAGAGCGGAACCTGCAGGAACCGAATTTTTATCGCCGGATGCGATAATGATAGAATTGAAACTGCGAAGCTCTTCTTTAAGGATAAACGGAGCAGAATGAGGCTGATTATTTCCCAAGGAGTTACTACAAACCAGTTCAGCACAATTCCCGGTTTTATGAACAGGGTTACGGACTACCGGCCGCATTTCATACAAAACAACCTGCACACCCCGTTCCGCCGCCTGCCAGGCCGCCTCAGACCCCGCAAGCCCTGCACCTATAATTGTTAAAAAATCCTTCACAATCGATCAAGCCGCAGCATCGGTTTTCTTGAAACCACAATTTGGACAAAGCACAGAAGGATCTTCATTCTTTTTCCACTTCTCGATCAAAAACGGATTCTTGCATTCCGGACAAGCTTCCCCAATCGGTTTGTCCCATGAGGTAAATTTACAATCGGGATACTTCGTGCAACCATAAAACGTCCTTCCCTTTTTAGACCGGCGCGAGGCAATCTCTCCCTCACAGGATTCCTCCGGGCAGGCAATACCAAGGCCAATTGCCTTGGTAAATTTGCAATCCGGGTAGTTGGAACAAGCAATAAATTTACCAAAACGCCCGCGTTTGATAATCAACGGCGACTGGCATAAATCACAATTTCCCTCAATTTCCTCTGCCTTAGCCCCTTCACCCTTTTCTCCTTTTTCTCCCAAATCTCGGGTGTTTTTGCATTCTGGATATCCCGAACACGCCATAAATTTTCCAAAACGCCCCCATTTAATAATCATGGGCTGATCACATTTTTCACAAACTTCATCGGTTTCTTCAACTTGTGCTTTGAAGTCCTTCATCTTTTCTTCAGCTTTTTCCAAGTCCGCCTTGAAGGGGATATAAAAAGATTTGAGGGCATCGACCCAGTCTAGCTTCCCTTCTTCAATATCGTCTAACTGACTCTCCATTTTGGCGGTGAATTCTGTGGTCATGATATCGGGGAAGTTCTCAACCAAAAGATCATTGATCATAAAACCAAGTTCAACAGGTTGCAGGCGCCGTTCTACATTTTGAATATAGTCCCTGTCCTTAATCACACTAATGATCGCTGCATAAGTACTGGGCCGCCCGACCCCTTTATCTTCAAGCTCCTTGACCAGCATCGCCTCGGAGAAACGGGCAGGAGGCTGAGTAAAATGTTGCTCGGGAAGGACTTCGTGAACTTTTAATGTCTCTCCCTTTTCCAATGGGGGAAGCAGACGGTCGTCACCTTTTCCTTCGGATTTCGACCCAGCGTCCTGATCATCGTCCTGACTTTCAACATAGACTTTCATGAAGCCGGCAAATTTTAATATCGAACCGTTACTGCGAAACAAATATTTCCCCGCCTGAATATCAAACTGAGTGGTGTCCAAAACCGCCGGAACCATCTGGCAAGAAACAAAACGCGACCAGATTAACTGGTAAAGCCGGAACATATCCTTTTCCAGATTCTCTTTGATAGTATTCGGTTCCAGTTGAACATCGGTGGGCCGGATCGCCTCATGCGCCTCTTGAGCGGACTTTTTACTTTTATACGTGTTGGGTTTTCCGGGCAGGTATTCCTTGCCATATCTTTCAGGAATGAATGCACGAACTTCTTCGAGAGCCTGGTCCGACAATCTCACCGAATCGGTACGCATATACGTGATGAGACCCACGGTTCCCTTTTTACCCATGGCAATTCCCTCATACAACCGTTGAGCAAGCATCATGGTTTTTTTGGGAGAGAAATTAAGTTTTCGGGATGCTTCCTGCTGGAGGGTACTGGTGATAAAAGGGGCACTAGGGTTTCTTTTTTTTTCTTTTTTGACAATACTCTCAAGTGTGGGCTTGGCCCCTTCCAATCCCTTGAGAATCTGGTCCGCCTCGACTTTATTGGCGATCTCGGATTTTTCACCTTCAATTTTAAATAGTTTTGCCTGAAACTGGGGTTTCTGACTGCCCTCCAACTCCAGCATGATCGACCAGTATTCGCGGGGCTTAAAGGCCAGAATTTCACGTTCCCTCTCACAAACAATCCGCAAAGCAACGGATTGCACTCGCCCGGCACTCAGCCCCCGATGAACTTTTTTCCATAAGATTGGACTGATTTTATATCCCACCAACCGGTCTAGAATTCTGCGAGCCTGTTGTGCGTTCACCCGGTTAGTATTAAGTTCAGTAGGATTTTTAAGAGCTTCCAGAACCGCCTTTTTAGTGATTTCGTTAAAAGCTACCCGATAAATTTTGCCCTTGGTAAATCGTGCTACTTCATTTCCAATATGGTAGGCAATCGCCTCTCCTTCACGATCCGGGTCCGGAGCGAGATAAATTGTGTCACACTTCTTGGCGGCGGTTTTCAGCTCCTGGAGAATTTTTCCTTTTCCCCGGATAGTGATGTATTCCGGAGTAAAGTCATTATCAACATCAACACCAAGCTTTTTCTTGGGAAGATCCTTAAGATGTCCCACCGATGCCTTAATAATAAAATCCTTGCCAACGATTTTTTTCAGCGTGTTGACTTTGGTAGGTGACTCAACGATCAGTAACGATTTACCCATATTTCCTCACTAGTTGTATTCATCGCCGCAATTAGAAATATACATCTTTCCACTCAGTTGCCGAACCAAACCTCTCAATTCGAGTTGTAACAGTGTAGCCGAAACTTGCGCGGGAGACAAATTGCTGTTTTCAATTAAATTATCTATATGTCTGCCTTCCAATGATAATAAAGAAAAAATCTTTTTTTCCTGGTCATTATCAAGTTTGACTTTGGGCTCAACGCTTTCTTTTTTAGCCTTCAAACTTTCACCCAACGCGGGTAACAGTTCTTCAAGAATGGATTCAGGACCATCGACCAACTTTGCACCTGTCTTGATCAGGTCATTAGTTCCCCTGCTTTTGGGAGATGTGATGTTTCCCGGAACTGCAAAAACCTCTCTCCCCTGCTCCAAAGCAAAGTCTGCCGTGATCAGGGCTCCACTTTTTTCAGCCGCTTCGACAACCACCGTTCCTAAAGCCAAACCGCTTAATATCCTGTTCCTTGCCGGAAAATTATTCCGATCCGGTCTCATGAAAACAGGAAACTCAGACAATATAGTCCCCTGCTCGACAATTTGCTTTCTCAACTTAATATTCTCAGGCGGATATGTATGCCCCAATCCGCAACCAAAAACAGCAATCGTATCTGCTCCGGCAGAAAGCGCAGCTTTGTGAGCCAATGTATCAATCCCCCTGGCCAAGCCGCTGATTATACTAAATCCGGCAGAAGCCAGTTTCAAGCAAAGTCTTTCCGCAACCAACTTTCCATATTCGGAAGGGGTGCGCGTACCCACCACTGCCAAGGGCAGGGAAATCTTGTTTAAGGCCTTGCCTTGTACATATAAAATTGGCGGAGGATCATAAATGGATTTCAATAAGGATGGATATTCCGGGCTCTCGAGTGTTAAAATCCGTATACCTTCCTTTTCAACAAGCCTCAGTTCGCGCTCTGCGGTAGAATCAACATCAAAGTTCTTTATTTCTCCCGCTACTTTGTCACCAATCCCCTGGATTCTCAGCAGTTCGTTTATGGGTGCCAGGAAAACTCCACGCGGTGAACCCAGCCCCTGGACAAGACGGTGAAACAGGGTCCGGCCTACCCCGACAACCATATTTAAAGCCAGCCAATACTTCAGGGTTTCCCTGTCCATGGGGCTTTTACCCGATTTAATTGCGCGACAGCAAGATTAAAATTATAAACCGAATCATAATAACCACTCAATACCCGGGTGTATATAATGAGCGCTTCAAACAAGTCACCCGGATCTCCAATACCAAAATCATAGTTTGCCACTTCACTCACCAACAAAGCCCGCGTGATTTTGCGGTTTTTTCGGGCAAGATCCAGTTTCCCTCTGTTTTCCACAGCTCTTAGATAACCGGTCCTGAGTTCCAACTCATTATTAGAAGAATGTTCGTCCCTAACGGTGGCAAGAGCGGACTCCTTAAACCAGGACTCATAATTATCAAATTTAAAATCGACAGGCTTTATCTCAGAGTCCTGCATTTTCGCATCTGGAGAATAGGACTCTTTGAACATTCCAGCCAGAGATAATCGCGCTACCTTTATATCACTGTCCAACTCGATGATATCAGTCAAAGTCCCGGCTAGGCCCAGTTTAAGCTTTGTAATGGCCGATTGACTGACATCCTCTTCACCGGAATCGAATTTTTCTTCGGCTTTTGTGACGGCCTTTTCAAAATGTTCCTGCACCTCTTCTAATATTTCCAGCCTTTGTATTTTGCTTTGAATCTGATAATAGTACTTTCGGACTTGATATTCTTTCTCGGCTAAAAATGATACCTCTTTGCCTTTATAAAGAGACCGAATATCTTCAACCGCTTTTTGCAGACCAGGCAATGGCTCCGTTCCTCCTGCCATAGAACTGGAAAGAAAAAGCGTAGAAATCAGCAATAATACTGCTAAGTTTGCAACCAGAAGCTTCATAACACCCCTTAACGGATTTTTAGACATAAAAACGCGATCCTATAAATTTTTTTTCAATTAAGAACGGGAAAGAGATTAAAGGAAAGAAAAAAGGGGCACTAAACTTCTAAAAAGAAACCTTGATGGCAACCAAGAATGTTCTTTTCATTGAAAAATGCCCTATAAAGGCAGAAGCTCAGTACCCCTCAGATAGAGCAAATGTAGCATAGCCCCCTGCCTCTGTCAATTTTTTTCTGGATGGAGCCTATAATTTTAACAATATTTTGACAAAATTATCCTTTAATTTAAATTATTTAAGCATATATCGTCATTTTATATGACAATCAGCCCGTTTAAGACCTTGTTTTTCAAAGTATTAATTTTTATACAATTTCCAATATATTGCCGACTCCGAGGCCCGAAAAAGCCCCTCCGGCAAGAATAATGCTTAATTTATCAATATATTAGCCTTATATCCAGGAGAAAGGAACGGGTATGAACGTTACCAGAAAAATGGCTATGGATGCCACTCCCAGCGCTCTATGTTTAGGGTCCAGGTCTTCTGTTTCATTTAGCAAAGGTGCGGTTTTAAAACCTACCAGCGCTATCATCGCGGCCCAGAAAAACCATCCCGTCCAAAAATAGCCCAATGGAAATAATGCGACGAAAAAAAGACGTCCTACCCACTCATGTTGTTTCGGGGACAACGCAAAAACGATATGCCCGCCATCCAATTGACCGATGGGTATCAGGTTTAACGCGGTCACCAACATTCCTATCCAACCTGCAAACGCGATCGGATGCAAGTGAATATTCAAATCTGGCGACTGCGGATTCACTCCCAAAACCCATTCCGCGCAAATATTTAATACCAGGGAGCTGCCGAAATTCATTCCTTCAATACCCACCAGTACCGGCGACACTTTTGAAAGAGACAGGCCGTATATCAATGTCGGCAGAGCCACTACAAAACCCGCTATGGGACCTGCAGAACCTATTTCCATCAGCACCCTACGATTAGGAATGACCTGCTTGATCTGAATGAAGGCGCCAAAAGTTCCGGCGATAAAAACAGGAGGAGCGGGGATGAAATAAGGCAACGTTGAACGCACTCCGTTCCTTTTGCTGGCCCAGTAATGCCCGAACTCATGCGCACCCAAAATCAGGATCAGGCTGATTGAAAACAACAAGCCGCCAGACAAATAAGTCGTCACCAAAGTTCCCGCCAACAACATGGAAAACAACCACCAGTTCTCTGTCTTTACCGGTTCGGAATTGCAGGGTTCAGGGGAATTAATTGAAGCAGGGAGTTCCTCAGGAAGATTTTGATCGCCTTGCTTCACTTTAGTGATTTGTGGGTGAATTCTCGAGCATTGGCACCGGAATAATCGCTAGCGATTTGACCGTTGCCACGAAGTTTATATTTATAGATAACCAGTCCTTCCAATCCAACCGGACCTCGGGCATGCGTTCTATTCGTGCTGATGCCGATTTCGGCCCCGAGTCCATATCTAAAACCATCGGCAAAACGTGTTGACGCGTTACACATTACACTGGACGAACTGACCTCATTAAGAAACTGCTCTGCCCGTTCCCGGTCTTCAGTAAGAATCACGTCGGTATGCCCGGAACCATGCTTATTGATAAACTTCACCGCCTCCGAAAAACCATCCACAATTTTTATGGATAGTTTCAGGTCGTTATATTCGGTATCCCAATCCGACTCAGAGACCGGGGCGACTTCTGGAACCACTTGGCAGGTTTTCACACATCCCACCAACTCCACCTGCTTTTCCCGGAATTTTGCCACTAAATCAGGCAGAATCTTCTCGGAAATGTCCTTGTGTACCAATAATGTCTCCATGGCGTTGCAAGCCGCAGGGTATTGCAGCTTCGAATCCAAGCAAACACGCAGCGCTTTATCCCTATCCGCGAATTTATCAATATAGCCGTGACACACTCCTTCGGAATGACCCAGAACCGGGATTCTTGTATTCTCCTGTATATATTTTACAAAAGCATTACTACCTCGGGGAACAACTAAATGAATGTACTTATCTTCCTTGAGCATGTCCGCCACTTCCGAGCGCGTCTCGATCATCTGTACCGCCGATGCTGGAACACCGGGCACTTTGCCTATCGCTTGCACCAAAAGTTTAACGATGATCTTATTAGAGTTCTGCGCTTCTGTTCCGCCCTTCAAGATGACCGCGTTGCCGGATTTCAGGCACAGTGAGGAAATTTGCGGCACGGCATCGGGCCGGGACTCAAAAATCGCCCCAATCACGCCGATCGGACAAGTCACTCGCTCGACCACCAGGTCTTTATCCATCTCCATAATACTGTTAACCTGGCCTACGGGATCGGGCAATGCCACCACACTGCGAATGCCCTTAGCCATTCCGCGAACTTTTTCCTCATTCAAATCCAATCGGGCGATCAAAGCATTGGCGACTCCTTCCTTTTTCGCAAATACCAGATCTTTTTCGTTCTCCACCAAAATGGCAGCGCAATGCTCTTCCAAGGCATCAGCCATCAATGACAATGCCTGATTCTTTAAGTCGGTGGAAAGATGCGCCAGAACCAACGCCGAGGCATTGGCATTTTTCGCTATTTCAGTAATATTCATGTCAGATCAAAAATTCGTCTTCATTCCAAAAAGGCCTCCCATAGTCAAGCATTGGAAGACCCGTGGGTTAATATGGTTTGAGTATAACAAGTATCAAAGCTACCTATAGACTATTTGCACCTTTCCCTTACGGTTGGCTTTGAAGGCCGCCAACATCGTGCCCTCCCCTAACGGGTTCAGTATCAAATCCAGAACTTTTAGCTGAGGAAAGTGCTGCGACTCAATCAAGGCAACAGCCCCCTGATCGGTGATATTATTTTGTCCCATATATAACGATTCCAGTTTCTGAAACTTCTCGGAACTGGCAAAAGCCAACGCCCCCCCATCACCAATTTCGTTGCGGAACAAATTCAACGTCGTTAACTGTCCAAACACTGTGGCCGAGGCCAGCATTTCAGCACCCACCGGAGTGATCAAATTATCGTTCAGCATAAGGGTTTTCAGGTGGGTAAAATTGCCGGATGCCACCATCAGTTCGATGCTGTCATCACTGATTTCGTTTTTCCAGAGCTTTAAGGATTCCAATTGCCCCAGATAAGGCGACTCCGAAATAGCTTTTAGACCCAGATCGCCCAGCAGGTTGCCCCAGAGATCGAGATGTTTCAATCCAGCCAGATGCGGAGACTTCGCCAAGGCCTTCATACCTTGGGCTCTGATATTGTTTCCCTGCAGAAAAAGAGTGGTGATCCCTTTGAGGGATTCCATCGCCGCCAGTTGTTTCGCCCCCGATGTGCCGATATGCAATCCGGTGAGGTCGAGAGTCTTGCCATCGTGGCTGATGCGTTTGGCAACCAAAGCCGAAAGATCCGCGCCCCACCCCAAAGTGGGGGAGGACAGAAGGAAAACCAGCAGATAAGTGACAGAAAGTTTTGTTTGGAAGGCTGACATGAAGTCAGGTTAACAAATAGTTGAAGAGGGTGTAAATAATTTTTGCACCCGTTTTGTCTGCCGGAATAACAATCGACTTGAGAGCCCTTCCTATCTTCCCTCCCTTCATAGGGAGGGACTGAGGGAGGGTTGGATTAAAAATCTGTACCTGAAGTGGTGTTCAACCATTAGATCCATGTCTCGATGAGGTGAATTGCACCTTTTAACCGGTCGCCAAGAATAGACTTACCTCCTTGCCTGCCCCACGCTCTCACTTATCTAAGATTCCCTCATGAAAGTCTTTTAGAAGCCGGTTAAAATTTTCTGTAAGGGATTTCATGATTTTCTCTGCGTCCAATTTTGATTTAAAATATTCATCAAAAAAAGTCTTATCCCTTGCCAAAATTGTTTCTTTATAAAACCATGTTAATGTGGCAGTCAACCAAAACCAAAATTCTAAAAGCTTCATGCAGTAATCAGTCACCATGATTAGATCCGGCTTACCTATAACCCCTAAAACAAATTGATTCCCCTCACCTAGAAAGCGATGGGGAATTAGCTCTCTGTTTGGGTGTGTTGCTGAGCAAAAGAAGTTATATAACTCATCAGTTAAAACTTTAGACTCTCCTAATGGATGCTCATCCAGCGCACTTCTTATCTCATGATTATTAATTTTTCTCCCCTCCTCCCACTCCATAGCCAAAGACGGATCCAGCGCAGATAAATGCAAAAGAGATAAGGATTCATAAGCTCTTCTTCCAAGCGGAAAAGCGATAGTGCACTTACCGCTTAGAATTAACTTCCTTGATTCATATAAGCAATCAAACACATCAGCCATTAAATCTCGAATAACTTTACCCTGAATATTTATTGGCTTTACCCCGCCAAGTAAATTAGTTATTCGAGACAGCAATTCCCCATACTTGTCAGTAACTTTTATGTATGGTTCTAACATTCCACATATCTCTCTACTTCTCTGGTCTGAATAATATTCCAGTTTTTCATAATCTTCGATAGCTCGCTTCTGGTTAGGGTTTTTCGACATATAAAAACCGTCCAAATAAAGTTAAAGAAATAATTGCGTGGTATTTGGAGTAGCAATCATTTTTTTATTCTTTAGATAAATAAAAGTGAAAGGGTTAAATCCGCACTTGACTACAAGAGGGTAAAAGAAGCGCGGCAATCCAACCCTCCCCCAGCCCCTCCCTATGAAGGGAGGGGAGGCAAATGCTTTAAAATCTTTTCGCAAACTCCATCCAGGTTTTCATAAACATCCTGATTGGTAAATCGCAGAAACCGTATCCCCATATCTTCGATGGTTTTCTGCCGGATTTCATCCGATTGGATCGCCGTTCCACTGAAATGAGAGTCTCCATCGATTTCAATCGCGAGTTTTGCCGATGGACAATAAAAATCCAGAATGTACCCGTCCACACTGTATTGTCGCCTAAATTTATGCCCATTGGCCTGTTTGTTTTTCAAAAACTGCCACAAAGCCACCTCCGCTGGCGGCATTTCTTTGCGCAGGGATTTTCTTTTGGTTTTTTCTGTGTTTCTGTTAAAAATTTTTACCATAGCTTTTTGTATTCCAGGCTCCCCTCCCTTCATAGGGACTCAAGCCCGATAGTCTGAGGGCTTGATGGCCAAGGGAGGGTTGGATCAAAGTTAGCATCCAACCCGAAATCAGGTTAACAAATAGTTGAAGATGGTGTAAATAATTTTTGTACCAGAAGTAGGCCACTACCCGTCAGGAACCAGCTTCTTTTTAAGCCAGCTTATTATTGGAAAAATTAGAAATGCTAGAATAACGACAGGAAACCTGTACTTGGCAAAAAAACCCTCCTCTACACGCACACCCGATAACGAATGAATCGCATCGGGCAAATAATCAGCCGTAGAGTAGATGATGGCGTAGGACAAAATTAGCGACAAAATAATGGCAATATTTTTCATGATAAATGCCATTAGAATATTTTTGTCCTTAATTTTGGTTTAGGAATCTGGATATCCAGAGAGGTGTCAGACCAACTACAATCATCTGCCTGTTCTTCCAACTTTTGATGCAGTTCGAGGACACTCACTCCGTTTGATTCATATTCTTTTAATTTTTCCCTGGATATTGCAAGAAAGCTGTGCTCCGTTTTTTCTACAGGCAAATGCAGATTTCCATCCTTATCAAATTCTCCATAGGACTCACATCTACTGATTAACTGTTTAAGGGTCTTTACGCATCTTGTAATGTTATTTTTTGAAATCATAAAATATGATCCTCTTGAAATCTCATCATCAAAATTTTCTAGGGGGGTTATCCAAACCTGAAGTCAGGTTATTAAATACTTGAAGATAGTATAAATGATTTTTGTACCGGCTTTGATCGTCCCGGAAAAGGTGCCGGTGATCTTGGAAACCCCGATCCGCTCCCGATATTTCACCGGAACCTCCAGGATACGCAGTCCTTTTTTAACCGCCTTGATCTGCATCTCCACCGTCCAGCCGAAATTGGTATCCTGCATACCAATAGACTTCAACGAGTCGTAGCGAATGGCGCGGAACGGCCCCAGGTCGGTATAGCTGTGATGGAAAAACAGGCGTATTAAAAACACGGCCAATTGGTTGCCATACCGCGATTGCGGTAACAATGCTGAGCGGCTTTCGGGAAGTATCATCCGGCTTCCCAGAACAAAATCCATCTCTCCGGCTTCTATCGGCGCCACCAGTTTCACAATCTCTTCCGGGTAGTCGCTGAAATCTCCATCCACAAACACCACGATATGTGGGCTGTCCAGTTCAGAAATCCCCTTCAGGCAGGCAGAACCATAGCCTCTTCTTTTTTCCACAACCACCCGCGCGCCTTTTTCAATGGCAGATCGGGCAGTGTTATCGGTTGAGTTGTTGTCAACAACGATGATTTCATGAATTTGATCTTGCGGCAGGGCATCCAGAACCAGTCCAATAGACTGCTCTTCATTGAAAGCGGGAATGATGACAGAAATGCGGGAAGGCATGGAGGCAACTCCTCCAGATCAGGAACTGTTAGTGAGGGCTGTTTTAATGCCGGATATAAATTCAGCGATACTTTTATCACGCGCGATTGGATCGGAATGGGATTCAATCAACTTGACGATGGCGCTACCTATGATGACTCCATCCGAGCATTGCCCAGCTTCTTTAGCCTGTTCCGGGCCGGAGATGCCAAACCCGACCAGCACCGGAAGTTTTACCTTACTTTTAATCGCAGTGACTTTCTCTTCCAGGTTTCTAGAAAGCGCCTCTTTTGTTCCTGTTGTTCCGGTCAGAGAAATATAATAGATGAAGCCTTTACTCACCTTCCCGATCTGCTGAATCCGATCCGGGGTACTGGTGGGCGCTAAAAGAAATATCGTATCGAGTTCTTTTTCATTCGCGATCGCCAGGAACTCCCCCGCCTCTTCCGGAGGAAGATCGGGTAGGATCACCCCATCCACTCCCGCATTGACCGCATCCTCAACAAACGCTTTCTGGCCATAAACAAAAATAGGATTGAAACTGCTCATTAGAACAATCGGTAACTCAGACTGACCCCTGATATCTCTCACTAGCTCGATAATTTTTTTCAGGCTGGTGCCGTTTTGCAGGGAACGATGTGAAGAGGCCTGAATGACTGGACCATCGGCAAGTGGATCGGAAAACGGGACACCAATCTCAATGATATCGGCACCGCTTTTCTCGATCACAGAAAAAATCTCTTTTGACGCAGACAGATCGGGGTCACCGGCAGTAAAAAAAGCCACCAGAGCCTTATTGCCATTTAAACTTTTGAATCGGTCCTCTATCCGGCTCACAACGAAACTCCCATCATATCCGCCACTTGGTTCACGTCTTTGTCGCCCCGGCCAGAAAGACAAACCAGAATAACTTCATCCTTTTTCATGGTTGGTGCCATTTTCATTACATGGGCGATGGCGTGGGCCGATTCAAGAGCCGGAATAATGCCTTCCAATTGAGAAAGTAGTTTAAAACCTCCCATTGCCTCCTCATCGGTGATGGTGACATATTGTGCTCGGCCTGATTCTCTGAGAAAACTATGCTCGCAACCCACACCCGGATAATCCAACCCCGCCGAAATCGAATGCGCCTCAGTCACTTGCCCGTCCTCATCATGCAGGAGATAACTCATCATGCCATGCAAAACACCTGCTGATCCCTTGGTGAGGGAAGCGCCATGCTTATCCGTGTCCAGTCCCAACCCGGCGGCTTCGACACCGACCAGATCGACTTCTTTGTTTTCCAGGAACGGATAAAACAGTCCCATCGAGTTACTGCCGCCACCCACACAGGCCACACAGGTGTCGGGCAGTCGGCCTTCCATTTCCATAATCTGGCTAATGGCTTCTTCGCCAATCACTTTTTGAAAATCCCGAACTATCATCGGATAAGGATGCGGACCGACCACAGAACCAATAATATAGTGAGTGCTCTCAACGGTAGTGATCCAGTTGCGGATGGCTTCGCTGGTGGCATCCTTGAGCGTTCGTGTTCCTCCTGTTACCGGAATGACCGTCGCACCTAAAAGCCGCATGCGAAAAACATTGAGCTCCTGCCTTCGCATATCTTCCTCA
Source organism: Nitrospina sp. LS_NOB (assembly GCA_001542995.1). Taxonomy (GTDB): domain Bacteria; phylum Nitrospinota; class Nitrospinia; order Nitrospinales; family VA-1; genus LS-NOB. The sequence continues at coordinate 22,889 of LFLA01000022.1, forward strand.
CCCATGAATACATCACATTCCAGGCCAAATAAAGAAGCGGCGGTGGCCGTTGCCACGCCATGTTGCCCGGCACCTGTTTCGGCGATCACCCGTTTTTTACCCATCCTTTGGGCCAACAAAGCGCTACCAATAGTATTGTTGATTTTATGCGCGCCGGTATGAGTCAGGTCTTCACGTTTTAAATAAATTTTCGCGCCGCCCAAATGCTCTGTAAAACGCTCAGCAAAATAAAGTGAGGTGGGACGGCCAACATAATGTTTCAGGTAATAGTCGAGATCCTTTTTAAATTGCGGATCGTTTTGGGCTTCCTCATAAACCCGTTCCAACTCTTTCAGAGCTGGCATCAGGGTTTCGATGACGTACTTACCTCCAAATTTTCCAAAATGTCCACTGGAATCGGGCAGTTTATGCGGCTTCATGATTTACTCCCTGACCTGATATTGGCCAGAAACGCGCGAACCTTTTCAGGATCCTTGATTCCCGGCGATTTTTCCACACCCGAACACACATCCACACCATAAGGACGAACCCGACTGACCGCCTGACCAACATTACGCGGTGTCAATCCCCCTGCCAAGATAACTGGCCCGATTTTTTTTGCAGGAAGAGCCAGGTTCCAGTCAAAAGGTTTGCCCGTACCCCCGCGCAGATCTTCACAATACGTATCCAGCAGAAACCCGGTCACTGGATATTTTTCCATTTGCCTGAGCGATTGAAGGTTTGTAACCCGAAACGCCTTGATCACACGCCGGTGAATTTTTCGGCAAAACGCTGGAGACTCTTCACCATGCAATTGCACCAAGTCCAATCCGCAATAATCGGCGATTTTGTTCACTCGGTCGGCGGATTCATTGACGAAAACCCCCACTGTATCGACAAAAGGCGGCAATTCTAAAATAATTTCCCGAACTGCCTTCATCGTAACCGCCCGCGGACTCTTTTTATAGAAAATAAAGCCGACCGCATCAGCACCCTGTTCGACAGCGAACAGTGCATCCTTCAACTGTGTCATCCCGCAGATTTTAATTTTTACTTGTGGATTCGTCATTGCCTAAAAGAACTGTTAAAAATTAATCGGGATATCTCGTTCCGCCGAGATAAGTTTTTGATTGCCAAACAGAGTCATTGCTCGTTGGCCCCACGCCCAGTGAGTTCGTTTAGTTTTTCAGGTATATTTTTTGAGGTCATCAGGCTTTCACCGATCAAAAAAGCATGCGCCCCTATTTTTTCAAATTCTTCGATCTCTTCCCTACCATGAATTCCGCTCTCACAGACCAGAGTACTACCCGGTTCCTGCAATGCCATGGGGATCAGGCGTCTGGCAATGTTCAAATCGGTTTTGCCATTCTTGAGATCACGGTTATTGATACCAATCAAACTCGCCTTGGCCTCGAAGGCTTTTTCCATATCATATTCGTTATGAGTTTCCACTAATGCGGGAAGTCCCAATTCCTTGCCTAAATGAAGCAGATCGGTCAATTGGTTTTGCTCCAGCCAAGTAGCGATCAACAGAAACAAGTCGGCTCCATGCGCTCTGGATTCATAAACCTGATACTCATCGCAAATAAAATCTTTGCGCAACAATGGAATCGGGGCGATGGGCCTCACTTCCTTCAGGATATCAATATGACTGCCGAAATAATTGCTTTCGGTCAGAATGGAAAGCGTGGCTGCCCCATTCCGGGCATAGTCTCCGGCGATTTCACCAGCGTTAAAATTTTCTCTTAGCTCACCTTTAAACGGCGTACGCCGTTTGATCTCCGCAATAATTTTGGAATTTTTCCCCTCGTTCAGCGCCTTATAAACATCCCGGACGGGGGCCTGATCTCCCATACGTATTTTAAGCTCGGGCAATGGCAGTTCGCGTTTGGTGCCTGCCAGTTCCTTTTTTTTATCCGCAAAAATCTTATCAAGTATATTCGACATTTTCAAAATGGGTGCGTTTGATCAGCATGAAACTGAAGAAATTTCAGAAAAATCATCTTTAAAATTATGAGAGAATTTTTCTAAATTTTGAAAAACTATGATTTCCCAACTGTTCCAGAGTGCGTAATTCTACACAAATCTTCCAGTTTCTCCTGCGCCTTACCCGATTCGATAGAATCAACAGCTGATTGGATGCTCAGTTCGAGAGAGTCCGCTTTCCCGGCCACATAAATAGCCGCGGCAGAGTTTAATAAAACGATGTCCCGCTTCGGCCCTTTTTCTCCATTCAAGATATTCTCGATCATTACGGCGCTTTCCTCAGGAGTTCCCCCTTTAAGATCATCGGGAGCGCAAATATTAAAACCGAGTTTCTCAGGGTCCAGGCTATAACTCGATACCTTTCCATTTTTCAATTCTGTGACCTGGCTTTTTCCTGTCAGGGTGATTTCGTCGAGACCATCGGAACCATGAACCACCAGTGCGTGCCTGCAACCCAAATCGCGCAGAACTTCTGCCAGAGGCTCAACCCATTGTTCATCAAAAACACCCAGCACCTGGGCCTCGGCGTTGGCCGGATTGGTCAAAGGCCCCAACACATTAAAAATGGTGCGAAAGCCCAGTTCTTTCCGGACCCCGGCGGCGTACTTCATGGCTTTATGCATCAAAGGCGCGAACAGAAAACCGATACCCGCCTCTTCCACGCAACGTTTCACAGTTGGCAGGCTGGCATCGAGGTTCACTCCCAAACATTTTAAGACATCGGCGCTACCAGACCGGCTGGATACAGCCCGGTTGCCATGTTTTGCTATGTTCACTCCCGCACCCGCCGCAACCAAAGCACTAGCAGTAGATATATTGAAGGTGTCCGCACCGTCCCCACCCGTTCCGCAAGTGTCCACCAGAGGAGCCACTTTGATATCGAGCTTCTCCGCTTTTGCCCGCATCACCCGGGCCGCGCCAACAATTTCAGAGACGGTTTCACCTTTCGCATGCAGCGCTGTTAAAAACGTGGCCAGTTGAGGATCGGTCACTTCTCCTTGCATGATCGCAGTCATGCAGGAAACCATTTCATCCTCCGTCAGATCGTTGCCGCCAGTAAGCGAATCCAAGGCCGTCTGGAAGCTCATGCGTGATTTCCCTTTATAAAATTTCCTAATAACTCCTTTCCACATGCGGTCAGAATGGATTCGGGATGAAACTGAACACCTTCTACGGCAAGTTCTTTATGGCGGATTCCCATGATCTCGTTGTCATCGCTCTCCGCAGAAATTTCAAAACAGTCCGGCAGATTATCCCGGTTCAAGACCAAGGAGTGGTAACGGGTCGCCTCAAACGGATCGGGAAGGTCTTTAAATATTGTTTTGCCGTCGTGGCGGATCATGGAAGTTTTGCCATGCATCAGACGCCCGGCCTTGATGATTTCACCGCCAAATGCCTGGCCCACCGATTGGTGCCCCAGACAAACTCCCAAAATCGGGATTTTCCCGGAAAAATGTCGGATCACTTCCACCGATATCCCTGCTTTATCGGGAGTGCAGGGGCCGGGAGATATGACAATCTTTTCTGGGTTCAACGCCTCAATTTCCTGAAGACTGATCTTATCGTTACGATCCACACGTACTTCGGCACCCAACTCACCCATGTATTGCACCAGGTTGTAGGTGAACGAATCATAATTGTCGATCATCAGAATCATACCACCCACCCCTTCTCAGCCAACTCTATGGCTTTCAGTAAAGCCCGACCCTTGTTCATGGTCTCTTCAAATTCACTTTTTGGAACCGAGTCGGCAACAATCCCGCCACCCACTCCAAGATAAGCCGTTTTTCCTTTAATCAGCAAAGTCCTGATGGCTATTGCGGTATCCATATTTCCGTTAAAACTAATATAACCGACGGCCCCGCCATAAAGCCCGCGCCGGGTCGGCTCTAACTCATCAATGATTTCCATGGCCCTTATTTTTGGAGCCCCGGAAAGAGTTCCGGCGGGGAACGCCGCTTCCAGAACATCAAAACAGTCCAAGCCTTTTTTCAGGATTCCCTTCACATTAGAAACAATATGCATGACGTGGGAGTAGCGCTCGATAGTGAACCGCTCATCCACTTCCACCGTATTGATTTCAGCCACCCGTCCGATATCGTTCCTGCCCAGGTCTACCAGCATAATATGTTCTGCCAATTCTTTTTCATCGCTTAACAAGTCCTGCTCCAGTTCCAAATCTTCTTTCTCGTTCTTTCCCCTTTTACGGGTTCCGGCTATCGGTCGGACCTCTACCTTATTATCCTCCAACCGCACAAGAACTTCTGGTGAAGACCCGACCACTTGAAGCTCGCCAAACTTCAGATAATACATATAGGGAGAAGGGTTAATGGTTCGCAGAGCCCTGTATATATCAAACGGATCCCGGTTAATGGAAAATTTCAACCGCTGGGAAAACACCACCTGAATAGCATCTCCCTCCTGAATATATTGTTTGATCCGAATCACCGCCTGTTTGTGCTCTTCCTCTTTCATATTGGAGTCAAAACTCAATGGCGATGCAGAATCTTCTTCCGTATCTGGCACTGATCCTCTGGCAAGAGGTGTTTTTAATTTTTCTTCCAAGGCAGAAATTTTCCGGATTGTGTTTTCATACACCGCAGTCAGATCATCCCCCTCGATAAACGCGTTGGATACAATTTTAATGGTCTGTGAAACATTATCGAACACCAGCATAGTATCGGTAATGACAAACTGCGAGTCCGGAACATCGAGGTCATCCACCGTTTGTTCGGGGAGGTCCTCGAAAAACCGGACCATGTCATAACTGATAAACCCCACCGCACCGCCTGAAAACCGGGGCAGTCCGGCAGAGGGCACCGGCTTGTAACGGGCCAAGATTTCCTTCACTGCTGAAAGGGGACTTCCTGATTTAATCTCCCGCTGTTCCTGCTTGCCGTTTTCGATTAAAGTCAAAGTTCGGCCCTTGGTGCTGACCACCACCGATGGGTCACAACCCAGGAAACAATAACGAGCCCATTTTTCTCCACCTTCAATGCTTTCCAGTAGAAAAGAATATTCCCCTCCGCTGATTTTCATATAAGCGGATACCGGAGTATCGAGATCGGCCAAAACTTCCTTATAAACAGGAATCAGATTTCCCGATTTGGCTTTCTGTTTGAACTCTTCCAAAGAAGGTTTGAACATATCGACTCTTTAACAAAAGAAAATCGCACAATAACAAAAAAGCACAGGAGACCTGTGCTCATTAAACCTGCCGAAAATAAAGCCCGACAAATATATTAGGGCGCCTTTAATATCAATCATTTAAAAACCAGACCCTAACATCACGCCAAAGCCGGTGTCAAGCAGTTTAGGTGGGGGGTTTCAGGGGTGAGAGCCAGCGCCCATCAGCCTTCTACAGCTTTCCAATCTTCACCGTTCCAGTGCAAGATCAGACCATTATCTCCGACGGCATAGATATTTTCATCACTACTGCCCCAGATGGCGGTGAGATATTCTTTGGTGTTGGATTCTATCCGGGTCCATTCATTATCATCAAGGTAAAGGATCATCCCCTCATCCCCAATCGCAAACACCATTTCCCGGGAGGGACCCCAGACATCGAGAAAAAATTCCATGGTCTGTGAAGGCATTTCGGTGAAATCAACGCCGTTGTATTTGAAAATGGCACCGTCAGACCCAACCATATAAATCTCATCAGGACCGAACCCATAAACGCCGTAAAACTCGGCATTCGAGTTGAAAGTTTGACGGATCCAACGTTCTCCATCCTGCTTGAGCACCAGGCCATCGTAACCCACGGCCAGCATGCCGCCCTCTTTGCAGCCCCATAACCGAGTCACGTCAGTATCGGTTCCCGTCTGGGTAAACTTCCAGGAACTTCCATCGTAGCGAAGGATTTTACCCAATCTGGAGCAGGCATAGATTTCATCCGGGCCAAGACCAAAAATCCCGGTCATGGGTGGAAGTTTTTCCATATCCTCATCAGGCGACCAGGATTTACCATCATAGTGTAAGATTCTGCCATCAGTCACCACTGCAAAAACATTATCCGGCGCACTGCCCCATATATTCTTGAAAGTCCAACGCCCCCCTGTTTCCATGGTCGACCATTGGCTGCCATCATAATGCAGCAGGGTGCCCTCGGCACCTCCGACAAAAATATCGTTTTCGCTGAATCCAAAAATGGATAAAAGGTGACTGGAGGTCAAGGCAGACATAATTGCTCCCCAAGGTTATCTCTGTTTTCTAAATGGTGTTTAACAATCATAACGACATATCGCTCCATTCCTTGCCGTCATATTTAATCACCGTTCCGTTTTCACCTGCCACATATACCTGATCCGGCCCAAGCCCTTTGACTTTTGTAAAATACTCATCCTTGAGCGGCTCAATGGGAGACCATTTTTTGCCATCGTAATGAAGCATGGCCGCATTATCTCCGACCACATAGATATTTTCCGCCGAGGTTCCCCAGATGCTCAATAGGTATTCTTTGGTCCCCGATTGCATCGGTTTCCATTCCTCTCCGTCAAAATGCAAAATCGTCCCGTGGGAACCGCAAATATAAATATTGTCATTGCGAGTGCCCCAGATGCCGAAGAGAGAAACTTCTTCATCTGTCAAATCTTCACGACGATGAAATTCTTTGCCATCATAAAACCGATAAATCCCTTCACCGCCTACCGCGTGAATATGTTCCATGTCCTCGCCCCACATGCCGAACAAGTCATGAATAGTGTTGGGTTCGCGGTAGTCCCATTTTTCGCCATTCCAATACAGCATCCGGCCGCCGACTCCATAAAGGAATACGTTGTTTTCATCCAAGCCGTAGACAGAGTTGAGCGAATCGTAACTCCCTGTATCCACTTGCTTCCACGCCTTACCATTATATTGAAGGACAACCCCGCCGATACCCACGGCATACACACATTGTTCATTCGGTCCCCAAATACCCATCAGTGGATTGGTATTCTCGGTACGAACGGGCAACCACTCCTCCCCATCCCAGTGCTGGGGGATGCCATCCTTCCCTACGACATAAATATAGTCCTCCCGGAAAGGCATGATATCGAGGAGATCTGGTTTTTCACCTGTAAACATATTATGAGTCCGCTATTAAAAGGGGAAATGCCATTTTATAATTATTATCCACCTACCCAAAAAGAATAAAAACCATCAAAAAAACAGAAGGGGCTCCCGGTTCAAAATCCGGGAACCCCTGATTCATCAAACCAGCGCCGAATTATTCCTCGGCTTTAGCTTTATAAAAATAAACATCCTTTAACTTCGGAAAATTTTTACTATCCTTGAATAAGGCCTGCACCCCGTCACCCACATCATTGTGGATCAAGACCAGTGTTTGCAGGTTGGGAAGGCACGTCGATTGGGCCAGGGCTCTGGCACCCATATCTCCCACCTCCGACTCATACAAATCTATCAAAGTGAGTTCTCTAAAATTGGCAGAACCTGCAATAGCCTCAGCACCTCGGAGACCAATAGGATTAAAAGTCAGTGTCAATTGGGTCAAGTTGCTCAAAGTCTCTGATCCCGCAAGTGCCTCCACGCCTTCACCCCCAATGAAGTTCCAATTCAGATTCAATTCCGTCAGATTGCTCAAGTTTTTAGAATTGGCAATCGCAAGCGCGCCTTCATTTCCTATATTGTTCCGATATAAAGAAAGCTGCGTAATATGGGTGAGGGTTTCAGAAGTAGCCAGAGCTTCGACACCTTCATCGCCAATCTTATCGCCCAACCATAAGGAAACCAGACTCCCCAGAATATTAGAGCTCGCCACCGCTTTAGCACCTTCAACACCAACTTCATTATCAGCCAATATCAACTCGGAAAGGTTGAGCATGTTTTTGGACTTGGCCAACGCCTGGACACTTTCGTCAGTCGCCTTATTTTTAAACAGGTTCAAAGCGGTCAAAAACTTCAATTTATCGCAGTCCACCAAAGCCTTGATGCCTTCATCGCCGATTTCGTTAAACTCCAGAAACAGGGCGGTGATTCCTTTAACCTTGTCGGATTCCAGGACTTGTATTAAATCCTCATCATCCAGTTCCTTTTCCCTCAAATCCAGTTCACTTTTATCTTCACTCAGTCCTTGGTCAATGAGGCTATCAATATCCTTGACTTCTTTTTCAGCCATCCGTACGCGCTCCACAATAAAAACAATATTTTGGGAAATATGAGTAGTCCGCTATTCTAAGGCAGTATCCACACTTGTAAAGCTTAAAATCCAATTTCCCGCATCATTTGCCCGATTTTACCCTGCTTATTGAGATGAACTCAGCTAGTCAATTGTCTGAGGTAGGAAAACAACCTATGAGGCGTGTCTGGAGACTCTTATATTGTCTAATTTTTCCGGATCAATCGATGCCAAAATATCAAATGCGTGCCGAGTTTTATGATAAAGCCCTTTTGAAGCATTTCGGGAGGCTTTGTCCAAACCCTTTGCCACATCTTCTTTAGGTATTTCTTCAATATTTTCTCTCGGAGGAAGCGAATTTAAAGCAAAACCTTGCCCATAAAACTCCGCAAGGGCCTCCTTGTCCGCTAAAAACCAGGTTTCCATGGATTGAACCATCAACTGAGCGGATTCATCTGAAAAGCCGGACGAGCCCCAACTATCGCGCCTTTTCAAATGGTCCCAAACAGGTTCAGAAACTGGGCCTTCACTGTCCACAAGTAGAATCACATTGGCATCATATTTTTCATAGGCTAGAGTAAACTTCTGATAGGTATTCTGCCGTCCCCCACAAGCAATTATTCTTGGTTTTCTCCCTGGAGGGACTACCTTTTCAAAAAATTTAGAAAACCCTTTGCGGCACTTTGATAAGTTAGCCCTGGAATCACCACCACCTTCAACATAAATCCTGGTACTGGTCACCAACGATTTCCTCCAATCTCGCCACTTCTCCATAACTGCCCTAAAGAAGAGCCTTCAAGCCATGCAGCGAGCTCTTCCGGATTTTGCCTTTTTAATTTGGTCGCACCCGCCTCTTTTTCAACCACCACCACCGATTCCGGCGTATCAGACAAAGCATCAATCAGCACCTCAGAATGAGTTGTAACAATTAGGCAGGTATTTTTTGAAGCCTCCTTCAATAAATCAGCAAGAACCGATATCATATCCGGATGCAAGCCTAATTCTGGTTCTTCAATACAGATTAATGGAGGAGGATCTGGATTTAAGAGGATCACAAGCAAACAAAGCCACCGTAACGTTCCATCGGATAAACGTACCGCCGGAAACATAAAATCATCTTCCTGAAGAAGAACCCTTACACTGTTACTTTCGACAGAAATATCCAAATCTTGGACACCATCGTAAACTTCCCGCAAATATTTCAATATCAGCTTTTTAGTTGGGACATCTTTTCTATAATTATTTAGAACCAAACCAAAATTTTTATAATCAGGCTCTAAAACCTGATTATTCAAAGAGGCTTCCTGAGAACTTCGAAGGGGATTAGTGTAACCAAAATTCCAATCCTGATACACATGGATTCTTTTAAACAAATCGGCAATTGAAGTAACTTCGGAATACTGGTCTGGGTCTGAACGTTGTGAAAGTACCGACAGCCTTGAGTCAAACGAATCATGAACTAAACGGCGTTCTTCCTTCGTCTTCGTATTGATGCGCCCATTCCCCTGCTTAACTTTAAAAAAGAAGTAGGGATCAACCTCGCCAGTTTTTTTTTCAGTGCTTTCCAGTATTTCTTCTTCAACAACCATGTAAGGGTCCTGAGAACGAAAAGCTATCTTATAGCGCAAACGAGAATAATTCTCCGGGATCTTGACAATTACTTCAATCTCAGCAATCTTATCTAACCCGCCTTGCTTGTGAATCCATTCCGCCGCTCCCCCTCTCCTGAAAGGAGCCAACTCTCCCTTAGGGATCGACTGAAGAATTTTTATCACTTCAATCAAGTTCGACTTTCCCGAACCATTGGGACCAATTAAAACATTTAAGGGTTCCAACTGAAATTCGCAATCTTCCCACCCGAAGGAAAGCAAGCCTTTAATTTTGATACTTTTAATCATATTTTCCTCGAAATCTTCAATAAGGTTTCAGGGCAATTTTAAAAGAAGTAAAAATTCTATTCTCGTCACACAAACCAGGGGAAAGCCCTTAAATGATGAATATTTTTATGTGTCCGCCTTTTCGTCAGTGCCGGTGTATGTCACTAATGTGCCTCTTGTTGCTAACATCAACACGCCGAGCACCGCCGTTCCAGCAAGCCATAGGCCGCCAGCAAGAACCCCGCCAACCTGACAGGCCAAATCACCAGCACAATTAGTCTCGCTAAATGCCCCGATACTCAACAAAAAGAAGCCGACCGCTCCTGCCTGAAAAAGCCAAAACAAAATCATCCACACCGACCCGAAAAACCACGCTCCCGCTTGCTCACTGTTGTCTTTTTTAATTTTTTGGACATCTCCAAACTCCCCAACGGCAAATGTTTTATAACCCGGACGAGTCAATTGCTTTGCTTTCTAGCAAGATGCGTTCATCTTCTGCCAACGCGCCTAGTTTCTTGTCTTTATACTGAATACTTATCGAAGCATCTGAAAAATTATTAGTACACTTTGTTAGCAGATACCTGTCCTCTTGGTCAATCTCTTTGATGTCGTAAAGACTGGAAATAAGACCACCCTTATCTTCCTTTCCATACTTCTTTTGAAGAACTGCCATGACGGTTGCTTGTTTTTTTTGCAATATGAATCACTTTTCACACTACCCCTGGCCGAGATTGAATAGACTTTATAGGTTTCTGGAGTTATCAAAACGTGATATTCTGAAAACAATCTAAACTTCTTTTTTGGGCTGAATTGGTATATTGGAGTCCCATCGGTTAAAGAGCTTTTGCCGATGGCTTCAGACGGGTCGAATACTTGACCAAGATTAACTCCAAACGCTCCCGATATTTTTTCCGCTGCTTGCGCTGAGGATACTACCCCGATAGTCAGGAGCAAAGCTAAAGAAACAATTCTTCTGGTTTTCAAAACCCCTCCTTATAAATAAAATTATAAATTTTACCATCATCACTTTTTACGAAACTCCACCCTGCGCTTACGGCGGAACGTGTCCTTCTCCTTCCGTCTGTCCTGGTTATTGTAACAAAACCAATTTTAATACTTTTTAGCATGCCATAGGGAAATAAATTAAAAAAAATTAATTTTCTTCTGACTTGTTTTATTGTACTTTTGTAAAAACTCTCTTGAGTTTTTCTTCATTGTTACGCCTCTACTTATCACCCATTCATATAAACCAAAGGTTTTTCTGATGGTACAAAAGATCGATGAAATAACGGAACACGTCAATCAGGCCAGCGTATTTATTCCCTCCCTTTTGCATGAATTGGAACAAATCATGGTCGGGCAGAAATATCTGACCGAGCGGTTGATACTAGGACTGTTGACCGGAGAGCATGTTCTGGTCGAAGGGGTACCGGGGCTGGCCAAGACCACGGCGGTGAAAACCCTGGCCCAATCGGTGAAGGCCGATTTCAAGCGCATCCAGTTCACCCCCGACCTGTTACCAGCCGATTTACTGGGAACCCAGGTGTACCAGCCCAAAACCGGCGAGTTTGATATTAAAAAAGGACCTCTTTTCGCCAACATCATTCTCGCGGATGAAATCAACCGGGCTCCGGCCAAGGTTCAAAGCGCCCTGCTCGAAGCCATGCAGGAAAGGCAGATCACCATTGCTGGCACAACTTTCAAGCTCGAAGAACCATTTATGGTGATCGCCACCCAAAATCCTATTGAGCAGGAGGGCACCTACCCCCTTCCCGAAGCCCAGATGGACCGGTTCATGCTGAAACTCCATATCGATTACCCCACCCGGGAAGAGGAAAAACTTATCATGCAAAGGATGTCCACCTATAATAATGCTTATCAAGTCAAGCAGGTGGTATCGCCTGCGGAAATTTTGCAGGCCCGGAAAGTGTTTGACGAAATATATATCGATGAAAATCTACAGGATTATATCATCAACATCGTTGCAGCGACACGCGACCCGGCAAGCCACCAATTGTCTTCCCTGAAAGGAATGATCCAGTTTGGCGCTTCCCCGAGGGCATCCATTTTTTTAAACCGGGCCGCAAAAGCCTATGCCTTTTTGCAACGTCGTGGGTATGTCGTTCCGCATGACATTAAAAGTATAGGAATGGATGTGCTCAGGCACCGAATCATCCTTTCATATGAAGCCGAGGCTGAGAATGTGACGGCGGATGATATCATCAAGAAAATATTCGACACCCTGGAAGTTCCTTAATCATGCTTAAGACCCTGACTCTTACAATTCGAGATCGGTTTCAGGAACCAGAGCTTGCGCCTGAGCAGGATAAAAACCTGTCCCCGGAGTTATTGCAACGCATCAAAGCCATTCAGGTGAAGACCAATTATCTGGTCAATGACATCATGGCGGGAGAATATGTCTCTGCCTTTAAAGGAAGGGGAATGGAGTTCAGCGAGGTACGGGAATATCAGCCTGGAGACGATGTCCGGCTGATCGACTGGAACGTGACCGCCAGAATGAATCAACCCTTCATTAAAGAGTTCAAGGAAGAACGGGAGTTGACCCTCATGCTTCTGGTTGATGTTAGTTCTTCGGGCGGATTCGGCTCGGCTGAGAAACTTAAAAATGAAGTTTCTGCCGAGATTGCTTCTATCCTCGCTTTCGCCGCCATCAAAAACAACGACAAGATCGGGCTGATCGTGTTCTCGGACAAAATCGAGCACACCATACCACCCAAAAAAGGCAAAGCCCATATCTGGAATATCATACGAACCATTCTGAATTTCAAACCGGAAGGAAAAGGCACAAACCTTTCCCTATCTCTGGAATATCTTTTAAATATCCAGAAACGAAAAGCCACCGCTTTTTTGATTTCTGATTTTCAGGATGACGACTATGAGACAACATTAAAACTAGCAAAACAAAGACATGATTTGGTCGCCATCAGCATCACCGATCCACGCGAGGAAACCCTGCCCGATGTCGGCTTGATCCAACTTGAAGATGCAGAGTCTGGAGAAACTTTGTTGGTGGATACCAGCGACAACGAAATGACCGAGCAATACACCAAACAGTTTCAGGAAAAAAGAAGGAAACGAAAAGATTATTTTCATTCCACAGGTATAGACACCATCGAAATTCACACAAACCGGTCTTTGACCGAACCCATCATCCGCTATTTTAAAATGCGGGAGAAGAAACATTAATGACAAACCAAAATCCTGAAATAATCCCGACCGAAGGGGTCAGCAAAAAGCTGAAAGCCGTTGTCATGATCCTTACGGTAGTCACCCTTATTGCATTTGTGGCGTTGTTCACCAAGCTTGCAAACAAACCGAGTGGCCCGACAAAAACCGGATCGACTGTCCGAGAACCCGACCAGTATTTGAGCGAGGAGTATAAAGAGGTTGGAACACGCCTGATGAATTCCGGTTTAATAGAGCAGGCCATCGACCAGTTCATAAAAGTCTGGGAGATGCAAAAAATCGGCAGCGTGGAAAGGGCAAAAGCGGCCCAGACGGTCGGCGGTTTATATGCAGACCTCGGAAATTGCCAGGAAGCCCTGATCTGGCTGTTTCGGGCAGAAGTTTCGGATGCAGCCCTGCCTTTGCAACCGCTCATCGACTCGTGCCTTGCAAAAATCAGGAGTATTCATTCCGGCCGATGATGAATAAAACCATTTCGGTAAAGTTTGTTGCAGGGGGTTTTCTCCTTCTAATTATTTTATTTTGCTCGGTCCCATTTTCCATCGCTGGTAAAATTTCAAATCCGGTTTCTGTCACCACCCGTATCACTCCTGACACTTTCACTCTTGGCGATATCGCGACTTATACCATTACCGTCCAGCATGATCTGGACATCCACCCTACCGCTCCCGATATTGAACCGCCAAAGGGTCTGGAATTTATCGAGAAAGGAGAAAACCCACCTCAAGAAATAAACGAACAAACCATCGATGAATACTGGTACAAATTTCGCATCGATGACGTTGGCAAATTGAGCCTCCCTTCCGTCCCGGTATCTTTTAACGCTCCAGACCAAAAGGAAGCGGGAAAAAATATTCAGGGGACCATTCTGGCCCCTGAAGTGAACCTTGAAGTGCAGTCTCTTCTAAACGTACTGGGAAGCCAGGAAGGGATTCACGATATCAAACCACTGGAGGACTATCCCCTACCCTGGATGAATTATTTTTGGATAGCTCTAGGAGCGCTCGCCCTTTTCGGATTGCTCTACTTCTTATGGCGCAAATGGAAGTCACGGCCCACCTCTTTGACCCTTCCTTCACCCACTTCAGCCTTGACGGCGGAACAGTTGGCTTTCAAAGAGCTTGAGGAACTCAAAAACAAAGGATGGCTTCAGCTTGGACGGATTCAAGATCATTTTTTTGAGTTGTCTGAAATCTTTCGCAGGTATCTGGAAAACCGTTACCAGTTTCCAGCGCGGGAATGGACCACGGAGGAAATCACGGCGCATTTTAAACATTTTCCCAGCCTCAGCGAAAACCTGAGGCTTCAGGCGCGGTCCATCCTGACTCAAACAGACCGTGTCAAGTTTGCCAAGGTGGAACAAACGGAAGATGAGATGCAACCCATCATCAACTTTATCCGAGAGGCCCGACCCCCTGAAGCAGTAAACCAACCATGATTTTTTTCCAGTTTCAAAATCCCTGGCTATTGCTATTCCTGTTGGCACTGCCCCTGCTTGCCTTTCAAGTGAGCAGAGGCCACCGGGCAACCGTGCATTTTTCATCTCTCGTTACCCTGAAAGCCCTACGCCCATCCCGAATCGATCTGTATGCAGGACTGCCGTTTATAATCCGTTTTTTAGCGCTGGCGCTTTTGATCATCGCCCTGGCCCGGCCACAGGAAGGACATAAGAGCACGGAAATTCTTTCAGTCGGAGTCGATATCATGCTGGCCCTGGACACCTCAGGAAGTATGCGGGCACTGGACTTCATAGAAGAGGAAGAACGCATCACCCGGCTCGCTGTGGTGAAAGGAGTGGTCTCCGAATTCATCGACAACCGGCCCAACGACCGCATAGGCATGGTGGTGTTCGGCGAGCAGGCCTACACGCAATGCCCGTTGACCCTCGATCAAGGCATCCTGCAATCATTTTTAAGCAAGCTGGAGATTGGCATGGCCGGAGACTCCACAGCCATTGGTTCGGCCATCGGTATCGCCGTGAAGCGGCTCAAGGATCTGGACTCCGAATCCAAAGTCATCATTCTATTGACCGATGGCAGGAACAATGCCGGGACACTGGCCCCGCTCCAAGCCGCCCAGACGGCCAAAACCTTCGGGATAAAAATCCACACCATTGGTGTCGGAACTAAAGGCAAGGCACCCTTTTTGGTCAACTCTATTTTCGGCCAACGCTATGTCTACCAGGAAGTGGATATCGATGAGACCACACTTCAGGAAATATCTAAAATTACCGGCGGCCAATATTTCCGGGCCACCGATCTGGAGTCCCTGAAAAATATTTACAAGCAGATAGATGAAATGGAAAAGTCGGAAGTCAAAGTGATCGACCATTCGGAGTACAAAGAACTGTTCCACTATTTTCTGGTGCCGGGACTGGCCCTACTTTTATTGGAAATCGGTCTTTCCAATACCCTTTTAAGAAGGATTCCTTAGATCATGCGATTTGGCGCGCCCGGTTATTTTTATTTGTTGTGGAGCTTGATCCCGGTGATTTTTTTCATGGTGTGGGGCATGAGAAAGAAACACCAGCTCACGTTGAAGTTTTGCGGCAATCCTTTGCTACCGAAGTTGGTCCACCCCGGCGTGGAAAAACGACATCACAGTAAAACTGTCTTCATCGTTCTGGCTGTGCTTTTTATTATGCTTTCCCTCACTCAACCACGGTGGGGCTACCAATGGGAAGACCTGCATCAGCGCGGGGTCGATATCATCGTCGCTCTGGATGTTTCCAGCAGCATGCTGGCTGAAGACATTAAACCCAATCGCCTTGAGAGGGCCAAACGAAAAATCTCCGATCTTCTGGATATGCTGGAGGGAGACCGAATCGGACTGGTTGCTTTTGCCGGTACTTCATTCGTCCAGTGCCCGCTGACTCTCGACTATGGTGCCGCAAGAATATTTCTTTCCGCCATTGACACACAGTTGATTCCTGTGCAGGGAACCGCCATCGGCAATGCTATCCAGACTTCCGTCAAAGCGTTTCGCACTCAGGAGAAAAAATCCAAAGCCCTGATTTTGATCACTGACGGAGAAGATCAAACAGGAAAAGCCCACGCAGCCGCAAAATCGGCAGGCGAGCAAGGCGTAAAAATATATACCATTGGAATTGGTGGAAAAATAGGTGCCCCCCTGCCCGACCTTTCCGGCAATGGCGGATTCAGAAAAAATCAGCAGGGAGAAGTCATTCTCTCAAAACTTGACGAGACGACCCTTCAGCAGATCGCGCTGGAGACGGGCGGAAGTTACGTCCGCTCCGTCACTGGGGACATCGATTTAAAAACCATTTATCAAGACCAGATCAAAAAGCATATCGAGAAAAAAGAATTGAAGTCAGAACGTCGCAAAATCTGGCAGGAGCGTTTTCAATGGTTCATTTTCGTAGCACTCATTTCCCTGGTCATCGAAACCTGTTTATCCGAAAGAAAACCGCTGGAAAAACCCAAAATTTAGTCTGCATTCCCCATCTCAATTTTGGTAAAATGTATTTAGACTTATGAAAAGTTGGGGTTTAACCACCTTGACAAGCGGTATACGCGGTTTTATTTGATACAAGAGCCGGCATAAACGGCTGCGTTTAATACATACGAAAGGAAAAAATAATGGATAGTTCACCTAGAACCATGAGCATGGATGCCGTTGCCGCAGAGCAACAGCGGTTCATGGTGCGTGTCTATAACTGGATGACTGCCGGACTGGCTATAACCGGCTTCATGGCTTTTTATATTTCCAGCAGCCCGGCAATAATGGATATCATTTTCGGCAATGCCATTATACCGATTGTCCTCATCATTGCACAGATAGGACTTGTTTTCTGGCTGGCGTCAAGAGTCATGCAAATGAGTGCAAGCCAGGCGACCGGTGTTTTCATGCTCTATGCGGGCCTGACGGGTATCACTTTTTCCGCAATATTCGTGGTTTATACGGCGTCATCTATTACCTCCACATTTTTGGTCACAGCGGGCACCTTTGGCGCCATGAGCCTGTACGGTTATACGACCAAAAAGGACCTGACTTCTTGGGGAAGCTTTCTCTTTATGGGATTGATCGGAATCATCATTGCTTCGGTGGTGAATATGTTCATGCAAAGCTCCATGATGCACACAATCATCACTTATGCCGGAGTGCTGATCTTTGTCGGGCTGACTGCCTATGACACACAGAAGATCAAAGAGATGAATATTCTCGGCAATGAAGGCACCGATGAAGACACTAAAGAAGCCATATCAGGGGCATTAACTCTATACTTGGACTTCATCAACCTGTTCCTTATGCTCCTCAGGCTTATGGGAGACAGAAGGTAAGTTGGATCATTTCAATTTGGAAAGTTCCCGGCTCCCTCGAGCCGGGAGCACCCATTCTCCAGTTTCTAAAATTATGGTTTGGAATCTTCCGGCCAAAAATCTTATCCCTGTCGTCTTTTTTCTCATTTGGTCCCTGCCCTTGACCGGTTTTGCCGAATCGGTAAATTCAAAAATGCGGGAGGGTATTTCCCAATATCACGAAGGGGAGTTTAAGGAATCCGTTAAAAATTTCTCTTCGGCGCGCGCCGGTCGCCCTGAAGATTCACGCATCGCCTATAACCTGGGCAACGCGCACTATAAGGAAGGGAAGTTTGAGGAAGCGCTCCAGGCCTACACCCAATCTACTTTGGACAAAAAGAACCCGGACATCAGGAAAAATTCGATCTACAACACCGGCAACACCATGGTGAAGTTGGGAAAACTGGAAGAAGCCGAATCGGCTTATAAAAAAGTTCTGGTGCTCGATCCCGGCGACATGGACGCCAAATACAATTTAGAATACGTCCGCCAGCAGTTAAAGGATAAAGAAAAGCAAAAACAGGATTCCCAGCAAGAAGATGACCCTTCTGAAAAAGAACAAGCCGAAAACCAGCAACCGAAAAATGAAAACGGCGAGCAGGAAGGGGATCAGCCTCCCCCGCCTGACAATGCCGATTCTGAGAGCAAGGAAAATTCCGACCAACCCGGGAAGTCCGCAATGGAAGCAGAAATCTCTGAGGAAGAAGCCGAACGGATATTGGAAGGACTCACCGAAGATTTAAAAAACATCAGCCGCATGCAGGCCAGAAAAATGAAGTCCGAATATCAGGGAAACGACTGGTAAAAATGAAAATATTTTCAGGCGTGTTTAAAAAAGTCGCGTTGTTCACCCTTTTCTTGATTCCCATGCTCAGCACCCTGAGCTTTGGCCAGAATATCTCCGTCACAGCAACGGTCGACAAGAACCGTTTGACTCTGGAAGACGTCCTGCAGCTTTCCATAGTCATTCAGGGAACCCAGAACACGCCTCCTCCCGAACTGCCGTCTTTGCCGGATTTCAGGATTACTTCGGCAGGCACATCTTCCTCCACTCAGTACATCAATACCCAGCGAAGTGTTTCCATCACCTATAATTACCGGCTGACTCCCATGAACACCGGGACTATCGTAATCGGTTCGGCACGGGTGCGGGCAAACGGAAAAACTTACTCCACCCAACCCATAACGATTGAAGTTCTAAAACCGTCCAAGCGTCAATCTGCTGAAAGCAAAGCCGCGTTTGCTGAAGCCACTCTGTCGAGCAAGAAAGCCTATATTGGAGAACAACTGGTCTATACTTTCCGATTATTTCATCGAGTTGAAGCCAAAAATCTGGATTTAAAACTGCCCTTTGATAAGATCTGGTTCGATAAGGAAGAACTTGGAGAACCCAACGCATATATCAAAGTCGTGAACGGACTTCAATATCATGTGCAAGAACTATCAATAGCCCTCTTCCCTCTAAAAAAAGGAAGACTAAAAATTCCAGCCGCAATTATTGAACTGGATCTTTTGCACAAGACACAAAACCGCTCAAGACAGGACCCTTTCAGCCGTTTTTTTGGCCGGCGTACTCAGGCCGAGCATAAGATTCTGCGATCGCAACCTATTTCGATTGAGGTTCTGCCTCTGCCCGATGGAGCACCAAAAGGATTTAAAAATTTAATCGGACAATTCAGGATTTCAGCAGAAGTTGGGAAAAGGGACCTTGAAGTCGGGGACACCACCACTCTGACGGTGACCGTTTCAGGACAAGGAAATGTCCGGGATATATCCTTTGAGGAACCGGATTTAAGAAATTATTTTAAAATATATCCGGACAAACCCGAATTCAGCCAAACCGTTCAGAACAACCAGATCAGGGGAGAAAAGGTTTTTAAGTTTGCTCTGGTACCTCTCGAAGCAGGAAACAGAACCCTGCCAAAATTTTCCATGGCCTATTTTGATTCAGCAAACGCCCAATACCGTATCACCGAAACCCGACCTATTTCTTTAACCATAAGACCCTCTTCCATAAAAGAAGAACTCAATCTGGTTCAGTCCGGACAACAAAATCTACCTATGGTCAAACCTGAAATTGAAACTCTTGGCACAGATATCTTGCCCATCTACACCGAACTGGATAAATTTCAAAATAACGGTTCTTACTCTTCCGCATTCATTGCAGCCGGTTTTGGGTCGCCGGTGGTTCTTTTCATCATTTCAGCGTTCTTGATAAAACGACAGAATCGGATGAAGTATGACATGGCTTTTTATCGGCGTCGCAATGCCTATAAAAACGCCAGCCAGCGCTTAAAACAAATATCGGAGCATTCCGATCTTTCCGCTCCCAAAGAATTTGCCCGCGAGCTATCAGAAATTCTGCGGGAATACATCGGCGACAAGTTGAACCTGCAGGGCAAAGCCATCACCGCTGAGGAAGTGGAGGCTCGCCTGAAAGAATCGCATTACGAACCCGGGCAGGCTGAAGGCACGCGAAGGCTTCTTGAAAAATGCGAGACCCTGCAATATGCCCCCATGACCCGTGGCAGCACAAAGGAACTACTCGGCGAATCTGAAAAGATGATCAAAGTGTTGGAGAAGCAATCATGAAACACGCTTTAGCGTTCTTTTTATTTCTTGTGCTGACGCTCTCTACCAGCCTGCCGACAGAAGCCTCTGACTATTTAAATGAGATCGTTCGCGCCAACGGCTTGTACGCTGAAAAGCATTATGCCGAGTCTGCCCAGGCTTACGAATCTTTAATCGATAAAGGGGTGCAGAATGGATATCTGTATTACAACCTGGGGAATGCTTATATCAGGATGGGAAAAACAGGGCCTGCGGTTTTAAATTATGTCCGTGCCCTAAAATGGATTCCGCGAGATGAAAACCTGGAAGCCAATTTAAAATTTGCCATTCAACAAACCCGGGACAAAATAGAGCTCCCGCCTCCCGGAACGCTGAATGTCCTGCTGTTCTGGGTCCACGATTTAAATTTTCACGAACTGGTTGTTTTTACCATAGGCTTGAATATCATTTTTTGGGTCAACCTGGCCCTGTGGATGTATTTTCCTTTCCTGAAAGTCGTTCGCAACGCCCTGCTATGTTTTCTTTTCCTGTCATTTGTTTCAATTGGAGTTAAAATTAAGAATGAATCCGATTTGAAACTGGGAGTGGTTCTGGCTGAAAATGTCGAAGTGAAGTCCGGGCGCGCTGGAGATGCGGTTACTCTATTTCAGTTACACGAAGGTGCCTTGGTTACCGTCACCGGCAAACATGACAACTGGCTGGAAATTCGTCTCAACGATGAACAAAAAGGCTGGGTTCCGCAAAACTCCCTGGGAACCTGAACCCACCACGGAGCAGAAGCCATGAGGGTTAAATTACCCCGCAGTGCAGGTGGCTGGGGCACCATTCGCTATTCGCTTAAAATGGCGCTTCGGGCCGGCGGATTGTGGCCCATGCTTAAGGCGCTATCTTCCCGCAATAACTGCAAAAGTTGTGCGTTAGGAATGGGTGGACAAAAAGGCGGGATGCGTGATGAAAAGGGCCACTTTCCCGCTGTGTGCAACAAGTCTTTCATGGCCCAGGCCTCGGACATGCAAGGGGCCGTGCCGGAAGATTTTTTCAATCAACACGATATAGTCACCCTTTCGAAATGGTCTCCCCGCGAACTGGAATTGAGCGGACGTTTGACCCAACCCGTTCTCTGTGAAGCTGACGATTACCAATACCGTTCCATAACCTGGTCGGAAGCCTTTGACCGGGTGGTCGATAAACTCAAGGAAACATCCGCCGATCGGTCATTCTTTTATGCCAGCGGGCGTTCCTCCAATGAAGCGGGTTTTCTCCTGCAACTTTTTGCCAGACTCTATGGTACCAACAACATTAATAACTGCTCGTACTATTGCCATCAAGCTTCGGGGGTTGGACTTAACCAAAGTCTTGGAACCAGCACCGCTACCGTTGAGCTTGACGATCTTGATCACGCCGACCTGATTTTTCTGATTGGAGCCAACCCCGCCTCCAACCACCCGCGCTTCATGCGTATTCTCATGGATGTTCGCCGACGTGGCGGACAAGTGATCGTGGTCAACCCGGCTAGAGAACGCGGACTGGAAAATTTCAGTGTCCCGTCAGATATACGGAGCCTGTTGTTCGGTTCAGAAATTGCCAGCCTCTACCTGCAACCCCATATAGGCGGAGACATAGCGCTTTTCAAGGGCATTGCTAAAGCTCTGCTGGAGTTGAATCCCGGATCACTGGACCAAAACTTTATCAGCAGCCATACGCGAGGCTTTGCCGCAGTTGAAGAGGAACTCAAAACAGAATCATGGGAGACTTTGGAGTCCGCTTGTGGAATTTCACGTGAAGACATAGAAAAAACTGCCGATATTTATTCCAAAAGCGAAAACACCGTGTTTACCTGGGCAATGGGAATCACCCACCATGCATTTGGAGTGAACAATGTCCAGGCTATCGTCAACCTCGCACTCATGCGGGGAATGGTGGGCAAAAAACATGCCGGACTCCTGCCCTTGAGGGGGCACAGCAATGTGCAGGGAATTGGCTCTATAGGTTTTACTCCGCAGCTAAAACAGGCCGTGCTGGACAACCTGGAATCCAGGTATCCGGTGACCCTGCCCACAGAGCCGGGTCTCGACACCCTGGCGTGTTTGGAAGCCGCCAACAACAGAGAATTTGATTTTGCCTGGTGTCTGGGAGGCAATTTGTATGGTTCCAATCCGGATTCCCAGTTCGCCCAGACGGCTCTTGCCAAAATTGGTTTCAGTCTTTTTCTTAATACCACCTTGAATCAGGGGCATTTTCTCGGGTGCGGCCGAACCAGTCTCATTCTTCCCGTCCTGGCCAGAGATGAAGAACCGGAACCGACAACACAAGAAAGTATGTTTAGTTATATAAGGCTCAGTGACGGAGGCCTAAATCGTTATTCGGGACCCAGGAGCGAGGTGAAAATAATAGCGGAAATAGCTCGGCGGGTTCTGGGAGATTCCCCGCTGCCGTGGCAATCTTTAAGCAAAACGGGGAACATCCGGGAAGTCATCAGCGCCGTCGTTCCAGGCTTCGAACCCTTGAAAAATATTGACCAGACAGGAAAGGAATTCCATATTAATGGAAGAATCCTCCATACTCCGAAGTTTCCTCTGCCTGATGGCAAAGCCTGTTTTAAAGTCTGCCCTATTCCTGCCGTCAGGGGAAACGAGGAAAGTAAGGAAAACAGCTTTATTTTAATGACCGTTCGCTCAGAAGGACAATTCAACACCGTGGTTTATGAGACAGAAGACCGATATCGTGGAGTCTCGTCCCGCAATGTTGTTTTAATGAACGAAGAGGACATAAAAAGAATTGGATTGAACCAAGGCGACTCGGTAACAGTAAAAAATGATACAGGGATTATGACCGGGCAAAAATTACTGGCTTATCCCATCAAACCGGGAAACATTATGATGTACTATCCTGAAAGCAACATTCTGGTACCGCGCCAATCTGACCCTCAATCGAAAACCCCTTCGTTCAAATCTATCGAAGTATTTTTGGAAAAACAGTTATGAAATCAAACCGCGCTTTCCATTCCCAAGGCTATTTGTTGTTAGCACTTTTTTTGTCGGGTCTTTTTCTGATGGTGCCGGAAATATCTGTAGCTGAAAACTCCAGGCCCTTTGTAAAAAAATCCGGGTTGTAGGCAATACCCTCATCGACCCTTATGATATAAATACTTATATTGATTTGGGAAATGGACTCAACATGACCCCGGAAATCATGGATCTCGCTGTAAGTGAATTGAAGGCCAACTATAGTTTTCATGGGTATCCCTCTATTGGCGCCTATTCTATTCTTAGAGTTAAAAACTGGGTCATGACCATAAAGGTTGATGAAGAGAATGAATACCGCTGGGGCAAGCCCCGCGCTGAAAGAGCTGTGCTCAAGCGGGCTTTTCTCCACGACATCACCCTCACTAAATTTAAAAAACAGAAAATCATAAAAACCCTGTTGAAGGGCTACCAAAAACAAAGGAAAATTGAAGATATTGTGGCTGGGTTCCTTGTGGAAAAACAGAGAAACCGTATAGAGGAAATTCTGTCGCAAAAGAGAGCGGTGATGCGGGAAAATATCGCCAGCAAGGTCAAAGAGTTTCAGACGATAAAGAAAAATTTGGAGGAACAGGAAACCCGAAGAGTTACAGAAATGAGGGATCGAATGCTATCCGCCGGACTTAAAAAAATAGATGATTCGGCTGAAGGACGCCCGAAAATGATTTCTGATGAATACACCGATCTGGATATGTTTCTGGATAACGCAATGTTTGAAGAAATGCTGAATCCCGGACTTTAGTCCTTTTTCAGCTCAACGCAGAGAGAAACCCTTGGATCTGGGCCTTTTTCTTGGCATCCCCTTCCCTGTGAATCGCAATCACCTTTTCTACCACCCCTTTTAATTTCCTATCCTGCATCATAAACATAAAGTCTTCATAAAGATCCGACTGTTGTGTTGATTTGTCGACTCAAGGGACCAGTTTCCTGTTCACCGGACCTTCACCATTTAACAACCAATAAATATTTAAATCAGTATAGATGGACAAATTCACCAAGGTGGTCGCCGAGGGCAAAGATTTATCATTTTCCAAATCAGAAAGCGAACCCTGTGAAACCTTGATCAAACGAGACAATTCCATCAGTTTTAATGGGACGGATTTCCTCCATGCCCTCAATCGCTTTCCGGTGGTTTTCTGCTTCTCAATTTGACTACTCATGGTAAACAATCTCCCGTAAAGATGGTCCTGCCTGGTTGAAAGATCGTAAAGCGATAATGGCTCGCATTAGCAACCTAAAATCATCATAGGGATATCGTGTTACCGAAAAATCAAGAAGATGTTACAGTCCCGTCACTTTTCGTTACGGAAATGTTAATTGAAAAGGGAATCTGAGGAAGGCTTTAAGGCAGGATGAGTCGGTGCCAAACCAGGAATGCCTAACGACAACAGTGATCAGTCACACTTTTCAAAGCGATAACCTACACCACGAACGGTTTTTCGGTGTGCCATCTTTTTTCCTGATTTAAAAGTCTATATATATCGCTAAGAAGTCGGGCCGCTTTCACTAATAGTCGGCATGGTTCGACCTGGACTACTTTTGTCGTCTATTAAATTCTTCAACCGAAAAAATTCCAGGCAGTCCTCAACAATCCAATCAATGCATGACAAAAGACCATGGTCAGAATCCAGCTCTTTTAATTGACACCAGGGCCGCGATCTGGAGAAATCTCTGGATTCCTGAATACTAACTGTTTCATCATGAAGTCCATGAATCAAACGGATAGGAATATTGCGGGTTAACGGCAAAGAATCCCAGTTCATTGCGTCTCGAAATAAATCGGTCCTTAGATTTACCTCGGCATTGTAACTATAATGAAATACCGGGATCAAGTCTTGAATCGAATCAAGGTGGTTCTTATCCCAGCCCATGTTTTCCATCCAGCGATTGAGGAAATTGAAACCAGGGGCCATCAGGTAGAGGGCTTTTATTTCTTTTCGGGTTTCTGCAATCAGTGCCGCAATATAGGCCCCCATACTACTCCCTATCAGAGCAAAGCGTGTACCGGGTTTTCCATCAATAATACCTTGAACTAGTGAAACCTGTTTGGTTAGGGTCAGGTTTTCAAAATCGCCCTGTTGCAGATCTGGAATTGTCAGGGGAAGCCGGGCTTTCTTGAAACGGTCTTTGAACACACAGGCCTTTTGAGAACCCGGTCCCGATGCAAATCCATGCAGGTAAATGAATTCTGTCATCACAAAACAGCCTTACCTTGAAGGCCGTTTCCCTTTTCCAGAGCTTGGATTTTTTCACGCATCTTCCATAAAAGTACCAACCCCGGTAAAGCGGCTAAAAAGGTCACCAGGAAAAACAGCAGCCAGCCAAACTCAGCCACCAGGCTCCCCGAAACGGGCCCGACATACACCCGACCAAGAGAAGCTAAAGCCGATAACAGGGCAAATTGCGTTGCAGTAAAGTTATGGTGACATAATGTCATCAGGAAGGCCACGAAGGCTGCGGTTCCCATCCCGCCTGCCAGGTTTTCAAAGGCAATGGTGAAGACCAGCATGGCATAATTCTTCCCCACCATGGCCAGAACCATGAACGACAAATTAGAGACGGCCTGTAAAATTCCAAAAATTAAAAGAGAACGATAAAGACCCAGGCGAGCCATGAGCGCCCCCCCAAACAGTGCCCCCACTATTGTTGCCGCGAGCCCCATCCCCTTGTTGATGGCACCCACTTCACCGACAGAAAATCCTACGCCACGGATCAAAAAACTTGTGGTCAGGCTTCCCGCAAAAGCATCTCCCAGCTTATAGAGAACGATCAGGGCCAGCATCAGCCAGGCACCATCCCGGGAAAAGAATTCGAGTAAAGGATCCCTAACAGCTTCCCTCATTGTCTTGGGTGGAGTTCCAGGGTCTTCCGGTTCGGGGCCCAGCCAGGCCGCCACCATACCCACAAACATCAGCCCGGCCATAATCATATACGTTGTACGCCATCCTAAAACCTCGGACAGAATCAAAGCCAGCGCCCCCGAAACCAGCATCGCAATCCGGTAACCCGTTACCGAAACTGCTGCCCCCAATCCCCGTTCCTTTTCCCTCAGCACTTCTGTTCGGTAAGCATCTACGACAATATCCTGGGAGGACGAAGCAAAAGCCAAACCAAGGGCAAGAAATGCAAGGACCCAAGGTGCCTTGACAGGAGACACCATGCTCATGGCAAAAATCAAAATAAGCAATAGGGCTTGAAAAACCCAAATCCAACCGCGTCTTCGTCCGAATAAAGGAACCGTAAATCGGTCAAGCAATGGGGACCAGAGAAACTTCAAGGTATACGGCAAACCCACTAAAGTGAACAGGCCAATAGTCTCAATATCGACCCCTTCCACCGTCAACCAAGCCTGCAAAGTTCCGCCTGATAACGCCAACGGCAGACCCGAGGAAAACCCTAAAAACAAAACAGTCGCTACCCTGAAATTTAAAATAGAACCCATAATTATCTATATATTTTAGCTAGTTAAGTATAGAATCATAATATATAACATTAAATCAAAGCCGGGCCATATCTTTGCGACTCAAACCCCTTATAACATTAACGCTAAGGAGTTTCAGGTATTTTACTTAGGAAGCGAAGCTAATTCTGTCAGTATGGGCAATTGATATCTGGTAACATCATTAACTAAAATTGACTTACATAGGTACAATCTAAACCCAATTCATCGCCTTCGCTTACACTTGTCATTACCTCAACTGGTTTTCAAAAACCTCAATCATCCAGTGGCATAAAGTGCCCAGAAGCTGGGATGACTGGAAAAATTCACGGCGTAGCAAGAATTATTAGATTTCAATCTAACAACTCTGTTCACAGTTTTATTTTTGGCGGGTGGACAAAAAGCGAGGGGCAAGAATTAGACTATGATCAAATGCTGGAATATATTTTAAGTCGTGTTGATTGAAATTGGGGCAAACAAATGAACTGTGATATATACAAAAAGGTAAAATGTGGGTCGTTGGGGAGTAGAACAAAGCGCCTCTGATGTAATGAAAGAGAGATTTTCTGACCAAAACGTATAACAAATCGTTGCACTGGAATTTTACCACGCTACACTCTGCCTTTAACTTCTGGTTATGGCAGGCGTTATATTTCACTGGAGTATCGAAAATGGCTAAATCTATAAACACTTTTCGTTACTAATCCAGCTGATACTTTCCGGGCATTGATACCTATTTGATCCCGAAATTCTCAGTGGTCACCTTTTTCCGATATAATTTCAGACGCGCACCGGAATCCGACATTCTCAAAAAAATCATTAGGGTTGGCCTCGGTGCGGGCGAACGCATAGCGGTAAGCAGGCAAAAAATAATGCCCGGCTTTCTGGAACCCGTTTCCCCTTAACACTTTCAGTTCTCTGCCAAACCTGGGGTCCGATTTGGAATTTCCCGGGTAAGGAAGGTACCAGTCCTGAGTCCATTCCATAACATTGCCGGACAAGCCATAAATTTTGTAAGGGCTAACATCTTCGGGCCAGGCGGTGACCGGTGCTGTTTTGCGGTCTCCATCAATGCCTAGATTCGCCTTGCCTTTAACAAACTCCTTCCCCCATGGATACGGCAGGCCGTTCGTACCTCGTGCTGACTTTTCCCATTGCGCTTCGGTAGGAAGCTGTTTTCCCGCCCACATGCAATAGGACCAACCCTCCCACCATGTGACCTGGGTGACAGGGTGTGAAGCCTGCTCTTCAGGAAAAACTCCGTCCACCCAATGGGCAGGCCGATCGGTGAACTGGGTGGCTTTTAGAAATCTTTGATACTCCTCATTGGTCACTTCATAACGGTCCATATAAAACGGACCGAGAAACAGTTTCCTCTCCGGGTGCTGATCGAGATAAAGAGGTTTAACCGCGCCAATTTTTTTATGTGTACCCTCCGTATCAACCTTGTTCGTTCCCATGATAAATTCACCGGAAGGAACCAGAACCATTTCTTTTTGATCCCTCTCGGAAACTTTTATCGGAGATAAAGGCCCCTCCTTGTTTTCACAGTCGCAGGACCCGCATCCCGTAACAAAAAACGAAAGCAATATAAAAACAGCTGGGGTATAGTAACCAAACCGAAAACACCTCACCGTGCAACCTCTCAAGCTCATGAGTAAAATAAAAACCATTATATTCATTTTCATCGCAGGTGCGAGCTTTATCCCGGTAGATACTACCAACGTTTTCCCTGTGTCCGAAAAAACTTCAGCGATGCCCTATCCCCATATCCTGAAAACACAAACCTTCTCCCTCAATACCAGAAATATTAAAGTGCTGACCTCTCATGGGCGGCATCTATGGATGGGAACCGGGCTAGGGGTCATCCGCTATGACACCGGCACCAGCGAGAACTATGAAGTCTATGACAATCAGAACCATTTACTCAGCAATGGAATTTTCGCCATTAGTTTTGATTCCGAAAAACGGCCCTGGGTCGGAACCCTACGGCGGCGGACTCAGCCATTTTGATGGAAAGGAATGGAACCATTACAACACCCCCGAAGGGTTGAACGATGCTTTTGTCTACGATATTGAATTCGATAAAAAATCCCTGTGGCTCGCAACTTGGAGCGGCGTGAACCGGGTGACCGGGAACCCCGCATCAAGAAAGAACTGGGAAAGTTTTACGGTAGAAAATACCGAGGGTGGTCTGATCGATAACTGGGTCTATGCCATCGAAATTGAACCGTCTGGAAAAGTCTGGTTCGGCACCGAATCCGGTATTTCTTCCCTGCACAACGGGAAATGGAAATCCTACAACCACAAGAACGGACTCGGAGCCCCTCACGAACAGGAAGAAAACCAGGGCACCATGTCGCTCTTTCAGGGCCAGCATCATTCAGCCTCGCCTTCCATTCCCAATTTGCAAGGTTCCGACTATCGACCCAACTACGTGGTTTCCATGTTACTCGACCAGAAAAACCGCTTGTGGATCGGAACCTGGGGCGGAGGCTTGAGCCTGCTGGATACCGATACCTTAACATTTCGCAATTTCACCGCGAAGGATGGACTGCCGGGAAACTTCATCCTTTCATTGGAAGCAGACGGGTCAGGAGGACTATGGATCGGCACCAATGACGGTTTGAGCCGGTTTAACGGAAAAACCTTTCAAAATTTTTCAGCGATCAACGGATTAAAATCAAAATTTATATTCAGTATTGAAGCGGCCTCCGACCATTCCCTCTGGGTGGGCAGCAATCGCTCGCTGACCAGGATGATTCTAGACCCTGAAACCGGGATCCCGCTGAATATCAATTAAAAATCCTCGTCATCAGGATCATCCTCCACAAAGGCTTCATCCACCTGAGCCTGCTCGGCCTCATTTACCAGTGCCAAGATTTGTTCATAACCCGTTGCCAGCTTCTGGATATTGACCAATAAAGTTATCAATTCTGCATCCTTGCATTCGCGCATTCCCGCCACCAGAGAACCCCGCTCGTCTTCTTCATATTTCTTATCCCATTTCTCAAAAACACTGAGGATTTTGTTCTTACAATGAATCAAGTCATAAAAAAAGCTCTGAATTTCTATTTTTGGCATAACATTCCTAAATTAAAATATTGAACTGCGTTTCACATTAAGAACCGATCTTTACACAAAGGACACCAGAAAGGCCCCACTATCTGCAAAGTCGTTCCGCTTTTTTATTTACACATTTTACAACCCTGATATTATAGGCGGAGTGCCTCCACAGGCAAATAGCAATATCTCCAACCTTAACTATTTTTTAGAGGCTTATGTCAGAAGAAGACCGATTTAAAGACAACGATAATGGCACCCTGATCGACACCAAGTATAACTTGACCTGGACCAAGGAAGACAGCTATCAAATGCGCAACAAGTGGTGCTCCTGGAAAGGTGCCAACAATTATATTGGCTGGCTCAACGAACAAAAATTTGCCGGCTTCGATGACTGGAGACTGCCTAAAAGCCAGGAATGCAGAAACCTGTATGATCATGAATGCAAGAATACCGATTTCAATGGTGACATTGTTCACCTCGACTATAAATTCCCTGAAGGCTGCGGCTCCACTTACTGGTGCCAGGAAGAACATGGAACCAACGCCATGGTCTATAATTTTTACAGCGACCGGGCCTATCAGGTGAAGAAAAAAGCAAAGGATGAGGAAAACATGTGTTGCCGGGCTATCCGCACCTCTGGGCCAGCGGTGAAAAAGAGCGGTCGATTGTCCAGCACGGGACGGTCACGAAAAGAGTAACCGGGCCCCGCCCGGTGGGAACAAGCTCTACGCCTTCGGCGGTCGCATTAATGTTTCACCAGCCCCTTAACCGAATAATAACCCAGTATTGCATTCTGATAACACCTATTCATGGCACACCATCGCGCGACTCGCGCTGAAATTGATCTGCAGGCCTTTCGGCACAATTTTCAAAACCTGAGAAACTATCTAGACCCTCAAATCCGTATCATGGCGGTTGTCAAAGCCGATGCCTACGGTCATGGCGCCATACCTTGTGCGCGGATCGCGGTTGACAGCGGCGCAGACTATCTCGGAGCCGGGGTGATTGAAGAAGGCCTCGAGTTCAGGGAAAGTGGCCTCGATGCCCCTATCCTGATACTGGGTAGTATTTTTCCCGATGAGGCGGAAGATTTAGTCCGTCACGACCTTGCCACCATACTTTGCACTCAGCCCCTGGCCCAGGCTCTTTCAAAAGAAGCCAGAAAACAGGACAAAACAGTATCGGTTCACATCAAGGTGGACACCGGAATGAACCGTCTGGGAGTCTCTCCAGAAAATTTACCCGGACTTCTGGATCAAATTTGCAACTTACCAAACCTGAAAATTGAAGGCATCTCCACCCATTTTTCCTCTGCCGATAATGAAGACCTTTCCATCACTCAGGCACAGCTCGAAAAATTTCAAACCGCCCTTACTATTGCGCAAAAGCGAGGTGTGTCCGCACCGTTGCTCCATTGCGCCAACACCTCCGCCTTGTTCAAGTTTCCCAAAAGCCGTTTCAATATGGTCCGCCCGGGACTCATCCTTTATGGCACTCTACCCTCTCCGTCCCTGCAGGCGGTCCTCGACCAGGAAAAAAAACTGACTCCGTTTCAGCCAGTCATGCAATGGAAAAGCCAAATAATTCTGGTCAAGTCGATTGCTAAAGGCCAACACGTCAGCTATTCAGGAAGTTTCACGACCCAAAAAAATAGCCTTATCGCCACCCTGCCCATCGGTTATGCAGACGGACTCCACCGCAACCTGTCAAACAAAATGGAAGTCCTTATCCGTGGAAAACGTGCGCCACAAATTGGGAATATTTGCATGGATATGACGCTCATCGATGTTACTGGGATTGCGGATGTTCAGGCAGGAGATGAAGTCGTTCTGTTTGGCAAACAGGAAGACCAGATGATATCTGTAGAGGAACTTGCAGCGAAGGGAAATACCATCCCTTACGAAATTCTCTGCAATGTCGGCAAACGAGTACCTCGGGTTTATCTCAACGGATAATCAGTCCATTTTGAATTCTGAAAGATTTTTTACCCCATTCGACGAACAATATCGGCGGATTCCTTCAATCACGTGAAGGGTGGAGGCCGGATCGATAAAGTTGGCAGTTCCTATCTGGACGGCTTTGGCCCCCGCCAACAAAAACTCCACCGCATCTTCACCGCTCGTTATTCCGCCAATCCCAATAACAGGAATTTTCACCGCCCGCACCGTCTGATACACCAGGTTTAAGGCCATGGGTTTGATGGCAGGTCCCGAAAGCCCCCCCGTTCTGTTGGCCAAGTGGGGCTTTCTGGTTTTCAAATCAATCGACATTCCCACAAAAGTGTTGCACACCGATAAGGCATCGGCACCAGCACTTTCTGCGGCCTTGGCCAACAAGGTGATATCTGTAACGTTGGGAGACAATTTGACAATCAAAAACTTTCCCGTCACTTTTCGAACAGAAGAAACCACTTCTCCCAAAACTTCCGGGTCGGAACTGAATTGCAAGCCTCCCTTCTCGACATTGGGACAGGAAACATTCATCTCCAAGGCATCCAACCGTTCTACCCCCGATAAAGCCTGGGCCATCTCTACATATTCATGGGTAGTGTCGCCGAAAAAATTAACAATAATGCGGGTGTTTAAATTTTCCAGTTGCGGGAGCTTCTCGGATAAAAAAACCTCCAGTCCGACGTTCTCCAATCCGATTGCATTGAGCATGCCGGAAGAGGTTTCAATCACTCTCGGTACGGGGTTGCCGGTTTTCGGTTTCAAAGAAAGCCCCTTTGTGGAAAACCCACCCAGAGCATTCAAATCCACGAGCGAACGATACTCCAAACCATAGCCAAAGGTCCCGGAAGCCGCAATGACCGGATTATTCAAACGCAAACTGCCTAAATCGACCGACAGGTCCATGGCGGACTCTTCCTTATCTTATTGACAATTAAGGACTTATCAGATATATTTTTCAATATATGAGGTGGACAGGGTCAAACACTCCCTGTTTTTTTATATCCTAACATTCGCAACTGAAGTTGTCCCCAATAATTAAAACAGTAAACTATTTTAATTTAAAAAACCATTTAACAGGGGCCCCCGATCATGCTGGAAATTAAAGAGCAGGAAACATTGCCTTTCGAAGAGAACAACCAACCTCCGGAAGAGATAAATAAATACAACAAACGAATTGATGACCTCATTGAAGACGCTGAAATTGAAGCAGAAATGGAAGCGGAAAAAAATATCAAGTCAAAAAATTCGCGGATGTTTTCTATTTCCATGGTCGGTATCGGGCTGTTAGGACTGGTTTATTTCCAGATCAATCATCAAACCACTGTTGCTCCGGTCGAACAGGCAAAAGAAACCCAGGTAAAGAAACCTGAGACAGCAGAAGAGGGTTTGGCCAGACAGGTTCCCGTGGTAGAAGATGGGTCAAGCGGCTCCAATATACCAATTGCACAATCTTCAGGTCCAGCAACGCCTATAGTGGGACCCAATCCATTCCTCACCCCGCCAAAAACCAAAAGTACCCCACCAATGGCTAAAAACACCAAGTCTCCGGCAAAGATTCAGCAAACAAAAAAAACAACTCAGGTAAATAAAGTATCCACAAGCGCTAAACCAAAATCCAGTTCTAAAAAAATACCCTCGGTAACAAAAAGTGAGAGCTCAAGATTCTATATTCAGGCCGGCGCGTTCGGCGTCAGGAAAAACGCTGAATCGCTGTTGAAGCAACTTAAGGGCAAGAGTTTTTCACCCTCTATTCAGACGCGCTCGAAAAAATCCAACCAGCATGTCGTGACGGTTGGAAGCTTTGCCAGCAAAAAGGCTGGAAACGGTACGTTAAAAGAACTAACCCGCAATGGATTCGACGCTTCCTATTACAAAAATAGCAAAAACTCCTTTAGTCTTAAAGTCGGTCAATTCAAAAACCTTCAAGATGCTCAGAAAGTGCAGGATCGCCTGAGCATAAAGGGGTTTTTATCCGAATCGCACAAGGCGAATGTACCTGTTAAAACCTATATGGTGCAACTAGGAGTTTTCCCCAGCCGCGAAAAAGCACGGCTTATCCAGGAAAAACTGGCCCAGGCAGGATATCCAAAAACATTCCTCCGCTAACCCACTAGGCGTAGGGCCAGCGTGCAATATCTTTATCTTGCAAACAAACGTTTTCTCAGCACAAAGAATCCTTGCCCGGTTACCCCCCTCTTGTTCCCGTGATATGATATCGCGCTTATTATCGTATTTCACTTAAGGCTTAAATTGCTTGACCTCATACAGATCATTGCCGGGCTGGCACTTTTATATTATGGAGGCAACTTTCTGGTAACAGGCAGTGTTCGCCTTGCCCGTTCTCTGAAAATCAGTCCCTTCATAGTCGGTGCCACTGTCATCGCGTTTGGAACCTCCGCACCTGAACTGGCCGTTGCCCTTCTCGCCGCCCTGGGCGGTACCCCCGAACTGGCTATGGGCAATGTCATCGGTAGCAATATCGCTAATATTGGCCTCGTTCTGGGATTAACCGCTCTCGTTAGCTCCATGTCGATCGCACCCGATCGTCTCAAGCGGGAATCCCCTCCACTGGTGTTGGCATCCCTTCTTATTCTGGTTCTCGCCTGGAATCTGGAAATCAATCGCTATGAAGGGCTTTTTATGGTTTGTCTCTTAGGTGTTTACGTATGGAGATCATTCAGCCATAAAGAGGATTTTGCCGAAGAGCCGGAGGAGGAAGCCCATCTTTTTGCGGGGAAAGGCTCCGCCTTTCAAATATTACTGATCGTCGCAGGAGTAGTGCTTTTGGTTGGAGGTGCCAAATTGCTGGTCGTAGGTGGCGTGAGCATTGCTCGTAACCTGGGAATCAGCGAATGGTTCATTGGTATCACCATCGTCGCGATAGGAACCAGCCTCCCCGAAATTGTTTCCTCCCTGATCGCCGCAAAACGAGGCCATGGAGAAATGGCAATCGGCAATATTTTTGGCAGCAATATCTTCAATATCCTGATGGTTCTGGGCCTCACCGCTACCATCCATCCTTTACAGATCCAGGAACCCATCCAACCGGATTTGATCATCACCACCGCCATCACCGGACTCTTACTGGCAATGATAGGGTATGGGAACCATTCATTAGGAAAACAAAAAGGCGCCCTCTTACTCCTGGTTTATTTTGTATATATAGGACTCAAAGGAACTGGAAGTCTTTAGACTCGATCAGGCAGGGGGGTTCAGCTTTACATTCTTAAACTTCCATAATTGTTGCTTGTAATAAGAATCGTTGGGCACCATTTTAATGGCTTCTTGAATTTTTTCCACTGCCTTTTTAGGCTTTCCCTGAACATAAAGAATTTCTGAAAGTGTGTCGATGAATTCGGGCTTATTGGGAAAAGCTTTCAGAGTCTGACTTGAAAGTGAAAAAGCCTTATTAAGCTTGACGCTTTTTTTTGCGTACAACCAGGCCAAGCGGTTCATGGTCTCATAATTGCTGTTGTTCAATTCAAAAGATTTTTCACAATGCCCGGTGGCAACTGTGAAATAACCTTTCTTCGTATAAACATTGCAGATCGCGAAAAAGATTTTAGGATTATTCACCTCATTTCTGGAAACGGGAAGAAGTAACTCCAACGCATTATCCAGTTCCCTTTTCTCAACCAGCC
This sequence comes from Nitrospina sp. LS_NOB, assembly GCA_001542995.1. Lineage (GTDB taxonomy): Bacteria > Nitrospinota > Nitrospinia > Nitrospinales > VA-1 > LS-NOB. The sequence continues at coordinate 58,067 of LFLA01000022.1, forward strand.
CCAGAACCAGCCCCATAATAAAATTTGAGTTTTTGGGCTCCAGATCCAAAGCTTTTTTGAATTCGCCTATAGCTAGATCCACCTGCTCTCTGCCCAACAATACAATTCCGAGCTCATGATGGGAAGGAGCGTGCCTGGCATTCAGGGCAATGGCATTGGATAATAAAGATTGCGCTCGGCCCCATTTTTCTTCACTGGAAACCAGTTTTCCTAATTGATAGTGGCTTTGGGCGTCCTTCGGGTTAAGCTTGATAGCCTTTTCCAGCGCTTCCTGGGCTTTTATATTTTGGTGTCTGTCTGCGTAAATTTTCCCCAACCGGGCCTGAACCACGGGGTTCCCGGAGTCAAGAGTTTCTGCCACTTTGTAGGTTTCAAGAGACTCTTCAAGCATCCCCTTGGTGTAATACCAATCGGCAATACGAATTTGCGCAGGGAAGTTTTGCGGGAACAAGTCTGCCGCTTTTTTGAAAGCCCTCACCGCCTCATTTTCCTTACCACTTTGAAGAAGAAGTTTCCCTAAAGTTAAGTGCAAGCTGGGTTTATCATTCTTAAGCTTTACCGCCTTGGCAATCTCTGCAACGGCTTTGTCATATGCTTTTTCCTGAGAATAAAGCAGACTCAATGCTTCATGAGGTTCAAAGGAATCTGCGTCCAACTCCACGCTCATATTGAGAGCTTCACGGGCTTTTTCCAGCTCCTTCTGTTCCAGAAATAAAAGGCCCAGGTTGTAGAAAGTGGCTCCACTCTCGGGATCAATTTCCACCGCCTGTTTATAGGACTCCACCGCTTCCTTCAATTGTCCCTTGGAGAAATAAGTTTTTGCCTGCTTGACACGGTATTTCTCATTGGCGGGGTTTAAATCAATAGCCCTCTGGAACTGGGCCAGCGCATCGTTGTAACGTTTGTCCTCAAAATAAATATCTCCGAGTCCGGCATACACTTTGGACTCGACTCGTGAAATAGTCAGGGCTTTTTTAAAGATGGCTTCCGCGTCGGTATAACGTTTTTCAGCGACAAGCTCGTAGCCTTTTTCAACCAAAGGCCCCAGTTCATTTTCCCCTCTCGGGTAAAGCCAGGTCACCCCGGCTATGACCAGAACTACAGCTGCTATTCCGGCGACCTTTTTCAATGGGAAAAACGACTTGCTGTCAGAGGCATTCGGATCATTAGAAGCCTTGGAAACTTTCGCCGTTTTGGGAACAGGTCGTTCCAACGTTTCCATTTCCTCCTTGACCGTTTTCGGAGCCTCATCGATCATCTTACAACGGCCCTCGAAGTTGGAACCTTCATCAATGACCAAATGGTAGGTAGAAATATCTCCAGCTAACCGGCTGTCGTTCATCAGGGCAACCTTGTTCTCTGCAAACAGGTTCCCTTGAATAAAACCCATATTGGTTACATCATGGGTTTTAATGTTGCCTAAGATTTTGCCCGACTTCCCCACAACAAAATGGCTGGAGGAGTATATTTCTCCCTCAAAATCCCCATCGAAATGAACCGCACCCTTCACCCATAGAGTGCCTTTGAGCCTGATTCCTTTTTCAAAGTAGGAGTCCATAAGCCTGCGATAAAGATCCGAAAATTTTAAAGGTCTGGAATGATTTGAATAGTACCAAATAATTGAATAAGTTACAAGCTAGTAACACATGGAACGTCTGGTGCAACCCAGCATTCCGAACGAATGTTTACATAGCAATATTCCTGTACAATGATTGGCAACGCATGTGATGGTTGAAAAGTCGGTTCATAACTGCTAATTTGAGCCTTTTTTTACATTTTTTAGCCCCAAAAACTCATCATTATTTTTTCAGGGAGTATCATGTCAAGAGATCAAGGTAGAGCCTTCAATGTATGCAGGAAAATCAAAGTCATAAAAAACTACATCATGCACCCGGCGGGCTCTGTTCTCATTCAGATGGGAAACACCAAAGTCATTTGTGCCGCCACTGTGGAAGAAAAAGTTCCTTCCTTTCTCAGAGGCAAAAACAGCGGCTGGGTCACTGCGGAATATTCCATGCTCCCATCTTCCACCAATACTCGGACACCCCGGGAGGCTTCGCGTGGCAAACAGTCAGGGAGAACCCAGGAAATCCAAAGACTCATCGGCCGCTCACTGCGTACGGTCATCGATCTTGAGAAACTGGGCGAGCGCACCATCTGGCTCGACTGCGATGTCATTCAGGCGGATGGCGGCACCCGTTGCGCTTCCATTACAGGAGCCTTCATGGCAACCGTTCTGGCCTTGAAAAAATTGAAAAGGGAAAAGCTGATCGACGAACTGCCGATCAAAGATTATGTCGCCGCGATCAGTGTCGGCATCGTCAATAATAAAAAAATGCTCGACCTGGATTACTCGGAAGACTCCACCGCCGAAGTCGACCTCAATATCGTCAAAACCGGGTCTGGAGGATATGTCGAAATTCAGGGAACTGCCGAACAGGAACCCTTCGACGATAAACAATTGGAGGGCCTTCTCAAACTCGCCGATAAGGGCATTAAAGAACTCATTGCCCTACAAAAAAAGACCGTCCACTAAGCGTGGGGCTAAATGCAATAGCGTTATTGGGTTGGCAACAGGTTAGCTCGGCTTGAATTGGTTTGACCCCCTCTTCCTCAAAGTACCCGTTCCGGGCATGAAAACTAGGGTGGGGCACCACAAGGGTTGGGTGATTTACATTCAGGTTGTTGCTCGATGAGGCTGAGGGAGGGTTTGATTTTCTCCCCTGAACGAGGCCGAGTTTTTTCTCTAACCCGAAACAGCCAACCCCTGAAAAAGAAAAAATCCTGGTCGGAAAGCCTACGGAAGAGAGCACCCTTTTTTATGCTAAAAACCGCATAAATTTATTGACAAATTATGCGGAATTACGCATTATTGTGAGTGGCAAACTAAAAAACAATTAAATGCCGGAATATAAAAAAAGCGAACTAAAATTTATAGGAAGCACATTAAAGGATTTAAAACGATTCCCTGGGAAGGTAAAGCGGGAAATCGGCTTTGATCTGGATATGGTTCAAAGCGGTGAAACACCAGCCACAGCCAAGTCCTTAACTGGTTTATCTGGCGTTATGGAGCTTGTTGAGCGTTATAACAAAGATACCTACAGGGCTGTCTATGCCACCAATATAGGAGATATTGTTTATGTATTGCATTGCTTTAAGAAAAAATCAAAACAAGGCATAAAAACTCCAAAAGAAGATATTGATTTGATTCGGCAACGCTTGCGGCAGGCACAAGAAGAAAACAAAGGGAGCTAAAACCATGAAAAATGAAGACCAAATTATCACAAAAAGTAGCGGCAATGTTTTTGCTGATTTAGACTTAGAAAATTCTGATGAATTACTGGCCAAAAGTACTCTGGCTCGTACTATTCGAGAAATTATTAAAGACCGAAAGTTAACGCAAGCAAAAGCCGCCAAATTACTCGACACACATCAAACTCAAGTAAGCCGCTTAAATAGTGGTGCGGGCATAGACAGCATGTCTTTTGATCTGCTTATGAATTGGCTTATGCGGCTTGACCGCAATATCACGGTAACAGTAAAAAAGACCCCGAAAAGTCAAACAGATTTTGGGCATATACAAGTTGCCGTTTAAAAACTAAATCTCTTTTAAAGAACTTTCTTTGCAAAATATATTACGCAACAGAGAAAACTACCCAACCGCAAATAATGTCCTCAAAATTGCCGATATTTGCTAAATTGATTCCGGCTACCTCCTCTCAAGAAGAGGAAATTCTTTTTGCTTTTTTCTACAATAATTTGTAATCAGTTGTCAGTCTATTAATAAACTGCAATAAAAATATATTAAAATGAAACCTGATATTTCTGAATTTTCATATGGGTTCGGTGTAGTAAGAGAGTTGGAAAAAGAATATGGGTTAACAAGTGCCCCAATGTTTCCGTCCTTAAAAGATGAGGGGGGGGGGGGGGGGGGGGGGGGGTGGATTTGATGTGAAAATTGAGCCCAAAATGGGGAGGCCTGTATTTATTCAATTTAAACTTTCTGACTATATAAAAGGACCAAAAGGGAAATGTTTTGCAGGGTTAAATAAACCATATTACAAAATGGGACTTCGCCCTTTAAGTATTTCAATTCAACGTAGCCTTTTGTTGGATCTGGAAACATCTGGAGAGAAAAATGTATTTTATATTGCTCCAGTATTTCACCTAAGTAATGATTTTAATAAATACTTTCTAAGCTGAACAGTACTCAAAAATTCAATTTCTATAAGGCCGAGCGGTATAGGGCCTTTGCCAGACAAGAAAAATCACAGCGTATGCTTTTCTAACCAGTCAATTCCTTTTGGTTACTTTTCATCCGAGCCACAATTAATACATTTAACTGATCAGGAATTAGGGAGAAGATTGAGGGGAAATTATGAAAGTGACTCTACCCAAGGAAAAGAATTTATGCGAACTGAAAAAAATAAATTCAATGAGCAAGTTAAAGATAGGGGGGATTATTTTCTACAGGAGTTAATGCTTCAAGAGTCTCAATTATTAGATGATATATACTTTGATCGATTAAGAGAGAGAATTAGGAACTTTTTAATTGAAAGAGAAAAAGAATTTATGGATGAGGGCGTTTATGGACAAATCGATAAAACCAATGATTCGTATACATGGCTGTTTTATTTTTTTACGACCATATTAAATGTACAATTTTTATTCTTGTTTGATGAAGAGGGATAATAATATAATCTTCCCGTTATTAGTGGACAGCTAATTAAGCCACATTCTTTTTCTCGAAGTTTTCTGGGCTGAGATAGCCGAGATAGGAATGGCGGGAAGGAAAATAACCCAACTTATTATGAGCGTTTAATGATTACCCAAATAAGTCAAATCATCTTTTTAAGCATTATAGCTTTTCATCTTTCTGCAATTTCCTCTTTTGCCATAGATCCATTTTTAGAAGGAGCTATGAAGGAACTATGAAGGAACTACAAAGATTAGACGCTCTTCCTAGAGTTACATTAGATCCCGCGTATCTTGAGTACACGCAGAGGGAAAGTGATTTAAGTAACGCCGATATGTTTTTAAAAACTAGAGAAGCTATGGTTAAAGATTCTAATTATATGTATTATCTCTCCTTTTACAGAAGAGGTTATGACTTATTTAAGGGTTATGATGACCTTGAAAAGTGTAATGAGGTAGGTAAACGCATCGTCAAAGAAATGAGAAAACATCAAGGATACAAAAAATTTAAATGGGATGGAAAATTCTTTCATTACAAGTGTGAAGCATCAACAGCGGAAGAGCAAACGAGAGTATCAATCAATCAGGAAGTATATGGAATAAAGGGAGTAAAGGTGGGAATGACTCTCGAAACCGTTAAATCTCTACATAAGAAATATCCAGAAAAACTCGGAGGTAATATTAAGTGTAAAAAAGCCTCCTCTGTTCCTTTTAATGCAATCGAGTGCTTACCAATGGGTTCTACCTCAATAGCGGGTTTTGAGTCTGGAGTTAAATATTCTTTTTATAAGGAGCGATTGTTAAACATTCATGTTAGCTTTTCCATCTCTGATTATTCTGACGTACATAATGCTCTTTCACATAAATATGGCAAAAAGTCTAAAGGCATATCTGGTACTAAGTGGGATAATGATATTAGCTCTATTGAGATATCTGAGACTTTTGACTCTTACTTCGATACGAGCGCTAGTGGCGGAGAAATTGATGTTCAACATAGTGCTATTTGGGATGAGCGTTTTGCCGATGAAATGAGAAACAAAAAAACAGCTGAAGAGAAGGATGCCACGGCAAGATCAAATGATCTTTAGTTGCCTAGAGGAAGGTAAATGAACCGCACAGTAATGATTATGTCTGCCTTTAGAGCAAAGAATCTTACTAAATGGCGTAAATCATAAAAGGGAATTTAGAGATATGAAACCATTTTAAAAGTTTTTAATTGTTATTACTCTAATTATACCTATTGGATGTTTTTCTAAAAATGCATCTAGTCAAGAAACAGGAGACCGAACACATAGCGACAAGGAGACACAATATCTTAACAGGGTCTATGAAAAATATAATATCTTAGATCTCATAGAGGCCCATCATTTGAGCTATTAGCTTAAAAATTATGGTGTAAATTATTCATTCATCTAAATAAGGGAAGATTAAAGTGACTCTTTTGAGAATGATTTATATTGTTATTGTCAGTAGGTTTATTTCTAGTTGTGGTGGGGCGTACTCTGTGCGGGGTTATGATATGCCTGAAAATGTTTCAAATGCGATTAAATTGCATAAAAAGGGAGAGTTATTGTCACCAAATCAAATTAAAATAATCGAAAATGAAATAACAAACTTAGAATACCATAAAGATCACGGGGTAAGGTGGTATTCTAGAACTGCAAGAAAAAAAATGACGAGCTTGAGAGAAGAGGCTATTCGACGGTCTCCCTTATTAAGAAATCCAAATAAATGGGGCGATCCATTCCTGTTTAAATATATGATTGGGGATAAGTTAGAACATCCAGCACGATATTCAAGCGGCAAAGATTACTATATGAAATATCTTGAATATTATAAAGGGTGACGAATTTTGGAGGTGGGGTCAAATGATGGGGCTGAATCAAGTGTAAAATGTTATGGTCTGAAGCCGAGTGAAGGATCTAAGGTAGCAAGTTTTTATAGTGATTCTTCTGGGATTATAAGTAATGATGATAATCCGGGTTTTAGAATATCGGGACCTGAATTCGCATTTCCGATTAGAAAAGGTTTCTATGCGTCAAAAACGGGGAGTATGATTGGGCTTTTAGAAATTGATGGTAAGGTAACTAAAAATAGTAGGCTTAAAATGAAAAACGGTAGACAATTTGAGGGAAAAATGGCTCGCTTTGAACTCTGGTATGAGGGGAAGGCTGCAAGTGGAACTATGGATTTTACAGGTGTTACTAGAGCTATTTTGAAGGTTAGGAAATGTATTAAGCGTGCTCAAAATGAATTGGGAAAAGGAAAATAATTTCCTCAGGTACAAGTGCCGCTCGTCATAAATTAATATTCTTCACTCATTCTAAATCAGCCCAAGAATATCCAGTCCAAAATCAATAATTACCACCATCTAGATCTACGCCAAAAATTTTTGTCACAGATCTAGAACAAAAAATGTGTGCCGAGGAAAAAATTAAATTATCCCGACTCTTTTTTGAAGGGGGAGCAAACCATCCTTCTCAAAAACAGTGAGTTTTATTAAGCCGAGACAACTCTTGCCAGCCAATAAAGGCTATTTACCCCTGCGGGGCACGAAGTTTAAGGAAGAATATTACGGCTACTGGCCCCACGCCGAGTGGTAACACCCAGCTTGGGACAGATTTGTGCAATGAGGCAGGACCCGCAAAACGGCGAAACCGGTTTGCAGATGTTCTGGCCAAATGTCACCAGCAAATCGTTATAGCCTTTCCAGTAGCGCCGGGGTAGTTTGTTTCTCAATACCATTTCGGTTTCGTCCGGGGTTTTGGTTTTGACATAGCCCCAACGATTGGAAATGCGGTGAACATGGATGTCCACACAGATTCCGGGTTTGCCATGTCCCAGAATCAAAGTCAGGTTGGCAGTTTTCCGCCCCACGCCTTTCAACTTTAAAAGCTCTTCCAATTTATCGGGAACCTTCCCTTCATAATTGTCCACCAGGTCTTTACAAAGTTCTTTCAACGATTTGGACTTGTTACGGAAAAATGCCGCCGGGTAAATGGCCTTTTCTATTTTTGCGTTGGAAAGCTTCATCAATTGGGCTGGATTTTTCGCTAATTTAAATAACCGGGCCGAGGCGAGTTCGGTGACCTCATCCCGGGTTCTGAGGCTGATGATGCAACTGACCAGCACTGCAAAGGGATCGTTTTTCTGGCTGATGACGGTTACACTTGGTGTTCGAAAATCACGAACCGCCTTCTTCACCTTGACTAAAACCTCGCTGATGGGAAATTCCATGAGTATTCTCGCAGGCCCACTATTTTTGCCCTGAAAAGCAATTCTTATTAGTAAAAAAGCGTTGATTTTGCTAGTATAAGGGGTTTTAAAAAACCCATCCCCCCACAAGCGGTTAGGGTGAACCTTAAACCCGGATTTTAAGAAAATGCAGCATACCATTTCTGTGTTATTGAACAACCGTTTCGGTGTTTTGTCTCGCGTGTCAGGTCTTTTCAGTAGCCGTGGTTTCAATATAGAAAGCCTGAATGTCGCAGAAACTTCCGATCCGACAGTTTCCCGCATGACCATAGTTACCATCGGTGATAATGCCAAGATTGAGCAGGTCACCAAACAACTTAACAAACTCGTCGATGTTATAAAGGTCATTGACCTGACCGAGGAAAGTTTTGTTGATCGGGAATTATTGCTGATCAAGATGAACGCGGAAGTCCGGGTCAGGGAAGAGATCCTCAGAATCGTGGATCTGTTTCGGGCCAAAGTTGTCGATGTGAGCCCCAGCACCTATACCATTGAGATCACCGGCGACGAAGGAAAACTGACTGGCTTTCTGGATATGTTGAGTCCTTTGGGAATCAAAGAAATCGTCCGATCTGGAAGAATTGCTATCGGTCGCGGAAACAAATCGATCAATTAATTTTGCACCAAGATAAGGAGAACCGTTTTGTCTAAGATTTTTTATAATAAAGATGCGGACATCAAAATCTTAAAGAAGAAAACCATTGCCATCATTGGTTACGGCAGCCAGGGGCACGCCCATGCCAGAAACCTCCACGATAGTGGAATGAAAGTGGTCGTTGGCCTGAGAAAAGGTAGCGCTTTCTGGAAGAGAGCCCAAAAGGATGGCCTGAATGTCATGACTGTCGCGGAGGCTACTAAAAAATCCGATATCATAATGATCCTGATTCCCGATGACAAGCAAAAGGCCATGTATGAAAAAGATATCGAGCCTAACTTAAAAAAGGGCATGGCTCTGGCCTGGGGACATGGATTCAATATCCACTTTGGACAAATTGTTCCGCCGAAAGATGTCGATGTATTCATGATCGCCCCTAAAGGTCCTGGTCATCTGGTCAGGAGAACCTTTGAGCAGGGTGCAGGCGTTCCCTGCCTGATGGCGGTTCACCAGAACGTTACCAAAAACGCGAGAAAGATAGCCCTCGCTTATGCCAAGAGCATCGGCGGGACCCGTGCAGGTGTTCTGGAAACCGATTTCAGGGAAGAAACCGAAACCGACCTGTTTGGAGAACAGGCAGTATTGTGCGGAGGTGTCTCCGAGTTGATCCGCGCCGGATATGACACTCTGGTCGATGCCGGATACAATCCGGACCTTGCTTATTTTGAATGCCTTCACGAACTCAAACTGATTGTCGATCTTATCTACGAAGGTGGTATCGGCAATATGCGTTATTCCATCAGCACCACCGCCGCCTATGGCGACGTGACCCGCGGACCCCGCATCATCACTCAGGAAACCCGTGCGGAAATGAAACGAATTCTTGGCGAGATTCAGAGCGGAGCCTTCGCCAAAGAATTTATTCTGGAAAACCTGGCCAACCGTCCACTATTTAATGCACGTCTGGCGCAGGATAAAGAACACCGCATCGAACAGGTCGGAGAAAAGCTCAGGAAAATGATGCCTTTCGTTGGCAAGAAGGTGCAGTAGAAACCTATGCGCATTCCTATTGCTAAAGAGGGTTACATGTTCATCCTTCCCCTCGCTGTTTTAACGGGGGTTTTCTGGGCTTTGTCCTGGTTGTGGGCCGCCGGACTTTTTGGTGGACTCTTCCTCTTCGTCACCTGGTTTTTTCGTGACCCTGAAAGGACTATTCCCGAAGACCCTAATGCCATCGTTTCACCGGGGGATGGCAGGATCGTTGAAATTGTGCCAGAAAAAGACCCGCTGCTTGAGAAAGACGGCTATACACGGATCAGTGTTTTTCTGAATGTGTTCAACGTTCATGTCAATCGGGTACCCATCGCTGGGAAAATTCAAGCCTATCGCTATAACAAAGGAAAGTTTTTCAACGCCGCCAGCCACAAGGCCTCCCTAGACAACGAACAAAGCGCTATCCTATTGAATAATGGTCATGTTACAATTTTAGTGAAGCAAATCGCCGGATTGATCGCCCGCAGAATTGTATGCTGGGCCAAAGAGGGCGATGAGTATCAACGCGGACAGCGCTACGGCTTAATCCGTTTCGGCTCACGCATGGATGTTTTTGTACCCGAAGGCACTGACATTAAAGTCACAGTTGGCGATATTGTCAGCGGTGGAAGCTCCGTCATTGGATATTTAAAGTAGGAAATGCATGGAACCGAAAAAAGGCATTCATATCCTCCCCAGTTTGTTCACCACGGGAAATGTATTCTGTGGGTTCTACGCCTTTGTCGCGGTGCTGAATGAGCAGTTTTATTACGCCGCCTGGGCCATCGCAGTGGGAATGATTTTTGACGGACTCGATGGCCGCATCGCCCGACTGACTAAAACCACCAGCGCATTTGGCGAACAATACGATTCTTTGGCGGATATCATCACTTTTGGAATGGCCCCTGCCTTCCTTGCCTATTCATGGGTATTAAAACCATTTGGCCGGTTGGGTTGGATGGCAGCTTTCCTGTTCCTGCTTTGTGCCGCTCTAAGACTGGCCCGGTTCAATGTGACCAAACCCGAAGTTCGCAGTCATCATTTCATCGGCTTGCCGAGTCCGGCGGCAGCGGTGGTGATCGCATCTATCGTTATTGCTTTTGAAGACCTGTTTGCCACACGCATGAATCCGTTCATCATGGTGATGGTGGTTTATACCTTGGCGTTTCTCATGGTCAGCAATATTAAATACCCAGCCTTCAAACAGTTTGACTTTAAAAAACGGGTGGTGTTTTCCCGTTTCCTGTTCGTAATTTTATTCATTTATGTTCTGGCAACCATACCGCGGGTTGCATTGTTCATCCTTGGTATCAGCTACGCCGTTATGGGCCCGATTAGCTTGTTGTTAACAAATAGAAAACTGGCGGCGAAATCCACTTCCCCTCCTCCCGTTAACAACCACTGACCAGCCCAATGCTAAAAAAGTTTTGAATAACCCGTCATTGCGAGAAGCCCATAGCGACGAAGCAATCCAGAAGTCTGGATCGCCGCGCTCCTTAAAGTCGCTCGCGATAACGATTGGAGTGAGGATTTATAGATGTCATGGATAGATAAAATTAAAGCAGGGATCGGCGGAAAAAAAACCGCCAAGGACGAAGATCTCTGGGCCGAGTGCAAAAAATGCAAAGAGCAGATCTATATTGCCGAACTGGAAATCAATCTCAAGGTCTGTCCTCACTGCGATTACCATTTTCGCCTGGAAACCCGGCAACGAATCCATCAACTCATAGATCAGGAATCGTTTGAAGAACACGATCAAAATCTGACCGCCTCTGATCCGTTAAAATTCAGAGACACAAAAAAATATAAGGACCGTATCAAGTCATCAGCTAAAAAAGGTCTGTCCAGCGATGCGGTGATCACCGGGTCGGGAACTATAGAGGGTCTGCCCATCGAACTCTGCGTCTTCGACTTCAGTTTCATGGGGGGAAGCATGGGTTCGGTAGTGGGAGAAAAAATCACCCGCGCCATCGAACGCGCCATGGAAAATAAATCAGCCCTGATTATTGCAAGCTCTTCTGGCGGTGCAAGAATGCAGGAGGGCATTTTTTCTCTTATGCAGATGGCTAAAACTTCTTCGGCTCTCAGCAAACTGAGCGAGCAGAAAATTCCCTACATCTCCATCCTGACAGACCCCACCATGGGCGGTGTCTCTGCCAGTTTTTCCATGCTGGGGGATATCATCCTCGCCGAACCGGGCGCATTGATTGGGTTTGCCGGACCGCGTGTCATCGAACAAACTATCAAACAGAAACTCCCCGATGGATTCCAAACCGCCGAGTTTTTACTGGACCACGGTCTCATCGATAACGTCGTCCATCGCAAAGACTTAAAGTCCACTCTAGCCCAACTACTCAAGATGTTGAAAAACAATCCGACCGAAGAGTCTGAAGAACCCACCCTCACTAAGCCTCCTGAACTCCTCGGCGCCTAGCTACTAGCCGCAGGGGCAGGAAAATATATTGTTAAGCCAGGACAACTCGTTGCCATCTACAGAGTTTTATTGCCATACGCCAACGGCAGGTTGCCGGGGCTAGCAGCCGAGGCTTTTGAGGGTATCTTCGATCGACATGGCGATACAGGTGAAGATGGGGGTATCCTCTTTCACGTACCGGCTTCCTTCCGTTTCCCGCAACTCCTGAACCAGGTCGAGGAAATCGTCTGGCGAATCAGACTCAAACGCCACCACGAACTCATAGTCGTCGATGCCAAAACTGTAGGTCGTGTTCAATTTGACGGAGGGATATTTGTTGCCGATATAAATATGCTCGTCCATGATCCCCTGACGGGTGAACTGCGTCAGCAAATACCACTCGCGCGTCTTGACAAAAGGATAGATGAAAAGATATTTCGCCTTGCCCGGAATGATATGCGTACGGTCTTCTTCATGCTCCGGATTGATGAAGTCCATATACATTGATCGCTTGGTCATGGAAAGATAGCTGTAAGGAACATTCAAATATTTTCCCAATCCGGTCTGCAATAGCCGGGTAGTCATTTTCTGGAACTCTTCCATGCTGTAGCAGATGCGCCATATCATAATATCGACATCACCACGAATTCCGATCATGGAATAACACAGTAGAATCATGTCTGAACTGTTGTCATATTCCTCGAGAACATCGACGAACTCTTTCACTCCTTTATCGCGCTCTTCCTGAGGCAATCTGCGAAAAGCAGGGTCAAGCTTGTAAAATGTGAAACTAACGTATTGACGTTGGACGGGTGGTTCACCGCCATTAGCTTTCTGCTGTTCTTCTCGTTTTTTGCGGAGGGCTTCCATGGCCATGCCTTCGCGTTCCTGACGGGCACGCGAAACCACTCCATCATCCACCACCGCGATGCTCTTGTCCTTGGCATACTGCTCGATACCGCGCACCACACTCTTGCGGACAAAAAACGGAACATTCTTCATGCGGGTCTGGGCCTCATCGGTCCATTCCAGCGACAACTCAGGCATGAATTCTTCTAATTCTTTATCGTCAATACTCATAGTTTGTTCTCAATATAAATGGGTTTCGGAAACCGACATTATATCTAAAACTCCATGAAAATAAAAGCCCTATTCCCCACCCCTTGAGGTGGCACCAGCGAGCCGCCGGTAGCAGTGAGCAACCACATATCTGAGAGTTATTTCGGTTTATTAAGCCATTTATTGTCATGCTGATCCTGTCGAAGCATCTCGCCTCTTGTTGTTCACCCTTCGACTAGCTCAGGGTGCCGGTTTGGAGACACCGTATAAGTCAAAAACTACCCGTCCCCACCTAGCGAAAGTGCTTTTTAAGACCTAAGTTAGCAGTGAGTAAATATCAGAATAATTGGGGGATTTTATATGGACTCTACCACTACCTTTTCGAGCGCACAAAGCTTTATCGACCTCGAAAATGAGTTTGGGGCAAACAACTATAAACCCCTTGATGTCGTATTAGCCCGGGGCCAGGGCGTCTGGGTCTGGGATGTGGAAGGTAAAAGATACATGGATATGCTGGCATCGTATTCCGCCCTCAACCAGGGGCACTGCCATCCCCGCATCCTGAATGCCCTCACCGAACAAGCCAAAAAGCTTACCCTGGTTTCCCGGGCTTTCCGTAACGATCAGTTGGGTCCCTTCTATATAGAAATCTGCGAGATGACCAACTCACACAGCGTTTTGCCGATGAACAGCGGCGCAGAGTCTGTCGAAACCGCCCTCAAAGCCGCCCGCAAGTGGGGCTATAGGATTAAAGAAATCCCCGACGACATGGTCGAGATCATCGTCTGCGCCAATAATTTTCATGGCCGGACCACCACCATCGTCGGCTTCAGCTCCGAACATCAATACCGGGACGGGTTCGGCCCCTTCGCGCCCGGATTCATCACCATCCCTTTCGGGGATGCGGAAGCCCTGGAATGGGCCATCACCCCCAATACTGTAGCCTTTCTGGTTGAACCCATTCAGGGTGAAGGCGGCATCATCATCCCACCCCACGGTTATTTGAAAAAAGTACGCGAAATCTGCGACCGCAATAACGTTTTGCTCATCCTCGACGAGATCCAGACAGGGCTCGGCAGGACGGGCAAACTTTTCGCCGAAGAACACGAGGGCATCGAGTCCGACCTTACACTGGTGGGCAAAGCACTCTCGGGTGGAGTCTACCCCGTCTCCGCCGTGCTCTCTAACAAGGAGGCCCTGGCCGTTTTCGAGCCCGGGGACCACGGCAGCACCTTCGGCGGCAACCCCCTCGCGTGCGCTGTGGCACGCGAAGCATTGGCAGTCATAAAAGATGAAAATCTCGTTGAAAGATCCCTATTTATGGGGCATTACCTTAAGGAATCTCTCAGGAACATTATCTCACCTTACGTCAAAGAAGTGCGTGGCATGGGACTGCTGATCGGGGTCGAACTGAAGAAATCCGCTGGCGGTGCGCGGAAGTTCTGCGAAGCGCTGATGGAAAAAGGCATCCTCTGCAAAGAGACGCATAAACATGTCATCCGTTTCTCCCCACCACTCACCATCACCAAAGAAGAACTCGACTGGGCCCTCGAACGCATCGAGAGTGTATTGACCCACCACTAGGCGTGGAGTCAATATTGTCATTTTGAGAGAAGCGAAGAATCTCGCTTTTTTCCCTCCTCCACGGAGTCAAAAATCTTCCACACATCAACAGCGTTAATGTAAATACAAATGTGCAAATAACGAAGCAAACGTCTTCACCATTTTTAGCTTTCCCTTGTGAAATATGGAGTTACCGACTAAGCCCCTTCTTGGCATGGCTCTTGCTCTACTAAATAAGTAAAGCCGATAAAGGCTGAATCGAATTGGTTATTAATTCAAAATGAAGGCTAAGACCATGACAAGAGCAAAATATCCCCGAGACTTTAAAGCAGCTACAGAGACAGCGAAATCTCTTAAAACCGGCTTTGAGGAACTTTCAGGGTCTTTGGAGCATTGGTTCAAGTGCCGGGACGAAAGAATCCAGGCTCAATTCAGACTAATACAAAGTTGTCGAAGCGATGAAGACATTGAACGCCATAAAGCGCAGGGCCTTTTAAATTTCGATGGCCCTAGTCTTTAACCCGCGACACTACCCAGATAAAATAATAGTATTGCGCTTGAGGGTTCAGCCTGCTTGGAAGGTAATGCAGTGTCGGCCCTCCGCCGAGGAGCTAACCCATAGGACTGAAGGTAGGTATCTGCGGTAGTTTTTTCCATTTGTTGAAGTAGTAGCGGATGCGGCCATCTTTGGTAGGATAAATCTTTTCATACCTTTTCTCACCACCTTCTTCTGCCTCAACTATCACGATCTTTTTGTCGAGAAGTTGGGTGGATTTCGCCACATAAAGAAATGTATAAGGCTGATCGCGAGCGATCATGCGATGAAGCTCCCGCGCCATGGTGATTTGCTTAGTCCGGTCATATTCCCGGCGGATTCTTGTGATCAGCCTGTCCGCTTCCACATTCTTATAACCGACAAAGTTCAACTGGCGGGGTCCCGCCTGGCTCGAATGCCAGATCTGGTACAGATCCGGATCAATGCCCATGCTCCACCCTAAAACCAGTGCATCGTATTTGAGGGCATTCACAAAATCTTTGAGGAACACGGCCCACTCGAAAAGCTGGGTGTTGCATTTGATACCGATCTTACGCCAGCTTTCCTGCACGATGGTGAGGATGTTTTTGCGCACAGGGTTGCCACTGTTGGTGATGAGGTTGAACTCGAAGATTTTACCGTCTTTTTCCAACCATCCCTCTGCATTCTTCTTCCACCCTTTATTGTTGAGGATCGCCAGTGCCCCTTCGGGGTCGTACGCAAGTGGTTTTACTTCGGTGTCATACCAGTCGGTGATTTTCGGGTAGGGTCCGGTCACCCTTTCACCTTCGCCGTAGAGGATGTATTTGATGATCGGGTCGATATCTATCGCCATGCCAAGGGCCACACGCACGTCGCGGTCGGAAAACAAGGGGTTGCGCAGGTTATAGCCGATATAGGAATAGAAATAGCCGAGGCTGGAAAAGCTCTGATATTTATCCTCTTTGGAAAACCTCGCCACTTGATGCGGTTGCACGGAGTAGTTATCGACCGCCCCGGCATAGAACTCCATCTCGGACGTCAGGCTATCGGGAATGATGCGCATGACATATTCTTCGTATTCGGGTGCGCCATCCCAATAGTTGTCGTTGCGGGTCAGGCGTATCTGTTCGTCGGACTTCCACTCGGCAAACTTGAAGGGTCCGGTTCCAATTGGATGGCGACCGAAATTACTGTCTCGCATAATAAAGGCTTCGACGTCACGCCCTCTTTCTTTGGCCTCGGTGATGAGTATTTGCGGATTGAGCAAGTGTTCAGGCAGGATGCCCATAGCCCAGGAGCCAATAGCGGGTGAGAACAATCGTTTGTAAGTGAAGCGGATCTTATACGGTCCCAGCACCGTGGCATTTTTTACCGGTTCGTAATCGGATTTCCGTGGCGAGGTTCCCTTTGGGTTCATGATTGAATTATAGGTGAACAACACATCGCCGGAATCGAACGGGTGGCCATCGTGAAAGGTGACATCTTTTCTAAGCTCGAAAACGATGACAGGGTTGTGTTCGATCAGCGGCAGTATTTCTTTGTAATGGGACTGCAATTTTTCCTGCTGGGCCGGTTCGTCAGCACGGATGAATTTATCGTAAGGAAATTTATTGAAATAGTCTTCGCTCAACCATTGTTGGATGGGGGTGAAGAAATCCTGATCGATTTTTTCTAAGGTGAATTTCAGTCGCGGCGGCTGATGCACGGTGTAGGGGATTTTGCCCGGCTCAGCTTTTGGGTCCGATTGGGGAAGTTTAATTTCTCCCTGCACAATTTTTCCGGGAATGACTTCGATGGAGCGTAGGTTTTGGGTCCAGGCCTTGTTGTGTTGAAGTGCGGCAAGAAGGGTGTTGGGCCAGTCTGCTACGGTGTCGGCGATAGTGCCTCCGGGTAAAAAGGTGGATGTGTTGAGTGTCAGGGTGGCTTCTTCGAATTGAGCCCATGATTTGGCGAGCCGGGGGCGATATTTCAGGTTTTGGTCGAGGTCGATGAGTCCGTCAAAAACCAGCTCATTAATGGAACTGGAGGAGGTATCGGCGCTTAAAATCGGGTTTAATAGATGCGCATCGCCGCTGGAGCCCTGGACATATTTGACCAGCCGGGCCGGGTTGCCCACCGCCTGCTTATCGTAAGTGGGCACCCAGAAAAAGGATTGCAGGAGAAACAGGACCAGCGCGATGGGGAGATAGATAAGAATTCTTTTGACAATCATAGTGAAATCATATCAAATCAATGGAGGAAACAGGGTTAATTTTCGCCAGAAAGCGCCGATAAAGGAGACAGGGTAGATTCCTATAAAGCTTTTAGGATCAATGGCAAACCTGTGGTTTTTCAAGAGCATTTCCAAATCGGGCTGTTTTCCAAAAAAATTCTTGACTTGCCCTGAAATTGACTATAGTTTGGAACACCTTGTAGAAAATGGTTGCTCTTTAAATTCAAAACGTAATTTTGCGGTTAACTATATAATTCAGTTCTTTTGAGATCACTAACCACTTAGAAGGAAAAACAAGATGTCGACACTTATCACTGACGAATGTATCAACTGTGGCGTATGCGAACCAGAATGTCCTAACACGGCGATCAGCGAAGGCGAAGATTTTTATGAAATCGAAGCGGATCTTTGTACCGAGTGTGTAGGGTTCCATGGCGAAGAAGCCTGCCAGGAGGTTTGTCCGGTTGACTGTTGTATTCCCAATGAGGAGCATAAAGAGACAGAAGAAGATCTGTTGGAAAAAGCGAGGAAAATTCATCCTGATGAAACTTTTCCGGCCACTGATGAACTGACCAACGAAACTTCTCTTTTCCGCAATCCGGAACGGAAAAACGCAAACCTGTAGTTCTCAAACATTCGGGCTCTGGGCTTGGGCAAGTACCCCAAGGCTCGTTTCTTTTCTCCAGAAGATGCAGTGTTGGGCCGCTGCGCTTGACAACGCGTCTCACATCAGTAATAGTTCAATAATTATTCAGTATCGTTGCGGGGTGGAGCAGCCTGGTAGCTCGTTGGGCTCATAACCCAAAGGTCGTCAGTTCAAATCTGGCCCCCGCTACCAATTTTAAGAGGCATCTATGGGTATTAACCCGTAGGTGCCTTTTTGCTTTAGGGTCCCATTTGCCAGCTGTTGCCAAAATTCTTGAAATAAGGATAAGGCAAATAATATGTGATAGGCTATTTTAAAAAGACGATTTTTTATTATGACAGAAATAATAACTTCACTCTCTTTAGCTGAACTGATTGCTTCAATGGCTTTGCTTGTTGCGCTAAGTTCATTTTCTTATACGCGGCGCGCAATTAAAACCTCGTTAAAGCCCGATCTGGTTTTCGAGCATGACTTTAAATCGCCGGAAAAAATGCGAATCCGGGTAAGAAACGATGGGATAGGTCCAGCAAGAATTGTTAAAGTTAAAGTTTCTTTCAAAGGGGTTTTCAAAGAACATAATCATCATACCGGGTGGAAATATGTTACATACCAACGGAAGCCTTTGGGAGTTGAGTTTGACAACTATGAGCTAAAACCGGGAGACACTCTCATTTCCGGAAAAGAAATAAGTTTAATAAAGTTAAGCACCAGTGGTGCCTTGGGGAAGATTAAGAAGGAAGTGAAGAACTTTCTCCTATATGCAAGCGATCTAAAGTTTGAAATAAAATATGAATCCTACGATAAGAATATGCAGGAATCTGTAACGTGGGATGGCCCTAAAAAAAATCTGTCTGGTAAATTCTGACCTCCGTTTCGATGTAGCTAGATAGCCAACCCTCGATATTACAGGCCAAAACCGACCATCGCTATCAATGACCGGTCTATGGCTCTTGACAAAATTGTAAGGTTAGGCGCATTATTTATACTACTTTCTATAGAAGGATTTTTTTAACCTTCAAGGAGGCACGTTATGAACAGCTACAAAAAACTCTTCATACTGCTTTTTTGTTTTGATAATTCCAGGAACCTCCTTTGCGTCAGGCAAAGCCAACTTGGATCTATGGAAACGCGGTCTCTTTTATTATGGCCCCTGTGGTCATTGTGCCGAGCTCATAAGCTTTCCTGAGAATAAAGATCGAGCTGATTTTTCTGAATATGGATACGGCGATTATTTAGACTATTGCACCATCAACCTGAAGGGTCCAAAGGGCACAGCGGTGACCTTGTTTGGCCTGAATAATTTCCGAACGGAAAGAGGGTATCTCGTAGTCGTCAAAGAGGATGATAAGGATATAGAGATTACCGACCTCGAAGGCTTCTCTCTCCGCACATGGACAACCGTGGATTCTGAAGCAGGAGGCAGATACTCGGCCTATTACCTCCCCCACCTGAATTTCAAGGCTCTCATCACATCCATACAATGGGGAAAAGGCCCGCAATCTGGAAGCAGTCACTAAAAATTACTATACGGGAATAAATCTGTTCAAATACCTATCATTTTAATGAGAAGTATTTAAGGAGTGGCACATGGCCCGTACAGTTGCAATTATGAGTCAAACTTTATCTTCATGACCAGAATTGTTAAAGCTAAAACCAAAGTGACCGCATTCCAGAATATCATGGGAGTTTCCTGAAGTAAAAACCCATAAACCAGCCAGCACATTACCCCCACGCTAAAAACAGAAAACATCCCCAAAGAAAGGTCAGAGGCCGATCTGCTTTTCCATATCTTCATCACCTGTGGCAGAAAAGAAATAGTCGTTAAAAATCCTGCAAAATACCCCAACATAGTGGTTGTGCTCATTTCATTCAGCCTCAAAAATTCAAGTTAATTTCTTCGAATCAAAAAGAATCCGCCCACCAGCAAAAAGACACCAAACAGTCGGACTGCATTCATTTTTTGTACGGGAAAACCCAGCCATCCAAAATGGTCGATCAAGACCGAAGCGATTAGCTGGCCAGCAAGCAGTATCCCGACCAGAGCGAGCGCTCCAATTTTTGGCCCAGCAATTATGGAACCCAAAACTACCGCAGCACCTATGAGGCCCCCTGTCCATAGCCAGACAGGCATGGCAGCAACCGGCCCAACCGCTGGAAAAGGGACTCTTAATAACACGACACTTGCTAAAAGGCATATTGCTCCCACAGCGAAGGAAATCAATGCCGCCAGCACCGGGCTGTTGACAAATCGAGCCAGTTCCGCATTAATGCCGACTTGTACGGGCAACAGGAACCCCACAAAAAATGCCAGCGAAGTATAAAGATAATTCATAGTGCCTCCATCTAAAATCTAGCTTTACTATTCTTCCGCCAACTCTTCCGCCAACTCAATGATTAGCTTGAGGAAACCTATAAGGCGCAGTCGATCGTCATCACCATCGTCATTGTCATCATCCTCCATCTCCTTCAGCCAGTTTTCATAACCATATTGAGCCAACTGAGTTTTGCCTGAGAGTCCCTTGCCTCGATCAGCCTCAAGATCGCTCAGGCATAAAAATTCCTCCTTGGCCTGAATGCTAACCTCGGCAAAACTTTCGGGACCATGAATATATTTATAAGTCATAGAGGTTTCGGGCAATTGTCGTGACAATTCATTTAAAATAGGATGCGTTTGAGAATTCATGATATATAAAGGTAATAGATTGTATTGAGTTAAGGTATTCTTCGACTTTAGTTGCAAGAAAAAAACTTTGAATCATTATAGGGCACTTTTATTTCCAAGGTCTTCCTATATTTCACTGAAAGGGCTAAAAAAATGCTAGCGCGAAGCAATACTTTGAATCTCAATGAATTCATGCAAGGCTTGGTCAAAAGAAATCCCGGGGAAATTGAATTCCATCAGGCCGTTGAAGAAGTTGCTACCAGCATTATTCCTTTTATCAATGAACACCCCAAGTACATCAAAAATCAAATTTTTGAACGAATGACCGAGCCAGACCGGACGATCATTTTCCGGGTTTGCTGGGAAGATGATGAAGGGCATATCCGTACCAACCGGGGTTACCGTGTGCAATTCAACAACGCCATTGGACCTTATAAAGGCGGCCTTCGCTTTCACCCTTCTGTCAACTTAGGTATTCTCAAGTTTCTGGGTTTTGAGCAAACATTCAAAAACAGCCTGACCACCCTTCCCATGGGATCCGGAAAAGGCGGGGCGGATTTTAACCCCAAGGGAAAATCCGAGCGGGAAGTCATGCGCTTTTGTCAGGCATTCATGACAGAACTCTCCAAGCATATCGGTGAAAACGTGGATGTTCCTGCCGGAGATATTGGGGTGGGTGCAAGGGAAATCAGTTTTATGTTTGGCCAATATAAGCGTCTGCAAAATGAGTTCACAGGGACTTTGACCGGAAAGGCCCTTGAATTCGGAGGAAGCCTGATACGAAAAGAAGCCACGGGCTACGGTTGTGCCTATTTCATGGAAGAAATGCTGAAGCATCAGGGGGACTCTATCGAAGGAAAAACCTGTCTGGTCTCAGGCTCCGGCAATGTCGCCCAATTTGCTGCCCAGAAAATAATGCAGTTGGGAGGAAAAGTCATAACCCTTTCCGACTCTTCGGGGTTCATTCACGATCCCGATGGACTCAATGAAGAAAAGCTGGAATACATCATCGATTTAAAAACCAACCGCCGAGGAAGAATCTCTGAATACGCTGAAAAGTTCAAATGCAAATTTCATAAGGATAAAAGACCCTGGTCCTTAAAAGGTGACCTGGCATTTCCTTGTGCCACCCAAAACGAAATTGAATTAGAGGATGCCAAACATCTGGTAAAAAATGGTTTCAAGGCCCTCTCCGAAGGTGCTAATATGCCCACCACTCATGAAGCGGTTAGCGCATTACTTAAGGCTAAAATCATATTCGCGCCGGGAAAAGCCGCCAATGCGGGAGGCGTTGCAGTATCCGGACTCGAAATGACGCAAAACAGCATTCGTCTGGCATGGCAAAGGGAAGAACTGGAAGAACGGTTGAAAACTATCATGCATGATATCCACCAACAATGCATTGACTATGGAACCGAAAAAGATCACATCGATTATGTTAAAGGAGCCAACCTTGCAGGATTTGTAAAGGTTGCCGACGCAATGGTTGCTTATGGCGTAATTTAGAATTACTTAAACGAAATCTTAATTTTTTAAACATCAAATCAGGACTATGGAATATGGCCTCTAAAAGTTCATCCTTTGACATTGTTTCCACGACCGATATGGCAGAGGTTCAAAACGCCTGCAACCAGACCATGCTAGAAATCAGGCAGCGGTTTGATTTCAAGGGAAGTAAAAGTCAGGTCGAACTGGACTTGAAAAAGGCTCAGGTCACCATCCTCGCGGATGATGGACACAAACTTAAATCTGTCATCGATATTTTGCAAAGCAAACTAATCAAAAGAAAAGTGTCGATTAAAGCGTTGGAATATGGAAATGTTGAACCCGCTTCAGGAGATACCGTCCGACAGGTCATTACTATCCAACAGGGAATCCCTCAGGATAAGGGAAAGGAAATCATGAAATTCATAAAAGGCCTGGGCTTAAAAAAAATACAGGCCCAGATAGCAGATGATCAAGTTCGTATTTCTGGAAAAGATAAAGATGACCTGCAATCGGTCATAGCAAGCCTGAAGGAGAAAGACTTCGGAATCGATATGTCATTCACAAACTACAGATAAAGCGCGATTCAAACAAAGCCTAAAAGTTCCAGGATTTTTTTGCCAAATAATTTCCCGCCGGAATCATCCCCAGCAGTAACAATTTGATTAAAAAAAGTAAGGGGTTCTTCAACAACAAAAGCCCCCGCCTCTTCCAGTTCTCGGATACAACCTTCGTGGGCCGGGGCCGATGCCTCTTGACGGGCGAGCAATCCAGCCCGAGCCAAAGAAACTACTGATAGGCCTAAGGCACCCACCACTTTACCAGCCCGATAATGATCGGTTAAAATTTGCGGAAGAATCGGGTCATTCCATATTGAATTTTTAGCACCCTTCCCTCCCACCACCACAACAGCATCGTATTTTTTATTTGGCAAATATCTTTTATCCCAATCCGCTAAAATCCCATCGGGAATCAACCGTGTTTTCATTTCTCCGACAGCCTCATTTCCCGATTTTGAAAGGATAACCGTTTTCAGCGGTATCTCTTCAAAAACAGATTTTAAATCTAATAATTGCTGATCACAAAAACGATTTTGGGGAATAACAAGTAGGATAATTTTGGATTCTGGATGCACCACTTCGTTTTAATCTCCTTCCATACAGCAATAATTAATTAATTTACTTAGAGTTACGATATTAGATCCAAGTTGACCATAAAACTTGCACACCAGAGTAGTCATTTAAAAGACAGCACCTGCATCTTTGTTGAGTCTTGACATGATTTTTAACTATGCTAAAGAACGATTGCTTATCATTCTGGGAAAGGGCACACCATGT
Organism: Nitrospina sp. LS_NOB; assembly: GCA_001542995.1. Classification (GTDB taxonomy): domain Bacteria; phylum Nitrospinota; class Nitrospinia; order Nitrospinales; family VA-1; genus LS-NOB. The sequence goes on from LFLA01000022.1 coordinate 81,538, forward strand.
CAAATGGAAAAGTAAAATGGTTCAGCAACCAAAAGGGTTATGGCTTCATCCAAACCAGCGAAGGAGAAGATGTATTTGTGCATTTCTCCGCAATCCAATCTGAAGGATTCAAAACTTTGGGTCAGGGACAGGAAGTAGAGTTTGAAATTGGCACAGGCCCCAAAGGCCCACAGGCTGAAAACGTTGTCGCAAAGTAAATCTACAATTCCTCTATAATCCGGCAGAGTCCTCTGCCGGTTTTTTCATTTATGTCCTATAATCTAGGTATCATCCCCCATTTCCCAAGGAGCCTTTATGCCAATTCTAATGACAGCTCGCTACCAGGTCCGGCCTCATGCTGTTGACCGTTGTAAAAAAGCGATTCAGCTTTTGGCTGACCATGTTAAGGAAAATGAGGAAGAAACCCTTTTCTATATGGCGCAACAAGAAGTATTAAATCCCTATGCATTTTTACACATTATGGTATTCAAGGATGAAGTGGCCTTGACCATGCACCGTTCTTCGAAAGCGGCCGAACATTTTGTTAACGTCCTATATCCTGAAACCATCGACCCTCTTGAATTCAAGGAATACAATATGATCGGCACAAACTTCAATCTTTAAATATCATTAATATCCTTTAGAAGGCCTGCCAATTCTTCAAGATTGCCTTCAAGATCGGGAGGGAGATTCATTTCACCTGGTTCCATATCCAAAAAATATTCACGTAGCTGATAATGCCGGTCAACCCGAATCCAGCTTTTTCCGTCACCAGAAAGCTCATCGGTTCCAAGCAGAACTTTTTTTCTGATGAAGGTGATCAGGTTCTCCGAGGATATATTTGAGACTTTGCTTTTTCCTCGACGAATCATCACTATTTTTAGAGGTTTAGCAGGCATTGACAGAGAATTAAAAGACAGGATTAAAGAATATTAGCCGAGGAGTCAGGGCGTGGCTCCCCACGAAACAAGTCGGCCACCATTAAGGCAACACCAATAGTTATGCAGGAATCGGCAACATTAAAAGCCGGAAAATGATGTCCATTAATGAAAAAATCAACAAAGTCGATCACTTCACCGTGAAGAGTTCTATCGATCAGGTTGCCAATCGCCCCGCTAAATATCAAAATCAACCCGGTTTGCACCAATTTTTTTTCTTTGGGAGTCTGGTGAAATATTACCAGGATCGCTATAATCGCAATAGTAGATATGGCTATGAACATCAGAACTTTGTACTCGGATTGCTGGCCCGCAAACAACCCAAACGCCACCCCCGAATTTCGAATATGGGTCAGGTTAAAAAAGTCTTCAACCACCTTTATCGAATAATTGAGCGGAATATGAAGTGAAACCATGAACTTGGTATATTGATCCACCACGATCAAGGCTCCAGATACGAAAAATAGCACAAAGTATTTATTTCTCAAGCCTCTCAAGCTCCTGCCGCCTGAAGGTGATCCTCACAACGCAGGCAAATTTCACCATTGGCCTTGCCTGCTTGGACATCAGGTTCAAAGTAATGCCAGCAACGTTCGCACTTTTTCCCTGGATGCCTTTTCGAAAAAACTTTTACCCCAGGCAAGAAATTACTCTCATAGATATTCTCTTCCGCGCTCAGATTATCGACCAACTGCACTTCGGATACGATAAAGATATACTTCAATTCATCGGCAAAACTTGTAACAATACTCTTGTATTTTGCAGGCAACTCCAGTTTAACAATAGAGTCCAAAGAGTGACCAATCACCTTTTCTCTTCGACTCGTTTCCAGGGCTTTGCTCACCTCTCCTTTCAAATCCACGAGAAACTCCCACTTTCCAACAAAGGCATCATCAAAATCCACGCTCTCGGGTTCCGGAAATTGGGAAAGGTGAACACTTTCTTCATCCACGCTTTTTTTGGGAAGGTATGACCAAATCTCTTCAGAGGTGAAGCTTAGAATGGGTGCCATCAACCGCACCATCCCCATCATAAGAATATGCAGGGCAGTTTGGCCCGAGCGCCTTCCATGCGACTTAACCGGATAGGTATAGAGCCTGTCTTTGATAATATCCAGATAGAATGCACTCAATTCAACAATACAAAAGTTTGAGAACGAATGATAAAACACATGAAACTCATAGTTCTCATAAGCGGTTAATATTTTATCCCGCAAAACATTAAAGCGATAAAGGATATACCTATCCAACTCGAACATTTCACCAACAGGCACCCGGTCTTCCTTGTAATCGAAGTCATTAAGATTTCCCAATAGATACCGGAAGGTATTGCGGATCTTCCTATATGACTCCGTCAAGCGCTTTAAAATCTCATTGGAGATGCGGATGTCTTCGCGATAATTTTCCGAGGCGACCCAAAGGCGGAGTATTTCCGCACCATACTGGTCGATGATTTTTTCAGGAGCGATCACATTGCCAGCAGACTTGGACATTTTCTTACCCTTCCCATCCACCACATAGCCATGTGTCAACACCGCCTTATAAGGCTCTTTGCCTCTTGTCCCAATTGATTCCAACAATGAACTGTGAAACCATCCCCGATGCTGGTCACTGCCTTCAAGGTAGAGATCGGCTGGCCAGTGAAGTTCCGGGTCGCTCTCGATAACCGCTACATGGCTGACGCCGGAATCGAACCAGACATCAAGAATATCGTTCTCCTTGGAAAATTCTTTCCCTCCACATTGACAGACCGTTCCTTGCGGCAGGAGTTCTTCAGCGTCAAACCAGAAGTCCGCCCCGTGCTTTTCCACCCCTTTGGCAATACGTTCAAACAATTCGCTGGAATTTACAAACTCCCCACAGGCATTACAGGTAAACAAAGTAATTGGAACTCCCCAGGCTCTTTGCCGGGAAACACACCAGTCAGGCCGGTTTTCCACCATACTGTAAATCCGCTCCCTGCCCCATTGAGGGATCCACTTGGTCCGGTCAATACCTGCCAGGGCATTTTTACGTAAATCTTTTTTGTCCATCGAAATGAACCATTGGTTCGTTGCCCTGAAAATAATGGGCTGATGGCAGCGCCAGCAATGCGGATAGGAATGTTTAATCTTCATATCGAGAATTAAAAAACCATCCTGCCTGAGTTTTTCTATGATCTCCGGATCGGCCTTCCTGATAAACATTCCACCAAAATGTTCCACCTCCGAGACAAACACACCACCATTATTCACGGGATTATAAGGCTCCAGTCCATATTTTAGCCCAACGATGTAATCGTCCTGCCCATGCCCCGGCGCGGTGTGGACACAACCTGTGCCCTGCTCCAGAGTAACGTGCTCACCGAGAATGACTTTAGACTCTCGATCTATGAAAGGATGATGGCAAACTGCGTTTTCCCAGTCCGCACCTTTACAGGATGCTAATATTTTATAATCCTTCAGTTCCCATTCCGATACCAGGGTCGATAAGCGATCTTCCGCCACAATATAAGTATCACCAGCGTGACTAACCGCAACATAAGTAAACTCGGGATGCAAGCAGATAGCAAGATTGGCCGGAAGGGTCCATGGAGTCGTAGTCCAAATAACCATATAGAGGTTTTCTGGATTCACCCCTGCCATACTTTGGGGAATTCCCGAATCCACCGGGAACTTGACATAGATGGATGGCGAAGTGTGGTCGGCATGTTCAACCTCGGCTTCTGCCAAAGCAGTCTGGCAGGAAGTACACCAATGAACCGGTTTCAGACCTTTATACACCAATCCGTTTTCGACAAACTTTCCAAACTCCCGCACAATAGTCGCTTCATAGGAGTAGTTCATCGTCAGATAAGGGTTCTCCCAATCTGCGAACACTCCCAGCCTTTTAAATTCCTCCCTCTGAATCTCGACAAATTCCTGCGCATAAATCCTGCATTGCTTGCGGATTTCTGACTTCTCCAGACTCAGTTTTTTTTCTTTAAGCTTTTTGCCCACCTGGTGCTCAATAGGCAAGCCATGGCAATCCCATCCAGGTATAAATCCCGAATCAAACCCTTTCATGTTCATGATTTTGACAATAAAATCCTTCAGGAGTTTGTTTAAAGCATGGCCCATGTGAATATGACCGTTGGCATAAGGCGGCCCATCATGAAAAACAAATTTGGGTTTGCCTTTGGCCGACTGGCGGATTTTTTTATAAAGCCCTTCCTTTTCCCAATGAGCCAACATTTCCGGCTCACGCTGGGTCAGGCTGGCCTTCATGGGAAAATCCGTGATGGGCAAATTAAGTGTGTCTTTCATTTCCATAAGGACAAAAATCCCTACTTCAACTTCATGGCTTGTTTCGCCTGCTCCAAGGTAGCCTTGGCTACGGCATGGGCCTTGAGCGTACCTTCGCGCAGAATCTCTTTCACCCCATCGGGCCGGGTGAGAATCTCCTGCCTTTTTTCCATCATCGGCCTCATGCCTTCAAGCATGGTTTGTGTAAGCATCTTTTTACAATCTCCACAGCCTATTTTTGCTGTCCTGCAATCGGAGTCTATTTCATCCTGCATCGTTTTGGGAGAATAGATTTTATGAAACGGATACAGGTTGCACACATCGGGATCACCTGGATCTTCGCGCCGGGCGCGGGCAGGATCTGTAAGCATGGATTGAACTTTTTTGCTAATCTCCTTTTCACTATCTGAAAGAAAAATGGCATTGTTATAGGTTTTGCTCATTTTTCTCCCATCCACACCGCTCAACTTGGGAATATCAGAAATTTTCGCGCCAGGTTCGATGAAGACCTTCTTCTTATAGAGCTTGTTAAATCGACGGACGATTTCCCGGGATAGTTCAAGATGCGGCGCCTGGTCTATGCCAACGGGCACGTAGTCTGCTTTATATAAGACGATATCCGCAGTTTGCAGAACCGGATAGCCCAAAAACCCGTAAGAACTCATATCCACATTTTTAATTTCATCCCGCTTTTCCTTGTAGGTCGGGTTCCTCTCCAACCAGGGCACAGGAACCATCATGGATAGAATCAGGTGCAGTTCGGCGTGTTCGGGAATTTCCGACTGGACAAACATCGTGCTTTTTTCTGGGTCCAACCCAGCGCTCAACCAGTCTACCGCCACTTCAAAAGAATACTCTTTAATACGGTGTGGGTCTTCATAAAGGGAGCTGAGCGCATGCCAATCCGCGATAAAAAAATAGCATTCAAACTCATCCTGCAGACTCACCCAGTTTTTCAGCGCTCCAAAATAGTTCCCCAGATGCAGTTTTCCAGAAGGCTGCATTCCGCTTAAAATTCTTTTAGTTTTCATTGAAAATATCCATCCAAATCAGGCAAAGCTCGCTCTTAACACTTCAATAATCATAGGGAAAGTTTCCTGACTCAGGAATAAAACCGAGTAATTAATGGGTAACATTAAAACAGTACCGAGAATCCCCGTGTGGGCAAAATGATCCAGCAAAAAAATGCCTAAAATCAGAAAAGCCCCGAACCGGTCAAGGTGGGTGAGTTGTTCAGCCACTTTATGAGAAACCACTCCCTTGAGGACACTGGAGCCATCCAAAGGGTACATCGGCAGCATATTGAAGATCGCCAAAGCAACATTGATCCATATGCCATAAGCTAAAACAATAAACAAATAAGAAAACTCAGGCGATATCAATCGGATAAAAAAACTACAAACCACCGCCATGGCCACATTAGACAAGGGCCCCGCCATAGCCACATACATCATGTCCTTGCGGGGATTTTCAAAGTTCCGCCAATCCACCGGAACCGGTTTCGCCCAGCCAAACCCAACAAAATAGAAAAAAAGCACCCCAAGAATGTCCAGGTGCCGTAGAGGATTGAATGAAAGCCTGCCAAGGCGCTGAGCCGTGTCATCGCCGAGCAATAAGGCCATCCTGCCGTGGGAGTATTCGTGCACCGTAAGGGAAAACAAAATGACCGGTGTCATTAATAACATTAATTGCATTTTATTCAAGAAAAAAGCCTCTGGAATTCATGGGTTGGCCTGATGGATTCATCAAGGTAAAACGGTAAACGCAAGGGGGGCCGAGTTGGGGGTAGTTCCTGAAAACGGCGAAACCTAAACGCAGATTCATTTTATCCCAAACCCATCAACCCTGCCATATCTTAATACGCGAAAAGGAGGGAGAAAACCCGAATCAAAAATATCAGATACTTTTGGTCTTGGCATATTTCAAAAAAGTATAAAACGCAAAAGCCATAGCTAGAAATAACCCTAGGAAACCATCCCTAAATCCTTGTCTAATAATATAATTTTTAAAAAATACTACTGGAGGACGTAGCGCCAGATGAGACCAGCCCGGGCGGAATCCTTGGCTCATTTTCTCACGGGCATAGAGCGTGGAATAGCGATTTTGCCGCTCTATATAGTCTTCCATCCCGGAAAAGGAATAATGCCGAATGGGGTTTTGCAGGGAACCCGCATTCTCATCCGGGACCAGTTTTTCGTGCACTTGAGGTTCAGTAAAACTCACCTGCGTTTTGTCATACAGTCGGGAGATTCGATCCGGGTACCACCCGCCATGGCGAACCCAACGCTGAGCAAAAAAGTTTTTGCGCGGAAATTGATAAACAGGATGTTTTGGCCCGTTCCGCAAAACCGCCTTTATTTCTTCAGCACCTTCCGGGCTGATTTCTTCATCCGAGTCAATATTCAGAACCCAATTATGGCTGGTCCGGTCCGCACATAAATTTTTCTGCTTACCGTACCCATGCCAGTCCACGCAAAAAACCCGATCGGTGAACTTCCGGCAAATTTCCACCGTACGATCCGTACTGTTTGTATCCAGAACAACAATCTCATCGGCCCACTTTATACTCTCAAGGCATCTTGCAATATTCTTCTCCTCATTCCGGGTAATGATAGTGACCGATAATTTTTCCATTAATTTATTGCCCAATAAGCTAAATATTTTTAAATGCCGTCCGATTATAGCATCTAAGGAGCCTCACAAAAACCTCCCAAGTAATTAATTTTACTGGATTTCTGGATTTTTATGCTAATATCAGGGTCGGAATATAACCATGGTGCGATCCTGAAATTTTCTTGTATCTTATCGAGGCCAAAATGGAAAATTTTTGACTCCAGTCAGGCAAACCCAACCCTGAATTTAGAAAAAGAGGATCGTTATTTGCCAAAGAGAAGTGCTTGCATCACGTTTCTTTTCTCAAGCCCCAACTCACTAAAATAAAATGATTGAACAATTCCTGCAGACCGCCCTAGAGTTTATTAAAGAAATCTGGTTCCAACTGGATTCCCGATTCGGTCTGGAAAAGACAGAAGCTTTTAAATTCCTCAAACCTTATCTCACTCAGCTTCAAGACAATCCTCTCTATGTGGGAATTCCCCTGGCCGCACTCTTCCTGGTTCCCTATGCACTGATAAAAATCAGGAGCATCTCCAGAGAACGCGAGCGCAAGCTCGATAAGCTGATGGAGGAAATGGGGGAGGAATACGATGAAGATGATCCACGAAGGCTACGCCGTCCTGAGCCCGAAATGGATGATGATGAGGCAAAGCCCTTATTTGAAAATGACAAAGACACCCCTCCTTCCTATATGAAAGTTCTCGATGAAATGGAAGGAAAGGATGTGGATGAGGAAGATTCTGAGTCCGAACTGGAGGAGTTTGAACTGGAGTCACCTTCGTCTGACAATGAAGAAGCTATCGACCTTGAAGAAAACACAGAGGCTATCAGTTCACAGTTAACGGAAAATGAATTTGAAAAAGACCTGAATGAGTTCATGTCGGATGATATTGACATGGAAAAGAATATCGAACTCCACCTCAATGACTCTGAACACGATCAAGCCATCAAAGGGCTCCAGGAGGACGGCGAATTGATGGAGCTGGATGAACCTCTTTCCGACAACGATCCCTTCTCGAACTATTCCGAACTCGACGATGATGAGCAAGACCAAGCCATCAAGGATCTTCAGGAGGAAATGGAGCGAACCATCAACAAATTGACCGAGCAAATTGAGGAGCCCGCCGAGCCCCCAAGCTCAGTCAAGGATTTAAGCCAAATTCATATTGGTGGAGATGCCGCCATTGATGACGATTACTCCCCTGAAGGGGAATTTTTTCTGGAACCCCCATCATCGCCTGAAACTGAATCTCCAGACAGTCAAAGCGAAGCACCTGTCCTTCAGGAAGAATCGCCTTCCATCTCCGAGCTTTCAGACTCTGAAATTCTGGCCTCTTTGGAACCGGAGGATACTCTTGATCTTGAAACAATACTCGAACCAGAAGCTGAAACAGAGCCTGAATCAGAACCCGAAACAGAATCTGAAGCAATTCCAGATACTCGTGATTATGCACCCGAATCTTCTGGCTTCACTTTTGAAGCGGAATCTGATATTGCGGAAGAACCGGATTCCGAAATCGCTGATTTTAAACTTGAAGATGATTTCAAGCTGGAACCGGAAGTTTCTTCCGAGAACTTCACTTTTGCAGCAGAACCGATGGCACTTGAGGAAATTCAGGAACCTGAATTGGACGCCGAACAACCTCCATTGGCTGATGAATATACTTCTCCAAGGAAAAAAGATAGCCTGATAGACCAACTCAAATTTTTGCAGACTCGTTTTGAAAACCGGTACCAGCCGGTAGAACGTTCCCCATCACCCATTGAAAAAAATATTCCGGGAAAAAGCTATACCTCAGAGAGCTTTATAGAACCCAGACGTTACTCAAGCGCATCAGCAGGTCTGCTCCCGGGCAACAAAAAGTATATGGACTTACTGGAATCATTTATATTCCTGAAAGACCAGAACTCAAGCGCATCAACGGGCCTGCCCCCGGGCAACAAAAAGCGTATGGATTTACTGGAATCGTTTATATTCCTGAAAAACCAGAAAAAGCATAAATAACCAGACTATGGAGCCCGGTTCATTCAAAGCATAAACACAATGACAAGCCCAATTAACATAATCGCCGTGGGAGGCGGAAAAGGCGGCATAGGGAAAAGTGTTGTCTGCACCAATCTGGCGGCAGGAATGGCTTTGAGCGGTCAAAAAGTTATTCTCATGGACACCGATTTTGGCGCGTCCAATCTGCATGCCCTGCTGGGCATCAGCAACCCCGAGCACGGCTTCCAGGATTTTTTCAATGACGATATTATCGATCCTAAAACTCTGCTTCTTGATACCGGCATCAGTAATCTGAAATTTGTCAGCGGGGCAGGAGACAATCCGGGAAGCGCTAACATTGATACCGAGAGTATAGGCACCATAATTTCTTTTATAAAAAACCTGGAGGCAGACACCATCCTCCTTGATTTGGGTCCCGGAACCAACTACAACGTCATTGATTTTTTTAATATCAGCACCCAGAGCGTGGTCCTGACAACACCGGAAATGACTTCCATCATGAAGACTTTCAGCTTCATCCGGTCGGCCCTGTTTCGCAAAATATCGCTCACCTTTCAGGTTTATCCGGAAATACAGAAGATGGTGGATCATTCCAACCCAGGCAGTGCCAATATGGAAGCCTACACCACCGGACTGTTGCGTTCAAAATTCAAGGAAGAGTTTCCCAACTATTCCGAACAACTCGACACATTAATCAGTGAGTTCAATCCCGGACTCGTGGTAAACCGCGTGAGAAACCGCAAAGACCTGATGGCCGGAGATAATCTTCTCAAGCTGGTCAAAAAATTTCTGGAGATTGATGTCACTTATCTCGGGTACATCATTGAAAGCGACCGGGTGCGGGATTCCATTGATGAAATGATTCCATTTTTAATCAAGGACCCGCAAAGCAAACCCTCGGAAAACCTCCAACAAATTATCGGGGCTTTGACCAACACCGATCTGCAGTTTGTGAAAAGAGACGGAAGAATATTTGTCTCAAAACAGGTCCGCCTCTCATCCGGTTGGGAATCCTGATTAAATCATACCGACCCGTTTCACCCCTTCCCCTGGTTTCATAAGTATCCCTAACAGATTTAGAAAACCTACCCGCTCAATTTCCTGTACAATAAAATCCTCGTTGACCAACAACTTATTTTTAAAACCATGGATTCATTGACCCAGTCCATCCTGTTAGAGCTTTTGAATTTTTCCTCCAGCCGAAATAAGAAACTTTTTGTGGTTGGAGGAACATTGAGGGATTACCTCTCTCGGAAACCCTGTTCAGACTTCGACCTGACCGGGAAAAATGCGGCCGACCTCGGAACCGATTTTGCCCGTTTCCTGAATTTCACTTACGTGTCTCTAGATAAAACACCCGGCCGAAAAACAGTCCGCGTTGTTCTGGACCAAAAACAACATCTCGACTTCACCGACCTGCAAGGAAGAAATATTGAGGAAGATCTATCGCAAAGGGATTTCACTATCAATGCTATGGGGCTACTCTTATCAGAATTTTTGTCCGGCAGAAAAATCCCCATTGATCCTCATAAGGGGCAAGAAGATTTGATAAATAAAAAAATTCGGGTGCTGCCAGGCCCTATTATTTCGTCCGATCCCCTGCGCATGCTTCGGGCTTTCCGTTTCGCGGCAACTCTGGGTTTTGAAATTGATGAGGACACGTTAACTAAAATCTCTTTACATAAAACCGAATTGAACGAATCCGCTGCGGAACGAATCTGGCACGAACTGATCCTGTTTTTTAAATCCCCAAGCACCCTTTCATTGCTGGAAATCATGCACGGCTGTGGGCTGTTGAACTGCCTTTTCCCAATATCTGATGAAGTCAAAACCCTCACCCAATATCAAAGACTGGAATCGCTCTTAAAAGACCCAGGGAAAATATTCCCCGAATATGCAGATAAGTTTAGCAATAACGAATTTCTCAGCAAGCATTATCTCTTAAAGCTCTCGGTCTTGCTGAAAGGGATTAATCAAAGCCCGACATCAGGAACTGAGACAACAGAGGGTTTTCCTGACATCCATAAATTGAATCTCAAGCCTAGCAATGCGGAAATGAAGTCCCTGGACCAGACACTGAGCGGGGCCAAGTCTTTGACAGAAATATATTTAAAAGACAGTCAGGATCAAAACGAAACCTACGAATTGACCACAAAGATTCATGAAGAAATACTGTCTTCTATAATCTTATTTATTACGGACTTCTCTTCACAAGACAGGTCTGACGCTGAAAACAGGGTTCTTTTCTGCAACCACATGTTTAAATTCTATTATGGGCAATTTTTGCCAGCAATAAATAAAAAGCCCTTGCTGAACGGAGAGGATATTATTCATCAATTCAGCCTTTCTCCTTCTCCGCTTTTTGGTAAAATTCTGAACTGCGTCCAAAAAGCGCAAGTGCTGGGCGACATAGCCACCCGGGAAGATGCGATCACGCTGGTCGGGGATCTTATTCAATCACAAATAAAAGAATCAGACGGATGACAACCCGATACTCAACTACTGAGTGGAATAAAAAAAAAGTCATATTGGGTGACAGCGAAATCGATCCTGAAAAACCGGTCAATCTTTTAATTGGCTTTCATGGCGCGAGTTCTACTCCTGAAAATATGCTTGTTCAGGGAAACCGCTTAAAACTCCAGAATGCCCTAATGGTTTTTCCAGAAGGCCCGGTGAACGCAGGGGAAGGAATTTGGAGCTGGTGGGAAGACGGCCCTCGTCAAGGCGAAACGGTGAAAAGTTTTGTCAGCTTTACTTCGCAAATCATCGATTCCGCCTACAAACATTATTTAGGTAATAATCCTGAAAGAAAACTGAGAACCTGCTTATGGGGATTTTCCCAGGGAGGAGCCGCGTCCCTTACTTATACCCTTCTTGGGGAGCACACGCTGTTCAAGGTGGCTTCCATTTGCGGTTTCCTTCCGGAAATGCAAGACCCGTTAATAGAGAGGAAAGAGTCCCTTCCCATACTCGGAATATTTGGCAGTAACGATGAGGTGGTACCTTCTTTCCTCGCCGATCATGCCCTGGATGAAATGAAAAACCATGGCCATCTGGTGAAATCTAAAGAAACCACCCAGTCCCATGAAGTAAATTCGGAAAATCTGCAGGATTTGTGCGACTTTTTCAATCCCTGAAAAGGGCAGGTATGAATTTATGAAAGCAAAAACATTGATGATTCAAGGAACTGGATCCGGTGTCGGGAAAAGCCTTTTGACGGCGGCGTTCTGCCGGTATTTTTTTCAGGCCGGATACAAGGTGGCCCCTTTCAAGGCCCAGAATATGGCTTTAAATTCTTTCGTGACAGAGCGTGGCGAAGAAATGGGGCGAGCCCAGGCCTATCAGGCAGAGGCTTGTGGATTGAAACCGGAAGTTCTCATGAACCCTATTCTATTGAAACCTTCCGGGGATAACAATTCCCAGGTCATTTTGATGGGAAAGCCTGATGGATCGCGGAACGCTAAAAATTATTATGCACAATATAAAAAACATCAGCAAATCGTGCTATCCGCTCTGGAAGAACTGCGGAGCAGGTTTGACCTGGTCATCATTGAAGGGGCGGGAAGTCCAGCAGAAATCAATTTAAAAAAAACCGATCTGGTCAATATGTTCATTGCTGAAAAGGCCGACGCACCGGTCCTCCTTGTGGGTGATATTGACCGAGGGGGAGTGTTTGCCTGGCTGAAGGGAACCTATGACCTGCTCACCGATAAAGAGCAGGATCGGATACTAGGCTTCATCATTAATAAATTCCGTGGGGATATTGATCTTTTGCAACCGGGTATCGAGCAGTTTAAGGAATTGGTGCCCAAGCCGGTTTTAGGAGTTGTCCCCTACTGCAAGGATCTGGTAATTGACGAAGAAGATTCCCTTCCGCAGGCATCTTATTCGGCGGCACATAATGCAGAAGGGGTTTTGAACGTCGTTGTCATCGAACTTCCACGAATTTCCAATTTTACTGATCTATCACCACTTTCTTATGATCCTTCAATCTCAATTCGATATGTCAAGCACCCGGCACAAATGGGAAACCCCGATTTAATCATTCTCCCGGGTAGTAAAAATTCCGTCGACGATATGAACTTTTTGAACCAGCAATGCATGACACGGGAAATCCTCAAGCGCCATGAAGCCGGAGCCATGATCCTCGGGATTTGTGGCGGTTTCCAAATGCTGGGAAAAATTATCAGCGATCCTCAAAATCTGGAAAGCCGCGAAAAAGAAGCCGAGGGATTAGGTTTATTCGATTTTAAAACCACGCTCGTGGCTGAAAAATTAACCCGGCAGGTACAACTTGAAACTGTAAAAGGCCGCATATTCCCTGAGGGAGTCCCATGCGAAGGTTACGAAATTCATATGGGGCGAACCGCGTTCGAAACCACTTATCCTACCCTTTTCTCCGCTCCCGATGAAGACAACCCTATGACCTTCGGAATCACCAATCAGGCTGGAACCGTTTTTGGCACTTATCTCCACGGATTTTTAGACAACGACCTCTTCCGGGAAAATATATTGCGTTATATAAGAAAGGAAAAAGGGCTGCCCGAACCCGCAAGCCAATTCGACTATGCGCAGTTTAGAAACCGTGAACTCGACAAACTTGCAGATTTAGTGAAATCCTCCATCGACATGGAAGCGATTGAAAGGAAATTAAAATAATCTCAGCTTCACTCTGGACGCATAAAGCCAAAATCAGGGGCACTACTTCCCTTCAACCATGTCTAGTTTCCCGTCAAAATTACGATCCAACTCTATTCGATCAATTTTCCCGGATGAATTGAAATACTCCCAGCGATCCGTCTTTCCATCAAAATTGGTGTCGTGCTCAACCTTTTGTAATTGAGTGGAGTCTATAAAATATTGCCATTGATCTGGTTGTCCATCGTGATTGGTGTCAAAGGCGACTGACTGCAAGGACTCACCCTCCCCAAACTTTTCCCAGCGGTCAATATTCCCATCACTGGAAATATCATATTCGGCCTTAACCAGTTTTTCATTTTCAGAAAAATACTGAAAAACATCTATTTTACCATCCCCATTTTTATCTATTTCAAGTCGAATAATTTTTTTATCCGCATTATAAAACTCGCGCCAATCGATCATCCCTGAAAACCGGGAATCTTTTTCTATTTCAGTGAGTGAAAAGTCCCGAGAGTAGTGTTGGATTTGATCAAAGATTCCGTCAAAGTTCCGATCTAGTTCAACACGGAGTGGCTTTGTATTTCCCTCATATATTTCAACCTGATCAACTTTTTCATCGCCATTTCTATCAAATTCAATTTTTTCAAGTTTACCGTCATCTGTTTTATGATGCCACTGGTCCATTTTGCCATCGAAGTCGCTGTCAAGCTGAACCACCCCGCCTTCAGCCATCGAGGCCAGAAAAATCAGGGCTCCAATTAAAATAATTATTTTGAATCTGGTTCCAATCATCGTTCCTCCAGAATAAAGGAAATAGGGAGTTTGAAAATAATGGAATCCCTCTGGAGAGGTTCCGGTATTTTTGGATAGGGGCTGGCATTTTTCACAGCATCTAAAGCCGCCTGATTCAAAACTTCATAAGGCGAAGCAACAGCAATTGAATAGCTCACCAAATTACCATTTTTCCCTACTTGAAATTCTATTACAGGCTTTCCCTCCCATCCGTGCCGTCGGGCAATCTTCGGATAAAACTTTGCTACTGAAATCTTCCCCCAAACACTGTCTGAAAAACTTTTACTTAGCAATTCAAGGTTCCTGCTGGGTGGTGCACCGGAAATTTCTGGCGGCCCTAAGCTGGCAGGCAAATTTTCTTCGTGGGAAGCTGCAACAAACTCTTCTGGCATCGAAGTCAATTGGACAGGTTGAACATGACTGGCAGAGGCTTTTCTAATATCACTGACCGCTTCGGGATACCTTTTCCTAGAGGCTATAAACAGACTCTTCTCTCCAGAAATATTTTGCGCTCCAATTTTGGAGTTAATAACCGGGATTATACTGGATCGCTTCATTACATTTTCGATCACAGGTCTTTGCAATGCGTTTCCGGGAATACTAACCCTCCGCTTAGGACTATTGTTCGACAAAGAACTATTGTACTTATAGGCCGATGTCCTAACTGTGGCGATGGGTTGAGTCGGTTTTATTTCCTGGCGAGGCACTGCAGGTATAGGTTCTGCCGCATTAGCTTTAGTAAAAACCTTTTCAACAGGAATAACCGCAGGTGCCACCACTTTCTCCATCTTTGGCTTGGTCGAAGGCTCATAAACAATCTTTGTGATTTGAATCGGGTTAAATTCTGGCACATGTGGTTTGTGGGTGGTTGTCCAAAATGACAGAAAGTATATCCCGGCTCCATGCACAATAACGGAAACGACTAAGGCATTTTGAAGAAATCTATTATTGTTTGATCTATATTTCATTGATGATGAAGACAAAAGTTAAGGGCACAGATATTATATATCAGCAATTAAATAATCGCTTCCACCCTAAAACAACACCGGTAACGCTGAAACCAAAGCCTATAGCAAGAAGTGACAATATCACTATATCCCACAGAGGTCTATGGTTGGCGAGACCGGGAAAATCCAAGCTGTGCAAACCATTATAAAACCAACGATAGACCCGTCGACTCTTATCCATAATTGACACAATTTGCCCAGAGTCCATATCAACATGTATCCAGGTTTGTGCTGGATCATCTAATTTTACTCTGAGTGTATTTGAAGGAAGCGAACCTTCGCGGAGTTGCCCGTAAAAATCAGACTCTTTAGGCCATTGGGTAGCTTTGATTCCAACATCTGGCCAGGCCTTCTGGACTGCTTTAATGATTTCTGGTTCTGTGTGCCTGGCTGGAGAAAGAATACTTGTCTTGGAAGGTTTAAACATTTTCAGCCCTTTTGAGTTTCTGGCGAGGACAAAAGATTTTCCGCCTGTTGCTATAAACTCCACCTCACTGAAATTCTCTAAAAGTTTTAAGGCTTCTAGAGAAACAGATTCCACAGCTTGCTCTAGTGATAACGCGCGGAAATTTTTTATCTGGTGAAATTCAGGGTCTGGTTTGGAAAAAAGTCGCCCATGATCCATAGATAACCACCCACTAAATATCCAGGTTAGGACAATTATCCCTGCAAACAGTCCCAGAATATGGTGCATACACAACCAGCCTTTAAAGGGACTTCTACCTGATGCGCCACGAAAGCGAATGATACCCAGTAGCAGTCCAGCCAATGTTGTCATCACACCCATCAGGGAAATCCACCAGACCACTTGATCCCATAAAACCCAATTGCTTCGTAAGACTGTGGGGTAGATCCAGTGAACAATTGCGCCTATATAATTCCAGGCTCGCTCCCTGGCCTCGGTTTTCTGCAGAACTTCCCCTGTCCGCATTGAAACATATAACACGGTTTCATTTTGGTCCTGCATAGAAACGCGATAAAACGGGCGATAGGGATCATAACGGTTCGGCACAATCCATTGATCGTAATCGATAGGCCCTTCAACTCTTAAAGCAGATTTTCCGGAAAAATTTTCCGCTATCCTTCCGGCTGATCTCATTTGAAGAAGATTTATCGGCTTGCCATCGTGTGCATCCACAACCTTTATCCCGCTATTGAGGCTATGGAGTACGTAAATGGGGCGCCCTTCCAAATCGATCAACCTGAGACGGTCCAGATCAATACTTCCGATGGCCTCGGCGGCCTCTATTGGGGAAACAGTAATCTTTGAGAAGTCGACCTCAGCCCTACTGGAAAGTCGGTCCGCTTGCGAAAGCGATGGGAAAGGATGGTAAATCAGAACGGCGCCACTTAAAAACCAGGCTGCAAAAAATAAACACAGGACAACCCCCATCCAGCGGTGAGCCAGTGTTAGATAGCGCATAAGGTTTACCCGATTTACTTAAAAATCAAACTGAGCGCTGATTTCAAAGGCTCGGGGAGATCCCAGAATTAACTGGTTCGAATAAAATTCATCGCCCCAAAGTGCATAAGCCTTATCGAACAGATTTGTCAATCTTGCAGTGTAACGTCCATTTCCTTTGCGATAGGTAGCATGGAGATCCACCGTTTCGTAGCCCAGCATTTTCACTGTATTGAACCTGGTGTTAAAACGGTCATCAACATAACGAAAACTACCCCCCACATCTATGGGAAGTCCTGCAACACCGCGATAATTAGTCCAGATATTAGCCACCCATTCAGGAACATTGGACGGGGTATTGCCGGAGACGTTTTCGAAAACACCGAACTCTGCATCGGTATAGGCGGTGTTGGCTCCGACTCGCCATTTTGGTGTCACCAAAACCGAACCTTCTAGCTCAAATCCGGTGGACCTCTGGCCTCCATCGCCACCCAGAACACTATCGTTCGAATCTTGTATCAGAATATTTTGCCTTTCAATGTGGTAGACGGCCAAAGTCATTTCTGCTTTCCCATTCAGGAACTTGGACTTCAACCCCGCTTCCCATTGTTGCGAAGTAGAAAGGTCAAAGTTCTGGTTACTATTGACAAGAAAAACATCTGATCCTAATGGATCGGTGCCGGAACTCATTTGGGCATAAACGTTCCAGGATGGAGCAATTTCGTAAACCGCACCAACCCGCCAACTAAAAGGATTATAGGTGCGTTCAAATGATGTTCCAGGAGTAGGATCATTAAAGTTTAGCCGAAATAACTCTATATGATCCTGACGCATGCCCACGACCAGTCTTAATTTCTCTGTAACTTTTAAAGTATCCTCAAAAAAAGTAGAAACCGTGATAATTCGGGTAGGATTAAGCCTGAAGTTTGTCGGGTTTCCCCCAAAGGTACCCCCAACGGGTGAAAAAGGGTCGACGGAGCCTGGATCTGCGAGCGGCTGGGACTTTCTTTTAAAATCCACATAACTTGCATCGACACCTAAAAGAGACTGGTTCTCCATCCCGGCAATGGAGTTTTTATAGGTTGTACTCAGTCGGTTACCAACAGTGTTTTGGTTATGGGCCACAAAAAAAGTATCACGGTCAACCAAGCTTGTTCCGGAATTGAAGGTATAGTTTTCTGAATTGCGCCATTCCCGGTCCGCATTGAGGAAGTAGGTATAATTGCGAAAAAAAAGTTTATTGCTGTGTTTCCATTTGGCATCTATCGTTGTTAAAATTTGATAGGACTTTGCCACCTCATCATCAACATTGTAATTGACAAACCGCATGGGCTCGTCGATGGCCGCTCCAGCCCCTGTCACGACACCGGTGAGAGGCTGGGTGGCAAATGCTTCTGTCACTATGGGGGTCCCCCAATAGTTTTGCAGTTTATCTTCCAGGTAATCAATGCCGAAGGTCACATCCAACTGATCATTAGGCTTCCACAATAGCGAACCATTGAAGTTTCTTGATTTGGGATCGGCATTATCCACGTATCCATCCGAGCTGTATTCACTGCCATCGATCCGAAACCATAAGTTTTCACTCATTTGCCCACCTGCCCCAACACCGAGCTTGACCGTGTCATAGCGGCCGTAGGAGGTTAGAAGCTCATAAGAGTTTGAGCTTTCCATCTTCGGTTTTTTGGTGACCATATTTAAGGTCGCGCCAATGGCCCCCTGACCATGCAATACTGAGGCAGGACCTTTTAGAACCTCGATCCGATCCAGATTGAAACCATTTTGAGGCCGCCCGGTGATTAAAGCCGGCCCCAACCAGATTCCGTCCCGTTGAATCATGACCTGGTTGGAGGTAAAACCACGCATGGAATAATTGGCAGGCTCTGCAGGAGGGTTTCCCCAAACGAACCCGGGAGATCGCTCGAGAGCTTTCCCCACCTCCTGATACCCCCCACCCTTCAATTCAGCGTTGCTGATAACGGTTATTGAGGCCGGGGTTTCAAAAGCTGGCAGGTCCAGACGACTACTGGTATCGGGAGAAAAATCGAAATTAAATACACTCGGAGTAATGAGTAGTTCGTCCAACTCGATAATGGGCGGGGGGGGATACACTCTCATTATTTGCAGCATTTTGAGCCCAGGTAACGGAAAATGCATAGAGTGATGCAATTAAAACTGTTATTACCCCGATTGCTAATTTTTTACTCATTGTTATCTCCGTGCGCGCAAAAAAAAACCTCGCGCCTCCTTTGGGAGGTTCGAGGTTGATTGCACCCTGATTTACTTCATCAACATTTGAGCAACCACCCAGTATTCCTCGAGAGGTGGCACCCTTATTTATTCCAGGCAGGTCTTCTGACTCGCGTTCACCCTACTTTCTGCACCTTCCCAGCTAAACACCAGTGGCTTTTCGCAGATTTCGTCACGCTCACAGCGGCGGGACCGTGGTTGAATTTCGCAACCTTCCCTATTATTTCCTGAAAGAAAATCAAATTTTCGCTTCCAGGAAACCTGAAAAACTTCCGCTAGCATAAATGAAAAAAATCAGGCGTCAAGTAATTTATAAAAAACACCCTAAGCATTAGGGCAACTGCCTGTTAACCTGAGATATTCAATTTTCCCTGTTCCAGTAAAAACAAGCAGTTCCCCGCCTGCATGAAAACCGAACTCCTCATAAGGATTTTTTAGCGCCCAATGCTCTCCGAAAGGAAAGGCCAGTGGCTTTAATGAGATGAAGAATAAGTCCTAACAAATATTCATACTTTGTCTGATACTGCGCTATCCGAATTCTTATTATCTTTAGAAAAGCTGAAAGGGTATTGAGAGTATCGGGTAACCGAGGCGCAGGAGTTTTCCTAATCTTGCGCCGGTTCGGTTTTTCAAGACGTTCACCTACTGGACCTGCTCCCTCCCTCCGCATGGTAACCTCTCCCTCCATAATCTTAGTTTTCATGAAAAGCGTTGAAGCTAAACCCTAATCCATAATTCGTTTGACCCAGACCATTGACTCCTTCTCCCTCTGAACTCACCGGTATATCTACCCAGCTAAAATATACCCATAACACCTTGAATTTAAGGGACATGAAACTGGGAGAAACGCGCATTTAAGTAGACAACCAACCAAAAATCAAGGAAATGATTGAAATTGCATTTATTACTTGTAAATATCTGGAAGTTCTACAATAATGTCGCTTGAAATTATATGTTTTAGGTTTCCTGTATTTAGGGAATGAAAAGGGAAGGTTGTGAAATTCAACCACGGTCCCGCCGCTGTGAGCGTGACGAAATCTGCGAAAAGCCACTGGTGTTTAGCTGGGAAGGTGCAGAAAGTAGGGTGAACGCGAGTCAGAAGACCTGCCTGGAATTATAAATATTGCCTTTTGGGTTCAAAAGGTAAATCTATTTGGTTGATTAAGTAAACCAGGGTGCAATCAACCTCAGTCCTCGATTTAGAGGGGTGAGGTTTTTTTTACCGTTTTTAATTAAGAGTAACCGTTTACCCATATATTGATTTGGCCAATTCATTTAAAAATTTAATGAGAGGTTTCGCCATGAAAAAAATAGTATCCCTTTTTTGCCTCATTGCTTTTCTTAACCCGGTAAATCTTTTTGCTTTTGATTGGAAAAACCACGATTTGTCCAATCTCGTGGTGGTCACCAATCGCGATGCAGATGAATTGACCATCGTTGATATGACAACAGATGAGGTGATCGGCAAACAAAAAGTGGCACTAAACAGTCAGGCCCATATGACGGCATTTTCTCCGGATGGAAAAAAGTTGGCCATTGCAGCCACCGCGAACAACAAAGTTGCAGTCCTGGATCTGAATACCAATAAAGTGAGTGAAATTAATGTGGGGGCCGGTCCCGAGCATATGGACATCAGCAAAGACAATCGCTGGTTGTATGTCGGGAACATTGAAGGCGGAACGGTTTCAGCGATTGATTTGAATCAAAACCGGGAAGTAGCCCGCCTCCAAGGTTTTCGTGAACCTCATGGCGCTACAATCATGGCTTCTGGCAATAAAGTTTATATTCCCAACCGCGGCGCCCAGTTAGTAGGGATGGTGAATGTGTCTGAACAATTTTCTACCAGTGATATTCTCGTCGGATCTCTTACCGGTTTGGCCTCGTTCGACAGAGATCAAGCAGGAGCTGCCATGCACCGGGAACGGTCTATACCTGTAAATGGAGTGGCGAATGTCACCCTGACACTGGATGAAAAATTTGCTTATATCGCCACCGGAGATGCAAATTCTGTGACGGTTTTAGATACCGCAACAGATAAAATAGTCCGCACCATTCCTGTCGGCTTGGACCCTTGGCGGGCATACGCTTCCCCGGATGGAAAATATATGGTTGTTCCCAACAACGGCGATCAAACGGTCTCAGTCATTGATGCGCAATCCCATACACTCGTTGCCACCCTCCCCGGAGCGGACGATATGACAGGAGTGAATTTTGCCAGCAACAAAGGATATGTGATCAGCCGAGGGTCGAGCATGGTTTTTGTCTACGATTTCTCGACACTTAAAAAGACGGGTCAACTGGATATGGGTAAGAGCGCACGGCTGGAAACTGCAAGCACTTCCCCTGCGGGCAACAAAATTTATGTGGCCTCTTCCTCCGACAATTCCCTCTACGTCATTGATGTTGAGTCGGATCGCGTCAAGCGAATCAAGGATGTCGGCAATTTCCCCTGGGGAGTCAGCATTTACAAGGGGCAGAATTACTGCCATTGATTGAGATGCCCTTTTGGCCTGACCCAATTTTGGGTGATCGCCGGATGGGCCAATATGAAATTGTCGAATCAGGAAAATGAACATGGATGAAACTGCGGCTCTGCCCGATGACTACGCCATTTGTATCGCAGGCCATGGAAGCCGTGATAAGGAAGGCATACAGGAATTTTTGACCTTGTCTTCAAAGTTCAAGGAAAGAGAGCCTCATAGAATTGTGGAATGCGGCTTTCTGGAGTTTGCAAAACCTACGATCGACGAAGCCATTAGTAAATGTGTGCAGGATGGGATCAACAATATTGTTGTGATTCCGGGGGTGTTGATGGCTGCGGGTCATGCCAAGAATGATATGCCCAGTGAAGTCCTGTCCATGGCTCGAAAATTTCCTGCCATGAATATTCAATATGGTCGCCCTCTGGATATCCATCCGAAAGTTTTAAAAGTTTGCGCTGACCGCATTGAATCGGCTGAGAACTCTTCCTCGCAAAAAACTCTGCGTTCCGACACTTTACTCATGACAGTGGGACGCGGTAGCAGTGACCCGGATTCCAATTCCAATATCGCCAAAGTCTCCCGAATGTTATGGGAGGGAATGGGATTTAGCTGGTCAGAAACAAGCTTCATTGGGGTCACACAGCCCCTGTTGCCAGACGCTCTAGATAAAGTCCTTAAAATGGGATTTAAGCGCATTATCGTCTTTCCCTTTTTCCTTTTCACAGGCGTGTTAGTGAAAAGGATTTTTTCCATAACCGATGATTTTCAGAAAAAATACCCTGGCACGGAATTTCTGAAAGCTCCTTATCTGAATTATGATGATTTGATCGTCGATGTTTTCATGGAAAGGGCCCGGGAAATTCCTTTTGGCCTTCAGGATATGAATTGCCAGCTTTGTAAATACCGCGAGCAGGTGATAGGTTTCGAGGATCAGGTGGGGCAACCCCAGGCGGGCCATCATCACCATGTTCGGGGTATTGATGGCCATCATGGTTTGGACCATGAACATCATAGTCATTCAGACCATGAGCACTAACGCTTCTATTAAAAAGTAAAATGGTTTTATGCCCGCCTACCAACCACATCCTATTGAAGCAAAAAGTTACGAGATCATAGATGGATTGGTGGATTTTTCCTGCTACCCCGCAGCGCACAGTGAAATTTTTAAACGCGTCATTCACACAACCGGGGATACCGAATTTATCAAGGGATTCAAAATTTCAGAAGGCGCCATTCAATCTGCGGTTCAGGCCATTTCTAATAAGGCTTTGATATGGACAGATGTGACCATGGTGCAGACTGGTTTGAAGAGAGCCCTTCTGAAAAAGCTGAACTTGAAAACCTGCTGCATGATTCATGATCCGGAAACCTTTCAGAAGGCTGAAGCTGAAAACACCACAAGAGCGGTAGCAGGCTTGCGGCGTTTCATTGAGCAAAAGGTAGATTCCCCTAAAATCCTGATCATCGGTGATGCCCCCACGGCCCTTCAGGAGGCGGTTGACCTTGCCCTGAACAATCAACTTGATGCTGAATTGATAATTGGAATTCCGGTAGGTTTTGTGGGAACAGAAGCCAGCAAGGAATCATTGAGCCGACAAAATAAAATCTCATTCATTACTAATGAGGGAACCCGTGGCGGTTCCACAGTCGCCGCCTCAATTTTTAATGCCTTAATGATCTGGACTCTCAACGAAAAGGCTTGAGGAGATTTGCATGTCAGCCCCTTTCATTGATTTAACCATCCCGGCTTCAAACGGAATGGCACGAGGCATCACGACGGGTAGCTGTGCTACGGCGGCGGCCAGATCAGCACTCGAATTCTTGATTTTTAATTCTGAAAAGCAACAGATAGCGATTGATTTACCTTCGGGAGAAAAATTACGGGTTCCAGTAAATTTTTGCCGTAAAACGAAACGAGGGGCGATAGCGCAGGTGACCAAAAACGCAGGCGATGACCCAGATGTGACGGATAAATGCAAGGTAGAAGTGGAGGTGAAGCCTAGTGAGAAGAAAAATGGGATTCATTTTTATGCGGGAGATGGCGTCGGAACAGTCACCGAAGATGGACTCCAGATCCCCAAGGGAGAACCGGCAATCAATCCCATTCCCAGAAGCATGATCCGCCAAAACCTGGAACATATCCTTAAAGACCCCGCAACTCCTGAAACCTTGAGAGATTGCGGTTTGGATGTAGTCGTCAGTGTTCTCGGCGGAAAAGATATTGCTCTAAAAACCTTTAATCCAAGATTAGGAATTGAAGGTGGAATTTCCATCCTTGGGACAACGGGCATTGTTGAACCCATGTCTCTCAGCGCCTGGAAAGCCTCCGTCGAAATTTATATTGATGTCGCGCTGGCTACGCAATCAGAATTTATTGTATTCAGCCCAGGGCGATGGGGACAGAAATTTTTCCACCAGGAGAGAGGTATCCCGCTGAACCGCATATGCCTGGTTTCAAATTTTATCGGATTCGCATTGGATCATTTAAAACAACATTTTCATCCAGAAAAAAATCAAGTAAAAACCCTGGTCCTGGCCGGTCATCCGGGGAAATTGGCAAAAGTGATTGAGGGCCATTGGAACACCCACTCCAGCGAATCCCCCTCTGCACTTCCTGCAATATTAAAAATTGCGGAAAATATTTTTTCACCGGACAAGAAAGAAAAATTGCAATCATCGAGAACGGTGGAGCATTTGATACAACTCAGTAGAAACAATCAAATGAGCGATATCTTATTTCAAGCGGTGGCCGACAAAATATCGAGAGCTGCTTCCAAGTATCTGGGGAAAACCATGCAGGTGGAGGTTTTGTTGGCAGACTTTAAAGGCAACTTGATCGGGCAGGCGGCAACTCATGACGGATAATTATGGAACATTTATCGGAATCGGTGTTGGACCAGGGCCTGCGGAATACATCACCATTAAAAGTCTCAACGCTTTGATGGAAGCTGACAAGGTTTTAGTTCCCCGTGCCAAGGGAGCCAAGGACTCCGTGGCTTTAGCCTGTATAAAAGATATTGATGTCCCCCGCGATAAAATTAAATTTCTCGACTACCCCATGTCAAACGATGAGAATTTACTCAATTCCATTTACCGGGGTATTGCCAAAAAGATAATTGCGGATCTGAAGAAAAAACTGAACCTCGTTTATATTACCATTGGGGATCCCTATATTTACTCAACTTACTCCTATACCGTCCATGCCTTGAAGGAATTGATGCCGGATATTTCCATTTCAACCTACCCCGGAATAAGTTCCTTTCAGGCACTATCCGCCGCTCTCGATTTTCCCCTGGCCCAAGGTAAGGAAAAAATTCTGATTCTCCCCTGCCCCGAAACTCCAGCAGAGTTAAAAGAGCAAATTGAGAGAAACGAAAATATTGTCTTGATGAAAATCGGGGACCGCTTTGATTGGGTTCGTGAATTATTAAAGGAAATGGATATCTTGAAAAATTGTGTCCTGGGAAAAAGGATTGGCTTGGATAATGAAATCTTGTCCCGTGACCTTACAGGGTTAAATGGAGACGACAAACCCGGTTATTTATCCGTAATGCATATCCGAAAAACTCCCCTCTCAGGGAGAAACGGGCAATGAAGGTCTATTTTATTGGAGCGGGCCCGGGGGATGTTGAACTGATGACTATAAAGGGAAACCGGCGGTTGCATTCCTGCCCCACTGTCATGTATGCGGGTTCGCTGATCAATCCGCAAATTTTATCTGGTCTTCCAAAATCTACACGGATTCACGACACCTCAAAATTAAACCTTGAACAACAGGTCGCCATTTACAAGGAGGCCAAAGACGCGAATCAAGATGTCACCCGATTGCAAAGTGGAGATTTGTCTATATATGGAGCGATTGCGGAACAAATGCGGGCTCTTGACAACCTTGGCATTAAGTATGAAGTAATCCCCGGCGTCTCATCAGTGGCCGCGAGTGCTGCAATTTTGAAAAGTGAACTGACACTTCCGGAGATTTCACAAACCGTCATTCTCTCCAGGATCAGCGGAAGGACCCAGGTTCCCCCTGATGAGGACCTTGAAAAACTGGCCTCTCATAAATGCACCTTGTGCCTTTTCTTGTCTATCCACAAAATTAAAGACGTTGTCAAAAAACTCTCCATCCACTACCCACCGGAAACTCCGGTCATCGTGGTCTACAAAGCAAGCTGGGAGGATGAAAAAATTATAAAGGGAGACCTCAAGACCATTGCCGGCAAGGTGGAAAAAGAAGGGATCCGTTTGACAGCCCTAATTCTGGTGGGAGCAGTTTTCAACTCTAAAGGTTTCGAAGATTCCCGTTTATATTCAAAGGAATATTCTCATCTCTTTCGGAAAAAAAATGCCAGCAAATAATAAAATCGCAATTATTGTCATTCGATCTGAAGGTTTGGAAGTTGCCCGAAAACTTCGACAGGCATGCCCTTCCTGGGATCTGTGGGCACCGGAAGCATCAGGCATCGAACAGGGCGAGAAGGCCTATAACTCAAAATTCAAAGACTGGCTGAACGAAAATTTCCAGAACTACGAAGGATTCGTCTGCATCATGGCCGCCGGAATTGTAGTGCGTGCATTGAGCACAATGATTCCGGATAAGCGTACCGGGCCAGGAGTGGTGGTTTGTGATGAGTTTGGTCGCCATGCAATATCCCTCCTTGGAGGGCATGAAGGCGGTGCCAATGAATTGGCTCATGAAGTGGCTAGCAAGACAGGTTCTGTTCCCACCATCACTACGGGAACTGAATCCATGAAAAACTATATTCTTGGCGTGGGTTGCAGGAAGAATGCGGATTATGGGTCTCTAAAAGGACTCGTTCTCGAAGTCCTTAAAATTGCCAAAGTCTCTCCTGATCGAATCAGGATAATCACCACCATTGACCTGAAGGAGAAAGAACCCTGCATTCTAGAATTATCAGATGAATTTGCCTGGCCCTTGCTAATTTTTTCCAAAAATGAAATTAATGCCACTAAAATTCAAGTTCCACCTTCTAGTTTTGTTGAAGAAAATATTGGTGTGCCCGGTGTCTGTGAACCAACGGCCTTGATGGCTTCTCATTTTGGGGAGTTGATTGTTCCCAAGACCACAGCAAACGGTTGTGCGGTGGCTCTCGTACAGGAGCCGGAAATCACAGGCCGGAGGCCATAAGCCAATGGGCAAACTCTATTTAGTTTCTATTGGTCCGGGAGCGCTCGATATGATCACTCCCCGCGCCTCTGAAGCCTTAAAAAAATGCCAAATAATAATTGGCCATCAACTATACCTGGACTTAATTCAAACTCTGATTCCAGGTAAAACTCAAATCGCAACCCCATGGGGAAGCGAAATCGAAAGAGTGGATCTCGCAATTCAAAAAACCATCGAAGGAAACGATGTCAGCCTTATTTCCAGCGGAGATATAGGAGTCTATGGACTGGGTGGCCTCACCCTGGAAAAACTTGGGGAAAATGATTTGGCAATCGACTACGAAATCATCCCAGGGGTGACCTCGGCAAATGCGTGTGCGTCCATATTGGGAGCGCCCCTGGCCCATGATTTTTTGACATTATCTCTTTCCGATTTACTGGTTCCAAGAGAAACAATTCTGGAGAGAGCAGAGGCGGCAGGAAAAGGGGGCTTTGTTTCTGTCCTTTATAATGTTCAGAGTTCGAAAAGAAAAGAATTGGTGTATGAGGTGTTGGACAAGTTCAAACCTCATCGGGCAGCCCAGACACCTTGCGGGGTGGTATCGAACGCTTTCCGGTCGGACGAAAAAAGTAATATTGTGGATTTTCAGGACTTATTCTCGATGCAGTTCGACATGCTGACTACCCTTGTTCTGGGAAATGATGCGACACGGGTGGTCAAAAACAAACTGGTCACACAGCGAGGTTATTCTTTTAAAAATATTTAGGGAAAATAAAATGCTCTGGCTATTCTCTGGAACCTCAGATGGAAATAAAATCGCTCAGGATCTAATATCCCAAAAATGCCATCTAAAAGTATTTGTAGCTACCCAATATGGAAAAAAAGTCGCCGCAGAAACTTTACCACGACAGGTTATAGAAACAGGAAGAATGAATGAGAGTGAAATTTTTCAGCGTGCAGAACTGGAGGCCCCCGAAAAGGTGATTGACGCGACCCATCCCTTTGCATTGGAAATCAGCAGGAACCTGATGGAGTTCTGTCAGGCCCGCCAGATCCCTTATATCCGCTATGAACGACCGGAAGAGCCTATGGCCGGAGAAAATATCCATATTGTGAATGACATTGAACAGGCATCGGAAAAAGCCAAAATCATGGGAAAGCACATTTTATTGACGGTGGGTTCCAAAAATATTGAACCTTTTCTCGGCGAAAACTTTCAAGGTCGAATCTATATCAGAATGCTCCCTGACCCGCAATTGATTCAACATTTATTGTCGAAAGGAGTCCCTCCTGATAGAATTATCGCAATCCAGGGTCCGTTCAGCATTTCAATGAACCGGGCGATGATGGTAGATTTTTCCATCGATTGCCTGGTCACCAAATCTTCGGGGAAAGAAGGCGGGGTGCCCCAAAAGATTGCTGCCGCAAAGGAACTTGGGATTTTCGTTATTGTTATTAAACGACCAGAAATAAAGTATCCCTTATTATTTAGTGACAGGGATGAAGTGGTAAAACACATCAACAACTCTTAGCGAGGCAGGAACTTAAAAATGATTTATGCCGTAGGGATCGGGCCAGGCGACCCGGACATGTTACCTCATAAGACCGTATTATTATTGCAAGAGGCGGATGTTATTTCCGGCTTTGATACAGTTTTAAACCTGGCTGAAAAACACTTTAACCCCAATGCGATTCGGATATCGATGGGCTACAAAGACCAAAGCGAAAAACTTGCGCAGGTGGGAAAATTATCTAGAGAAGGTAAAACATGTGTGGTTTGCTTTATGGGTGATGTGAATTTTTCCGGATATGAATACCTGGAAAGAATAAATAATGATTGCCATGAACCCAACCCTGTAATCATTCCGGGTATCAGCTCTGCCCAGATAGCAGCATCCAGGACTTTGACAGCCTTTGAAACCAGCGTGTTCCTGACATTTCATAAGCGGGGAGATATTTCCAAAGATAAGGAATTTTTAGTTTCCGCACTCAAACTGGGCAAATCAGCAATCGTCATCCCTCTGCCATGGGATTTTATGCCGGCAGAAATCAGTCACTACCTGATTGAGCAGGGGATTCCGGCCCAAACGAAAGTAAATATTTTTGAGCATCTGACCTGGCCCGAAGAAAAAGCCTATAGTAGAACTCTGAATAATTGTACAGAAAAATTCTCTGACGTTTCTATAATGGTCATTTCTTCTATAAACGCACAATCCTGAAAGCCCTTAAAATGGTTACAACTAAAATTAACAGGTGCCTATGACTACACCCTATTTCCCGTTTTCTGCCATCGTTGGACAGGAAAAATTAAAAGAAGCCCTTGTGCTAAACGCTGTCAATCCCTCCATTGGCGGAGTATTGATTTTTGGACAAAAAGGAACTGCAAAATCCACCGCAGTGCGAGGTTTAAAAAACATATTAGGACTCATCTCCTCCAAGAAGAAGGATGTTCCTTTGGTAGAACTTCCCCTGTCGGCCACGGAAGAAATGATTGTGGGAACCATAAACATACCCAATACCCTGAAATCCGAACAAATTCAGATTGAGTACGGTCTGCTGCATAAAGCAAATAACGGAATCATTTACATCGATGAAGTGAATCTGCTTGAGGACCATCTGGTGGATGTGATTTTGGATGCTGCCGCGATGGGAGTCAATAGAATTGAAAGAGAAGGCATCAGCCATGAGCACCCAGCAAATTTCATCCTCATAGGAACAATGAATCCTGAAGAAGGAGAATTGCGCCCACAACTTTTGGATCGGTTCGGAATATCCGCAAAAATCAAAACAGAAACAGAGGTGGATATAAGAAAGGAAATTGTTAGCCGTAGACTGGCATGGGAAGAAGAAAAGCAAAGCTTCACAGAAAAATGGCAGCAAGATGAAAACTGCATTGGTGAGTCGATTGAAAAAGCCAAGCAGCTTCTGCCCAAGGTAGTCTTGAGCGAAAAATATTTGGAGTTGGCCATAAACCTTACGTTACAAGCTAATGTGGAGGGCCACCGGGCCGACATTATTATATCCAAAACAGCTAAAACCCTGGCCGCCTTAGCGGGGAGACTGGAAGTCAATGAGAATGACATATATCGTGCCGCCGAGTATGCTCTGAACCATCGCACGGATTCTATTCCCACTCCTCCATCAAACGAATCCCCAGATAAGAAGACGGAGACCCCGGCTCAGGATGAAAGCACCGAAACCCAGTCGGGCAACAAACCTCAATCGTTCCAGACCGAGCAACCCCCAGCCACTCAAAATTTTAAGACTCTCGATATCATTACAAATGCTGCTCAAAATAATGTAGCAGGGAGAACCATGGATAGAAAACAAAAGGTTCGGCGGGGTAAAGTAATTGGCTCTGTGGATTCGAACACACAAACAGCAAACCTGTCTGAAATCGCCTTTTTCCCTACCCTTCTAAACGGAATCCGAAGAGGAAAAAAGAAACTTTCTGATATTGCTCCCGACGATCTCCGTTTTAAGCGAAGAATTTCAGGCAGGAAAGAACTGCATGTTCTTGTTGTGGACACCTCAGCATCCATGGGAACCTTACAACGCCTTTCCTATGCAAAGGGTCTGATGCAAAGGATCCTCAAGAATGATTATCAAAAGAAAAATTATGTCGCTGTTGTCGGAACTCAGGGGGACCGCGCCAACGTGGTATTAAAACCCACACGCAATTTTTTTCAGATAGATCAAGTCATGGATTCCCTCAAGGCAAAAGGGAAAACCCCCTTACTGCATGCTATTGACAGCGCCTTGAATCTTGTTGAAAGCTTTCACAGGCAAAACAAATTCCTCACAAATTTACTTGTAATTATATCCGACGGAAAATTGAACGTCCCCTTCCAAAAATCAGTCGGCGAAGATTTACAAGGATTGGGCAAGCGTATCAAGAAACTTAATCTGAACAATTTCATTGTCGATTCCAATCAAAAATTCAACCGTTCTTTTCTGTTAAAAAAAATGGTCAGCATTTTTGATGGACGATATATGGTTATGGAAGACACCCTTCTTCAAGGAAAGATTTCTCTTTGAATCTTTATATTTAAAAAATGGCAATATACTTTTTTGTATCCGTTTCATCGGATTTGCATCTCTTCTCCGAGAATATCGATGAGATTAGGGATCTAGGAATTGAGGCCCACGTCAACTACCTCTCAGAGTTTTCCCAGTATGAGTCCCGGTTGAGTTCAAAGGATGTTATTGTTTCAAGGAATTTTGGTGGACTTTCTTTTCAAGGCGAGATATTGACGCGCATCAATTCCGTTGCCAAAAAGAACCGCATCCCCTTTCTCTGTCTTCCCAGTTTCAAGAATGATGATCCATCAGTACTCGCCCTATCCACAGCCCCTCTTGATATTTGCAACCAGCTCCTTTCCTATTACGAATCGTTTTCGTTCCCGAACCTGAAGGAATCGCTGAAGTATTTGAGTGACCTGTATCTCGGAACATCTTTGGGATGGGTTGAACCCGAGGTTTGTCCTGAATTTAGTTTGCTTCCTGGATACGAGGACATCCTTTCAAAGTTAAAATCGGATAAATCCAGGAAAAAAGTAATAGCCATTCTTTTTTACCGGGCCCATTTTCTTGCAGATGATTTTGAGCCTATCCAAATGACCATCGACTCCATTGAAAAATCCGGATCCGTGGCCCTGCCCATTTACTGCAGTATGATGAAGCAATCAGACGGAGAGACACACCCGATTGAAAAAATTCTAAAGAATGATCAAGACGGATACATCGCAGATGTGGTGATCGATTGTCTTTCCTATGCAACAGCTGATTTATCCACTACCGGAAATATAGTGAAGGGCGATAAAGATTCCGATGGCCTGTTCGTAAAATTAAATTGCCCAATTCTTCACGCCCTTTACATCTCAGAATCTGAAAGCGCTTGGCTCCAAAACCCTAAAGGGATGAACCCTCGTGACATGGCCATGAAGGTGGTCATGCCGGAATTTGACGGGAAAATCATCGCCCACCCCATTGGGTTTGTGGAGCAAGCACATAAAAATGGCAAAATGGTACCTTTATATAAAGGCAACTCTGAACGCATTGAACGATTGGTTTCCCTGGCCAACAACTTTGCTGAATTAGCTTTCAAGGACAATAAAGATAAACGGATAGCTATTATCCTGACAAATTATCCCACTCAGAATGCCCGCATCGGCAACGCAGTCGGACTAGACACTCCCGCATCCCTGATCCGTGTCCTGAATGAGCTTAAAAATAATGGGTACGACATCGATGGCATTCCCAAAACCGGTGATGAGCTAATCCATTCTCTTATCGATCAGGTCACCTACGACACTGAATTTCTAACGGAAACCCAAATTGAGTTAGCTCCCGCACAAGTGGATTCAAAAGACTACAAGAATTGGCACGGATCTTTCCCCAAAAAAAACCAATCAGAAATGGAAAAGGACTGGGGACAACCTCCCGGTAATGTCTACACTCACAAAGGAAAATTTTATTTGCCGGGATTATTTTTTAAAAATGTGTTTGTAGGCATTCAGCCCCCACGCGGATTCGGGGAGAACCCTGTAGCAATTTATCATAGTCCGGAAATTGTTCCCACTCATCACTACATGGCCTTTTACCGCTGGCTTAAAGAGGGCTTTAACGCGGATGCTGTCATTCACATCGGTAAACATGGGAACCTGGAATGGTTGCCTGGGAAATCTGTAGCCCTCGCCGAAACCTGTTATTCAGACCTTGCCATTTTTGACCTTCCCTTCTTTTATTATTTTATTATCAATAATCCCGGTGAGGGCTCGCAGGCGAAACGCAGGACGCATTCCGTACTGATCGACCACATGGTCCCGCCTATGACAAGGGCCGATCTTTATGATGATCTGGCGCGGATAGAACAATTGATTGAAGAGTGGACGTATATTCAAAGTGTTGATCCCGACAAGGTCGAAATTGTTGAAAATCAGATATGGGAACTTTGCGAATCCACTCACATCAATCATGACCTTGGGTTTGATTCTCCCCCTGAACATTTCAAAGAGTATCGAAAGGCCATTAACGGATTTCTATGCGAAATTGGTAATACCCAGATTCGGGAAGGCCTTCACATACTGGGCGAAATTCCCGAGGGGGATCAACTCATCAACATGTTTGTCAGTTTGGCACGTATTGATACTCCTCCCTACAAAGGCACGCAGTCATGCTTTATGGCGGTTTGCGGCATAAAGGATACCTCTTATTTCATCAACCAAGCTGAGGAATTGAATTGTAAAATCCCCGCAGCCATTCTAAAATTTTACGGAAAACCTGTTGAATCGCGGGGTGATTTATTACAGATGTTCGACATCCTCTCCTTTGCAATTATCGATCATTGCCTCA
This sequence comes from Nitrospina sp. LS_NOB, assembly GCA_001542995.1. Taxonomy (GTDB): domain Bacteria; phylum Nitrospinota; class Nitrospinia; order Nitrospinales; family VA-1; genus LS-NOB. The sequence continues at coordinate 114,392 of LFLA01000022.1, forward strand.
AGAATAATATCCACACGCAGGAACTCATTGACGCCGAGATCGAATCATTATTGAGCGTTCCAATCCCCGACTTGGCCAACACGATCCATTTTCTATTAAAGGATATCTATCCAAAGTTGAAACAGGTTGATGAGGAGATCATTCACCTCATGGAAGCATTAAAGGGAGAATTTGTTGAACCGGGGCCTTCGGGAGCCCCCACAAGGGGAATGGCCACCATTCTTCCGACCGGGAGAAATTTTTATTCCGTCGATATTCATTCCTTGCCCACGACGACTTCGTGGATCATGGGAAAAAAACTGGCTGAAGCTCTATTGAATCGATATGAAATGGAATCGGAGAAATTTCCTGAATCCGTGGCGATGATTCTTTGGGGAACGTCCAATATGAGAACCAAGGGCGATGACATTGCACAAATCTTTTACTTGTTGGGGGTCAAACCGGTCTGGAAACCGGAAAATAAGAGAGTCATCGGGGTTGAACCTATCCCGTTAGATGAATTGAAGCGACCCAGGGTGGATGTATGCATTCGTATCAGTGGGTTCTTCCGGGATGCGTTTCCAAACCTGGTTGAATTGATGGACAAAGCAATAAATTTAGTTGCCCAGCTTGACGAGCCTGTGGAAATGAATTTTGTGAGAAAACATTATCTGGAGTCCAATTCCAAAAATATATTTCGTATTTTTGGCGCCGCACCGGGAAGGTATGGGACAGGCATTCTTGAAGCCATCAATTCAAAAAACTGGGAAACCAAGCAGGACCTGGCAGACATCTTTGTGAATTGGAGCGGTTTCGCTTACACAACCAATGAATATGGCATAGAAAAAAAAGAGGAATTCAAACAACAACTCTCGCGTATGGATATTGTCTCCCAGAACCAGGACAACAGGGAGCATGATATTTTTGATTCCGATGATTATCTCCAGTTTCACGGTGGATTGATCAATGCCGTCAACCAAATAAAATCCAGCCAGGGTAAGGGAAAGGTCCGGGAATATTTCGGCGACTCCTCCAATCCTGCCGCAGTGAAAATCAAGAGTTTGAAGGAAGAAGTCCGCCAAGTCTACCGAGCCAGAGTCGTGAATCCGAAATGGATTAACGCCATGAAACAACATGGCTACAAAGGGGGGCTGGAAATGGCGGCAACCCTGGATTACATGTTCGGCTACGACGCAACAACGGGTGTCATTGACGACCATATGTATGAAGGTGTTTCGGAGAAGTACCTCATTGACCCTGATACCCAGGAGTTTCTAAGAGAAAAAAATCCGTGGGCCATTCGTGCAATGGGAGAAAGATTGCTCGAAGCAGCCAATCGAGGCCTATGGGAAAACCCCGATCCCGACAGATTGCTTGATATTGAATCCCTTGTTGCCTCTGTGGAAGGGGATATCGAACAAGATCTTTAATCGAAATTTAATAAAAGGAAACCTTTGCCTAACAAATCCAAATCTCTGTCCGGTTTAGTAATAGCCGGAACCCATAGCTCCGTGGGGAAGTCCTCGGTAGCCATTGGTTTAATGCGGTTATTAAAAAATAAAGGGTGGAGAATAAGACCGTTCAAGGTCGGCCCTGATTATATAGATCCCGGCCACCATAATAGAGCGTGCGACGAGCCGAGTTATAACCTGGATACTGTCATGTGCACCCCGAAATACGTCAAAGAATTGTTTGGCGATATTATGAATGAGGGAGATATCGCAATCGTTGAAGGAGTAATGGGACTGCATGACGGCGCATCTCCTAAAACCGAAAAAGGTTCTACCGCAGAGGTCGCTAAATTGCTTGATCTTCCCGTCCTGCTTGTCATTGACGGTAGAGCCATGGCCCGGTCCTCAGCGGCTCTGGTCATGGGATATATGAACCTTGACCCAAAGCTGAATCTGATCGGTGTCATCGCCAACAACATCAACAGCCCCAGACACGCAGAGGTCATAAAAAATGCAATCGAGCACCACACGTCCGCAAAGCTTCTCGCCTGCCTGCCAACCTCTTCAGACTTGAGCATACCCAGCCGTCACTTGGGACTGCATCAGGGTATTGAGCAAAAACAGGACATCTATCAGAAATGGGCGAAGCATGTTGAATCCCATATCGATCTAAAACTATTTTTAAAACTATTCAAATTAAAAAAGCCATCGCGGCCAGCCTCTAATACCAGATCTGAGCCTAAACGCTGGAGAACAAAGTCCAGGCCTTGCACCTTAAATATTGCCGTGGCCAAGGACGAGGCGTTTCAGTTCATCTATCAGGACACTTTGGACTTTCTGTCCCACCAGGGTTTTAACATTTCCTTTTTCTCGCCACTTCGTGATCCCCACTTGCCGGAAAATATGGACGGTTATTATTTTCCGGGTGGCTATCCGGAATTACGCGCGGAATCTTTGAGCAAAAATCGTTCGCTTTTAAGGGACATCAAAAAGGCCGGATCAGCAGGGAAAATGATTATTGGAGAATGCGGCGGGCTCATGTATCTGGGAAAGCATCTCACCAACGACACGGGTAAGAAAATACCGATGGTGGGCCTGTTCGACTTTTCCACATCTCTGAAAGTCAAAAAATTGTCGTTGGGCTACCGAAAGCTAAAACTAGTCAAAGCCTCAGCCAACAACAAAAAACTAATCCTCCACGGACACGAATTCCATTACTCCACCTTCACAATTAATAATGAACGTCCAAAATGGAATAGCATTCATCCTAAAAATGGGGTGGTTTTAAAAGATGGCTTTACCACAAAAAACTGCCACTCTTTTTATACGCATATTTACTGGGCGTCCAATAAAGAGTGGCTGAATCATTTAATGGAATCGTATTCATGAAAAAACCTTCAGGAGCAGACCCGAGAAAACGCAAGGGACTAATCATTGTCAACACAGGAGATGGAAAGGGGAAGTCCACCGCCTCATTCGGCCTAGCCATACGCGCTGCTGGGAACAAAATGAATGTGTTCATTATGCAGTTCATGAAGGGCCAATGGAAAGCCGGCGAACGAAAATCCTTTGAAAAACTAGCCCCTCATGTTGAGTTTGTTGCTATGGGAGATGGGTTTACCTGGGACACAAATAATATCGAGCAGGATAAAGCCACCGCCCGCAAGGCATTTGAAATTGCCAAGGAAAAACTGCTCAGCGGAAAATATCAAATGGTAATTTTTGAGGAAATCAATTACGTTTTGCATTATAAATTTTTTCCAGAGGAAGAGTTTTTGGAAACATTGCGAAACAAACCTGAATCGGTTCATGTTGTTTGCTCAGGAAGAAATGCGTCCGATAAATTGATAGAAATGGCCGACCTGGTGACAGAAATGAAGATGATCAAGCACCCTTTTAAAGAACAGGGAATTCCTGCACAAAAGGGCATTGAATTTTAATCTATAAAAAACGTGCGACTTGAATTTTTTATCCGCCATTGGTTTTTTAACCACGATACCCATACCCGCCTGGGCGATCCGCAGCGATGGCAGGCAGGTTCTATACTTTCCTCTGGTCGGCCTGTTCATAGGATGCCTGCTCTGTGGTGTAGACCAGCTGCTGAGTCTGGCATCCTCCTCTGAACTTCGTATAATCGGAGACGTGATATTTTTAGCCGTTATATCCGGCGCCTTACATTTGGATGGATTGGCCGATACCGCAGACGGATTTTTCTCCCACCGGCCTCGAGAGCAAATCCTGCAAATCATGAAGGATTCCCGCATCGGAGTAATGGGAGTCCTGGCCCTGCTTTTTTGCATTCTCTTGAAGCTCGCAGGAGTGGCTGGGATAATCCATTCAGAATCATTAATATGGCTGCTCCTGGCACCGGCTCTGGGCCGAACGGCTCAAGTCATAGGGCTGGTTTTTGTTGGCCATGTGCCCTCAGAAAAGACGCTGGCCGAACAATTTTATCAACGGGGAAGCCTTTTTCTTTTAATTTTTTGTCCGCTCCCCTTCGCAATCTTGATTTATATAAACTGGGCCTTGGCATTGGCAAGCCTAATCATATTTGCCATTGTACTCGTCGGCTTGCTGTTATTTTTTAAAAGCAAAATTGGGGGCATTACAGGAGACACTCTTGGTGCCGCAACAGAAATTATAGAAACCGTGTTTTTATTAATCGGTGGATTGGGCGCTTCAATATTTTAAGAAGACCATTACCAATACAGGGTGATTTTATGTCTGGAAAAACTATTTTGGTCACAGGTGGAAGCCGGAGCGGTAAAAGCCGTCATGCTCTAAAATTAACCAAAAATATTAATGCCTCGAAAATATTTTTGGCAACCGCAGAGCCTCTCGACGATGAAATGGCTGAAAGAATCCAAAAACATCAGGAGGAGCGCGGCAAGGAATGGACCACTATTGAAGAGCCGCTTGATCCGGCAAGTGTATTAAAGAATAAAGGAAACCAGCCCGGTTTTATAATTCTCGACTGCGTCACTTTATGGTTGAGTAATATGATCATGAAAAACATAGCGCGGCAAACCATACTGGAACGAGTCCATGAGTTTATCAGCGTATGCAAAAACTGCACGAGCCATATCATTGTCATCACCAATGAGCTGGGTTCAGGAATTGTTCCTCTTGAACCTTCTGCAAGGGCCTTTCGCGATATCGCGGGCGAAACCAACCAGATTCTCGCATCCGAATTCGATGAGGTGATCAGCATGGTGTCAGGAATTCCCGTCACTATAAAAACATCCGAGAAACCACGCGACACAGACCAAACCAAGGATAAAAACCCTGAGCATGAGTTTTCTCCAGGGAAAAAGCAGGGACTCTATGAGGCCATATACAAGCGCCGCGATGTGCGCCACTTCATCCCCAAACCAGTTGATCCTGAAAAATTGGGCCGGGTTTTAGATGCAGCCCATCACGCCGGTTCTGTAGGATATATGCAACCCTGGAATTTTCTGGTGATCACCGATCCGACAGTAAAAAATAAAATCGCCCTGAACTTTAAGACTGCCAATGAAGAGGCAGCACAAAAATTCAGTGGCGACCAACAAAAACTTTACAACTCCCTCAAGCTGGAAGGCATCCAGGATGCCGCAGTCAATATTTGTGTGACCTGCGACCGCACACGTTTTGGACCCAATGTTTTGGGAAGAAATACGGTTTTTGAAACAGACCTTTTCAGTACCTGTTGTGCAGTGCAAAACCTCTGGCTTGCTGCCCGTGCAGAAGGGCTCGCGGTAGGCTGGGTGAGCATTTTATCCAATGACCAGTTAAAGGAGGATTTAGATATTCCCGATCATATTCAGCCGGTGGCTTATTTATGCGTCGGCCATACTGAGTCATTTTACCCCAAGCCCATGCTGGAAACAGCAGGTTGGGCCCAGCGACTACCTGTTGAAAAATTGATTTACTATAATAAATGGCAGGGACCATCTACAGACTTTAAGGTTCATTTTCCTGACCCTACTAAAAATGATTGAAAATAAAAATCCGGAAAAATTACAAGTGCCAGATATCCCCTACCCCGCACACGGTGGAGACCCGCGCGCTATAGCTCAAATTGCCGGGATTGACCCGGACAAGCTCATTGATTTCAGCGCCAGCATTAACCCCATATCCCCTCCCGGTTGCGTGTCACAATTATTACTGGAAACACCACGACTCTTGCGAGAGTATCCGGACCCCCACTGTTCCATAATTGCAAAAAATATTTCTGCAGCCATAGGAGCCCCTGAAGACTGGATCCGTGTGACCAATGGTTCCACGGAAATGATTTATCTCCTGCCCCATTTGCTCAATAAAGGGCAGGAGGTTGCCATCCTTGACCCGTGTTTCTCAGAATATGAAAAAGCGTTTACGGCATTTGGCGTTCAGCCCCGTTCGGTTCCATTGCGAGCCAAAACAGGATTTCAAGCCGATCCTTCTTTACTATTTTCTCAACTGGATAGCATCCAGCAACTCGGAGCCATTGTTTTTGGAAATCCTACCAGTCCTACAGGAAAACTCTATAGTGACTTCCTGCCCCATCTGCAGGGATATTGTGAGGGACGCAATGTTATTTTAATCATTGATGAAGCTTTTATCGATTTTTCTTCTCCCGATAACTCTGCCTGGAATTTGCTGAAGAAGAACTCAAACCTGATTCTGATTCGATCCCTGACCAAGTTTTACTCTCTTCCTGGACTTAGAATTGGTTACGGAATCCTGCATCCGAAAAAAATCCTGAAAATAGCTCCACACCAATACCCGTGGTCGGTAAACGCTTTGGCCCAGGCCGTTGGCGCTGAAGTCATTTCAGATAAAGCTTTTCAGGAAAAGACCCGTGATTGGACCCTCCGTGAAAGAGGTTTCATGTTTAAGGCATTAAGCTCTATTCGCCAAATCGAAATTTTTCCTTCTGACGCCAATTTTTTCTTACTCCGCATTCGAGGCAATGGCGCACCTGCCAGTCTATATCAGCATTTATTATCGCAGTCTCTCCTTATAAGAAACTGTGGTAATTTTAGGGGACTCGACCAAAGTTTTTTCCGGATTTCATTAAGAGAGCGGGAAGATAACCAGAAACTGGTGGACTCAATTTCTGAATATTTCTCATCCCGCAAGACTTAAAGAATGAGCCTGACGTTTCAAATCGCCATCGCTTTCATCGCTGACCTGATACTTGGAGATCCTAAAGGCTATCCCCATCCAGTAAAAGTCATCGCGCGCTTGGCCCGCAGTGTCGAAGAGGTTTCACGTAAATTTTTGTCCAGCCCAAAATTGGCTGGGATCACCACAGTCCTTGCCATTGTCACAGCCTCTTTTTTAACCGTATGGCTGATTGTTCGCGGATTGAACTATATTCATCCATGGCTGGGTTTGACCGCTTCGATCTTTTTCATTTATACCACCCTGTCCGTTCGAAGCCTCTTCGAAGAAAGCCACCTGGTGTTGCAATATCTTAAGGAAGCCAATCTCACTAAGGCCCGGGAAAGCCTTTCAAATATTGTCGGCCGCGACACTGCCCATCTAGAGGAACACGAAATCGTAAGAGCCACTGTGGAAACAGTTGCTGAAAGTACTGTAGATGGAATCATCGCCCCTTTATTTTTCGCTGTGCTAGGTGGGGCTCCATTGGCGATCGCTTACAAGGCCATCAATACCATGGATTCGTTATTTGGCTATAAAAATGAAACTTACCGGGACTTTGGTTGGGCTCCTGCCCGTCTCGATGATCTGGTGAACTGGTTTCCAGCAAGACTGGCATTACCTATCATTGCTATAGGTGCGGGCTTTTGCGGGTTGAGCGGCAAAAACTCAATGGTGATAGCGATTCGAGATGGCTCCAAGCACCCCAGTCCCAATTCCGGGTTTCCCGAGGCGGCTATGGCAGGGGCCCTGGGCGTCCGTCTTGGAGGAACCAGTTTTTATTCGGGCAAATTAAATGAAAAACCGATCATTGGAGACAATTTGCGGGAACCGGAATTATCCGACATCACTCAAAGCCACAAAATAATGTTTGCAACGTCCATGTTGGCATTGATAGTGGTGATTATGGTAGAAGTGTTTAACAAACTTTTTTTGCGGTAAAAAATGCTATTCGATTAGATTTAAGCTTTCTTTTTCCATTATACTAGTCGTCATGAAGACAACCCGACTGAAAAAAAATACTTTTTTGCCGGATTCCTCATTTTCACCCTTGCTTCGCTTGCGGAAGCTGTGGTGATCCCGGTGGATAGCGATTCCGATGGCAAGCTGGACCAATGGCACCATAAATCGGAGGGCGGCCAACTGCTGAAAATTGAATACGATAAAAACGGAGACAAGAAGATTGATCAAATTGATATTTTTGAGGGTAATGCAAAACCTATCCGCGTTGAACTGGACCGCAATTTAGACGGAACCCTGGATCAGGTTCAGCATTACTCCAAAGACTTTATCCTTGAGTATGTTGAAAAGGACTCCAAATATTCTGGACTGATGGACTGGCGTGAAGTATATGGCCCGAACAACAAAGTGACGCGTCTGGAGACTGACGAAAACCAGAACGGAAAAATGGATGTCTTTCAATATTTTTCTGAAGAGGGGTACATGGAGCGTGTGGAGTATGACACTTCCCATGACGGACAAATTGACCGGTGGGAAACTTTCGGAGCCAATGAGGCCCTGAAGTTGGCCAGCTTCGATGCCAACCAAGACGGAAACCCGGACCAGTGGCAATATTTCAAAAATTCCACGCAATTACAAAAAGTGACGCACGATACAAATTTTGATGGCAAGCCAAACCGTTGGGAATATTTTGACGATTCCGGAAAATTGGAGCGTGTCGAAATAGACGACAACTATGACGGCAAACTGGACATTATTAAAAGGAGACCCTAATTCCCGCCCATGAAACAACTCCCTATTCTTATATTTATCTCTGTTATTTTTACTTTTTCATGCGCCCCGAAACCCACACTGGAAGTGCCGGAACCTTATAAAAAGGGGCAACAGTATTTTCATGAAGTCTGCTCCAATTGCCACGGCCCAGACGCAATGGGCAAACATACTCAGGCTCCCAGGCTTATTGATGAGGAATACCTCGCTGATAATTTCTCCGATGCAGATATCAACGAGATCGTACTGAATGGCACCGATAAAATGCCTCCACAAAAAAAGAATGTGACACCTGAGGAAATCACCGAAATCATCAAATACCTGCGTTATTCACAAAAAGCGGCAGGACTCGAACAGGAAGAAGAGGAAGAAGAACAAACTTCTTAATGCGAATTGATGGTTTTATCAACAACCGAGTGACCCATGCTTGAAATTATTCGTGACACCCTGGAATCGATAAAATCCGTCCCGCCACTTCGACTGAAGAGCGCTCAAGCTCATCTTGATTCCCTGACAAAACCGCCGGGGAGCCTCGGCCTCCTGGAAGACCTGGCCAAAAAATATGCTGCTATCCGCGACACAGATCATCTTTCTATAGATAGAAAATTGGTCATTATATTTGCGGCAGATCATGGAGTCACCGAAGAGGGCATCAGCGCTTACCCCGCTGAAGTCACTCCGCAAATGGTTCAGAATTTTCTCGATGGGGGAGCCGCTATCAACGTTTTGGCAAGACAGCAGAACGCGGAAGTATTGGTGGTAGATATTGGCGTTAACCATCGGTTTTCCCCGCATCCTGATTTGCTGGATAGAAAAATAGCTTTCGGAACCCGAAATCTGGCTAAAGAACCCGCCATGACCCGAGCCGAGGCCGAGGAGTCCATCACCATTGGTATTCAAATAGCGACAGAACTGACTGATAAAGGTGTCGACCTTCTGGCTACCGGGGAGATGGGAATCGGCAATACCACAGCCAGTTCCGCAATATTCTCTGTATTGAGCGGGCTTCCCGCAAGCCAGGTTACTGGTCGGGGAACAGGCATCGATGACAAGACTCTGCAAAAAAAAATCTCTGTGATTCAGCAGGCGCTGGAAAGGCATACTCCCGATCCGGGAGATCCCATAGATATTCTTGCCAAAGTGGGTGGCTTCGAGATTGGCGGTATTATCGGTCTTCTGTTAGGCGCCGCTGCAAAAAGTATTCCTGTCGTCATTGACGGCTTGATTGCCAGCGCTGGCGCATCCCTGGCCATCGGGCTGAATCCCTCGGTAAAGGATTATATTTTCCCTTCTCACCGTTCAGTAGAGCCTGGGCAGGAGGTATTTTTTAATCTCATTCAGGCACCTCCCCTTTTTGATTTAAAAATGCGGTTGGGGGAAGGAACCGGTGCGGTACTGGCTTTTAGCCTAATAGAAGCGGCTGTGAAAATTTATTCTGAAATGGCCACTTTCCAAAGTGCCGGTATTGCAGACCGTGCCGAAACCTGATGTGTTTTGCCGCTGCCAGAACTTTTCTTGCACCTTATTTTTTTCTCCTTATTGTTGTTTCTCCTTCCCAAGCCTTTGATGATGATTCAAGAGATGACACCCGTTCATCCAGTTTCAATACTTTTTGCGAGAATAACCAGGTTCTCAACGATACCCCATCTGTAAAGTCTTCCTGTCAGGGAGATCTTGTTCATCTCCAGAATCGAAACACCACTCTGATAAAAAATGGAAAGAATATTGCCAGGCTCCCTGTACTTGATTTCAAGGTGAGCAGAAGCGGCAATGTGTATTATCGCAGCCGAAATGGGCCGTTTTTATCCGATGAGTCAGGAAAATTAAACAGCCCGGGAGGAGCCGTGATTATTTATCTCGTTTCCACTCATGGAGATGTCGTGTACCTAAACGACCAGGGTGTGGTTTTTAAAAATGGCACCCCCCTCAACCAGAACCGGGGAAAAGTCTCCTTCCTGACAAAAGAAACATCGGGCCGACGATTTTTTTTCGCACCCAATCTGGCAATATCCCGAAATGGTCACGCCATTTATGTTAACGATATGGGTCAGCTTTATGTAGATCAAATACAAATGAGTCCCCACACATCTAAAGTACTGAAATTTAAGATTGATTCACAGTCAACCGTTTTTTATTTGGATGATTTAGGGCGTTTGTTCAAAAACAAAAACAAGATTAATCGAAAACATTATAAGGTAAAGCAGTTCAAACTGAATGCCCAAGGCCAGGTCGCCTACCTGACCAATGGCAACTCAAGAAATCTTTATCTGGAAGACCTAAATCTTTCTGCCGGTTCACACCGCGTCCTCGATTTCAGTTTTACCAGTAACGGAGAAGTGATCTATAAAGACGAAAGGGGACGGTTATGGCAAATGGGGCAATTGATTCGTGATTGAACGGCTTGACAGGGGTCAGGTTTTTGGCTAGATTGAGCCCTTCTTTTGAATCTTAATTTAATTTTCTTTATTATAATTTGGAGTTTCGGATGTCAGATGAAAGCTATATTCAATCCCTCTTTGCAGACCGCTTAGGCGGCAGTCAGTTTGGCAAAGATACCAAGATTTATAAATTTGAAAAAATAAAAAGAGCAAAACGCGCGGCACAGGATGCGAATCCGGGGAAAATATTATTCGATATGGGAGTGGGAGAACCGGACGAAATGGCCGATCTCGGGGTCGTAAAAACCCTGCAACTGGAAGCGGAAAAACCGGAAAATCGAGGTTACACCGATAACGGTATCGAAGAATTCAAAGCCGCCGCCTGCAAATATATGAAAAATATTTTTGGCGTCAAGGGGCTGGAACCGGGAAAGCATGTCAATCATACCATTGGCTCCAAACCTGGTCTGGCAATGACCCCGGCAATCTTTATTAATCCCGGGGACATCACCCTGATGACCGTTCCTGGCTATCCTGTTATGGGGACACACACCCAATATCTGGGAGGAGAGGTTGTAAACCTTCCTCTTACAGAGGACAATCATTTTCTTCCCGACTTAAAAAGCATCGATTCGGCCACCCGTAAGAAGGCTAAAATTTTGTATTTGAACTACCCCAATAACCCAACAGGCGCAAACGCCACCCATGAATTTTATGAGGAGGCCATTGAATTTGCCAAACAGAATAATATTATCATCATCCAGGATGCGGCCTATGCGGCCCTGACCTATTCCGGGAAATCCGAAAGCTTTCTTTCGGTACCCGGAGCCATGGATGTCGGTGTTGAGTTCCATTCCCTTTCCAAAGCGTATAACATGACGGGATGGCGCATTGCCTTTATTGTCGGTAATGAACTCATTGTCAAAGGCCTTTCCCATGTTAAAGATAATGTGGACTCCGGCCAATTCGCAGGTATCCAGAAAGCAGGAGTTTATGCTCTGGAGCACCCGGACATCACGGACCGAACCGTGGCCAAGTACAAGCGCCGACTAGCCATGCTGGTTGAAACTCTCAACTCGGTGGGGTTCAAGGCAAAAATTCCCGGAGGTTCGTTCTTTCTCTATGTTGGCGCACCTAAGGGAATCAAGGGTGGACGACGGTTTGCCAATGGTGAAGAGTTTTCCCAGTTCCTGATTACTGAAATGTTAATTTCAACCGTTCCCTGGGACGATGTCGGTCATTACGTTCGGTTTTCAGCCACGTTCGCAGCCAAAGGTGAACAGGAAGAAACCCGGATCATGAAAGAAATCAAAGAACGCCTTTCCACCGTCGAGTTTGAATTCTAGCCACTGAGCGTGGGGCTAGCGTGCAATAGCCTTCGCTGGCGAGCAAAGAGATTTCTCGGCGTGATGAGCTCTTGCGCAGTTGCCTCCCACCAGAATGGGCTAGTGAGTGAATCTTTCACATGAAATATAAAGCCTTCATTGGAATCGGTTCAAACTTGGGGGCCCCAGCAGAAAACTGTGAGAAAGCGATTCGCCTTCTCAGTGCCTCGCCGGGAATTGAAGTCGTGGCTCGGTCCAGCCTCTACGAGTCAGAACCCGTTGGTAATATCGACCAAAACTGGTTCGTCAATACTACTGTTGCCATACAAACTTCTCTGGGCCCGGAAGCATTGCTCGAAGCAGTTCTTGAAATTGAAAAGGCTTTCGGAAGAGAACAGCGGGAAAAATGGGGCCCGAGAATCATCGACTTGGATTTACTGGCATATGAGGACCGCGTGCTTCACTCTGAGGCTCTCACACTTCCCCACCCGGAAATGACAAAAAGGCGTTTTGTCCTTTTACCGCTCAGCGAATTTGCCGGAGATTATTTGCATCCGATAGAAAATAAAACCATCCACAGTCTATTAAAAGAACTTCCGGAAAATCCTCAGGTCAGGAAAATATCATCGACTTCATAAATCATCGACTTTGATGATTTCCATCCGGGCGAGAGCGTCATCACTTAACTCCTGCCAGGGGATTTTTTCCTCATCCCTTTCCAGAAAATGGATCTTGCTGCGAGTGACAGGATTTTTAGGCATAAAAATCGAACAACAATCAGGCTGTGGCTCAATACTGACTTCATAAGTTCCAATTTCTTTTGCCCTCGTGATGATACTTTCTTTATTCATGCCGATTAATGGTCGAAACACACTTATGGAAGTGACGCAAGAAACGGCGGCGAGATTCTCCAAGGTCTGTGAGGCCACCTGCCCCAGCGATTCGCCGGTGACCAGTGCCATACAGCCCTTGCTAACTGCAATTTCCCCTGCGATGCGATACATCATCCGCCGATAAAGAACGATCCTGTTTTCCTCATTGCAATGATCTCGGATGGCCCCCTGCATCTCCTCGAAGGGAACCACATACAGGCTTGCTCTCGCCTGAAAACGATTGATCTTTTTTGCAAGGCTTAAAACCTTGTCATACCCTCCCCTGCCAAGAAAAGGTTGGTTATCAAAGAAAACAAAATGAACCCGGCACCCCCTGCATGCCATCATGAAAGCGGAAACAGGGCTGTCAATCCCACCCGATAGCAGGCAAAGTACATTCCCGGAACTGCCGACAGGGAGCCCACATAGTCCCGGCTCACGATTATCAAAGACCACCGTTTCTGAACGTCCAATTTCTATTTCAAGAACATATTCCGCCTCAGAAATATTGACCGTTAAACCCCTTAGGCTTAATTGTTTCATGATGCGCGACCCCACCTCAAAATTTACTTCAGGTGAGGTTTTGGGAAATAATTTTTCGGAACGCCGGGTCCTGACACAAAACTTCAAAGAATCTGTGGACTCCAATTTAGGTTCAATCCATTTAATCCCTAAAGCAGCAATCGCATCGAAATCAGGACTCATTGAAATCCCAATACTGAAGGAGGCGATACCAGGAACGGTTTTCAATCTGACCGAACATTCTGGAGCAAAACCTAATGGGATATCCAAAAAAATCCTGCCGCGGGGCGAACTATAATGGATATCATCTGTGCCCGAAAGCACACGTTTGATATTTTTCCGGAGGCATTTTTCAAAGAACTTCCTGTTTCGTCCTTTGAGTCCGATCTCGTCATAACGGATTAAGACTGTTCTTCTTTCCGTCATCGATGTTCAGCTTTTTGCAAAAAGGTGGGATAAAGGGTCTGGTAGGCTTTCCCAAAAGCCTCTAAAAACTGGTCAATTTCTTCTAGGGTATTATTCCGGGAAAAAGAAATGCGCAAACTACAACGCGCCTGTTCCTCGCTCAACCCGATTCCCATAAGAATCCTGGAAGGTTCCTTAGACTGGGCACTACAGGCACTCCCCAGTCCGACAAAAATATCTTCTGCCTCCAGATGGTGGAGAATGACTTCTCCCTCGACAGGAGGAAAGGAAAAATTAACCATCCCCGGCGACTGGCGAGTGCTATCTGCATCAACCAGCGAGTTAAAATAAATCTTCAATTCCGGTAGTTGCTCCTGTAGATTTTTCAGTCCTTGAATTAAATGTCGGGAGAGATCCTGAAGATGAGTTTGAGTTTGTTCAATTTGGGTCACGGCATGTTTAATGGCTGTTTCCAGTCCCATGATCAGCGGTAATGGAAGTGTACCGGAACGGACTCCGAATTGTTGCTTTCCTCCATGCATCTGCGGACTAAGAACCAGCTTTGAATCATAGATCAGCAGGCCAATGCCTTTTGGCCCATGAATTTTGTGACCCGAAATTGAATAACCCCCGAGGCCTTTCCACATCTTCGGATTCAACTTGAGCTTACCGACGGCCTGCACCCCATCCAAAAATAATCTGGTTTGTGGAGATTCCTTTGCCAAAGCAGAAATGATTTGCAAAGGATCGTTCACCGTGCCCAACTCATTATTCACATGAGAAAGGCAGAGAAGTTTCACACGGTTTTCCTTCAAAGCAGCTATTGAACCCAAGTCGAGCCGACCTTCCCTTTGAAAAGGAAGCAGAGAAAACGGCTCATTCCCAAACTGATTAAGAAATTTCAGACTCTCGGTAACGCTTGGGTGCTCCAGCCCCAGGAAAGCAGTTTTCTTATCAGGAAAACATAATCCCTTGATAAAAAGATTATTGGACTCCGTGCCGCCACTGGTAAACAGTATCCGATGCGTTGAGGGTATCTGGAGAGTATCGGCAATGGATTCCGCCGATTTTTCAATGAGGCCTTTTGCATCCAGCCCTATTTTATAAGGCGTGCCACTATTCGCGAACAAATCGCGCATGGCTCCATGCATCCGCTCCAAAACTTCCACATCCATGGGGGTGGTGGCGGCATTATCGAGATAAACCATCACACTTTAAGGTTCATAGGGTTTAAGAAGGTTCTGCTCCATTCCCAACTGATCCAGAATTCGAGCGACAACAAAATCTACCAAACTATCAAAGCTATCTTGTCCCTGATAAAACCCGGGCGATGCCGGCAGGATCATAGCCCCCGCCTGATCAAGGGCCAAAAGGTTTTTCAAATGGATGGCGCTGAAAGGAGTTTCACGCGGAACAAGGATCAGTTTACGTTTTTCTTTTAACATGACATCCGCGACGCGTTCAATCAGGGTTCCTGACACCCCGGCGGAGATTCTTCCCACCGTCCCCATGCTTGCGGGCACTACCACCATTGCATCAACACAAAAGGAACCACTGGCAATGGAACTATTCATACGGGAAGTTTTGTGCAGAGTCACTTGTTCACCTGAAAAATAAGAAGGCGACAAGTCCAACTCCAGCTTCAAAAGTTCAGCACCCCGCTCCGAGATGATCACATGAACTTCTGCATGGGATTTTATGCAATCAAAAAGTCGCTTGCCATAGCAAACCCCGCTTGCTCCCGTTATTGCCAGTACAATTCGTTTCATCATTTGACGCCAAAATCAAACAGGTCTTCGGTCTCAGCCAAGACAATTTTATGCACTTCGGCAACCGAGTCGACACTATCTATAAATCTTATATTTGGCCCCTCAAAACTTTTAAATATTTTCTGAACATTTTTCAAATAATCCAATTTTTCAAAAGCACTTTTATGGTCCCGAGACGATTCAATTCTATCCAGACATGTCTCAGGAGAAGTCAGAAAGATCAAAACCCGATCAGGAATTGGGGCAAAGTTTTCATTTTCCAACTGAATCTGTTTAGAGTCTAGTCCTAAAGCACCCTGGTAAGCTGCCGTCGAGAAATAATACCGATCCATGAGCACTACCTTGTTATCCTGTAACGCTGGCATTATATTCATTTCAATGTCCTCCTTCCGGTCATTGACAAACCAGCTCAATTCTTCCTCCGGACTAACACCTTGCCTGCCTTCACTGAGAAGCCTGCGAATTTTCGTGCCCCATGTTCCCCGAGTGGGTTCGGCCAAAGCAATATTGGATACCTGTCTTTCGCTCAAAGACTTTGCCAGCAATCCACACTGAGTGCTTTTGCCTGTTCCGTCTATCCCTTCAAAAACAATTAAAATCCCCTGCTTCAAAGCAATCCTTCCTGAAGAATTTAAACCACCCTCAGTCTATAAAAATCGAATTATTAAAGATACCCTTACTGGACAAAGGGCGCAATGTAATAAAATCGGTTTTCAAGTTTTCAAGGGGGAAGGTAGGCAGATGTGGAAGGGATTCTCGCGAAATAAGTTATCGGGCTAATCCCGCAAGAATCCCATGAGGGGAATATACATTTTCGTTAATTTAATACTTAAATTGGCCAACCAGGTTTTGCAGGTCCGCAGCCATTTGTTCCAGTTCCGTGGCCGCGCTCTGAGTCTGGCCAATCCCTTGCGAAGCACTGGCCGCCTGGGCCACACCATTAATATTCTCAGTGATTTCACTAGTGCCCTTTGCGGCCTCACCCACATTACGGCCAATCTCAGCAGTAGTGGCAGTCTGTTCCTCAACAGCACTGGCAATGGTATTGGAAATATCATTGATCTGATTGATGATCATACTGATTTCACCAATGGCCTCAACTGCGCCACCGGTATCCGCTTGTATGGCCTGGATTTTGATACTGATATCATCCGGTCGCTTTTGCAGTCTGATTAGCCAATTCCTTGACCTCGTTGGCCACAACCGCAAATCCTTTTCCCGCCTCACCGGCCCGGGCCGCCTCGATGGTTGCGTTCAGAGCCAACAAATTGGTTTGTTCGGCAATGGAAGTGACCACTTTGATGACCTGGCCGATTTCAGCACTGCTCTCCCCCAGTTTTCCGACAGTGACATTGGCCGTTTCCGCCACCTTCACAGCATTAGCGGCGACCCTTGCGGCTTCGTTGGCATTCTGGGCGATTTCATTGATGCTGGTTCCCATCTCTTCGGCTCCGGTGGCCACATCCGACTGATCTCCTGAGAAGCAGCCGAGACAACATTGGCCTGAGCCGAGGTCTCTTCCGCAGTTCCTGCCATTTCCTGACTGACCGAGGTCAATTGCTCTGAAGAGCTTGCCAAATTTTTGGCAGTGGTAGCAATCAGAGAAATATTTTTTCTGAGGTTCTCCAGAAAGGTTTTAAGGCCCTGTCCCATTTGACCAATGGCATCGCGGTTCCATTCACAGAAATCTCCTGAGTGAGGTCTCCGTCCGCAGCAGACTTAACAACCTTAAGCATGTTATCCACCTTATCTTGGAGTTCCTGGGCCACTTTTCTTTCTTTTTCCTGTCTTTCTTGAACTTCATGAGCTTCCTGCCGCTCTTTTTCCTGCAGTTCAACAGCATGCTTTCTTTCTCTTTCTTCTGAGTTTTTCTTTTCTTCGGCCTGATGTAACATTCTTTCCAAGGAACTTTCAAACTCTCCCTTCAGGCCAAACTCGGACCGGCTATTTTTCCCAGCCAGAATATCTTCTGAATATTTGATGAAATTTTGCAGTCCTTCCACAAGGGTGTTGCAGGACTGGCTCAAGACCCCCACCTCATCATTAGAGGTGACGGGGAGTCTCTCCTGCCTCAAGTCCCCGTTTGCAGTATGGCTTAGCACTGCTGATGTCTGCTGAATAGGCCTGATAACCACTCGGGTTAAAAACAAAGCAATTCCGATCTGAATGATCAATGCCAGGATGCCAGACCCGGTATTGGCCCAATTCAATTTTGCCTGGTTAGAAAGATAGATATTATTTTTATAATACTGAACCAACTCATTACTTAGGGTTCTAAGATTATTGGATTCTGAATTAATATTTTCCTGAACTTTTCTGTAGGGCTCAGAGTTTATTTCTTTATTGACCAGGTCTTGCACCAACTTTACAAAATTCTTCAATTCAACTTCAAGATGCAAGATGGTTTTCTGGATTTCACTATCATCAATAGCTTTCATGCTTGCCAGTTTCGTCATTTTCAAATCAGCAGGATATTGTCCTCCAACCTTTGCGGCTTGCAAAGTCTGTGTAAAAATATTTTTTGCAGTTTCATACTCGTTTGACGAAACATTCAACAACCCAGCCTTTCCCATGGCTTGGGTCAACATACTCTGCCGCCCTAAGGCGTCCATAATGGCGGAATCTTCTGCTATCTTTGTGGAATAATGATCTATAACTGCTCCGGCAATCACCACGAGAAGGGACAATAGCGCAATGGCACCGTATACTTTTTGTTGGATAGATAAGGTTTTCATCTAAGGAACTCCGTGGTAATCAATTGGAATTTTTTTCTAGTTGAGAAAAGGTTAAAAATATTTCCCTAAATTTCCAATAATTTGCTCCGCAAATTTTATAGATTGAATCTTCTACCACTTAAACTATAAATCTATCAATAGTTCTTGCCTAAATAATTTGTCACAATCAGGTAAAAACAATATGTTTATGGAATTAGTTCCCCTAAACCTAAATTTTTGACAAAAAAATTATGGATAACGGAAATAATTGCAAGCAGTTGCTTTTACCTTACGATTTCTGGATAATAATTTTTCAAGGGCTTATTAGAGAAAACGATTCTGCTTTTTCGAAAAGAATCAAAAAAGGACGAGGTTTATTGTGGTGAGAAAATTCTGGAAAATCTTTGGATGGGTATTTTTGGGCATCTTTTTGCAATTCAAGTTTAACGCCTTATATGGAATCGTATTTCTTGAGAACCTTAATTTTCATGACCGGACCTATTGGGTCGAAATGAATATGATTCCGACAGAGGAGAACCTGCGAATTTTAAAGGTCAAGACCACGGTCCATCATTCCCTCGGTCCAGACTATTTCGCCAATGTGTATATTCCTGAGCACTACAAAGTATTGAACGAAACCCCTTATGCCGGGGCGGAGACCCTTCCGGGTTATCAGGCCTATAAAATGAATATGAAACGCAAGTATCGCGATGTTTTAGGGGAAAAATATTTTATAATTATGCCCCTGAAATTGGATGAGGACGTTCCAGCGAAGCCGATAAAAGTTCATTTTGAAAATTTAAAACAACGCCTACATTCAGATGAGACTTACCAAATCTCTACCCTAAAACTTAAAACTCTGCTGGAAGGACCTGAAGTGGCAGAAGCCACCTATCCCCAGAAACTGGGAATGTAGAAAATCCGCCCATGGCCCGCCGAACTAAAGAGTTTAAAGACTATTACTCCATCCTGAAAGTTTCCCAGAATGCCAGTCAGGAAGAAATAAAAAAATCATTTCGCCAATTGGCTCTTGAGCTTCACCCGGACCACAACCCCAATGATCCGGAAAGTGAAGAACGGTTCAAGGAAATCACGGAATCCTATGGAGTGTTGAGCGATCCATTAAAGAAGAAGGAATACGACCGGTTTCGGGCCGATCATTTTGCCGGACGCACCACCAGCTCTTCTGGCTTTCGCTATTCCCAGGAAGACATTTTTGCCAGCATGTTCCGCGGCGAAAATGCCCGTGAAATTTTTGAAGAACTCAATCGCGAGTTCAGCCGCTCGGGATTTCGTTCCGGCAATCCGTTTTTCCAGTCCCTGTTCTTCGGCGGTGCCGTAGGTGGTCTCGGGAGAATCCTCCGAATGGTACCGGGTCCGATTGGAAAAATCGGCCTGGGATTAAAGCTGGCTCAAGTTGTCGGCTCATCCTTGTACGCGCTACACAAAATGAGACAACAGAATCAACCGGGGCAGACGGTTCCTCCAAAACATGAAAACCCTTTGATGAACGGGATAAAGGGCATATTCGGAAAAAAAGAATCCGACAAAAATCCACTGGACATGGACTTTTATATTTCCATCCCACCTGTCGAGGCTCTAAACGGCACCCGTAAAAAAATTTCCTATCAGGTCAGCGGTAAAACCGAAGAGCTGATGGTGCGCATCCCACCCAACTTTCCCTCAGGCGGAAAGCTGCGCATCAGGGATAAAGGAAAAGTCCACGACGGAAAACGGGGCGACCTGATCCTTTCCATCCATGTTGACCCGAAAGCAAGTCCCACGAAACAATGAACAAACCACAAATCCTCGATTTCTGGATCGGATTTTTTAAAGATCTCCTGATTGGCACTTTCAAGAACCTTTTTTTATTCGGCATTTTTGGCTTTTCACTCGGCGCTCTTGCAACCTATGGCTTTGACCTGAAGGTGCTCGACACCGCTGAATGGAACGTTTGGCTGGAAGGAATAATTCTAACTTTAGTGGGGATAGGTTATCTCGGTCTCGGTTTGATGCACGGCTGGATATCCTGCAGTCTCCACCTCCTCAGCAAAAAAATGCGTGAGGCGCTGACCGGACTCCAGGAACTACTGGACTGGCTAACGCGTGAGGTGATTGGACGTTTTCCAAAATTCCAGAAGAACATCCCCAAACATGAACTGGCAGAAAAGTACGACCAGATCGGAAATGACTTACGCCAGAAGCTGAAACAACGGGGAGGCATAACAGGGTTTTCTTCCAGCATCCTGTTTGGAGTCATACTCAAGGCGTTACGCTTTTTTTTCCTGGATGAGGTGGTAGAAGAACTTCAAAAAAAAGATAAGGAAGAGATCACCTCCGCCGATATCGAACACGCGGTGCGCAGAGTCGGAACGGAAGTCATGATAGCCCCTATCACCGACAGCCTTTTCCTGTTGCAGATCGTTAATATTATTATCGGTTTGTTCTTATTCGCCCTGCCCTTCAGCTTGCTCTGGCTGATTTAAGCGGAGTACCTCCGCTGGTAATGGGCAAAATCTTATTGAACCGAGATAAATTTTGCTCGCAGACGTGATGCCCCCCCCCGCAGGGGTAGATAGTTGTTACACGCTGGCCCCATGCCGAGTGGGGCCATTGGTTTGAATAAAATGTTTCGTTCTCCATAAAAATCAAATCTATTGCAGGCGGTCTGTATCTAAATACTTTATACTAAAATCTTTATCCATTAGAGACCCACATAAATTGACTATGAGTCGTTTTTTCACAATAGGAATCTTTATCGTTGGCCTGATCCATTTATTATCTTCCCCTGATAAATGCTGGGCCAAGCCGATCCCGGTTTTTGTGAGCATCGTGCCGCAAAAATATTTTGTCGAGCGAATTGGCGGTGACCATGTGAAGGTGGAAGTCATGGTGAAACCAGGTGAGAGTCCGGCGACTTTTAATCCCAACCCAAAAAAAATGAGTCTGCTCTCCCAGGCAAAACTGTATTTCAGCATCGGTGTGCCTTTTGAAACGATCTGGATTAATAGGATTCAATCGATCCACCCGAACATGCAGCTCGTTCCTTTGCACACTACCCATAAAAACTCAGAGACCGGGCATGACTCACATCATTCTCATAGCTCTCGCGACCCACATATCTGGACCAGTCCCGCAAGAGTCAAGGTCATGGCACAAAAAATCAAGGACACCCTTTCTCGCATCCAACCAGGGCAGGAAAAATATTTCGCAGCGAATCTTCAAGTATTCTCCAACGATCTGGACGCTTTGGACAGGGATATTCGCGCTATCCTCTCCAGAAACGAGAATCGCCGCTTCATGGTTTTTCATCCGGCCTGGTCCTATTTTGCCAAGGACTATGGTCTGGAACAGGTTTCTATTGAAGAAGAAGGCAAAGAACCTGGACCCCGAATGTTGCAAAAAATAATTCAAAAGGGCAAAAGGCTTGGGATTAAGGTAATATTTGTGCAGAAACAATTCAGTCTTTCTATCGCCGAGAACATCGCCAAAATGATTGGCGCCACCGTCCGTGAAATAGACCCTCTGGCAGAAGACTATCTGGAAAACATGCGGCGAACGGCTAAAGCCATTTCTGGAGCATTGCAGTGAGTACCGACTCAGTCATCAAAATAAAAAATCTCGACTTCAGCTATGGCGGTCCAAAAATACTTGAAAATATCGAGATAGATATCCAGCGCAACGAGTTCATCGGAATGGTTGGCCCGAACGGAAGCGGCAAAACCACCCTGCTGAAAATTATCATGGGTGTTTTGACTCCCGACAAGGGCTCCGTCAAGGTTCTCGGTAATCCCCCTTCCCAATCGGTTAAAGAAATCGGCTACATGCCGCAGTTCGCTCCATTTTCCCGAGATTTTCCGATCAGTGTGGAAGAAACCGTATTGATGGGGCGCCTGGGGAAAACTTCCAGTATTGGTTTTTTTAATAAGGCCGACAAACGTGCCGCCGAAAAATCCATGAACGATGTCGAAATTCTGGACCTTCGTAAAAGAGTCATCGGCTCTCTCTCCGGAGGGCAACTGCAAAGGGTTCTGATCGCCCGAGCCCTCACCTGCGAACCACAAATCATGATTCTCGACGAACCCACTGCCAATGTCGATATGAAAGTTGAAAAAGATATCTTCGATCTACTCAAGCAGTTGAATGAGAAAATCACCATCATCGTGGTGACCCACGACATCGGTTTCATTTCGCAATACATTCACCGGGTCGCCTGCATCAACCGCACCCTCATCTGCCACCCCACTTCAGAGCTGACTGGAGAAACGATTGAAAATATGTATGGCTCCCATATGCATATGGTGCACCACCATCACGAGGATGAAAAAAAATAATCATGAGTAGTTTTATCGATGCAGTTTCATCCCAGGCATTTATGCAGAATGCCATTATTGGTGGCATTCTCGCCAGTGTGGCCTGTGGAGTGGTGGGCTCTTATGTCGTGGTGAAACGCATCGGTTATCTGGCAGGCGGCATCGCTCATTCGGTGCTTGGCGGAATGGGTATTGCCTATTACCTGGGCCGACCTCCTATCGAAGGCGCTTTGGTCGCGGCCCTGGTTTTTGCTGTTGTTCTCGGCTGGGTGAGCCTAAAAATGCAAGAACAGGAAGATACCGTCATCGGTGCGCTGTGGGCAGGAGGCATGGCGGTCGGAATATTGTTCATCTCGCAAACACCCGGATACAACGTCGACCTCATGAGTTTTCTGTTTGGCAATATATTGATGATCTCATCCGATGACCTGCTCTGGATCGCCGCATTGGATACCCTGATTCTGGTCATCGTTTTTCTATTCTATAAACAATTTCTCGCATTATCGTTTGATGAAGAGTTTGCCCGCCTGCGTGGCATTCCCGTTGAGAGATTTTATTTGCTCTTTCTTTCTCTCGTTGCGCTGACCGTCGTCATTTTGATTCAAATTGTCGGACTGATTCTGGTGATCGCATTGTTGACGCTTCCGGCGGCGGTCTCCGGTCATTATGTCCGTTCACTAAACCTGATGATGCTGTTGGCCACTGTTCTTGGAGTCTTTTTCACCACCGGAGGACTGGCATTGTCTTATCAACCCGACCTGCCACCGGGCCCCACCATCATTCTGCTAGCTGGGGCCTTCTATCTGGTGTCTTTGGTCATCACCCGATTCTGGAAAAGGGCCTGAGATGAGTGATGCTTGTTCCGAGTTAGAAAGGGACCTCACTTCGCAACACGGCCCCAAGCGCAAGGTTCTCCGGATCGTTCTTGTTCTCAACCTCATCATGTTTTTTGTCGAAGGGATTTCCGGATGGCTGGCACAATCCAACGCCTTGATGGCCGATGCCCTCGATATGCTAGGCGATGCCGCGATTTACGGATTTTCCCTTTTCGTCATTCAACTCGCCCCCATTTGGAGAACCCGAGCCGGAATTCTCAAGGCTGTCATCATGAGTCTTTTTGCGCTTGGCGTATTAGGCTCTGCTATTTATCGAGTTTATCATCATGCAGTTCCAGATGCCTCGGTGATGGGCATTGTCGGCGGGCTGGCGCTACTCACAAACCTGTTCTGCGCTTATTTGCTCCTTCGCTTCAGAGATGACGATATCAATATGCGTTCGGCCTGGTTATGTTCGCGTAACGATGTGCTGGCTAATCTGGGGGTTTTACTGGCCGCCGGAGGGGTGGCCTGGACAGGTTCCCACTGGCCCGATCTGGCTGTTGGGGTGATCATCTCTGGACTGATCCTGCAATCCTCTTTCGGCATTTTTAAAGATGCCCGACAAGAAATGAAAGAACAGCACTAGTGTGCGGCCAGCGTGACGCTGGACTCAATAGCAATAACTTTTTTTCCACCTGCAAGCGTTTAACGGCTTTACAAGGTATGGCAAATGCCTCTTCACCTGCCCCACCAAGGGATGGGGTTACGCTGGAGCGCCTAATCGTTCTGTCAGGGAATGGTGCTGGTGGTGAGCGAGATAAAGCAGGCCGTCGGACAAGGAATAATTGTGTGGAAAGGTCATCACCTCTCGTCCCAGCTTTTCGATCAACTGCTGGTACAACTCATTAGTCTCCTCAGGAGTCATACCTATCGTCGACTCAAAAGAATAACCCAGGCTCAAATCATGTTCGGGCGGTGTGTATAGTTTGGTGATGCCCCATTCTTCCGGAGCTTTTTCAATCGGCGCGCCACGCTCCAGATCGAACTGGGAAAGGATGGCGGAAAAACCGGGAGAGTCCAGCAGGCGCTGGTTATTGAGGATAAAGTTGATCGAATCCATCACCTCTTCACGGGTTTCGGTCGGGAATCCGCAAATCAGGTAAAAGTGCATGGCGATTCCTAATTGCATGCATCGTTCTGCGGTTTCATCCACCCAACTCAGTTCAACACCTTTCTTCATGGAATCCAAAACCCGCTGATTGTAAGATTCCAACCCAAAAATAAGTTTGCGGCAACCGGATTTATATAACAGATCCATACGGTCGTCTTTGAGCAAGCTCTTCTCGAACTTCAGTTCGCCCGTCCACTGGACATCCACCTTCTGCTCGATAATTTTGGCGGCAAAGGTTCGGAGAAAATTGATCGGCAAAGCTTCATCGGTGAAGAAAAAATGATTGCAGTCATATTTTTCCTGCAAAGTTTTAAAATCGTTGACCACGTTCTCGGCGTACCGCACATGGAAAGTCATGTGATCGAAAGGAATCGAACAGAAGGCGCACTGTTCCCAGTAACACCCGCGGGAGCCCATCACCGGCAATACCAAATCAGGAGAAAGATAAAGGTCCAACGGCAGGCCGTCAAAATCCGGGGTCGGCAAGGCATTCAACTCTTCCTTGGCGAAGGGCCGGTTCACTTTCACCTGGCCGTCCTGCTTGTATATCAGGTTGGGAACTTTACTGAGATCGCCGTCACCGCGCAGGTGTTCGACCAGTCTGAGGAGCGGTGTCTCGCCTTCATGCACAATAAAGCTGTCAACAAAATCAAAAAGGTGCGAACCGTCCTTTTCCAAACGATCCACCAATTTGGTAAACACGCTTCCGCCAATGGTGATATGGATTTCGGGCCGGTTCTGTTTGACCAGATAAGCCAGGGTCAGGCCAGAAATGATTTGTTCCACCGAGGTGATAGAGATTCCGAGAATGTCGATGTCTTCTTCCAGAATTCCCGGCAGATACCATTGCTTGTAGAGGTCGTAGAAGAAATTTTCTTCCGGGTGATTGAAAGAGTCGATCACCTCTTTAGATGAATACGGGGAAAACCGCATCTGACTGCCAATGACAGTCAACTGCGACGGATAATAGGGTGCCAGAATATTGTCCAGCCAGACATCCATGATCTTGAGATTTTCCATATACTGGTCGATCTCATAGAACTCCTGACTGCGTTGCGAGGACACGGCAGAGTCGATCTGGTCTTTCAAGGCCATGACGATCTCTTCCGCTTCGCGGAGCTTGTTGAATTTCTCTGCTTCCTCCTGCGTCAGCCGGGGCTTAGCACTCAGTTCATTCAACTCGCGGATGATGCGCTCGTAAAGCGGTTTGGTTTTCTCCCAAGTACATAGGTCATTGAGCAACTCAATTGCCAGATCGCGCTGGACGACATCGTGCACCCCATGCATATTGAGAAACGCCTTCAAGCTGGGCAAACTCAGATAGGGTTGTGATGGATGCCAGGATGTTGGGAAAACCAGATATATCATTTCAATATTTGTCTTATAATTTGTAAATTACCCCAGCCCCTCATTAAAAAAAGGGGTTTATCGGCCCAACGCCTAGTTGGGTTTGGGAGCCATAAAAACCAGCATGACTAGTTTATCATCAGTGTGGTTCACTACTCCGTGATCCTCACCCGATGGAGCCAGGGTAATTTCGTGTTGCGAAAGCACTTTTTCTTCCGCCCCCACGGTCACCTTGGCCTGACCTTCGAGCACATAATAAACCTTGTCGGACCCCTCATGGGAGTGGACTTTCTGGAACTGACCGGGCTCAAGACAGTATACATCACAAAAGAAATTATCCGTGTCAAACAGGCTGACTTTTTTCATCTTTTCGGGATTGAACTCAAACACATCCCAGACATTCACCACTTTCATTCCCATATCTTAAATTTCCGTTAAATAGATTTTTGGCCTGTCACCGGCCGGTTTGTTTCTGTCCGCTATCCGCAACTTGCCAGAGGCCATCTATCGCTGGCAGACAAAAAACTCTCAAATTTTCATGAAGTTAGAGATGATATCATAGAAGGCGAATCAGGCCAAAAAAAAACAGGTCCCGCAGGTTTTATACAACCCTATTTTATTGACATCCCCTCCACGATCCACTATTTTGAAAAGCATTCTATAGTCGGAGATGCAGACTGATGGCAATCAACGCATCCCGGCACACATTCCAAGATAATTCGAATTCGGGACGTAGCGCAGCCTGGTTAGCGCACTTGACTGGGGGTCAAGGGGTCGGAGGTTCAAATCCTCTCGTCCCGACCATTTTATATGAGGGCTTATGGGGTTTCCCCCGTAGGCCCTTATTTTTTTTGGGGATTAAGTTTCCTTGGATTTGGTTTTTTCCTGGATGGCGTTGAACACCGATAAGGCCTGCGCCACCATGGAACCAGCATCACCCGTTTGGGCCGGTAACAAAATAGTATTGGATTCTTTGGCGAGATTGGAAAAGGCTTCAATATACTGTTCAGCTAATTTGAGAGCCACTGCTTTTTCGCCACCGGCTTTATCTATTGATGCGGCGACCATTTCGATACCCTCTGCCGTGGCCTTGGCCACGGCCAGTATCGCCTCGGCCTCTCCCTTTGCCCGGTTGATCTGGTCGGTCATGGCCGCTTCAGATTTCAACACCACTTCCTGTTTGATTCCTTCAGCAATATTGATCTGCGATTGTCGTTTTCCTTCGGAATCCAAAACTTCTGCCCGCTTTTGACGTTCCGCCGCAACCTGCAGTTCCATGGCCGTACGCACATTAGCGGGCGGAGTTATATCTTTAATCTCATAACGCAGACACTGAATGCCCCATACACTGGACGCTTCGTTGATGGACTGGACAATATTTGTGTTCAATATTTCCCGTTCCTCAAAAGTTTTATCCAAGGTGATTTTGCCCAGCTCAGACCGCATCGTGGTTTGCGCCAGTTGGCTGATGGCATAGAGAGGATCGCGCACTCCATAGGAGGCTTGTTTGGGATCGGTGATTTTCAAATACAGGATTCCATCGATCACCAGCGTCACATTGTCCTGAGTGATGGCAGATTGACTGGGAATATCGACGGCATTTTCCTTTAAGGAATGTTGGTAAGCGATCTTATCCACAAAAGGAATGATAAAGTGCAAGCCAGCAATCAGCGATTCATTGTACCTTCCCAGTCTTTCTACGATCCAGACCTTTTGCTGAGGGACTAATTTAACGCCCTTAAAAACAAAGATAAATACAACAAAAGCAATGGCTAGAAGTAAATTTGGTATTTCCATGACCCCTCCCTAATTTGGAAGATTCGCCTGCGAGTTTGTAAGCCCTCTTTCAAAGGCCCTAATATTATTCTGTCGATGATGGCCGAACAATCAGTATTCCCTGAGAAACTTCGGTGATGACGACTTCCGTGTCCAATGGAATTGGTCCCTCTAAACTATAATCTGCATCTACTTTGCACTTCATGATCGTTCCCGACCATTTCACTTTTCCCGTTTTGCCTTTAGCCAGATCTTCTCCATAAACAATTGCTGTTGAACCCACCATATCCTTATAACCACCATCTTTTCCCTTTAGGAATTTTTTCAGGGGCTTCCACAACAAACCTGTCCAAACTCCGGTAAGAGCAAAAAACAGCATAAATTGATGGGTCGGCTCTATTACCCTCCCCGTGACAAGAACCGCCCCGACGCTGATCGCACCCAAACCGGCAAACAGAAAACCTATCCCTTCCAGAACCACAATCTCCAGGAAAATAAAAAAAGCACCCGCGATCAACCAGTTGGTACCGTGACTGAAATCCAGTGTTTCCATAAAGTCTTCCCTTTGGCACTTTATCTATGAGAGCAATAATCCTTTAGGTCCCGAACCATCCTTTTCCCTAATCCGAACTGGTCAAATTCTGCTATAAATATCCCCCGTTTGCAAACCTTATTGCCGTGCTATCGCGGGTCAAAACTGCTGCTATCACGCTTTAGAAAGTAAAAATGAGGACTATTTCAGTGGTCCATCAAAAAATTTAGGCAACACCTAAAGTTTGCCATCCATATGACGATTAGATTAATAGCACCTTTAGGACAAAAAAAGGAGAAAGTCATGGTAAGAGACGACATAATCTTTTGGGGACTTAGTGCTTTTTTAGTAGCAGTCATTATGGTATTAACGTTCAAACCGGCTGTATTCATTTAAAGGAACCCCGGTAACGGTCTCGATAAATTCGGAAAATAAAAAACCCGGCTCGCTCAAGCGAACCGG
This sequence comes from Nitrospina sp. LS_NOB, assembly GCA_001542995.1. Taxonomy (GTDB): domain Bacteria; phylum Nitrospinota; class Nitrospinia; order Nitrospinales; family VA-1; genus LS-NOB. The sequence goes on from LFLA01000022.1 coordinate 143,084, forward strand.
GTTTTTACTGTTAATGGCTGTAGGACAATAAAGGTTAATAATCCCCTTTGGTTTCGTCCACTCCCATCCTCTTAAGATCTTCTTTGCTCCATCCTTTCGAGCTTCCGGAATCACTGCTTGAACCACCTGTTTGAACTCCAGCGCAACCGCTAACTACAAACATCAACACCAACGCGCACAAAAACATTTTCACTTTCATTTTCTCCTCCGAGTCTCGAAGTAAACTAGTTTTACCGCCGATAAACGCTCTAATAAATAAAATGCGAATCGGAGTTTTTTCGCACAAAATCATTGTGCTCGCACCCCTGCTTGATCACCAAACTCCCTAACTATATATTTTTCAGCAATTATGCTATTCTGATTGTCTCAGATTATAACAGAAAATTCCCGATTCGTCTTTAACGATCCACAAACGGGGTGAAATTCATGAAAAACTGGTTCATGCTGTCTCTAATTGGACTCGACCAGCCCAGCATGGTCGCTCGCCTGAGTGCCGGACTCTGTAAAAATGGCTGTAACCTGGGCGACTCTTCCATGGTCCGGTTGGGAAACTATTTCACCATCATGCTGATGGTTGAGCATGAACGCGGAAAGGAGTCCTTGGAGTCCATCATTGCTTCCATTTGCGAACCCCTGAAACTCAACGCCCATTTAGTCGAACTGGAAGATGGAACCCAACACCATTGCGAACCGGATGTAAGAATCAGCCTGTTCGCTGAAGACCGAATGGGAATTGTGGAAGATGCCACCACACCACTGGCCCAGGCCGGATTAAATATCCTGCATCTTGAGTCCAATGTCGGGGACGCTGAAGAGTCGGGCACCTATTATATCCATCTCGAAGGCACCGTTTCCAAGGGGTTGGATACCCTCTATGAAATTCTGGAAAAGCTGGAAAAAGAAAAGGGCATCAAGTCCCACTTGATCCCCATCAATGCTCAGGTCACCTGACTTTCAAGACGTGCAGGAAATATTTTCAGAGGGGTTCAGCGACTTGAAGAAATTTTTCTAGCTACCCCCTCCGGGGAAGGAACATAATGTTGGAAATATCACCGCCCCTGCGGCGAGCAGTTAAACCAGCGTATCGGCGCATTTTCCGGAAGTCTGGTCGCAGGGGTTGTGTTTTGGGTCCTGCCCACCCCGCCCTTCATGCCTATGATTCTGGGCGGATTGATAGGAATGTTCCTGGTTCTGCCACTAAAAATCCTATTTATGCCCTTTTTTGGAGCATTTGAGGTAATGATTCCGATGGGAATCATCGGAATGGGAGTAGGAATGGCAACCGGGATGCTATCCCACCTTCCCGACCTGTCAGCAAATTTGGTTATCGCTGGGGGTGGCTTGATGGGATTTCTCGTTTCCACGGTCATCTATTTCTCCAACAAACGCCTTTCAGAAAAATGAACTCCAAAAAACAATCTTATGACGGCGTAGCCCGCTTTTTTGACTTTTTTGCCAAGGGAGATATGGCCCGGTGGGGTCCCAGTCAACGCAGTCTGTTCAAAAACCTGCGTGGAAAAGTTCTCTATATAGGAATAGGAACCGGACAGGAAACCGTCAACTTCCCAGAAGGATTGGATATCACCGCAGTAGACCTGAGTTATGAAATGCTCAAGCGGTCCCGGCAACGCGTCGCCAAACTATCCTGGAAAAATCAACCGCTGCCAGATGGATGCAGAGACCACCGCGTTTGCCGACAACACCTTCGATACCGTAGTAACCTGTTGCGCCCTCTGCACCGTGAAACAACCGGTACTCTGTCTGGAAGAACTCAAGCGAGTGCTGAAACCCGACGGTAAACTGGTCATGTTTGAACATGTCTGAGCAAGAATCCGGTTTACGGCCTCGTCCTGAAACTCATGTCACTCATCACCGAAAAACTGCAAGGAACCTACCTCGACCGCAACACCGTCAGCAATGTCGAGTTGGCAGGATTCAAAATCCACTCGCATAAAAACATCTATCTTGATATCGTCAAAGCATTGGTAGGAAAACCCGCAGCATAACCACAGAGGATTTTTGCTTGAAGAAGTTTACGCAAACAGGCAACGCCTCGGAAACAGGCAACGCCTGATGATACTCGGACTCGAAGACATACCCGGAGGCACACCCCTTGTTTCTTTCCTCCTCTGGTTGGGACTGTCCGGACTGTTTTATATGGTCTGCTATCTCGCCATTCTCAATGTTCTGGATGACCTGACGAAAAACAGCCTGCTGAAAATCCCGGCGATGCTCGGAGCAGCCATTCCATCAGCGGGGCTGATGGCGATCTTCCATTACAAACCCTTCGCGCTGGGAGCAGTAATTTGCATCACTAATTTTTACCGTGTCCGTGCCATGCAGACTTCAGAGAAATGGAAAGACCTCAAACCAAATCCTGCCCTCTTTTATGTCGCCAGCTACGCTTATATTTTTCTACTGATGGCCCTGGCAATTTATATCCCCACCCTCGACTTCAGCCAATAGCTACTTGGCGTCGTAGGGCCAGCTAAAAAAACTTCCCCCTGATAAGGGGGATTGAGGGGGTTGCATTGCCCGTCTTTGCGAGGAGGCTTTAGCCAACGCGGCAATCTAGCCTCTGCCTGCCCGGCTGTCATCCTGAGCCTGTCGAAGGGTGAGGCCCTCGAAGCATCAAGACCACCTATCCATAAACCACTGATTTTTAAATAGTTATTGACAATCCAGTGGAGCCGGATTATATTAGCCCTTATTTAACTATTTGATTTATATAGGCTTACCGATGATTCTCCACATATTTGAATGTTCCAAATGTCAGCGTCAGCAAAAGCATGTCACCTCTACCCCTTCTCCGCTGGGGCTTTCCTATATGTCCGATTGCGCCACCTGCGATCAGGTGATGACTTTTAAATTTATTCGTGAGGGAAACAGAAAAGAAGACTGGTATTCAAACATCCTGCGACAAGTGCAACGGAAACGCACCGAGGAAAAATCCTTCACACCTAAAAGGAAGGACGATCAAATCGATGATGATAAAATCGACAAGGTAGCAATCTGATTATTTTCAAAATCCCCGATAAAAAATTTTATCAAGAATAAAAAAAACCAACTAGTTCAGGAGTCCTCGACAGCGGGCGATATAGGTGCGGTTAACATCGGCGTGGGGTTGAATTTCGAGGGCTTTTTGAAAACACCGAATAGCTTCTTCGTACCGTCGCAGATCAAACATACATAGTCCCATCCCATTCAAGGCGCCAAAATGGTGCGGAATCTTTCGTAGCACTTCTTCACATTCTTTAACCGATTCTTCGTATTGTCCCATGATAAACAGGAGGGTTGCGAGTTTGTTATGCGCTTCAGAGAAATCCGGACATTTCTCGACCAGGGACCGGAACATTTCAAGAGCTTGCTCGTGTTGCTGACGATCCATCAACCGGGTTCCTTCATTCAGTTCCTTCTCCATCTCAGCCCCCAATTGGCTATACCAGAGAATCCATAACCCCCGCGTGGCGTTCTCGCGAATGGAGGGGTCTTCACTCTTCAGGTCTGCTAGGTATTGCTCAGTTTTGTCCATGGTACAAATAAGTATAGCGGAGAACCTCCGCAGGCGTAACATCATTCATCAGTTCTCATGGACCTTTGATGTCCCACCCCCACAAATCTCATGAGGCTGTGAAATCCTCCAACATTAGTTTTATGCCCTATAGGAGGGTGCTGGCGGCGGTTCGCCGCTTTTCCTAGGCTAAGGGGCTATCCCGTCGGTGCTCGCAGACGGATTTCAGTTCGACCAGGGCGTTGACAATACCGGAGATTTCAGCGATGAAGAAGTTGGGGTCAATGAGATTTTTTGACGCTGTAATTGCCCAGGCATAAACCGGCTCAGTTTTATCCCAAATTATTTTTCGGATACAATGAATTTCATTACTCCTTATAACTTATTCTTACTAAAGCGTGAACCATGCCAAAACCTAACAAGTTCCCCACGCAAATTCCTGGAATAAAAGTTACACAATGGCTAGAGGAATGGAATGAAATTCACTTTGACAAGAAAACTTATAAGAAAAAACCAGAACCTTGTTTCTATATATTTTCTCTCTCTGCACCTATTTTACAAAGTTTAAGTGGAATATACCCCAGAACTACAAAAGGCGGCCAAAGACGTTCCCAAGATCTTGGAATCCAAAGGCAGCATGAAAAGCCTAGGTCCGAAGAAATTAACCAATTTATACACTTTGGTTTTCCTTGGTCAGATTTGAGCGAGAGGAAAAGGCGATCCCAAGAATTTTCTGATCTAAGAAAACCCGGTTGGTTGCCTACGGCAATTGTTGTAAACATTCTTATTCCAAATGATAAAAGGCAGGGGAAAAATATTTCTAAGGATGATTTGATCACTATTCAAGAAAAAAATTCAAACGTAAGTCTAAACCTTCCAAAGAACTTTAAGTTAGGTAGTTGGAAGCCTAAAGGGCTCCCTCCCATAGAAATTATTGACGGTCAGCATCGCTTATGGGCATTTGAGAAAACTAATCTAAAGGGTGACTTTGAACTTCCAGTAGTTGCTTTTTATGGTCTAGATATAAGCTGGCAGGCTTACCTCTTTTGGACGATAAATATCAAACCCAAACGGATCAACCCAAGTCTTGCATTTGATCTTTACCCACTCCTTCGAGCAGAAGACTGGCTGGACAAGTTTGAGGGCCATTCTATCTATCGTGAAACAAGAGCTCAGGAACTTACAGAGGTTTTATGGTCTTACCCTGAAAGCCCTTGGTATCAAAGAATTAATATGTTGGGGGAACGTGGTTTAAAAAAACCTATGGTCACACAAGCGTCTTGGATCCGATCTTTAATGGCAACCAATGTCAAATCCTACAAAGGCTCTAGGGTAAGAGTTGGAGGGCTTTTCGGTGCACCAACAGGCAAGCACGAAACCGTTATTGGCTGGAATCGGCCACAGCAGGCAGCATTTTTAATTTTAATGGGGCAAATTCTATTTGAAACGGTAACTAACTGCACAGAAAATTGGGCAAAAGCCTTAAGAAAAAATGCTATGAAACCACTTTTCGGCAAAGAGGACCCGGCCTTACACGGACCACATACTCTGATTAATACAGACCAAGGTATTAGAGCAATTTTATATATATTCAACGACCTTTTTTATGTTCGAGCTAAGGAATTGAAACTTGAGAGCTGGTCATTTGGCTCAATTGAAACAGATGATACGACCATAAAAGAAGCACTTTCATCCTTAAAAAACAGAAAAATGATTGTTAATTATTTTAGGGAAATTGCTAATTGTTTAAAAAAATTCGACTGGCGTACTTCAGCGGCATCCGGATTGACAGAAGACGAGCAAATTAGAAAATCGGCTTTCAGGGGAAGTGGGGGTTATAAAGTGCTTAGGATCCAATTATTAAAACCTTTATCCTTAGATAAAAAAGACGTTGGAAAAGCTAGTAAAGATGTTTTAGCGTACTTGGGTTCTAAATAAATGCCGCCTCTCAGATCCACGCTTAATAACGCCTCTAGAAGTGCAGTTCGCAATTCATTTAAAAATCTAGAAAAACACTTTTCCGATAGAAGATGGATAGGCCCAAGAAATTACTATAAGACCGACTGCATAAACAGGTTAAGTAATTCTCCAAGGGAGTCTCAATTAGCTCAATATATTGCTGCATCTGCACCTGTTCATTGCATGGACGGTTGGGGTTTTATAGGAAGGGCTTTGGATTGTTTAGCAAAAGGAGACACCTATGTATCGAGGCACCTGGGATATTATGCCGAATTAAGAGCTACAATGGCTTTATTGGCGACTGAAGGAATTGGAATTTTTAACCAAAAACATTTTATAATAAATGGTAACAACCAGTGCACCAGAATCTCTCAAAACATGGGAACCCATGACATGGCTTGGAGTGCTTTAGAGACCTGGGCAAACCTACCTCAATCCTCCAGTCTTTTGGGTGAAATTATTTCAAGTCACAGAATATCTTTAATGGATTGGATGATAGGATTTTTCCCTGGAGGAGGGTTTCCAACAATCGGAACGACTTGGTTAAAAGCATGGGGAGTAGATTTAAGAGAAATAAGTAATGATAGAGGAATTCGAAATGAAGCTAGTTATAGACCTACAAGGTTAAATAATATTGCGCCCCAGCCTCCTAATGAGTGCATACAATTTATCAATGAATTTTGGACCCTATTTGAACCAAGCGAAAGTTTACCATTTAGCAACCTCGACCAACATTTGGCGAGAGAAAGTTTAGATAAAATTTATAAAAGTATTACAGGAAAAAGACCAAATCCTGCTACTAAAAAATTCACCCAACTCATTAATTCAACGGTAAACCACTTTTTTGACCCCATCACCTCATTAGTCAGTAATAACTATTTGAAAAAATTTTTTACTAGAGCTGTTCAACCCGAGACGCCGAATTTGATTAAATATGCTGAAAAGCCACCCTCGCTAACAGATCCAGACCTTCATTTCCAAATTATATCTCGTGCAGCTCTTCTTCTAAGAATAGCCACTGGAGCTACTGCCCAGCTATTTAAACATCAAAATCTAGACAAAATGAGTTTAGATTTTTGGTGGAAGCCACTAGGGGAGGAACGTGGTTTTTGGGAACCCGGCAATGAACCTAGTAATTTTTCTGACCTGTGGGCAGATCTAGAAGTGGTTTTGAATGAAGAAAAGAGTTGGAGAGAACAAGTGGGGAGTGCTCTTAGTTTTAATTCCTGGCATAATAATAATTCGGATTGCATCCAAAAACTAGGAGGCTGCGAAAGAATTGCCTTATGGGGTTTCGGGTTTTAAATTGTCAAAAACTATCCAGAACTAACTTACCAGAACTAACTTAAATGAAAAATTCTAATTACAACATCCTTCCTCCTCTTAAATGGGCTGGAGGAAAACGTTGGTTGGTAAACGAACATTTAAATCTATTTCCAAAAAATTTTAACCGGTATATTGAACCTTTTTTTGGAAGTGGGGCCGTTTTTTTCAAATTGCAGCCACCAAAAGCGACTCTCTCTGATTTAAATAGTGAGTTAATTGAAACCTATAAATCAATTAAGAGTGACTGGAGGAAAGTATTCCAAGCTTTAAAAACACATCAAAGACTTCATACAAAGGACTATTATTACAAAGTAAGAGCACAAAAGCTAAAAGCCCCATACTCTAAAGCGGCCCGTTTCATTTACCTGAATAGGACCTGTTGGAATGGTTTATATCGGGTTAATTTACAAGGAAATTTCAATGTCCCAATAGGCACGAAAACCAAAGTGATTTTGGATTCAGACGATTTTGAAGGGGTCGCCAAATTATTGAAAAATTCAAGACTATTGGCAGAAGATTTTAAAACAATTATTGAGCAAGCAAAAAAGGGCGACTTTTTATTTGTCGACCCACCATACACTGGGATGCACAATCAAAATAACTTCATAAAATATAATGAGAAATTATTTAGTTTAGACGACCAAATTCACTTAAACGATTCCCTTGTCAAAGCCAAAAAAAGAGGGGTGAAAATTCTTTTAACAAATGCCTGTCACCCTTTTGTCAAAAAGCTCTACAAAGACCATTTTGAAATGATTAGAGTTAGCAGAAAAAGTGTTATTGCTGCAAATCCTAAAAACAGAACCCCCATAGAGGAGTTTGTCATAACTACTTAAATGCAAATAAAAAAGAGGGGCTTAGTTAATACAGGAACGGCAACCACATCGGGGTTTGGGCGCGGTAGTTCTCTAGTCTTCGCCAAATTGCTCTTTTAAGGCCAGTTCTTCAAAATGGATTCTGAACTGGAAACCGAACCAGGCGGAAAGTGTACCGAGCGTTCCCCAAATCCATGAGTGGGTGGTGATGGCATAGGCAAGAATGACCAGCATCATCATCGTGTAAGTCGGGTGACGCATGCGGCCATGAAGGCCATCGGTTTTTAGGGTCTGTTTTTCGCGAAAGGCAATGTTGAACTTGAACCGCAAAACCCCCAGCTGAACTATCGCCCAGACGCGCAGTATGGACCCGACAATAAAAAGCGTCACTATCAGACTGATTTCCAAAACGGTGACCGGCGCTACGCCGGCGCGGGCAACAAACGACATACCCACCAGAGCCATGCAAATGGGTAACACATGTCCAAAGAGCTGTTGGAAATAAGGTTTATCAAAAGTGATGTCTTCGGGTTTTTCGGTCAATGCGAAAATGACTATCTCAATGATGCCAAAAATAAAATTGATGTAGGAAACGAGGAGGAATCGTTCAATATTGGTGTCGGTCATCCCTAGAGGAATGAGGGGTGCCAGATAGGTGAGCCCGACCAGGATGATGTTGAAATTGAAGTTCTTGATCAAACAGGCAGCAAAAACCACGCAATAAACGGTAAAATTGATTTTTAACAGGAAAATGGCATCCACACGTTGTTCCTCAAAATGACAATTTGTTCCTCCCCTGTCATGAGGGGAGGCCAGGAGGGGTGTGGATTTTCCTGGCTAAATTCGTGAGCTAACCCTCCCCTAGCCCCTCCCTATGAAGGGAGGGGAAGCTAAATCTCTTCCCTAAATAGTTTACCCGCACACATTATTGCTGAAACATCCAGAATCTGGTATTCTACTGTTCTTCAAGGTATTTTTGTTATAAAATACTGTGATATTCAATGCGTGATCCCTATTTGTGACCATTTCTACCAGTTCCACAAATTCGGGTTATAATTGACTCATTTTGGCGGGGTACCCCCGTTGGTAATGGGCAAAATCTTGTTAGCCGAGAAAACTTTTTGCTAGCGGATGTGAATTAAACCTGAACTTTCGTGCCCCGCAGGGGTAATGAAGCCTTTGCAGTTTACCACCGGCAGTTTGCCGGTACTGAGGGAAATAATGGATACAAAAGCACTAAATATTCCGGACGAGGTCCGGCAGGAAATTGATGCCTTCGCCGCAGAGGTGGAGCGTTTGAACCGGGGCGAAGTTGGCGACGACGACTTCAAACGGTTCCGTCTGCAACAGGGAATTTATGGTCAGCGTCAGGATGGCGAGCAGATGGTGCGAACCAAACTACCTGCAGGAAAAATGACCAGCGATCAATTGCACTGTCTGGCGGATTTTGCCGATAAATATTCTCACGGCATCCTGCACATCACCACACGCCAGGATATCCAACTTCATTATGTAAACATTCAAAACGTTGCCCAGGGCCTTGAAGACCTTGCTCAGTCAGGCGTCACCACCCGGGAAGCCTGTGGCAACACCGTGCGTAACGTAACCGCCTGCCACAAAGCGGGGACCTGTTCCACAGAAGTGTTTGATGTCGCCCCTTATGCGCTGGCGGTTTCAAAATATCTCCTGCGTAAAGATTTAACGCAGAACCTGCCGCGAAAGTTCAAGATCAGCTTCGGCGGTTGTAACGGATGCGGGCTGGCACCGATCCACGACATCGGGCTCAAAGCAGTTATTCAGAATGATGTACGCGGTTTCCGCGTTCTGATTGGTGGTGGGCTGGGCTCGTTCCCCCATGCGGCAAAACATTTGGTCGATTTTATTCCGCAAGACAATCTGTTGCAGTTGTGTGAGGCCATTGTCTCCGTCTTCGACAAATACGGCGACAAAAGAAACCGCAATAAAGCCAGGTTGAAGTTTGTGGTCGATAAGCTTGGCATGGATAAAATCAAAGAACTCTATGAAGAGGAATATGCGGCGCTGAATGGAAAGACCTACCCGGCTATTGAGGATTTAGAGAGCGGCATTCCAGAAATCCCTGCATATAAGCCCAACAACCATCACGACTCTGATCCGGAGTTCCAACTCTGGAAAGGACGGAACATTGAGGCGCAGAAACAAGAGGGATTCAACAACGTCCAGATCAAATTGATACTCGGCGATTTCAATGTTTCACAGGCTAAAGCATTGGCAAGCATTGCCGAAAAATATGCAGGTGCAAGCATCATCTGCACGGTCAACCAGAACGTGATGATCCCCTGGGTGAAAGAAAATGCCTTCGGTTGTATCTATCACGAACTCAAAAACATCGGGTTGCATAAAGCCGGTACCGAAGAGATCCGCGATATCACTTGTTGTCCGGGTTCAGAAACCTGTAACCTCGGCATCACGGCTTCGCGCGGGTTGGTGCAGGAACTCAACAAGGAAATGGAAAACGGATTTGAGACCACCAAGGATCTTGACCATGTTTCCATCAAGGCGAGCGGCTGCCCGAACTCCTGCGGACAACATCATATTGCCTCCATCGGTTTTCATGGAGGAGCAAAAAAAATAAATGGTATTCTAACTCCTCATTATGAAGTTTTTCTTGGTGGAAGGGTTTCGGAAGATGATGTGGTCTTTGGCACATCGGTCATTAAAATTCCTGCCAAAAATGCTCCAGCAGCCACGAAGCTAACGCTCGAAGACTATAAAGCCGGGAAACAAGACGGCGAAATGTTTGGCGAATATTTTGACCGTAAAGGTAAAATTTATTTCCGCGACTTGCTCAGTCAGCTTAAAGCTTTACCGGAGATTGAGAAGTCCCCGGAATCTTATATCGATTACGGGTCCACAGAAAAATTCAGCCTCGAAGATCGTGGTCAGGGCGAATGTGCCGGTGCTGTCACCGACATGATCACCGACCGCATCACCGAAGCCGAGCGGGCCCACTTCCAGGGCAAGCTCAGCCTGGAGAAAAAATCGTTCAAGGAAACATGTCAACACGCCAAGCGTTCGGTCATTGCTTCGGCCCGTGCCTTGCTAGTTACCGAGGGCATGGACTTCAATGATGACTGGGAGTGTCTGAAAAAATTCCAGTCTCTGGTCATCGATATGGAAATTGTATCGGCAAAATTTGCAAAGCTGATAGACAGCTTTGAGGCAACTCCTGAAGCCGCAGATGAAAAAATGGCGGAATGGTGGTTGTCGGATGCCGGAGAACTGGTTGCGGAAAGTAAAAAGATTCAGGGCACCATGCAATCGGAAAAAACTTTAAGAATGCGTGTCGGGGGGGATGATCCGAAAGAAAAGGCTAAATCAGAAAACGGTGGTGGCAAACAGAGCATTGACCTTCTCGGAGTCAAATGTCCGTTCAATTACGTCAAAACAAAAATCAAGCTCGAGACAATGGCACCCGGAAGCGTGTTGGAAGTATTGCTGGATGCCGGTGAACCTTCTGAGAATGTGCCTCGCAGTATTAAAAATGATGGACACAAGGTTGTTTCCCTGACTGAAGAAAACGGCCATTACAAACTGACCGTGGAAAAGAATTAATGCTGATTAGCATGACCGGATTTGGCCGGGCAGAGTGCCAGGATGGAGATTACTCCTATAAGGCTGAAATCCGATCGGTCAACAACCGTTTTATAGAAATCAATACACGCCTGCCTAAAGCTTTTCTGGATATGGAACTCCCCCTGAAAAAGCTGATCAAGTCGCATTGCGCACGAGGCTCCATCAACATCACCATTTCCCTGTCCAACTCCAATGGCAATTCTGGAGAATGGGAAATTAAGCCTAACCTTCCCCTTGCCTCTCAATATGTAGAAGCCGTAAAAGAAATTCAAACTTCTCTAGGGCTCGAAGGCAAGTTGAACATTGATTCTGTGATTGGGCTTAGGGATATCTTAAAAGTAGAACCCGTTGCCATCGATCCGGCTAAAGAAGGCCTGCTCTTAAACATGGCGGAATCTGCCCTCGCCTCGCTACAGAAAATGCGGGAAGAAGAAGGGCAGCATTTACAAAAGGACCTTTCAGAACGCCTTGACAACATCGAAAAACACGCAGAGCAGATAAAAAACCGGCAACCGGAAGTCATCCGGGAATACAAGGCCCGGCTTAAGGAAAAAATCAAACTACTTAACGACGGTATCGAGATTGACGAGAGTCGCCTGGCCCAGGAAACCGCTATTCTGGCAGACCGGTGCGACATTACCGAAGAAATCACGCGGCTGGGTAGCCACCTCAATCAATTCAGAAAATTATTTGACTCGTCAGAGCCTATAGGCAGGAAACTGGAATTCATCACCCAGGAAATCAACCGGGAGGTCAACACAATGGGTTCGAAATCCAGCGATACCCAGTTGGCCAATCTGGTCATCGAGATAAAAAGCACACTTGAAAAGATACGGGAACAGTTGCAGAACATTGAGTGATTGATTTTCTCAGTTTTCACCGCAAAATTTTATAAATTTCTGGGGTCGCTACAATGCCTGAAGGATTTGCCCTGATACTTTCCGCCCCTTCCGGGACAGGAAAAACCACCACCTGCAAACTTTTGCGCGAAGAATTGCCTGATTTAAAATTCGCAGTTTCTCACACCACCCGAGAAATCCGGAATGGCGAAAAGGATGGGGAGGATTATATCTTCGTATCCAAAAAAGAATTCGAAGATAAAATCGAAAATAATGGTTTCCTCGAATGGGCTCAGGTCCACAGTTTTTATTATGGTACCTCTCTGGAGTCCGCTGATGCAACTCTAAAAAGCGGACACGACACTCTTCTGGAACTGGATGTTCAAGGTGTTGAATCATTGCGGAAAATGGAATACCAGGGAATTTATATTCTTATTCTTCCGCCATCGATTGCAGAAATGGAAGCCCGGCTCAATAAACGAGGGACCGATTCAAAAGATCGAATCCAACAACGAGTAGAAACCGGAAAAGAGGAAATCAAGAAATATAAAATGTACGATTACGTCATCACCAACCATGTGGTCAAAGATACGGTGAATGCTGTCCTCTCTATCCTGCAGGCGGAAAAATTCAAAGCCTGCCAGTACCGCCCTACCTCACCCGACATTGAAGTATTATTAAAAGATGGGGTTGATTGAACATGTCTCGCGTTGACCTCATGGAACTGGTCAGGAACAAGATTAAAGGACTGCAAGCCTATCAGGTGGAGAGCCTGGATGAGGGTACCAAGTTACACGCTAATGAGAATCCGTATCCCCCCTCGCCGGAATTGTTGAAAAAAATATTTCAACGGCTAGATAAGTTGGAACTCAATCGTTACCCCGACCCCGATTGCAGAAACCTGAAACAAGCCATCGCCAAGACCACAGGCGCTCTTCCCGAACAAATCATCATTGGAAACGGTTCAGATGAATTGATTCAATATATGATGCAAGTTCTATGTGATGAAGGGGACGCTATCGCCTTCCCGGACCCGACATTTGCCATGTACGGCATCACGGCACAATGCTTGGGGTTGAATCCTGCCAGCTTCCCCCTCAATGATAGTTGGGATTTCGAAGCCGGGTCAGCATTGAAAGTTCTCGCTGAACATAAGGCTCGTATTGTTTTCATTAGTTATCCCAACAACCCAACAGGAAATTGCTTTTCCGGGCAGGAAATTCAACAGGTCATTGAGCAGTTTGAAGGCATTGTGGTGCTAGATGAGGCCTATCATGACTTTTCGGGAAAAAGTTTTCTCAACCAAATGGAAAAACATAACAACCTGGTTATTCTGAGGAGTTTGTCAAAAATCGGCCTGGCGGGACTCCGAATAGGTTTTGGAATTTTCCCGGTTACGCTTGCAGAACAGGTTAACAAAGTTCGCCTGCCTTATAACTCGAACTCCATATCACAATGGGTCGCGACCGAACTCCTCAATGACTTCAGCCACATGAAAAATCAAATCCATTCCATTTTGGAAGAGCGCAACCGGCTGATGGATGAATTATCGAAACTTCCCACCATAACCGTGTATCCCTCAAACTCCAATTTCATTTTGTTTCAGGCACCCGAGGGTGGAGAAAAGTTGTTCAATCACCTGAAAAAAAATGGGACCCTGTTGCGGAACCTGAATTCTCACCCCAGATTAAAGAACTGTCTGCGGGTTACGATAGGAACGAAACAGGAAAATGACCAGTTCCTGGATCAGTTACGAAAAGTCTCATCATAAACCGCTTATGCAACGCTGGATAAAAAGAATTCTCTTCACCGGTTTCTGGGGTTTTTTGGCACTGGTATGGATCGTAATAGGCGTGTTCTACTATCAGGGCTCTCGCCCTGTCAGCGAGGAGAGCCAGACCAGGGTCTTTGAAATCCAGCCGGGAATGACCTTGAAACAGGTGGCCCACGAACTTTCCCGCCAAGGGTTGATCCGCAGTCCCAACGCCTTTCAGGCCATCGCCTATATTCAGGACAAAGAGACACAGGTCATGGTCGGAGAGTTCAGCCTGTCACCTTCCATGCTCCCTTCCGAGATCATTCTTCGGATCACTTCTGGAAAAACCGTCCTCTACTCTGTCACTATCCCGGAGGGTTACCGAATAACAGAAATCGCTGCGCTTCTTCACTCGGTAGGTCTGGCAGACTCGGAAAGTTTTATCCGTCAAACTCGTGATGAAAGTTTAATCCGGTCCCTGGGCATACCCACTGACAGCTTGGAAGGTTATTTGTTCCCGGAAACTTACCATTTCAGCAAATGCACGCCAGAAGCAAAAATTGTTCAGAAGATGGTGGACACGTTTAAGGAACAAGTTTCAAAGTCCCAGCTCTTAAAGAGCGCCAAGGAAAGTCCTCTCTCCTGGCACGAAATCATTACTCTAGCTTCCCTGATAGAAAAGGAAACCGGGTTGGACTCGGAGCGTCAATTGATCTCGTCCGTCTTTCATAACCGGCTAAGAAAAAATATGCGCCTGCAAACCGATCCCACCGTGATTTACGCGATAGAGAAGTTTGACGGCAATATCCGCAAGCGCGATTTGAAAATCGATTCTCCCTACAACACCTACCGGTATAAAGGACTGCCCCCCGGCCCGATCGCCAACCCGGGAATCAAATCCATCGTAGCGGCGCTATCCCCCGTTGAGTCCGATCACCTGTATTTTGTTTCCCGAAAAAATGGCAGCCATCATTTTTCTTCGACCCTGGTAGAGCATAACCGGGCTGTACAAAAATATCAGTTGAGAAAAGTCCGTTCCCGCAGGTGATCCTTTTATTCAAGAGCACCGGTTAATTGTTCTGGTTCAATCCCTTTTTGAGAAATAACGTTAAGTCCTATATTTTTTGTTGTTGCTCCTGGAGCCTGGCATATTTTCGGTGCAGTTTATGAATTTTTCCCACCAGCACTTCATTTGCCCCATTCAGCAAAGAAGCCACTTCCTTCCAATTCACTTCCTGATCATTTGGTTCCATGACTCGCCCTCCCTTTGATATCAGCCATACCAAAGCGCTGAACTCAAATATTGTTGATTATTTATATAGATTAGCCTAATATATTCATATATAAACTTTTATCAATAAAAAATTAATTCAAT
>LFLA01000001.1 GCA_001542995.1 Nitrospina sp. LS_NOB
TGAAAAGGCCGGAGATCTTGCCGCAATGTTGACTAACCTTGAATCTGGCGATGTTCTGTTTATAGCCATTTAATCCCAATAGTTGCCTTTGCTCTCCTACTGACAGGTTTGGTCGAAGCTTTTCATCCGGATCACTATGAGCCGAGAGTTCCCTCTGAGCTTTTAGAAGAACTTCAGGATATGGATAACCCGTATCCCTTTACGCCTGAAAGGGTAGAAGCTGGGCAACAAATATATTTTGGCAAGGGCCAGTGTGTCACCTGCCACAACGATAATGGTAAGGGGGTAGAACGCCCCGGTCATTCACCGAGAGACTTCACCGATCCAAAATGGCAGGAGACCCGGACGGATGGCGAACTCATGTGGGTGTTGAGGAATGGCAGTCCGGGAACGGAAATGCCGGTCCGGGTGGGCAAGGTCATTAGTGAGGAAGAAGGCTGGACTGTGATCCACTTCATTCGCACATTTTCTACAGGGATTCAACAATGATGCAGGGGTACGGCAGGAAAAGAAAAATTATAGTCGGAGTGATTTTGGGAATATTTTTGCTCGGGATGATTTCTGATGTTTTGGCAGGGCCACCCCTGGGCCATTGGGCGTCGGCATCATTTGCGAAGCTTTCAGGGGCATCATGGACAGGGTTTTGCGGGACAGGGGATGTGTCCACAGGTTCGGGTCACCGCCAAGGCCCCCGATGATATTCGAAACCAGTCCAATCCTCTGGAACTCAATCAGGAAGTTATTTATTCCGGCGAGTCTTTATTTCAGGTGGATGTGCAACCGGTGGCCTGTAAAATTTGCCATGGCGTGAATGGAAATGGATTGGGCATGATGGCACAGGGGCTGAATCCTCCGCCGAGAAATTTCAACTGCAAAGAAACGATGCAAAAGGTTTCCGATGGCCAGTTGTTCTGGATCATCCGCAATGGTTCACAGGGAACGGGCATGCCGGCCTATAAAGATTTGGATGACCGGGAAATCTGGCAGATCGTTCATTATCTACGCAAGTTCTCTCAATCCCGGAAAAAGTAAAACGATGATCCGGATTCTGCTACTGGCCTTCGCGATATTTTTAGTTGGCGAGGTAAAAGAAGTTTTTGCCGGGGACGCGCGGTCTTATAGATCACAAGGTTTGGATGGATCAGTGCAGCGGGTTTCCGGAATCTGTCCGCAGAACCGTAAAACCCCTAAGGCCCCGAGCTGGTACTTGAAAAAGAAAAATCCGATTTCACCCACCCCCGGGAACATTGAGAATGGAAAGCGGCTTTTTAATAAGGATGCTAAACCCACAGCTTGCAAACTTTGTCATGGTGCCAGGGGCAATGGCAATGGCAGTCTGGCAAGAAGGTTGGATCCGCCTCCGAGAAATTTTACCTGCGCCGAAGTGATGCGGGATCTGCCGGACGGTCAGTTATTTTGGATTATCCGGAACGGGTCCCGCGGTACAGCCATGCCGCCCCATGAATTTACTTTGAAGCCCGCAGAAATCTGGCAATTGATTTTATTTATAAAACAGTTTTTAAGAGCCTGAAAATTTTTAAAAAGGACGGAAGAATTATTATGCGGGGATTATTGGTTATAAGTTTTACGGTTTTGCTGCTCGCTTTGTTGTCCGCGCCTTCAGGATTGTGGGCTGGGGATGATGGATTCGCCGAAAAAATAATCTACAGTCAGTGCAAAAACTGTCATCGGTTTAAAGGCAAACCGACCTCCAAGTTTGAACTGAAAGCACCCGACTTGATGTGGAGCGGTGTTAAATACCAACGCCCCTGGTTGATCCGCTGGTTGATGGGCAAGGAGAGAAATCTCTATCCTAATAGTTATCGCTGGGACAAATCCACTTTTTCCGGAAAGCATATGGTCTTGATGCGCGAAGAAGCCACGGTGATTGCCGACTATATGGAAAAGACTTTCCGCGACTCTCGCATTAAGAAAAGTTTTGTCGACATGTCCACCTTTACGGAAATGGAAGCCAGCTTAGGAGCGAATATTTTTCGGGAATATTCCTGCATGGGTTGCCACCAGATCAAGGATGATGAAGGAAAAAATATAGGCGGCCCTATCAGTGTTGACCTTTTTGATGCTGGCAACCGCTATACATTGGATTGGTGGAGCCGGTTCGCGGAAAACCCTCAGGATTTCACCCCGCACAGCGGCGAATACCTGGCCGATATCAGCCTGCGCAAGGCACGCCATATTATTGGTTATCTCATGACACTTGGCGTGAAAGATTTTAAGTTCTACGAACCGTGGAATTCAGCGGCTTTCAAAAAAGCCGACGCGAAACGCGGCGCCAAAGTTTATAAGGAATATTGTGTGCAGTGCCATGGACCTCAAGGTAAGGGCGATGGGCCGGGAGCCAAAGGGCTGGACCCGAAACCCGCAGTGCACGCCGATCTGCCACTCTCCGATTTCCCAGACGATTATTTATATAATCTGATTTACTATGGCGGGAAGAGTGTCGGTAAATCCTCCAATATGCCGGACTGGGGCCTGACTTTACCTGAACAAAGCCTGGCCAATGTCATTGCTTACGTTCGTTCCACCTTCAAAGGTCAATAATAAAAGAGGGCATTGTGTCTCAAGGCACAATGCCCTCTTTTCCCCATAAAATACAAAAGGTTGGGGGTAGCTTCTGTCTCGCGTTCTGTGTCCGAAAATTTACAAATTAAAAAAATTAATTTGGAAACTATGGCGAGAATTGTTTTCGGGAATTATATTCTAAAAAGTTAGTGGTCGAATTCAATGTTTGTGAAAAAAATAAATCATGGTTTTTTTCAGACAGTGAACTTTGTTCCCAATTCTGAGTAGGAGGTCATCATGTCCATTTTAGGAAACGCTGCCAATACCAAAGGTAAGATTTTGCTCATTGATGATGAAGCTGAAGTGAGAGAGGTATTAAGGCTTCACCTTGAATCGGATAAATATAATGTGATTGAGGCTGCAGATGGGGAAGAAGGCGTCACTCTGATGAAGTCGGGTTCCAATCTGCTACAGGTTGGGCTGATCATTTGTGATATTAGAATGCCAAAGGTCAATGGCATTGAGACCATTGATTATTTAAAACAGAATGCGCCTTCCATTCCTGTCATTGTTGTCACGGGCTATCCCGACTCGGATCTGGCAGTTTCCTTGTTGAAAAAGGGTGTGAAGGATTATCTGGTTAAGCCTATTGAGAAAGTAAAACTGCTGGCCAAAGTTGCAGAGGTACTGGCCTCCCCGCAAGAATTTAATTATGTTTGAACCATTGTATCCATAACAAGGGGTTCAATTTATGGATACCCAGCACGGCAACTCCGCTTCTCAAGTAAGGGGTTCCGGGGAAATCGAAATACGGAAGGGCATACGTACCGGATTAAAAAATAAGTTGATCTGGACTATGCTTGGGGTTGGGGCCTTGCCCTTGATGCTGGCTATGATCCTTTCCTATTTGCAGGGAACGAAATCCCTGCAGGGGGTGATCGGAGCCAGCTTCAAGGCTCTGGCACATGAAACTTCCACCAAAATAGATTTATTGATTGAGGGTGAGATTTCAAGGAATATCCGTCACGCCACTCACCCTTCCGTCAGGTCTGCCATTTCTGGTTTTAACCAGACCCTCCTTGCTCTTGATCCTGCAGCACGGCAAAAATATATTGAGGAAGAGAGCGCTGATTCACCCCAGTCCATTCTTGGTTCAGAACCCAGCCGGCTCCTTCAAAGTTTCCAGAATGTAAAGACTATATCTGTCTTTGCAACCCGGGCCTTGTATATCACCGATGCGTTCGGGGTTCTCAGGGCCAGCATCAATGACTTTCCTGAATTTCTCCATACGGGAAAACCGGAATGGGAAAAAACCCTCAACGGCGGTAGAAATTTTGTTTATATAGGGCCGGTTACTTTTAACGAAAAGATCCAATCTTACCTGATGACCTTTGCTTTCCCGATCCTGGATGAAAAGGGAGAAACCATCGGGGTTCTCCACCATGTATTTGAAACGGAGGATTTTTTTTCCGGCATGGAACCGATTACTTTTGGCGAGACGGGCCATGTCATGTTGATCGATTCGAGAGGAATGGTGCTCGATTGCCCGATATTGCCAACGGGATTTATATTGTCAGACCCCGTTCTAGTAAAGAGTGTTACCGGGAAAAGCCCGGATTGGGTTAAAACCATGGGGGACGGTCATGGTGGTGAAGAACTTTCCATCATCGGGTTTTCGCCTTTGGAAAAGACCCGGAAATGGATTGCCCGGTCGGAAGGGAAAACCTTGTATACCTTTGCGTGGCAGTCTTCGGATGAATTGTTTGCCCCCATGCAAAATCTCTTTTCATGGATTTCCATGGCTGGGGTGGTTTCTATCCTGTTGATCGGGGGCATGGGTTCCCTGGCGGCAAAGAAAATCGTCCAACCCATTCGCGAACTTCAGAAAGCCGCAGAGCGTATTGGTAAAGGTGAAAAAGTTGAGCCGCTGGAAATCAAGACGGGAGATGAACTTGAGGCGTTAGCCAATGAAGTCAACCAGATGAATGATTTGCTGCAAAAATCTTTTTCAGGGCTGGAACACCAGGTGCTCGAAAAAACTGAGGAGGTTCTTTATCTCAAAGAATACACCGACAGCATTCTCAGGAGTGTTCCCGATGCGGTGGTTATTTTTGATCCCAATCTGAAAATAGAATATATGAATGGGGCGTTTGAGACTGTTGCCCGGCAAACCGCCGACCAACTTCAAGGGCATTCTTTAATGGACTTGGGGCTCGAGTCCGCCACGACCTGGAAAGTTGTGCAGGATGAACTCCTCAATTTTTTTAGTGAAATCGTTCCCATTTCCTCCCGAAAGATGGGGAACCAGACTATACAATGTTATACCGCTCAAGATCCTCTTGCCCCTAAGGAATCTCCTTCCCTGCAAAGCATGAAACAAACTGTCAAGCTGGATGGGAAGATTTTCGCTTTTCAGATTTTTGATATTGTCATTCATGACGACAGTGGCAAACGATTGGGACTGCTTTTAAGGGATGTTACTGAAGATGTGGAGTTGCACAACCAATTGGCTATGGCGGAAAAACTATCTGGCCTGGGTACACTCGCTGCGGGCATCGCCCATGAATTGAACAATCCGTTGGTTTCCATCATGGGTTTTACTGAAGCCATCATAGGTGAAGAGGATCAGAGTAAGATTCAAAAATATGCCGGCAAAGTTTTTGACCGTTCCAAACATATGGCGTCGATTATTCTCAATATGTCGGGTTACACGCGCTCGGCCGGGTTGGTGGAAGAAAAGGAAGTGGACCTCAATGAACGGATCGAGGCGGCCATTGAGATCGCTATTCTTGCTTCCTATAATAATGACATCAAAGTGGATAAAAATTTTTCTGAGCTGCCACCCATCAAGGCAAAACCTGAGGAAGCGCAACAGATCTTTATCAATCTGCTGACCAATGCCGTGCAGGCGATGGAAGGCAAAGGGAAACTGAGCATTTCAACAGAAGCGCAAAATGGAAATGTTCTCGCGACAATTAGAGATACGGGGCCGGGTATTCCACAAGAATACTTGTCGAAAATTTATGATCCATTTTTTACCACCAAGGAGCAGGGCAAGGGGACCGGCTTGGGACTGAATATCGTCCATAAACTGGTGGTGAAACTTGGAGGAAAGATTGATGTCTCCTCACAGGAAGGAAAAGGAACCACCTTCTCCCTGACTTTCCCGGCCAGCCAATAAAAGTCCAAAAGCATAAACCAACGAAGGAGTATTAGTGTCACCACCACATTATCCCTGTAGGGCACGAAGTACCCGTGCTACCCCCCCCTAAGGGGCATGAGGCTAAGGTCGGAAATATCACACGCTCATGAAGAGTAACGAAGGGGTCATCACAGCCACGAAAAAATAACACGCCCACCGGCCGGTTAACGAATAGTAAGTTTTTTATATTTTGACCTTCTGTTTTCTTCTTTGCCGCCCAATTCCTGTTTTCGTTTTTCCTGATACTCCTCGAAGTTTCCTTCGAACCATCGCACTTTGCTGTTGCCTTCAAAAACCAGAAGGTGGGTGCAGATGCGGTCGAGAAAAAATCGGTCATGGCTGATAACCAGGACGCATCCGCTGAAATCAAGAATGGCGTTTTCGAGATTACGCAAGGTGGTTACATCCAGGTCGTTGGTGGGCTCGTCCAAGAGCAGGACATTTCCACCCCTTCTGAGAAGTTTTGCCAGATGAACCCGGTTGCGTTCTCCGCCTGAAAGTTCCCCTACCTTTTTTTGTTGGTCAGGACCTTTGAAATTGAACCGTCCGACATAGGCTCTGGAAACGATTGTCTTTCCTGCGACTTCGATATGCTCGGTGCCTCCGGTGATTTCTTCGAAGACAGTGTTGTCGGGACTCAGATCATGGCGGTGCTGGTCAACGTAAGAAAGTTTTACCGTGGACCCCAGCTTGAGGGTTCCGGAATCGGGTTGTTCTTCGCTGGCGATCATGCGGAACAAAGTGGTTTTGCCAGCGCCATTAGGGCCGATCAATCCGACCACCGCCCCACGGGGTACCGAGAAAGTGAGGTCTTTGATGATGGGCTCTTCTTCCTGATAGCCTTTACTGAGAGAGTCAGCTTCGATCACCTGTTCGCCAAGTTGCGGACCGGGAGCAATCTGGATTTCAAGCGAGTTATCTTCCATGTCTACTTTGCGTGCGGAAAGTTTTTCGTATTCGTTGATCCGGCCTTTATTGTGTTTGCGTCTGGCACCAGGAGTTTCCCTCAACCATTGCAATTCTTTTTCCAGTCGTTTTTGCAGGGTCGATGCGGATTTTTCCCTTCGTCTCAGGATTTCGGCCTTTTGTTCCAGCCAGGAACTGTAGTTGCCTTCAAACGGTTTGCCTTTCCCGCCTTCCAATTCAAGGATCCATTTAGTGATGTTGTCTAGAAAATACCGGTCATGGGTGGAGACGATGATGTTGCCGGGATAATTGGAGAGCGTGTCTTCCAGCCATTGTACGGTCTCGGCATCAAGATGGTTGGTGGGTTCGTCGAGAAGAATCATATCGGGTTTTTGAAGAAGCAGCTTGCAAAGGGCAACCCGCCGGGCTTCGCCTCCCGAGAGAGTTCCGGCTTTCTGGTCATCGGCAGGAAGCACGAGAGCATCCATCGCCACTTCCACCTGCCGATCCAGTTCCCATCCGTCCGCGGCGTCAATTTGATCCTGAAGTCGGCCCATTTTTTCCATGGCTTTTTCCATTTCCTCATCCGACATGGGTTCGGCCATTTTGGCGCTGACTTCGTTGAACTCTTCAATCATTTTTTTAATGTCGCCAAAAGCCTGTTCCACATTTTCCCGGACGGTTTGCTCGTCGTCCAGAACTGGTTCTTGAGGCAGGAACCCGATCGTGGTTCCCTTTAAGGGCGTGGCGCGTCCATCAAATTCCTGATCTTCACCAGCCATGATTTTAAGAATGGTGGATTTACCCGATCCGTTTTCTCCGACGATGCCAATCTTGGCGCCATGATAAAAACTAAGATTGATTCCATTCAGCACCTCGTTACGTCCATAACGTTTGACCAAGTCCTGCATGGTGAAAATATATTCTCCTGCCATAATCCCTCTCTCCACTAGGCGTGGGGCCAGCGTGCAATAGCTCTGCTTGGTTGGCAAAAAATTTTCTCGGCCTAATAGCCTTTACTATTTCCCTTTCACGGGAGTGAGTTGCTATCTGCCTCCCTCGCTAGAGGCCCGGGCGGGGCACGGGTTTCTTTTAATACCACAAAATCGTGTTCATTGTTGAGGATCAATTTAAACCCTGTGTTTTTTGCCAGCCAGTGGAAGGTTTCTGAGCAGTAAAAAATAATGTGAGTGGGGTCGCGTTTATAATACCAGCCCACAAAGTCATCGGAAGGATAAAACCGGGTCATGATCGCCAGAACTCCTCCCGGTGCAACCTTGTCGGCTATGCGCGGGATTTCTTCGGCCGGATTTCTGAAATGCTCAAAGGTCTCTGTAGAGATGACAAGATCATAAAGTTTGTCCAAACGAGTGTCGGGGAAAAAATTCGGGTCATATCCATCCGTCTTAATCCCCTGTCTTTCCAGTAGGGTTTTCAGGACAGGCTCATAGCCGCAGCCATAATCAAGAGCCGATTTAATTTCGTATTCTTGAAGAAGGTCAATTTTTTTCTGAAACATGCGGACATAGCCTTCGTTCTCAAGGCTGTTTTCATGTTCCAGATAGCGTTTGACCTCTTCGTCTTTGGGGATATGGAATTCTGCGGGAACGGAGATTGCCCGGCACTCTGAGCAGAGCCAGTATTCCCGGTTTTCTCCAGAGCTCAGATAATAGGCTGAAAAACTACATAATGGACATTTCATTCCATTAACTCTCCTGAAACTTTCCCGTTATGATCGGGAATTTGCTTGATTCTTTCTATTTGCGCCATGATAATCGTTGCTTCCAAGGGTGAAAAATTCGTTTTATCCTGCTTCAACTAATCAGAAAATTTGGGGAATTTGTCGAATGGTTGCTTTTATTAATGGTAACGGGCTTCGTCCGGGTCATGTGATCAAGGTTAAGGGTGATTTATATCGTGTTATGTCGGCCGAACATCGCACTCCAGGAAAAGGCAAGGCCTCCATGCAGGCTAAGCTTAGAAAACTAAAGGATGGAACGCAAACAGAAATCAAGTTCCGCGCTGATGAATCGGTGGAGCGTGCCGAAATGGAGCAGGTGGAGATGGAATATCTGTATGATGATCCTGCGGGCTTATGTTTTATGAACTGCGAAACTTATGAGCAGACGTTCTTGAACGAAAAAATCATGGGCGACGACAAGAAGTTCCTTCTGCCCAATGCCAAGGTGACGGTTGAGTTTTGTGACGACAGCCCCATCGGTGTGTCTTTCCCTGAGGCCGTGGAACTCAAAGTGACCGATACCGAGCCTCCTCTGAAAGGAGCGACCGCTTCTGGTTCGGGAAAACCCGCGACGCTTGAAACCGGTCTAGTGGTGACAGTACCGCAGTTTATTCAAATCGGTGAAGTGGTGCGCGTCTCGACCACATCGGGAGAGTATTTGGAACGGGCAAAGAAATGATTCCGAAAGGAAGAATGATCGTCTCGCCGTCAACCTGTTTGAATTTGCCTCGATTATCTTTCCCTCCGTATTTTCTTAGCAATAATATTTGACTTAAGCCGGAGATTTAATTAAAGTAAATTGTTGATTTAATTAGAAGAAAATAAACTTATACCTTTTGGCGTCCTGCCTTTGGGCCTCAATTTTTCCGCGAAGAGGTTCCGTGTGCAAAATGTAATTTCTGATAATCCATTAAGTGTTGTTGAGTTGGTCATGCAGTCTAGTTTGATGGCCAAAGGGGTTTTGTTTTTGCTCCTGGTGTTTTCCATTGTGTCCTGGGCGATCATTTTTAACAAATTCACTTCTTATCGAAAAGCAAAAGGTGAAGATGGCAGATTTCTGGAAACCTTTTCGAAGACAGAAAACCTGACCCGCATTTACAACTTTGCTAAAGAGTTGCGGGCCAGTCCATTGGCGCGGATATTTTTGACTGGCTACCGGGAGCTATATGTCTTTCAGAAGATGGCCAAGGAAGAACGTAAAAAACGCGGAGAACCCCCTTCTACAGGAGGGGAGCTGGTGACACCCAGAGACTTGAAGGGAATTGGTCTTGCCCTCAATAAAGCCATCAACCGGGAAGTGGGACGGCTGTCGCACCGTCTGGACTTTCTCGCTACAACGGGAAGCACGACGCCCTTTATTGGATTGTTCGGGACGGTTTGGGGAATCATGCATTCTTTCAGGTCTATCGGATTGCAGGGAACAGCCAGCATAGGGGGTGTGGCTCCGGGAATCGCGGAGGCGCTCATCGCGACTGCAGCGGGGCTGGTGGCGGCAATCCCGGCGGTCATTTTCTTCAATTACTTCAATAACAAAGTTATACTTTTTACATCTGCTATGGATGATTTCTCATTGGACTTTACTTACATGGCGGAAAAAAATTTCGTGCAGGAACCGGTGAAAGAGGAAAACCTGTTCGATCTTTCGTAACCTTCTTCAGGTCTGAAAAAAAGCGTTTATGTTAAAGCAACGAAGACCGTTTTTGGCGGAAATTAACGTGACGCCGTTTGTCGATGTCATGCTGGTGTTGCTGGTTATTTTTATGATCACAGCCCCGCTCATGCAACACGGTATGGAAGTCCAGCTCCCTAAAGAATCGATCGCCCCTATGAGTATCAAAGAAATCCCCACCATCACTTTAAAGAGCAGTAAGAAAATTTTCTGGAAGCAGGAGGAACTGGCAAACCTGATGGGGTTAACCCGTAAAGTGGAGCAGTATATCGAAGCCCATAAAGAAGGCGGAGTTTATCTGCGGGCAGACAAAACACTGGACTATGGCTTTGTCATGCATATCTTATCCACCGTGAAGCAGGCCGGAGTACAAAATATTGGGATGGTGACCGAACTTTCAACGTCATGAAAGTCCTGTTTTCCCGGTCCATTGATTTCAATCAGATGCTTGTGTTTTCTGTTTTTGGGCATCTTCTGCTTTTAACCGTTGTCTTGTTTCTTCCCAAGCCCGGTTTTTCGGCGAAAGTGGTGGTCCCGGCGTTTATGGTGAGCCTGGTCAGTGAACCGACGGGGTTTAAGTCAGCTGCGGTACAACGTTCGCAATCCTCGGCAAGAGTCAAGAAGCCAAGGGCAAAGCAGTTCGACAAAAAAAGCCCGGCTTTAAAGAAAACCACAGCTCCCAAATCGAGTGAGGTGAAAAAGGTTTCCGCAGTTAAAACTCCCAAGCCCAACGGAATTCTTGAAAAGTTGAATGAGTTGGAAACAAAGATGCCTCTCGCGACCCCGCCGGGGGGAAAAATAGTGGAAGAATTGGACCAGTTGGCGCGGTTGGAAAAACCAAAGTATAAACCCTTGGCGGCTAAACCTATTAAGAAGAAACCTCTTGGCGAGGAAACTTTTCGGGAATTGGAAATTTTAAAAAATAAAAAGGTCGATGAAATAAAGGCTGTGGTGCCTGTTCTTCTGCATAATGATATTCTGGAGGATTTTGAAGAGCTTAAAGAGGAGGAAAGCTTACCCCGACCCCCTCTCGAAAAAAAACAGGCAGAAAAACCCAAAGGTCCTGAAGTGGATTTGTTGAAGGAATTACAACAGTTGGCCAAGCAGGATGTTTCGCCTGTGTCCGAAGTGGGAACGCAAGAAGAACCGGGCCCCCGGGAAAGTATGGAGAAGGGCAGTGAATCCTTCGATTCCGCTATGGAGAAATTTGGTGATTTGCGGGTCGAGCCCGAAACGATAAGAGTGGAAATTTCCAGTGCCAGGCTTGACTCTTCCAGCTTTGAAAGCGAATTGCGCAACTTACCCAGGTCCTCCTGGGCTACAGCTGAATCAGGAGCAGGGGATTCCTATGTGTTTGCCAAGAAAGAAGGAACCCCGGGCGCGGATATTCAATCGTTGTATGTGGGCATGGTTCAGAAGAGAATTAATAAAAAGTGGCGAGAACCTTTAGCTCAAGAACATAATCGGGAAACAATTGTTGTCTTTTTTATTTTTCGCCATGGAAATATCGATAAGCCTTTTATCAAAAAAAGCTCGGGAGTGGAAGCCTTGGATACCCTTGCTGTCAGAGCTGTTTTGGACTCCGTGCCTTTCCCTGAATTTCCTCAGGAGTTAAAGGCACCTAACCTTCGTATAGAACTGTATTTTAAATATGTTCCCAAAGACGAGTAAATCCGGATTTTATTTATCTCTGATTTTAACGGTCCTGGTGTTGTTGCAGACCCGGGCTGGTTTGGCCGCGCCTCAAATTCGCATTGACCTGGAACGTGAGACGCGGAAAAAGGTGGCGGTGGCGATTACGGATTTTGTTGTAAAAGGTCCCGGCGCGGATGTCCTGGGACTTGGCAAGGAAGCGAAAAAGATTCTGAAAAAGGATTTGATGCTTTCTGAATGGTTTTCTCCTCTGCAAGAACAGGTGTTTGAGGAATTGGAGAAAATGGAACGTTCGGGTTCTAAAGTGGACTACAGAAGCTGGCATCAGGTAGGAGCCCAGTGGCTCATTAAAACCGAATATAGTGTGTTGGCAAAGGGGAAAGGCCAGGTTTTTACCTTTCGACTCTATGACGCGGTGAATAAACGGTTCCTTCTCGGCAAACGTTATAACGCCTCGCGGGACCTGCTTCGAAAAATCATTCATCGATTTGCCGATGAAGTGGTCATGCAGTTGACGGGAAAACGCGGCCTTGCGGAAACCCAGGTAGCTTTCCTGAATCAGGAAAACGCAGGCAAGGAAATCTACCTGGTAGATTTTGACGGACACAACCTGAGGCGGGTGACCCGCGATCATACGGTAAACCTCAGCCCTGCCTGGTCTCCGGATGCTAACTGGATTGTTTATACCTCCTACGCGGCGCATAATCCGGATTTGATCATGATCGATACGACCGGGGAAAAGCGGCAGACTCTCCACCGCCTTCCGGGTCTGAATGCCGCACCGGCCTGGTCTCCAGATATGCAGAGGATTGCCCTGGTGTTAAGCCGGGATCAGAATTCTGAAGTTTATATTTTGAATAGAGATCGCCAACTGGAACGTTTAACCCACCATTTCAATATTGATACGTCCCCCACCTGGTCTCCGGACGGAAAAAAAATAGCCTTCACTTCCGATCGCTCAGGAACCGGAGCCCCGCAAATTTATATAATGGATTCCGTCAAAGGTGACCAGTCCAAGGTGACTCGCATCTCTTTCGGTTCTGGTTATAACGATAACCCGGCTTGGTCTCCCAATGGGGATCAAATTGCCTACACATCGCGAGTGGGGAAAAGGTTTCAAATCAGAATATATGATCTAAACACACATCAGAGCCAAGTCGTGACCAAGGGTTCTGGAAGTTGTGAGCAACCCAGTTGGTCTCCCGATGGCCGATTTATCATATATCGAAAGAGGGAAAATGATCGGTACAATCTTTTCATCCAGAAAGTGGGGAGCGGTAGGGCAAGACAGCTGACTTTCTCCGGTAAGGGACACAGCCCCGCATGGTCCCCTTATTTTAAACACTAAGCAGTCCCCCGGCATCAAAAAATGACGAAATTAGGCTCGTGATCTGAACCAGTTTGCCTTACCATATTTTAATACACCCCTTTTTAATGGTTTGGGCTTTAAAATCAAGATGTTTGGAATATCGGTATTTACGAAAAAATTACAAGTGTTCCACTATTTTTGTTGTAATTGTAACATGATTATAGGATGGTATCTCTGTACAATAAATTTTTAAGCACAATAGGCTCTGAAACTTAGCACTATTGGCTTGATAAATTCTGGTAAACTTTTTGGGCAAGGATTACAATATGGAGGCTATGAATTGGAAGGCAATCACCATCGCAGTATTTTGTGTGTTCTTAACAACGGCTTGTTCGAAAAAGCTTATGCCGCTGGAGATCGAAACATCAGGGAGCGTCAGTGAAGGGACGGAGTTTAGAGATTCCTCATCGTCAGACAGTGCCTTTGCCGACTCAGGCGGCTCAGGAGATTCCGGTTTCTTCAGCGAAGAACCTATTTTAGAGTATGGATCTCCTTCAGGTGGTTTTTCTTCTGAAAGCTCCGGCAATGGTTCAAGTGGTTCTTCAGGCTCCAATCCGTTTGCTTCGGGTGGACAGGGTCAGGACACAGGCTCGGGCATGCAAGAGTCCCGGTTGCAGTCTTTCCGGGCATCGTCTGATTTGAAAGATATACATTTCAAATTTGACCGGTATGATCTGGATAGCAATTCCAAAATGATCCTTCAGAAGAATGCCACTTTTCTCAAAAGCAATCCGAATGTGCATATAGAGGTTCAGGGTCATTGTGATGAGAGAGGCACCAATAATTATAATATTGCTCTGGGTGAGCGCCGTGCGCATTCCACCAAGAATTATCTGGTGTCTCAAGGTGTGGATTCCAGAAATGTGCATGTCATTAGCTATGGCGAAGAGAAGCCTTTCTGTTTTGACAGCGGAGAAACCTGCTGGTATCAGAACCGGCGGGCGCATTTTATGGTTTCAAAATAACCATTCCCTGTTTCTAACGATTCAGGATGGAATCGTATATAATAAGGTCGCGTTGGGATGTCCCCGGCGCGGCTTTTTTTTGATAAAAGAATTTCAATTGCCGGAACATTTAGATTTTTAACGAAAGAGCAAAATCCATGAAAGCGAAATCCACCCGCGCACTTTCTTTTTTGTTACTCTTAATTCTCCTTTTCCCTGTCAATGCATTTGCTTTCGTTTTGGATACCTCAAATGATGAGTTAAAAAAAGTAGCCCGTGAGTTAAAAAAGTTCAACATCCATTTGGAAAACTTGAAAATTAATGAGCTTTCAAATTTACGGGGACAGCAAGAAGATCTTTTGCGCCAGATTGAAGAAATTAAACAGATTCTCCCGCAATTACTGGGGGCAGTCGAGCTGAACAAATCCGAAACCTTGAGCGGTCTGGGAAAAACCAATGCCAAGCTGGATGATTTGGCGGCGGAAGTTAAAAACCAGGTTTTGGGAAAAATCCGCCAGCAAAACAAAAACTTGCAACAGTTTCGGGAAGGGCAGGAAGGACTGAAAAAGGGGCTGGCGCAGGATATAGAAAAATTAGAACAATCCAGTAAAACAAATTTCCGGGAGTTTGCCGCAGCGAATAACAAGACACTGGAAAGAGTTGTTCAACAGTTGGAAGCGCAGAGCACCACAACCAAAAAAGGCTTCGATGATATCATCGCCCTTTTTCGCGCAGATGTTATTCCCGCCATCGCTGAGGAAAACCAGAAGAGCCGAAAGATGATGCTGGATCAGTTGACTCAGGCCAACACGAAAAATCAGAAAAACCTGGAAGCCTTCTCCGCCGAAAATCAACAATTGAACCAGAAGTTGATCAAAATTCTTGAGAAGAGTTTGAAGCAGGGTCTGAACACCAGATCCCTGCTGGATTTCATCAAAAAAGATATGGAAACCACTCGTGTCAGCGTGGAAGGGACGAGTGCTAACCTTATTGCTGCGGATGAAAAAATTAATATATTGATCGGGAGCCTGCAAGCACTGCAAGCTCAAAACATCGCATCCAATAAAGAGCTTGTTGTTCTCAAAGCGGAACTGGAGCAGGCCGGGGAGTTCAACAAATTAGCCGATGAAAAGGTCAACAAGCTTATCGACCTTTCCTTAAACCTTGCTACTCATTCCAAAGAATTGGAAAATTCGGTGGGTGGGCAGTTAAAAGATTCGGCGCAGAAGGTGGGCCTGGTAGATGAGAAGCTCTCCCGCCTGATTGAAATTCTTAAGGCGATCGCCAAGGAACAGGAGAAGCTGGGTCCTGTTGCCACGACACTGGCTAAGATGCAAAAGGAGCAGGAGGCTTTGCAAGAGACTCAGACAGGTCTCAGAAAAAGTCAGGGAGAAATCAAGGAGGCACTCGCCGATTTACGCCGAAAAGCGAATGTTAATATTTCCCGAAACGATGATATTAAGAAAACCCTTGGGCAATTAGGTTCCTCGAAAAGTAAGACCGGTGGTCAATAGAATAGCCGGGCGACAAAAGCTTTTTCGAGGCCTAAAAATGTTTCTGCTTTTTCAGAACTTGACCGATTGCTGACTCCCGCTGCTCCGCTTGATTATGGCTAAAACCACTACTATTTTTGTCTGCCAGGAATGCGGACACCAGATCCCGAAGTGGATGGGCAAGTGTCCCGAATGTATGGCCTGGAACAGTTTTGTCGAAGAGGCCTCGCGCCCACCGTCGGCTTCGCGTAATGCTAAACGAAGCCCGGATTCCTCAGTATTAATCCCCATCACAGAAGTTCAGTCGATCGTCGATAATCGTTTGACCACTGGCATCGAAGAGTTTGACCGGGTTCTCGGCGGAGGTATGGTCGAGGGCTCTCTCATCCTGATCGGGGGCGAACCGGGAATCGGGAAGTCGACTCTTGTTTTACAAAGCATGGGCCACTTGGCTCGGCTTGGGAAAAAGGTTCTGTATGTCTCCGGGGAGGAATCGGGTTCCCAGATCAAGCTCCGTGCTGAACGCCTCAACGCTTTGTCTGAGAACCTTCTGGTTTGCTCCGAGATCTGCGTAGAGGATATTCTTCAATGGATAGATAAGGTTAAGCCCGATGTGCTGGTGCTGGATTCTGTGCAAACCTTTTACACTTCAGATTTGCAGTCCGCTCCGGGAAGCATAGGCCAGGTGCGGGAAGTGGCATTCAAAATTTTCCAATTCATCAAGCAACGTGGTCTGCCAACTCTTTTGATCGGTCACATCAATAAAGATGGGGCGATAGCCGGTCCCAAATCTTTAGAGCATATTGTGGATACGGTGGTTTATTTCGAGGGCGATCAGGGCCATGCTTACCGGGCCTTGAGGGCAACTAAAAACCGATTTGGTCCCACTCCGGAAATTGGAGTGTTTCAAATGGCGCCGGAAGGATTGGTGCCGGTGGAAAATCCTTCTGAATGGTTTTTGTCTGAGCGTCCTGAAGATTCCCCAGGTTCCGCTATTGCGGCCACCCTTGAAGGAAGCCGCACCTTGTTGGTCGAGGTTCAAGCCCTGGTCAGCACGTCTTCTTCTATAGGTATGCCTAGAAGAATGGCCACAGGTTTTGACCATAACCGCATGTCACTGTTGATCGCCATTATCGAAAAGCGAATGGAGTTTCACCTGCAGGGCGAAGACATTTTCGTGAATCTGGCGGGAGGAATAAAAATTACCGAACCGGCTCTGGATCTGGCGGTCGTGGCCGCCATTGCGGGAAGTTTCCGTGACAAGGTCATTGATCCCCAAACTGTGCTGATCGGGGAGGTCGGCTTGACGGGGGAGGTGCGCTCTGTCATGCAGCTGGATGCCCGCATCTTGGAAGCGAGAAGGCTCGGTTTTAAACGTTGTGTCATCCCATATTCTGCGAAAAAAGCAAAGAACCTGCCGGATGAAGGTGTTGAGTTGTTATTTGTGAAAAATCTTGCTGAAGTTTTTGAACACTTATTTGAATAGTCAACTATGAAGGTGCGTGCGATCATTCCTGCAGGAGGCCAGGGAACTCGAATGGGGGGAACGGTTCCCAAACAGTTTCAGGTGTTGAGGGGAAAGCCTATCCTGCATTACACCTTGAAAACGCTCGAGGAATCGGGGCTCATTGATTCATTGGTTCTGGTGGTGCCCAAAAACGAACTGGAAAATGCCCGGGCCGACTGGCTGGAGCATCCCGCGATTGTTGAACAAGTTGTGGTGGGGGGTGAAAAAAGGCAGGACTCGGTTTTTAACGGCTATCAGGCTCTTCCCGCGGATACCGATATTGTTCTGGTTCACGATGCGGTGCGTCCTTTTTTATCGAAAGAGATGATTCAGGAAACGATCCAAGTTGCCAAAAAATCTGGCGCGGCGATCACGGCCATTCCTGTCAACGATACCCTCAAACAGGTAGATGGTTCCGGCAAGGTTGAGCGTACTTTGGAGCGAGAAGGATTGTGGCGCGTTCAGACTCCGCAAGCTTTTCGCTATGACCTGCTCGGGGAGGCTTTTCGTAACGCCCAGAAGGATTCCTTTTATAGTACAGACGAGGGTGCCTTGATTGAATATCTGGGGCCCAAGGTCCTGGTTGTGGACGGCTCCGAATGGAATCTCAAAATCACCCGCCCGGAAGATCTGGTGCTTGGCGAAAGCATTGCGGCAAAATTGTTTCCCGAAATTTGAGAGTTTTCTTGTCCCAATCCTAAAAAGTCTGCTCCCTGAAAGCTTTCAGACCATCTAATACTTGCTCAGATAACGCCAGTTCAGAAAATAAAATTTAACCTTATCCAGGGAGAAAGAAAAATGTTACAACCCGGAACCGATGCGCCAGATTTTTCTGTGAAAGATCATAACGGAAACACCGTAAACCTGAAGGATTGCAGAGGGAAAAAAGTGGTGCTTTGGTTTTACCCCAAGGCCGATACCCCCGGTTGCACCATGGAGGGCCAAGGGTTCCGCGATGATTACAAAAGTTTCGAAGAAAAAAATGTCCAGATTTTCGGGGTTAGCCTGGACAATGAAGCGGATAACAAAGCCTTTGCAGAAAAATTCTCTTTCCCCTATCCCCTGCTTTGCGATGTGAAGCGGGAAATCGCCCTGGGCTATCAGGCGGTCAAAAACGCCGAAGAGCAATACGCGGCCCGCATCACCTATGTGATCGGGGAAGATGGAAAGATTCTCGAAAGCATCGAAAGTGTGGATACCAAGACCCACTCGCAGGGTTTATGCTCCCGGCTTTAACCCTTTAGCGAGGAGGGTGCTAGGCGTGCCCCTTTGAGGCATGAAGACTGATGATTGGTCATAACATGCGGCCAAAGAGCAAAGACCTCTTGGGCTTTGGCATGGTTGTTAGCGCTAAAAAGATATTGCACGCTTGTTCAGTCGAGGTAACTATTTGCTATCCCATTAAGGTTTATTGCCAGTTACTACCGGGCGTTGCCCGGGGGTTGACGAGACTTGGTTGCGGCGTTATGATTCTTTTTCATTAAATTTTTGGAGCAAAAAATGGGGTACAAAGAATCTTATATGCCTGAACCCTTGGATGAGGGCCAAAAGAAGAAAAAAAAAGAAATTTTAAATACCCGGATTGCTCCGGTCGACTTTGAAAATATTAAGGATGTGGGTGATCTGGTAGAGTCGTTTCAATCGGCTTCCATTCAAGCCCGAAACCTCGGGCAATGTGCAAAAATATTCGGGGAAATGCTTCAAGATGAGGAAAAACCCACTATTATCCTGGGGTTGGCGGGTCCCCTGATTGCGGCGGGACTGAGAAAAGTCCTGCGTGATATGGTGCATTACAATATGGTGGATGTGATCGTTTCAACCGGGGCGATTTTATATCAGGATTATTACAACGCCCTCGGCGGTGGTCATTATTATGGCAGCCCAAATGCTGATGATACCAAGCTCAGGGAACTCTTCATCAACCGGATTTATGACACCTATGTTGATGATGAATTATTTGTCGAGGACGACACCCTGGTGGGAAGGTTCGCCGATACTTTAGAACCCGGAAACTATTCCAGCAGAGACTTCATCTTCAGACTTTCGGAAACCATTAATGATGATGAATCCATTCTTGTCACGGCCCGGAAAAACAATATTCCGATTTTTTGCCCAGCTATCAACGACTCCAGCTTGGGAATAGGGCTGACAGAGCATTATCACTCGGCTCGCAAAGAGGGGCGCACTCCTATTACCATCGATTCCATTCGCGACAATTACGAACTCACTCAGATCGTGGTGAACTCGACACGCACAGCGGCTTTTTATGTTGCGGGCGGAGTGCCTAAAAACTATATCAACGATTCGGTGGTCATGGCCTATATTTTTGGTAAGGATACCGGTGGTCACAAATATGCCCTGCAGGTGACCACAGACTCGCCGCATTGGGGCGGGTTGAGCGGCAGTACGTTAGCCGAGGCGCAGTCGTGGGGCAAAGTAAATAAGGAGGCGACACATAGCATGGCGTTTGTCGAGCCCAGTGTTTCTCTTCCTCTGATTTATGGTTATGTGTTTCAAAAAGGTCTTTATAAAGGACGTCCGCGAATGGATTTTGAATGGGAGGGCGATACCTTGAAAAAACTTACCCGCCGCCCAGCGTGACGCTGGACTCAATGAGGAATAACTTTTGCTGGCTAGCAACGAATTATCTTGGCTCAACAAGCTATTGCTAATTGCCCCTCCGGCTAGGAGTTGAGATCGAGAAACACCCGGGCCTGATCGATTTGAGGGGCGGTCTCAAGTTTGGATTTGATGTTTGTCACCAAAGTGCGTGACTCTTCCAAGTTTTGCTGCGAGTCGATCTTTATAAACACCTCCAAAATATTCTTTCCCTTGATATGATGCACCCGAATTTCGGGTTGCGAAATACTTCCATCCAATTCTGAAATCAAGGGTCGGGCAATTTCGATCAGCTCTTTTCTCGTAATGGGGTAAATGGCCTCGACTTCCACATCGGATTCGCCATCGACATGAACCAGCACATCCTGAATATTGTCGAAGTCTTTGATAAGGCTACGCCGTGCGATTTCAGCAACCCGATGTCCTTCGGTGACCGTCATTTCAGGGTCGACGAGGATGTGCACATCGATGAGGAACTCTCCACCAATGACACGGCTGCGCAAATCATGAAAATGAAGAACCTCGGGAATATCCCGCAAAATAGTTTGGATTTTTTGGGTATGCTCATCGCTCAGGGCGGTGTCCATCAAGTCCCGCACCCCTTGCCGGGTTATGTCGATGCCGACTTTTACAATCATACCACCGACCACTACTCCCGCCAGAGGGTCCATGAAAGGAAACCCCTGCCCGGCCCCGACAATCCCAATCAGAGCGGCTATTGACGAAATGGCATCGGTTCGGTGATGCCAGGCGTTGGCGATTAAAGAAGGGCTTTGCGTCGCCTCGCCCACCCGACGGGTGTAATGATAGAGCCCTTCATTAATAAGAATGGAAAGTGTCGCGGCGATGGCTGCAAGTAAACCAGGTGTTTGCCCGGAGCCTTCGTCGATAGCTTGCCAGGTTTCATGGATAACGCCGATGCCGGTGGCGATGATGAACAGGCCGATGATGGTAGCCCCAATTGTCTCTGCCCGTCCATGCCCATAGGGGTGGTCTTCGTCCTGCGGCATTTTCCCGATTCGGTGGGTGAACAGGACAATGAAGTCTGTCACCAAATCGGAAAGGGAGTGGATGGCATCCGCCACCAGAGCAACGCTGTTTCCCAGAATTCCTCCGGCAAACTTAAAAGCGGAAAGCAGCAGATTAGCGATGGCACCAACAATAATAGCTCGGATTCCTGGGGTCATAGTATTGACCGAGTAAGTTGAAGATTTAAACTTTGCTGCTAACTAGCTTCTTTATAATTTTAACATTGGCTGCAGGAAAAGGATATGTGTCTAATTCATTTGCTTTCACCCAGTCCCATTCCTCGCATTGCGTGGGCGAAACACGGCCTGAGCGGACTCTGCATAGGAAAACATGTAGGGTCACTCGAAAGCGGGTGTAGCTGTGCTTGACCGTCATAAGCTTTTCATCTATATGGAGCCCCACCCCCAATTCTTCTTTGATTTCACGATGGAGGCATTGTTCGGCAGACTCACCAGATTCGAATTTTCCTCCGGGGAACTCCCATAGTCCGCCCATCAGTCCGCCGATTTTTCTTTTTTGAATATAGATTTTGTTGCGTCGCAAGATGACCGCCGCACTGACTTCAATTTTTTTGGTTGGAGCCTTTTGTTTGCGTGGTGGGTAAAGATTTTGTTTTCCGGCTTTTTGCGCTTTGCAGTTTCGCTTCAGAGGGCAGAGCAGGCAAAGAGGATTTTTTGGCAGGCAGACCGTGGCGCCCAGTTCCATGAAGGCCTGATTAAAATTACCGGCTCCTGTTTCAGGCAGAAGGCTTTGCATGGTTTCCCATAAAATATTTTCTGATTTGCGATGGTCTCCGTTTTCTTTGAGCAGAAAAAGTCGTGACAAAACCCTTTTGACATTTCCATCGAGTACGGGAACTTTTTGGCCGAAAGCAATGCTGAGAACGGCTCCGGCTGTATAACGACCGACCCCGGGCAGTTTCAGGATTTCTTTCATGGAGTCCGGAACCTTCCCTGAATATTCCTGCTGGATTTTTTGCGCGGCCTTTTTCAGGTTGCGGGCGCGGGAATAATAGCCCAATCCCTCCCAGTGTTTTAAAACCGTGGATTCCCGGGCCTGTGCCAGTTTTTGCACGGTGGGGAACGATTTCATCCACCGTTCAAAATAAGGGATGACCGTCTTCACCTGGGTTTGTTGCAACATGAACTCCGACACAAGAATGAGATAGGGGTTCCCGTTATTGCGCCAGGGCATCTCCCTTTTTTCTTCTTCGTACCATTTCAGTAATTGCTTTTGCAAAGTTCTGCTGGAGATGCGGGGTTCCATTAGAGGTGGCTGTCGGTCACACACCGATAGCGTTTTTGCTCCAGATGACCTTATGAAGCTGGGTTTGCAGGCGCACAGGTAACCGGTCTTCAAGAATCCATTCGGAGAGATCCTTCAGGTTGAGCTTGTCATAAACCGGGGAAAACAAAACCTGTATAGAGGAGGGCAGTTCGCATTTTTGCAACAGATCACGGCTCCATTCATAGTCGGCACGATCAAGCAGGACGAACTTGACTTCATCATGCGGAGCAAGGAATTTCAGGTTTTCAAGATGGTTCTTTTTTTCCTCACCGCTTCCGGGGCATTTGATGTCGAGAATTTTTATCACTTTTTCGGGAACCTTGTTAATCGGTAGTGACCCGCCTGTTTCCAGCATGACCTTATAGCCTTTTTCCAGAAGCGCGCCCATAAGTGGATAGACGTCATCCTGCATCAAGGGTTCCCCACCGGTGATTTCTGCTAGTGGAAGAGAGAAGCTGTCTACTTTCTCCAGGGTTTCCTCTATGGAAAGGTTTTTCCCTTCATAAAAAGCATAAGCAGTGTCGCACCAGGAACAACGCAGGTTGCACCCTGTTAAACGGACGAAGACACAGGGCAGGCCCGTGTGAGACGATTCCCCCTGAATGCTGGCATAAATTTCATTAATTTTAAGCATGTTTTTCTTGTACATTATAGCCATTCTATCAGCTAAACAAGTTATTCTGATCTTACAATATTTAAAAAGGAAGGAGGTATAAAAACTTGAGTAAATTATATATTGCCCATCAGCGTGAAAGTGATGGAGAAATTCAAAGTTTGGAAGAGCATTTGTGTGGGGTTGCGGATGCATCCAAATTATTTGCCTCAAAGATTGGATTGGAGACGCAAGGGGAAGTAGTAGGGCTTCTACAT
>LFLA01000023.1 GCA_001542995.1 Nitrospina sp. LS_NOB
TGTATTGCGTCACATCATTCAGGGCTAATTGACTGCCTGACATCAGAGGGGAAAGATAATTTCTCCCGAAGAATGACTAAGCCTGAGGAAAAATGTCATCTAAAGGAAGTGGAATCTTCTGCGAATAGAGAAATAATATCAACCGCAAACCATACCTTGGGATCTCAAAATCTAATAACCCATTTAATCAAAAAAATTAAGGAAATCCATCAATACGCCGGAGGTAAAAATACCATCTTCTATTTCCAAATAGGATTATTGGTACGCTACCTTTTCAGTTGCCTCCTAGACGCTGATAGATTGGACACAGCCAACTTTGAATCTCCTGAACGGGCAAAATACAGGCAATTCGGGAAATACATTGGATGGGAACCGCTAATTAACAGGCTAGACCGTAAACTCAATTCATTTACGGCAGAAAAAGAAATAGATCGAATCCGCGCGGATGTTTCCAATCGTTGCCGTGAGAAATCCGGGAAGCCCAAGGGCTTATTCACCTTGACGGTGCCCACCGGCGGTGGAAAAACATTGACCAGCCTTCGGTTTGCCTTACACCATGCCCAGAAACACAATATGGAACGGATTTATTATGTTATTCCTTACACTTCAATAATCGACCAGAACGCAGACGAAGTTCGCAAGATTCTGGAAGATTCAGATCCCAACAAACGTGGGTCGGTAGTTTTAGAATATCACTCCAATCTGGTATCTGAAGAAAATAAAACCCAGTGGCGGGAAAAACTGCTTGCGGAAAACTGGGATGCTCCTGTTATTTTTACAACTAGCGTGCAATTTCTCGAATGCCTTTTTGGTAGAGGAACCAGAAACGCACGGCGTATGCACCAATTAGCAAACTCAGTCATTATTTTTGACGAAATTCAAACCCTGCCAATTCGCACAGTACACATGTTCAACAACGCCATTAATTTCTTAACTAAAACCTGCGGCTCCAGTGTTGTGCTTTGTACAGCGACCCAACCCCTTTTAGGTGCTGTCTCCAAAGAAAAGGGATGCCTGTTCATAGATAAGTCAAATGAACTTGTGGAGGACACCCAAAAACTGTTTTCCGATCTAAAACGTGTTGAAATAATTAATAAGACCAAGTCTTCCGAGGAATGGAGCGATGAAGAAATTGCTACGCTGGCAAACGATGCAATTGACTCTTCTGGCAGTTGCCTGATCATTGTCAACACCAAGGTCGCCCCCCCCCGTGCGGGGGCGTGGATTGAAGCGCTACATACCGATGCCCGTGCAGGCTATCGTCAAAGGTTGCGGTGTTTCCTGTTTCACGCTCGTGGTAGGTGGCGACATAGAGAAACCCGAGTCTCGGGTAATAGCCTTTACCGCCTTCCAGCGCTTTTGGCACGGAAGATTCGAGAGAAATGGTTTCGGGTGGGACGAGGAATAAAATTTTCATGGGATTGAACAACGTTTTCCTTTAGAGTCAGACTTCTGAGAATCTCTGAAATTGCTTTTGGCCATGAGCGGCCCTTATTTTAAGGGCCTGCGAGTTGCCTTAGAGAAAATTACCGAATACACAGAACCTCCTATTGCTTTACCACAGAAAATCTGAAAGGACGGCGTGATGCCCATCGTTACCGTGACCAATATGTTTCCCGAGGCTGCTTTGGAAAAACTGGCGCCGCATTGTGACCTGCGAACCAACCAGACGGAAAGCCCGCCAACCGCCGAAGACCTTAAAAAACATGTTTCTGAAAGCGCGGTGATTGTCACTTACTTATCGGACAAAATCGGCCAGGACATTATTGATTGTGGAGAGAGTTTGAAGCTCATCGCCAATTATGGGGCCGGATTCAACAATATTGACGTGGCGCATGCCGCTAAAAAGGGCATCTGGGTGACGAATACCCCGGGAGTTCTGCATGAAACCACTGCCGATTTAACTTGGGCGATGATTCTGGGGGCGGCCCGGTGCATTGTTCCTGCCGAACGCTTCACTCGCGAAAACCGGTTCAAGGGCTGGCAGGCGAAAATGTATCTGGGAGGCGATGTCTATGGCAAAACTCTGGGCGTTATCGGTTGTGGTGAAATTGGCTCGGCGGTTGCCCGTAGAGCTTCGGGTTTTAATATGCAGGTTCTCTACCATAACCGCAACCGATTGCCGCAAGAAAAAGAGCGTGATTTGAACGCGATTTATACTCCGTTGGAAGAGCTGCTCCGGCAATCCGACTTTGTCACGGTTCACGCGCCTTTGACCAAAGCGACCCAACACATGATCGGCAAAGAACAATTTTTAATGATGAAGCCCACCGCTTATTTCATCCATACTGCCCGGGGAAAAGTGGTGGACGATGAGGCTCTGGTCGAAGCATTGAAAGCAGGAAGAATCGCCGGAGCGGCGCTGGATGTTTATGAAAACGAGCCAGCGCTCAGCCAAGGCATGACCGAGTTGGAGAACCTGATGTTGCTCCCGCATATTGGCAGCGCCAGCCATGAGACGAGAGATAAAATGGCAGACCTTGTGGCGGATAACGTGTTGGATGCTTTGGCAGGTAAAACCCCACGTTGTCTTGTGCCGTCGTGGAAAAAACAGGTTACACGTTGAAACGAAAATGCATGATGTCGCCGTCCTGGACGACATAATCCTTGCCCTCAACCCTTAATTTTCCGGCGTCTTTAATAGCGGCCTCCGATTTATGCTGAACCAGGTCTTCCAGGTTATAGACTTCGGCGCGAATGAATCCTTTTTCGAAATCGGTATGGATCGCTCCCGCCGCTTGTGGAGCTTTCGAATTTTTCGGGATCGTCCAGGCGCGGTTTTCTTTACCTCCTGCTGTAAAAAACGTGACCAGTTTGAGCAATCCATAACCGGCGGAGATCATGCGGTCGAGTCCGGTTTCGGCCAGGCCCATTTCCTCCATAAACATTTGCTGTTCTTCCAGGTCTTCGATCTCCATAATTTCACCCTCAATTTTTCCTGCCAGAGCCACCACTGATGAGCCGTCCTGTTCAGCAATCTTTTTGACCTTTTGCACCCGTTCGTTTTCTGTGTCGCCGGGGTCCATGACATTGCAGATATAAAGAACGGGTTTGGCGCTCAACAGGGTCAGGCTTTTTACGAGCTGTTTTTGTTCGTCATTGAGACCGGTAACGGTTCTGGCTGGTTGGTTTTGATCGAGAGCTTCGGACAGCTTGGCGAGTACTTCCACTTGCATGTGTGCTTCCTTGTCGCCAGATTTAGCCAGTTTCTCAATCCTGGTTTTTCTGCGGTCAAGGGATTCCATATCGGCGATCATCAATTCGGTGTTGATGGTGTCGATATCGGAAGCTGGGTCGATGACATCGCTGACATGGGGAACATTGCTGTCCTCAAAACAGCGCACCACATGGGCGATGGCATCCACCTCACGGATGTGACCAAGAAATTTATTTCCCAGACCTTCTCCCTTGGATGCACCCTTGATGAGTCCGGCGATGTCGACAAACTCCATGGTCGTGGGAACAACTTTATCGGCCTTGATGTGCCGGGAGATCGTATCCAGGCGCTTATCAGGAACGGGAACGATACCGCTATTGGGTTCGATGGTGGTGAACGCATAATTTCCCGCCTGAGCTTTGGTGCGTGTCAAAGCGCCGAAGAGGGTTGATTTCCCCGCGTTGGGGAGGCCGACAAGGCCGCAGGTGAATCCCATAAAACGTTAATTCCTTTTTTATAAGGTTGGCTCCCCTTAGCAGAGAGCTTTGCATAAGTTGATAAAACAGAAAAGCGAGATTCTTCACGGAGCCTGTGCTGAGCTTGTCGAAGCATCAGAATGACAGCAACAAGATTCTTCACTGCGTTCAGAATGACAAAATGGGCCAGTTTGTCATCCTTGAGGAGCCGAAGGCGACGAAGGATCTCGCCTTGTACTAACCTGGAGATTCTTCACTGCGTTCAGAATGACAGCAACAAGATTCTTCACTGCGTTCAGCATGACAGCAACAAGATTCTTCACTGCGTTCAGCATGACAATACTGGGCCATTTTGTCATTCTGAGGAACAAGGTGACAAAGACATGATATTTTTCCTTAAACTTCGTGCCCCGCAGGGGTAATCTTGGGTTATGCAAAGCTCTCCCTTAACAGGGGAGGTAGCTAGCAAGAACCTTTTAAGCCGAGACAACTCTTTGCTTACCAGCAAAAGTGATTGCTATCTGCCCCCACGGCGAGTGGGGAATGGTTTTAAAAAAAACAGGGCTAAGAATACCAGAAAAGCGTAGCCAGCGATGACTTTAAAAAACATCTGTGGGGTCATGAAACTGAACAGGGTGAGAAAGATAACCGCTCCGACACTGCCGTAAGCCCCGGCCAGGCCGGCCAGCTTCCCGGTGAGGGGTTTGGATATCTGGGGAATCACTGCAAAACAGGCGCCGTTACCTGCTTTTAAGAAGATGGATCCCACTACCGCAAGGGTGATGGCGCTGGAAAGCTGCCAACTGGAGTCAATCTCTCCCATTAACCAGTGACTCACCATTCCCCCAAGGACCATGATGAAAAGAGTTCTGCGGCGACCAAACCGGTCAGAAATCCAACCTCCTCCGGGCCGAGCCACCAAGTTCATGAAAGCATAACTGGCCCCCAGCATTCCCGCTAATCCCACAGAAAGTGAAAACGTTGTTTCCATAAACTGCGGGAACATCGAAACGACCGCCAACTCGGAACCGAATGTAAGAGAATAGACCATGCTCAATATAGCGATCTGGCTGAACAAATATTTTTCTTCTTCAGGCACGGGGTGTTGCAGTCGAGGAATGTTGACTTTCCAGCATCGCAATCCGTTCAGGAAAAAAAGCAATACCATGCCAAGAATCAGAACCAGGGCAAGGGAGTTGGAAATCAAACCAAACGGATGCCCGGAAAGCTTCCAGATGAATAAAGACAGGGCTCCATAAATGGGTAAGAGGAGAAGGATTTGCAGGATCAGATCCCGGCGCGAAGTGACTTCAATCACGCCATGCAGGTCGACCAGGAAATCCTGACCTTTCCCTGGAGCATCAGGGCAAAATCGATAATAAACCCCCGCCCAGATAAGACAGGAAAGTCCCGAAAGACCAGTAGCCACTCGCCACCCGGACTCTTCAGGCAAGAGAAAGGCAATAAGAGGAAGGGAAAACGCCGCGAACGCCGAACCGAAGTTGCCCCAACCTGCGTAAATACCCTGCGCCGTTCCCATCTTTTCCGGCGGGAACCACTCAGCGATCATTTTTATACCCACCACGAATCCGCCACCGACGATCCCCATCAACAAGCGGGTGACCAGCAATGTTTTGAAGTCCTGCGACAGGGCGAATGCGAAACATACCAGTGCGGAAAAGATCAATAGTCCGCTGAACACTTTTTGCGGGCCGTGTTTATCAACCCAGAAACCGATAACGATTCTGG
The DNA here is from genome assembly GCA_001542995.1 of Nitrospina sp. LS_NOB. GTDB lineage: Bacteria > Nitrospinota > Nitrospinia > Nitrospinales > VA-1 > LS-NOB. Next base: position 5,383 of record LFLA01000023.1, read on the forward strand.
CGGGAATGGTTAAAACCACATTGCAGACCATCAAGATATTGATCTCGGCGGAAGACAGGCCCAAAGTGCGCATGATTGTGGTGTTGAAGGGCGCCATGTTAAACCAGGCCACAAAGGTCAGAAAAAACGCGACCCAGGTCAGGTGCAGGGTGTTCCATTGGATTTTGCTGAAACCTAACATTCGGTTGCCTCTTTCGGGATTTCCTTGAGGGCAATGATAGAGTTAAAAACAGTCATGGGCGGAAGATAACGGCGAGGAAAGAGACGATTTCTGTGATCTGTTTTCGAGATTTGCTTGAGGGCAATGATAGAGTTAAAAACAGTCATGGGCAGAAGATAGCGGCGAGGAAAGAGACGATTTCTGTGATCTGTTTTCGAGATTTGCTTGAGGGCAATGGTGAAGTTAAAAACAGTCATGGGCGGAAGATAACGGCGAGGAAAGAGATGGTTCTATGATCCGTTTATTGTCACCGGTTTATGGCTGGTTGGTCATCATTTGATGGGACTTCACCACACCGTGCTGGTCAAAAACGATGACCACATCTTTGGTGATATCGCTGCCCAGGGAGTTGTAATAATTATATTCATAAGTCCAGATCCGGCTCCCGTTCTGGACTCCCTTTTTAAAAGGCGGTCCAAACATGGACTGAACTTCCTTGTGGGTTGTTGTTCCTGCAACAATATTTTTATAAAGCGACTCATCGAAGTTTTTTCCGGCGGTGCCACAACCGTATGCGAAAAGCAAACCGATCAGGAGAAGAATATTCACGACGAAATTTGTTTTCATTTTGCAGGTCCTCATTATGATGCCACAATATTATATTTTTCCCGATGCAGTTTCGGGTTCACCTGAAAGGTGATTTCGATATTGTTTTGCTTTTCCATTTCTTCAAGAAAACTGCTCTCTTCTTCGAATAGCATGTCATAAATCGTTGGATGCACTTCGATGTCGATTTTCTTTTTAGTGATATTGTCGGTTCCCCGCCGCTGAATTTCACGGATGATTTCGTAACAGACCGTCGAAGTGCCCTTGATATATCCTTTGCCCTCACAGTAATCGCAGGGATCGCAAAGGGTTTGTGCCAGGCTTTCGCGCACGCGCTTGCGGGTCATTTCCACCAGCCCCAATTCGGAGATTTTAAGGATGCGGGTTCGTGAGCGGTCTGATTTCAGTGCCTGCTTGAGTGCGTTGGACACCATCTCCTTGCTTTCTTCTTTAGCCATATCGATGAAATCGACGATGATGATACCGCCGATGTTCCGGAGGCGAAGCTGATACACGGTTTCTTTAACTGCCTCCAGATTGGTTTTCAGGATGGTGTCTTCCGGATCGTTGTGGCCGACATATTTTCCGGTGTTGACATCAATGGCAACCAGGGCTTCGGTCTGGTCGATGATGATATAGCCGCCGGATTTGAGCCAGATGGTTCGGCCCAGAGCGCGACTGATATCCATCTCAATGCCATAGTGATCGAAGATCGGCATCGGGTCTTTATACTGCTCAATTTTATCCGATAAATGTGGGAGATAGGTGGAGCAGAACTCCAGGCATTTGGTGAAATCCGACTTCGAGTCGATCACCAGCCGTTCAGTATCTTTGGTGAAAAGATCTCGGATAGACCGAAAGATCAGGTTCAGATCCTCGTAAACCAGATGCGGGGCGCTTAAGTTTTCAGATTGGTTTTTCAGGTTTTCCCAAAGGCGGTGAAGAAACTTGAGATCCGAGTCAAAATCTGCGCGCGTGGCATCCTGCCCGGCGGTTCGGACAATATAGCCTTCACCGGGGTTGCCGATTTCGCTGAGCAGTTTTTTCAGCCGTTCTTTTTCGTCTTCATCTTCAATGCGACGGGAAACACTGATGTGGTTAACTGTGGGCATATAGACCAGATAGCGTCCGGGCAGGGTGATGTAATTGGTGATGCGTGCGCCTTTAGTTCCCAGCGGATTCTTGGCAACCTGCACCAGAATCTCCTGACCTTCCTGTAAAATATCTTGAATACGGATGTCATGATTGGGCCGACCAGGTTTTCCGGCAAAGGGGTTTTCTTTTTCATCAGTCAGAGGAGGAGGGTCCAGTTCGTCTTCGAGTCCGAGCATATCGACGACATCGATATCTCCGACGTATAGAAAGCCAGCTTTTTCCAGCCCGATATCGACAAAGGCCACCTGCATTCCGGGAAGAATCTTGGTGACTTTGCCCTGATAAATATTCCCAACAATGCCCTTGTTGGTTTTATGTTCGATGAACAATTCCGAGACCTGATTGTTTTCCATCAGGGCAACACGAATTTCGCGCGGGTTGGAATTTATCAGTACTTCAGAAGACATGGGTTTCCTGTGTCAGATTGGGTGAATGAAAAATTATAACATGGGGGTGGGTCAAACCTTGAGAAAAAACCAGACGGGGCGTTTTTGTTAATGTATTGACCTTCGCATTTCAACATTGAGAAGCAGTCCCACCGCGAAAAAATGGGTGATGAGCGAAGAGCCACCATAACTCAGGAAAGGAAGAGGAATACCGGTGATGGGAAACAGGCCGATGGTCATGCCAACATTGAAGATGACGTAAAACGCGATGGAGCTGATGAGCCCGAGAGAAAGAAAAAAACCAAACCGATCCGCAGCCCTGAATGCGATGTTTAAACCTTTCAGGATGATAAAAAGGAATAAAGATAAAAGAACGACCACACCAAAAAAACCGGTTTCCTCGGCGAAGACTGAAAAAATAAAGTCGGTATGTTTTTCCGGCAGGAAGTTGAGTCGGCTTTGGGTTCCCGCGAGCAGACCTTTCCCCCAGAACCCGCCCGACCCGATAGCGATTTTGGACTGGATAGAATGGTAGCCCGCTCCGAGCGGATCCGATTCCGGGTTGAACAAGGTTAGAAGCCGGGTTTTCTGATAGTCCTTGAGGAAGAGCCAGAGCGCCGGAGCCAGCATGAGCCCGCTGGTGAAAAGTTTTATCACGGTCATTCTTTCCATTTCGATGGTGGCTATGAAAACCAGAAAAATGAAAAAAACCATCATGGTGGTGCCGAGGTCCGGCTGGACAACGATGAGCCCTCCAAGAGCCGCCGTCATCAATGTCGGGATGATCAGATCCTTCAACGTATATTGGTTCGACATCTTTACCGATTCGAAGTATTTAGCCAAGACAATGATGAGCGACACTTTGGCGAACTCGGAAACCTGAATACTGATGGAGCCCATATGAATCCAGCGGCGCGAACCCGACACGATCACTCCATGGAGCAGTACATAAGCGAGAGCCAGCAGGGTAAAAAAATAGATGAGGTAGGCATAACGACTGAACAGGCGGTAATCCAGCGCCAGAGCGATGAGCATGGCCACCATCCCACAGCCGATCCAGTAAATTTGTTTGATATAAAGGCTGCGGAAAAAAGCTTCCGGCCGAGCGTGGTTGGCACTGTAAATGGTCACCACGCCGAGAATAGCTATTCCCAGGCAGGTCAGGAAAAACAACCAGTTGAAATTGGAAACCAGGCGCCGATCAATCATAGGATAATTTTATCATAGCGCATTGAAAATTATGGATGTTTTCACTCCCTCCATGAATTCTGCCGCCTCATTGGGTAGCTGGCATGGCTAGGGTTGACGGCCATGGTCGTTGAATCTCGATTCCAGCCGAACAGGTTCTCCGTATTATCAGACCTTACAACAGCATGCTGCCTGTACCTGGGTCAAGATATGCGTAGGCATTACTTGGGAAACAGAGAATTGATAGAGTTGAATTATTTTTGGGTGTGGCACCCGGATTGCGTATGCTATTAAAGAATGAGAATGATTGATTGAGTTGGAGGACGATGATGAACAATCCGGACAAGGATCCTAAGCAAGAGAAGCCTCCTGAAAAGAAGGAGGAAAAAGATAGCCCCGGCAGTGAAAACAAACCTTCGCGCCTTGCGGAACGTAAAGGCCAGCGCCCGGCATTTCCCTTTAGGAGAAAACCGGTTTAGCGGGTGCTTCGTTTTTTTGTTACCCGGGTCTTGCCTGGGCCTGTTTTCCCGGAAGCCTCTTCTTGAATCGGAACGTTTTCAGGCATTGCTTGAGGAAAAATGAACTTTTAACCAGAAAGACCGGATTCTCCAAAATGAAAGATTGCCCCTGCGGTTCGAATTTTCCTTTCACCGATTGTTGTGCTCCGTTGATTCGGGGCACCGGTTTTCCGGATACGGCGGAGGATTTGATGCGGTCGCGTTATACCGCCTTCACCCAGAAAAACTGGGAATATCTGGTGATCACCAGTCATCCGGAAGAAAAAAAAGAAATGGCTAAACTGGAGGAAGACCTGATCCGGGATGGGGTGGTTTGGAAAAGACTGGAGATTATGGATACCCGGGCCGGAGGTCAGGACGATTCTGAAGGGCAGGTGGATTTTGTCGCACATTATACCAGGGAAGGCGTCGAACAAACCCTACGGGAATCCTCCCAGTTTTATAAAATCAATGGCCGTTGGGTCTATAGCCGTAAAGATTCCACTCTGCCCCCTGTCCCGTCTTCACCCCGGAAGAAACCCAAAACCTTTGTTCGTGATGAAGCTAAAATAGGCAGAAATGATCTTTGCCCTTGTGGAAGTGGAAAAAAGTATAAAAAATGTTGTGGCTAGCCTACAGATTTGGTTGAGGCCAGACTATAAAATAGAGACCTTTGCATAACCTGAGATTACCCCTTCGGGGCACGAAGTTTAAGGAAAAATATTAATATCCATCCCTCCCTTCACAGGGAGGGACTGAGGGAGGGTTGGTTTTTCTTTGCGGGTTCTCCTGGCCCTGGCCCTTGGCCTTTGCCCCGATAAAGCAAGAGAGACTGGGGACCGCCGCGCTGTTGTCATTCTGAATGCTTCGACAAGCTCAGCACAGGCTCCGTGAAGAATCCCGCTTTAGCCACACCGCTAACATAGCCCGTCATCGCGGGCGACTAAAAGG
>LFLA01000024.1 GCA_001542995.1 Nitrospina sp. LS_NOB
AATATACTTTACCAAAAAACTGGATCGATTACGATCCTATTGCCATATCTAGCAACTTGGTGAATGCCAGGGCGGCAGTATTATCTTTGCAAAAAATCCCTTACCAAAAGAGCTGGGTGGAGTCATTACAAAAAATGGAATTGAAACGAGAGGTGGCTGGGACATCCAAAATTGAGGGCGCGGATTTTGCCGAAGGTGAATTGGAAGCGGCCCTCAATGAAACACCCGAAAAACTCTACACTCGTTCACAACGACAAGCCCGTGCCGCTTTAAAGGCTTATCAGTGGATCGCTACAATTCCGGATGGAAGACCCATAAATGAAGAGCTGATAAATGAAATACATTGGCTCATTGTGAAAGATGCGGATGACGATCATTGCCCTCCGGGTGTACTCCGCCCCAAAGACCAGAATGTTAACTTTGGATCACCCAAACATCGAGGAGCAGAAGGTGGAGACGAATGCAGCATAGCCTTTTCTTCACTAATTAAAGCAATCAATCAGGAGTATTCTGAGCATGATTCCATGGTTCAAGCCTTGGCCGCCCATTTTCATTTTGCTTCCATGCATCCCTTTATGGATGGCAACGGTCGCACGGCACGTTGCCTGGAAGCATTGATGCTACAAAGAGCGGGTCTACGCAATACATGTTTCATTGCTATGTCAAACTACTATTACGACGAAAAGAATGGTTATCTTGGAGTTCTTGCTGAAACCCGTGCGAAAAATTTTGATTTGACATCATTTTTAAACTTTGGATTGAAGGGCATCGAAATTCAAAGCCAACGTCTTCTTTCTCAAATTCACAAGGAAGTCTCCAAGGAACTTTTCATGAGCATGGCCTACAGGCTGTTTAATCGTTTATATCCGAAAGGAAAAAGAAGGGTCCTTGCTGAACGCCAGATTAAAATCCTAAAAATACTTTTAGACGAACCATTGGAATTTGGAGATGTTTTTGACCAAACGCAAGCTGACTATAACAAACTATCTTCGCCCGATAAGGCCCTGATAAGAGATTTAAATAACTTAATCGGGCTGGATGCTATTAAATATGAGAAGTCTGAAAAAGAAGTCTTTTTTTCAATAAACTTGGATTGGCCAACACAAATTACGGAAACCGAGTTTTTCCAAAAAGTAAAGGACTTTCCTATGGGAAAAATGCATTCATTTTTAAGATAAAAAAATGTTGTGGGTGGTGGCCATCACCCTTTCAACCCATGAGCCCAGTGCCTCAACGAGGGGGGCAACGGAGCCTCAGGGCGGCAAGCCCAACTTGCCGAATTTGAATGGAGTTTCGCTATGGCTTGTAAACAAGTTAAACGAACCGTTCGAACTACTCGAAAACCTGGCCCTAAAACGGTTCCGGTAAAGCCGCATAAACGGACTAAACCGAAACCTTGCTAGGCTAATGTAGTCTACGGACCTAGGCTAATGTAGTCTACGGACGTAGACGGCCACCACCTTTTAACATATTTAAAACAAATTTTGTCACTTAATCAAAAATTTGCCCCCGGCGGTCGCGCCAGCGTCACCGCCCTACTGGCCCTACGCCTAGTAGGGCTTGACCAAATGGGTAGTAGCAATTAGAATAGCTTTCATCTGATTTTTCAGGCGCGTAGCTCAGGGGTAGAGTACTTGCTTGACATGCAAGGGGTCGGCGGTTCGAAGCCGCCCGTGCCTATTTTTAAAAAACTTTGCAAGGTTTGGCTTGCATTGAGAAAACCGAGATCCTTCGACAAGCTCAGGATGACAAGAAAAATGCCTTTTGTCATTCTTGAGGAGCAACAGCGACGAAGAATCTAAAGTTTTGCAAAGTTTTTGATTTTTTAGCTGGCCTCAACGGCCTAAGTTGGGCATCATGCCGGTGCGTATGATGCCTTTTTTCGGGCCTCGCCCGAAGGAAACCGGTCTTTACCGGATTGAGCATCTCTCACCGTTGAGCTTCCAGATTTAGTTAATTTTATTTCCACAATAATTTAAATGTCGAACAACCCAAATCAGGTAGATCTGGAAACGCTGCGGCACAGTTGCGCCCATTTGATGGCACAGGCGGTTCAGGAACTGTTCCCCGGAACCCAGGTCACCATCGGCCCTGTGATCGAAGACGGTTTCTATTACGACTTCTCACGCGACAAAGCTTTCGTCCCGGAAGACCTGGAAAAAATCGAAAAGCGCATGAAAGAAATTGCCGCGAAAGATTTAGAGATCGTGCACACGGAAATCTCCCGCGATGAAGCCATAAAAAAATTCACCGACATGGGCGAGAAGTTCAAGGTCGAGATCATCGATAGTGTAGAAGAACCCATCTCCGTTTACTCGCAAGGCGATTGGTCCGACCTTTGCCGCGGTCCGCATGTGCGATCGACCAAGCAGATCAAGGCATTCAAGCTTTTGCACACGTCATCCGCTTACTGGCGTGGGGACGAGCGCAACCCGGTTCTGCAAAGAATTTACGGCACTGCCTGGAACACGGAAAAGGAATTGAGGGTCCACCTCAAAAGGTTGGAAGAAGCCAAGAAGCGTGACCATCGCAAACTCGGTAAAGAACTCGACCTGTTTTCGGTATCGGAAGAAATCGGACCGGGACTCATTCTCTGGCACCCAAAGGGCGCGCGCATTCGCCACCTGATGGAAGATTTCTGGAAGAAGGAGCATTTTAAAAACGGTTACGAGATGGTGATCAGCCCGCATACGGCGAAGATCGACCTGTGGAAAACCAGCGGTCATACCGAGTTCTATAAGGAGAACATGTTCTCCAATATGGATATCGAGGGCAAAGAGTATGTCATGAAGCCAATGAACTGCCCCTTCCATATCCAGATTTATAAAAGCAAGTTGCGGAGTTACCGCGACCTGCCAATACGGTTTGCCGAGTTGGGAACGGTTTACCGTTACGAACGATCCGGAGTTTTGCACGGTCTCTTGCGCGTACGCGGATTCACGCAGGATGACGCACACTTGTTCTGTCGTCCGTCGCAGATTGAAGAGGAGATCACCAAGGTTCTCGATTTGATCGTTTATATTCTGCAGTCATTTGGATTCTTTGAATACAAAATTTATTTAAGCACCAAGCCGGACAAATATGTCGGCGCGGATGAGGATTGGGAAAGCGCGACAAAAGCTTTGGAAAATGCCCTGAACAACAAAAAGCTGGATTTCGAGGTCGACCCCGGCGAAGGAGTTTTCTATGGCCCGAAAATCGATATCAAAATCAAAGATAGTCTGAACCGATACTGGCAGGTTTCGACGGTGCAGGTCGATTTTAACCTTCCCGAACGCTTTAACATAAGTTATATTGAGGAGGATGGGCAGCGCCATCAGCCGATCATGCTCCACCGCGCCTTAATGGGCTCGCTGGAGCGTTTTTTTGGTTGTCTGATCGAGCATTATGCCGGGGCATTTCCATTATGGTTGGCGCCGGTGCAGATCATTCTTTGTACGATCACCGATAATCATGCCGAATATGCTGAAAAACTGGCCCAACGGTTTGAAGAATCGGATATTCGGGTAGAAAAAGACTTGCGAAATGAGAAGATTGGGTTCAAAATACGCGAGGCCCAACTACAAAAAATCCCCTATATGATTGTTTTAGGGGACAAAGAAGTTGAATCCCAGACTCTGGGTGTTCGCAAGCGGCGTTCCAAGGAAACCCGGACCCTCGATTTTGAGACCTTTCTGAACGAACTGAAATCCGGCATAGATTCCCGGCTGATAGAATCTGATGATTAATTTTTTTTAGAAGGTTGTATTTAAATTAATAAGAAACAGCGTATCAATAAGATGATTCGGGTACGGGAAGTATCCGTGATTGGTGATGACGGGGAACCGATTGGCACCCTGCCCACAGAAGAAGCTCTGAGCATGGCTCAAGATCAGGATATGGATCTTGTAGAAGTTTCCCCTAACACAAATCCGCCAGTTTGCCGCATCATGGATTACGGCAAGCACAAATACAAGGCCAGCAAAAAGGCGCACGAAGCCAAGAAAAAACAAAAAATCATTCACGTCAAGGAAGTCAAGTTTCGGCCCAATACCGATCAGCATGATTTCGATTTTAAATTGCGGAATGTGCAACGGTTTCTGGAAAACGGTGACAAGGCTAAAGTGGTGATCTTCTTTAAGGGCCGCGAGATCGTGCATCGCGAATTCGGTATGAGGGTGCTGGAACGGGTTGCCTCGGCAACCGAAGAGACGGCTGTCATTGAACAACAGGCCAAGCAGGAAGGGCGTACGTTGGTCATGATTCTGGCTCCAAAAAATTCTAAAACCAAAAAAGGGGGCTCGGTTAAAGCGCAGCCGGTTGCACCACCGGAAAAAGCGCCTGCCGCAGAACCGGCAGCAGTACCCGCTGAGGAACCCAAACAGGAATAGACGCAGTGAAAAGGGAGACGGTTAGGGGATGACCGGTTACAAACCGTTAAAAGTACCCGCCGAGGAACCCAAGCAGAAATAGACACGGTGAAAAGGGGGGCGGTTAGGGGATGACCGGTTACAAACCGTTAAAAGTACCCGCCGAGGAACCCAAACAGGAATAGACGCAGTGAAAAGGGAGGCGGTTAGGGGATGACCGGTTACAAACCGTTAAAAGTACCCGCCGAGGAGCCCGAGCAGAAATAAATAGAAAACGGAGTTAATTTAAAATGCCAAAAATGAAAACCAATAGAGGTGCCGCCAAGCGGTTTCGCAAAACAGGCACCGGAAAAATTCGCCGGAATAGCGCTTTCACCAGCCATATTCTGACAAGTAAAACCACTAAAAGAAAAAGAAACCTGCGAAAAGCCAGCATTATGGCAACCGGAGACGCAAAACGCATTAAGACTCTGCTGCCTTACTGACCCCGCAGGTCAACTGAATACAAGGAGAATTTTGAAATGCCACGAGCAGTAAACGGGACGGTATCCCGCAAACGACGCAAAAAAATCTTAAAACTGGCCAAAGGCTATCGCAGTATCCGAAGCACCGCTTTCCGCAAAGCCCGGGAAGCTGTTGAACATGGTTTGTGCTACGCTTATCGCGATCGGAAAAACCGCAAGCGCGAGTTTCGCCGACTCTGGATTGCCCGGATCAACGCCGCAGTCAGGGCTGAAGGCCTGAACTACAGCCAGTTCATGTATGGACTGAAAAAAGCCGAAATTGAGCTCGACCGAAAGGTTCTCTCTGATATGGCGATCCACAATCAGGACTCCTTCAAAGCCCTGACCGAAACCGCACGCGCCCAACTCCGCTAGGCGCGGGGCCAGCGAGAGCAATCGCCCTTTAAGCTAAAAAGGTTTTTCACGGGCAAACCTTTTGCCTTTATTTAGCGCACCCATGATCGAAACTATCGAAAAGCACCGGCAAGACTTCGACTCTCGCATCAGTGCTATTTCAGATCAAGAATCCCTCAAACAACTTCGTATAGATTTCCTCGGCAAAAAAGGCTGTGTCCAGGCCCTTATGAAAGACCTGCGCCAGGCTTCTCCCGAAGAGAAACGGCAACTGGGTAAACTCATCAATGACTTCAAGCAGCATGTCGAGAACCTGCTGGAAGAAAAGCAGGAAGAACTGGGCAAATCCGCCAAACGCCAGCCTTCTGAAAGTGAAACCTTTGACACCACTTTGCCGGGACGAAGAGAAACCACCGGAACCCTGCACCCTATTACCCAGGTGATGGAAGAGATCACCGCTATTTTTATGGGGCTGGGATTCCAGGTCGAAGAGGGACCCGAAATTGAAACGGACTATTATAATTTCGAAGCCCTAAACATTCCCAAAGACCACCCCGCGCGCGATATGCAGGACACCTTTTATGTTGAAGGGGGAACTGTTTTGCGGACCCACACTTCACCGGTGCAGATTCATGTGATGGAAAACCGCGAACCGCCATTGCGCATTATCGCGCCGGGAAAAGTCTACCGTTGCGATTCCGATGTCTCTCACACGCCAATGTTCCATCAAATCGAAGGACTCATGGTCGATGAAAATGTTTCTTTCAGCCACCTCAAAGGCATTATGAATATTTTCCTCCAGGAAGTGTTCGGCAAAAATACAAAAATCCGGTTCCGCCCCAGTTTCTTCCCCTTCACCTGCCCCAGCGCAGAAGTTGATATTCAATGCGTGATTTGCGGTGGCAAGGGGTGCCGGGTTTGTTCGCAAACCGGGTGGCTGGAAATTCTCGGCTGTGGAATGGTCGACCCGGCAGTATTGAAATGCGTCGACTACGATTCAGAAAAATGGAGCGGATTTGCGTTTGGACTCGGCATCGAACGCATCTCCATGCTGAAGTATGGCATCAACGATATCCGCCTGTTTTTTGAAAATGACCTGCGCTTCCTCAAACAATTCTGACCAGCGAGCCATCGGCAGCCCGGAAGGAGTCTATCGCGTTTCCTGCCATCAAATGTTTTTGAACTTTTAAAAATGAAACTTTAACCACACTTGGGTGAAAAAATTATTGTCGCTGCTGCCAAAAAATTCTTCCGCCGCTTTTCCCGGAATGACATAGCCAGCCCCAACATGGGCAAATACATGGTTATTGACTTCGTAGTCGATCAGCAAATTCCATTCATCCGCGTAATCATCGTTGTGCAGGATTTTTCTTCCCCTTGAGCGTCCAAGGTACCGCTCATCCAAATAATGCTTTAGAAACATAAAAGCCATTTGCATTTTCGGCATTGGCGAAAAGCCGGTTTCCACAATGAAAGCATACTTGTTCGTATTTGAAAGTTGAACCTCACCAACATGCTGCCCGATCAACCATTCATTCCAAACCCTGCTGGTGATAAACATGGGGTCATAATCTTCCGCTTCACCATCTTCAAGATCTGAGTCCCCGGAAAAAAACACGTACATGAGTTTCAGGTAAGGGTTTGCGGAGTGGTTGAAATTATACCGAGCTTGGGCAAAACCGGCATGGGCGTCCCGGCTTAATTCCCGGCCGCCGAGGCGTCCGGCGTCTCCCGTTTGGTAAACAAATTCTCCAGCAAAATGAAAAGACCCAACCGCAGCGTCAAACCCTATATCAAACGCATTAGTGTTATTTTCAGAGAACAGGTCTTGCCCGCCGGGGGAAAAGTCAGCAAAGGTAATATTGCTCTCATCTATTTTTCTGTAATATCCCCCATATAAATAGGCGGTTTCTGAAAAGTCGTAATGTATATTTATTCCCGCAAAGGAGACACCCTCCTTTCCTCTTTTTCCCGCCTCTCGCTGATCACCCTGTTGCGAGTAAAGCTCAGTATCGGCCCAGAAAGCAAGGGTTTTTAACTTTCCGAAATCTCCATCTACTCTTACGGCAAATGGAAAACTTTTGTGCGCGGAAATCCATATCGCCGCGTCTTCGGGATTCGCGTCTCCTGAAATAAAGGATTTTTCAATGAAGATATCCTGGCGGCCGACCTTGATGTCTATTGGGGATCGATTGATTTTTTTGAGGATCAAAAAGCCTTCATTCAGATCGCCCTGGCTTTCGTCGTCGGCAACTCCATATACATCCGCGTTGATGGTGGACATTAATATCCCGCTGACACGGCCTTCCAAAACCGCCCAAGGCAATTCTTTCTCAAACGTGAAACCCAGCTTGGCCACTGTCTCCCCAAAAGTCGTTTCTGCCCGCCCCCTTGTGTCCGCAGGTGCCCCAAAAGAGGGATTACTGTCGTGTCGAAAAAATACATGAAACTGGCCGTCCACAGAAAACTTATCGAATGTATTGGGAAAGAGATTCAATTCTACCTCGCCATAGGCTTGATCTGCTTGGCTGACAACAGTGATAAAAATCAGGAAGAAGAAGTAGTGAAGCTTTAGACAGGCTTTATACATGGTATCAGGACTTCCAAAAGGTGTTTTTCATCAGTCGAATTTATCAATGGAGCCATCACGGACTCCCGCTTCGTAAGCTTTAGTCTCACGGGACAGAACCCCGCTTAAAAAGATGAGCCCAATCAGGTTGGGCACGGCCATCAAGGCGTTCATCGCGTCTGAAAGATTCCAAACCAACTCCAGTTCAATTTGGGCACCGACAAACACAAAAATCACCCAGGCATAACGATATAAAGGGATATATTTCCCCCCAAAAATATATTCAAAGCACTTTTCACCATAATATTCCCAGGCAAGAATGGTGGAAAAAGCGAAGGTAATGGTACCCAGAGCAACCAGATGTTCTCCCCATACGGGAAGCCCCGCAGTAAAAGCCTGAACGGTTAATGCCACGCCGGTCGCGCCCGAGGTCCACACCCCGGTAGAACTGATCGCAATCGCGGTGATGGAGCAGACGATCAAGGTGTCGATAAAAGTTCCAGTCATGGAAACCAGAGCCTGTTTACCGGGGTGATTGGTTCTTGCGGCGGCGGCAACGATGGGCGCGCTCCCCATGCCGGATTCGTTGGAAAAAAGTCCGCGTGCTACGCCGTAGCGAATGCAATTCGCTACAGAGGCCCCCACAAATCCCCCAGTCGCCGCAGTTCCTGTAAAAGCATGCTCAAACACCAGCCGCATTCCTGAACCCAGTTGGTCCAGGTGGTTGAGAATAACGATCAAGGCACCAGCAAAATAAATCGCAACCATGAATGGAACCAGATAAGAAGCGACTTCGGCGATTCGTTTGAGTCCTCCAATCACCACCAGCCCGGTTAAAAGCGCGAGGAACGTACCTATGACCATTTTACTGGCCCCGATGGAGTCCTCCACCACGATAGCGGTAGTATTAGCCTGCACCATATTGCCGATACCGAAAGCCGCGCAAGCGCCGAACGCGGCAAAACACATTGCCAGCCATTTTCTTTTCAGACCCTCTTCAAGGTAATACATCGGCCCGCCGGATATTTCGCCTTTATCATTGACCCGGCGAAATTTAACAGCCAGAAAACCTTCGCTGTATTTGGTCGCCATGCCCACCAGGCCCGTGACCCACATCCAGAAGATGGCACCAGGTCCGCCCAAGGCAACTGCCGTGCCGACCCCGGCTATATTACCAGTGCCGACCGTTGCGGCCAGGGCTGTCATCAAAGAGCCAAAGTGAGAGATATCGCCTTGTCCTTGCCGTTCCTTCGAGAATGTCAAGCGGAGAGCATAGAAAAGACTGCGGAATTGAATTCCCCGAAGCCGAATCGTCAACCAGAAACCGGTACCCAACAAAAGCGCAAGAAGCCAAGGTCCCCACATCAATTGGGCAAAATCAGCGAAAAAGTTATTCATAAGAATTATTTACCTTTAATGAGTTTCAGACCGCAGTGTCACATTATGGAGATGATGTCCATATAAGATTGGTTGAATATATCACATATTCCTTCAGGGCATGAATGTCACGAAGAGGCGGGAGTGGATTTAATCAATTCCTGATCAAAATAGTTGATGGACATTCCAGCATCGAGAACCAGACCCTGAGCATTGATCCCGCTGGCGCATTCGCTCAATAAAAATACTGCGGCATTGGCCGCCTCCTGGGTGGTCAGAGCCTTTTTCCTCAATGTTGCTTTTTCGGCATGCAGGTAGGAGTCGACATAACCGGGGATGCCCGCTGACGCCGATGTCTTGAGCAGGCCGGGATTGATGGAGTTGAACCGAACTTTAGAAAAAGCGCTGAACGATTTTGCCAGGAAGCAGAGGGTGGAATCGAGCGCCGCCTTAGCCGGAGCCATATAGCCATAATTTTCCGCCGCCATTCGCGTAGTCGAAATCGATACCGTGACCACAGAAGCTTGCTGGTGAAACAAGTCCTTAAAAACGTTGGCGAGATGGATCAGGGAATAACAACTGATATCGATGGACTGTAGAAAATCCTTTTTCGGCGTTTCATGAAACGGTTTCCAGCCCTCTGAATAATTGGCAAAAGCTATCGAGTGGACGAGTCCGTGCAGAACCTTACAGTGTTGAGCAACCTGAGCCTTTAAACGTTCAACCTCTTCCTCTTTTTCCACATCGCAAACAACGACGGTTTTACCTGCCAGAAGTTTTTCCAGTGATTTTTTGCGGTCTTCAGAGCGGACGCTGTAAATGACCTTTGCGCCTTCTTCTTCCAGCGTCTTCGCGATATGCCAGGCAACACTTTTCTTGTTTGCCACTCCAGCCACTAAGATGCTTTTGTTTTCAAGATCCAAAAAACTCATTTTCCCTGTTTACCTCTCCAAGCGCGTACGAGTTTAATTTTTCCAAACCAATAGATATTATTTTGTCTCCTCCACCAACATGGCGGAGAACTCCAGGGTGACTGCGGTTTTACCGTTGACGCTGGCTTTTCCCGTCATATAGGCGGCGCTACTGACCAGGTCTTTGAGGGTCACCTCAATCTGCATGGTGTCTCCGGGATGGACGGCGTGCCTGAGTTTGATGTTGTTGACCCGGGTGAGAACAGGAATCCTGCCTTCCTTGGCGATGCGTTTGCCCATCATGATTGCGCCAGCCTGAAAAATAGATTCAAAAATCAACACTCCCGGCATGATCGGTCTTCCGGGATAATGTCCTTCAAAAAAAGGTTCTTTCGGGTCGATCTTTTTTTCCGTCTTGATGGTGTCGTCACTTTCTTCAAGCACCCGATCGACAAACAGGAAAGGGGGACGATGGGGAATGTATTGAAGAAAATCCTGTGGCATTTTATAGTCCCCCGGTTACCTCTAACACCGAACCCGTGATGTAAGAAGATTCTTTTGAGGCCAGAAACAGCACCGGGTAGGTAACATCTTCCGGAGTCCCGAAACGTTTCAGGGGAATCTGGTCTTTATAGGCTTTTCTTTGCTTTTCCGGCAGATCGCCAATGAAATCCGTATCAATGAAGCCTGGCGATACACAATTCACGGTTATTTTCCGGCTCGCCACTTCCTTGGAAAGGGATCGTGTGAATGCCACCTGTCCGGCTTTTGATGCGGCGTAATTGGCCTGACCGGCAAACCCGAACTTACCAACAGGAGACGTTAAAGTGATGATCCGCCCATACCTCTGGCGCATCATTGCCTGCACAGCCAGCTTGCATAAATTGAACGTTCCCGTCAGATTGGTGTCGATGACCCGGTTCCAGTCTTCCGCTTTCATCATGCCAACAATGGAATCAGATCGAATGCCCGAACTAACAACGAGGACCTGAAAGTTTTCATATTTCGCTTCAATGTCTCTATAAAACTTTTCCACCGCTGCATAATCGCTGACATCGAATTTATGAATGTCGAGACAGTCGGCGTGGCCAGCATTGGCGCGTTTAAAATTCTCCGCCTCCTCATCATTGCCCAGATAAGTAGCGATGACTTTCGCTCCGGCTTTAAGAAACGCTTCGGAGATAGCCCGGCCTATGCCGCGCGTACCGCCAGTGACCAGAGCCGTTTGCCCTTTGAAGTCAAATTCCATTGCGCCATGTTGTATGTAAAATGAATTTCAGAAAAGCGGAGAACCTCCGTCGGTAAATAGCAATATCTTTAATCTGAGAATGAATCATCCACTTGCCAATTCCTTATTGAATTATTGAATACCCTTGGAGAGAAAAGATTTATAAACAAATAGCACATAAGACAGAACCACATATGAAAACAGCATCTCCACAATCTCTGCTGTATCATGAAAGTCTGGGGGTTGAGTTTGAAAAAGAAAAGTAACGTGAATTAAGGTAACTTCCAGCCAAAAGCAGATGAGAGAATATTTCTCTGGAACAACATAACCCAGACTTATTAGTGTTCCTTTTGCTTGAGCATTAAGACTGATTAAGGGTAAGACCAAAAAGTAAGTACCAATGAATATTTTAAACAGGGTTGGAGCATTAAAAATTTGGCTATAACTGAATTCTCCCGTTCTAAGAAAATCCCTCAAGCCTGTTTTAGCAGACAGGACATATAAATTATGAAGATTGAACTCTCCTTGCTTATTGTGCTTGGCGATATACTCAGGCGTTTCAATGCCTAGTATCCTTTGTCCCCAGCTAACCTCTTCACCACAGGCAACAAAACATAGCAATAGCCACATTACAAAAAAATTTCTCCTTACCCCCACCCCCCCCATTTGTCGTAGTCCAAAAAGACTGACACAAGCCCCAGAAAACCAAAATAACGCACTTAAATTTTCAACTGGCCCATCTTCTCCTGTTAGAGATTGTATCGGGCCATAAGCTAGAAAGATAACAATGAGCAATAAAAATAAACTGTAAAATAGCTTATCTATATTTGCCACAAAATCCCCAATTGAAACGTTAATGTATAATCCACTGCAATCACTAGAGCAGACTTAAACTCGTTGGCAGTTACTATCTCGAAATATTCTAATGGTCTTCAGGCCGATACGGTCACCAGACTTGGACTCAACTGGCGGAGGAATTTGTCGGTTTCGTTGGCGACAATGACCCCATAGTTCGCCGCTCCCAGCCAGCCCGACATGATGATCCCCACCGACCCGGCATGGAACAGCCCATTGATCTGTTTAGGAAGATCCCGGCTTACTTTGAGTCCTTCAAACTTGGTTCCAAACGAAGTGCCCGAGGGGTGCAGGGTATAACGCTTGAAAGTTTTCGGGGTTGAGGCTTCCACATGATCCACTTTTTTGCGTATGTCCGGAACATATTTTTCCAGCGCGTCGAGAGTTGTTTGCTCCAGATCATGCTTGTCTTTTTTGTATTGGGATTCACTCAGGTTGGCCCAGTCCTGATAGCGGGCGTTAGTCGAAGAAACGATGGAATAACGATTGGTACCCGGGCGAATTTCCGGATAATAAAATGAAAACGTGCGGCTGGTAACATCTTTACTCAATATTTGATCTGTGCAGTATTCATCCGCCACAGACGAGAACAGCAAGTCACCTACATTCGGTACGGTTTCGCCTGTTTTAATTCCCATATAAACCTGGCAACTGGAATTATTAAGCCGAACCTTTCTGACCTCTTTGATAAATTCGGAATCAAAATGTTCCTCGCCGGTCAGTTGTTGGATGGTGGTCAACAGGTTGGAATTGGAAAGCACCGACTTGCACTGGATATCCTGACCATTGATGCGAACCCCCTGTACGGTTTTATCGTCCACATAAATTTTTTCGACCATGCAGTGAGTGCGAATGTCTACGCCGTTTTTCAACAGCTCCTTCTTCATTTCCTTAATCAGGTGATCGGTGCCGCCCTGGTAGGTAAAAACTCCCTTGTCCATAAAGTTGGAAAACACAATGCCGTAAGTTATTGCCGGATCATCAAGGGTGGAACCATTGGCATAGGTGATCGGCTCCATGAGAAAACGCCAGACATCAGTGCGGCCGGGAAAATATTTTTCAAAAAGCTCGCGGGTGGTCATGACCACTTCGTCATAAAAATTCATGTCGCGGACGGTCAAAAAGAAATCGTCGATCACTTCTATCAGGATACCGAAACGCTCACGCAGAATATGGGTGAAATCTATTTTGTCGAAAGAGGTATTGAGGGAAAACTGCGGGTTGTCGAAACGAATATTTTTGAGCTGAATGACCCGGTGCGAGATGTCCTGGGTCCAGTATTTTCTGAGGGTCTTAATCATCCCGCGGGGGAACCCGTGCAGGGAGATATCCATAATATGCCCGCCCTTGCGTTTGAACCAGGTGGCCATGCCTCCCATATTATAATGATGCTCGGCCAGCAAAACCTTGTGTCCCAGCTTGGCCAGAAGATTGGCCGACGTCATTCCCGCCAGACCGCTCCCAATCACGACCGTATCGTAGACTGACAAGACGCCCTTTAACCAGTTTCTCTTGGATTTTTTCATTGATGTGACTGTTTATCGTAAAAGATGCAGGTTGACCATGGATATTCCACTCAATGTGGCCCCCACAATACCTAAAAACCCCTGATCTGTCCCGCATATATACAGGTTTTTGACAGGGGTTTTTCCGTTCTTAATCTTCTCCGGCGATCCATAGACGGCCCCGTTAATATGGCCTGTATATTTCTTTATGGTCTTAGGCGTAAACGAGTCTAAAAATACCACATTATCGCTAAAATCGGGGAAAAATGTGAATAACGCCTGCAAAGCCCGGCCTCTCCACTGCTTTTTGGCGGCGATATAGTCTTTTCTCACCAGACTGTCCCATTTTCCGAAACTGGCCAGGTTGGTCAGCCTAATCAACCCTTCTTCAAGCGGTTTAGGATATTTGAAATTATTACTGCAACACAACACACCGCTGGAAATGTCGATCAAATCCTCCGGCACCTTGTACGTAAACCTCGGTTGAGTGGAAAAAAACACAATGCTCCGGTCATAACCCAGGTCGCGGGGCTCCTTATCCACCACAAAAAGGGATTCCATAAACGACACCTGCCCGGTCTTCAAACTTCCCGCTTCAGCAAGCTCGGGCTGGCAGCGGTTCAGAGTTTCCACATAGCCCATGGAAGAAAGCACTGTCGCGGTGGCCAACTCTTCCTCATTTTCCAGCGTCACCGAAGCGACCGTTCCCTTGCTGGCGTTGATGGACTGTACCCCGTTGCCCATCTTCAATTCACCACCCAGTTTCTTGAACCTCTCAGCCAGGAGGTTGAGGATAAAATGCATGCCTCCTTCCGGCTTGGAGAACCCTTCTACAAAAATACTCTTGAACATGATGACAAACTGATAGAAGTCCATATCGCCTTCACGGGCGTTGCCGTAATACATCAAGGGACAAAACAACATGTCGATCAACACCGGGTCGCTGATGAATGATTCCAATACAGGCCGGGAAAAAAGACGTTCGCCATCGTTAAGGTTCAGTTCGTCAAAAGCCAGGATTTTTTCCACCAGCTTGTTGAATCCGTCTATCTGGTCGGGGAACTGTTCCGCCACTTCCTGGCGCATGAACTCAAAATCGTTGGTGAAGCGAAGGGATTTCTCCGGAAAGCGTATCTCCGACATCTCCTGCTGGCACAGGCGGAAGTCGTCATGACTGAATCGCAGTTGTTTGAGAAGCTTGCCCAATGGCGAAGATCGGACACCCTTAGGGCTGAAGTTGGTCATCGCGTGGAGTCCAACATCGAAGGTGCGGTTTTTTCTTACGTAGAAAGAGTTCAGTCCGCCCAACTCAACATGCTTTTCAACAATGCAGACCTTTTTATCGAACATGGCCAGGCGAATGCCAGCGGCCAATCCCGATAACCCCGCACCTATTACAATCGTGTCATAACGCATGTATCGATTATACCACCCAGCGTGACGCTGGACTCGACTTGCAATGGCTTTTTCTGGCGAGCAAAAGGTCGTCTCGGTCCAACAAACTATCGCCCGTCATTGCGAGGAGCCTACAGCGACGAAGCCGAGATATTCTTCCGTAACTGTGATGTCCTCTTCATTTGCCTTCATGCCCGGCACGGGTATTTCGTGCCCTGAAAGGGTAAATCCAGAAAGATTGGATCGCCGCGATAATAGTTTCCTCAAGGCGTGGCCTTGCAATGTGTTCAGTGGGGGATGTAAGGAATTTGCTGTCAAAAAAACGGGGGTAAAAAAATCTAGGTAGCCAGTGGCCGGTCTTTTAGTAATGGGGTGAGATAAGAAATGCAGCCAGCCATAGTAGCCAGATGTTCGTAATCCTTTTCCGGCACTTCTATGTTGAAGCGTTTTCTGAGCTCCATGACGATATCGAGGAAATCCATCGAATCCAAGTCGATCTGGTCGCGCAATTTGGTGTTGTCGTCAATAGAACTGATATCCTCATCCGGGGCAATATCGGCCAGGATATTAAGGATAATCTGCCGTACTTCTTCAATCGTCATTACTTTCCTCTCCCAAGTCTCCGCTAACCCTGATTTTAATGGAAGATATGACCAATTTCAAGCCTAATTTCGCGGGCCCCGCCCGCCCCGGGAGTAGGGCAATTAACCCCCTCATTCCGCCTTATCAGGGAGAGCTTTGCATAAGTCAAAAAAAACAGAAAAGCGAGATTCTGAACGCAGTGAAGACGTGATGTTTCACCTAAGCTTTCGTGCCCCGCAGGGGTAATCTCGCTTTTCTGCTTTATCGACTTACACAAAGGTCTCTTGAAGGGAGAGGACTGAGGTGAGGGTGGTGTAATAGTATTTTTCAACCCACTTCATTACCTCTATCCAGAGGCTTTAAGGCTTTCGTTTCGCTATAAATGAACTGATTAATCGGCTGCGGGGCCTACCCCGCACGGCGACGGACGATGAGGACGGAATTGATGCCGAACATGCCAAAGGAGTTGTTCATGATGAGGTCGACGGAGGGAAGTTTTTCCGGTTTATTGGCGACGAGATTATTCAAGGCGCATTCCGGATCGAGGTCGTCGAGGTTGATGGTGGGGTGGACCATGTGGTCGTCGAAAGCCGGCAGGTTGCCGGAAAGTTCCAGCGTACCCGCCGCACCCATGGTGTGACCGATGAAACTTTTGGTGTTGTTGATGCGCGTTTTACTGCTATCGCCAAACACTTCGCGGATGGCTTTGGCCTCCTGAATGTCTCCCATTTGCGTTGCGGTGGCATGGCAATTGAGGATATCGATGTCGCCCGGTTTGAGTCCGGCCTTATCCAGCGCCATGCGTATGCACTGAGCCTGTCGGCCCGGGTCGGGCAGGATGAAATCGATCGCATCGGAGTTGATGGCGTAACCGATGATTTCACCGTAGATTTTTGCGCCACGTTTTTGCGCGTCCGATAATCGTTCAAGCGTGTAGACGGCGCCACCTTCTGAACAGACGATGCCGTTCCTGTTTTTATCGAACGGACGGCTGGCTTTGGTCGGGTCTTCGTGCTCGGCCAGAGCCCCCTCACTTTTGAAACTGGCAAAGATGCCGAAGGTGTGGATGCTCTCAGACACCCCACCCGCCAATGCAAGATCGACTTCCCCCAGCCGCAACATCTGCAGACCCTGGATGACACCCATATTCCCGGCGGCACAGGCGGCACCAATGGTGTAATGCGGCCCGGTGATTTTCATGTTCAAGGTCACTTCACCAGCCGGATTGTTGGACACCGTACGGGGATTATGGTGGTGCGACCAGAACTTGGTGTCATAGCCATACTGGCTGATGTTGTAGACTTCGTTTTCGGTTTCGACATTGCCATGCTCGGTCACGCCGAGATAGACGCCGACTTTAGAGCGGTCGATCGCTTCGAGATCAATTCCGGCATCGGCGACGGCTTCCTGCGAACAGTAGATGGCGACGGAGCCGACCCGGGTGCCGCGACGGCGTTCTTTTTTCTTCTGGTATCTAAGTTCATCAAAATCACAGACTCCGGCGTGGACCTTCCCCATATAGCGGGTTTCGAAGTGTTGCACTCCTGAAACTCCGTTCAGCAGGTTTTGTCGGAATTCTTTCAAGTTGTTGCCGTTGGGGGAGGTCAACCCAATTCCTGTGATTACGATGCGTTCGTTAAGGTCAGACATTTTTTACCAGTAAGGCGACCGCGTAGGCGGAGATGCCTTCTTCCCGCCCGGCAAACCCAAGCTTTTCAGTTGTGGTGGCTTTAATATTTATCCGGTCCATTTCTACATCAAGTGCCGTGGCAATATTCTTTTTCATTTCTGGCAGATGCGGAGAAAGTTCAGGCTTCTGCGCCACGATCACGGAATCGGCATTAGCAAGTTCAAACCCTTTTTCCCGGCACATGCGCATGACCTCTTTGAGCAGCAGCAAGCTGGAGATGCTTTTCCACTTCGGGTCGGTGTCCGGAAAGTAGGCGCCGATATCCCCCGCACCCAGTGCCCCCAGCAGGGCATCGCACAAAGCGTGTGCCAGGGCATCGGCATCGGAGTGCCCGTCCAGTCCCATCGAATGCGGAACATCGACCCCGCCAAGGATGAGTTTTCTTCCCTCAACCAGGCGGTGCACATCATAACCATTGCCAATGCGAATATTAGGTAAATTCATTTATTAACCAGCGTGACGCTGGACTCAATGAGCAATAACTTTCACTGGCGAGCAAAAAGTTCTCTCGGCTTAACGGGTCATTGCCATATTTCCACCGGGCGTGGCCCGGTTAATGGGTGACTGTTATTAGTTTTGTGGTTTCTTCACGAGCCCAGCGGTCGGCTTCCAGAACATCTTCCAGTTCCTGCAGGGGAACCGGGCGGTGATTTTGCATGACCATGCGAATGAGTTCTGCGATATCTTTATAGGGGATCAGTTCGTCGAGGAACGCCTGCACCGCAATTTCATTAGCGGCGTTTAGCACTGCCGGCAGGGTCTGGCCCATTTCCATAGCATCCATAGCCAGTTGCAGGCAGGGAAATCTTTCGAAGTCGGGAGCCTCAAAGGTCAGGTCACCCATTGCTGCCAAATCCAGAGAAGGCAGTTCGCTTTCAAACCGGTCCGGATAAGTCAGGGCGTAAGCGATGGGAACCCGCATATCGGGAATGCCCAACTGCGCCATGATGGAAGTATCGACAAACTCGATCATCGAATGAATGATGCTCTGCGCGTGAACGATGACCTCGACGTTGGTCTCCACGCCAAACAGCCATTTGGCTTCTATATATTCGAGGCCCTTGTTCATCATGGTGGAAGAGTCGATGGTGATTTTGGCTCCCATACTCCAGTTGGGATGATTGAGCGCCTCCTTCACCGTAACGTTTTCCATCTGCTTGAGGCTGAAAGTTCTGAAAGGTCCGCCGGACGCGGTCAGGATAATTTTTTTGATGCGCTCTGTTTTCTCTCCGTTCAAAGCCTGAAAAATTGCGCTGTGTTCGCTGTCGATAGGAATAATTTTAGTGTTGGTCCGCGCGGCTTCTTTCAGCACCAGCTCGCCAGCTATAACGAGCGTTTCTTTATTGGCAAGCGCCAGGTTTTTACCGGCTTTGAGTGCAGCAAGGGCTGGGAGCAATCCGGCGCTGCCCACCACTCCGGAAACGACCAGGTCGACTTCCGGAAAAGAAGCGGCAGAAACCGAGCCTTCCGGGCCGGAAACGATTTTCACATCCAAATCGGCAACCAGTTCCTTCAATGCATCCACTTTGGTGGAGTCAAACAGGGCGGCAAGCGCGGGCTTGAATTTTCGAATCTGGCGGGCAAACAGCTCTACGTTGCTTCCGGCGGAAAGGGCGCAAATCTGAAAATTTTCGGGATAGCGCTCTATAACATCCAGCGTGTTGACGCCGATGGAACCCGTTGAGCCCAGAAGGGATATCTTTTTCATGAAGTTGTCCTGACGGGGATTGACTATGTCCCCAGGAACAATTGGTAATAACAATAGAAAGCCGGGCCGGCGAACAACAGGCTGTCAATACGATCAAGAAAACCGCCGTGGCCCGGAATCAATGAGCCTGAATCTTTCACCCGACAATTTCTTTTTATCAGCGATTCCGAAAAATCCCCAAACTGACCGACGATACCGCATATAAAGGCCGCGATCAAACAATGCGTTAGCGAAAATTCCTGAAAAAACCATAACTTGATGATCAATGCGGCCAAAAGGGTTCCCAGCACATTGGCGATAGCCCCTTCCACCGTCTTGTTGGGGCTGACCACAGGCATGAGTTTGTGTTTGCCCAGGTTCTGGCCGACATAATAGGCTACCGTATCACCAGCCCATATCAGAAGCAAGAGGAACACGATCATCTGGCTTCCGCCCTCCAAATTGCGGATCAACAGGAAGTACCCGCCCAATCCCGCAATATAAAAAACCCCGAGAACCGTATAGGCGATCGGATCCAAAGCCACTTTCACATTATTTTCCCTGAAGAACCAGGTCGCGAACAAAATGATGGGAAGCAGGGCTGCGAATAAAAGTAAAAACTGGGTGCCAAGATAGAAACCCAGTAAAAGCAGGAAACTCAACACCCCGCCTTCAATGGGAAAACCCTCCACACCTGTATTGGAAGTCATGGCAAAGTATTCGTGGCTGGCGAGCAAAACAATCGCCGCAACAAAACCAAAAAACAAGAGGGGAGAGCCGTACAACACAATTCCCAGCACAATGGGAATGCCTATGGCTCCACTGATAACGCGTTTCAAGAGCCAGCTCCTGTTTGGTTTTTATGAATCCTTGTGGGAACGTTTAAGATCACGGATGCGGGTTTCTCAATAGGAATGGTCAATGATTGAGGTCAGGCTTTGACAATTTGTTCTTGCGTCATTCCAAAGCGCCGGTCTCTGCTTTGAAAATCAATGATCGCGTTCAGGAAATCATCATCCGAGAAGTCCGGCCACAATACATTGGTGTAGTGCAATTCGGTATAAGCACTCTGGTACAAAAGAAAATTACTGATCCTTCTTTCTCCGCTGGTCCTGATAATCAGATCAGGATCGGGAAGAGGGTGTGTGGAAAGAAACGATTCAAACAGGGGCTGGTCAATTTCTTCCGGCCTTACCTGTCCCGAGCGCACCTGCTCAGCAATGTTTTTCACCGCATCGATGATCTCCTGCCTGCCGCCATAACTCAGCGCCAGGGTGAGGACCATGCCGGTATTATTACGAGTATCTTCTATGGAATGACGGATCAATTTTTGAATCGCCTCGGGCAAGTCCTCAACACGCCCAATGGTATTGAAGCGGATATTCTCATCTTTCATGCGCTTCAGTTCCTTCTTCAAATAAAAATCCAGAATTTTCATGAGCGTGTTGATTTCTGTGGAAGGGCGGTTCCAGTTCTCATCAGAGAACGAGTAGAGGGTCAAAGCTTCCAGCTTGAGTTTGCGGCTCAGGGTGACAATGCGGTCCACGACCTTGACGCCCGCCCAATGACCTTCAATGCGGGGGAGGGAATCATTTTGCGCCCAGCGCCCGTTGCCATCCATAATAATGGCAACATGCCTGGGCAAACGATTGGGATCTATTTTTTCCTGCAACGCTGTATCGACCAAGGAGGCGGCTCCTGATTAATTGGCCAAACCCACCGGTAAGAAGAGAGGCTTTCTGACAAACATACTACCTGCATACTGAAAA
Organism: Nitrospina sp. LS_NOB; assembly: GCA_001542995.1. Classification (GTDB taxonomy): domain Bacteria; phylum Nitrospinota; class Nitrospinia; order Nitrospinales; family VA-1; genus LS-NOB. The sequence continues at coordinate 20,775 of LFLA01000024.1, forward strand.
GATACTACAAAAAACTGCTTCATACATCCATCATATCTTTTTCTTTAGTCTGGGCGGTTTTATCAATTTCGGCGACAAACTTGTCGGTCATTTTCTGGATATTGTCCACGGCTTTATGGCTTTCGTCCTCCGAAATCTCATGATTTTTTTCTGTTTTTTTCAGCTTATCGTTAACTTCCCTCCGCACATTCCGGATTGCCACCTTGCAGTCCTCAGAATACTTTTTTACCAGCTTGACCAATTGTTGCCGGCGCTCATTGGTCAGCGGTGGAATGGTGAGGCGGATCATCTTGCCATCGTTGTTGGGAGTCAAGCCAAGATCTGATGCCTGGAGAGCTTTCTCGATATCCTTCAAAATCGATACTTCCCAAGGTTGGATCGTCAGGGTCTGGCTGTCCGGTGTGCCCAAAGTCGCCACCTGATTTAAAGGAGTCGGATTGCCGTAGTAATCGACCTTGAGATCATCCAACAGCGCAACCGAAGCCTGGCCCGTCCGCAACTTCCCTAATTCATGATGCAGGTGGTTGATCGAAATCCCCATTTTCTTTTCTGCGCCATGGATTAAATCAGCAATCATTTTAAGACTCCCACAGTGGTGCCGAGTTTTTCACCCAGCAGAACCCGTTTAATACTGTGTTTATCGCGAAAGTTAAATATGATCATCGGCAGTTTGTTATCCATGCAAAGGGATATCGAGGTCGAGTCCATAACCTTCAAACCCTTCTGCAGCACATCCAGATAAGACAGCTCCTCGAACTTCGTGGCCGACTCATCGGTCAGGGGGTCCGCAGAGTAAATTCCATCAACTTTGGTGGCTTTGAAAATCACCTCCGCGCCAATCTCCATGGCTCTAAGAGATGCCGCAGTGTCGGTGGTGAAATAGGGGTTGCCTGTCCCGCCTGCAAATATAACAACACGCCCTTTTTCCAGATGACGAATCGCACGGCGGCGCACATAGGCTTCCGACACCGCCTGAATTTCGATGGCGGACTGCATGCGGGTGGGAATTCCAACGTGTTCCAAAGCATGCTGTAACGCCAGCCCATTGATCACCGTCGCGAGCATCCCCATATAGTCGCCAGTAGTGCGCTCGATTCCTATAGAACTCAAGGACGCACCTCTTAGAATATTGCCTCCTCCGATGACAATGGCAATTTCAACTCCAAGATCTCTGGCCTCGCGGATTTCTTCCGTAATATTTGTCAGAGCGCCCTCATCCAGACCAAATGCGCCTTCTTCAGCAGCCAGGCTTTCACCGCCCAGTTTCAACAATACCCTTTTATAAATCGGCTCGCCCATTAAATTTCAAATCTAGAAAATTGACCAATATTGATATTTTCACCCAGCAGGGCGATTTTCTGTTTGATCAAATCGCCAATAGTAATATTGGTATCCTTGATAAACGGCTGCTCCAACACGCAGTTTTCTTCGTAGAATTTTTCCATTTTCCCGGTAACAATTTTTTCAACAATGTTTTCCGGCTTTCCGGATTCCTTGGCCTGATGGGCAAAGATTTCCCGTTCTTTTGCAAGAACATCTTCGGTCACCTCTTCACGGGTGGAAAAACGTGGTCTGGCCGCCGCAATATGCATGGCAATATCCCTGACCAGCCCCTGAAAATCAGGGGTGTTGGCCACAAAATCCGTTTCGCAATTGAGCTCAAGCATCACGCCAATCTTGCTACCCTGATGGATGTAAGAACCAATGACTCCTTCAGCGGTCTGACGGCCGGCCTTTTTATCTGCCTTAGCCAATCCTTTTTTTCTAAGAAATGTGATCGCATCTTCCACATCGCCCTGGGTTTCTTTCAGGGCCGACTTGCATTCCATAATTCCCGCGCCAGACTGAGAGCGCAATTCCTTAACCATCGCAGCAGTTATTTCCATTCCATTTCCCTAATCAAAAATTGTTTATTAAAATTCAAGAATACTAAAAATCAAATTTTGCCATAGGGTGGCGAATTGCAAGCTCACAAAAGTTCTTTAGAGCTTCCCTTAATTTTTCCGTCGCAACCGGTTTTTCAGACTCCCGGCTTCAGCCCGGATATACCTGGACTCTTTCCTCAAAGGATGTTCTTAACCTATAGGAACCCGGGGGGATGTTCAGTGGTTCAGGCAGGCACAGAGCTTTCACTGCTCCCGTTGTCACTGGTAATCGAAACCGGTTCCGGCGAATCGCTGGGTTCAGGTTTTTTGTCTGCCTCTTTTTTAGCCTGGCTGGCCCTGTTCATTTCCTGTCCTTCCAGACAGATATCCGCAATCCGTTGGGTAAACAGCTTGATAGAACGCATTGCGTCATCGTTTGCCGGGATGGGATAGTCCACGCCGTCCGGGTCGGAGTTGGTGTCGACCATAGCGATGATTTTAATGCCCAGCTTTTGACCTTCGGCCTGCGCAATTTTTTCTTTCCGTGTATCAACGATGAAAAGAGCATCCGGCAAATCCTTCATATTTTTGATACCTCTGAAGAATTTATTCAGTTTGTCAATTTCTCTTCTCATTTTCAAAGCTTCTTTTTTATGTAAAAGATCGAACTGGTTTTCTTCGTCCATTTTTTCCAGTTCATGCAACCGGGCGATGCTCTTGCGAATGGTGGCAAAGTTTGTCAGCGTACCGCCAAGCCATCTTTGGTTGATGTAGTACATCCCGCAACGGGTTGCTTCTTCGGCAACCAGTTCCTGCGCCTGTTTTTTGGTCGCCACAAAAAGGATCTTCTTGCCAGCCCGAGCCAATTCCCGGACATATTTTTCAGCTTCCTGGAAACGAACCAGGGTTTTCTGCAGATCAATAATATAGATCCCGCTACGCGCCCCATAAATATAGGGTTTCATTTTGGGGTTCCAGCGATTGGTCTGGTGTCCGAAATGGACCCCCGACTCCAGCAGTTGCTTCATGGTGATTTCAGACATGCAAACTCCTTAAAAGTGAATGGGTTGTACCTCCGCCTCCATCGCTTCGCACCAAGAACCCGCAGGCCACCCTTGGCTTGATCCGGAAACGTGAGAGATTTTTTTTGGGAAGTCCCCCAAAAGGGAACCAAATTGTAGCTCAGACTAACATATTCAATATAGTGTGACAATACGAAACCCGCCAAAATAAGGCCTGACGAGCCGGTTTTCCACTAAAAACCCGTCTCAACAGGAAAAAACCACTTATCTCACAACCAGCGGATCGACCTTGACCGCAAAAAAGGCGGAACGATTGATTAAATCCGGCCTGACTTATCTCAGCCTGTCGTTTGACGGCAAGACCACCGCCGGTCATGGCAAGGTGCCATCGCTTTGTGATTCTTGTTGGGTACGCGATCCATAAAGGGGTCAAGTCTTTTCTTGACTACAAGAGGGTAAAGAAGCGCAACAATCCAACCCTCCCCCAGCCCCTCCCTATGAAGGGAGGGGAGGCAAATGCTTTAAAATCCTTTCGTAAACTCCATCCAGGTTTTCATAAACATCCTGATTGGTAAATCGCAGAAACCGTATCCCCATATCTTCGATGGTTTTCTGCCGGATTTCATCCGATTGGATCGCCGTTCCACTGAAATGAGAGTCTCCATCAATTTCAATCGCGAGTTTTGCCGATGGGCAATAAAAATCCAGAATGTATCGGTCGACACTGTATTGTTGCCGAAACTTATATCCATCGGCCTGTCTGTTTTGCAAAAACTGCCACAAAGCCACTTCCGCTGGCGGCATTTCTTTGCGCAGGGATTTTCTTTTGGTTTTTTCTGTGTTTCTGTTGAAAATCTTTACCATAGCTTTCTACATTCCAAGCTCCCCTCCCTTCACAGGGAGGGGCTGGGGGAGGGTTGGATCAAAGTTAGCATCCAAACCTGAAAACAGGTTAACAAATAGTTGAAGATGGTATAAATAATTTTGGGGCTGGAGAACTAAGAGGCGGCTCGAGTACTTTTTTTATAGTCCCTCCCTTGATAGGGAGGGGAGGAAAAACAGGTATTGGCAGAGAGGGTTTGAGCCATTTTTTGATGCTCGGCAAACTCCGGGCCGTTGTCATAGGTGATGGTGTGAACCCGGTTTCGATGAGTGGTCAGCACCTGTTCGATGCGTTGGCGGGCCTGTGGGGCCTGTTTGTTTTTCGATTGTTCCCCAATTCTTTTTCCATCAATTCCAAACCTTACAGATTCCATACCTCTGACTTGGAAGAGGTGAGCCCAATAGGTCCATATGCCTTGAGTGAACCGCAGCAAACCCAGATAAGGTTTGACTGAAATGATAAAATACTGTTGTAAAGTTACGATTACCAAGGGCTGTTAGTTCAAAAAAAGTCACGCCACTACCATTGGCAATAACACTGACCTCGTCTGTCCCGGCATTTCCAATCATGGTTGCCTTCTTTTTCTCAAGATCAATGCCAGTGAAGAAGAAATTCATCTTTGAATCTGAAATCTCATAATTTGGGGCACCCTCGTCCCAATCGACAGTCACGCTTAAAGAAAAGGAGCACTTTAAAGTTTTAGCGCGAATCAGTCCTTGAGAGGGTTGGTCTAGTGCCAAAGCTAATGATGAGGAAAAAAATATTATCAGGGCGCAAAAGATAAAAAGGCAAGACTAACTGCTTTCACTGACAAACCATAAAAACGGCGGGCTTTAGATACGTTTCCGATGTTTTTGGCATATTCAAGTACTCTAAGCTTGCGATTTATCCCCCGTTGATCTTGGGTCATTGGATGTCCTCCAGTCAAAAAGTTTCAATCTAGCAAACCTGTCAATCGAAGTTGTGATTTTTACAACCACGATCACACTGAAAGGACTGCCACCTTTCCTGCCAGATCGTTATCAATCGTCTTGGGAATGCCGATCACCGGCAACCCTTTTTCAAAAAATTTGTGGCCCAACTGCAGGGTTCCATCCCCGCCTGCCACGAACAGGCAGTCCAGTTCAAGGCGCTTGAAATTTTCAATCGTTTTTGGGAATAGTCCTGAGTGGTTAGGTTGCCGTCTTTATCGAATTGGCGGTACTCAAAAGGATCTCCTTTATTGGTGGTCCCGAGAATGGTTCCCCCTAACGCCAGGATGTCCTTGGTTCCGGCTATGGTGAGCTTGCGGTTGCGGTCAAAGATCAAGCCTTCGAAACCCTGCTCGATGCCAATGACTTCGGCTTTATGGGTGATGATCGCGGATCGGGTGACCGCCCGGATGACCGCATTGAGTTCCCGAGCAATCTCCCCCGCCGGTCAGAGAATGCCAACACGTTTAAGGTCCATGAGAAACAGTTACAGGTTCCGCAATCAGGTCATAATCCGCCGCGTGCTTTATGGTTACTGGAATTATTTCTCCGGGTTCGGCTTCACATTTTTCGAGGATGACCTGTCCGTCAATATCCGGTGCCTGGGAGGCGAGCCTTCCTGTCATCAAATAATTTTCCTGCGGGTCAAAACCTTCCACCAAAACCGGTTCCACCCTGCCCACGCGCTCCCGGTTTTTTCTGAGAGCAATATCTTTTTGAAATTCCATCAGGATATCGCGGCGCTCTTCTTTGACCTCCTGCGGTACCCGGTCGGGATAATCAAAGGCAGTGGTGCCTTCCTCATCCGAATAAGTAAAAATCCCAACATGGTCGAATTCCATTTCACAAAGAAACCGGACTGTATGTTTAAAATGCGTCTCGGTCTCTCCCGGAAATCCGGTGATAAATGTGGTTCTTAGCGCCACATCGGGGATTTTTAATCGAACTTCTTCGAGCATTTTCCGCACCCCGCCTTCCGTTTCCTGCCGTTTCATGCTTTTAAGCATCTCGTCATGCGTATGTTGCAGAGGCACATCAATGTAGCGGCAGACTTTGGGTTCTGAGGCGATGAACTCAATCACCTCCGAGTTCAAAAAGGTCGGGTAACAATATAAAAGCCTGATCCACTCCAACCCATCGACCTTGGCCATTTCTGCCAGCAAGCGAACCAGTCCGTCTTTCATTCCCAAGTCAAAACCGTACATGGTGGTGTCTTGCGAAATCAGGTTAAATTCTTTGACTCCCTTGCTGGCCAGGTTCTCGGCCTCGGCCAGAATGGATTCCGGCGAACGACTGCGCATCGGCCCACGCATTTTCGGAATGATGCAAAACGCGCAACGGTTGGAGCAACCTTCGGAGATTTTTAAATAAGCAGTATAAAAAGCCGTGCTCAACAACCGGTCGGTGTACGACTCATAATATTCGGCGGGCGTAGCAACATGGTTTTTGGATAACGGATCGGTATCCCCGAGGATGTTTTTCAATTGAGGATATTGGCCCACCCCCAGCAGGTGGTCGATTTCTGGAATTTCATCAAGCAGTTCCTGGCTATAACGTTCGGCCAGACAACCGGTGACGACCAACTGTTTGCATTTCCCCTCGGTCTTGTGCCGGGCCATTTCCAGAATCGTATCGATCGATTCCTTTTTAGCAGACTCTATAAAGCCACAAGTGTTGACAATGATAACCTCTGCATCTTCTTCATTCTGGGTGAGGCTGAATCCAGAAGAAACCAGATCGCCCAGAACCCTTTCGGTGTCCACCGTGTTTTTCGGACACCCCAAACTCACCATGCCAATTTTTTTCATTTTCTGTGTCATATATTCCTGTTATTAAAAAGTCTTTCTTATATATCTCAACTTTTGGTGGATTTCAGCTTTTTATCCATTTTGCGAATGAGTTCATCAAAACTCTTTTTTTTGATCACCTTGTAAAACTGACTGCGCAAATTGTTCCGCATGCTGATCCCGTCCAGAATGACATCCACCACCTGCCATTTATCTCCGGCCAGAGTCAGATGAAAATCGATGTCGATTTCCCCTTCCTTTTCATGAATCACCGTCAGGGGAACCACAACAACTTTCTTTTTTTCTTTGGTTTTTCCATATACCATATCCAGTTCGGCAAAAAATTTCGCAGAACTGGGAAACGCCACATAGACGAACAAGTCCCCGAGCAGGGTTTTAAACTTTTCCCGCTCGGGATCACTACGCTTGGCCCAATGTTTTCCCAAAGCTTTTTTGCTGATCTCCGCGACATTCAACAAACCAAGAGCAGATTGGGAATGCTTCTGGCTATCTACCTCTTCTGGACCCGAAACATCCGCTTTAATCTGTCGAATTTCTCCCAACAACTGTTTCACCGAAGCCTGCGGGTCCTTGGTTTCTGCCCAGAGCGGACTGGTAATAAAAACAATAATGAGAACAGCACTTAAGATTTTTTTCATATTCGTCTATGATAGGTTCGGCATTGCATATTTAGTGGGGGCTTCTCATAAATTATAACGCAAACCGCAAGTTCATTTAAAAAATTTTAATCCCTTTATAAACGACATATGGCTGAAGACTCATCCCAAACAAAGAGACTTTTAAAGGGCCTGGTTTTCCTACTGGCAGTATTTCTCGTGTTTCTAACCGGGAAAACCTCCTTTGCCGGGTCGGCCGAGATCGACAAACAGTACCAGCAAGCCAAAACCCTGAAAGAGTTTGAACGCATCGCTGAGAAAATCCGGAAATCCCTCGAAAAAGAACCGGGCAGCCCCCAATGGCAATGGCGGCTGGCTCGTTCCCATTACGCCATCGCCAAGCGAACGGAGGACGAAGACATCGCAATTCAGCATTTCGACCAGTGCATCGAACACAGTAGCCGGACTCTGGAAATGCAACCGGACTCGGCCATCGGTTATTTTTTCCGTGCCATTTGCCGGGGCAAACAGGGGGAGATGAAAGGCATGTGGTCCAGCCTGGGAATCATCGATCCTTTTGAAGAAGATATGAAAAAAGCGTTGCAGCTGGATCCGACTATCCAGAACGGCGGCCCGAACCGTGCGCTGGGCAAGTTATATCTGGAATTGCCCTTTTTTCTGGGCGGCAGCACAAACCAATCGATTTATCACCTTAAAGAAGCCGTTCGCCTGAGTCCTGATTACGCAGAAAACCACCTTGGGCTGGCCCAAGCTTATTACGCTAAAAATAATTTCACCTCTGCCCGAAAATCTCTTTCCACCTTACTTAGTCTGACCGATAATGTTGCGGACAATGAGGAGCTTTTAAAACTCAGGACAAAAGGCCAGGAGTTGATGAAAAAGCTGGCCACTGATTATTCCCATACCTATGATTAAAGAAATCAGAATTCGCAATTTCGCCATCATAGAAAATCTTGCGGTGAACTTTGAGAAAGGATTGAACGTGCTAACCGGTGAAACCGGCGCAGGTAAATCCATCATCATCGACGCACTGAATCTTCTGCTCGGAGGCAGAGCGGATACCGATTCCATCCGTTCCGGAGAAAGCACCGCTTTTGTGGAAGCAGTCTTCGAAGTCACCGACCCCATGACTCTCGACTTGATTCTGGAATCCGGCATCGAAATAGAGGACGGAGAACTTCTTGTTAAGCGCCAGATTTCCAACACTGGCAAAAATCGCTGCCTACTCAATGATAGTCCGGTCACGGTTTCCACCCTGTCAAAAATTGGCGACCGCCTGGTCGACCTGCATGGGCAACACGATCACCAGACTTTGCTACATCCTGAAGTCCACGTCGATCTTTTAGACCTGTACGGCAAATGCAGGACACTCCGCGATGAGTTTGCCGGGAAGTTCTCGGACTACCAGACTGAGACGAAAAAATTGCAGTCCATAAAAATGGACGAGCAGGAGCTGGTACAAAAACAGGAGTTCCTGAACTTTCAACTCAACGAAATTGATCAGGCCCAGCTCTCGGAGGAAGAAGAGGAAGAAACCAAAGCGGAGCGCAATAAACTGAAACACGCCGGGCAAATTCGCGAGGGCCTGCAAAAAAGTCAATCGCTGTTGACCGATGAAAACGGCTCCATACTGGAAAATCTCGGACAGGTTTTGAAAGAACTGGAATCGGTTCTCGACATCGATCCCAGCGTGAAAGAAACGGTTGAACGGTCCCGTTCCGCTTTCTATGAACTGGAAGAGGTGGTGGAGTCTTTACGAAACTATAACCGGTCTTTGGAGTTCAATCCAACTAGGCTGGAAGAAATTGAAGACCGGCTCGCCGAGATAAGCGGACTTAAACGAAAACATGGCAATGACATCGCAGAAATTTTAAAACGCCGGGAACAGATCGCAGAAGAGCTGCAACAGTTGGCTTCCAATGATGAAAATATGAAAGCTCTGGAAGAAGAACTGAAGAAAAAAGAAAAGGTGCTTGCCGGACTCGCCATCCGTCTGGCTGAAAAAAGAGAATCCGCCGCCAAAAACTTTACCAGCAGTGTTGAGAAGGAACTGAAAGAACTAAGCATGGGCAGCGTCCAGCTTGGCGTGCGTTTTGATTATCCCGCCGACCCTGAGGGATTCATCCTGTTCCGCAAAGAAAAAGTGAAAGCCACACCAACCGGATTGGGCACGCTGGAATTTTTGTTTTCGTCGAATCCGGGTGAGGAACTGCGCCCTCTGGCTAAAATCGCCTCGGGTGGTGAATTATCGCGGGTGATGCTGGCTTTGAAATCTATCTTGAACGACCAAGACACCATTCCAGTGATGATCTTCGATGAAGTGGATACCGGCATCGGTGGAAGAGTAGCAGAAAAGGTGGGAACCAAACTACAAAAAGTCGCCAGCACCAAACAGGTTTTCTGCATCACCCATCTGCCGCAAATTGCCGGGATGGCTTCTTTCCATTACCGGGTAGAAAAAGAAGTAAAAGGGAAACGCACACGCTCCACCATCCGCCAACTGGAACATGAAGAACGGGTTGAAGAACTGGCCCGAATGTCCAGCGGAGAAAACATCACCGATGCCTCCCTCAATCACGCCCGCGAAATGCTCCAGCCGGGCAACGCCCGGAGGAAATGAGGCGGTGACGCTAATACTCCTTCAATGAGGAATCAGGAAATGAGTCAAAGAATTACTGATAGCTTAGAAGTATTAAAGCTTATCCGTAAAATCGCGCGACAGAATCCACAAATGTCCGCTTGTTCTTGGAGGCGGGAGGCAGTTGCTGATGTTGCTGCTTCTCGTGACGTTGAGCCGAATACTATATTTGCCCACCTCTCTGGAAAAAACGAACCACCACACACGTTGGGAGCCAGAGAGCTTGATCTCCGCATTAAAGCTTGGATCAACGATGGATCATCCGATTTGGAAAAATGGATTCTTCTATCATGTAAAAACCATGATAAAAACCTAGTTCTTCAATTTTTCTCTAATGAGCAATCAACACCCTTGGCAACAGATATTGAGGAACCGGAAACAACTGAAAGACAATTCGTAACTACTTACCGCGTACTAAGAGATACTGCATTGGCACGTGAAATTAAAGTAGATAATAATTACAAATGCCAAATCTGTGGTGAGGGAATCTTACTTGCCGAAGACAAGCCGTACGCCGAGGCTCATCACGTAAAGCCGCTTGGCAGTCCACATAACGGCCCGGATCACCGCGACAATATCGTTTGCGTGTGTCCTAATTGCCATGTGAAATTAGATTACGGTGCCATTGAAATAGATCAAAATAGATTTGAAAATGTGTTGCTTCCGGAATTCATTCGATATCACAATAAAGTTATTCATAAAAAAACATTATGACAAATTGCTCGCAATGATATTTTAAATAACCCCACTTTTTGCATCATACAAGGGGGAGGTTTTCTGTTTGGCGGTCGCGAAGCGTTACCGCCCCACTGGCCCCGCGCCTAGCGGCGGGCTTGGTTGGCGACGGCTTCGGCGGCTTTTTTGGCGGCTTCTGGATCACCCAGATAATAGTGGTCGGTGGGTTTTAAGTCCGCATCCAGTTCATAGACCAATGGAATGCCGGTGGGAATATTCAATTCCAGGATGTCCTCTTCGCTGACCTGATCGAGATGTTTGACCAGGGCTCTTAGGCTGTTGCCGTGCGCGCAGATCAAAACTTTTTTCCCGGCTTTGATGGATGGCACGATTTGATCGGACCAATAAGGCAGAAATCGGTCCACCGTATGTTTTAAAGCTTCCGATGCGGGCAACTGGTTTTTGGGTATGTTGGTATATCGGGGATCTTTGGACGGCAGTCTGTCGTCATCGTCGGGAAGCGGGGGAGGGGGAGTGGCATAACTTCTGCGCCAGATTTTTACTTGCTCTGCGCCATGCTTTTCTGCCGTCTCGGCTTTGTCCAATCCCTGCAAGGCACCGTAGTGGCGTTCGTTCAGATACCAGGAGCGGGTGACCGGAATCCACATCAAATCCATTTTATCCAGCACGATCCATAAAGTTCGAATCGCCCGCTTGAGAACGGAGGTGTAGGCTATATCAAAGGTATAACCTTCATCGAGAAAAAGTTTTCCCGCCGCTTCGGCTTCCTGTTTTCCCTGCTCGGTCAGGTCAACATCGGTCCACCCGGTGAACCGATTTTCCAAGTTCCATTGACTTTGGCCATGCCTTAAAAGGACCAATTTATACATTTTTCATACTCCCGGCTAAAGAACCCAGCTATTTGACCGCAATATCCCATATAAACAAGGCAATCGGGGAAATTTCAACCCCTTTCCACATCCCGATCAGCGGGCAACCCCCGGTCGCCCAATAAAGAAGCGGCGGCCAGCGCCTGATTGCCATTCTCGCGAATCAACCTTTTTCAACCATCGGGTGTGTTTACACACCCGATTTTTTTGTGCCCTTTTCCTTTCCATTTAATCTCTTAGCTTTACCACACCCGTAAAATAAGGGTAAGATGGCTCTTCCCAATTCTTAAATGGAGAATACCCGTGTTTGTCGAGGTCGATTCCAACTCCAACACTGAACGGAGTTTCAATATGATTTTCCGGGATATCAGTCCTCCCCGGGAGTTGTATTGCATCAAATACCCGGTAAACGGTGAGGAACAACCGGTTCAGATCACAGGTTGGGACGCGGATTCCAATACACCTTGTCCAGCCTATGCCTGCAAGGTGGAAGAATCCGGAGACGGAGTTGCCCTGCTCATTTATGGCGGATCGGGCGGCGTGCGCATGAAACCCCTCGAAGACGAAACACAATGGGACCCGGGAGCTTCCAAACAGTGGGGGGACACCCACCTGGTCTATCCGTCGGATTGTTTCATCGTCTATAAAGACGAACTGTAACCCCACTGAGCGTGGGGCCGACTGCAATAGCCTTAATGGCAAACGACCGGTTAACTCGGCTCAACAAGTCCTTGCTATCTGCCTCCTCGGCGGGGCTACTGGGCATTGCCCGGCCAGCGTCACGCTGGCGGCTCGCCGGGTGTCAGGACTAGTTGGCGGATGGCCTCTTCCGCAACAGGTTTTCCGTAAGAGCCGTGTACGCAATGAACCAAAAATTCCCGATTACCTTTTTGTCCGGTAATGGGGGATTCTGTTACCGCAGTCACGGCCCAGCCTTTTTCCTCAATAAAACGGTTCAAGTCGAGTAGCACTCGAATATGTTTGGCCGGGTCTTTAATGATGCCACGGTTTTCCACCTCCTCTTTTCCGACTTCAAACTGAGGTTTAACCAGGGCAACCAGTTCTCCTCCAGGCTTGAGCATTTCCAGCAAGGGGGGTATGACAAGCTGGAGCGAGATGAACGACACATCAATCACAGCCAGGTCCAGCATTTCCCCGATATCCTCTTTGGATAAGGTTCGGGCATTTTTCCGGTCCAGGCAAATGACCCGGGAGTCGTTACGAAGCTTCCAGTCCAACTGCCCGTAACCGACATCCACGGCATACACTTTTTCAGCTCCATTTTGCAAAAGACAATCGGTAAACCCACCAGTGGAAGCTCCCACATCTACGGTAGTTTTTCCTGCAGGCGAAACATGGAATTGTTTTAAGGCGTGATCCAGCTTCACCCCGCCCCTGCTGGCAAAGAGTTGGGGTTCACCAAGAATAACGGGAAGACAATCTTCAGGAACCCGTCGACCAGGTTTATCGGCAACGGCATCGTTTATTCTTACTTTGCCCGCTAGAATGATGGCGCGGGCTTTTTCCCTCGTGATGGCGAGTTTTTTTTTACCAATAACTGATCGAGCCGGATTTTCATATTCTTATTTGTCATTTTCCTCTACAGGAAAAAGTTCGGTCGCTAAATCCCCCTTCTGGTCGCGAGTCAGCTTTTCTATTTTGGCTTCAGCTTCGCTCAATTTCTTCGAGCAAACACGCGACATCTTTATCCCTTCCTCAAAAATCTCGAGAGACTTATCAATGTCCAATTCTCCCGTTTCCAAGTCATCGACTATTTTTTCAAGCCTTTGTATGGCTTTTTCAAATTTTATTTCACCCATAATCGGCCTCTTCGAAAACAAGTTTATATTGACAATAAACCGTTAGTAAAATTATATTAACTATTATCCCTTTTTTCTAAAAATATTTTTGGTCTGACCATGGCGATTCGACTCGGGTTTCCGAGATAATGTTCCAACCATTAATATCCATTGATGTCGATGAGTCCCTTGATTCTGCCAAAAAATTACTGGATGAAAATTCCATTCGCCACCTGGCAGTTACCCGGGACAATGAAATTGTCGGAATACTACCCACAAAAGACCTGCAATAATATTCGTCTTAGTTTTCCTCTATAATTTTTTTTACGGTGCAATCCAAACCTCCACGGGAGAGTCTTATTTTAACCTTGTCTCCCGGATTGACCCCTTCTGTATTTTTCAGAGATTCTTCATCTTTGGAGCAAATACTATACCCTCTTTCTAAAATAGCCAGTGGATTGACAGCGTTAAGGTTTTTTAATATTCCTTCAAAGCGTTCCTTATTGAAGCGCGCCTGGGACTGGATGATATGCAACATTCTTTTTTCCAGCATCATCCGGTTTTCTTTCATATGTTGAATATGTTTTTCGGGTGAAGCCTGAAACAATCGATGTATTTTGTCTTGCAGTCTTTGTTGGTGGGATACCAGGCTTTGCTCCAGTCCCCGGAGCAGCCGGACATGCAAATCATCCAGGCGCTGAATTTGCGGATTGAATATTTCTTTGGGTTGGTGGAAGAACCGCCTGTCCATCAACCTTTTTAATAGATCGCTATAATATTCCAGCTTATTTTGCAGGGTTGTGACCAGTGCTTCATTCAGGGAGCGAATTTCCCTAACCGTATCTTGCAGAAGGGGTACGGTTAACTCTGCTGCTGCCGAAGGGGTTGGCGCCCTCAGATCGGCCACAAAATCTGCAATGGTAAAATCTATTTCGTGCCCCACCGCAGAAACGACAGGGATATGGGATGCAAATATTGCACGAGCCACTACTTCTTCATTAAACGCCCACAGGTCTTCCGGCGAACCTCCTCCGCGCCCGACAATGATCACCTCAATATCTTTTCTTTGGTTTAGTGCTTCAATGCCACGGGCGATTTCTTCAGCCGCTCCTTCACCCTGGACTTTTGCAGGGCATAGTAGTACCGAAACTTTTGGATTTCTCCTCCTTATTACATTGAGAATGTCTCTGACGGCAGCACCCGTAGAAGAGGTGACGACTCCTACTTTCCAGGGGAATTCAGGCAGTGGTTTCTTTTTTTCTTCATCAAACAAACCTTCCTTATCCAGCTTTTCCTTTAACTGCTCGAAGGCTTTTTGCAGGGCACCCAGCCCTCTTGGCTCCAGGGACTCTGCAACGATCTGGTATTCGCCTCGGGCATCATAGACACTGATCCGACCAAACATTAAAACCTGATCGCCATCTTCCGGTTGAAATTTTATTCCTGCCCGGTAGCCTTTAAATAAAACACAACGGATCTGCGACTTGTCGTCTTTCAAAACAAAATAACTATGACCAGAAGCCACGGTTCTGAAATTGGAAATTTCCCCCTCTACCCAAACCGAGTCAAACGCCGCTTCCATAATGGCGCGAATATCCCGGGTCAATCCGCTGACACTGTATACCTGCGGATTTTTTATTGTGGGATGACTCACAGTCTCAGCCGAGTTTTCGGCTGTGAGCGGTGTTTGGGATTTGCGGCTTTGCCTTTTGCGAATCATAAAAATTCGGGACTGTTTTATTTGCCTTTTCCCCCTATAGCGAGGCTTTAAAGGCTTTTAACGTATTTTCCATGAGGAGCGCAATGGTCATGGGTCCCACTCCACCTGGAACGGGGGTGATGAACCCGGCTTTTTCGGCGACCGGATCAAAGTCAACATCGCCGGTCAGTTTTCCGTCCACGCGGTTGATTCCCACATCTATCACCACCGCGCCTTCCTTCACCATATCAGAATTGACAAAATGAGACCGGCCTACCGCAGCGATCAATATATCAGCTTGACTAGTAACTTGTTTCAGATTCGTGGTTTTTGAATGACAAATAGTCACCGTGGCGTGGCGCTGCAATAATAAATGTGCCACGGGTTTTCCCACAATATTGCTTCGGCCCAGAACAACCGCATGCTTACCGACAATGTCGATACCATAATAATCCAGCAAGGCAATGATTCCCGTTGGTGTGCACGGGGTGAGCTGGGCATTACCAATGGCCAACTTTCCGACATTAATGGGATGAAAACCGTCCACATCTTTTTTTGGATCAATGGATAAGAGAATTTTTTCCGAATCGATATGATCCGGTAGCGGCAATTGCACAAGAATGCCGTTCACTTCATCGTTTTCGTTCAGTTTTTTGATGATATCTAATAATTGCGTCTCGGTCGTTTCGGCAGGCAGGTTTTGTTCGAAGGACTGAAATCCGATTTCAGTACAAATTTTATTTTTGTTACGTACATAAACCGCCGAGGCCGGGTCTTCACCAACCAGAACGGTAGCCAGACCCGGCACACGGTCTGTTTTGTTTTTCAATTCCGCCGTCTCCTGCATCAGGCGGTTGCGGATTTCTGCGGATACTTTTTTACCATCAATCAGAACCATAATTCTCCTTCTACTCGGCGTAGGGCCGATTGCAATAGTCTTAATAGCAGGCGACTGGTTAACTCGGCTTGTAATATCCCCTCCATTAACTTCATGCCCCGGAGGGGTACAACAAGTTATTGCTATCTGCCTCCACGGCTAGTGGTGGGCAGTTTAGCAGAATTTCCGATTTATCGAAGGGGAGTCTTTTATTTAATTCCCAATTCCTTTATCAACCGGGAAAGGTAGGAGCGCTGAACATCCAGAATCTGCGCGGCTTCAGTCCGGTTACCGCTGGTGGATTTAAGGGTGTTGGAAATAAAAGTTTGGCGAAACAAATCACTGGCTTTTTTGAGGGCAGACCCCGCATTGAGTTGAATATGGGCTTGGGAAGTTTCAAAGGGAAACGCATCGGGGAGTAGCTCCTCCTCGTCCGATAAGACAATAGCCCGCTCCACCGAGTTTTCCAGTTCCCGGATGTTTCCCGGCCAGGAATAACTCATAAGGTGAGAGACCAAACCCTTGCCCGGCTTTTTGACGGGCTGGCCATCCGGGCTGTGCTTCTTGAGGAAAAAGGCTAGTAAGTCACGGATATCCTCGAGTTTTTCACGAAGCGGGGGCAGGGTTATTTTTATTACATTGATTCGATAAAACAGGTCCTGGCGGAAATTCCCTTCCTGGACTTCTTTTTCCAAATCACGGTGTAGATAATGTTCTTTAAGCTTGCCAAACTCCTCTACACAATATCTACACCGTACCCAACAAATTTCTAGTTTGCGAAACTTGAAAAAACTTTGCCATCAAATTGGCAAAGCGTTCCAAAACCTCAGTATTTGTTTTATCGAAGGTGGACCCATCCACCTTATCGAGAAACTGAACGACACCGATTACTTTTTTTTACCAATAATTAATGGAAAGCTGGCCATGGACTGAACAGGGAACCGCATTTTTTCACTGACTCCCTGCCAATCCATTTCACGGAATATCCTGTTATTAAATCAAGGGTCATGACCAGAACAGGGGGTTAGAAAGTATTCTAACCTCTTGTTATGAAAGCATTAAACCGTTATGCAAAGCGTTCAAAGATTTCAGAGGCCAAATTCCGGCAAATGATTCGCTATTTTGCCGTGGATCTGGATGCCTCTCAGATTACCAAACTCGTTGCTCTTAACCGCAAATCGGTCAATCGTTATCTTCGTGCAATCCGCGAACGTATCGCTGAATTCTGTGAAACTCAATCGCCTTTTTCCGGAGAAATCGAAGTGGATGAAAGTTACTTCGGAGCCTGGCTAAGTTAAAGGGAAAAGAGGTCGCGGTGCTTCGGGTAAAACCATCGTTTTCGGTGTTCTCAAACACCATGGAAAAGTTTATACAGAAATCGTCCCCGGTTGTTCCAAAGCCGCACTGCAAGCGGTTATCCGGGGTAAGGCCACTCTTGACAGTGTCATCTACCCGGATTGGGTGGCGTGGATACAATGGGCTTGTTGATGGGGGTTATGGAAAACATCTTCGTGTCGATCATGGACGCAATGAGTTTGCCAGGGGCTCGACACACGTTAATGGCATTGAGGGGTTTTGGGGCTTCTCCAAAACTCGCCTGTCCAGGTTTCGTGGCATGAGCAAATCCACTTTTTATTTGCATCTCAAAGAATGTGAGTTCAGGCTCAATCATCGCGGTCAGGACCTCTACAAAATCCTGATCACAATGATTAAAAACCAGCCTCTGTTCTGGTCATGACCTTTAAAAAATATTCTGGAATCGTAAAAATGGAAAAACCTAGTTTAATTCTCTTGCCAAAATAACATCGTAAAAATGGTAAAATCAAACCGACTATCCTTCAAAAGAGATATTAATTTCTCCAGCCCTTCGCATCCGGTTACAGATGAAGGCGGGAGTTCAGAGTGAGTCATTGAAAATTTTGCTGACTTTGTGTTACATTTCCACCTCAGCCTTCATGCCCCGGATGGGTACTATATTCCGGGTCCAGCAAGAGCAAAAACCTAGAGTGCCGGAGTGGTGAAATTGGTAGACGCACAGGATTCAAAATCCTGCGAGGGCAACCTCGTGTCGGTTCGATTCCGACCTCCGGCACCACCCTCTGACGAGGGAGGTTGTGATATCCCCGTCCTTAACTTCATGCCACTGTTATATCTCCTTCCAAAAATTTTATGCCCCAGATGGATATATTTTGATAGGCTTTAGCTCGTTTATTTCAAACCCTTTTCGAGAAAAATCAATGAGCGATTCTCACAGCCCCGAAGCCAAAGCCTACTGGAAAGAAAATATCCGGCTCGTCCTTTCCCTTCTATCCGTCTGGTTCATCGTCTCCTTTGGCATGGCAATCCTGTTTGTCGATGCCCTCGATAACATCCGTTTCTTCGGCTTCAAGCTAGGCTTCTGGATGGCGCAACAGGGTTCCATTTTTAGTTTCGTCATCCTCATCTTCATCTATGTCTACAAGATGAACAAACTCGACCATAAATATGGCGTGGATGAGGACCAGGACCATTTTGCCCCTGACGACTCTTATTACCACGATCAGGAGTCTGAAAAATAAATATGGATGTTCAGACACTCACTTTTATTTTTGTTGGCACCACCTTCGCGCTTTATATCGGCATCGCCATCTGGGCGCGGGCCGGGACTACCGACGATTTCTATGTCGCAGGCGGTGGCGTTCCGCCACTCGCCAACGGCATGGCGACCGCCGCCGACTGGATGTCTGCCGCGTCTTTCATCTCCATGGCAGGGATCATCTCTTTCATCGGCCGCGATGGCGCCGTCTACTTGATGGGATGGACAGGCGGTTATGTTTTGCTGGCGTTATTGCTGGCGCCCTATTTGCGCAAGTTCGGTAAATACACCGTTCCCGATTTTGTTGGGGATCGTTATTATTCCGACATTGCCCGGGGGGTCGCTGTTGTTTGTGTTTTATTTGTTTCGTTCACCTATGTGGCGGGCCAGATGCGCGGGGTAGGAATCGTTTTCTCCCGTTTTCTCGAAGTGGAAATCACCACCGGTGTTTTAATTGGCATGGCCATCGTATTTTTTTATGCCGTGCTTGGCGGCATGAAAGGAATCACCTACACCCAGGTAGCGCAGTACTGCGTTTTGATTTTTGCGTTTCTGGTTCCTGCCATCTTCATATCGGTGATGATGACAGGGAACCCCGTTCCGCAATTGGGATTCGGCAGTACTCTGGTTGATGGCTCCAACACCTACCTTCTGGACAGGCTCGATCAGTTATCTGAAGAACTTGGATTTGCGGCTTATACAGCGGGAAATAAATCGACCATTGATGTGTTCTTCATCACCGCCGCGCTCATGGTGGGCACTGCCGGGCTGCCCCACGTCATAGTAAGATTCTTCACCGTTCCCAGAGTACGAGATGCCCGCATCTCTGCGGGGTATGCGCTGATGTTTATCGCCATACTCTATACCACGGCTCCGGCATTGGCCTCTTTTGCCCGGGTTAATCTCATCAACACCGTTAACAATGCCGAATATCAGGCAACGCCTGCATGGTTCAAGAACTGGGAGAACACCAACCTCATCGCCTGGGTCGATAAAAATCAAGACGGGAAGATCCAGTATTCTTCGGGAAAAGCATTCAGCGGGAAACCACAGTTTCTGGAAGTACGCGGCCCTGAAGGTGAACGAAAAATTTCTAATTCACCGACCGATAATGGCAACGAGCTCTATATCGACCGCGACATCATGGTTCTGGCCAATCCGGAAATCGCCAACCTGCCCAACTGGGTGATCGCGCTGGTCGCGGCAGGAGGGCTTGCCGCAGCACTCTCCACCGCCGCAGGATTGCTGCTGGTCATCTCCACCTCCATTTCTCACGATCTTTTGAAAAAAATGTTCTTGAAGAATATTACCGACAAGCAGGAACTCCTTTTTGCCCGCATGTCGGCGGCACTGGCCATCACCATCGCTGGATATTTTGGCATCCACCCACCCGGATTTGTCGCGCAGGTAGTGGCGTTTGCCTTTGGCCTCGCAGCTTCGTCATTCTTCCCGGCTATTTTGATGGGAATCTTTTCGAAACGCATGAACCGAGAAGGGGCCATCGCTGGAATGGTGACAGGACTCGCCTTCACCGCCGGCTACATTAGTTATTTTAAGTTTATCAACCCCTCGGCAAACTCAGCGGAAAACTGGTGGTTCGGAATTTCACCAGAAGGAATCGGAACTTTGGGGATGGTGTTTAATTTCGTAATCGCTATTCTGGTCAGCCGCGTCACCGCTCCACCGCCGGATGAGATCAGAGATATTGTGGATGACATTAGAATCCCGAAAGGCGCTGGCGCTTCGTATCACCATTTAGAGTCTTAAGCCGTCCTAATCCTTTTCCTCCAAATTTTTCTGGAGATCAGATTCAAAATCAGACTGATTGTTTTTTAGTAACAATAAAAAATGGTGCTGAGGCTTTACCGGGCATATTTTTCAACATATCGTGCAGGGTGACACAATACCTACCACCTTTTCATTTTCGATTACTGGAATATGACACAACCTTATGCTTGTAAAAATAAGGCGCGAAATAGCGTACGTCGGGATCAAACATATAGGGTTCAAACGCGATGGTGGACCCATAAATTTCAGGATTGTTTTCCACAACCTGGCAAAAGTAATGACGTTAATGGATGCTTCCCCAAATAAAGACAGTTTTGAAAGAATGTTAAATAGGGCACTCCCTAAATATGGGGCAACCAAGGAGATGTTTGAAGAATAAGGGAGAATATTTGTGAATATAAGAAAAGGGGTAAAAAGGCTGTGCGTTATTGGTTCTGTGTTTTGGTTTATCTTTGTCTCCTATGGGGCAACCCTCGTTGCGCCACCAAAGGAGATATTTTGGGTAGTATCTTTGGTCATTGGACTTATTGGTATATG
This sequence comes from Nitrospina sp. LS_NOB, assembly GCA_001542995.1. Taxonomy (GTDB): domain Bacteria; phylum Nitrospinota; class Nitrospinia; order Nitrospinales; family VA-1; genus LS-NOB. The sequence goes on from LFLA01000024.1 coordinate 41,419, forward strand.
GGGGCTTTTTTATACGGGGTGTTGGGTCTGGGCTGGGTTTAGTGGAAAGGATTCAAAATAAGGAGAATTTAATCACTTATTAATACTTTAAACTAGGAAATTCCGATTTATTTAAAAATAACAAAAAACAGTTTTATACCATGGTAAATACATGTATCGGTTTTCAAGTTTAAGTTTTCATAAATTAAGGACGGTTTTCAAAGACCCCTCATTGTTATGAAAAAATCCAGCCTCATTTCCATTCTCCCACAGATTCTCCTGAGTCATAAGGAATGGTTTGAATCAAAAGGCAAGGACGGCATATTTGCCGATCTCAGCGGCGAAGATTTAAGGGAAAGCAATTTTAAAAATGCTGTTCTGGTGGAGGCCAATTTGCAAGGCTCTGACCTTCGTGGAGCCAATTTTGAAAATGCCGACCTCAGGGGGGCCAACTTGCAAGACGCCCAATTGCAAGGCGCCTGCCTGAAAAACGCAAACTTTGAAGAAACCGACTTGATGTGGGCCGATCTGGAGAACGCCGACCTGCAAAACACCCGCCTGGGTGGGGCTTATCTTCAAGGCGCCAACCTGCAAAACACCTGCGTCACTGATTTGCAACTAGAGGCTACCCTCACCGATGAGGACACCCAGCTTCCCCACTCGGCGTGGGGCCAATGAGCAATAGCTCTCTAGCTAGAAAAAGTCTCTCGGCTTAACGAATAATTGCCTATTTCCTGTGGAGGAACTCCACTAAAAATCGGCAACTCGCTCCACGAGCACTGGTTGATCTATGAAGGGATTACGGTTTCCCTGGATGACTTCTATCAGGTCATTGCGTTTTTCCTCCCACTCATCAGGAGGATCTTCAAAATGCCACATGCGCAATGAGTTTTCCAAATTCTCATCCAAAGGAATTTTATATTGAAACGACATATATAAATACGCCCGGGACGCATTACCCCGAATCTCTTTTCTGAGCATGCCTTCCTTTTCGCAATAACGGTATTCCCACATACCGGAAAATTCCTTTGTCACAACAGGAGTTGGCGGTTCTTCAATCATGGGAAAAATGTTATGCATGTCGGATTCTCTGGTTTTAAATTTTGGCGAAATTTCCGAGCAACATTGGGTCCCCTTGATTTTTTCCCCACCGGGGCGCGTACACAGAGTCTTGTTCCAGCACTTTAATGATCGAGCAAAAACATTTGGCGGCATCAAAGAGGCCCAGATCAGCCTTTGCGGCTTGTCTTTTTCGAAAACCGGCTTGCCATTACACAAATTGGGAAAGACCTGTTTTAACCTGTCAAACACGCAACCGCAATGGAATGTGCGTTGCTTTGTGGATGTCAGGTAGATTTTTTGGAGTTGCCTGCGTGAAATTTCACTGCTGACCAAAGTTGAAGGTTGAAACAGATCACGGTTCAACTGTTGCGACATTCCAGGAATGGGAATTCCAAAAACTATCATCGCCAAACAGATTGCCGTTACGAATTTGGTTCGCATAAAGCTATTATATCATTTTAGAACACCTGCCATTTACCGATTCAGGATCTCAATTTAAAAATATTTATGGTGTCTAGTGCATTAAGGTGGGAATAGGTCCAGACTTTTTCAAACCCAGAGTTGGCTTGTAAAAATCTGGATTCGGGATAAGTCGTATAGGGGTATAGAAAATAAATATTTGTGTTCTTATCGATCTTCAACAATTGCTTGCGGGTTTTATGATATCGGGATCGGGGCCATAAGGAGTTTTTATCCCCCGCTAACCTTTTGGAAATATTTTTCCATTCTAAAATAGGAACTATGGTTATTGCGGGGTTTTTCCAAAGAAATACTTCCATACCCTCCGGTGGATTGCCGGGCTTTTGGGGAACAAATACCAAAAGGTTGGACTTCGTGGCCTGTTTCTTTAAAAACTCCGCTGCTTCGCGAACCCCGTATCCTGAATTATTTCCACTTAGATACAGCATCCGATCCAATTCATGAACTGGAGCCTTTACAGGATTAGTCCCCATTTTTTTAATAAAATCCATTCCGTCAATAGTTAGAAGAACAACAAAGAATGCTGAGAGTAGTTGTTGCTTTAAAAAAATTCCCTTCGGATTATTCGCTTCCTTAATTCGGTTTTGCATAAACTCCAAAAGAAGACAAGCTGATCTTGCAGCAAGGATTATTATCGGAGCAATAAGAAATATAAAATACCTTGAAAAAAAACCACTGGTTATTAAGATAATCAGGATTGTTGGAAATCCGGCCCAAAAGACAAAAAACAAGCTCTTTTTGTCTTTCTTTAAAATAGAATACCAAATCGCATATACCGAAAGGATGATAATTGGAGTCGGGAAGTACACTAATAAAAAGCTCAGCACAATTTTTCCATTTCCAATCCAAATATCCAACGGGAAAGCAGCCCATTGCTCACCTGTTAAAAACAACAAAGGTAGCCGAAGAGGTTTAGCAGGGTGAAAATAGCCGATCTCTTTTCCAAGCCCATATAGAATCAGAACAAAGAAGCCAAAGATCAGGATTGGATATACGTAAAATACTTTGAAGTTGACCTTTTTTTCGTCTTTAAAAAAATAAGGCGCAACAAGGGCTGGAAGGAAATATATGAGCGCTGTGAATTTAGTATAAAACGCCAAACCGGCCACAGTGCCTGGAAGGAGACCTCCTCCCCTATAATCTCCATGCGCCATTCTGACGGAAAGATAAATTAACCAGATTCCCAACGCGTTTAATAAACTATCGACCATGGCCAGCCGCTCGAAGAAATACGGAAATGGGCAGATCAAATAAAGGAGCGCAGCCATCCATGCTGTGGCAGGGGGATAGCATAGTCTGGTTAAATGGTAGATTCCCACTAATGAGGCAAGGCCCGATATGACCGATACCGCCCGTCCTGCCAAAAGTGGATCATCCACCACCTGAAAGGCTAAAACACATAACCAAATGTAGAGAGGATGCTTCCCTTCCATTCTGAACAGGTTTATCTCTCCCGGATCATCGGTTAACACCTGGGCAATTCTAAGATAAATTGACTCGTCAGTAAAAATCGGAAAAAGAGCGAGGTGATAAAATCGAGTGAACAAATAAAAAATAGAAAGACAACAGAATAAAAGAATTGGAACAGGAGTTCTAAAAATTTTAACTGATTTATCCATTTAGCTGGTTTTGAACTTAGTCATTTAGAAGAATAAGGTCGATAGCTGAAACATTCTGGACATTCCCAAAGCTATCATATTATTTTTATGAACGCAGCCAACGCTTCCCTCCTGTACCTTGGATCTTTCATGGCCTTTTTATAATATTCTCTGGCTTCATAAAAATTTCCCTGAAAGCTCCTGATTGTGCCCAGTTTCAAATACGCCTGCATACTATTCGGGTTCAGACGGAGGGTTCCTTTAAAATCATGTTCTGCCTGAATCAGGTGTTGTTTATCTGAAGATCGGCGAAACGCTTCCAAATGGGCAAGACCGGATAAGTAATGGGGCTCAGGACATCGACTGCAAAGATCTTTCGCTCTTTCCACGTTGACCGACACCTCATCGATCATGCGGCTTAAGAGAATATCATGTGAAATGATCCTGTTATAACGGTAATACTGCGATAGCGTGAAAGCCCCCAACACCATAATAATCGGGATAGCTCTGACCCATAAACTTTTGGCACCAGACACGAGAACCCATTTTTCATAACCTGAAGTTTCTCTGTTTAGCACTTCCGCCGAAATTACCAGGAATACAAAATAATAAATAAAGTTTGCGGTCAACCAATTGTATTCACTGATATTGTGCAGAAGAAAACCAGCTATAGAAACCGCAATATAAAAATTTAGTTCCACAACTTCCGTCCGGCCTTTTTTAAATACGTGTGCAAGAGTCGAACACAAAGCAGTGAGACAAACCATCAGGAAGCCAAGCCCTATCAACCCCGTTTCCGCGGCAGTTTGCAAGTACATATTGTGGGCATGAGCAGGGGAGCGCTCCAGTCCAGTTTGCGGATACAATTCCAAAAATGTCCAAAGACCACTTCCCAGCAACCAATGTTCGGTAAAAATTCTCCAAGCACCTGACCAGTAAAGCAAGCGAAGCACAATATTTTCAAATATCCAAGGATCCTCAATTGCAAGTCTCTCCCCTGTTGTAGTATCAGTGGTGGGTACCATATCTGGAGCTAAAATAACTTTAAATAGGTCAAAATAAATTAATAAAGAGACCAACGTTCCCAGGATCACAAGCTTAGCCCGATCAGTTTCTTTTCTAGCCAGGAAATAGCGAATCGTCACAAAAATTTGTAGTGCGGCAGTTAATTGCCCGCCTTGTGAACCAGACAATCCCAATGAAACTAAAATTAATACCCATCCAAGACCTATAAATATCTTTGCAAATAAACTTGCGGCTTTGAAATACAGATACACTCCGATAGGAATATGAATCACGAGGTAGGCCGCAAAAAAATTTGGATTTGTGAAAAGAGAGCGTAAGGCCCCAACATTTGGCCCTCTTGGAGGGATCATGAATGGAAAAAACTGCTCAACGATTCCGGAAGCCGCTAAAATTCCCGCCAGCGCATAAACCAGCAATAATACTTTTTTCAGAATTTCAATATCTTTTAAATAGTAAATAAGAGCCAGGGCTAAAAATAAAGCACTGAGTAATTTTAAAGCCGGGTACAGGCTCAAATCTGCATTGAGGGAAAAATAATAACTGCTCGCCGAATAGAGCAAGAATAAAATCAGGCTGGCTGATAGAACACTCAACCCATAGCTTGTATTCTCTTTACGCAAGACAAAAGCCATGCCTAAAAACGCCAGGGAAAGAAAAGCCACCAAGGCATTCATGTCGTGGATATTTTGTTGAATATAAATATTGTCGCAAGCCACAAACACGAGGACAATCAAATAAGTAATGGAAAAGGTTTGCAGCATTAAGAAACCTGAAAAGTTAACTTGGAACACTTTTAATCACATCTTCTGCAAAAATGTGAGTTCATCGAAGCAGAACTGGAAACGTTTGAGTTGCTTAAAAAACGAAAGGTTTTTAGAGCATGGCAGGGTTAATCCGCTGTTTTCTTCTTTCTTTCAAAAAATATACTCCGCATAATAGAATCGTCGTTAACGTGACTGCCAAGCCTAGCTTAAAAGAGAGCGGATCATATTCAAAGCGGACCTGATGCTTTCCCGGTCCAATGACAATAGCGCGGAACATATAGTTTGCCCGGAGGATTTTAGTGGGCTTCCCATTTATATAAGCCTTCCATCCCGGAAAATAACTGTCGCTTAAAAACAGGAATTGACGGCTTTTAGAATTTACCGTGAGATCAACCGTATTGCTTTTATAAGAATCTATCCTGACGGAGCCTTGTTTTTCAGCAACCCCTCCCCCCCACATGAAAAATTTTTCGGTTCCTCATCCAGTAGCAATACTTTTCCCGGACCAAAACTCTTCTTTGCAAGAGCTTCTTTATATTCTTTTTCGGAGTTTATAACCTTGCAAGCCGGAATAAGAAATGCCCTGGGCAATACATTCTTATTTTCATAAATTTTTATTGCATACGGTTCTTCAATTCCCGCCATTTCGTTATCACTCAAGGGAACAGGGTAACTGGTGTTCACCAATTTAAAATTTGGAGAAATAACCTTGGGAATGGATATTAGATATTTGACATTCATCAAGTTGAGCAAGTTCGTGCTATCTGGCGATGGGCTTGTACTTATAAAATCTAAAATATTTTTCCAGCGTTGCTGTTTCGTTACACCAGTGCCGCTTGTGAAAAAAATATTTTGATTGCCCTGCATACCGGGAATTAATTTCTCTTTGTGTATTTCAAGTCCCCTGCCGTCAAATCTAAAAGCTTCTGAGGATTTTATTGAGTGCTTTAAGGTCTTGGGGGTTGTGTAAATTCTGAAAAGATCGGGGTCCGATATAATAAATTTTGCATTGTCCTCCAGCCTGTTAATCCGCTCCAAGTTTGTTTTTCTGTAGTTTCCATAATTGGCAAAAAACAAATCTAAAATAAATAGAGTAATAATTATAATCAATATGGCTTGTTTTCCATATTGCAGCCTGGCGTAAAGGTATAAAAGAAAACTAAATAAGCTTGTAAATACTAACAAACGTTTAATGTTGAAAAGATTTATAACAACTCGGTTGTATTTCGGGTAATCCCAGCCAATACTTTTGAAATAGAGGGTCAATTCGGCATCAAAAAAATTTAATGCCCCAAATACCAGCATCAGAAAAAAGGCTAATGCTAAAAATACCCATTTTTTGGAATTATTTTGAGAATTTGAAAACTCCTGTTTGAATTTGTCGTACCCCAACCCAGCGGTGAGACACAATATTAATACCGCAAGAAATATAAATTTTACCGGGTACCTGATTTTATTGAAAAATGGGATCGTGTCATAAAGGAAGTGATGAAATAGGGTATTGGCTCCCATTGCCAAACCGATGGACAGGACAAACAAAAATAGGAGTCCCAATCTGCGGGAACTGTATTTATTTAAATAAAAGCAGGAAAACAGGAAAGGTATTGCGCCCATATAAATCGTCTTTAACCAATTTTGATAAATCCAATATTGATCCAGGTCATACGGCAATCCATATTGATCGGGGACGAAGAACTCTGTTAGATCCATTGGATGCAAGGACCAGGTTCCCGCTTCCTCGTACGAAAGCCCTGCGGATCTAAGGGAGAGTTGGGAAAGTTCTAAAAATGGAATGAGTTGGACCGCAGACAAACCGAAAAATACCAGACAAAATGTCGCAAATAAAAACAGGCGGCGTTTTAATTCGGCGCAATTTCCCTCGACTAAAACCAATTCGGAGACCAAAGTTAAAAGAAAGGCCACCGCAAAAGTTAAATAACACACCTCCACCCCACCACCCAGGAACATCAGTGTTCCCACGAGTCCTGATAATAGAGCATATCCAAAATGACTTTTTTTTAGGGCGGATAAAAATATCAGAAAAAATAGCGGCACCCAAGTGACCGACAGCAAGGTGCTCAACACATTATGAACTGACATCAGATATCCGGAGAGCATGAAACCCACCCCGGCTATCAGAGAAGCTCCGTGGCTGGCCTTCATGCCACGCAGCAAAAGATAAGTAAACAAGCCGGTCAAGGCAAAATGAATTTCTATGTTGAGATTAAAGGCCCAATGGAAAGGAAGAAACAGGTAGAGAACATTGAACGGGTAAAGAACCCCTGCTTGCAGAGTTGCAAACAAGGGGTGCCCGTTAAAAGAATAAGGATTCCACAGCGGAAATACGAAGTTTTTGACTTCTTCAACCCAGAACTGCCGAGGGGCCGCGAAAAATGGTAGCAGGTCCCTCTCGGCAAATAAAATATCCCGAATATCACCAAAGTAAAAAACTGTAAGTATTGCAAAAAACCCGACCGGCCAAAGTCGCCGATGGAATATGGAAATATTTCACCTCAAAAAAAATAACTGCTGTTAAAAATAAAAAACAGCCCTAAATAATTTGTTCACAGATTATTTAGAAACCAGTATCTTCTGCGACCTGGGCAGCCGTAAAACCTGATCGCGCAGTATAAGTCCAGACAAAATTGTTCCCATCAACACTACCTGTAATCTGGGTTTGAGCGGCGTCGATGGTCAGATTATCTATATTACTACTATCAATACTGTCTACCACCTGTGTCCCGGTATAACTTGTACTATTAATCAGGTAATTGGCATGAAGCATGGTGATCTGACCCGCCAAGGCCCCTGTTATTCCATGGCCCACTGAGGAAGTTGCGCTACCCTTCAAATCTATAAACCGCGGGATGGCAACCGCCGCCAGAATACCCAGAATGACAATGACCATGACCATCTCAATCAGGGTAAAACCTTCGTTATTAGTAATGCGGTTTTTCATATTTATTTCTCCTTTATATTCAACTACTTTCAAATAAATTAACGGTAAATAACTGAAAAGTCAAGGTTTACAATATTTTCTACCCTGAATAGGGCAATTTTGCTGCCGAATTGAAATCTGGGGGGCGCAAACTTTCTCATACTTGTTGGGCGAGACCGTATAAAGCTGCGAAAATCGAGAGAAATGCGGGTATTCTTTTTTTGACGTTTAACGATGAAGAAAATTTTGGCATGCTGGAGGAAGGCCCGGCGGGTAAAGGGTTACCCATTTTGTAACTTCAGTTTCCTGATAAACCTGGAAAAATTACATTAGGGTCATGAGCAAAAATACCACCAGATAGGTTGAGCCCGGAAATAATAACAAACCCACCAGAACATGGTTTTTCATGACCCAGTCGTCCAAGGCAGTACAAACGGTATCGGCACTTTCTTTAAAATGCTCGGTGGAATAATGCGTGTCCAGCTTATGACTGAGTCGCTGAAAAGCTGCCGGGTTGACCAGGAACAAGCCGCAGGCCGCAGCCCCTAAAAAAGATGTGAAAACCCATAACCACTGGATGGAAATCACTATAATTTCGCTGAATATTTTTGCGAGGTTTCCGTGGGGACTGACAACAAAAGAAATAAATTTATCGGCATCGAAATCAATCAGCAAGTACTTCAAGGTGAACAAAGCCCCAGCCAGAAACAGGCTTCCCACCCACCAACGATTTCTGAGCACCAGATCATTGGTATCAATGTGCATGTCCATGGTGCTATCCACCTTCTCGGTGGAAAACCAGGCATTGAACCGGCTATTAAGTTGAAGCGCCACTTTTGGCTTAAATAGAATCAAAGCGCTGTAGCAAAACACCATCACGACCAGAATGAACGCCAAGATAAGCGCGGAATCTATCAGTATTTCGTAAACTATATTCATGGCACCTTCCTCCAGACACCGGGTTGACCGGGGGGATTACCGGGTTTTTTTAAGTCTTTCTTTTTCTGTCAGTTCACCTCGCCGTTCTTTAGCCCGCTCTGCCTCCTCTTTAATAGCACTGGTTCTATCGATCTGTTTCTTACCAATGACACCATTGCTTGAATCATAAGGCCATTTGACAATAGTTCCATCTTTTCTTTGATGATAAATTTCACCGGATGACTGAAAATCCGTCAGCGTGGTCCCTGCTTCTTCGGCAGTGAGATTACCTCCGGCTCCCTTTACAAAAACCCAGATTTCTGCATCTTCATCCTCACCCGTGGGCTGAAAGGTCCTTCGGCGATCATAACCCTCGGGAACTTTACTGAGATTTTCAAAAGGATCAGCGGGAAACTCGGCAGGCAGGCCATTTAGCAAATCAATGCCTAAATTATTAACCAGATTGTTGCGCAATACATCAACAGTCGTGTCTTCGGCGGTGATTTCTGCCTGTTCTGAAGCAGTTATCATCTTCTGTATTGCGGTAGTGGCCAATATGCCGAGCACAACGATCACCATGATCAACTCAATAAGAGTGAACCCATCTTCTTTGTCTGCTCGATTTAAAAAAGTTTTCATTCGCTCAGATCGATTTTCAGTTTTCATAGCCAAACAGTTCATCAATACTAACCTGCCATTTTCGACATATCCCACATAGGCATGAAGATGGCCAACGCAAGAAACAACACCAAACCCGCCATGAACAAAAGCAGGATGGGTTCAATCATGGAAGACAGGTTTTTGACCGCATGGTCCACTTCCTCATCATAATGGTCCGCCACCTTTTCCAGCATTTCATCCAGCGCTCCCGACTCTTCGCCCGCCGCGATCATTTGGATGACAAGGGGAGGAATGAGCCCGCTTTGTTTTAGAGGTGCCGCAAGGCCCGTGCCTTCCTGCACGCTATCGCGAAGTCCGCGAATGATGGACGAAATCACCACGTTATCGACAACCTTGGCCGTTACCGTGAGAATTTCAAGAATGGATACACCGCCCGCCTGCAATGTGCTGAACACGCGTGCGAATTTGGCCATTGAAGAACGCAATATAATGGGGCCCATAATGGGCACCTTGATCATAAACATATCCCATTGGTAACGTCCTTTTTCGGTGGCAGTGTATTTCTTGAAGGCAAATATGGCCAGGATTATCCCCCCCCAGTAGCAAGTACCAGTAATCAAAAAACGCTTTGTTGCCGACAATGAGAATCTTGGTCGCTAGTGGCAGTTCGATTTTGGCCTTCTCAAACATATTCACAAAAATCGGGACCACCTTCCACATCAGGACGGTTATAGCAATAAGCATTGCTGAAATAACCATTTTAGGATAGCTCAAAGCTCCCTTGACCTTTGCGTCGGTTTCCACCTGCCTTTCCATCAGGGTTGCGAGGCGCTTGAGCAATTCATCCATCACACCACCTGCCTCACCTGCCTCAATCATGCTCGAATACAGTTCATCAAAAACATCCGGGTGTTTTTCCATGGCCTCAGACATAGAAAGACCGCCTTCAATATCTGCCCTCACCTGCTTCACAACCCTTCTAAATTTTGGTGTTTCAACCTGGTCTTCAAGGGCCACAAGGATGCCCAACACGGGGATGCCCGCATTGAACAAGGTAGACATCTGCCGGGTGAACAATACCAGTTCCTTCATTTTGACTTTTTGAAACCGTTCTAACGGGTCTATCTTCTCGCCTTTTTCCTTTTCCACTTCCGCCGACTTAATCGTGACAGGGAAATGCCCCAGGCGGCCGAGTTCGTTACCCACCGCTTCGGCATTCGTGGCGTCCATACTTCCCGCCACCAACTCACCCATTCTGTCTCTGGCTTTGTATTCAAATAAAGGCATATTCAATGACAGCCACCCTCCAGCGAGGGAGGCAGATCGCAATGGCTCCGGGGCATGAAGTTAATGGCGGGAACATTATAAGCCGAGAGAATATCTGCCCCAATTAAAGATATTGCCCATGCCCCTGCGGGAAATGTGTAGTATCCCCTCTTAACCGAGACCTTTGCATAACCCGAGATTACCCATTCCGGGCACGAGTGCTTAAGTTAAATATCACGTCTTCGTCACCTTGTTCCTCAGAATGACAAAATGGCCCAGTATTGTCATGCTGAACAAAAGGATGACAAACTGGCGTTTCTTGTCATTCTGAACGTAGTGAAGAATCTCGCTTTTCTGCTTTATCGACTTATGCAAAGGTCCCCTCTTAGCCTTCATGCCCTGCGGTAAAGGCTGGGGCAGTCATTGCACCAGCGGAGGTGCTCTCCGCAAAGATCATTTGGCAACAATATCGGCAAAGGTCACCCGGTTTAATTCGTCAACGGTGGTATGCCCGCCCAGCACTTTGGAAATGCCGTCTTCCCGGAGCGATTTCATATCCTGTGTTTCACGGGCTCTATCGCGTAGGCTCATCGGCGCTGCCTTCTGAAGAATGAGTTCACGAAGTTCGTCGGTGATAACCAACACCTCAAATATTCCCATCCGTCCTGAATAACCACTTTTCTTGCAGGCTTTACATCCTTCTCCGTGATATAGCGTAACAGAGGGAGGTCGGTTTCCGTTGGGAAATAGAACGCTAAGTTCTTTCTCGGTGGCTTCATGCTGAACCTTGCAATGCTTACAGATTTTTCGGACCAGCCTTTGGGCCAATACACCGACAATGGAAGAGGCCAACAAAAAGGGTTCAATTTTTAAATCGGAAAGCCGGGATATGGCGCCCGGCGTATCATTCGTATGCAGGGTACTCAAAACGAGATGACCGGTCAAGGCCGCCTGGATGGCAATCTCCGCCGTCTCTGTATCCCGGATTTCACCCACCATTATAATATCCGGATCCTGACGCATCAACGAACGCAGTCCGGTCGCAAAAGTGAGATTCGCTTTAGGATTGACCTGCGTCTGGCGGATACCTTCCAGTCGGTATTCCACCGGGTCTTCAATGGTCTTGATATTTTTGTCCGGCGTATTTATTTTTGCCAGGGAGCTATAAAGAGTCGTTGTTTTTCCGCTACCTGTAGGTCCCGTTACCAGGATAACGCCATAAGGGTTTTCAAGCAGATCATTATATTTGTTCAAACTGGCACCCATCAGGCCAGAGGCTTCCAAGTCCACCATCAGTTTGCTCTTGTCAAGAATACGGAGCACCATATTTTCGCCATATATAGTGGGACAGGTGGAGACACGAAGTTCAATTTCTTTCGGACCCAGTTGGGCCGAGAAGCCGCCATCCTGCGGCGCACGGGTTTCGGCAATATCCATATTCGACAATATCTTGATCCGGGAAATCAGAGCAGACTCCACCGATTTGGGCAGTTGCGACGCTTCAAACAAGACCCCATCAATCCGGTAGCGAATATTCAGCGCCTTCTCAGTCGGTTCAATATGAACATCACTGGCCCCATCATCGAGAGCCTGCTTGAGGATCATTTCTACCAGCTTGGCTACCGGCGCTTCCGGCGCATCCAGTTTCGCCGTTGTCGTTCCTCCGCCGGATGCGATTTGCTGAGCTTCTTCCTTTTCTTGTTCCTGAACTCCCAGACTTTTAACCGCCGCCTTGATGGAGGCCGCAACACCATATTCTTCCTGAATGGCCCTTTCGATATCCGATTCCGCCGCCAGCACTGTGATCACATCCAATCCCGATTGAATCGTCACCTCATCAACGGCAAAAATATTCAACGGGTCTGTCATTGCCAGCTTCAGCGAACCATTTTCAATGTCTATCGGGATGATTCGGTGCTTCCGGGCAACCGTTTCCGGAACCTTGCGGATCGCCTCCTGCGAAATTTTCACCCCCTGCATATCCAGGTAAGGGATTTTTAATTGGTCCGCCAGACTATTGAGGAATTTTTCTTCAGCGAGAAACCCCAATTGCACCAGTGCTTTCCCCAATGGAGTGTTATTTTGCTTCTGCTCGGCAAGGGCCTGTTGTAACTGTTCTTCGGTTATTGTCCCGGCATTTACCAGAACATCACCCAATTTAAGTTTTTGACGGGAGGGCATTTACACGTTTTCCCTGAAACCTCAATGTCTAAAAGAGTTGTAAATTTTCATGTTACACCCAGAATGAGCATTTTAAAAGTGCATCTAGCTGCTCATTGTAAATCTTAACAAGGTTGTTGCCTGGGCAAAACATAGCCAAGCGGAACCACCTGAACGAGATTGCATTGTCATTCTGAACGCAGTGAAGAATCCCCAGGTTAGTGCAAGGCGAGATCCTTCGTCGCCTTGTTCCTCAGAATGACAAACTGGCATTTCTTGTCATTCTGAACGCAGTGAAGAATCTCGATTCTTCGATTTTTCGACTTACGCAAAGGTCTCTCAGGGGGGAGAGAAGTTTTTTGCCACCGGCCGCCGGCCGGGCGCAGCGGAATCCTTGCCAGATGTTAAATTGATCGGGCCGTTCGTTAAAGCGGTAGGTGGTTCTCAAATAGTAGGCCTTGTAATACCAGTTGCCTCCCCGTAATACCTTGCTGATTCCGGTTTCAGGGCCTTTAGGATCTTTGGATTCGTGATCTTCATAGGTTCCGCCACCAAACCAGTCGGCAACCCACTCCCAGACATTACCCGCCATGTGATGGATTCCATAAGGGGAAACCCCCTGGCTCATACTATCTACCGGTTCCATCACTTCAAAACCCAGTTTAGAAAATTTACGCCGAAAAGTGACGCGGCTATTGTCGGGAAATTCGTTTCCCCAGGGAAAAATTCTCTGGTCGATTCCTCTTGCAGCCTTTTCCCATTCTGCTTCAGTAGGCAGGCGTTTGTCTTTCCACTGGCAATAGGCATCGGCACCATGCCAGGAGACCCGGTTAACAGGCAGGTTCTCCAGCCCGGTCCGGGGTTGGTATTTTCCCTCTACAAACTCAACCGTAACGCTTGGAGTGATTTCTATGAACTGCTGGGCAGAACTTTGGTGAGAGTTAAGAAATTCGGCGAAGTCAGCACTCGTGATCTCATATTTATCCATCCAGTAAGCACTGAGCGTAACTTCATGAACCGGGTCTTCATCCATATCTCCCCATTCATTATCATTTTCTATAGCAAAACCCATGGTAAAGGGTCCTTCGGCAATGAAAACCATATTTTCAGGAGTAATTTTTTGCAGGTGGGTGGCACATCCTGATAAAAAAAGAACCATTATCAACCCGACCAGGGTATTAAAAACTTTCAAGAAACTGTTCTCCATTCAGGGGGCAGGATTTTTTAATTTTTTCGTGCGACCCGTCACAGAAAGGCCTGTTTTTCGTTCTAAAGCAACTACAAAGATAACAGGTTTTATTTTTATCAAGCTCTAATATTTCCGGCCCGTCTCCACCAGTTATGATGCGTGGCATCACAAAACGGCCAATGATTGGACTGCATACAGGTGCAAATAGCAATTTTTGCAGTGTCGGTTATTTTTATGGGTCCCTCTCCTGACATGGTCGGTTTCCTTTTTTGAATTTTTTAATACTAATGGGAAGACAAAGGGACAGGTTTTTCACTTTCCTGATCGGGAAGAAAAACCGTGAATAAAGTTCCTGTACCGAGGGTGCTTTCGACATCCATAATCCCTCCGTTTCGGTTGACGATTTGATATACGGTTGCCAGTCCCAAGCCGACTCCATCTTTCTTACTGGAATAGAAAGGGTCATAAATATTATTGATCTGGTCCAAGGCAATGCCACAACCCTCATCTTGGACCTCAAGAACCATGCCGCGGTGATTAGCTTGAAACTCTCCACTCCGGAATGAAAAAACCTCCTTAAGCGACAAGGTCAGGGTTCCCTGGGACATCGCTTCCAAAGCATTGATACACAAATTCCACACAACCTGTTTAATTTGTTCCTCATCTCCATGCAGGATCAAATGGTCAGTCGTTCCTTTGAAAACAATCTGTTTTTTAGAGCTCAAGTCCTCTTTATTCTTTAACTTTTCTGCTTTTTCAATATACGCTGCCAGACGCCTGAGGATGGTGTCCAGGATTCCGCCCACTTCTCCCACTTCGATCAGGTTGCAGTAAAGCGAGTCCCAAATCTTTGGGTGTTTTTTCAGGGATTCCGACAGGTTGTTCCCGGCTTCAATATTTGCCTTGACGCTTAAAATCTTTTCCCTCAATGTTATGAACAAACTCAACCGGGTCTTCAACAGTAATGATATGGCTTTTCTTATTTTTGTTAACGTGGTCCACCATAGCGGCAAGTGTTGTGGATTTGCCGCTTCCCGTAGGCCCGGTGACCAGAACCATTCCCTTATGCAACATGGAAAGTTTTGTAATGACTTTGGGAAGCCCCAGTTGCTCGGAAGTCAGAATTGTGCTTGGAATTTCCCTGAAAACCGCTCCCACACCCCATTTCTGCTGAAAATAATTCGCCCGGTAACGGGCCAGACCGGGAATTTCATAGGCGAAATCCACATCTCCGGTTTCTTCGAAAAACCTTGATCTTGGTTTCCGGGGCGATTTCATACAGCATCGCTTTCAGTTCATCATTTTCCAGGGCTTTGTATTTGATCCGCTCCATGTCCCCATGAACCCGGAGTATGGGTTGCGAACCAGCAACAAGGTGCAAATCTGAAGCTCCCTGTTCATTCATCAGCTTGAAGAACGCATCAATTTTAGCCACGGTTCACTCTACCAGTTTAGAATTGATAATAAAGTCTTTGACCACCCTGTCTTTACTTTCCGGCAAAGTTAAGACCTTGCCGTTTAACAATAACTCCACTCCTGTCTTATTCCCCACCGTCAACCGAAAGGCTTCATTAGCCCAGAAGGTCTTTGCAGTGCCTGCAGGGAGAATAAAATCCTCATCCCTGAAATCATCAATAGTCATATTAAACCACAAATTTTCCTTTGCCCGAATTGTAAGCTTTAAAGGTTTTTCCACTCCTTCGGGGAATTGGGGACTCGGATCGACTCGTGAAGCGCTTGAGGTTTGTGAGTTCAGTTCGACCGGTTCCTCGGGGGATAAGACTTTTTCCTCGTTCAGGTCTTCGGCAAGTTGATCAGATAGATTGACGGATAGTTCGAGGGTCTCAGGCTCAGCGGAGTCCGCTTCCTGAATACCCATATTTTCTCCCACAATCTGGTTTTCGGAAATATCAAAACTTATTGGAGGCTTCGGTGTAGCTATCTCCGCCTGCTCTTGCATTGAGGAACCTTTTTCCTGCTCCGGGTCGTCCCCTTTTTTTATCAGGATTCCCACCCCAAACAAGAGGCCGACAACCACCAGAATCAACAGGCCGAATGTCAAAAGGGTTTTGGACTGTGATTTGACAGAAGGTATTTTGAGGGGGATATTTTCCTGATTTTTGAACTCCACAGATTCTTTATAGATATTGAGCATTTCCTCAACATCCGAACCGATGATGTTGGCATAGGACCGGATATATCCTTTAATAAAAACTTCCCCCGGAAGTTCATCAAAAGAGTTGTCTTCAAGAGCCTTAAGAAAACGAATATGAATTTTCGTGGCCCCGGATATTTCTTCCAGAGGCACCCCCCTTAATTCGCGTTCATGTTTTAAATAAGAACCAAAGTTTTCAACCATCATTTTTTATTCCGGATGAACCAAATTAATATATTCTTTGGATTTTTTAGCCAGGTTCCCTCTAGGAGAATAAAGAATCACTTTTTTAAAATGATTCACTGCCTTGCCTTTTTTTTCTTCCTTTAAATATAATTGTCCCAACTCAAAATGGGCTTGAGAAAAACGCGGCTTGAGAGCCAGAGCCTTTTGTAAAGAGTCTTTAGCTTGATCAAAACGCTCCTGATTAATATAAGCCAAGGCCAGATTAAGCCGAATCCCTGCATTATCTTTTAGGTCAAGAGCTCTTTCCCACTCGATTTCAGCTTCATTCTTTTTTCCCAGATTATAAAAACACAGCGCGATCCAATTATAAATCTGCTGAGGTTGCGGGGTTCCAGGTCGCGCCAGGTCTTCCCGGAAGTGGCGAATCGCCTTTTCCCACTGCCCCTGCTGCATGTAAATCAAACCCAACTGCCGATAGGCGTCCTTCAAATTATTGTTTAATTTGATGCTTGTTAAAAACTCCCGTTCTGCTCGCTCGATATCTCCCTGTACAAAATAAGCCCGGCCCAGGAAAAAATAGAGGTTCGAGTCCGCAGGATCCAGCTCCAAGGCTTCTTTAAGCAATGCCATCATTTTATCCTGCTGATTCAAGGAGCCTGCCTGCATGGCCTCCTTGAATTTTTTCTGCGCCAAAGTTTTACTTTCATTCGGCGGCCGTTCAGTGGTGGCGCAACCTATAGAAAGCACAAATACCAGCATACATATTACAGCCCCACACCATTTTTTAGGCCTCAGGGTCCTGGCTAGCAAAAAGCTCATAAGTTTTTAACTTTTATAAAGTTATTTAAATATGGCGGCTAAAAATGATACCAAATGGCCAAGGCTTTCTCAACAGAGTAAGTAACAAAGAATCAAAGGTCAAGACCAAAAAAGATAAAAATTACAAATGAACCGGCGAATTCAACTTGCCTGAATAATCTGGGAGACAGCTATCGCTTAAAAGGCGATCTGAAAAAAGCCCAAGAAATCCTTTTAGGGTCCCTGGAGGTCAATACAAATGGAATGCTCACTCATTTCAATCTGGGAGTCCTTTACCAAACAGAAGGAAAGTTTCAAAAGGCTATTGACTCATTTCAAAAATCATTAAATATCATCCCTCTTATGTGGAGACCTTTGCATAAGTCGATAAAGCAGAAAAGCGAGATTCTTCACTACGTTCAGAATGACAATACTGGGCCATTTTGTCATTCTGAGGAACAAGGTGACGAAGACGTGATATTTTTCCTTAAACTTCATGCCCCGCAGGGGTATGTGATATACTCTTCATTATCCGTGAACTGGAAACCTGTGAGCCGCTTGCCAAAGCGGGATGTGGGATAAGCATGACACCAAAAGACGCTATCAAAATGCTGTCGCCACCACGCTACTGCGCCGAGGTGATTCATTTTGCCAATATCAACAAAGCGCAACCAGTGTGGTGGCTGGACATTCCACTCAAAAAATTGGATAAGCATGACTTTTTGGTGTTCGCATTATGCAATAAGAAACAACAGTTGGAAGTTCTTGGAACGCCGACTTCGTTTCTACAGGAAAACTTGCATAGGTTGTCTGTTCGAAAAGACAGAGGCGTTATCAGTTTAGAGCTGTCATGCCAGCCGCAGAATTTATTTGAATGCGTCCGCCCGCGGAACTGCGGCATTTCATTTGCACAATTCCAGAGAGACACGCTGGAGATGCCAAATGCGAACATCTGACGATACGCTACTAGAAGTAAAAAACATCTCGCTGTCCTTTGGCGGGGTAAAAATGCTCAGCAAACTTCATGCCCCGCAGGGGTAATCTCGACTTATGCAAAGCCCTCTCTTATGTGGAGGCGCATTACCAGCTTGCTAACACCCACCTTAAGACCAATAACAAGGAATCGGCCAGGTAATCCCTGGAAAAAGCACTTCAGGCTGATCCTGATAATTTAAAGTTCCAGGAACTTTATAATAAAGTATTGGCCTCGTAAAAATTTGCTCAGAATGAGGCAGGGGAAATCCCCCGCTCATAATTTTCCAATAGGAAAACTTGCAGTCCTAAATTCTCCGGATGTACAATACCCGAATGAGCAATACCGATTCCAAAACTTCCAAAGCAAATACACGCTCTCCCTCAGAATTAAAGACAATCCTTTCCAACCACAAAACCTGGCTGAAAACGGATGGCCGTGATGGAGAACCGGCAAACCTGAAAGACTGCCATTTAAAAGGAGCCGTGCTGGTGGGTGCTGATCTTAGTGGTGCTAACCTTGAAGGGGCATACCTGTATGGGGCTTATTTAAAAAATGCCAACCTTGAAAACGCCAACTTGCGGGGAGCCAACTTGCGAGGAGCCAACCTACGGTGGGCCAACTTGAAAAATGCTGATCTGAAAAATGCTAATCTTGTCCGTGCCGATTTCATGCAGGCTGAAATAAAAAATGCCCAACTCCAAGGGGCCAACCTGAAAATGGCAGAAGGGCTCACACCCGAACAACTGGCAGAAGCCCACACCGATGAAAAAACCATCCTACCGGCGTAGCCGCCGGGGGCAAATTTCAGTAACTCTCTCTGGCAAACAAAGAACTATCCCGGCTTAATGAGCCTTTGCCCAGTTCCTTCTCACGGGAGCGAGTGCCGAGCGGGAGACATAGACGGCTCAACGAGCCCTTGCTAGTCGGTCCCACGCCTAATGGTTATTGGAAAACCACTTTAGCGGAATCAAACATACCCTTTAAACTGGATGTCGCATCCTCAACCGCTGTGGCCTCATAACCACAATGGGCGGTACAATCCGCACATTTCCGGTTATTTTGATGACCATAGTTTTCCCACTCGGTGGTTTCCATCAATTCCTTATAAGTTTCTGCATAACCATCATCCAAAAGGTAACAAGGCTTCTGCCAACCCAGCACGGAATAATTCGGGTTCCCCCAGGGCGTACAGGAATAATCCTTTTTCCCGCGCAAAAATTCTAAATAAAGTGGCGAATGATTCAAATCCCAACGGCCTTTTTTATTTTTCGCCAGCAATTTGTCAAAAAATTCAAATGTGCGCCGACGTCCGAAAAAATGATCCTGATCGGGAGCGTCCGGGTAACGAAATGCCGAAGCCATGGTCACTCCGTCTATCCCAGAAGAGGCTAAATAATCCAAAAATTCCTCGGCCATCTCTACAGTCGTATCTTCGAAAAAGGTGGTAGCACTGGTAACCCGGAATCCTCTTTTCTTTGCTTCTCGAACCGCCTCGATGGCTAGTTTGAAAGTTCCCTTCTGATCAACAATGCGATCATGCTCCTCTTCCATTCCATCCAGATGAACGGAGAGGGTCAAATAAGGGCTTACTGGCAGTCGATCCAGATGTTCTTTAAGCAGAATGGCGTTGGTGCACAAATAAATAAAACGCTTCATAGCAACCAAGCCTTCAACGATTTGTACAATTTCCGGATGCATTAATGGTTCGCCGCCCGCTATGGAAACCACAGGGGCGCCACACTCTTTGGCGGCCTTAAAGCACTGCTCCGGAGTCATATTCTGTTTCAATATTTCATTGGGTTTTTGAATTTTTCCACAACCAATACACTCTAAATTGCAACGGAATAAAGGTTCCAGCATCATCACCAGTGGATACCGCTTGTTGCCCTTTAATTTTTGCCGAAAGACATAAGACCCAATTTTCAACGCTTGCATCAGCGGGACAGACATGAAATTAAATACCGATTAAACTGTTTAAAAAATTTATCAATTGCACCAACAAAATTTCTTGCTAAAATTCCAGAACAAAAGAACCTTATTATAAAACCAGTATGTTTGGGGAGCAAAGAACTTTATCCCTGCCGGGAAAACAACATCCATCAAATATATTGGTAAAATCAATCCATATCGGCAGGGGAACCATTAATCGGAAACCGATCTTGAAAAAATTTCTTTTTTTCCTAATCTTTATTGTGACAGCAATAGCCTTCGATGGAGCCTTGGCTAAAGATATTTTCGATTACGGAATCAATACCCTGTCTGGCTGGTTAGGGCTGGCTTTGACCATTGGTGTTGTTCTCACCCTGTTCTGGGCGCAAACCACCAAAACCCACCATGACAAAAACAACCGTGAGTAAATAAAATTCCCGGTTGACTTTAAACGGTTTCAGCCATTTTAGCCTTCTTCAACAGGCTTAATAGCGCGAACGGTTCTGCCTGCCGATCAATTCCAATCCAGATCGTTCCATTGCCTCCGTGTGCGACAGTTGCTTTTTCTCCGGCACTTGTTTCCATAGCATCAATGGAAAATTTGAATTGTCCGCTGGGGGAAATATATTCCACCTCATCTCCGAGCTCGATACGGTTTTTAACTTCTACCTCCATCCAACCCGGACGCTCATTCACAACCTGCCCACCAAAAACCTGGGCCTGATCTTTCTCCTGCGGTGAATCAAACCGCTCGGTGTCCCGATTGGAAGCGGATATTAAAAATGCGGATGTGAAACCCCGGTTCGCCGTCTTATCAATTTCTCCAAGTAATTCGGGATCGAATGAACGTCCTTCTGCCAGATCTTTAATGGCCTTACGGTAAGCCCGGGTGACCATGGACAAATAATAAATGGATTTCGATCGGCCCTCTATTTTAAATGACATGACACCGGCTTCATGAAGCGGTTTTAAAAATTCCACCGCCCTCAAGTCTTTCGAGTTCATGATATAAGTACCGTGCTCGTCTTCATCGATAGGCATCATTTCGCCTTTTCGCGAAGTTTCCTCAATGGCATACTGCCCCTTAAGCGGCTGATACTGTTCGGTTTCTTTTTCTACTTCCTCCTTAACATTAAATTCCCATCGGCAACTGTTGGTGCATGTCCCCTGATTGGCATCGCGGTGATTGAAATAATTGGATAACAGGCACCGGCCAGAATAAGCAATACAAATTGACCCGTGCACGAAAGCCTCCAGTTCCATATCCGGGACCCGGTCATGGATCTCCTGAATCTCTTCCAGGGAAAGCTCTCTCGATAAAATGACCCGCTTAACTCCAAGGTTGTACCAAAACTCCACCGAGGACCAATTCATAGTATTGGTTTGCACCGAAAGATGAACCGGAATCTGGGGAAACTCCTTGAGAGCAAACTGAATCATCCCCGGATCAGCCATGATAAATGCATCAGGTCCCAATGCAGCGTGTTGAGCCAGAGATTTTTTAAAGGATGCAATTTTCCGGTTGGGCGGAAGAATATTGGCCGTAACATAAATCTTCTTGCCCTTATCGTGGGTGTAGGCAATGGCCTCTTCAAGCAAATCGTTTTTGAAAGGATTCTCTCTGGCCCGCAAGGAAAACTTGGGAATGCCCGCATAGACCGCATCCGCACCATACGCCAAAGCGTATTTTAATTTCTCAGGGCTGCCAGCAGGTGACAATAATTCGGGAATCATGGCTCATTACCGTTTTTGTTATAGAGCCTTGTAGCTTACACCAACGGGGTGTGAAACCGCAAGCATCTCAAACCATCGGGGATGTTTTTGTATTAAAAAATGGGGAGAAAACAAGGGGAGCTAAATTCGATCATCCTGTGATCCAGTTACTATGCTTCCAACTGGAATGGTTATTTTGGTTTATCCCAAGGATTGAAAAATCTATAAGAAGTTTGTTGCTGTCAAAATTTAGGGGTTATTACCATAGAGACCTTTGCATAACCCCGGATTTACTCCTTCGGGGCACGAAGGTTAAGGAAAAATATCACGCCTTCGTCACGTTGTTCCTCAGAATGACAAAACAACCCTTTATTGTCATGCTGAGCTTGTCGAAGCATCTCGTTTTTCTGCTTTATCAACTTACGCAAAGGTCTCTTCATAGGGAGGGAGGGATGTAAATATTGGCGGACTACAGTTATATGAGTCTTTCAAGCAGCCTGCCAGTAAAGTTTATGTGAATTATCAAAATCATCTATCGGAGAATGAAGAAGACCGCCGCTCTATCCGCCGCCACTATTAAGGCAGGCTTCTTTCAATCATGAACCGGACATCGTCATTAGCATTGGTGTATTCAATCTTTATTCTCGGATATTTGGACTGAAATACACGAAACACCTCATCGACAAAACCCTGACCCACAGTGGATATACCTTTAAAATCTAAAACCACATGTTTGAATTTCTCCAACCCCAAACAGATGCGCCGCGCTTGGGAACGGGAGACGTAGCGCTCATCTCCCAGTTTGCTCAATCCAACTATAATATGAGTCTTATCAAATTTGGGCATTCCCTCAGAATCTTCCTCCGTAAACTCCGCAAAAACGTCCTGTAATTTTCTTTCTGCTTCCAAACCAATTACCATTTCCAAGGCTGTGCCGGTTAATTTCGATGCTATGGTTGAGTCTATAAACCAATCTTCATCCGAGTTATCCCTTGCATAAGACATTTCTCCTGAGAGAATTTGAAAGTCATCGAATGCCCGGGAAGTGAAAAAGATGCCTTCGCCGGTGTGGTTGTCCGGGTCGGTGGTGAACTTTCCCTTTGAAAGATGCAGGGCGCTCTCGCGCATATCTTCCAAGTTCAGAGTTTGCTTGATCTTTTGGAAAATTCCCACGCCATCATCATAAATACCTATCTTGATCGAATCAGATGCCCACTCTGTACATATCTCCACCTTAGTTCCCTCGGAATGGTCGATGGCGTTGTTGAGCATTTCCAGAAAACCGTATTCGCAAATATCGCGGACGTTTTTGGGCAGTGTTTCAAAGTCCGCCAAAAAATTTTCTTTCCAGACTTGGTCCTCGGCGACTTCTTCTTTCAGAGAAATGGTTACCTCTTTATTCTTTTCGGTTTTTAAAAAATATTGCACCTGTCGCGTGGTGCCGGTTTTAATGATCGCTCCATCGCGGAACAACCGGTTCAGGTGCCGGTGGACGGTGGTGCGGCTACACGAAAAAGCTATTGAGGCTTTGGCGACAATATTTTTTGGGTGCACCGGTATTTTCGCTAAAAGATAGGCGCGAATTTCTTCTGCCTGGTTCTTGGCCATTTTTAAATCCTATATTACCACTAGTTATAAAATTAATTATAACTAGTGGTAATATAGTTGTCAACCGGGATAGTCGAGGGGGTTTTTATTCAAACTACGCTATATATGGTATGTTTAGTATTTATAACTATACAAAATTACTATTATAACTATATAACAGCCTGTTTATAACTACTTGGATATCGGTTTATAACGGGTTGCAATCGGGTGGGGCTGAGGGGAGGATTTTAAGCAGTTTTTCGTGATCGGAGGACGAGGTAAAGTCCTCCTGCGAGCAGGAACAGGCTGTAAAAACTGCCTCGGCTGAGGTCCATAATAAGCGGAGCATCGGGTTCTCTGAACTGTTCGCCGAAAACACGCACCACCGCATAGATCATGAGGAACTCGCCGGTCAATCTGCCGGGGTGATTCAGAGCATCAGTTTTCCACAACCGCCATTGGCTGTACATCAGTAACAAGGCCCCTTCCAGTCCGGCTTCATAAAGTTGCGAAGGGTGACGCGGGGCAATTTGTTCCAGAGGAGTTCCCAGCATAGCGCTTTGCGGAAAGATCACCGCCCAGGAAACATGAGTGACTTTGCCCCACAGTTCCCCGTTGATGAAATTTGCAATACGTCCCAGCAAAATTCCCGGCGGAACCAAAGGACACAACAAGTCTCCGAGTTGCAGAAAAGAAAGCTTCAGTTTTTTCGCCACCCACCAGCAGGCCACAATCACACCGATGAACCCGCCGTGACTGGCCATTCCCCCTTTCCAGATTTGGAAAATGATCCAGGGTCTTCGCAAGGTATCATCGAGCGCGTAAAATAGTGAGTACCCTAAACGTCCGCCCAGCAAAACCCCGATCATCATGGCAGTGATGGTGAACGACTGTTGTTCGGGCGTGAGCACCGCTTTGCCATGCTTGCAAAAAAGGTGCAGCAACCACATCCCGGCGAGAAAACCTAGGGCATAGGCCAGCCCGTAATAACGGATGCCAAAAGTCTCTGTGAATTGAAATAGAAACGGGTCCAGATCATGAACCCAGTAATCGGTTTTAGACACGGTGCCTCTTACCAGCGTGACGCTGGACTGAATGAGCTATAGAAACTTGGTCGGGGGCCTTTTATCTCGCTAAAATTTTTGCAGCGTCGATGGCGCCATAGGTGAAGATCATATCCGCACCGGCGCGGCGCATGCTGAGGAGCGACTCTATCAGGCAACTGTCATAATCGAGCCAGCCTTTTTCGGCGGCGGCTTTCAGCATGGCAAATTCTCCGCTGACATGGTAGGCAGCAATGGGGAGCGCCGAATGCTCACGCGTTAATCGGATGATATCCAGATAAGGCAGGCCCGGTTTGATCAGCAACCAGTCTGCCCCTTCTTCTTCATCCAGCATAATTTCCCGTATCGCTTCACGGGCATTGGCCGGATCCATTTGATAGGTTTTTTTATCGCCCTCTTTCGGAGCAGAATCGAGCGCGTCGCGAAACGGCCCGTAAAACGCCGAAGCATATTTCGCCGAGTAACTGCAGATCAACACATCCTCAAATCCAGCCTCGTCCAGAGCCCAGCGAATGGCCTCGACCCGGCCATCCATCATGTCGGAGGGCGCCACCACATCGGCTCCCGCTTCGGCCTGGGCCACCGCCATGCCAGCAAGTAGAGGAAGCGTTTCATCGTTCAAAATTTTTCCGTCTTTAACCAGCCCGTCATGCCCGTCGCTGGAATAAGGGTCCAGCGCCACATCGGTGATCACCAACATAGCGGGAATGGTTTTCTTTAATTCCTTCACCGCGCGTTGCAGCAGTCCGTTAGAATTAAGACTTTCCTTGCCCTCGGAATTTTTTAAAGATTCATCCAAAACCGGGAAGAGGGCGACCGCCGGGATTCCCAGATCAAAGGCCTTTTGGCAATCGGCGGCAAGCTGGTCGATGGAAAGCCTTGAGATGCCCGGCATTGACCCGATCGGAGTGCGAAGGCTCTTGCCTTCCTGCACGAAAGCGGGCCAGACCAGGTTGGTCGGGTTCACTTGCGATTCCCGAATCAGCCCACGAATGGCCGGATTCAATCTGTTTCTGCGCGGTCTTTGAATCATAAGTGTCTCTTATTACAGCAGTTTACCAACATGAAGAAGAATAACGGATCAGTTAAACCTTTGCAACCTAAAGCAAAACCCTGCCGAGGATTCGACAGGGCCTTTATACCCCTGAAAAAGAGGACTAAAACTGGCTCCGGTGAGAGGATTCGAACCTCTAACAACTCGGTTAACAGCCGAGTGCGCTACCATTGCGCCACACCGGAATGGTTTTCTTGAATTGAATTAAAACACTGAAATTTAATTGTTTTGTAGCATATTGTCAAGTGGATTTTCCCCACTAGGCGCCAGCGTGACGCTGGACCCTAATGAGTAATGGCTTGATCTGGCTAGCAAAGGGTTATCTCGGCTTGAAGAGTCTTTGCCCATTGCCCCTGCGGCGAGCAGTTACCTCATTTCTAGTCGCCCTTCCAGCGATTTCAACAGGGTCACGGAGTCGGCATACTCAATATCTGAGCCCACCGGCAAGCCCCGGGCAATGCGTGTGACCTTAACTTCACCGTAAGGTTTCAAAACTTTTGAGATATACACGGCGGTGGATTCACCTTCCATGTCCGGATTGGTAGCCAGGATGACCTCCCGGATACCCGGCTTGCTGACTTTTTCTTTCAACATTTCGATGTTCAGATCATCGGGGCCAATTCCATCCAACGGAGAAATCACCCCCATCAGCACATGATAAACGCCTTTGAAATAACCCATGTTTTCCATCACATAAACATCGTGCGGTTCTTCCACAACGCAAATCTGCGAATGGTCGCGGGTAGCGTCTGAACAAATATCGCAGGGGTCGGACTCGGTGATGCCATGACAAATCGAACAGAGGATGATCTTCTCCTTAAGGTTCTGAATAGCTGTGGCGAGTTTATTGGCCTGCTCGGCTTTTCCGCGCATCAGGAAAAACGACAACCGTTCAGCGGTTTTCTGGCCAATGCCGGGAAGCCTCTTCAATTCATCTATAAGGTCTGTAACTGCTGGGGGTCTTTTCATGGTAAGACGACTAATGAAAAAAGTTGATTTTTAGCGGAGTACCTCCGCTGGTAATTAGCTATGACCCGTTGTACCCCTCCGGGGCATGAAGTTAACGGAAAAAATATCACAAGCCAAGAACATTGTTACTAGCCAGAGAAAGTTATTACCCCTCCCCGTTGCCTCCGGCGGCTCGTCGGCCCATTATGTGAAGAGTCCGGGAATTTTCAGGCCCCCGGTCAATTTGGACATTTCACCCTGCGCCAGATCTTTCACTTTCTTATGAACTTCGTTCATGGCGCCGGCGATCAGGTCTTCGAGCACTTCCCGATCGTTCATGTTGATCAGTTCGTCATCAATATGGACCGAGATAATTTCGTTGAGTCCATTAGCAACCACTTTCACCATACCGCCACCGGTAGACACTTCCACCGTTTGTTCAGCGAGGCCTTCCTGAATTTCGGCAAGCTTGGACTGCATGTCCTGAGCCTGCTTGAATAACGAGAACCAGCCTTTATCATCGCTCATTTAAACACCTGTTGTTCGAGGAATTTTTCATTTCACCACAATGCCCCCGAAAATATCCAGAGCGTCCTGAATGATTTCCGATTCTGTTTTCTGCCTGCTCTGGTTTTCGTCATTTAAGTTTTTTTTTACCTGCCCGCTTGAAGGAGGACCCGATGGTGTGGGCTTTACCTCACCCTGTTTCAGGATCACTTGCACCTCATGACCGCTGGCTGATTTGACCATATCTTTGATGAACTGAACATTTTCCGGACTCCCAACCATTTCAAGGGTGAAGGAATCTGAAAACATCAGCTGAATTTCTTTTTCGTTCAGCACAAGAACCTGGCATTTATCCAGATAATGTTCGAAAGTCGGTCGTTTTCGGGAAACTTCCTGGCGGATCTTGGTCCAGGTCGAAGAATCGAAAGAACCATTACCCGGTTGAGTCTTCACGGGTGTTGCGCTCGAATCGTTTTGCGCTGTCAGTGACGATGTAACCGGCTGGGCCGACTGAACTTCAATTTCCGCCTGATTGATCTTGTGGATGAGGTCATCGATATTTTTAAAAGGCCGGGTTTCCGTTAACCTCAAAATAGCCATTTCAAAAACCATCTGCGTCAGGGAACTTCGTTTCATTTCCGCTTCGGCACGAGAAAGAATGGTGAACATTTGTTGCAACTCGTCGGCATCGAATCCTTCGGCCTGTTTTTTCAAAACTTCCAAGTTGCAGGTATGTGCGTTGAGCAGTTTTTCCGGATTGCGCGAAACTTTGACCATCAGCAGGTTTCTTAAATATTCCATCACACTCCGGCAAAACAGGGCCAGGTCTTTACCCTGATTGGCGACCTCCTGAACCAGAGCGATCAGTTCAGCCGGTTCCCGTTTTATGAGACGTTCGGCGAAAAGCTCGAGAGTGGTGCCCCCAACAATACCGAGCACCGACTCTACCGAATCGGTATCGATATTTTTGCCGCTGTAAGCAATGACCTGATCCAGCAGACTTTGCGCATCACGCATACTGCCAGCACCAACTTTGGAAATTTCTTCCAATCCTTTTTCATCAATTTGAATTCCTTCCTGCCCGCAAATCAGTTCCAGTTGTTTGGTAATCTGGACATTGGACAGCGGTTTGAACTCAAAACATTGGCAACGCGAAAGGATGGTGTCCGGAATCTTGATCAGTTCGGTGGTGGCAAAAATGAAAATAACGCGAGGGGGTGGTTCTTCCAGCGTTTTCAACAATGCGTTGAACGCGCTTTTTGAAAGCATATGAACTTCATCGATAATATAAACTTTGTAACGGGCAGAGGACGTGGCGTATTGCACGTTGTCAATGAGATCGCGCACCTCGGCCACCCCATTATTGGAAGCCCCATCGATTTCCTGAACATCGATGCAGTGGCCTTCGGTAATTTCCACACAAAAACTGCAGGTACCGCAAGGCTCGATAGTCGGTCCCTTTTCGCAATTGAGCACCCGCGCAAGAATCCGCGCCGTGGTGGTTTTACCCACACCGCGTGTTCCGGAAAACAGAAACGCATGCGAAACACGGTTCAGTTCAATGGCGTTGGAAAGGGTTCGGACAATATGCTCCTGCCCAATCAATTCGCTGAATTTCTGGGGGCGCCATTTTCGGGCTGAAACCTGGAAGTCCATTATTTCAGAAGACCGACAATTTGCAGGCAACCGCTGATGGCGGGTCGCCTGGGGATGTTATTTAAAGGCAGAATTGTTGGGGAACTCACAGCACACATGGGATTTTGCTACCGCTGCTTCCTTCCGGATCTGACGGGTTTCACAAAGCCACGTTGCGTGAGGCCCAACAAAACTGCCAATACTTTTGCGGAGAATCTCCGCTAATAACTGCAATCGCTCTATCTGGCGAGCAATAATTTCTCTCGGCCTTACGAACTCTTGCCAAATTACCCCCACGGTTAGTGGTGGCGGAGAGGGAGGGATTCGAACCCTCGGTAGGGGAAAACCTACACACGCTTTCCAAGCGTGCGCCTTCAACCGCTCGGCCACCTCTCCTGCTAGGCGCAGGGCCAATGTGCACGTAATATTCTTCCTTAAACTTCGTGCCCCGGAGGGGTAATAGCTCTTGCTTGCTGGCAAAGAGTTCTCTCGGCATTATTTTTACACGCTTACTCAATTTACCCCGTTGGGGCATAAAGGTAATGATAGGAATATCACAGCCTCCCCTGCCAAGGGGTATTCTAACAAAAAAAGGTCGAGAACACGTCCGCAAATAGAGAGCTACCAACGTTGGTCCCGACCACAATCAAAGCGTGTCGTATTCTAGATTTATCCACCGTAAGATTCAAGGTTAAATCCGCTTCCAACTCGCTAAGACCCTTTATTACAATGCTGCGCCTGAGAGAAGCGGAGAGGGGGGGATTCGAACCCCCGGTACCCTCACGGGTACAGATGATTTCGAGTCAACCGCCTTCGACCTCTCGGCCACCTCTCCCAACGAGCAATCGCGTTATTTGGCAAGCGAAAGTTTTTCTCGGCTGAATTGAGCTTTTGCCCTATCAACACTCGGCTAACCTGAGCCGTTCACCCAAAGCCCTATTCTAACAAAAAAGTCGGGAAAACGTCCGCTGTTAGATTAGAGAGCTACCAACGTTGGTCCCGACCACAACAATTCTAAAAATTAAATTGGAAGCAATATTTATCGAACCCTTAGTTCGACTGCCTTTTTTAATTCTTTACAAATCTCTATTTGTCCATCTTTTGCCTCTGGCCAATTTACTATCACCGCATGGAGCGGGTGGGATGAGGTTTCTGGTATCACATCTAATTTCTGTTTATTTCTAATTTGTTCTGCTTGTAGGACAGCTATAGCTTTTGGGGGCTTTCGCTTTAAACCTGCAAAAGCATCCCCTGACTCCCATATTTCTTTATCTTGCTTTAAAGTAGATGTCCTGAATATTGAGGTTTCTAATCTATCAAGCTGCTCACAAAATACTGGCATCAGCCTATTCCATCGGATATTTCCTGAGCTTTCTGTAAAGTCTTGATTGTCAAAAAGAAATCTGGACAACTCTTCTTGATCTGAAACTAAACTAAAATTCAAATTATTTCCCTTTTATGACCCTTAATATATTTTTACTAATGGGCTCGGGAAACCAAAATCTATTAAAAATTTCAACACCTCTTTGTTTAGCCCCATTTGCAAAAAGCCCTGCAAAGAATAATTCATCGTTTGAGCCAAAACTGACCGCGAAGGAAGTATCTGCATTTTCATGTTCCCAATCCAAGGCAAAAGAACCATCTGGCTCTAAAAGTACTGTAGGAATTAGTTCTAACAACGACTCGGGAATTAAACGAATAAATTCACGAATATTTCTAAAGGAATTAATATTACCTGCTTTACCTCCATAGTTATCAGCGTTTCCCCCTTGAGAATCTGCAAAAACTTGATCAATTTCTTCAAGAAGCAAATGAATTTGGCGCCCTAACAGGGGAATCCTCAATCAATTCTTCTAAATCAACTATAACTACTGAAGAACAGGAAAAGCTAATTTCGTCTGACTCAAAAGGCAACATGCTTCTTTCTTTCGGAGTAATCATTGATATAGCTCCACTCCTTTTGGTGTGAGGGAGTTAAAAAATATTGAATTCTTAAAAACTCTTAATTTATTCAAGTTTTCATTAATTTTAGTATTTTCATTTTGAATTACATCCAGGCTAAACACATCAATATCAAAGATAACAGGGAGTTTTGGTTCTTTTATTTTATTACGGTCTAAACCTAAATAAACAATAGCAGAAACAGAATTATCATCATCGTAAAGGGTCATTTGATTTAAAAACCCTGCCATCTCAAAACGGGTGCCTTTTGGAGAAGTTGGTGAGTTTACTATAATTTCCTTTAATTCTACATTGCGAGGAATATTAAGATTATTAATAAATCTAGAACCTATTTTAATTAAAGCATTTCTTTTCAATATTTTATCTGCTTTATTCCAAAGTTCCAAAGCTTTAGATGAAAATTCTTCCCATTTAGAATATTTCCCTACCCAGACAAATGAAAAGCTATCCCTTTTTAACTGAATTATTTTTTTCTTATCAACAGAATAAAAAATAATAACTTCTGGGCCCAGACACTCGGCTTGTGGTGCGGCTGGCTTATCTTTCCCAAAAGCGAAGTCTACTTTACCACGGCGAATTATTTTTTTTCAGGGAAGTCCTTTTCAAATGCTGAATGAACAGACTCAAGGATTTGGAATTCTGCTATTTTATTTTGGAACCTAAACTCTATCGCCGCTTCCGTTATCGGTGCGTTTTTAAGGTTAGGGTGTTCGGTCATTTTTTAATGCTCTTACAGAGAAAAATTTATCAACACCTCATATATATACTTAAAGCTAAGGTGTAATACAATTATACCCTTGGTAATTTTGAATTTACATAATTAAAAAATAAAGTACCTGCGATTTTTAAATTCAACCTTTTGAATATTTTACTGAAAATCAACATCAGAAAATGAGCCATACTCTGCCCCTGCGGCGAGCGGTTAGCCGTCGCCGAGCTGGTTGAGTTCGACAATAGACTCGGGGGTGACGAGTCCTTCAGGGTCGGACCCTAACATCCAGGGTTCCCGTTCATATTTTTCTGAAGCTTCGACATGTGCTATATAATCGGTCATTTGCTTCTGGTTGTCCTGTAAAAACTTTCGGAAAACCATTTTCGGCCGTTTCTCTCTTTTAGTCATTAGCGCTCTTCCTTTTTTGTTTAAATATATTTGGTTCCCCAGAAGAAACGAACAATCGCCCTGTCTGGCGAGCGGGGGGAAGAGTTTTTACAAACTCCTCCCACAGCGGGTAGTAATGGTGCGCCCAGCAGGACTCGAACCTGCGACCTACGGTTCCGCAAACCGTCGCTCTATCCAGCTGAGCCATGGGCGCATAATTGGGTTTTAAGCGGAGTACCTCCGCAGGTAAATAGCAATATCTTTATCTCGCGTCCAACCGTTCTCTCGGCTTGTAATATTCCCTCCATCAACTTCATGCCCCGGAGGGGTACAACAAGCTATATCAATTTGCCTCCCCTGCGAAGGGGCGGCTAGCAGGTCAGGACACATCGATGGGTATGTAATCCATCAACTGCAGAGCAAAATCTTCGTGCTCGAACGCGTACATCGTGGGATATTTCGCGAATGCCCACCCTGTATAAATGGTCTTGCCATTTTGTTCAACCACTAATTGAACAGCAGGGTTGGTCAGTTCGTTTCCGCCAGATGTATAAGCTTTCTGGCTCATTACAAAATTGGGCAAAAACGGGCCCACCGTAACCCTGATTCCCGAATCTTCCAATTCAAAACTGGAGCCCAGGGTGATGGTTTTCATTTCATTACGTTCTTTGTCTTTCTTGTTCTTGATCAGAAGCTTGACCGCTTTCCACTTGCCTTCTGCCTCCTCCGGCACGACAATCGCTCGCTGGACTTTCACCCCCTCCCGAACATTGGGGTGACTTCCGTCAGGAGCGTCGTAGTTGCCCGAACCTTTTTCCGATGAAGCTTCAACCTGCTGGATGGGCTTGGACCGGGACCCTTCAAACTGGGAAACATTCAGTTTGCTGATGTCGGTCTCTTTCAGACCAGCGATATCTTCCTTGCTTTCGTAAGTGCAACCCACCATAAAAACCAGTGCCAGCACAATTATATATTTTATGAAACGCATTTAACTCCTTGCAAGTTGCTGAAAAACTCACCGTGATGAAATTTTTCTTCGATGTCATGCTGAAGCTCTCGAAGCATACACCCTATTTAAAGGGGTTATCCCCTTTCGAGGGCGTCAGGGTGACAGACAAAAACCCTCTTGAGGTCAATCACCTATTTGCCTTCATGCCCGGCACGGGTACTTTTAGAAAGAGGGGGATTAAATCCCACCCCATGAGTCATTGCTATCAGCCCCTCTCGCTAGAGAGTGGCGGAGAGGGAGGGATTCGAACCCTCGGTAGGAGTAAACCTACACACACTTAGCAGGCGTGCGCCTTAAGCCAACTCGGCCACCTCTCCAATAAGTAATATTTTATCTTGCGCTCAAACCCTGTTGACCGCTTGAGGGGCTATTGCAATCTGCCCCCACGGCTAGTGGTGGCGGAGGGAGTAGGATTCGAACCCACGGAACTTTCGTTCAACGGTTTTCAAGACCGCCGCCTTAAACCACTCGGCCATCCCTCCTGAATATTGTGAACCCGTTTATATTTATCCACTTGCGGGAAAATGTCAAGAGACGGTTTCCTGCTTTAAGTCAATGCTTTATGGCGAAACATAAAACCTGCTATCAGCATTGACACGACCTTTAAAAAAAGGTTACGCGAATGGCAAAAATGAAAATTATAGATTTATGGATGCCCTGCTAAAACTTCCTGCCCGTGCAAATAGGGGCGCAACACTTCCGGCACTACAACTGTTCCGTCTTCCTGCTGGTAATTTTCCAGCAGGGCCACAAACAATCTGCCTGCGGCCAAGCCTGAACCGTTCAACGTGTGGACAAACTCCGGTTTACCGCCCGTGCGTTTTTTATAGCGGATCCGAGCCCGCCGGGCCTGATAGTCGGTAAAATTGCTGCAAGATGAGATTTCCCGATACGTATCCTGACTGGGAAGCCACACTTCCAGATCATAAGTTTTAGCGGCAGAGAAACCCAGGTCACCGGCACATAGCTCCATCACCCGGTAATGCAAGTTAAGTTTTTTAAGGATGGACTCCGCATTCTCGACTAAAGCTTCAAGCTCTGCGGGTGATTCCTCCGGCCGGCTAAATTTGACCAGCTCTACTTTGTCGAACTGGTGCTGCCGAATCAATCCCTGCGTGTCTTTGCCATAGGACCCGGCTTCTCTCCTGAAACAAGGAGTGTAGGCGGCATAACAGATGGGCAACGACTCTTCTTCCAGAATTTCATCACGATGAAAATTGGTAACAGGAACTTCGGCGGTGGGGATGAGGTAAAGAGGGTCGTCGCGGGTGGCGAATAATTCTTCCTCAAACTTAGGCAATTGCCCGGTGCCCTGCATGCTCTCCTTATTGACCAAGAAAGGTGGATACAATTCCTCATAACCGTTTTCCCGGGTTTGCACATCAATCATAAAATTGATCAAAGCACGCAACAGTCCTGCTCCTTGTCCTTTATAAACTGCGAACCGGGCTCCGGAAATTTTTGCGGCTCTTTTTAAATCGATCAGGCCGAGCTGTTCGCCAATTTCCACATGATTTTTTGGTTTGAATGAAAGTTCCGGCTTCGTTCCCCAATCACGCACCTTTCGGTTGGCGCTTTCATCGGCACCATCAGGAATGGAGTCATCAGGAGTGTTGGGGATGCCAAGCAGTTTCTCCTGCACCTGTTGTTCCAGGGTTCGGATTTTATCATCCAGCTCTTTTATGGAGCTGTTAATGACTTTGACCTCTTCCATAAGTTCTGAAGCGTCCTGGCCTTTTTGTTTGAGCTGACCGACCTCTGCAGAAAGTTTCTTTTTTTTATTTTTCAGCGATTCTGATTCCTGAAGTCCCAACCGCCGGTCTTCTTCGGGCTTGAGCAATTCATCCAGTTCCTTGAAATCACCACCCCGACGTTTGAGACGGATTTTCACCGCGTCAGGATTTTCGCGAATAATTTTTAAATCGAGCATCAGTGTTTCTTTTTCATCCTTTTTTCGATGCCCACCAGTTTCATTTTAAGTATGGCGGGGTAAATATAATGCCCTTCCAAAACCTTAAACCGGTTGTAAGCTTCTTGTAAATGCCCCTCTTCCTCCAAGCAGGAGGCAACAATAAAGTCCATGTCTTCTTTAAAACGGCTTTCAGAATATTCCAGATTAAAATGCCGGTACTGTTCTCTTGCCTCGGGACACCGACTCAACGTATAAAGAATTTCAATAATTTTAAATTTGGATTCTTCCGCCCAGGAACTCTTGGGATAGTTTTCCAATAAAATTTCCAGTTCTACCAGAGCCTGCTCGTAATTTAGTTTTTTATAATAAATCGAGGCAATGCGGTATTGATGATCGCCGGTGTCATTTTTACCAGGATAATGATTGATTAAGTTCTGGTATTCGATGATCGCCTGATCATAATCCTTCAAACCAAATTCGGCGATTTCCGCAATATATTTTTGTGCTGGATAACTGAACTCTCCACTTCGATTCATTTGCCGGACTTCTTGAAAATAGACCAGGGACCGCGAACTACTGTTTAAGCTGAAGTGGTGGATTTCACCAAGGCGAAACAGGGCTTCTTCCGCCAGCGGGCCGGAGGGATGCTCTTTCAGCACCTCATTGAATATCTCGATAGCGCTATGGTTTCGGCCTTGAATCCATTCTTCATTCGCCTTCTGAAGAAGAGGGTCCATCTGTTCTGAACAGGAAACCAGGAAGATCCACCCCAGAAAAAAAATCCCCACACTCAAGTTGTTCCAACCCGCCGGGTTAGACCATATTGGAGCAGGACAAGTCTGGGAGGTCACATCCATAGGGAGGGATTTTATTCAACCAGTTTTTCGATGCTGACAACCTGGTTGCCTTCGCCGGTACCCACCACGCGAACGCCTTGGGTGTTTCGGCCTATCAGGGATATTTCGCTGACGCGCATGCGAACAATATTACCATCGGAAGTGATGACCAGAAGCTGATCTGCCTCATCTACCTGTTGTACGCCCACCACGGTCCCTATTTTTTCATTGCAGCGGATCGTCATAACACCCAGTCCGCCTCGACCTTGTTGAGGGTACTCTTCTATGGGCGTTCGCTTGCCATAACCGTTTGAAGTTACCGTGAGGAGTTTGGTGCCGGGTTGAACGATTTCCGCACTCACGACCCGGTCTCCGTCTTTGAGACGGATGCCGCGAACCCCTCTACCTGTGCGGCCGATGGGGCGTACTTCTTCTTCGTTAAAACGAATGGAAAAACCCCTTTCGGTGGCGAGTAAAATATCGCTTTTCCCGTCACACAATTCTGCGCCGATCACCCGGTCTCCGTCGTCGATCGTCAGCCCGATAATGCCGCCCTGTCGAGGCTTCTTATATGCCATCAGAGAAGTTTTTTTAACGATACCGCGTTCTGTAGCAACCATGACAAATTTATCTTCTTCAAATTCCCTGAGGGAAAGGATACTGGCTATGGCCTCTCCCGGCTGGAGACGCAAAAGATTGGCGATGGATTTTCCTTTGGCTATCCGGCTCACTTCCGGAATAGAATAAACCCGCAATGCGTGAATCTTTCCGATGCTGGTAAACACCAGAAGATGGCTCAGTGTTGAAGCGATGAAAAGTTTTTCGACAACATCTTCTTCTTTGAGGTTCATCCCCCGAATGCCCTTACCGCCTCTTCTTTGCGCCCGGTAATTATCAACGGTTTGCCGTTTGATATAACCGCCTCGGGTATAAACGACCACTGCATCCTCATCGGCGATGAGGTCTTCAATGTCTATATCGCCCTCACCATCCGTATCGGCGATTTCTGTCCGCCTCTCATTGCCATACTTGTTTTTAATTTCCAGCAATTCTTCTTTGATGATCTTAAGCTTGATTTCTTCGTGGGCAAGAACATTTTGCCGTTCTTTGATCTGTTTGCGGGTTTCTTCCAAGTCTTCAACTATTTTTTTCCGCTCCAGTCCGGTGAGACGTTGCAAGCGCATTTCAAGAATGGCTTTGGCCTGAATTTCTGACAACCCGAACTCTGCCATGAGCCCGTCGCGTGCCGCAGCCGGGTCCTGGGCATTGCGGATAAGCTGAACCACTGCATCCAGGTTATCCAACGCGGTGGCCAATCCTTCAAGGGTATGTTCTTTCTCGCGGGCCTTCTTTAAGTCAAACTCGGTTCTTCGAGTCACCACTTCTTTACGGAACAGGATGAAATGGTGCAAAAACTCTTTCAGGTTGAGAACCCTGGGTTGCTGATTCACCAAAGCTAACAGGATGACCCCGAAGGTGTCCTGAAGTTGGGTATTTTTGTAAAGAGAGTTTAAAACCACCTGACCCATGGTGCCTTTTTTCAATTCCACCACAACGCGGATTCCGTCCCGGTCCGACTCATCCCTCAGGTCAGAAATTCCTTCCAATCGCTTGTCTCTCACCAGTTCGGCGATCTTCTCCACCAGCCTGGCTTTGTTGACCTGAAACGGCAACTCGTTGATGACGATGCGTTCCCGGTCACTCTTCTCCATGGTTTCAATCTCAGCACGTCCCCGAACCCGGATGATACCTCTGCCGGTTTTATAAGCGGACCATATTCCATTTCTTCCCTGTATGATTCCCCGGGTGGGAAAATCGGGACCCGGCATAAGCTCAATAAGGTCTTCCACCGAACAATTGGGATTCTCAATAACGTGAACCGCGGAATCGATAACCTCTCCCAAGTTATGCGGAGGAATATTGGTCGCCATACCCACGGCGATTCCTGACGAGCCGTTAACAAGCAATTGCGGAAAACTTGCAGGTAACACAGAAGGCTCTTTCAGAGAGTCATCATAGTTAGGGGTGAATTGAACGGTGTCTTTTTCCAAATCCCGGAGCAGTTCACCGGTGATCTCTTCCATGCGAATTTCTGTATAACGCATGGCGGCGGCGGAATCGCCATCTATCGAACCAAAGTTCCCCTGGCCATCGACAAGCGGGTGTCTTTGGGAAAACTCCTGCGCCAAACGAACGATTGTGTCATAAATTGCCTGATCTCCATGTGGATGGTATTTACCCATCACATCACCAACGATGCGGGCGGATTTTTTATAGGGTTTGTTCCAGACATTCCCGGTCTCATGCATCGCATAAAGGGCGCGGCGGTGGACAGGCTTCAACCCGTCTCGGACATCTGGCAGGGCGCGTCCAATGATTACGCTCATTGCGTAATCAAGGTACGAGTTTTTCATTTCATCGTCTATATTGATCGGTTCGATCGTTTCCGGCATTCAAAGACCTTTCTGTACTTGAAACTTCAAAAGCGACAAAAGGAGAAAGAGGTCACCTGTAAAACGTTCCTCTAAACATCTACATTTCTGGCTTGCAGGGCATTTTTTTGGATAAATTCGCGTCGAGGCTCCACCTCTTCTCCCATTAATATGGTGAACAGGTCTTCCGATGCAACCAGGTCATCTGCCCTAACCTGTAAAAGAATTCTGACTTCCGGGTCCATGGTTGTTTCCCAGAGTTGTTCGGCATTCATCTCACCAAGACCTTTATAGCGCTGAATATAAATTCCTTTTTTTGCCATGTTTAAAACGGCCTGTAATAAGTCGTGCTTGGAGCCGACAGTGGTACTTTCCCCGCCATTGTGTAAAATAAAAGGCGGGTGGTCGCTTTCCCTGATAGGTTCATAGATTTCCAGGATATTCTGGATAATCACCGACTTCATAAATTCCATATTAAATTTTAACTGAAAATCCCTCCCGTTATTAGAACCAAACATCACTATTTGGTAGCACGCTGTCTCAAGGTCAAACTCCAACTGAAAACACACACCCTTCAGATCCTGATTCAAATCCACCTTTTTAAAGTCATGGGATGTTTTGGCAAAAACCCCAGCTGACTCATCCCGGTCTATTTCTATTAAAAATTCTTTTAACCGGTTCTCCTTTTCTGTATTGAGACCAACATTATCTGCGAACTGAATAGGAACATTCAGATATTCTGACTTATATTGGTATTTTTTCCGACTTTCTTCATCAATCAAAGAATCAAGAATCTGAATAATCACCCCCATAACCTGTTCAAGGCTTGCAAAGACTTCGTTTTTCACATTCAACCCAACCAATACATTTAGAACAGCCCGTGGAATATTATTTTTTATAACCCTCTCAAAGCATTCTTCAAACCGGTATAAATTATTTATAAGCTGGTTAAGCTCCGGTCCGATTATTTTATGGCCGTTTTTATGGGTAGTGATCTCTAGCTTTTCTGTGCCCTGCTCCATCAGGAATTTAAAAAGGAGTTTTTCATCCTTTAAGTAATTCTCTTTTTTCCCTTTTTTGGCTTTATAAAGTGGGGGTTGGGCAATATATAAATAACCCTTTTCAATCAGTCCTGGCATTTGACGGAAGAAGAAAGTAAGAAGTAAGGTTCGAATGTGGGCTCCATCAACATCGGCATCTGTCATTATGATGACTTTATGGTAACGCAGATTTTCTATTTTAAAATCATTCCCAATGCCTGTTCCCAATGCAGTGATGAGTGTGCGAATCTGCTCACTAGCTATCATTTTTTCCGTACGGGCTTTTTCTACATTAAGTATTTTGCCCCTCATCGGCAGAATGGCTTGAAATCTTCTATTGCGGCCTTGCTTTGCAGTGCCTCCCGCCGAGTCTCCCTCTACAATATAAATCTCAGAAAGCGCCGGATCCTTTTCCGAGCAATCTGCCAGCTTTCCAGGTAGAGCGCTCACTTCCAATGCACTTTTCCTTCGGACCAGGTCTTTAGCTTTTTTTGCCGCTTCACGGGCTTGAGCAGCACCTATAACTTTGGTGATAATCTTTTTAGCTATATCTGGTTGTTCTTCAAAGACCTGCCCAAGCTTCTCATTGACAATCTGCTCAACGATTCCCTTTATGTCTGTATTACCTAGCTTGCCCTTTGTTTGACCCTCAAACTGCGGCTCAGGGATTTTTATACTCAATACCAGTATTAATCCTTCTCGGGCATCATCACCGGTCAAAGTAACTCCCGCATTTTTTAACAGGTTATTTTGAGTCGCATAGCTATTAACAGTTCTTGTCAGGGCTGATTTAAAACCGCTTAAATGGGTACCCCCATCGCGAGTATTGACATTATTGACAAAGGTAAATATTTCTTCTGTGTAACTATCGTTGTATTGAAGCGCCATCTCTAAGTTACAATCGTCTTTATTTCGTTCAATATAAATGGGGTTTGGATGGATGGTTTTTTTGTTCTTTCCCAAGTATTCTATAAAAGAGCGTATTCCTCCCTCAAATAAGAACACATTGTCTTTTCCGTCTCTTTCATCATGAATATGTATTTTTATGCCTTTGTTTAAAAAGGCCAACTCCCGAAGCCGATTGGATAGAATTTCAAAGCGGAAGTTTAAATCCTCAAAAATTCCCGAATCAGGCTTAAAAACTATTTTAGTTCCAGAAGAGCTAGTCTTTCCAACCACCTCTAGTGCCGTAACGGGTTTTCCCTTTTTATATTTTTGAGCATGGACTTTTCCATCTTTTTTTATTTCCAAACTCAATGATTCCGAAAGTGCATTGACCACCGATACTCCCACACCGTGCAAGCCCGCTGATACTTTGTAGGTATCTTTGTCGAACTTACCTCCTGCATGAAGTACTGTCATCACCACTTCTGCTGCCGATATTTTCCTGTCTGAATGCATATCTACAGGAATCCCCCGCCCATCATCAGCAACAGTAAGCGTACCATTAATATGCAGGACAATATCTATCTCTGAACAAAAACCAGCAATTGCCTCATCTACACTGTTATCCACCAATTCAAAAACCAGGTGATGTAAACCATCTATACCGGTTCCACCGATATACATCGCTGGCCTTTTTCGAACAGCTTCAAGTCCTTCTAAAATTTTAATATTGGAAGAATCGTATACAGCTTTTTGAGGTGTATTCATGAATGTTTTAATAGTAGCTTTAAAGAGTAAAAATTATATTTATATTTTGTAGTAGTAGTAGGATCTGAAAGTATGTGGAAAAGTTATCTAAGTTTTTAATTTTAAAGGCAGATTTTAAAGAAGAAACTGTTGTTAAAAATGCAATTTTTTGAGTATTTGAGTATGAGTATTTGAGTAAAGGTGGGGTAAAAATTTACTCTTTTAATTATACCTTATTTTACTTGTTTTGTTCATGTTTTTTTAACATATTTCACACAGATTATCCTTTTTCGATAAGCTCGATTATTTTCCGGATGGACATCTCTAACTCATTGTTTTCTTTAACTAAATTAGATATTTTTTTGTAGGAGAAAATCACTGTTGTATGATCCTTGCCGCCAAACTGACGACCGATTTCAGGAAGTGAGGATTTAGTGTGTTCCCGACATAAAAACATGGCTATTTGGCGGGGTACAGAAATATCCCGAGTGCGCCTTTTAGATTTAATATCAGATACCTTAAGGTCGTAATATCCGGCAACAGTTTTAAGGATGTTGCTAATGGTGAAATGTTTGTTTTTATCTAGCGTAAAATCTTTTAACACTTCTTTGGTTAATTCTAAATCAAGCTTTCTATACGTAAAAGAGGAAAACGCGATGACCCTAAGTAAGAAACCTTCTAACTCGCGAATATTGGATTTTATGTTACCAGCTATGAAAATAGCGACGTCTTGCGAAATAGTTTTTTGGTGAAAGTCGGCCTTTTTATACAGAATAGCAACCTTCGTTTCTAGGTCGGGAGGATTGATATCTGCCACCAGCCCGGACTCAAACCGGGATCGTAACCGTTCTTCCATCTTCTGAATATCTTTAGGATACTTGTCGCTGGAAATAACGAGTTGTTTATGTGATTCGTAAAGAGTATTGAAGGTATAAAAAAACTCCTCTTGAGTCCTTTCCTTGCCGGCAATGAATTGAATATCATCGACTAGCAGGACATCTAAGGGACGATACCTTTTGCGGAATAATGGCATTTTATCTTTTTTAATGGATTCAATTAGGTCAACGGTGAAGCTTTCGGCAGAAATATAACGGACTCGGGATTCGGGGTTGTTCTCACAAATTTTATTACCAATGGCATGTAGAAGATGTGTTTTACCTAACCCTACTGCCCCATACAAAAATAAAGGGTTATAAGCGACGGCTGGGTGGGTGGCAATGGCCAAAGCCGCTGCATGGGCAAACTGGTTGCTCGAACCAACCACGAAATTTGAAAAATTGTATTTAGGATTGAGAGAGGACGAAACGCTAAGGCTCTCAACGGGCTTAATAACCAAGGTTTCCTCAACTTCTTTGTCTTGTCCCGTTTGGGCTATAGTTTCAGATTCTATGCAAAAGTCTACCAGGATCGGTTTTTCTGTGACAGATTTCAAAGTACTTTCGATCAGGTCCCGATAATTCTCTATGAGGCACTTTCTATAAAATTGATTTGGAACTGCGATGGTCATCAAACCATCATCGAGAGTCCTGGGATAGGTGGGCGAAAACCAAGTGGTATAGCTTTCGGGCAGTATTTGCTCCTCAATTTTTTCTAAACATTTTTTCCAAAGGGCTTCTTTGACTTCCATAGTTTTTGGAAACAAATAATGAGTTGTGGGGGAAATTGGCGTTCAATATATAAAAGAAGAGCCCTAAAAGCAACCTCAAAAACCAGGAATAAGATCAAAGCCCTCCAACTTCAACATTAACAAAAGTTTTTAAAACAGATTTTTTTATATGTTTGCTTAATCAAGAGTCTGCCCATGAGTCTTCTCTCCACACTTAATTTTTAAAGGTTAGAAACCACACTATTCCAGTAGGTTAGGGAATCCGTACCTTGTTCCGGGTTACATAAGTTAAGAGGGTTGGTTTGCGAGTCCTTTTGGAAGAAGAATTTTTAACCAAAATGGCTTTCTAGCACACTAATTTAAAATTAGCCCATTAGTTCTAATTTTCCTATCAAGCCTTTTGCGCACTGGGCTTTGCCTGCCTCAGGAAAAGGTCGGAATTTTCCGGCCTTTTCCTCCCCCCAACAATAATAAATTAACAAAACATTTATTGTTAACTGGAGATATATCTGCATGAATTGGTTGAATGGAAAAAAAACGTATATTATTTCCGCTCTGATGGCCATGGCCTCGCTGGTAAGTTTAGTAACAGGCGATCTAACACTGCTGGAATTTTTAAATGGCGAGCAGATGATAAACCTGTTCGAGGCCTTAGGGCTCACTACTTTGCGGGCTGGAATCC
Source organism: Nitrospina sp. LS_NOB (assembly GCA_001542995.1). GTDB lineage: Bacteria > Nitrospinota > Nitrospinia > Nitrospinales > VA-1 > LS-NOB. The sequence goes on from LFLA01000024.1 coordinate 84,182, forward strand.
AGCAAAACCAGAAAGATACAACCCACGAGATCTTAAAAAATATTCACTTTCCCTATGCAGGTTAATGACCCGGTCATGAATAGCTCGCTTTTATCAGATCAAACTCATGAGTCTTGAATTATTTCGGGCTCTGACGCCCTGGGTCTCGCTCTTACTTTTGCTGGGACTTGGAACTATCGGCTGGTTGATACGTTGGATGTTGGCAGAAAACCTTCGCCGGTTCCGTGACTTTAAGGAAAACCTCGAAGAGATTGAAACTTCCCTTCGCGATCTTGAGCGGGGGAGACAGGACGATCAAAAATACCTGTTTGAGCAATACGTCGATAAGAAAGCCTTTTATGTTGCTGTCGGGAAAAATGAAGCTTTGATAAGCAGGATATTTAAACAATTAAACGAACTTGCAAAATCAGTAAACCAGATTGTCGGTGCTTTGAATGCAGGAGAAAATAGAAATGTCTAAACCCTTATCTGAAAATTTGGATCGCCTTGATGAATTGCTCTCAGGGCTTGAGGAGCTAAAAGAAATTGTACGGAATTTGATCCATGATTTTCCTGACGATTTAAAAATTCATCGGGTTTACTGTGCCTATGCAGGAAAAATTTTAGAAACTATTAAGACCCGCATTCAGGTTGAAAACATAGATCCAGACTGGCTTCTCTCAGAAGCCTTAAAAACCGTCGCTCTTTTTCTTGCAGAAAATGGAGAGATCAGCGCCGCAAACCTTGTGGGGAACCACGTAGAAGAAATTGAGGAAAAAGTTAAACAAATATGGTGGCAACCCGAAGAAACAAAAGTATCGAGCCTAAATATAAAACAGGAACCTTCATTAAAGAGCTCCTCAAACCATTTGGTAAAACCAGCCAAAAGCAGAAAGAAAAACGAAGAACCCGTGCAATAAAAGAACTTAAATATTTTGCCCAAAAATATTTTCCCCACCATTTGACGGAAAAACCCTCATCCATGCATGAGGACATGTTTTTGCGTTATCAACAACAAATTATTAATTCCGCGTCATCGGGAAAAGGAGGAAAAGAAGCGCTGGCCGCTCCACGCGGCAACGCCAAATCGACTCTCAGTACGCTTATTTTGCCGCTCTGGTGTATTGCCGGGGCTAGAAAAAAATTTATCGTTATCATTTCTGATACCACGGAGCAAGCTGAAGAGTTTCTTGATGGCATAAAATCAGAACTGGAAGCTAATAAAAGGTTGATGGAAGATTTCCCAGAAGCCTGTGGTCCGGGCCGCACCTGGAAAGCCGCCAAACTCATTACGGAAAATGGTATTGCCGTCCGGTGCTGGGGAAAGCGTAAAAGATTGCGGGGAGCCAGGCATGGAAACCGTCGGCCCGACCTGGTTATTTGTGACGACCTTGAGGACGATGAGAACATCGATTCTCCCGAACAACGCGAGAAGGACCGTAAATGGTTCTTCAAAGCGGTGATGAAGATTGGTGGCCGGTACACGGTTTATATCGTTATCGGCACCCTTCTTCATTACGATTCTCTGCTAGCTCGATTATTAAAACGGCCAGGCTGGAACGGCAAAAAATGGCAGGCGGTTATTCGCTGGTCTTCTTCCCAACTTTGGGAAAAGTGGGAAGGGCTTTATACCTCCCGCTCTCTTGATGCGGAGCAAAAAGCCGAGGAGTTCTTTTGCCAGCATCAAAAAGAAATGTTGCGGGGCACCTCTGTTCTCTGGCCGGAAGTAGAAAACTATTATTATCTGATGGCTATGAAGGTTTCAGATGGCCCGGCATTTTTTGACTCTGAAAAACAGAATGAACCGGTGAACCCTGATGACTGTTTGTTTCAGGAAGAGTGGTTCCGTTTTGCCCCGGAACCCGTGCCTACTCAAAAAGAAACGAGGTTCTACTGTTCCATTGACCCATCCATGGGTTCATCTTCCAACAAGGCCGATCCGTCAGCCATTCTTATTGGGGCACTTCAGCCCGATGGAATCATCGATATCATCCAGGCTGACATTCAGAAGCGGCATCCGGATTCCATCATGGAAGCCCTTTTCGATTATCACCGTCAATACCAGTTTGAAAGGATCGCTATTGAAGAAGTCCAGTTCCAGCAACTGTTTAAGGACCAGGTAATTAAAGAAGGGGCTAAACGGAAATTGTATCCCCCGGTTGAAGGGGTACGGCCCATCAATGATAAAACTCTGCGGATTTCGAAATTACAACCTCATATTAAAAATGGTCTGATCCGGTTTCGCAGAAACCAGACGGTTTTTTTGGAGCAATTGAAATATTTTCCCAAAGCCAGTCACGATGACGGGCCTGATGCTCTGGAGATGCTCTTTAATCTTATCAACAACGGTTTTAACGGGCCTCGTATCCGTCGAGTCGCCTGAAAAAACAATGGGTATATTTTTATTAATCAAATGTATTTCCTTTTATTAAAGGAGTTTTCTTATGACCGATCCCTTCAAAAGCTATGAAACGGCTCCTACCAGCCCGGCCCGTAAGGGTTTTTCCATAACGCCTGATGATTCAGTGGATCTTTCGATAACCTGCCGGGCTCTGTTTGTGGGTGGAGCAGGGGACATCGCTGTTATTCTTGCCGCTGATTCTTCTTCGATCATGTTTAAAAATATTCCTGCAGGAGTTGTTTTGCCAATTTCTGTTAAACGGGTGGAGGCGACTCTTACCACAGCAACCGATATTTTGGGGCTTTACTGATGGAGATTGGGCTAGGAAACAGCCTTGCGACTGCGCGCGGGATTTCGGGGCCTTCTGGCCTTAACCCAGATTATGTAAAACTGCGACTTCATTTTGATTCTGATTTTTCGGATTCGTCGATTCATGACAGGCTGCCGACCCTTATCGGCTCGTCAACAATTGATACGGTAGAAAAGGTGTTTGGCGATGGGTCTATGAAAAATCCGGGCCTTAGCGACATGATATCTTTCCCGGCCAGTTCTGATTTCAATATGGGTGATTCTATCCCTTTTCAATTGAGCTGGAGGATGCGTAGGACATCTGGGAGTCAAGCGGTATTTTTTGCGGTGGGTAACTATAACAATGGTTACATACTTGCCTCAAATGGGAATTGGACTGCGGTGGAAATTGGGTCGAACAATGCGGTGCAAGGCTCATGGCCTTATTCAGTCCTAATTAATACATGGGTCGCTTATAGGTTCAATCACGATGGAGCTAATAATTATAGATGGTATGTAAATGGAGTTTTACTAAGCATTAAAGTAATTACTGGAATGGTTGACGCGTCTCTTCCATTTGTAGTAGGTGGGCGGCTCACTAATACGGGTATGGCCGGAAACTTTGATGAAGTTCTTTTTGAAAAACACGCTGATTTGGTTGTCACGACTGACCTGACTTATGAAGTGGAAACCACAGCATTCCCGGATCCATAAGGTCCTTTTATGTGTTTTTAAATTTTTATGGAGAAAAATAAATTGAAAACAGGATATCAGAAAACGGTTCTTGAATCATTCGACACCGAAAATGTTTTTAGTGGTTCTTCAGATTCCACACCTCTGGAATACATTAACGATCCGATTATTGAAAAACTTTTGATACAGCAGGAAAAGATAAACCGGTTTAAAGATATCTGTAACCCAGGTATTTCTTATGGTTTTTATCATAATGGGTAAACTCCATAGGTGTTTCACTATCCAATTCTCGCTGAGTTCCATTAAAAAAATAACAATTAAATTATGAAATTTATCGACTGGTTCAAAAACATCCAGAAAAAAGAAAGCGCGGTGACCCGGGCTATGACCTTATGGTTGCCAGCAGGGCAGGGGGTCTCCAGCAAAACCGATTATGCTTCTTTGGCAAAAGAAGGGTTCACCCAGAACAGTGTTGTGTTTTCCTGCGTTAAAGAGATTGCTTCGGCAAGCGCTGGCATTCCCTGGGTTTTATTCAGGCAATTGCCCGATGGGGGACGACGGGAGGTGTCTCAGCATCCTCTGCTTGATTTGATTGCCCGGCCTAATCCGCTCCAGGGAAAATATGAACTGATTGAATCCATGGTCTGCCATCTCTATCTTTCCGGAAATGCTTATATGGAGTCTGTAGGTCCGCCCAGTGGTGGTCCTTCCGGTTTACCTAAAGAACTTTATGTTCTCAGGCCCGATCGGATGAAAGTCATTCCCGATGTGGTTCATTATGTCGGTGGTTATGAGTATACGGTATCCGGACAGAAGGTGGAGTTCCCTCGTGAGCAAATATTACATTTGAAACTGTTTAACCCTCTTGATGACTGGTATGGTTTGTCTCCGGTTCAGGTTGCGGCTTTGGCCATTGACAAACTCAACTCAGGCGATAAATGGAATGCATCGCTGTTGCAGAACGCGGCGGTTCCTTCCGGAGCATTAACCTGCAAGCAACGCCTGACGGACGATCAGTTTGACCGCTTGAAAACCGAAATGCGACGGCAGATTCAGGGAGTCAACAATGCCCGCGAACCTCTGCTTCTCGAACAGGATCTTGAATGGAAAGAGTTGGGGATTTCCCCCAAAGATATGGATTGGATTGAAGGTCTGAAAATGAGCGCTCTCCAGGTGGCGCAGGTGTTCAATGTTCCTCCGGAGTTGGTGGGGCTGGGTCCGGCCACGTACCAGAACCGCAAGGAAGCGCGCAAGGCTTTATATACCGAAGTGGTTTGCCCATTTCTCAACCGGCTTCGCGATGGTTTTAATAATTGGCTGGTTCCGCGATTCGGCGAAAATCTGATTTTGGACTACGACAAGGACGGTATTGAGGCTTTGTCGGAAGACCAGGAAGCGTTGTGGAACCGGGTTAATCAAAGCGAATTTTTAACGGTAAACGAAAAACGCCGCATGGTTGGATTCGATGATGTGGCCGACGGGGATAAGATTTTGCTTAACCACCGTCCAAATTCAAGGAGTGAATCATCATGAAAGAAATTAAATCGTTTCCTTTTAAGCTGGATGCGCTGAATGATGCCGGAGAGTTTTCCGGCTATGCTTCCACTTTTGGGTCTGTCGACCTGGGCGGGGATGTGGTGGAAAAGGGAGCTTATAAAAAAACCCTGAAGGAAAGCCAGGGGCGCATCCCTATTCTTGACCATCATGACCCCACTCGGCAGATTGGCTGGAACGTTCAGGCGCATGAAGACGAGCGTGGTTTGTTCGTGCGCGGACTGCTTGATCTCAATGTCAGTGCGGCACGGGAACGCCATAGCCTCATGAAAATGGCACAGAGCATCGGCGGACGCACAGGGCTTTCTATCGGATTTAGAACGATCAAGGAGGAACCGGACCGGAAGCGCCCCGACATTCGCCGGTTGAAGGAAATCCAGCTCATGGAATACAGCGTTGTCACGTTCCCCATGAACCCGCAGGCGGGAGTGCTCAGCGTAAAAGCGAAAGAACAATTGATTGGCCAGTTTTTGCAAAATGCCGTGGGGTTGGACAAACGACAAACCCAACTGGCAATCATTAATTTTAAATCACTCCTTTCTAAAAGCAACGAGCCGGGTTTTGCCCACTCGGGTAGATTGAAAATGGGAGCCGATATCCCGGACTGGGAGCCGTTACGGCTGTCCCTGTGCCGACTTTTAAGCTCTGTAAAGGGAGCCCTGAACTAACCTCGAATTTCTAATTTTAGACCTTCCTCGGGCCAATTTATACCGTGTTTGTTCCCTATTATATAAGGTCTTCTCGTAAGGGGCCGGGTGAGGGTTTTTTTTATTGAAGGAGATTGAAATGGAAGAGATTAAACAGCTTGTTGAGGAACTCAATCAGGCATTTATAGAACATAAGGTAAAAAACGATCAGCGCTTGAACGAAATCCAGAAAAAGGGTTATGCCGATCCTGTTCTTGAGGAGCAGGTTGATCGTGTGGCGAAAGAGATCCAAAAGCTGGCTGAGGTTAAGGAACGACTTGAGCGGGTAGAAACCAAGCTAGAGCGCCCGATTCTGGGCAAGCACGAAAGCGATAAGACGGAGCCCTTTTCCAGCGAAAGAAAAGAAGCCGTGATTCATTACCTCAGAAAGGGAGAAGGGTTTTTGACCCCACAGGAAATCAAACTTCTCGCCACCGACAGCGATCCGGATGGCGGGTATTGGATGACTTCGGAAATATCTCAACAGGCCATTCAAAAGGTTTATGAAACTTCACCCATGCGCAATATTGCTACGGTTGAGACCATCTCAACCGATGCTCTGGAAATTCCTGAAGACCTTAACGAAGCTGATAGTGGATGGGCTTCGGAACGGTCTGCCCGCCCTGAAACCAGTACTCCGCAGATTGGCGTACGGAGAATTCCTGTGCATGAGCTTTACGCAATGCCGAAAGCGACACAGACCTTACTGGATGATTCACGTATTGATGTCGAGTCCTGGTTGTCGGTAAAAATTGCCGACAAGATGGTGCGCATCGAAAACTCCGCCTTCATCAATGGGGATGGTGTCGGAAAACCGCGCGGCATATTGACTTATTTGCCAGGCACTACCAATCCCGGCCAGGTGCAACAGGTCAATTCCGGAAATGCCAGCTCTTTGACCGCTGATGGCCTGCGCTCGTTATTTTACACTTTGAAGGGTTCATATATTCCCAATGCCCGGTGGTTGATGTCACGAAGTGCTATTGAAGAAGTTTCCAAGCTGAAAGACTCTGCCGGTTCTTACATCTGGCAACCGGGGTTTCAGGAGGGAGAACCGCAAACCTTGCTGGGTCATCCGATTGAGCGCATGGAAGATATGCCGCAAGTGGCAGCTAATTCCATGTCTGTAGCGTTTGGGGATTTCAGGCAGGCTTATACCATTGTTGACCGGATGGGATTGAGGGTTCTTCGCGATCCTTTCAGCTCCAAACCTTTCGTGCTGTTTTATACCACGAAGCGCACTGGTGGTGATGTGGCTAACTTTGAAGCCTTCGCCATCCAGAAAACAGCCGCATAAAAAAACCTAACCCCCTCAATACCCCTTCGGGGCACGAAGATTTAGGAAAAATATCACGTCGACCTTGCCAGGGGGAAGTTTTTAAACTCCTCCCCTGTCAAGGGGAGGCGGGGAGGGGTTAAAAATAAAACTCTTTTCGGAGAAAATAATGAAAGATCTCAAAAACCATATAGACGCGGTCAACTCCATTAATCCGGATGATTACACCGCAACTATTAACGGACTGGGCATTGACCTTCAGGGCTTCGAAGGTTCTGCCGTTGTTTTCAGTGTCGGCACGGTTACGGACGGAACCCATACCCCGAAGATTGAAGAGTCGGATGATAATTCTAACTGGATGGATGTAGCCTCGATCGACCAGGAGGGACTGTTGTCCGATTTAGCTTCTGACACCAATCAACGTGTAGGATATAAAGGCACGAAGCGTTATCTACGTGCGGTATTGACCGTTTCCGGCGCTACCATTGGGGCCCAGGCCGCCAGTCTGGTGCTGAGAGGAATCCCGCATCGGGCACCTGTCAACTAATCAATCCTTTTCCCTTTTTTAATTTGAGGGGAAGGGGAATTTTTTTGGACATTATTTATGAAAATTAAAATGCTCAAAACCCGGCAAGGTTCTCCGGATGGAATCGCCGTCAACACTTATATCAGTGGTGAAATGGTGGATGTTCCGGATGAGTTAGCGCGTGTTTTCATTCAACAACGCTGGGCGCGCAAGGTCACCAAACCGACAACGAAAGACCGGGGCAAGGCCCCTGAAAACAAAAACACTGTAAAAAAACGAAAACCTTAACAGAAAAATAAAATGGCTTTAATAATAAGTGTTCCGCCTGTTTCGGAGCCGGTTTCTCTGGCCGAGGCTAAAATCTATTTGCGTATTACGGATAGCGATGATGACGCGTTGATCAATTCTCTGGTTACCGCTATCCGGCAAAAGGCCGAAACCTGGACCCGACGTTTGTTCATCACCCAGACTTGGACCTTGTGGCTGGATTGGGCGCCGGAAGGCACGATGCTTCCCATCCCGCTCTCACCTTTGCAGTTGGTAGTTGATATTAAATCCTATGATTCCGCCAATACGGTCAGCACTTTCGATGCCAGTAAATATCTGGTAGACGGCGTGTCCACTCCCGGTCGAGTTGGCTTAAATGATGGACAGACTTGGCCTAATGCTCTAAGAGCAATGAATGCGCTGGAAATAAAATTCGTGGCCGGTTTCGGGGATGCCTCCAAAGTTCCGGAAACGATCAAACAGGGCATTCTGCAATGGGTCAAACTGTTGTTCGCCAACAAATCCAAACTGTATGAATCCAATGAATCCACTTCTGGACTGCTAGAATTGAACCGCGTACCCATTCCACCCGCTGTGATGGTTCTGTGGGAACCCTATCGAGTTTTCAAAATATAATTGATTTGATGGCTATTTTTCTTCGTTTTGATTCGTTTGAAAAGATAAAGACCTGTTTCCTGCATTTATCACAAGGCGTGAAAGAGGCAACACGTGAGACCGCTCGCACATTAATGCTCCGCGCTGGGCATCTGGCAAAGGCAAGGGTCCGATCCACAACCCGTAAACCCAATATAGGCAAGGGCAATTATTTCCGATCCATTAAATCTGGTTTTCTGGATGGGGGCGGGTCTTTCACCTCAAAGCTGGAAAGCAACTCGCCCGTGGCGGGAATCATTGAGTTTGGCAGCCGCCCGCATATTATTCGACCCAAGGGAAATAAACTTTTGTTCTGGCCGGGGGCGAAACATCCCGTAAAAGAAGTCAAACACCCTGGCACTCCAGCATTCCGGGTGCTGGGTGAGGCAACCGAAGAGGCGGCTGAAGACATCGGAAAGACTTTTGAGTCCGCCCTCAAGCGGAAATTTAATTAAGAGAGACCTGAATAATTAAAGGAGAGATTCGGTGACCGATTATACCGTTCTTGGCAATGCCATTAAAACCACCCTGGAAAACGACGCGTGGACAGGCAATTCCGCCAATGTGAAAACCCTTGAAACTCATAAACGTGGATTTTCCATTCAGGATGAGAAGGACGCGCGGTTTTTTGCCCCGTCCGACCTGCCCGCCATCGCGGTGGTGCCTAACGCAGAGGCCAAACAACAGGAGCCCGGAGCTACTAACGAGATTCGTGAAACTGTTCCGGCGCAGGTGATCGCCGTGACCCGGCAGAGGGACGCCCAATTCGGGTTGGCGGCTCATCATACCCTGGTGGCGAATATAGAAAGAGTGTTGGATAAACAAAAAAGTTCCAATGACGATCTGGGCATCGGAGGTTTTGTCCGGGAGGTCAGCACCACCGAAGAACAGTTTAAAAAGGGAGAATACTATTATTTTATTTCCATCACCACAGCCCAAATTGAATTGACCGTAAACTTTTAACGATTCATCAATAATTCAAGTTATTAGAAACTCCATTAATTAATCATAACATCAATAGCAGGAGCAATAGACTCTGAGGATATTTTATGACGACGAAACGTATCACTACAGGATGGCGTGGATTTTCCACTGCCAAAGAAGTTAGCTACGGAACCCCGACAGGAATTTCCACCGCTTTCAATTTTGAAGGCCCCATCACCGATGTGCAACCGAATGAGGTTCAGACGGATGAAAACGAGACCACCGGACTCAATGAGCCGTCGATTCAGGAAGTTTTGAACTGGAAACTGGATGGCACCCATCAACAGCGTGCCATGCCACATAACATGGCTTATTTTCTCGCACTGGTTATGGGAAAAGTAACCACCGACCAGCCGGATGATGTCAACGATCCCACTGTTTATCGGCATTTCATGGAGCGCGACCTGGCCAATATTACCCTGCCCTCTGTGACCTTGGTGGAATATGACGGAATCGCCAACAAGCGTTTTACCGGATTGTTCGGCAAATCCGTCAAAATCAGCGGGTCGAGGGGCGACTTTGTCAAACTTGAGGCGCAGTTTGGCGGCATGGGCAAAGAAGAACCCAATGCCGACTCCAAACCCACCGTGATTGGGGAATCTTATTTAAGATATGGGGACGTCAATTTCAATCGAGGCGGTTCTCTTTCAGGCTCGGTTGCGGGAGGAGATCTTGCGGTTGTTGGTTCGCCGACATCATTCAAAGCAGATTTGCTTTCCTTTGACTGGACAATGGATAACCAAGTAAAAACCTTTTACGAAATGGGCGACAGTTCCGGATATGTAACGAGAGCAGAACGCGGCGACCGGTTCCAGCAAACTTTAAACGCGACTCTGGAAATGCAGGACGATAGCCACAAGTCCGGGCTGGTCAACGGTACCGAATATGTGTTTCACATTCCCGTTACCGGAGCGGTGATCGCAGGGGGATCCGGTTCGTTCAATTATTCCTGTGATCTTATTTTTCCCAAGGTTGTTTATAAAGAAGCCAAAAAGGATCGGGATGGAGAAGTGCTGACGGTGAACGCCGAGTTTCAGGTGCTGGAAGACACGACCTACGGGTCGGTGATCGTAAAAGTAATCAATGAGCAAACAGGGTACTTGCTTTGATTCAGCATTTACTAATTGTCACCCTGGGTTTATCGAAGGGTACATCCTTCGACAGACTCTGGATGACCCAAAATGGAGGTTTGAATGGCAATCAATATAAATCCGGGAGTTATAAAAGTTGAAATTCCTTATTGCGGGGCGACCGTTGTTCTGGTTTTGCGGGATTATACGACCGAAGAGTATTGCCAGTTCCAGAAAAACCGGTTTAAGTTTGTTTCTCCCGGCAATGTCGATGACCACTCCTCGCAGGCGCGCATCGAGTTCATCGAAACAATTTTAATGGATATAAAAGTTAAAACCAAAGAGGGCGAAGAAGAGGTTGTTTTTACCGACCCTGCTACAGGCGAGGAAAAACCTTTGACTCCTTCGATTCCAAACTGGAAAAAGTATGTCCAGGCCTCATTCAAATGCGCCGCGGCCATGGTGTTTGAGGGAACCTCCGCCAACTTGGAACACGCCACGCTAAAAAACTGATCACCTACTTCCAGGACGATGTGCCGGGACTGGAAGTAGAGTACCAGAATTTTCTAAAACGGGTTCACGAGGAAACGGATGACCCGCAATGGAATATCGAAAATCACCCGGCACGAAAAATTCTCAACCGCTACTCTGAAGGGTTCGGCAAATGGGTGGGGTATCTGGAAAACCTTCTGTTGTTAAAAAAGGGTGGCTATCCTTTTGAGAAGAATGATCTGGGTATTACTGAATGGAAAGCCCTGGCCCTGCTGGAACTCCTCGGCGGAGGGCCAATGAACAACCGGTCAGCGACCGGTGACGATAAATTGTACAAATAGATAGCTTCCTCCTGATAAGGGGGATTTCAATGGACCCCTCTTTCTTAAAGTACCCGTGCCGGGCACGAGGGCTTTGGAACAATATCACGAGGGGCTGGGGTGATTTACCCTCCTCCTTGACGGGCCTCCTCTTTCTCTTTCACCTTAAGGGTGAGAGGGAAGGGGGGATTACCTTCTTATCACTGATTTCTTTTCCGCATTCTTGGCAGGGGATCAGAGCCATGGCTGTTTCTCCATATTGGTTTACGGGTTTTAGCATAGCTGATTAACAGTTTTAACGAATCTCTTTTTCAGGAATTTAATTATGGCCAGTCCAGTTAACGTAAGCGCAAAAATAACAGTTGGGTTTGAAGATCAGTTCAGCGGGCAAGCCTGTCAGGCATTTGAAACCTGTGCATGTCTATAGGAAATAGGGGCAGGATGAACTATAAGCCGAATATGCGAGTTCCCACCCAATAAAGTCCTAAGGCGGAAACAAAAGAGATGGATAAAAAGATAATTAATGAAGATAATACTTTTAGAATCTTTTCTGACCCGGTCATTTCAGAAAAACTTTTTTTTATGCGAATAGGTACGCCGCAATGCGGACAGGTTGATGCCTTGTCGCTGATTTGTTTGTCACATTCCGGACAGGGGAACAGGGCCATTTGTTAGAACCTTCTTTCAGGTGCGGAAGAGTATTTTAGCGGTAACATTTATTGCTTCTTTATAAATCAAGTGCAGTTATTCTAACATTAAATTTGCTATAGCAATTTTATTCTTTAAGGGAATTTAAATATGGCCAGTCCGGTTAATGTAAGTGCAAAAATAACAGTCGGGTTTGAAGACCAGTTCAGCGCGCAAGCCTGTCAGGCATTTGAAATCGTAAAAAAATGCGCTGAGGACGCCTTTCAAGTAATGGACTCGTTCCCCAAAGCATTGGCACCCGGTGGTTTTCAGGATGATGTTGAATTATTTTCGCAATCGGTGGAAAAACTCGAGAGTTCCATAAACCGCATGAATGAGAGCCTGATAAAGTCACAGGAAGAGGCCACCCGGTTTGGTGAGTCTTTGGAAAACCCCAGCAAGTTTGTGGCTGACTTTTGGGAAAGCTTGAAACAAGGGAATACTTTTGCGGTCACTACCGCCATAGCTGGCTTGACTGTTGGGTTAGCTGGCTTAGCAACATTAAACGCTCCATTAGCTGGACTTGGTGCGGTTATTTTAGGTGTAGGTTTAAACGCTGCATTTTTGGCGTCACTTTTGAATGATGTCGAGGAATCACTGAAAGCGTTGGAGGCTCAAAAACTAATTGAACCTAAAATCACCGAAGATTCGATCTTTCAACTGGAAAGATTTTCTTCTGCGCTTGAGCCGTTAAGAAATCCGCCGGACTTCCAGCTCAAAGTTGATTTGCTGGATAACGCCACGGGAAGTGGCGCAAAAATTCGCCAGCAACTGGAAGAAATGTTTAAGTCTCCCATCACCCAGACGATCGTCACCGAACGTGTGGATGCTGTTTTAAATTTTTCAAAATCGCCTGGGCGGTCCTCGTCCGATCCATTCAACTCCTTTTTTGATGATGGATTGCCGGAATTTCTGACATCGAGCCCGGACCTGACTGGGTTTAACAAGTCGGTGGGATTCTCCCCGGCTAAACCCGCTCTTCCCAGTTTTGCCAGCGGCATCGACCGGGTTCCACGGGACATGCCGGCCCTTATCCATAAGGATGAAGCGGTTCTCCCCAAAACCCAGGCAGAAGATTTTCGCCGTGGCGGCTCCAGCGGGATGAGCATTGAAAACCTTAATTTCAGCTTCAATGTCGCCAACGGCGCCAAGCTCGACCGGGAGGAGTTTCGCAATATGGCTTTTATGATGCGTGATGAACTCAAACGCCTCGACCGCCGAATCGATTAGCCGCTAGGCTGGGTTGCCATCCTGTGCGTCATCGCGAGCGACTGTAAGAAGCGCGGCGATCCAGGTTTGTGATATTCCCTCATTAGCCTTCATGCCCTGCAAGGGTATTTTTGGATTGCGCTGTCGCCTTTGGCTCCTCGCAATGACGACCGGGCCATGGTTTTTTATTGGAAGAAGTTTTTTTATATAGTGATTTGGAGAATGTTTTATGAGTTTTGGTTTTTATTATCCGACAAAGTCCGCACCGACGGCGCAATGGGTGCCTGTTACACAGCCGGAGTACCCGGCGGGGGAGGTCCTGGATTATCCTGAACAGATCAATTCGGTCACTGCCGGTGGCACGCTTTATGTGCAGGAGAAGGGTGGCCAGCGCCAGACCTTTCAGTTTAATTTTTCCCGAATCAACCAAGCTGACCGAGACAGCGCCCAAACCTTTTTTGATACCGTTAAAAAATCATTCAAGACCTTTGAATTGGAGGACCAGAATGCAACCCTGCACACCGTACGGTGGATGAACGGATTAAATTTTCAGCTGGTCCTCTTTGGCAAATATTCCGGGACTATTGATCTCAGGAAAGAACCGGCGTAGCTGCCGGGGGCAAATTGCAATAACTCTTTCAGGCGAGCAAAAAGTTGTCTGGGCCTGAGAAATCTTTGCCCAATCACCACCGGGCGTTGCCTGGCCAGCGTCACGCTGGTCACGCCGAGTGGGTGGAGGTTTTCCGTAAATAAATAAAGGAGATAAATATGATTGATTGGAGCCAGTGCCGGCCTGAGGATTTCAACCTTGTGGTGGATGGCGAGGAAATTCAGCAGGTGGGGCAGACACAATTGTTCCCGATCCGGGTCTTTTATAAAGGGGATACTTTTGTTTTCCGGAAATCGGTTCCCCTTCGAGCTGAATTTTATGCCCAGTTGAGAGAGAGGGAGGATTGGAAAGAACGGTTGATGGAAATTCTGAAAAATCGGGTGCGGGGGGAGATTGATGAAAGGATTCACTCAAGCCAGATAGGCATTGACGACAAACTGGAGTTGATGGCTATGAGCAAGGACCCGATTGGATGAAAAGGCAACCCCCTAAATCCCCCTTGTCAGTGGGACTTGCAGCCAAACTTTTTTATTAACATTTACTTTTCTGACTCGTCATGCGAACCGATTTTACATCCGGATTTAACACTTCGAGAAATAGCAAGACCAATGCGCCGGTCAATTTATTACAAATTGACTGGCCTGCCATGAATGGTTTGCCGGCGTTAACGTTAAGGCTGACCGATCGGGAAGGGATCACGATCAACTCTCTTTATTGGTATCCGCTGGTGAATGATATGGGAAACCTTGACCGACTGGTATCTCCCGATCAAACCGATAGCAATTCTTACCCCAACCTCACGGTGAACGTGGTGAATGCGCCGGTGGACTTGTTCAGTCCGGTGGCCCGATTCTCAAACTTGTTTCGCCATCGTCCCCCTGAATCGGCTGTGGTGACTCTTTACCAGTGGTTTGCGGGTGACGGGCTGACCGATGCGGATCTTGGCGTCCTTTTTATTGCTCGCATTGGAGACCCGATCCAATATGACGAGGCGATTTGTATTTTTGACCTGGTGGATATATCTCAGGGCTATGGTGCCACAGTGATCGGCAATACTCTTACCCTTGCTGATTACCCTAATGCTCCCGAACAATCGGTTGGAAAAATCAGGCCCATCGTTATTGGAAATGTCGATGAAGCTCCCGGGACTTTGGTACGGAAATCACAACAAACCCAATTAACTTCGGTGGCGATTCCTGGTGGGACGTTGCTGGATGTTTCTTCCACCGCTAATTTTCCGGCGTCCGGGACGGTTATCGTCAATGATGATGAAATCAGTTTCACCAGTTTGAACTCCACTCAGTTTTTGGGCTGTTCCGGGATCAACGAATTTCATTATAGCGGTGACGCGGTTCTCGAGAAGGTGACAGACCATCGTTATTTGTTCAGCGATCCCGATTATCCTATTAAGGGTATTACTAATATCAGGGTTGGGGGCCACCTGGCCGATTCCGGAGAATTTTTGGTAGATGTTGCTGAAGGGGAAGTGGTATTTTCTTCCAAGCCTAAAAAATCTGATTCCATCGATACCAAATTCTTACAGGCGCAGAACGATGTAGTGGGCGCGGGGAATACTGCTATCAATCCCACCAATGCCAACATTCCCAATAGTCCTACCACTTACGCTAAAATTAACCAGAGCACCAATGTTCTATCGTTACGGCAAACCGATTCCCTGGCTAATATTGGAACCATTGGTAAAGTACTTTTGCGGGTCGAGCATTTTGTTGAGGAGAAACTTCCTAATGACAGTATGACGGCCCATGTTACCGGTGTGGGCCAAGTCGGCGTCTTATCTGCCCCGGCTGTGGACGATGTGGTGGTCTCAAGCGGGACGACGGATATCACTCATACGCATTTGGATTCGTTTGGGTTTCCCATCAGCGATCCACAACATCAGCATACCGAAGCCCTTCCTCCAAAGATAACGCAAAGTGCTCTATCCGGGATCGGCGGGCTGACGATCAGCTTAGGGAGCGGACAACAACATATTATTACTTTTCCCGATCCGGGTCCGGGCACTTGGGCAACGGGGGAGTATGGAATTGGATTTGAATGGACCGGTACGATTTCTGGTCCGAGCACGGTGGATGTCTATGCGAAAAACAGTGGCGGAAGTCCTTCTGATGACTACAGAGTGTGGAGACGGCAAGGAACGACGCAGACCTACACCACAGGCGGCAACATCAATACGGACACGAACTCCATTCGTCTCACTCACAACGCGACACTTATTACTTTTAAGGTGACTTTTGCCACGCGGGTCGTGACCATGAATGCACCGTTAAGCGTGAGTACGCAAGGGACCAATGTTTCCACCTCAAAAACGGGTTCCTTAACTCAACATTCTTCCAGCCCGGCGATTAATTCCACGGCTGAAAAAGCCACTCGCAGTGTTGTTGATTTTTTTGATATCACCAGCCATGTGAACGGGGACTGGAACTGGTTCACCAACCGGGAATCCCAAATTCAATACAATGGTTCCAGTGATGGCCGCACGGCCTTTATCGTTCACCTTGCTTATGAAATTGAGTATGCCCGGAGGCGAATCCAGTTCACCGATGAGGTCAGCGCTGATATCCAGGGTGTGAAGGATGATTCCAGTGGAACCCTGACCGGGATTGCCGACTCCCTTGTTGAAAGACCGGATCATGTTTACAAATGGTCAATTCTCAAAGCGTTAAATTTTGGCAGTTCGGTCCTGGACTCTGCGTCTCTGGATCAGGCCGGAGGTTTGTTTTCCAGTTATTATCTGGCCGGGATAATAGTCAATAAGGTTTCAGCCCGCGAACTCTGGAATCAATGGGGCAAGGAAAGCCGTTCTTTTTTTTATTGGGATTTGGGATTGGCAAAAATTCTGTTTCGTCCATTAAACCTTGTGAACACCAGCACCATCGCGGATAAAATCATTTTGGACAATATGGTTTTGTTGGATTCTAAAAACCAGGTTCGGTTTAAATCCACGCGTAATCCTATTGAGGATGTGGTGAATAAAATCGATCTGAGATATCGCAAAAACTGGTCCGGTGAGGGCTATAAATCGGTGGAAAGCGCCAATGATGTTGAATCGATCAATCAGTTTGGGCAAAAGGAAAAGCCGGCTGATTTTGAGTTCAATTGGATTCGGACCGAGGTCCTTGCGGCGGATCTGGCTTTATTTTATTTGCAGGAACGCGGGTTTCCCCGGGATGTTTATGAGATTGAATTGCTGCTGGATAATATGGAGATTGAGCGGGGCGATATTCTTGAAGTCAACCCTCCCACGCATGAATTGAAAAATGTCAAAGTCATGGTTTTAGGTGCCGGTAGGTCTATTGGCTCGGGAATCGCCCAACGTATGGATACGGTTCCTGTAATTGCCCGGCAAATGCGCGGACTTGTCGGCAATGCGGGATTTGGGCTGCAGGGTTTTGGGGACTCGGGTTTTGGCGGCGCGGAAATAAATTAAAGAATTTTGATTCATACCGGCCGGGGGTTCGGCCTTGGATTTAAATTTTGGAAAGGAGTTTTATGGCTAATACTTTTACAATGAACCTGAATCTTGCAATTCCCTCCGCCGGAGATTTAAATTGGGAAAATGAGTATTCCGACTTTTCCGAGGCGGTGGATGATCTTGGGAATTTGTTTTGTTTTACCGTTCCCGTTCTCGATTCGGCTGCCAATGGAATGGTATTTTTTGATGGATTTATTCCAGCGGAAAATATTACGGTAAAGGCTATAGGCCTTTTTGCGCAAATCGCTCCCACCGGCCAGGATATGAAGGTCGATGTTTTGAAAAATGGAACGGCCCAGACCAACCCCGGAACCTTAACGGACGGAAGCCAGTTTGGGAAAACGGTTTTAGGTTCTTCAATTGGGTTTTTGGTGTCCGACCGGCTGGGTTTAAAATTTACTCAAGTCGGATCGGTTGTCGCAGGGGATAAGATTGTGGTGACCATTTATTACCAGAAAGAAGCAATACCCGGCCCTTAAAAAAGTGAGCACCTCCGCGCCTCTATTATGGCTTACCGAGGCGGAAATTGTAAAATCAAATTGTCTGGATTGTGGAAGGAGTTTAAAGCTCTTTCCAGGCACCAATAACGCGACCGACAATGGGGTCGGGATGTTCGTTGAGGTTGATGATTTGTACCTGAGAATTGGGGTTGATAGGCCTGAGAATTAACAGGTTTTTTTGGGATTCCACATATTTTGCCGTTAAGCCCTCATCATAGAAGATGGCAAAGATGCGGTTTTTCAATAATTTTTTGTCGTCCCGGTCAATGACCACAATGTCGCCCGAGTGCAACATGGGCTCCATGGAATCCCCGTCTACCCGACTGGCCACCAGATTTTTCTTTTTGCCTGCCGCCCGTATATGAAGGAGAACATAATCCTCAATATTATTTTCCTGGATGATGGGTTGTCCGGCGGCGATGGAAGAGGCCGTGAGAGGAATGGAGATATAGTCTTCCCCTTTAATGGCTGGAGCTTCTGCGATGCTCCTGGGTTGATAAATTTTCAATTCCGGCACCTGCACTGGAAACGTGTCCCCCTCCTTCAAAAACTCGTTCGGCGGAATATTCATTTTTTCTGCCAGGTCGTTGAGCAAATCAGGGGAGATGGACCAGTTTCCATTTTCGTAGTTTTGTAAAACCTGCGGAAAGAGAGAAACGCGCTTGCCCATTTCTTCAAGGGACCAGCCATTCTTTTTTCTCAAACGTTTGAGCTTTTTACCAATTCTCTGGTTAAGGGGAGAGGAAGAAGTGATGCCCGTAATCAGCCATCCCAGATCCAGCCTGAAATGCCTGGCGATTTTTTCCAGGGTTATAGAATCAGGAGGTCCATTGTTACGCCTATGGCTCTTCTTGAATTTTTCATAATTCAAGCCAACCTTTCGACAAAAATCGGCAAGGTTGTTGTTCCCCGGCAAAGACCCTATTCTTTCCCAAACCCGTGTTTTTGGCATGGCGGAGTGAAAAAGCTCTTGACATAAGAGGACAAATGTC
This sequence comes from Nitrospina sp. LS_NOB, assembly GCA_001542995.1. Lineage (GTDB taxonomy): Bacteria > Nitrospinota > Nitrospinia > Nitrospinales > VA-1 > LS-NOB. Next base: position 102,863 of record LFLA01000024.1, read on the forward strand.
CTATATTAAAAATAAGAAAAGGGAATAATGTCCTTATCCCGAATTCGCTGTTTTTTTGTAATTTGCTCTTCGGCGAAACAGTCTCGCTTTTCTGCTTTATCGACTTACGCAAAGGTCTCTTTATTGGCAGTATTGCCTGGCTCTAATTCTGCTTTTCCACTGATTATACCATTTTGATCAGGTATTTTGAGAAGAGGGGAAATGAATAGATAAAATAATTCACTATTTATCAATTAATTATAGCAACTACAAAATGGTTATTTTAATGTGCAAAATAGCCGAAACGAATGGCCCCCGGCTTTCCTGCGATATGGATTTGCCGGACAAAACTCAAAGGGTCAAGCTGGGGACTTGGGAATTATAACAATTCCTATCCGGACAATGCAATCGGTAAACGAAAATTATCCGGAAAATGATGGGAATGTGTTTGGTTGGGGGTTGGTTGAGATTTTTTCAGGTAGCGGGTCACTATTATTTATGAGGGGGGGGTACTGTGGAAAAGATACGGATAACACGTTCTTCTGCGGGTCATAACGCATCTGCCAGGAAAAGACTCAAACTTTGTTTGCCGGTTTCTTATGTATTGGAAAGCGGAGAAACTCTTCAAAGGGGTTGCGGTAGAAAGGGATTGTACGAAACCGATGTGGGTTGGCATTGCCTTTATTGTGGAAATTATTTATACCGTCGGGAACCTTCGCTTAAGGCACTGTGGTTTCATTTCAGGGTAGGACGTGAATATTGGCGGACGATGTTCTCCCGGGATAAAGTTTTTATTAACGGTGTTCCCGTGACGGGTTTGCCAGATGGTTTGCCGCGCAGTCTTTTTGCCGATTTGCTCGAGCCCGATCCGCCTCCCTGGTTTTCCTATTTTATTTTTTATGATGGTCCTCAATTTCTAAAATACTTGGAGAATCACGAGCATGTCTGAACCCTGCAAAACAAATGAAGGTATAGATTATGGATCGGAGAATGACTATCACTTGAGGTTTTTTCCTCCTGATGAGTTGGAAATTATCCGCAATGCCCAGAATTTCGGGGTTGAATATCAGGACTACCGTCCGCACTCAGAGTTTTCCTATTTAAAGGAAGGTTTCTTGAACCTTGAAGATATGGGATTGACGGACAGGCAGTTGATGGCTGTCTCATTGGTGTTTTATGGGAGGCTTAAGAAAAAACTCGCTGCGCGTATCATGAAGATCAGCAGCCAGGCCCTCTCCGACCACCTCAAGGCCGGCCTCAAAAAAATGACCTTTGTTTTGGGGTAAACCCCCCCTATATTTGTCTCTTATTTACCATATAGCACAATGGAGGCTTGACAATTCATGGACTTTTTATAAAACTTCAATAGTATAGAGGGCGATATGGGCATTCTGCCCATCGATATTGATTCTGTTCTGGAATTGTTCTACAATGCCCCATTCAACTTTATTTCAGGTTTTTCTACGGGTATCCAGAGAGGTGTCTTTTATTCCATTTTTTGTGGAAGTTTCTCTTGATGCGACGCACGCTATTATAGGGTTTAGAAAAGCCGATTTTTCGCCGTAATGTATTTATAATCTTAATCCGACAAGGCATAAATGACCGATAAAACAAAACCCAAGCAAGAAGTTCACTTCAAGTACCAGAAAACTCATGGGTATAGAAACTTTCATGTAGATGGGATTTACGGGGGCCTCACTGGAAAGGGTTTCTTGCATATGGATTTCTTTGTTGAGAAACACCCTATACCGGATGAAGAGACCTACTCACTAGAGCAGAAGGGTTTCGAGCTCTCAGACAAAAAAAGCTCAGAATCAGTTATTAGGGAGGTTGAAGGAGGGCTTATGATGGATTATAACATGATGAAGGCGATGAGAGCGTGGTTGGATGACAAGATCCAGCAATTTGAGAATACTTTTGTAGCCCCAAAGCAACCTACACAAAAACATTGAGGAAACCATGCCCCCAGCAACTCTCAATGACATAAACCTTGATGATGCTCAGCGTTGGAATGCCTTGCTACAACAAGCGGGGATAGCTGTGACCGCTCCCATCCCTGAAGTGGACAGTTTTTCACAAAGAGGCTTCCTTCTCCGAATTGAGGATTTGGGAGAAGGTATCATGCTAAGTGACCCCATAATGGTCACTGTAGAGTTTTCGCAGGACGGGCCCTCTGGGTATTACAAGCCTCTAAGCCTTCATACATTCAGTGATACCATTCCTGAAATAGAGCAAGAACTCAAGGGTGAAATCCTTGACCTTTGGGACTGGCTTAAAGAAGCCGATGAATCAGAGTTAGGTCAAGAACCATTAGAATGGAAATCCCACCTTAAAGACATTATCTTGGCTTAACGTAATATGGCGGAAAAGATAAAGCGTTTCCTTGAGTCAGAAATAAATTCTAAAATCAAGTCAAAGGTAAGCAAAGTCAGAATCCCCGGAAGAAAAAAGAGGGGTCCGCACCCCACATTTGCTATTTCACTAAATGGCAAGATAGTAGGGAAGGTTAAGGTTCCTAACGATCACGACAGGTTATTTTCCGAAGGGAAATCAGAAAAAATTGCCCAAGCCTTAAAGTTAACTTTCGAAGAATATAATAACCTGATCGAATGTTCCCTCACAGGCTCAGGATATTTTGAAATCCTTGCAACCAGGCTAAACCCTGCCCCAGCTTGACAGATCCACTCCCCGTCGTGTAGCTCTCCTTTTATTTTCGTGCGTATAGTTAAGGTTACTAGATATTGTGGTTTTGCAAATTGCCGCCCTCTGCGATAATATCCAGATTAAATTAATTGTGCTTGAGGATTATGAAAATCATCGTTTGTGTTAAACAGGTTTTGGATACTGCCGCTCAAATCCAGATTGAAAATGGAAGAGTGGTTTCCCCCGGGAGTTCCCGCATCATCAACCCCTACGATGAGTTTGCGATTGAAGAAGCGGTGCGCATTAAAGAAAAAAAACCGGATACCGAAATCACACTTTTATCGCTGGGGCCCGAGGGAGTTAAGGATTCCATTAAAAAAGCTCTTGCTATGGGTGCGGACAAGGCCGTGCATTTGATGGATGCTAAATTTGAAGGACTGGATTCTTATGCATTGGCCCAAGTTTTGGCCTGCGCGATTGAAAAAATTCCCTACGATTTAATTCTTTGCGGCAGGCAGGCTGTGGATGTGGATCGGGCCCAGACCGGCCCGGCCCTGGCTACTTTTCTCGATATTCCCTTCGTCACTGTGGTGACGGGGATTGAGTTCTCCGACGACTTTCAAAATGCTAAAATCACCCGGCAGGTTGAAGGCGGCAGCGAAGTTCGCGAATTGCCGCTTCCCTTGCTGTTGACTTGCCAGAAGGGCCTGAATGAACCTCGCCTGCCCTCCCTCAAAGGCATAATGGCCGCTAAGAAAAAAGAAGTTTTAACGCTATCAGCCCTTGATGTTGAGACGCTTGACATTGGTGACAACCGGGTGATTGAGGAAAATCTCTGCTTGCCCCCGGAGCGAAAAAAGGGAATAATTCTGCAAGGATCTGAAGAAGAAATAAGCGGCGAGCTGGTTCGCTTGCTGCGTGAAGAGGAAAAAATCATTTAAATAAGAAAATATACCCTATGAATGAAACTCCTGCCCCCGCGGACAGCGGACTAAAAAGCCTGGCACAGAAATATAAAGGTCAGATTGGCATTGGTCTCCTGGTTCTATATGTTTTTCTTCTCGGACTGGGAACCATTGGCGAAATCTGGGAGGTTGAATGGATATTGGATCTTCCCCTGTTTCGCCCACCCGGAAAATCTTGACCGTACTGTGATTTTAAATCCCATTAAATGCGCTAATTGGGCTATGCCCAAAATGGCAATTTTTATTTTTGTTCTGGCGCCTTGATGCCGGCCACCCTATTTATTTTTTGTTCCGGAGTTTTTTGTGAGTGTTGACTGTGTCCTAGCTGTGGTGATCGAGCATGACCAAGGTAAAACCAAACCAGTATCGTTAGAGGTTCTAAGCGCCGCCCGGAAACTGGCGGACCAGATCTCTGGAAAGGTCGTTGCCTTTTGCTTTTGCCATGCAGCAGATTTTGAGGTTGATCTTTTTATTCAACACGGCGCCGATGAAGTGCGTGTTCTCACCCATCCCGATCTGCAGCACTATGTCCATGAAAATTATGCTTTCGCTTTATTGCGGCAGCTGGAAAAATCTGAATTCGATTATCTATTGTTACCGGCGACCAATAACGGCAAGGAATTGTCAGCGGTTCTTTCGGCCCGGTTAGGGGTAGGGGTGGCGACAGACTGTATTTCCCTTTCTGTCAGCGGTGGTGAGGTGGAGGCGGTGCGGCCGGTTTCAGCTGGGAAGGCCCATTCCACTGTCCGCTTCAAGGGCAAGAAACCGCATATACTATCCCTCAGGCCGAATGTGTTTCGCGATCCTCCGCTTTCCCGGCAGGGTGACATTATTCAGGAAGAAATCGAATTGCCGGAATTTTCCCAACGAGTCCGGGAACTGGTCAAACAGGTGGGTTCCCAATTAGATGTCACCGAAGCCCGGATTGTGGTATCGGGTGGACTGGGGATGCAGGGGCCGGAAAATTTTAAACTGCTGGAAGACCTGGCAGAAGTCCTGGGTGGGGCGGTAGGGGCCAGTCGGCCTGTGGTGGATAATGGCTGGCGCGACTATTCTAACCAGGTGGGCCAGACCGGGCGAACCGTTTCTCCGGACCTTTATTTCGCTTGTGGTATTTCTGGGGCGGTACAGCATTTAGCCGGCATGTCTTCGTCACGATGCATTGTGGCCATTAATTCTGACCCCAACGCCGCTATTTTTTCCGTTGCCGATTATGGGTTAGTTGGAGATGTGCTTAAGATCGTTCCTATTCTTACCCGGGAATTTAAAAAGATTCTTGCTTCCTGAACGCCATTTTGCCCCATGCAAAGGCCTCCCATGCAAGGTACCATTGGACATATTTTGCAGGACCCCCGGCTGGCTCTCGCTAGTGAGCTTTCTAGCCTCGTGGAGTCCCGGATTCAGCACTATCTGGATCTTTTGGTCAAGTGGAACCACAAAATAAATCTCACCGCAGAAAAAGACCCTGAAAGCATCCTCAAAAGACATATATTCGACTCTCTGCAGTATTGCCGGGCACTCAAACCCGATTTTCGGACCATGGATATAGGCAGTGGTGCTGGTTTTCCCGGGATTCCTTTAAAAATCATTTTTCCTGAAATGCCATTGGTTTTGGTGGAAAGCCAGCGAAAACGCTGTAGTTTTCTGGAAACGGTCATCCGGGAGCTTGGGCTGGATCGGGCTGAAGTGATCAATGCCAGGGCGGAAGACATTCCGGCCCAACAGGAAGGTCAATTCGATGCAGTCGTATTTCGCGCTGTATCAGGTGTAAACCCGTGTCTGGCCCTGGGTGAGAGGTTTTTGGTTGCTGGAGGCAGGTTGGTCCTGAAAAAGCCCCCCGACGAAACCCTGCCAGAATCCGAGCTTTCTTTAAAAGACGAGATCACCATAACCAGCTATCAGGGACTGGTCTCAAGCCTCTTGATTTATGAAAAATGTTCCACGTGAAACAGTGGCGAACCGCCACAGGTGTGATAACTTACCTAAACATTCGCCCGCAGGGGTATAAATGGTAATAGCTTCACCATGCGGGCAAACGTTGTTTCGGTCTCACGCTTGGTCAAGCCGAGAAAAACTGTTGCTCACCAGAAAGAGCTATTGCTAGTCGGCCCCACGCAGTGGATGTTTCACGTGGAACACCCGCTCCAGCGGGAGGAAACTAATCAAGGGCTCAGCCAAAAAAAAGATTGTTTTCAGAGAGACTATTGCCAGTTGGGTCCAGCGTTTCGCTGGTGAAACAATGGTCCAAGAATCATTTATATATTGGCAAAGAATTGAAAATATGGTAATTTGAAGCGGTTGTCCGAACTGTTCTCAAGAGGTTTCATGGGCAAAATCATAAGCATCGCAAATCAAAAAGGCGGGGTGGGCAAAACCACCACAGCCATCAATCTTTCCGCCTCTATAGCCCTTTCGGGCAAAAAAGTGTTGTTGATCGATATTGATCCCCAAGGCAACGCCTCCAGTGGATTGGGGATTGATGCCAATTCCCGGGGGGTTTATGAACTCTTGATGGGTGAGGCGAGTCAAAAGGAAGTCATTTGCTCCACTGAAATTGAAACGCTGAAAATCATTCCTTCGAGGGTGGATCTTACCGGCGCTGAAATCGAGTTGGTATCCAGAGAAGCCCGGGAAAAAGTTTTGAAGACTGCGCTCAACGGTGTGCGCGAGGAGTTTGAGTTTGTGGTTATAGATTGTCCACCTTCTTTAGGTCTTTTGACTTTGAATGCCTTGGCTGTTTCCAACTCGGTGCTGATTCCCATGCAATGCGAATATTATGCTCTTCAGGGTTTGAGCCATTTGCTGAAAACTTTAAAGCTGATAAAAAAATCCATCAACCCGGATTTAAAAGTGGAAGGTATCTTGTTAACGATGTTTGATAGCAGAACCCTACTGGCGTCACAGGTGAAGGACCAGGTGCAAAAATATTTCAGCGACTTCCTGCTAAAAACAATCATTCCAAGGAATGTGCGGTTGAGCGAGGCGCCCAGTCATGGCAAGCCGATCATGCTGTATGCCGGTCGCTCACGCGGCGCGGATTCTTATGTTGAACTGGCTAAAGAAATTATTTCCCGATCTAAAACCGATGAACGAACCTCACTTCCAGGCTCGGCGGCATGAACCGAAAAGCATTAGGCAAAGGCATTAACGCATTGATCCCGGACTTCGAAATGGGAGTTCCTGAGTCCGTCGAAAGAGGAACGAGCCTGGGAACGGAACTACTGATTGATGAAATTTCACCGAACCGGTTTCAACCGAGAAAATATTTCGATGATGACAAGCTGGAAGAACTGGTAACGTCCATTCGTGAAAATGGAATTCTGCAACCGGTGATTGTGCAAAAAGCCGAAACCGGTTATGAGTTGGTGGTGGGTGAAAGACGATGGCGGGCATCAAAAAAAGCAGGACTGAAAAAAATTCCCGCATTGATTCGCGAAGTCAGCGACAATCAGGCTCTGGAATTGGCGATCGTTGAAAATATTCATCGTCAGGATCTCAACCCCATAGAAGAGGCGGAAGCTTATGCCCGCCTTTCCGATGAGTTTGCCCTGACTCAGGAAATGATCGCTAAAAAGGTAGGTAAAAGCCGGGCTACGGTTGCCAACATTTTGCGCCTTCTCAAGCTGTCCAGAAATATCAGGGAAGATTTAATTTCCGGCAGACTTTCCATGGGCCACGCCCGGGCTCTCCTGGGGCTGGACAATGCCGGACAAATGCAAGCTCTGCGTAAAGAAATTTTCAAACAGGATCTTACGGTACGGCAAACAGAAAGCCGGGTGAACAGGTTAAAACAACCGGCGCTGACAAAACTCGTCCCTGCCAGTAAAAAAAATATTTTTATCAGGGACTTGGAAAAGGAGTTGGAGCGCAAGCTGGGGACCAAAGTTGAGATTAATCCAAGGAAAAAAGGTGGCAAACTGGTGGTGACTTATTACTCGGATGACGATCTGGATCGCATCCAGGAATTGATTGGTCAACAAAAACATTAAAACGGGACGGGTGGTTTCTCATGTGGAGAGAGAAAATTATGAAAAAAGAAGACACGCAAATTAAAGCCTATATGAGCGAAGACACGGTTTTTAACGGATCGTTATATTTTGACGGGACTGTTCGCATTGATGGCAAGTTTGAAGGCGCGGTCCACACCGATGATACGCTGGTTGTCGGGGAGACGGGACATCTTGTCGCGGAAATTTCTGCGGGGACGGTTGTCTGCATGGGCCGTATAGAGGGAACCATCATTGCTTCCAAAAAGGTTGAGATTCATGCGAACAGCCGGGTGGTGGGAAATATTAAGTCCCCTGCTTTGTACATTGAGCTGGGAGGGGTATTGGACGGTTCCTGCGATATGACGGGAAAAGAAAATAAAATCATACCTCTGGTAAAAACCGAAGAAAAAGAAAAGAAAGTTTCCGGCCAGTCCGCGAAAGGGTAACTGAAAATCGGTCCTGATTTTCCGCACGAAGAGTTGAGTTTTTCAAAACCGGAGACTAAAATAAATATTCAATCATGGCTGTTGTGCAACCGGGGTCAGTGGAAGCGGGCAATTTATTTGTAGTGAGCACCCCGATTGGCAACTTGGGTGATGTGACCCATCGCGCTATAGAAACCCTTGATGCGGTTTCCCTGATAGCGGCTGAAGATACCCGCCGGACAAGAATTTTGTTGAACAGGTACCAAATCCAAACGCCCCTTTCCAGTTACAACAGCTTTAACAAAATTAAGAAAGGCAGGGAGTTTGTCGAGCGGCTCAAAAAAGGCGATGACCTTGCCCTGGTTTCAGATGCCGGAACCCCCGGAATTTCCGATCCGCATTATCATTTGGTGAACAGCGCAATCGAAGAGGGGGTTTCTATTTATTCCATTCCTGGTCCATCGGCACTGCTGGCGGCATTGACTGTTTCCGGTTTGCCCATGGACCGGTTTGTTTTTGAGGGGTTCCTGCCCCGTAAAAAAGGGCGCACGACGATGCTGGAGAATCTGGCGAATGAAAAACGCACCGTAGTTTTATTTGAATCGCCGAACCGCATTCAAAAAACGCTGCAAGACCTTTACCGGTTTTTTGGAGATCGCAAGGTGGCTGTCGCCCGCGAGTTGACTAAAATGTATGAGGAAGTGATTCGAGGAAACCTGAAAGAACTTTCCACTCTGACACGGACCTGGAAAGGCGAAATCACCGTGGTGATCGCCGGCTCAGACGAGAAAAAGAGGAAAAGTTAGTAGTATTTTCTATTAAAAAGTTTTTCATCATCCCGTTTAACAATGGGGAAGATATCCAGGATATGCGGAACGTCCGATTTATTTCATAAAGAAAAAGGAGTAGGAGTATGAATGATTTTTGGTATAGATATGTTGATGAACATCTAACAAGGGCTTATGGTGGTGATATGACCATGGAAACCAGATTAAATGCTAGGATTAAAGTTCTCGAAGAAAACCCTAAGCAATCAGGCACAGCATCCCATGATAGATTTGAACTTTATGCGAAATGCAGGACAGTTGGCGCATATATAGAAGAGATCAAAAAAGGCACGGAAGAAAATGGAAGGAACTATGGATCGCCCGATCTGAAATGGGATAGTGAACGCAATTTCATTGAATTTGAAATACCTTAAACCAGGAAATTCCGAAATGAAAAAACCATGGAGCGGTCGGTTCAAACAATCGACCGATGCGTTGATGGAAACCTTCTCGGCTTCCATTTCTTTTGATAAGCGGCTTTACGCCTGTGACATCGAGGGGAGTATCGCGCATTGCAAAATGCTGGCGCATTGTAAAATCATTTCCCTGTCCGAATCGCAGAAAATCCAAAAAGGGTTGAAACGTATTTTAAAAGAATGCGAAGCGGGGCGGTTCCAGTTCAGCGACAAGCTGGAAGATATTCATATGAATATCGAAAGCCGCCTGCGTGACATGATAGGACCCGCCGCCGGCAAACTCCACACCGCTCGCAGTCGCAACGATCAGGTTTGCCTGGACATCCGTCTGTATTTGCGAAACGAGGTGGATGAGACAGTAAAGGAAATCGACCGGTCGTGCAAAACTCTGGTGGCTCTTGCCAAAAAGAATATCGATCGGGTGATTCCGGGATACACACATTTGCAAAGGGCACAACCGGTTTTGTTGTCACACCACCTTTTGGCTTATGTGGAAATGTTGCTTCGCGACAAAGACCGTTTTCTGGATGCGCGCAAAAGGATCAACGTTATGCCTCTCGGTTCAGCGGCATTGGCCGGGACCAATTTTCCCATCGACCGCCAATACACTGCCAAACTTTTAAAGTTTCCGGAAATTTCCCATAACAGCATGGATGCGGTGGCGGATCGGGATTTCGCCGCAGAATTTTGCAGCGCTTCGGCTCTACTGATGATGCATCTCAGCCGATTCTGTGAAGAACTGGTCATTTGGAATTCCAGTGAGTTCGGGTTTGTGGAGTTATCCGATGCGTTCACCACCGGCAGCAGTATCATGCCGCAAAAAAAGAATCCCGACGCAGCAGAACTGATTCGGGGGAAATCCGGCCGCGTGTTTGGCAATCTGGTTTCCCTCCTTACCTTAATGAAAGGATTGCCGCTGGCCTACAATAAAGATTTGCAGGAGGACAAGGAACCCCTGTTCGATTCGGCGGATACGATCAAAGTCTGCCTGAAGATTTTCACCGATATGATGAAGTCGGCAAAGTTCACTTCGCTTTCAGACGAGGAACTGGAGGCCAGTGGGTTTTTGACTGCCACCGACATGGCGGACTATCTGGTCCTGAAAGGGGTTCCCTTTCGTGAGGCCCACGAGATTACCGGAAAAACCGTCGCCTGCTGTTTGGATGAGAAAAAAACCCTCGGCAACCTTTCGTTGGGCGAACTTCGCAAAATTTCCAAACGGTTTGAAAAGGATGTCACCGAGCACATTGCTCTTAAGAACTCAGTGGACCGGAAAAATGTTCACGGGGGGACGGCAAAAAAACAGGTGAAGGCGCAAATTGTCCGATTGACGAAAAAACTGAAATAAGGCCGGCGAGCCGCCGGGGGCAGAAAACATCCGTGCCAGGCATGAAGGCGGGGATACCACAGGTGCGAATATGAAAATAAGAACGATTGTGCTTTTGTTAGTGATCCTGGCTTTTCTTGGCGGCGTAGTCGGTTGCGGCAAGAAAGGCCCTCCTGTTCCTCCCCCAAACACATCAATGTATTAGAAAACCGGAAGAATCCGCTTGAATCCGCTAGCCGGTTTCGTTTAAAGTAATAAGTATGCTTTCCGAATATACAAGTAATAGCCAGGGCTGTGTGCGCTTGATGACTTTTCGAATGAACAGGAAAATTTCAGGTTTGTGGAGGTGGATATTTTTGGGGATCATTATTCCGCTCTCTTTGCTTCCGTTCATTCATTATCATCCTGAAACCGAGCATCTCCATGATGAACGCGCAGGCGCTCATCAGCATCAGGGGCGCTATCATTCCGCGACTTTGGAAGCTTATGCCCATCTTGTTAGCGGGCATTTTTCCAATTCTGAACTCGATGACCATTTTCACCATTCGCATTCTTCCCGGGACGAGGGTGAAAACGATTCCGATTATTTTGTCCTGGCTAAAAACGCCAAGTCCTTCAAGCAGGGGCTGGTCTTTACGCCGGATTCCTCACACTTTGAATTTTCCGCTCCCCTGGTTTTTGTTCCTATAGGCTCTGAAACCGTTTCATTCCAATTACGTTTTAGAAGAAGTCCAAATTCTTCGCGTGCCCCCCCCTTTGTTGTTTCTTTAAACCCATCACCACAAATTTAGTTCCTTTTAAATTTCCGGCGTCATGAAGCCTGTTGCGTAATGGTTTGCGTCTGGGCTTGATTTTTATGTGCCGGAAAAGCATCGAGGATAAAGCAGATGAAACGCGTGTTAAAAACCCTTGGGGTTTGTCTGGCTCTAAGCTTTTCTATACCAGTCATCTCCTGGGCAGAAGAACAACAACAGAAAACCTTAACCGGGACCATTACTCTGACCCAGGTCTTACCGGTGGTCTTGTTGCAAAACCCTGACCTGAAGGCTTTTTCGTATGAGGTTCGTGCTCGGGAAGCCGAGACCCTACAGGCCGGGTTGGTCTCTAACCCTCAACTGCATGTGCAGGTGGAAAACGTAGCGGGATCGGGAAACTTTAACGGCTTCGACCAATCCGAAACCACGGTTCAATTGAGCCAGCGACTGGAGTTGGGAAGTAAGCGCGATCTTAGGAGAAGTTCCGCCAATTTATCGAAACAAATTGCCGGATGGGATTATGAAGTCCAGCGCCTCGAAGTATTGGCCCGTGTTTCGAAAGCTTTCACTCATGTGCTGAAAGCCCAGCAAAAAGTTTCTTTAACAGCCGAAGGAGTGCAACTGGCGAGAAAATTTTTGAATGCGGTCTCTGAGAGAGTCACAGCGGGCAAGGTTGCGGCGATAGAAAAAATCAAGGCGCAGGTGGCTCTTGCCAATATGCGCATGGGAAAAGAACGGGCCCAACAGAAACTGGAAAATGCCCGCAGGAAATTGTCCGTACTGTGGGGGAACGCCGAACCCCGGTTCGACTCGGCTCAGGGAGATTTTTTCGCAATTTCCGACAAGCCGCCAGCAACAGAACTGTCCGCCAATCTGCGCCTCTCTAGATCGGCAACGGCTCTGGCCCATCGGCAGGCGGAGCTGGATGTAGAGAATTCCAAAGCGATTCCTGATTTGACACTCAGCGGTGGTTACCGTCGGTTGGAACAAACGGATGATAACGCTTTGGTGTTTGGTGTAACCGTTCCCTTGAACTGGTTCAACCGCAATCAGGGAGGCATTGCCAAAGCCCGTCACAGGCTGTCCAAAGCTCAGGAAGAAAAAAAGGCAGAGGCATTGCGAATACAGGAAGCTCTGTTGAAGGCCCACAGCGAAGTGTCTTTTTCTCACGCAAAAGTAATTTCGATCAAAGCCGAGGTTTTGCCCGGAGCTAAAAAAGCGTTCGATGCCATCAGCGAAGGTTATCGGTTCGGCAAATTCGGTTTGTTGGATGTGCTGGATAGCCAGAAAACATTTTTTCAGGTTCAAAGCCAATACCTTGATGCGCTGGCCGAGTATCACAACGCCGTTGTCGATGTGAAACGCCTGACGGGGGTGGATCCATTTACCCAAAACAAAACTCTGGAAAACGGGAAAGGAGAAAACCAGCCATGAACGGAAAGATTTCTTTCGGCGCGATTGCCATTCTGGTTGTAGGAGCGGTTCTGGCCTGGGGCATTTTAAATATGGACAAGCCAAAACCTGGACTTGATGAGCCGGGCTCATCGCTTGCTCAAGGAAAGGAGCTCTCCGTTCAAAGGGGAAAACACGGGGGCTGGTTGTTTGTCGAACAGGATTTTCAGGTGGAGGTGAAAATTTTTGAAGACGGTATTCCGCCGCAATTCAGGATCTATATAACTTCAAGCGAACAAGTGAACCTTGACGAGATTAATTTGAATATCGTTTTAAAGAGGTTGGATAGGACCGACACCATTGGTTTCAAACCTTCGGGAGATTATTTGCTGGGAGACCAGGTGGTTGCCGAGCCGCATTCTTTTGAAATGATTGTCAACGCAAAATGGAAAGGGCAAAACTTCCAGTGGAAACTTTCTCAAATTGAAGGCCGGGCAGAATTTTCCCCAGAGGCGATTCAAAACGCGGGACTTGTTTTTAAAAAAGCCGGTTCGGGAAAACTAGTGACAAAGATACGTTTGCCGGGCGTGATCGGACTCAACGAAGAAAAAGTGGTCCACATTGTTCCAAGGGTTGATGGGGTGGTTAAAAAAGTATTTAAAGATTTGGGAGATCAGGTTTCCCGTGGCGAGGCCATCGCCATCCTGGAAAGCCGGGAACTGGCCGACGCGAAGATCGATTACCTGACCAACACCAAGCAGGCTGACATGGCTGGGGCAGACCTGGACCGGGAAATACAGGTCTTCGAAAACACCCAGCGCATGCTGGATCTGCTTGAGAAGAATTTGGACCCGGAGGAAATATACCGTCAGCTTAAAGACCTGGTGATCGGAAAAAGCCGCGAACTGCTCATTCCCGTCTCTGCCAAATTGAGACTGGCAAAGTCCATTCACCTGCGTGAAAAGGGATTGCTGGAAAAGGGCATCTCATCCGAATCGGAATATTTAGTCGCTTTGGAAGATTACAAAAGCACCGAGGCTCGTTATATCGCTTTGCGTGAAAGAATCTCCTACGATGGCGCGTGGTCTCTCCGGCAAAAGAAAAAAACTCTGGAGATCGATCAGCTTAATCTGAAAACCGCCAACCAAAAACTGCTGGCATTGGGACTGACCCCGGAGGAAGTGGATCATTTGCTGGAACAGGATGAACAGCATTTCACCCGGTATGAACTGCGCGCTACTTTAGACGGTACGGTGATCCAGAAACATCTAACCACCGGAGAGGCGGTCAAAAAGGACGATGACATCTTTCTCCTGGCCGATCTTTCAGAGGTCTGGGTGAATTTTGCCATTCCGGAAAAGGAACTCAAAAAAGTTCACCTCGGGCAAAAGGTGCTTTTTGAGGGAGGACTCAATACGGCGAAACTGTCTTATCTCAGTTCGATCATTGATGAAAAAACCCGAACGGTGACAGGGCGTGTAGTGATTCCCAATAAGAAGCGCGATTTGCGTCCCGGTGGTTATGTCACGGTGGAACTGGTTCTTGGTGAACGAAAGGTTCCGGTGGCGGTGGAACCGGATGCCATTCAAAGTTTCCGCGACTGGTCGGTGGTCTTTGTCAAGTACGGATCTCAACTGGAAGCACGGCCTTTGGAGCTTGGAGAAAACGATGGCAACCGGGTGGAAGTTCTACAGGGTTTGAAAGCCGGGGAACAGTATGTGGCAAAAAACAGTTATGCGGTGAAGGCCGAGATTGAAAAGTCTGGCGCCACCCACAGTCACTAGGGAAAAGCAAATCCCCCCGACCCCTGTGGTATTTAACATCAGCCTTCATGCCCCAAAGGGGTACTTCGTAGAAGGAGAGTTTTGCATAAGTCGAAAAATCGAAGAATCAAGATTCTTCACTACGTTCAGAATGACAATGCAATCTCGTTCAGAATGCCAATACTGGGCCATTTTGTCATCCTCGAGGAGCCGAAGGCGACGAAGGATCTCGCCTTGTACTAATCTGGGGATTCTTCACTACGTTCAGAATGACAATGCGATCTCGTTCAGCATGATAATACTGGGCCATTTTGTCATTCTGAGGAACAATATCACGAGGAGCTGGGGTGATTTACAACCTCATATGTAATATGTGAATCAGGGGAAAAAATATGTTAGAAAAAATTATCGCATTTTCCATTCGGCAAAGATTTTTTGTGATTGCAGGGGCTTTGGCCCTCATCGCGCTGGGTGGATATAATTTTACAATCCTTCCCATTGATGCGGTTCCCGATGTCACCAATATTCAGGTGCAGATCAATACCGAAGCCCCGGGCTTCACCCCGTTGGAAGTTGAACAGCGCATCACCTTCCCGATTGAAACCACCCTGGCGGGCATGCCCCGATTGAAGCGTACCCGTTCTCTATCCCGCTACGGCCTTTCCCAGGTCACGGTGATTTTTGAGGACGGAACAGATATTTATTTTGCCCGGCAATTGATCAATTCCAAAATTCAGGAAGTAAAAAGTCACCTGCCTGAAAATGTGGAACCGGTCATGGGTCCGATCGCGACGGGACTGGGGGAAATCTTCATGTGGTCGGTAGAAGCCGAAGACCAAAATCGAAAACCCTATTCACTCACAGAGTTGAGAACCATTCAGGACTGGATCATCAAGCCGCAACTGAAGAACATCCCCGGAGTGACAGAGGTCAACAGCCTTGGCGGTTATGTTAAAAACTTCCAGGTGTCGCCCGATCCGCAAAAGCTGATCGCCTATGGTTTTTCGTTCAGGGATGTCATCGAAGCGTTGAGCAGAAATAACGAAAACATTGGTGCGGGTTATATTGAGCACAGCGGCCAGCAATACCTTGTGCGAACTCCCGGTCAGGTATCGGGCTTGGAAGATATAAAAAATATCGTGCTTGGCTCGCATCAGGGCGTTCCTATTTATATCAAGGATGTGGCAGGTGTAGACCTGGGTAAAGAGCTCAGGACAGGAGCCGCCACTAAGGACGGTGCGGAAATGGTGCTGGGTACCGTCTTCATGCTCAAGGGAGAAAACAGTAGGACGGTTTCATTAAGGGTTGCCGAGAAAATGAAATTGATCAACCAGACTCTGCCCGAAGGCGTGGTGGCACGAACCGTTTATGACCGCACCCATCTGGTTAACGCCACTCTCAAAACCGTCCGCGATAATCTGCTGGAAGGAGCGCTTCTGGTTGTCGCCGTTTTATTTTTGTTGCTGGGCAATTTCCGCGCGGCGGTGATCACGGCGCTGGTGATTCCCCTTTCCATGTTGTTTGCAGTAACGGGGATGGTGAGCAACCGGGTCAGCGGTAACCTGTTGAGCCTGGGCGCCATTGATTTTGGCATCATTGTTGATGGCGCGGTGATCATTGTGGAAAACTGTAGCCGCTGTCTTACCGAGAAACAAAAACGGTTGGGGCGAATACTGAATCAGCAGGAACGCTTTGACATTGTGCAAAGTTCTGCCTGCGAAGTTTCCCGCCCCAGCATCTTCGGGGTGTTCATCATCATGATCGTTTATCTGCCTATACTCACTTTGACTGGAATCGAAGGCAAAATGTTTCAGCCTATGGCTTTCACCGTGTTGATGGCTCTTGCCGGAGCATTGATTCTTTCGATCACTTTTGTTCCGGCGATGATGGCTCAGTTTGCGTCTTCTTCCATCTCTGAAAAGGAGAGCATCATTTTAAAAGGTGCGGGCCGACTTTATTCCTTCCTGCTGGACGTCACCGCTAAAAATCGCGCCTCGGTGATCGCCTTTGCCGGGGTTCTGGTTGTGCTCAGTATTTTATTGAGCCAGAAATTGGGCAGCGAGTTTCTCCCGACTCTGGATGAAGGGGATTTCG
This sequence comes from Nitrospina sp. LS_NOB, assembly GCA_001542995.1. Classification (GTDB taxonomy): domain Bacteria; phylum Nitrospinota; class Nitrospinia; order Nitrospinales; family VA-1; genus LS-NOB. Next base: position 119,438 of record LFLA01000024.1, read on the forward strand.
CCGTTCACGCCCTCCGGGTTCCAGGCACCAGTATTTCCCAGGCTGTTTCCATGCAGGACACGCTGGAGAAAAAAATAAAGGAACTGCCGGAAGTGGATTATGTTTTTGCGAAGATCGGCACGGCGGACATCGCTACCGACCCGATGCCACCCAGTGTGGCCGATGTATTTATAATCGTGAAACCCCGTTCTGAATGGAGTGACCCCACAAGGGAAAAATCAGCTCTGGTGCGGGATCTGGAAAAGAAGCTGGCCGAAGTCCCCGGAAACAAATACGAAATCACCCAGCCGATTGAGATGCGGTTTAATGAATTGATTTCGGGCGTGCGCAGTGATGTGGCGGTTAAAATTTTTGGCGATGATCTGGACAAGCTGCTGGTTCTGGCCGATGAGGTCGAACATGTCCTGGCCGATATTCCCGGTGCGTCCGATGTTAAAGTTGAACAGGTGACCGGACTCCCGGTTCTGACGGTGGAGATGGACCGTCCTGCAATGGCCCGGCTGGGAATCAACGCCGCCGATGTTCAGGAAGTCGTCCAAATCGCCATTGGAGGTAAAAAGACCGGGCAGGTTTTTGAAGGAGACCAACGGTCTGACCTCATCGTGCGTTTGCCGGAAGACATCCGCGAAAAGATGGACTTGCTCAAGGAGCTTCCCATTCCATTAGCTCAGGACGGAGAAGAAGTACACTCGGTGATGAGTTCGCGTTTCCCCAAATTCATACCACTTGGCACGATTGCGGAATTTAAAATTATTAAAGGACCGAATCAGATCAGCCGCGAAAACGCCAAGCGCCGTGTGGTGGTGACCGCCAATGTAAGAGGCCGCGACCTGGGTTCTTTTGTTGCAGAGGCGCAAAACGCTTTGCAGCTTAAAGCAGAGCCGGGTTATTGGATCGAGTGGGGCGGTCAGTTCGAGCACCTGATTTCCGCAACGCAAAGATTGTGGGTGGTGATTCCCCTGACCCTTGTGCTGATTTACTTGTTACTGTTTGCGGCGTTCGGTTCCAACGCCAATGCTCTGCTGGTTTTTACCGGAGTCCCTCTGGCGCTCACTGGCGGGTTTCTCTCCCTGTGGCTGCGGGGAATTCCCTTATCGATTTCGGCGGCGGTGGGTTTTATAGCTCTGTCGGGAGTCGCGGTGCTGAACGGCATGGTGATGATTTCATTCATCGGCAACCTCCGCGACCAAGGGGTTCCCTTGGATGATGCCATTCGACAAGGATCGCTCACGCGGCTCCGTCCGGTTTTGATGACGGCACTGGTCGCTTCGTTGGGGTTCATCCCCATGGCTCTGGCAACGGGAACCGGTGCCGAAGTGCAACGTCCGCTGGCAACGGTGGTGATCGGCGGCATCCTCTCCTCGACCGCATTAACTTTAGTTGTCCTTCCCGCTCTCTACCGCTACTTCCATGAGGCGCCCGCCTCAAGGGAGAGGAAGATAAAAGTCCCTTCTCCCCTGGAGGGAGAAGGTTAGGATGAGGGGGATATCACAGCCTTCGGCGGTCGCGCCAGCGTCACCGCCACATTGCCACCGGCGGCTACGCCGGCGGGTTCCGATAATACTATAACCTATTGATTTTATGTATTTTATATCTATCAGGTTGGCGGGTTCTGTGTTATATTGAGTCCTCTTTCAACATACTCGAATAGGAAAACTTCATGAATAAAGACCAGATCGCTATTTATCTCAACGAGCACCCCGAGTTTTTCAATGAATACCCGGAACTGTTGAAAAAAGTAAAAGAGATTAAAGACGAAGACCTTCCTATCGAGCCGATGACGACATTGAGTCTGGCGGACCGGATCATCAAGCGGGTTTACGACGATAAAGAGCATCTTGAAAGCAAATTGGAATGGTTGTTCGAAATTTCCCGCGCTAACGAAAAAATTCAGGATCACCTGTTCGAAATCGAAAGACTGGTGTTGACCAGCACCAATCTCGACCAAATGGTCCATCAATTACAAAAAGAAATTCCCAACCGGTTTGGCATTCCCAATGTCAAGGTTTGTCTGGTGAAAGGCTCCGACCCTTGTATGGAAAACCGGTTGCGGCAACGCTATAACGGCACCCTCGATGAAACGGTGAAATTCATTTGCCGGGAAACGGCTGATAGCTGGTTTCCAAACGGGCTCAAGCCCATCCTTCGCAGTGAGATTAAAGAATCGGAAATGTTCGCTAATGATGACAGCATTAAATCAGAAGCGTTGATTCCCATCATGGCGCAGGATGTCATGGTCGGGGCGATTGCCTTTGGCAGTCCCAACCCTTTTCATTTTCATGACGGACTCGGCACCGAGTTTCTCGAACGCATGGCCGACAAAGTTTCCATCTCCATCAACAATATCCTCCTCATCGACCAACTCAAAGACCAGCTGGTAGTAAACCCAGCGTGACGCTGGACTCAGTAAAAAAAAGACTGTTATAAATAGTGAATGGGGGAGGGGGGAATAGCGGATAAGTGAGTTGGAGAAGAAGGCGAAGGTGAGGTAATTTGACGTAGGAGTAAGCCAAAGCATTTCAATGCGAAAGCCGTTAAGTATTGACAAATTAGAGGTTTATTGTAGTATCTAGTCAGTTGATGAGGATATTTGGGCATTCTGCCCCTCAGTATTGATTCTATTCTGGAATTGTTCTACAATACTGGTTAACCATTAAATTATACGATTTACTTGGGCGTTCGGTGCGGTGTCTTTAAAATTAATCCGCTGGTGGCGGTTATGTGATTTTGTCACTATATTTGGGTTATATAAAGGTTTACGCCCCCTGACCCGATATGTAAATCAGGAATAGAACTTACTTTATTTATCGGAGAATATAATGAGTACGGCAACTTACGATTCTTTCTTAGATGACGTATCTGCTGAAAAGAGTAAAGTAGCGTCTTTATTGGGGACTTTGAGCGATATGCCAGAAGTTTTTGCATCAACGCTTAAAGTTTCAGTGAAAAGCTACGCCCTCTTGCGCGTGGTAGACAGTTTTGTTTCTGAGGTTGAAAGAGAAGATGGGAAGTATAAGCAAGAACTGCAAGATGTTGAATTTCTTAAAAAGTTGGGGAGCCATCTTGAATGGTTGGTTTCTAGCCTAAAAGAAATGATCAGCCTCCAAATGGAACATAAGGCCTTCAGGTATTTCATCGGATGGGAATCAGAGTTGATTGATAGGATGGAAGACTTAATAGAAGATTTAGACATATCTACCGACCCCGAAATTAGAAGCCTTATGCACGAGGCAGGGCAAAAACTATCCCCTGCCGATGTCATTTGAGTTTGCCTCCCCTACAAGTCACTACTCAAGCCACTTAGAATCCCTATTTGAGACATACCCAAACTCCAAGGCGTCTATTGAAGAAGAGATCAATACAAAAACCCCAGACTTCACCCTTACAAATAAAATCCGATTTCTAAACACCGGGATAAGGAAGCTGAAAATCCCTCTCACAGAATATGAGATTAGTACTCGCCGTGGACTAAGGTTGATTTATATAATCGCAAAAAATAAAATATGGCTTATTACTATTTATTCTAAGAGTGAGTTTAATAGAGGGAGAGAAATAAATAGGCTAATTAAGGCCGGGTGGGATGCAATAGATTTCGACCATTAGTCCCACCCCTGTAACTCCCAAGAGACGAAATGAGAACTATAGCTTTTATTAACCAGAGGGGCGGAGTTGGGAAAGGATTAGTTGATCAAACCAGCATGACGTTTGTTTGGAGTGGCGGTAAATAGCTAAGGGTTTTTCAATGTAAATGGGGCGAGGCCGGTTTGTATTGGCCCTGCCCCGTATTTTTTGCCATTGACTAAATTAATAATCTCCCCGATACTACGAAATCACCGTTTTTTTAGAAAAAAGTTTTATTGACTAACAAGCGATATTTCAAAGCTTATTGATTGTTAAGTTGCCAACGGAGAGCTTTCGTTGGCAACTTACGTTAAGGTTCCTATATAAATGTTACGAGAAGCTAAAATAGAGGATGCGCAGGCCATCCAGAATCTGATCTGTTTCTATTCGGAAGATGGCAAAATGCTGTTTCGCGCGTTGGCGGAAATAGAAAAAAGCATTGCCGATTTTCTGGTTTACGAGAAACATAATGAGATCATCGGCATCTGTAGCCTGAAATTTGGTTGGGACCGTCTCGTAGAGATCCGCTCGCTCGGTGTCGACCCGCGCTATCACCGGCAGGGCATCGCCACCGAGATGATTCAAGGCAGTGTGGAATGCGCTTTGTTGCGGGACGATTGCGACACCGCCTTTGTTCTGACATACGCGGTGCCATTGTTCACCCGGTTCGGATTTGAAGTGGTCGATAAAATGCTTCTGCCGCAAAAGGTGTGGAACGATTGCCAGGCTTGCCTGCATAAAGACAATTGCGATGAAACGGCCATGAGCCTTTCATTATTACCGTTGAAAAAATTGCCATTGGCAAAGCCGGCAGCCTTGAAAGATTCTGCAGAAGTCCTATATTGACCGGGATAAGGGTTTAAGGAGGATTTAAGCCATGTTAGGTCCTATATTCAACGCGTTAACAGGATTAAGAAACGCGTCTCAAAGACTGCAAAACAGCGCCAACAACGTTGCCAACATCAACACCGCCGGATTCAAGAAAAGCGATGTCAACAGTGTCGAATTAAAATCGGGCGGCACCCGGGTCAGCGATATTTCCAGATCCAATACTCAGGGGTCGTTGATTCCGACTGGCAATCCTCTCGATCTTGCCATTGATGGCAATGGTTTTTTTCAGGTGACGAATCCAAACGGCGGCACCAGCTTCACCCGCTCGGGTAGCTTCAAACAAGACGGTGCGGGAAATATTGTTGATGCCAGTGGCAACGCCCTGGTCCCGGCGATCAATATTCCGGGAAACAATACTGGAATCAGTGTCGATGCCAATGGGCAGTTTTCTGCGCAGGTAGGCGGACAGCCTGAGGTCTCCGGTCAGATCACCCTCGCAAACTTTCAGAATCCATCAGGGTTAACTGCCGCAGGTGGGAACCTGTTCAACGAATCGGCTGCCTCCGGTGCGCCGGTGGCTGGCAACCCGGGAGCAGGCGGATTGGGCACACAGTGCGTTCCGGCTTTCTCGAAGGTTCCAACGTCGACATCACCGAGGAGATCGTCGATCAGATCGTAGCGAAGGCGGCGTTTAAAGCCAACGTCAATGTCATTAAAGCGAACGACGAATTGCCGGGCACCATCCTGGACATTAAGGGGTAACTACCTGATAATGTGAGAAGCAAATTGCAAAGCACTCTTGAAGGGAGAGGAGGCAAAAAGTTCCTTCTCCCCTGGAGAGAGACCTTTGCATAAGTCGAAAAACCTGAAAAGCGAGATTCTTTACTACGTTCAGAATGACAAGAAACGCCAGTTTGTCATCCTCGAGGAGCCGAAGGCGACGAAGGATCTCGCCTTGCACTAACCTGGGGATTCTTCACTACGTTCAGCATGACAATAAAGAGCTATTTTGTCATTCTGAAGAGCGTACGCGATGAAGACGTGATACTGTTCCAAAGCCCTCGTGCCCCGCAGGGGTAATCTCGGGTTATGCAAAGGTCTCTTCAAAGGGAGAGGAGGCAAAAAGTTCCTTCTCCCCTGGAGAGAGACCTTTGCATAAGTCGAAAAACCGGAAAAGCGAGATTCTTCACTACGTTCAGAATGACAAGAAACACCAGTTTGTCATCCTCGAGGAGCCGAAGGCGACGAAGGATCTCGCCTTGCACTAACCTGGGGATTCTTCACTACGTTCAGCATGACAATAAAGAGCTATTTTGTCATTCTGAAGAGCGTATGCGATGAAGACGTGATATTGTTCCAAAGCCCTCGTGCCCCGCAGGGGTAATCTCGGGTTATGCAAAGGTCTCCTGGAGGGAGAAGGCCAGGATGAGGGGAGGGGCTAATATGGGTAAAATTCTTTCTTTTATTTCATTAATTTCGTGAATCTTGAAAACCAAAACTATCTTGTCACTGTTGAACAGTTTTTTCTTGCCCTGAAAGATTCGGGCCTGGCGCTTTCCGCCACCGATTACGATTTGATTCAGCAATGGGAGAGCCGGGGCATTCCGGTCAATGTTGTTTGTCGCGGCATTGAGAACGGAGTCGTCGAATTTGACAGGCAGAACACCCGGCAATCTTCGAGAGTGGGTTTGAGTTATCTCAAGGTATTTGTCGAAGCGGAAATGGAACGGTCTCATTCATGAAAAGTAAGACGGCCAACTCGGTGAACTGTAACACCTGCCGCGATCATCAGTATGTGGTGTCCAATCAAAAAGGCAAAGTCCGCGCCGAGGCCTGTAAATGTTTCGCCTGTGAAAGTTGCCAGGGGACAGGAAGAATTCTGGAGGAAGATGCGAATGGCATTTCCCGAATCCGCGAATGCCAATGCGCCGATTTTAATAAAAGATTAAAGCTATTCAATCAAGCTGGGATTCCCGGCAAGTTTGTGCACGAGGGTCTGGACAATTATGAGGTCACACCGCCCCGGCACAGGTCGCTGAAAGACGCTTTGACCCGGTCCAGAACCTTCATCAAAGAGTTTGTCCAGATGAAGGGTCAATACAGTCAGGGCCTGATATTCATGGGCGAACCCGGACTGGGCAAAACCCATCTCGCGGTATCCATCATCAAGGAGTTGATTTTAAAACATGGCGTCGAATGTAAGTTCGTCGACTTTTTTGAACTGTTGCGCGACATCCGCCACGGTTATGGAGAAGATATCTCGGAAGGGGAATTCATCAATCCGTATGTCGGCGTCAAGGTATTGGTGGTCGATGAGTTGGCCAAGGGCAGGAACACGGATTGGGAAATAACCATTCTCGATCACTTCATCTCCACCCGCTACAACGATGACGACAAGGTGACACTGGTCACCACCAACTTCAATGACAAGCCGGCAATCGACGACAATAAAAAATCCGCACCTTCCTACACTCTGGAGGAGAAAATCGGCCCGCGCATTTTTTCCCGATTGATGGAAATGTGCAAGAAGGTCCACCTGCAGGGCAAAGACTTCCGCCAGGTTTGAGTAAAGCCCTTCCAAGTTAATAGCTTACCAACCCCCCGTTGCCGATTTTCCCTTTTCGACTTATATTTAATAAGAAATCGGGGAGGTGTCCTATGCCTGGAAAACCAGCTACCGATTCATCCAGGAAATTGTCCGCCGAGTCTATGTCCCCTTTCGGATTCAGCGTCACGCCCCTTTTCAGGGGACGAAGTTGGGCAATAATTCATGAGGCTACCAATGTCATCTGCTAGTCAAAAAAAGAATCTACCCCTCCGGGGCACGAAAGCTAAGGAAGAATATCACGTGCACGCTGGCCCCAAGCCGAGTGGACCGAATCGTGCCGAGCTTGCAAAAGTTCATATCGCCAAACGTGATTTGAAACTGACTGATCAGTTGTATCGCGGGTTTTTGAATGTGTTGTTTGGTGAAACCTCTGCCAAAGATCTCACTCATGAACAGATCGACGAACTACTCGATCATTTTAAAAGCCTGGGTTGGGAAAGCGGCTACCCTTCAGCACCAGCAACGGGGGCTGTTGTTAAAACTAAAGACCCTGACCGATTACAAACCCCTCACCCCATTACTACCTCCGGGCGCAAGCCTGCCACCATGGCACAACTCAGTTTGATCATGTATTTATGGCAGCACGGACCCGGCATTCGCAATGAATCGCTACAGGCGCTGGACCATTTTTTGAACCACCATTTTCATGTTTCTCAACTAAGCGAAGTGAAAGCGGGTCAGGTGCCAGGCATTTTAGGCGCGATCAAAAATATGGGAAAAGTGTAGTTTTACTATTTTTGCTATTTGAGTACGTGCTGGAAGATGGTTCCGAAAAAGTAGCAATAAATAAAAATGGGAAGAGGGAGCCCGATTATCGTTCCCAGGATGTAATGACTGAATCGAACGTTTGCCATGGCCAAGGCATAATTCAGTGCCGGTACGGTTTGGAACATCAACCTCAACAGCGCTATGGAGTAAATCGGGTATTGGTCCAGTTTTGAAAATATTCTATCGGCATATTTGTTGTTGATGCTGCGAAGAGCATCCCCGCCTATCTTATGAATGAGGAAAAAACTAATTGTGGAAGAGGTGAGAGCCGCAATATAAGTGGTCAAGCCTCCCCATTCCTTACCAAGAGCAAAAACCGCTCCCAGCAAAAAAATCCAACCAGGAATATAGAGCAGGTTCCCGATGCTGAAGCTTATGCAGAATATCAATATGCCCCAAAGCTGGAACTGCAGAAATAATTCTTTGATGTGTTGAGGAGAAAGGCTTGCCCGAAGGCCTGTAAGTTCTGCTACTAAAAAAACTATCACCAATAGCGCGCAAATCATTAATAGCTTTATTTTTGGGTTCATTGGACTAAGGACTAAAAAGAGATCAGCATGAGTACATCAAAAATTTTACCCTGATGAGGCCGGATATTTTTTATTGAGTAGATAAACGATAGCCGCTTCGGTTTCCTGGTAACGCCCTTCGCCGAAATGCATGTATCGGACTATCCCATCTTTGTCTACCAGATACATAGCCGGCCAAAACCTGTTTTTGTATGCTCTCCACAGTTTAAACTTATTGTCGATAGCAACTGGAAAAGTCAAGCCAAACCGTTTCACCGCTCCGATTACGTTATTCAGTTTTCGCTCATAATTAAATTCCGGAGCATGAATGCCCAAGACCACCAAGCCTTGATCCTTATAAGCTTGATGCCATTTTTGTACATGCGGTAAGGTGTGGATGCAATTAATGCAACCAAACGTCCAAAAATCGATGAGAACGACCTTTCCTTTTAATTCGTCCATAGAACGAATTTCAGAAGAGTTGATCCAATTGGTCAGGCCGGTGAATTCCGGGGCTGGGTAAAATTTCGGCAACAGTTTGCCTTGGTCAGGCCGGTCATGTGCCCAGGCCGGGTAGAAATAAAACACTCCGGTCAGTAAAATAACAATGAGAGAGACGCGTTTGATCGATTTCATCGATAAATGGTTTCTAAAATAAGCAACGATTATCCTCCGAGAAAGAGAGGTTTCAAGATGGGTCGGGTTTTCCGGCCTGAGCTTACATACGCATAAACCATTCCTGTATCTTTATAATGTAAGGTAATGTCTTTATTCAAGACTTACTTGAAAACAACCCCTGAACGACCTATTCATATGAAAAATATAAAACGTACTCAGATTTTCGATGCTGTGCAGACGGAGGAGATAAGCGAAAACGAAAAAAAGGAACGCGAAAAAGCACTGAGAGCCACCCGCAAGCGATTGGGAAAGTTTAACCAACCCAATCAGTTTTTGGGTTCTCGCAACTCGATCGGGTGTGTATCGGTTGAGATCAGCCAACGCTGCAACTTGAGTTGCTCTTTGTGTTATCTGTCCGAAAACTCCAACGATGTTACCGACCTCCCTTTATCCGAAGTTTTTGAGCGGTTGGAAGGTGTGCGCCGGAATTTTGGCATAGGGACCAACGTCCAAATCAGTGGCGGTGATCCGACTATGCGAGATCGTACCGAGTTAGTTCAGATTGTGCGGTACGCGCGTAACCTGGGGTTGCATCCATCGCTACTCACAAATGGAATACTGTGCCCTCGCGATTTACTGGTCGAGCTGTGCGAAAATGGGTTGAGTGACGTGGCGTTCCATGTAGACCTGACCCAAAAACGAAAGGGGTTTACCACCGAAAAGGAACTAAACACCATCCGACTCGAATATATCGAACGTGCTCGGGGCTTACCCTTGATGGTCATGTTCAACACGACCATCTTCACGGATAATTACCATGAACTTCCAGACCTGGTGCAGTTTTTTATCGAGCAGTCCGATGTGGTGGGTTTGACATCGTTTCAATTGCAAGCGGATACCGGGCGCGGCGAAGTGCGGGGCCGACCGGACTGCATAAGTTTGGAATCCGTTCGCAACCAGATCAGCCTGGGGGCAGGTTCTGAATTACCCTGGGAGGTTGTTCTGGTCGGGCATCCCCAATGCCAAAGTTATTTACCTGCTCTGGCGGTGAACGGAAAAGCATTCGGCCTCATAGACGATGCGAATTTATTTGCCGGATTTTTACGTGAGTTTGGTGATGTCATGCATGATCGGAGGCAAAGTGCTTCGGCTATCGCCTGGTCCTATTTTAAAGTCATGCTGCGCAAGCCCCTTTGGTTGTTGGAGATGTTGAGATATGTCCTGGCCAGATTGTGGTTCCTTCGGCATCATTTTTGGGCGGCTAGAGGAAAAGCTCGACCGATTATTTTTTTCGTGAAAAATTTTATGCACGCAGACCATTTAGATCAGGAACGAATCGATGCCTGTTCCTTTATGGTGATGACCCCCGACGGTCCGGTTTCGATGTGTGCACACAATGCTGAAAGGGATGAATATATTTTGCGTCCACTGGAAATCGAAACCGATCATGGTAAAGAAATTTTTTATCCGCTTTCTTCCGAAAAAACTTTGATAAAGGACTCCGCCGCTTGATCCTCAATGCACGACATCTATTTTATCGTTTTGTCTTTCTTTTGTTCGCCCTGATGGCTATGGGAGTTCTTCAAGGGTGCAGTAAGAATATTAAAATACCAGCATCTTCCGGAAGTCAGAAGGACTGGACACCGAAACAAGCGGATCGATTATGGGCCGTCATTTTGAAACAGGCAGTGGATGCTAAAGGTCAAATTGGTTTTTCAGGTTTGACCCGAAACCCCAGCCGCCTGCGCGCCTATGTGGCATATATCGGACACAATGCACCGCACAACCGTCCCGATTTGTTTCCCGACCCGGATAGCCGGTTGGCGTATTACCTGAATTCTTATAACGCTCTGGCTATGTACGGGGTGGTGAAGCTTGGGGTGGAAGACGGATTTGAAAGCCTGTTGGATCGCACAAAATTTTTTAAACTAACCCGGTATGCTGTTGGCAAAGATTGGATTTCGCTATTGGATTACGAAAACAAAATCATCCGGCCCCTGGGAGACCCGAGGGTTCACTTTGCTTTGAATTGTATGGTGGTGGGGTGCCCCCGCTTGCCCCAAGCACCCTTTCAGGCAGATCAGTTGGACAAACAATTGGAACGCGTTACCTATGAATTTTTGAATCACTCGCGCAACGTCCAGGTTCATAGAAAGAAAAAAGTAGCCTACCTTTCGGAGATTCTGGATTTTTATACAGATGATTTTGTGGACCGCGAACGAACTCCCACATTAATCACTTATATCAACAGGTACCGCAAAACCCCAGTCCCCGAACATTATGACATCGAGTTTATTCCTTATGACTGGACGCTTAACCAACAATAAAATCTTCGGTCGTTTTCTGCGGTTTTTTATCGCGGCCATTCTACTGACCACAGGATTGGGCAAGGCTCTGGATATTCACGGTTTCGTCGAAATCCTGATCACTTATCAGGCGTTTGCCGACTGGATGCTCTATCCTGTTGCCTTGGGCATGATAGCCGCAGAGCTAATTTTGTCTTTTTGGTTGTTCAGCGGGCGCATAATATTTTGGGCGGCGTTTAGTTCATTGGGGTTGCATACGGTGTTTACGCTTTGGGCCTCAGTGACGGTTATGAGAGGACTTGATATTCCCAACTGTGGGTGCTTTGGTGTGTTTTTCGCCCGACCTTTGGATGGTTGGACCATCCTGGAAGATCTGGTCATGGTGGCATTTTCCGGATTGTTAATGGTTTCCGCGCGGATGTTGGAGCGTTAGATTATTTTTTCAGCCTGGATTTGACTTTATTAAGTTCTTCTTCTGTTTGATCTCGGGTGTTCAACCCTTTTCTTTCAAGAATCATTAATACCAGTTCAACTATCTAATCCAGGCATACTGATGTCTGAGGTGATCAGGTCGGGTTGGAATTCGTGAATTTTTAGAATAGCGTCATGACTGTTATGAGCCACTTCAACCCGGTAATTACTTTTTAACATTCCGGCTAATAGTATGGTGATGGATTTTTCACCATCAACAATCAATATTTTCTTTTTTGATTCTGCCATATCCTTTTTGGCAATATTGGAATATGAATTTCGCAAGTTACAACATCATTTGTGATGATATCAGAGTTTGGCTATATTTTAGATGCGGTCCGCAAAACGGCGCATTTAGGGGAGGGTGCTTCGCTAATGGGTTTTAAAGTTGGGGGGATGAAGAATTTGGGGCACATGGGAGGCAATTCCTCCTGGAGTCGCCTCCCATGTATGAGACCTTTGCATAACCCCGGATTCTTCGTCACCTTGTTCCTCAGAATGACAAATAGCCTTGTATTGTCATTCTGAACGCAGTGAAGAATCTCGCTTTTCTGTTTTTTTTCGACTTACGCAAAGCTCTCATGTATGGGGTAATTGCAATCGTTCCAACTCTACCTTGGTAGAGGATTAGAAGTTAGCCAGTCATCAAAATTATCCCAATAAAATTGTATGTGGCTCCGGTGGCGGAGCCGAAAGTTCAAGCCAGTCAGACTATTTAAGATTTTCATCGTCGTAATCCATGTTTTTCTGCGATTTTCGTTTGCGTCCCTTCGCTTTCATCGACTCAGCCAACGGATTGTTAAAAAACGAGTCCCAGTACTTTGTGCTGAGCTTCTCGCTGGAAAGGACCTTTTTGACTTTGCCCTTTTTATCGAATATTTTGACTTCGTGAAACATGTTACACTCCAAACTTAAGGTCGGCCTGGTCGATTTTCGCCCCGGTTTGGAGGTTTAAGTACATATTTGAAGTGCCTCCGCCTGGTTGATAAATCAACGTGTTGGGTCGGTTTCAGCCCTTTGGGCCGAATGAAATTATGAACTGGGTATTGTAGTATTAATGAAATCTACTAGTTAGGATGTCAAGCACCTGCCCAAGATTTATTTCTTCGGCCTGTATGCTCTTATCGGAGGATGATTTTGAAACGATTAGCGTTATTTTGCTATTTTTTGGGAATTCTTGGGCTAGCGGGGTGTGATGGGGAGTTGAAAGAGCACCCTCTGCCCGAAAGCCTGAAAAAAGAACTGGCCAGAAAGGCCGATCCGACTATTCACCTTAATGACGTTTCCGGCACTATTGTACTCGACCCTGCGCTGCGGGTGAGTTTGAGCCCGAGTGCCAGATTGTTCATTTTTGCCCGGCCCGAGGGTGTGGATGCCGGGCCACCGCTGGCGGTCAAACGCCACAGTGTTTTCCAGTTCCCCTTTGAGTTTGAGATCGGGCAACTGCATACCATGATCGAGGGAACCCAATTTGAGGGAACCATGAACCTGACGGTCCGGCTTGATCAGGATGGCAATAGAAAGTCCAGTCCGGGTGATGTGGAAGGAAAGGTGCAAGTCACCGCCGGACAAAAAGGCGTTCAACTGGTGCTGAACAATAGGATAAGCGCTGATGCTTACAACATCCAGGGAACGGTCAACGTGAGCGAGGCGCTCAGGAAAAAGATCCCGGTCAATGTCACCCTGTTTATTTTTGCCCGGTCTGAGGGCGTGAAACGCGGCCCACCGCTGGCGGTCAAGCGCGTCGCCGACCTTCAGCTTCCTTATGAATTTGTATTGGGACCGCAGGACATCATGATGCCCGGAGCTGCTTTTGAAGGCCCGATGGTGCTAGCGGCAAGAATAGATGTCGATGGCGACGCCCGTGCCGGTCCCGGTGATATCGAGGGCTTTGTCGGCGCCAAACCCGGCGATCGCAACGTGCAGTTGCTTCTCAATCACCTGGCGGGTCCCTGACCAGGGAGGCAGATAGTAAAGGCTTTTGTTATTCGCTTAATGGGGAGAAAGTCAAATGTAACTAACTTAAAAGTCTAAGTAGACCACGAAAGGCATAAATCTTTGCCCGGCCTGCCCGAAAGGGAAATTCGTCAATGATATTACTTTCTTTAAAAAGAGCGATTAAACGTGAAACCGTTAATGTTGATATGCCCTGGAGTTTGCGCTTTACCTGGGCAGTGGTAAAAACTGGAGCATTAAAAAGAAAGTCCACAAAATGAGTTAAATAAGGTGATTTGGTGGCTTGAAACTTTGATTTAGTTTCGTCATGAAGATTATAAATTTTATCTATCAGCTCTTGGGTTTCTTTGGCTTGTTCCGCCACACAACGAAGAAAAAACTCTATCCACACTTCGTAAGATCCAGTTTTATCTACTTCATGGAGACTGCCCCGATACGCATCTTTATTGTCATCAATATATCCACTCAAGTATAAAATAGGTGAAGAAAGAGTTCCCTCATTGTAAAGAATTAAAGGAATGAACAGCCTCCCCAAGCGACCATTGCCGTCATAAAAAGGATGAACCGCTTCAAATTGGTAATGAAACATGGCAACCTTAATTAAAATGTTATCTTCACTATGCTCAAGGTAATCCATGATATTGTCTACATATTCCCGGACCAAATAATGCTCAGGCGGTATGTAAAGAGCTTTTTCGATCGGATCATTTTTCTTTTTTGCAATGTACACTGTCTCTTCCCTGAACTTGCCAAGAGGTCCCTGATGCCTCACTTTCCTAAGAAGAGTAGCGTGCAGAGCTTCAATTAGAGCGCTGCCCAAGGGCCTGCCTCTTTTCAAATCATTTGTGGCCTGGTCTATGGCTATTCGATAATTTACTACTTGTCTTGTATCAGCATCATCTTGTTTCCCTCCCGCCTCAAAAACAAATACATCCGAAACTGTGCTAACCGTTCCTTCAATTCGAGAACTTACTGTGGCCTCTTTAGCTGTTAACGGAGAAACAAGCAAATCGGGGTTTTGTAATTTCTTCTGTGAACCTTCAAGTAAACCCAATGCGTATATGGCATCGGCATATTCTTTATGAAAACGATTAAAATCTAAGGGGGTCTTCCCTTCAACATTGAGATGTTTGGGGTGATGATGTTCCATAAAATTTATTTATATATCAAAATATGTATTTAATGATATATCTAATGAAATAGCCTGTCTTTGATGATATGTTTAGCAATACTACATATAGTGTGAACTAACTGGGACTCCACAATATTTGCCATTATATTATATATATATCAGAAAATCAATTTTTTGATATGTTCAAGGCTGAACTATATAACTGCTGATATATAAAATACATGTTTAAAAAACAATAAATTATAGAAGTATGCGGCTTATGATGACGGGCTATTGTCATTCTGAGCGCCCAGCGAAGAATCTGGAGGTTGTGTAAACTTCTCTTTACTAAGGGGCAGGACTTATCGGTGCTTATTTATGGTTACGCCAAAAGGGCAGTAGTAGAGTCAGCCCTAAGCACAACCAGCTGAACACATCGCCATAGGCGCTGTAGAAGGTGAGCCCGCCTTGGCGCGGGGAGATTTTTGTGATCATGGCGGCTTCGACAAAAAGTTCCGTTTCATCTTGAAGTTGGCCGTTAGCCGTGATGGTTCCGGAGATCCCGGTATTCGCTGCGCGCACGATGGGCACACGGTTTTCCACCGCCCTTAGTGCCCCCATGCTCATATGCTGGTAGCTCGCCGCACTTTTACCGAACCAGGCGTCGTTGGTGATATTGACTAAAAAATTGGCACCGTTTTTAACCGCCTGCCGTATCAGGTCGGGGAAGATTATTTCATAACAGATTGAGACCCCGGCCTTGTGTCCTGCCACATCGAACACTATCGCTTCCTCACCGCGGCCGGAGTTGCCGATCATCTCCACCATTTTTTCCACAAAGAACAATATTTTCCGGAAGGGGACGAACTCGCCGAACGGGACCAGGTGGATTTTGTCGTAGCGGTTTTGCGTGGTACCGATTTCAGACACCAGGTAGGCGCTGTTGTAGTGGATGCTGTTTTCTTTGTAGGGACTGCCGAATAGAATGGGGATTTCGGTTTGCCGCGCCAGGTCGTTCACAAACTGGGTGCCGGGTGCGTGCTGGGTGTAGAAAAAAGGTGTGGCGGTTTCCGGCCATACGATCAGTTGCGGATTTGATTGCGCGGCCTTGAGAGTCAGGGCCCGGTATTTTGCCATGACCACCTTCTGGTAAACCGGATTCCATTTCATGGCCTGCTCGACATTGCCTTGAATCAATCCCACCGTCAGGCTGGGGCCATTGACCACGCGGTTCAGGGCAAGTCCGCCGTATCCTACCCATAGTGCCAGAACAAGAATCGTGACCGATAAAAACCGTGCTCCCATGTTGGGACTTTGTTGCCATGACTTCCAGGCCAGGTAGAGTCCGACATTGACCAGCATGATGAGCCATGAGACGCCATACACACCGGTGATCTCGGCCATCTGAATAACCGGCAGGGTTTGGAATTGGGAGTAACCCAGCCCTAACCAGGAAAACCCGTATTCGGAGTGCGATGAACGGAGGTACTCAAAAGATGTCCACAGAACCGGCGCGAACAGGAATAACAGTCCCCTGTCATCTTTGCAGACCCTCCTTATCAGATAGCAAAAGAGTGCCGTATAGAAAGAGAGATAGGCGGCTAAAAGTCCTAGAACCATGAAACCCACAATCTGGGGAAGGTTGCCGTAGTTGATGAGGGTGTTGTTGACCCAGCTCAAGCCCCAGGTATAAAAAACCATGCCGGTGATGAATCCCAACAACGCGGAACGTTGCGGGGTTTTGGCTTCAATCGCCGAAAAAAGAGGGATAAAGGCAAACCAGGCGAGAACTTCAAAATTAAAACGCGGGAAGATCAACACCAGAAAAATCCCGCTCAAAGCGGAGAGTAGAAGCGGGCGCAGTTCTTTAAGAATTAGGTTTTTCACCAATGCTGGTTTATATTAGGGGGTGGAAGTTAAGGTTTAGAATAGATGTTCAGGTTTTGTTAAATCAAAACTTTAAGGGTAGCTCCACAAAGCGGTTTTAAATTTTGCTGCTCTTAAAATACTATCTTTACAAAAATACAATCTGGCGTAAGAATCATAGCCGGAACCTCATATATTTTGGAAGCAAAAAAACAATTTTTAGATAATCTCAAAAAGGTTTGCCTGTGCCGAAGCATCAAGGCGGGAACAATTATGACCGCTATTCGGGAAGGGACGTTGACCTTTGAAGGTTTGAGAAGAAAAATCGGTGTGGGAACGGGCAATTGTAAGGCCAAACGTTGCCGGTCAAATATCGAAGCACGAATCAAGGGCCATAAAGATAGCTTGAAAGAAGACGCTGTTGAGCCTGAAGCATCCAGCGGTCCGACCTGCTGACCCGACCCAAAAAAACCCCCCCCCCACGGGTAGATTGGTATTCCATAATGTCATTCTGAGGCTCTCGAAGGATGAACTGGGGTTGGTTGCCTTCGATGGAGTTCAGGGCGAAAAACCGAGATTTCTTGTCATTCTGATGAGCCTGTTTTTTTAGGCGAAGAAGACGTGATATCTCACTGAAGCTTTCGTGCCCGGAACGGGTAATCTCGGGGTTATGCTTTTAACTTCGAGATGGCATTTTTTATTCGTTGGACACCCGCCTCAATGTTTTCCAGCGATGTGGCAAAAGACAAACGTGCGTGGTTATCGGCTCCGAACGCAATTCCGGGCACGATGGCGACCTTCTCGGTCGATAGCAGATAATCGGTAAAATCCAACGACCCCTCCAGCACCTTCCCATTCATATTCTTTTTGCCATAGACGCCGGAAAAATCTGGAAAGGTGTAGAACGAGCCGTGTGGTTTTTTGCAGGTGACCCCGTCAATCTGGTTTAAGCGATCGACGAGGATGTCCCGCCGCTTTTCAAATTCACCCACCATAGCATGAATTTCGTCTAAGGGACCGGTCAAGGCTTCGATGCTGGCCGCCTGCGACACCGAGCTGGGATTGGACGTGCTTTGTCCCTGCAGTTTGGCGACTTGTTTCACGATCTCGGGATCTCCCACCGCGATATAGCCGATCCTCCAGCCTGTCATGGCGTAGCTTTTAGAAACCCCATTGATCACCACACATTGCTTTTGCACTTCCTTGCTTAAAGAGGCAATGCTTATGTGTTTGAATCCGTCAAACACAATCTGCTCATAAATTTCATCTGAGAGGATTAACAGGTTGTGCTTTAACGCGCACTCGGCCAGTTTTTCCAGTTCATCTTTGTTGTAGGCGGAGCCGGTCGGATTGGAAGGCGAGTTGAGCACGATGGCCCTGGTGTTAGGAGTGACGGAATTTTCAATTTGTTCGGCGGTGATTTTGAAATCCTGCCCGGTTTGGACGATGAGGGGGTGGGCTCCTGACAGGATCACCATGTCGGGAAACGAGACCCAGTAAGGTGCCGGGATGATGACTTCATCTCCTGCCTGCCAAAGCACCTGGGCCAGATTATAAAAGGAATGCTTGGCTCCACAGGAAGCGAGAATCTGGTTTTTTTCATAGACCAGTCCGTTGTCGCGTTGCAGTTTCGTGATGATGGCTTCTTTTAGAAGATCACTACCCCCGACCGAGGTGTAACGGGTTTCGTTATTTTCTATCGCCCGGATGCCGGCCTGCTTGATGTGCTCCGGGGTATTGAAATCAGGCTCGCCAGCTCCGAAACCGATGACATCCTCGCCCCGGGCTTTCATTTCCCGGGCTTTGGCATCGATGGCCAATGTCATGGATGGATTTACATTTTGAATACGTTCAGAAAATTTCATCAGATAATTTTTTTCAACTCCTTGATCACATCGCGAGGCACAAGTTTTGTGACATCGCCCCCGTGCCGGGCGATTTCCTTAACCAGATTAGAACTCAGGAAAGAATATTCCTGGCTGGGAATCATAAATAAAGTTTCGACAGATTCGTCGAGCGTCCGGTTCATCAGTCCCATCTGCAGTTCAAATTCAAAATCACTGATGGCCCGCAGTCCTTTTATCACTACAGAAGCTTTTTTAGAATGTGCCAGCGAGATGAGCAGATTATCAAAGGAGACGACCTCAATCTTGCTAAATTTTTTTGTGGCATTTTTGATAAACTTGACCCGATCTTCTAGAGAAAATAAAGGATTTTTTTTTGGGTTGAGCGCAACGGCAACGATGAGTCGGTCAAAGAGTTTCATGGCCCGGCGCATAATATCAATGTGACCAAAAGTGACCGGATCAAAAGTTCCCGGATAAAGAGCGATACGATTCTTTTTCATAAGTAAGCCTTGAGGAAAAAGCAGGATTATATCGCCAAAATAAAATTTGGCAAATTTTTAAAGAACGGTTTTTGGGCCAGCCCGAGTTGAGAAGTGTAACAGGGACTTTTGTCTTTTATTTAATGTCAGGGAGGAGATTTTACCAGCCTTTTTTGAGGGAGACCTTTGCGTAAGTCGAAAAAAACAGAAAAGCGGGATTCTTCACTGCGTTCAGAATGACACGAAACGCCGGTTTGTCATCCTCGAGGAGCCGAAGGCGACGAAGGATCCGGGGTTATGCAAAGGTCTCTTTTTGAGGGCAATATGGGGGCAAAAAAATGGATTTTTTTCATAATTTTCCTGAACTTTTAAAAATTTTTGAAATTTCGGTGGTTATTGCCAGTTATAGGGAAAATAACAGTAAATTATCATGCGGAAGATAATCGGTAAAACTCCTTTAAATATAAGGACTTTAGAGGATTGCAAATTTTTTTATTTTTTTGTAAAAATTACGTGAAAATCTTGTTTTCAGGGGCTATATTTATGGGAATACTTCTAGTGATTTTACCCGTTATTTTTTCTTTTTTTTAAGTCTCGTATTTTCTTGACATTATACTGGAAAACCCATATAACATGGCCTCATCTAGAAAAAGGGCAGAAAGTTTGATTCGAAATACAGGGCAAAATATGAGACTTAAAAGCATGATTCGCCCCTTAATATCCAGTTGTTGCGGAGAAGTTTTTATTAGGGACGTTTAATTTTTTCTCAGTCTTTGTGTCTGTTGTGATGCCATTTGGCGCGGGTTTTAGCGCGTTAGCTATTTTTGTTTTGTTAGGTTGTTGTGTGTTTGTTTTAGAGTTGAGTAAAGGTTTTAAAGTTTAGCAAAGTGGTACGAGTAGTAGGTTAGTTGGAGGTGAAAAGTCGCGAGGCTGGGAGGCTCCGAAGAAGTTAGTAGAAGTGTAGTAGTGAAACAGTTGTAATTGGGTTCGGATAAGCCGGGCCCGCAATTACCAAGATTCACAAGGAGGTTTGTATATGAGGTTAAACAGACGTAAGTTCTTGCAGGTGAGTGCTGGTGTAGCGACAGCTATGGCATTGACGAGCAAGAGGGTTGGAGCTCAGCTGAAACCCGTAGTGAAAGTCGGGAATCCGCTGGAAGCTTATCCTGACAGACGGTGGGAAGAAGTCTACCGTGACCAGTATAAGTATGAGCGTTCTTTCACGTATTGTTGTTCTCCGAACGACACCCATCAGTGTCGCGTACGTGGATTCGTACGTAATGGCATCTTGATGCGTATCGAGCAGAACTACGATCATCACAAAGTTCGCGATCTGTATGGTAACCAAGCTGACGCTGCGTGGAATCCTCGCATGTGTCTGCGTGGTATGACGTATCCCCGTCGTGCTTACGGTCCTTATCGGAATAAATATCCGATGATTCGTGTGGGCTGGAAGCAATGGGCGGATGATGGATTTCCTTACCTGGACAAGGAAAATCGTGAAAAGTATAAGATGACAAGCCGGGGCACGGACGAATTTGTTCGTATGACCTGGGATCAGACTTTTACGTACCTCGCAAAGGGTCACATTGCGGTCGCTAAGGCCTACAGTGGAGCTCGTGGTGCGCAGCGTCTGAAGAATGAAGGCTATCAGCCTGAAATGATCGAAGCCATGAGCGGATCCGGTCCCCGTACTTTTAAGTATCGCGGCGGTATGGGTCTTCTTGGTGTAGTTGGTAAGTACGGTGTATACCGTCTTGCTAACCAAGTTGCTCTGTTGGATTCAATCATTCGTGGTCGTGGCCCTGGTAAAGTGTTGGGTGGACGTGCATGGTCTAACTACACCTGGCATGGTGATCAGGCTCCTGGTCATTCCTGGACACATGGAATGCAGACCTCTGATATCGACTTCGCTGACCATCGGTATGCGAAGCTAACGATTCAGTGGGGTAAGAACCTGATTGAGAATAAAATGCCTGAAGCGCATTGGTACACAGAAATCATGGAGCGTGGTGGTACGCTGGTTGCAGTTGCTCCTGAGTACAATCCGCCTGCAACTAAAGCGGATTACTGGATACCGGTTCGTGCAGGTCTTTCTGACATCTCCCTTTTCTTGGGTGTTGCCAAAATTATCATGGACGAAGGTCTTGTGGACATCGATTACGTAAAGGACTACACAGACATGCCTCTGTTGGTTCGTACGGATACGTTGATCCGCTTGCATCCGGATGATTTCATTCCGGGCTACAAGGCTCAGTCTCTGCCGAAAGACGGCTTCACCACCAAGTGGATGAAGAACTTCAACCGTGACATGATGCCTGACTACACCGTATGGGATGCTAATACGGATAAGCCGGTCGCTATCACGCGCGAAGACATCGGCGCTAAGATGAGAAAGAAAAATATCGATCCTGTATTGGACGGTGTTTTTGACATTAAACTCGTAAGCGGCAAAACCATCACGGTCATGCCTCTTTATGAGATGTATAAAGTTCATCTGAAGGATTACGACATTGATACGACCAACCAAATTTGTCACGCTCCGAAGGACTTAATCGTCCGCTTGGCTCGCGACATTGGTACGATCAAACCTGTTGAAATCCATTATGGTGAAGGAATCAACCATTACTTCCACGCAACGATGCACAACCGTGCGTCTTATGTTCCTCTGATGCTGACAGGTAACGTCGGTCCTAAAGGTTCCGGTTCCCATACTTGGGCTGGTAACTACAAGGCTGGTAACTACCAGGGTTCGCATTGGTCTGGACCTGGCTTCGCGGCCATGGTTGCGGAAGATCCTTTCAACATAGTCATGGACCCTTCCAAGAATATTGACTGGAAGAATGTTAAGGGCTACCTGAAAGGTGAGGAAGTCAGCTACTGGGCGCATCGTGATAAAGCGCTGATCGTAAATACCCCGCGCTATGGCCGGAAAGTATTTACGGGACGTACGCATATGCCTACGCCTACCAAGCTGTGTTGGTTTGTTAACGTTAACGTTATCAATAATGCTAAGTGGTTCTACGAGCTGGTGTTCAACACCAACAACAACGTAGACATGATCGTAGCTCAGGACATCGAGTTCACAGGTTCCTGCGAATACAGTGACATCGTATTGGCTCCGAACTCATGGGCCGAGTTTGAAAGTTATGAAATCACTTCTGCATGTTCGAATCCGTTTCATCAGATTTGGGGCGGCACGGGAATCAAACCTATCTTCGATACTATCGATGATAACTTGATTCATCGTGAGTTCTCTCGGCGGATGGCTGAGGTGACAGGTGATAAGCGTTTCATGGATCATATGAAGGTCTATGAAGGTAAAGCGCCGAATCGCACCAAGGCTATGATTCGTCGGTTGTTCACGACGTCTACAACGGGTATGGGTTACAACATCGACGATATCATCAACGGCAAGTATGGTGAGCCGGGTGCATGTCTGTTGCTGTTCAGAACCTATCCTCGGTCTCCCTTCTGGGAGATGTATACGGAGTCTAAACCATTCTACACGCCTAACGGCCGCATCCAGTTCTACAATGATGAGCCGGAAGCGATTGAGTATGGTGAAAACTTCATCGTTCATAGGGAAGGCCCAGAAGCAACGCCTTACCTGCCGAACGTAATCGTATCAACCAATCCTTACATCCGCCCGGATGACTACGGAATCCCGGAAGACGAGCAAGATCCGGATCTGCGTCACGTTCGGAACATCAAGAAACCTTGGTCTGCTGTACGTACGACTAAGAACTTCTTGTGGGAAAAAGGATATCGGTTCTACTGTGTTACACCTAAATCTCGCCATACAGCTCATAGTTCCTGGGCAACCACTGACTGGAACATGATCTGGAACAACAACTTTGGTGATCCTTATCGAATGGATAAGCGTTCTCCGGGTGTTGGTGAGTGGCAGGTACACATGAATCCGTTCTTGTGTAAAGATCTTGGAATCAACGATGGTGACTATATCTATTGTGATGCTAATCCTGCGGATCGGCCTTACATGGGTTGGAAACCTTCAGATCCAAGGTATAAAGTGGCACGGCTGATGCTTCGGGCTAAGTACAACCCGGCATATCCGTATCACACCACCATGATGAAGCACGCAACGTGGATCGCCACCGAGCGTACTGTTAAGGCGCATGAAGAACGGCCTGACGGACGCG
This sequence comes from Nitrospina sp. LS_NOB, assembly GCA_001542995.1. Classification (GTDB taxonomy): domain Bacteria; phylum Nitrospinota; class Nitrospinia; order Nitrospinales; family VA-1; genus LS-NOB. The sequence goes on from LFLA01000024.1 coordinate 142,592, forward strand.
CGATGTCAATGACCACTCCTTACCAGAGTAACTTCCGGTATGGTGGTCAGCAGTCCATCACGCGGTCTTGGTTGATGCCGATGCATCAGACTGATAGTCTGTTCCATAAAGCAAAAACCAAGATGAAGTTCAAACACGGCTATGAAGCTGATAACCATGCGGTTAATGCTGTACCGAAAGAAACGCTGGTTAAATTCTCCAAAGCTGAAGATGGTGGTTTACATGGTAAAGGACTCTGGGAGCCCGTACGAACGGGTTATACCCCAGAATCACCGTTGAAAGACCGTTTTGCCGAGATGTATCTGGCGGGTCAGTATATCCGTGTGAAGATCTAAGCAAAAGGCGGCCCTCCCAATTTCGGGAGGGCCGCCAGTTGGTAATTCAACGTCTAATCAATGTTAATAAGGAGGTACGATAATGCCTGAAGTCTATAACTGGCAACTAGGTCGGATGGCCACATACGTCTACGACGAAAAGCATCCGAAAGAGCAGTTCACGTTCGTATTTAATACGAATCGTTGTATTGCTTGTCAGACCTGTACAATGGCCCATAAATCTACCTGGACCTTCTCGAAGGGTCAGGAGTATATGTGGTGGAATAATGTAGAAACGAAGCCTTACGGTGGCTATCCTCAGTTTTGGGATTGGAAGATCCTGAAAATGCTGGAGCAGTCTAATCCCGGACAGAATGTCTGGAATGTACGTAAGACCTCAAACAAAGCGATCCATGGTGTTTACGAAGGTGTTACCATCTTCGAAGCTCCTGCCAAGATCGGTTTGAACCAGCAAGCAATCGGTTATGTACCGACTGATGAAGAGTGGCGCTTCCCGAACTTCGGTGAAGATACCGCTCATGGTCGTGAGTTCACCCAGTCTCGCGAGGGAACATTCGGTGGTGACAACGGCACACGGTCAGTATTGCCGGAGCATAAAATCTGGTTTTTCTATCTGCAACGCATTTGTAACCATTGCACGTACCCGGGTTGTCTGGCGGCGTGTCCTCGAAAGGCAATCTACAAGCGCCAAGAGGATGGCATCGTTCTGATCGATCAGAGTCGTTGTCGTGGTTATAAAAAATGTGTAGAGCAGTGTCCTTACAAGAAGCCTATGTTTCGTGGTACGACACGAATCTCTGAGAAATGTATCGCCTGTTATCCCCGTATTGAGGGTCTCGATCCTCTGACGGAAGGTGATCAGATGGAGACGCGTTGTATGGCGGCCTGTGTTGGCAAGATCCGTTTACAGGGTCTGGTCAAAATCGGCAGCAATGGCGAATGGGCCCATGATCCGGATAACCCACAGTACTATCTGATTCGGGACCGGAAAGTGGCCTTACCGTTGTATCCGCAACTGGGTACGGAGCCTAACGGATATTACATTCCGTCACGGCACGTTCCTCGGGCGTATTCTCAACAGATGTTCGGACCGGGTGTTGATCATTCTATCGATCAGTACATGGTTCCCGATCGAGACCTGTTGGGCGTTCTTCAGTTGTTCCGGACGACACAGCGTATCATCTTCAAATGGAAACGTGAGCCAGGTCCGAAAATTTTCGAGACCAACATTCACGGTAAGAAGTTTGAAATGTACAATGATACGGTTATCGGGTTTAACCGGAAAGGTAAAGAAATCATCCGTGTTACGGTTGAAGAGCCTTTCTATGTACGACCTGAAGAGCATCCGGGCGCAATCTAAGGAGCGATACAACGCTCTGAAGATAGCAGCGTAAATAATTTGGGATGGGCGGGAGTTTATACTCCCGCCCGGACCAATGCGTTTGCGAGGCGCGGGGCGTAAACTTTAATTGCCCGTAAACGGTAACAACGAGGAGGGAATCCTGTGAGTAAAAAGACTATTGTATTTATGATGTTGTTTGCTTTCGTTCTGGGTATGTCCAGCGCGAATGCTGCCACCATCAAAGCTGTAAAAGTTCAGGGGAATATTCCGATCAATGCGGATGACCCTTTCTGGACTCGTTATGGTCCTACTTTCCACAAGCACGTTGTTGTGGATTTGGATCCTCAAATGATCACCAATCCCATGTGGCCCGCTCCGGCGACCAAATGGGTGAACGTTCGAGCCGTAACTAATGGTAAGGAAATCGCAGTTCGCCTGAGCTGGACAGATTCGACTCGTAACGACATCATGGTTCAATCTCAGCAGTACAAAGATCAAGCAGCTATCATGTTCCCTGTGAAGCAGTCTGGCGAAGAGCCTCCGTTCACAATGGGTGGTGATGGTGAGCGTGTTAACATCTGGCAGTGGAAAGCGACCTGGGATAAAGAAGGCGCTGGAATGGCTGGCAATGCTGGCATGCAGGATATGGAAGATCAATATAAGTTCATGGCTATGGGTTCTGCCGGTTATTACATGTATGAACCTTCTGGTATGCTGACTGGTAAAGATTTTGCTACTAATACTGGCTCTAAAGCAATGGTAGACAAAGGTCAAGGAGCTGGCGATATCAGTAAGCGTGGTACCTATGTTGATTTTGGTATGGGTAAAAACGAAGGCGTGTACAACCCGGCGCGTGCTACCGGTAACATCCTCGCTGATGCCTCCATGCGTATTTCTTCCGTTGAAGATATGAATGCAGAAGGGTTTAGTACCCTGACCACTCAGGCTCATCAGGATGTACAAGGAAACGGCAACTGGTCTAACAACCGTTGGTCAGTTGTTTTCAAACGTCCTTTGAAGACAGACGATTCTAATGACACGCAGTTCACCAGCGGAAAAACTCCGATGGCGATTGCGGTTTGGAATGGTCAGAACAAAGAAAGAAATGGTCAGAAGGCTGTAACGCAGTGGAATGAACTGCAGTACTAAGCCTTAACGCGGAGTAGTCCGCCAGACCAAAAAAATAAACCCAGGGGAGAAGCCGCTCATGCGGTTCCTCTTCCTGGGTTTTTTTTCACTAAGCGTCGTCGGGCTAGCAAAAGCTTATCTTGGCTCAATGAGTTTTTGCTTCTGCAACCGGCGGTTCGGCGGTACTTACTTTTGCACCGGCCAGCTCATCTCCATCCAGCGTTCCATACCTCCATTTCCCACACAAACAATATTGTCCAGGCCGGCATTGATCAATGACTCGGAAGCCATTTTGGCTCGTCCTCCCATTTTGCAATGGACGTAGATTTTGTCGTAGCCTTTCAGGTCTTCCGCGATAGCGCTGACTTCTTCATGGGGAGTATTTTGAGATCCTTCAATATGCCCTGCTGAATACTCCTCAAGGGACCGGACATCAAGAATTAAATCTTTTTCACCCATCTGTTGGACCTTGTCATGCAATTCATCGATAGAAATAATCTCCATACTCCCTCACCAAAAAAGGGTTAATAAAATTCGGTAATTTCCCAAGTGTTGGATTATATCATGAAGAAAAAGATTCTAAATCTAAATGAAAATAGGCTCAGGAAAGAAAAAAAACAGTAGAGGGAATTTTGACTGGGTGAGGCATAAATTACCCGTGAAATATTGACGGTGTGGAAAAAAACAAAACTCAAACAAAAACAGGGAAAACGGTAAACCTTTTTATTAAAAGGCCTTCAGGTTTTATCCTCGATAAGGCTCTGAAAATATAGCCTTTGGTACAAATTTTACTCTTTATCAGTAAAAATGAATCCAAAGGATTAAATTAAATGCACGAAGGAATATTCATAGCAGCTTTTGCGGGATTAAAGCAGGGCAAAAAACTGGAGATGATAGCCCAGAATTTAGCCAACGTCAATAACACCGGTTATAAGCGCGCCCAGTTGGCATTTAAAGAATTAATGCCCCCTTTTCCGCCTGATTCGGGTCTGGAAGCTGGGGAAAACGTATTGTTACCTCCCAACAAATCCAATTCAAATGTCTCCTACGTCGCCATAACAGATCAATATACGGATTTCACCCAGGGAGGGTTCAAACAAACCGATGGAGCATTGGATTTAGCCTTGAATGGGCCTGGATACTTTAGCGTGTTGACTGAGGAAGGGACTCGTTTCACCAGAAACGGAAATTTCAGATTGGATACAGCACTTTCATGATTACTGTTACGGACACGGGCAACAGCAATACAGGTACTCTCACATATGTATTCACGGCAGATATAGTCTAAATCTCAAACTGAGGAAAGTATGTTGAATCATTATTTCGGACAAAAATTCTGGGCAGTTTTTATACTGGCATTCTTTCTCGCAAGCCCGGCTCATTCTGCGCGGATAAAAGATTTATCTGCCATTAAAGGAGTCCGAAGCAACCAATTGATCGGTTTGGGCTTGGTGATTGGACTGACGGGAACCGGTGATAGTGCGACCAACGTATTCTTTTCCATTCAGACGATTGTCAGCATGCTGAAAAAGATGGGAGTAACGGTTCCCACAGCAGAAGTTGACCAGTTAAAATTCAAAAACATCGCAACGGTTATCGTCACGGCAAGCCTTCCTGCATTTGCCTCACAAGGGGACCTTATTGATGTAACGGTGTCTTCGTTGGGTGATTCTAAAAGTCTTCAGGGTGGAACACTTCTAATGACACCACTAAAAGGCCCTGACAGCAATACCTATGCGGTGGCCCAGGGCCCGCTCCCGATTGGGGGTTTTTCAGTTGCGGGAGGCGCTCGAGGAATTCAGAAAAACCATTTAACGGTCGGAAGAATTGTAAATGGCGCTATGGTCGAAAGAGAACTTAAATATAATTTCAATGCCAAAGATGAAATCATCCTGGCATTGAAGAAAACAGATTTCACCACCGCAAGTAGAATCAGCAAAGCGATCAATGATGAGATGATATGAAGGATGCTCTGGCCGTAATGGTTGATGGACGAACGGTTAGGGTAGCGGTTCCCGAGTTGTATCGGAAAAATACTTCCAGTTTTGTTACAAGAATTGAGAGTCTCGACGTCATTCCAGACTCGGAAGCCAAAGTTATTATTGATGAACGTACTGGAACTGTAGTGATGGGCGAGAATGTAAGAATTTCCTCTGTTGCCGTCGCCCATGGAGCCTTGTTCATCCAAATTAAGGAAGAAGCGTTCGCTTCCCAACCTCCCCCTCTAGCACCAGAAGGTGCCGAAACAGTCATTCTTCCTCGAACTCGGTTAGCAGTGGGGGGAAGGACAAGACAAGCTTCTCGTCATTCCTAAAAGTGTATCTCTGGGAGATGTTGTTAAGGGGCTGAACTCCATTGGAGTCACACCAAGGAGATTTAATCGCGATCCTGCAGGCCATCAAAGCATCAGGAGCCCTCCACGCTCGCTTGGAACTTATTTAAGGTTTCAATGAAATTTCCGGAAAAATTTTCCCCTTTGCATCCGAAATCTGCAGGATTTCCCAGCTATCCCGCCGCATGCATATTATATAACCATATATATTTAAAGGGTTTATTGGGTAAAATTTCGATACCTGGATTTGTGGAGGATTTTGGTACGGTGTTTGCAAAATTTTATTAAAGGGATTTTAAATGAGGACAATATGGATTTCATAAAATCTTCTCAGATTCAAAATACGTTATTTAATCAGTTAACAGAGAAGAATCTGGAACGTATGAGACGGCAGAGAATTTAGGTTTGGGCGGCGGTAAGAACGTATTCACAACTTTATTCAAAGTGAGGGATGCCCTCAATAATAATGATACTTTTGCACTTCTGGCATCTTTGGATAATCTGGATTCGAGCCTTGCATCCATCAATAATAGCCGAGCAATTGTTGGGGTTTCATTAAACCGGGTTCAGGCAACAGATTTCATCCATGCGCAGGATATTGTGAATCAATCGGATCAGTTGGCGAAAATTGAGGATGCGGATGTCGTGAAAAGCATTTCGGATCTCGCTAATTTGGAGTTTGCACTCCAGGCAACTTTAGCAGCAACGGCTCAGATTTTGCAGCCCACCCTTTTGGACTTTCTGCGTTAAAATTCAGGGGGCTAAAAGCAGGTGCGCTGGTCCAACGAGGTTTATTTATGTTATTCCCGGATCGGTAGGTCGATCACAACAGTAGTTCCCATGCCTAATTCGCTTTCCACTTCAAGACTACCACCATGTTTTTCAATAATGGAATAAGAAACGGATAATCCAAGCCCAGTGCCTTTTTCCTCCGGTTTCGTGGTGAAAAAGGGTTCAAATATTTTTTCAATATCTTCTTTACGAATTCCCGATCGGGTATCGCAAATTTTCAAGCGCATAATTTTATCAGGCCGAGGTGCGGTTGAATCTTTCTCCTGATAATAAGACCAGTCTGCTCCCGGTGTTAAAACTTCTGTGGAAACGGTGAGAACTCCTCCACCATGCATTGCGGATTTAGCGTTATTGATAATGTTTAAAAAAACCTGGCGCATCCCATCTGTATCAATATAAACTGGTAAATTATTTGAATCGAACTTCCTGACTGTTTGAATGCCTTCCAACTGCATTTCTTTTTCAACCAGAGAAAGAACGGATTCGAGTTCATTTTTAATATCTGATTTTTTAAATTCCATATTTCCCTTGCGGGAGAATTTCAAAAGGCTGCTGATGATTTTGGAGATGCGTTGGATTTCTTCCATGATAGAGTCTAAATTCTGACATAATTCCACGTCGTTGCTTTTTTCCATCCGTAGAGATTGGCTATGTCCAGATATGATATTAAGAGGATTTAAAATATCGTGGCAGACCCCGGCAACCATTCTCCCAATGCTCGCAAGTTTTTCTGAGCGGAGAATTTGGTTTTGGGCCGGTTTAAGTTTTTCCATGGAATCTTGAAGCTCTTTGTGAGCAAGGGTCAGGTCCGTATGTGATTTTTTAGTTTTTCCTCTGTCTGTTTTCTAAGAGCTGCTTCTTTTTGAAGCCCCAGTGCATATCGGATAAACTGGGTGACCGACTCGATGGATAATTTTCCTTTTGTAAGATAGTCGGTCGCGCCAGCCTTCATGGCTTCGACGGCAACTTCCTGATCTCCCTGTCCCGTAAAAAGAATGATGGGTATATCACAACCCTGTTCGCGAAATTTTCGCAATAGTTCGATACCATTTATTTCTCCTAATCGGTAATCAAACATGGCCGATCATACTGGAAGGGGTTTAACTTTTTGAGACCGCTGCCGATGGATGAGTGATGGTCGATTATGGGAGCCGGTTCTCCCGAGCCTTCTCTAAGAAGGTCCTTGATGTAAAAAGCATCATCTTCATCGTCTTCTATGATAAGAATTTTGAGAGATTCTTGGGTCATGGCCGGGAAGCCTCAGGAAGGTAGTTTTACAATATTTAGCCAGTACTCTTGTAAGACCTCCATTGTAGACTTGAAATCTACATACTTAAAAGGTTTTTGAATAAACGAATTGGCTCCTAATTGATAAGCCTGGTCGATGTCGGAATCGGCCTGTGAAGTAGTCAGAACGATAACGGGAATGTTTTTACGCTTTGGGTGAGATTTTATTTCTTCAAGAGCTTCACGCCCATCTTTTTTAGGCATGTTAAAATCAAGAATAATCAGGCTGGGTTTTTTCTCCTGAGCTTTGTCGGACGCCTCGCAAGCATCCAGATAACTTAACAACTCTTCCCCATCTTTTACCCAATGGATGAGGCCTATATTTTTTTACCTTCTTTAAGGTCTCGGCGATTAATAAATAATCGTCTTCATCGTCTTCAGCGATTACAATATTATGATTCTTATTCAAACTGTCCATCTATTTTTCGATTGTTCTTTCCATTGCATGCCAATGGTTCTAGAAAATAATTAAAATATTACTTATTCAGATCTGCTTTTGACTTCTTGAATAAACTTCTCTCGGTCAATTTTTAATTTTTCTTTAAACTTATCAATACTTCCATATTTATTAATATAGTGGTTCCTGATTTCATCAACGGTCATAATTTCTGACCCCGCATCTCCTACCAGACACCGGCCTTTTATGTCACAGGTCCAAATAGGACAATCTTTCGCAACCTCTGCTTTTAAATCATCGGGAATATTAGTAGAGTGGGGCAGGCTGGAATAATTGGGGTCCATCCGCTCTTCAATACGGTCGATTTCTTTTATCAGGTCATCAATGCATTCCCCATCCCAATCGCCGATATGGTCATCCCCATCTGCTGAAAAAATCCGGTTTTTAAGTTTCGGGTCAACCGACACATTGTCGAGCGAAAAACGCCTTCCTATTTCTGACATCCCTTGGATTCCTGACTGTTAATGTGATATTGAATGGGAATATAACATAAGAACTATATAATATGGCTAAAATGTTTGATTTTACGTGAGTAAAAATGACACACTGACTTCCTTGAAAGCAATATTTCTGTGCAAGTTAGTATAAATGTCAAGGAAAGTGGGTGGGGTGATTGCGAGATATTCGAGTATGAATTTTAGACAGTTTTAACTCAAAATCTGTCATGAACCATTGAAAATTTGGTGATTGTTTGTAAATTAAAAACAGAGGGGAGGCAAAGTACAGACGATAAAATATTAAATTATGAACTAGAGCCGGGTATAAAATTCTGGATGAACCGATCACAAAGAATTTTTTTAAGTTGTATAGGTCAAAGGTAGTATGGTAATTCTTTACTTGGTTTTGAATACACCAACCTTAAATATTAGGAGTTAAACATGGCAACGCATGAACAAATTACTTCTGCTTACGAAAGCTACCTTGCGGAAAATGAGAGTTTTGAAACTAAAAATATAAAAGCCGCCGCGGCTCGTGCCCGTAAAGCTTTGGGTGAGCTTGGAAAACTTGCGAAGACCAGAAGATCTGAAATTCAGGAACGGAAAAATAATTTATAGAAAGCTATGACCATGGAGCCCCGCCATTTACGGAGGGGGGCCACAGTACCCCTACGGGGCATGAATTTAGCGGAGAGGATATCACAGGCTCATGAAGGTTAAGGAAAAATATCACGTCTTCGTCACTTTGTTCCTCCGAATGACAAAATAGCCTTGTATTGTCATTCTGAACGCAGTGAAGAATCCCGCTTTTCTGTTTTTTTTCGACTTACGCAAAGCTCTCGTTTACGGAGGGGGCCACCACGCGTGACGCTGGATTCAGTGGAGTACCTCCACGGGTAACTTGCATACTTTTTGCCGCGCTCAAAAAATCTCGAAAATAAGAGGAAGGTACAGCCAGTTGTTGCCCTACCCTGCGGCGAGCACCTATTTTATGGGAAGAAATAACCGCAGACCAGAGTTGCGCGGGCAACACCCTCTACAGGCTTGGTGCGCATTGACCTATTTGCCCCTGCGGCGAGCAGCGCCTTTTGATTGTCCCGGTCTTGTATCCATTGTGTCTTAAATCCCAGATCGGGCTCTCGTTCCACCTGTATGTCAAGCCCGTAGGTTTCGCCAAGTTCCTTCATGGCCTCCTGAAGCATCCAAGCGAAAGGAAGTGTCGGAGCGGAGTATGCTGGGTGACGTAAAGCGGTCGGAGCGAAATGCCCGTGACTCTTCTCTGAAGTGCGCTTGTAAGGGTGGTTGGCGATACGTGTGTATTCGAACGGAGCCATGAATGCGACTCGTTCCGCCACACAGCACGGCCACTTCTCTTGGGGCAAATCTGGCAATGGCTCCGAAGGAATCCGTAGCTTGCAACTAAGAGGGGAATATCTATATACAGCTCAAGGTAAAGAAGGGTTTAGAGTTTACGATGTGGCGAATATTGATAATAAAGGATATTCTCAGCGCATCATAAGCTCCCCAGTGTCGCCCCTAGGGCAGGTCCCATATATCGGTTCCAAGTTTGCTACTTCTCTGGCGTTGCCAACAAACATGCCCGTTGATGCCAACCGTAAAACTCTTCCGGAAAATGAAGAAGCCCCCATGCATTCTATTTATAAATATGCATTTTTTACTGATCGGCATGAAGGATTGATCGGGGTCGATGTAACGACCTTCCTTGACGGTAATCCGAAGAATAATTTTATTGAACGTGCCGTCACGTTTAATCCCGAAGGACGTTTGCAGGGTGCCGAGTCCATCACTCTGGCCGGTGTTTACGCTTACATTAGTTGCCCGGAGGGATTAGCCCCTCTCCTTTATCGTACATCCATCCCAGGTTGAACTGCGCACCTAGGTTTCCCTGTCTGGCGGAATAAAGATACCACCTTGCGGCTCTTTTATAGTTTTTTGGAACCCCCTCACCGTTGTAATACATGAGCGCGAGATTGAGCTGGGCGTCGGCATTTCCCTGTATGGTGGCTAACCGGTACCACTTAACAGCTTTGGGAAAATCTTGATTTATTCCATCTCCTTTGTCATACATCAATCCCAAGTTGAATTGCGCCGCATTATTTCCCCGTTTCGCGAGGGATAGCCAAATCTCAAAAGCTGTTTTGTAGTCACCCCGGTTTATAGCATTCAATGCTTTCAGGGTTTCATCCGCATGGACCATCGGAACCGACAACATTAAAATAAATATAAATACGGAAATTTTTTTCATTCGCCAGTAAAAACAGTAAGTCGAGTTATGCCGCTTTTAATTTTGTAACTAAAAAAAATAGTGATTAAAAATAACCTGGGAAACTTAAGAAGAGACAATTTAAGAATCCTGTCATAAAAGGGTGGGTCCCGTTACTGATATCCTGGATCAGGCAAGATATTGGTTTATAGTAGGTTTCACTATATCTATCAATATGGTTTAAATTATTGATTTTTATTGGCTGTCACTAATTCCTTGTTCTAGTGTTATTACGGCCCAGAAGGTAAATAAATGAAGGAAAAAGAACCTAAACAAAAGCCTCATTGTCATCTTTAAAGACTCTTCGTTTATGGTCAATGCCTGTAAAGTGAAACAGAATGTTTGAATTCGTGATGTTGTTTGTAAATATCTCTTCCGAAACTCCTTCATCTCGACAAAAGAATCAAATTGGGTGAACCAGATTCTTCTTATCCGATTCTTATGCTCCTAACTCAACTAGTGCCCTTAAATAGTCTAAAAATGCGTTTAAATTGATTTAAATGTGGCTTCCATATCATTCAAATTTCTTAAATCTTTAAATACCTTGTTGGAGGAAGCCAGGAAAATAATTGGAGCGTGGAGGGCGCATTACAACGAACAACGGCCACATTCCGCATTCTGTGACGTGATTTGAGTAGGTAGGAGGGGTTGCGAATTGCCATTGTATCTCACTTGTATATTTCACCAGTGAAAATCAATGACAATTTTCTTAAATATAACCTTTTAAAAACATATAGTTATATTTAAATTTGGTGGAGGCGGGGGGAATCGAACCCCCGTCCGAAAGGTTTCAAGCAAAGGCGTCTACATGCTTATCCTTTGTTTTAAATCTCGCTTCGACCAACTCCCAAGGCAGGATTAAGCCAAAGCCAGTTCCTGAAAATCTCGTTCAGTCCGCCCGGAACATGCGGCCCAAACCAGTTCGCTGAATGACGTCCGACCCGCTTCCCGCGAACATGGACGCGGCGGACGGTAACCGATTAAATTAAGCGGCTACAGCTACATCATAATCGTTGGCGATTATGTAAAAGCCGTTTTTTTACGGGCCAACGGCATCCCGTGCATGCAACCTTTGTATCAGCTCTCCCGTCGAAACCAGAGCGCCCCCAAAATTAAGATAAGAATTTACCATTACTAATATATAGTATAACACCTTGGGATTCAATGGGACGGTTTGTGCAAAGGCCCCGAAGCCCAACTAATCAAACGGTGAATTTAAGGTCTCAGTAGACTTATCGGTGGTATTTATCCGGAATACACCCCAAGCCGCTTTATTTTCGTTGTGCAGATTTGTTTGTTCTTCCCACGATTGCTATAGAAGGGTTTGGCCTGGTCACCGCCGAAGCTCTGGCTAGCGGACTACCGGTGATGGGAACTCCCGTAGGAGCTACGAAAGAAATTTTAAAACAAGATGAGAGGCTTCTCTTTCACAACACCTCCCCGGATGCGTTGGCTGAGGGGTTAGAAGTTTTCCTAAAAGCTCCGGAAATTTTTAAGGCAATGAGATCCAAATGCCGAAATGTAGCTGAAACCCAATATTCCTGGGGGATGGTGGTAAAAAGAATCGAGCAGGAATTTGTTAAAGCAATTGCCTGATACGAGCCAAGAACATTCGTACGCTTATAGAAAAAAATAATTTTATGAACCTTGTCTTTCCAAGATTAATTTTGGTGACCGTGATTGGGCTGGTGTATGCCAACACGTTTCTGAACTCTTTTCATTTTGATGATCTTCCTTCTATTCTGGAAAAACCCTGGATCCGGGGATTGGACAAAATTCCACAATTTCTATTCAGTCTCTTTCAGCGTCCGCTGGTTATTCTCAGCTTTAATATTAATTATGCCATCAGCGAATTCGGAGTGTGGAGCTATCATCTGTTTAACATCGTGTTCCATATTTTCGCCACGTTGCTGGTTTATCGGCTTGTGCGAAGGGTCTTGGGTTTTCTGGATGATTTTTTACCTCAAAAGGGTTTTGCTTTTCTGCCATTTTTTGCGGCAATGATTTTTGCGTTGCATCCGCTCAATACACAGTCCGTCACCTATATTTCGAGCCGCTCGTCGGTAATGGTCACGATATTTTATTTAGGAGCGCTGATATTATTTTTTGAAGGATTCAAAAAGTGGAAGGAAACCGGGCGGAGAGGGTGGAGTCATTTTATAGGTTCGGGTATTTGTTTCCTGCTGGGAGGGTTTTCAAAAGAAACCATCGTGACGCTTCCGGCCATGTTTTTCCTTTTTCACTTTTATTTTATTTCCCGCGAGTCTCCGAAAGCCTGGATTGCAAATTACGCTAAATGGATTTTTCTTCTGGTAATTCCTTTTCTTGCGTTTGTGGGTTACAAACAGTTTTCGATGGGCGGGTTGTTATCCGCGTCTTTTGCCCATTTATCGCCCGCTACCTGGTTTTTGACGCAAACCTCTGTGATTCCCTTCGAATATTTTAGGAAAATGTTGTTTCCGTTCAATATGAATATTGATATTGATTTCCTCGTCTTGAGCGACTGGTTACAACCCGCAAACTGGCTGGGAATGGCCGCGTTGGGACTTTTCATATTCTTCTGGATTCGAATATCTACCCGTGTTTCTAAAACAGGTGAGGTGGGCAGACGATTTGCCGGATTTGGAATGGCCTGGATATTACTCACTTTGTTGCCAACTTCCAGCTTCATTCCTTTGTTGGATGTGGCAGCAGAGCATAGAACCTATTTGCCTATGGTGGGTTTTGTTTTTTTAATTGCAGGAGGTTTTAGCTGTGTGCGGATAGGGGAAGTTTCTCCCGCAAGCCCTTTTCCTGCAACAAAACTGATTAATTGTTGTGTGGTTTCAATTTTGCTTTTCTTTTCCCTGGGGGTGATGGTTCGAAATGGAGACTGGAAGGATGAAGTGATTTTGTGGAGCGATGCGAAAAAGAAATCTCCCAACCTGGTTCGTCCTTATAACAATGTTGGCGAGGCGTATGACGAACTCGGAAAATATGATGAAGCCATCGCTGAATTTAAGGAAGCGCTAAAAATAAATCCTAACTATTATTTTGGTCTGAGCAATCTGGGAAATATCTATGGTAAGCAAAGAAAACTACCGGAGGCGATTGGTTACTTCACCAGAGCGCTGGAACAAAAACCGGATTACAGCCCGGCACATTATAACCTTGCCCGGGCATTGCATCTCACCGGAAAGCATCAGGAGGCGGCAGAGTCTTATCGCAAAGCTATAGAATTCAATCCTTTTTTTGAGCAGGCTTTTTATAATCTGGCTTTTCTGGCACTGGAGCTCAGCTTGGTTGATGAAGCCATTGAGAATTTTAGAAAGTTTTTGACCATGCAACCCAACCATTCAAAAGCTCATTTTGGGGTGGGCAATGCCTTGATGGTGAAAGGTCAGTTGGATCTGGCTCTGTCGGAGTATCGAAAGTCGGCCGAGTTGGACCCTTCATTTGCTTTTCCGTATTTGAACATTGCCAATATTCAAATGCAGACTAATAATATTCCGGCGGCGATTGAAAATTTTGAAAAGGCTTTAAGTATCAACCCGTCCCTGCCAGCCGCCCACTTAAGTTTGGGGATGGTCTATCACCAACTCCAGAGAAACACAGCAAAAGCCCTGGAGCACTTGAAAGAGTCCCTTCGCCTGGACCCGAACCAACAGAGGGCAGAACCTATACGCTCGCTGATTCAGAAACTGGAGAACAAACAACCGACTTAGGGAAACAGGATGCGGTTTCGTACCATATTCGGGACGCCAAAACGCATATGTAGCAATTCAAGTTTGACATCTTTTCCCCCAGCCTGTGGGCAGTTTCCATAATTCGTTGAAAAGAAAGCTTTTTCTGCGTTAGGGTACCCGTTGAAGGTTTGAGTGGTTGTTGATGGATCGCCAACAGGTAAAAAATCCTCCAGCTTGTCATCCCAGTTTCGGATTGCCAACAGAAAATAGTCCTCTGCGACCACTTTTTTCTCACCTTCCAATGCAGCATTCATTCTTCCCTCCTCCCCCGGTTGAACACAAAAATCCTCGTTATTCTTAATATATAATCTCTCCAACTTGATGTCACGGAATACCTGAAAAACACCACTAGGCGTACCCCATTCGGGGCATCACGCTGGGGCTAGTGAGGCCGGTAGCGGGATTCAAGTTTGTGCACCAAACGGGAAAGTAAAAGCGTGAGAAACAAGTAAGTCAAAGCCACATAGGTGTAGGTCTCAAAATAATTGAAGTGTTTGGTGGCATATTCGTTACCGACCCGAAGGATGTCGGAAATGGCCAGCACCGAAACCAGGCTGGTGTCTTTCAACATACCCAGGGTCTGGTTGCCGATAGCAGGAATAATAGTACGAAGGGCCTGCGGAAGAACAACCTGAAACATAGCCTGTTTTTCATTCATGCCGAGACTGCGTGCGGCCTCGCCCTGCTCTTTGGGAATCGCTTCAATACCGGCGCGAAACACATCTGCCATATAAGCTCCATAACTGAAGCCGAATCCTGCCACTGCCGCAACCAGTGCTGGCATATGAATGAATTCCCCCAAGGCATAATAAATATAAAATAAAAGCACCAGCAGAGGAATGCCGCGTAACAGCTCGGTATAAAAAGAAACCGGGATTCGTATGAAAGGATTGTCCGAGAGCTTTCCAAGGCCTACCAAAAATCCTACAACGATGGCGCTGGCACTGCCCAGCAGGGTGACCAGAAGTGTGTAAAACACACCAGAGGGCAGAAGCAAAAGCAGTTCCATATAACCGCCGGTTTGCTCTTTACCTATGAAGGTTTCTTTTGCGGGCAGATAAAGCAGAAAAATAAAGCTCATCATGACCGCAAGATTCCAAGCCCAGTTTTGTGTGTTTTTTTGTTGCAAGAGACTTTTGGTTTTCGACAGGTACCGAAGGTTATTTAATGAATAGCCTAGCTTTAGTGCTCATATTATGAAGGAGACCTTTGCATAAGTCGATAAAACAGAAAAGCGAGATTCTTCACTGCGTTCAGAATGACAATACAAGGCTATTTGTCATTCTGAGGAACAAGGTGACGAAGAATCCGGGGTTATGCAAAGGTCTCATTATGATGAGAAAATTAGATAAAATGAAACCTTCCGATTCGTGTATTTCCTTATATTATATCTGGACATTATAACGAAAATAAAGCGAAAACATTTAGAGGATTGGTAGATTTTTAGTTAATAAATTCCAGGTTTACTTAACCAAACTAAAGTTTTTAAGAAAAAACTAACAAAATAAATAATATGTTAATGCCCGAAGGGAAGGGAGAGTAAGATATTTATTCCGGCACCTGGGCGGCCTGACCCAGATCCCATTTTTTGTGGAGCCGGGTGGCTGTTCCATTTTTTAAGACTGCCCGCAAGGCGGCATTAACCTTTGCCAAAAGTTCCGTGTCGTCTTTATGAAAAACGATGGCGTAATATTCGTTGGTCATGATTTCGCCGACCATTTTAATTCTTTCAAACAAAGGTTTGTGCTGGTTCCTGTAAAAAAGCGTTCCGGTGCTTTCCCCCAGTACCGCGTCAATTTTTCCGTTGATGAGGTCGGTCACAGCGTGGCCGTACATTTGATAACCTTTTTTGCGAACAGCGGGATCTTTTTCCAGAAAGAAATAAGCCGTGGTTCCGATTTGTGCCCCGATTAAAAAATTATTTTTTTTAGCGTCGGCAAATGAATCGACACCTTTCTGATCCTTGCGGATCACTAAAGCCAGACCGCTTTTGAGATAAGGGTCACTGAAGGCCATGCGCTCTTTGCGCTCTTCCAGAACAGTGACAGAACTGATCACCATATCGAATTTCCGGGTGATGAGTCCGCCAAACAAACCGGCCCACTCAACATTTACAAGGCGGATGTTGATTTCGGCTTCTTTCGCCACAGCCCGCATGAGGTCAGGTTCGAAACCGGTTGTATCGTTGCCGACACTCATGAAAGACATGGGCACGAGAGTGGCATCGGTCGCCACCAGATAGGTTTTACCGGCGGGGCCGTTGTCGCAACCGGTCAAAAACAATACAGCAGCGAGAATTATTGTCAGGAGTTTTTTCATATTAAAAGTGTCTAAGAGCTATTAAAGCCGAGTTGATAATTGTTTGCATATCAAAGTCATTGCTTGTTGGATCCAGCGTCACGCTGGCGCCTAGTGGTGAAGACATCGGACACCGCGAACAAAACACGAACCGAGTCGCCAATGGAATATTGGGCGGTGTGAGATTTGCGGTGTTGGGTTGAAAGGGTCAGGGTTTGCCCGCCAGCAAGTTCCAGTTGATAGCGGGAATGACTGCCGAAAAATTGTATGTTTCGCAGAGCTCCCTGCAAAATATTAACGGGCTGGGTTTGGGGTCGCCCGGTATCAAAAAATAATTTTTCCGGCCGGACGTAACAGGTGATGCTTTGGTTCTCCAATCCAGGGATTTTAGAAACACATTGAATATTTCCCGAAGCTCCTAATGAAACGGTGATCTGGTTACCGGTTCTTTGTTCCACCTTGCCGGTGAGCCGGTTTACATCACCGAGAAATTCAGCGATAAAATCGGTTTCGGGTCTTTCATACAAATCGGCGGGTGTGCCCACTTGTTGCAGGCAACCTTTATCCATGATTCCCATACGGGTGGCGAGACCCATTGCTTCTTCCTGATCGTGGGTGACAAACAGGAAGGTGATGTTAAGCGCTCTCTGCATTTCGACAAGTTCTTCGCGCAGGTGCTGACGCAGGCTGAGGTCGAGCGCAGACAGGGGTTCATCCAGCAGAAGAATTTTCGGACGGTTGATGACAGCACGGGCCAGGGCTACTCTTTGCGCTTCGCCGCCACTGATTTGTCCGGGGTAAACATTGCGCAAGGCTTTAAGATGAGTGATCTCCAGAAGCTCATCGATCCTTTTGGCGATTTCGGATTCAGAATGCTTGCGGATGCGGGGCCCGACCGCGATATTATCGTAAACGCTCATATGGGGAAACAAAGCGTAGTTTTGAAAGATCAGCCCGACGGGCCTTTTTTCAATGGGAAGTGAGCCGACATCCTGTCCCTCAATGGCAATGGTTCCGCTATCGGGGGTCTCGAATCCGGCAATCATGCGTAACAGGGTGGTTTTACCGCAACCGCTCCGCCCCAGCAGGGTGAAACGCTCGCCCGCCTCGATCTCCAGCGAGATATTTTCTATTACGGTATTACCGCCAAAAGATTTGCTGATCGAGTCTAGTCTGACCATTTTAATAAAGACCTTACTTTTGCCCAAGGCTACGAAAGAGTTGCAACATGGGTGCATTTTATATAAATTCCAGCTTGAATCATACAAAGTAATAAGGAGAGAGAATGCGGGTACTGGTCATAGGGGGAGGGGGAAGAGAGCATGCATTGGTTTGGAAAATCAGCCAGAGCCCGAAAGTCACCGATATCTATTGCGCGCCGGGCAATGCGGGGACTGCTGAAATCGCCAAAAATGTACCGATAGCCGCAGATCAAATCGATCAGCTTTTAGAGTTTGCCGAAAAAAATGAGATTGGACTCACCGTGGTGGGACCGGAACAACCTCTCGTGATGGGGATTGTCGACCAGTTTCAGGAAAAAGGACTGCGCGTTTTTGGCCCGACCGCCCGCGCCGCTGAACTGGAAGGGAGTAAAGCCTTCTCAAAAGACATCATGAAAAAATACGACCTGCCGACAGCGGAATATAAAACATTCACCTCTCATGAGCTGGCCCGCAAATATTTTGATAAAGAAACCGGCCCCATTGTCGTCAAGGCTAGCGGACTGGCGGCGGGTAAAGGTGTCATCTTGTGCCAAAACGCGGAAGAAGGATTGAATGCGGTGGACACGATCATGAAAGACAAGTCATTCGGCGAGGCGGGGGACCAGGTGGTGATTGAGGAGTTTCTCGAAGGCCAGGAAGTTTCGGTGCTGGCGTTTTCTGATGGCAATACCGTGCTCCTTATGGATTCGGCGCAGGATCATAAAGCCGCGCTGGACGGGGACAAAGGACCCAACACCGGTGGGATGGGGGCCTATTCACCGGCTCCGGTGTTCACTGACATTATGCGCCAGAAGGTGCGCGACAAAATCATGCTCCCCCTGGTTCGCGCCATGAAGAGCGAGGGCCGGTCTTACCAGGGAATTCTTTATGCTGGATTGATGCTCACCAAACACGGTCCGAAAATTCTCGAGTTCAACGCCCGCTTTGGCGACCCGGAAACACAACCGCTTCTGGTTCGCATGGAAAGCGACATCGTTCCGCTCTTTGAAGCCTGTATCGATGGCACTCTCGATCAATATGATTTGAAGTGGAAACCGGAGTCATCCATTTGTGTGGTGATGGCGGCAAAAGGTTATCCGGGATCTTATGAAAAAGGAAAAGAGATATCAGGATTGGACGAAGCCGGGACCTTGCCCGATGTGACCGTCTTCCATGCCGGAACTAAAGAGGAAGGCGGTAAAGTTCTCACCAGCGGCGGGCGGGTATTGGGGGTCACTGCAACCGGAGCCGACACCCCTTCAGCGATTAAAAAAGCTTATGAAGCGGTATCAAAAATTCAATGGGATGGAATCCACTACCGCAAGGATATTGGCTATCGAGCCAGCAATTAGGTGGGAACCGGAAAATGGAAAAACTCAAAATCGGAGTCAGCAGTTGTTTGCTGGGTCAACAGGTTCGTTATAACGGGGATCACAAATATAACCAGATTGTGATCGACCTTTTCGACTTAGATGATCGGTTCGAAGCCGTGCCGGTTTGCCCTGAAGTGGAAATGGGAATGGGCATCCCGAGAGAAAAGGTTCAAATTGTGGAGGGCGTTGGGCGCATGGCAGGAGAAAGTTCGAATTTAAATCAAAAGCTTCCGCTCAGTATTAGCAAACTCCCCCCACGGGTAGTGGCGCGCATGGTGGGTGTCGAATCGGGAAAAGACTGGACGGATGTGATGACCGACTTCAGTTCCAAAAAGCTGGAAGAGTTAAGCGACCTATGCGGATTTATTTTTAAAACCCGTTCCCCTTCCTGCGGAACACAGGCCGTGCCTGTCTACCCGGCAACAGGCGAAACGACTGCCGGACTGTTTGCCCGGGCCTTCATGAAACGCTTTCCTGATATACCTGTTATTGATGAAGAACAATTACAGGACGAACAAGCCAGAGAAAACTTTATCGCCGCCACTAGCCGTGGGGGCAACTAGCCATAGTTTTTTTGGCGAGCAACAGTTCTTCTCAGTTTAACAAGTCCTCGCCTTATTCTCTCCTCCCTTCATAGAGACCTTGGCGTAAGTCGAAAAAGCGTAAAGGCGAGATTCTTCACTCCGTTCAGAATGACAAGAAACGCAGGTTTGTCATTCTGGAGGAGCGTTAGCGACGAAGAATCTAGGGTTATGCAAAGCTCCCTTCATAGGGAGGAGCTGGAGGAGGGTTGGATTATGAATTTCGCAGAAAATCACAACGATGCTTTTGGTGGTCGCAAGTGCGTGTGATGTCCCCACTTTAGTCTTCATGCTCCGCAGGGGTATCACCGCCCCGTTGCTACCGGCGGCTCGCCGGTCAGTCTAGCTGCGGTTCTTTATCGTCGACTTCGACACCTTCCATTTGTTTGTCGAAGAGCCTGTGGGAGAGATACCAGCATCCCCACGCGAAAAGAACAATGGTACCGATGCCAACACTGGCCCCCAAGGCTATGTTGCCGGAAGAGGACATGGTGCGAAAAAATAAAAATGCGCCTAGAGGCAGGGCCATAACAAACCCGAAACAGGAAAGGAGCATGGAACTACGAGCATAATATTTCGGCCGCACATCGATATTGAGTTCCGTCAGATATTTTTTGTTCTCGGGCAGGGCGGCATCGAGCAGTTCAATTTCGCCGGAACATATCGGGCAATATTGTCCGCCCCAGAACGCACTTTTGCACTGCAAACAAAACTTAACCATCGGTTTCCTGTCGTTTTTTGGTTGGCCTTCAGCATACCTCATTTATAATACCCGTACAACTATTGACCCCAGTGTTTCAAAATTTCTATCGAATATTCTCATGACAGATAAAAAAAAGATCGTAGTTTTAACCCACGGCGGGGCGGGTTCCGACCCGGCCCATGCTGCCGGAACCGCCATCGCCGGGCAAATGAGCATGATGTCCCTGCAAACGGGTGAGCCCATCATCGGTGCGGCCTGTCATGCTGTCGCCAGTCTGGAAGATGACGGGCGTTTTAACGCCGGAGTCGGATCGCACAAACGCAACGACGGCACGGTGGAGATGGATGCTTCGTGTATGGACAGCTCCGGCACTTTTGGCGCCGTCGCCGCGTTGGAAGGATTCAAAAACCCCGTCCGGGTGGCGCGCATCGTCAGCCAGTCGGAGTACCGCGTTCTGGCGGGAAGAGGTGCGGCGGAGTTTGCCCGGAACCAAGGTTGCCAAACCCTGTCGCCGGATGAAATTGCCAATACGGGAAAAGATTTTTCCACCACCGACACGGTCGGTTGTGTTGTCCGGTCGGGCGACGAGTTTGCCGCAGCGCTCAGCACCGGCGGCATTGACAACGCCATCCCCGGTCGCGTGGGCGATGTTCCCCTTATCGGGTGCGGACTCTATGCCGGACCTTTAGGGGCCGTGGCCGCCACCGGTGACGGCGAGGCCATCGCCATGCAGGTGACTGCCTTGCGCGCTTATCAACTGATCGAACAGGGTATGGACCCGAAAGCCATCGTCCCCACCGCCATCGGGTGGTTCAAAGAAAGCACGGCTTTTGGAATTATCGTTGTCAGTAAAATCGGGTTCGCCGGTGGATCAAATCGCGATATGGCCTGGACCGCCAGTGAATTGGAAATCCCTCACTAGTCCACCGCTAGGTGTAGCCAGCGCCACGCTGGACTCAACGAATATAATCTATATCCAGAGGCAGAATAGCAATAGTTCATTCATGAAGGTCTGACATATTGCCCCCGGCGGCTCGCCGTCCTCTAGCGAGGGAGGCAACTGCAATAACCCTCTCTCGGTTTGGCAGCAGGTTTTCTCGGCTGAATCAGCTTTTTCAATGGGTCCAGCGAGTTATATTCATCATTTGCCTTCATGCCCCGAATGGGGTATCACGCTGGCCACTAGCCGTGGGGGCAATGGGCAAAACCTCTTTAAGCCGAGATAACTCTTTGCTTGCCAAAAAAAGCTATTGCTCATTGGGTCCAGCGTCACGCTGGCGGTTCGCCGGTCACTGGCCCCACGCCGAGTGGGGGTTGATTTTTACCGGGCAGAGCGTGTAAAGTACCTCTTTTCCAACCTGAAAAGACCTTTAGGCCAGCGTAGCTCAGGGGTAGAGCAACTGATTCGTAATCAGTAGGTCGGCGGTTCAATTCCGCCCGCTGGCTCCACTGCTCGGCGCAGGGCCGATGAAAAATCGGCGCCCCCGCTGCGGGGAGAGTGAAAAGCAATCCCACAGACAGGAA
The DNA here is from genome assembly GCA_001542995.1 of Nitrospina sp. LS_NOB. GTDB lineage: Bacteria > Nitrospinota > Nitrospinia > Nitrospinales > VA-1 > LS-NOB. The sequence continues at coordinate 164,392 of LFLA01000024.1, forward strand.
AAGTTTTTTAACCCCCCTCTTTCGCAAAGAAGGGCTGGGGTGATTTGCCGCCTTTGCCAGCGCCGCGCTATAGTAGGACATGCGTATGACGTGCATCCCGGTTTCGTTGTCGCGGTATTCTGCCGCACGCCCGAGTCGGACGACGATTTCCCTGCGCGCTTTTTCCAGTTCTCGGTTGCGTTTTTTGAGCATCTCGATCATCCAGTTGGTATAGCGTCCCATCACCGAGAACTCGTCTTGACTGCTGATCATCACATGCTGGTTCAGGTTTCCTTTAGAAACCGCTTCCATCGAAGTGTTCTGGTTATGGAAGAACTGTTTCAGGTTCCGGCAGAAGGAAACAATGAGGTTGATCATTTCTGCCAGGATGACGGAGCCCACGAAGAGCAGTTCCTGCAGAAAAGCAACACTTCCCTCACCGTAATTATCCTGCTCCAGGTCAATGAACCAGTACAAGTCTTTGAGGAAGACCAGGAACATGATGCTGGTCATGAAGATCAGGGAAAAAACGGCTATTGCAGTGAGTTTGGCGGTGATGGGGAAGGCCACTTTCGCAGAGTCGATGTTCCAGTCAGTTCGGTCAGGATTTTCGGCGATGATCTTCTGCCGCCCGTTTTGTAACCGGCCTTTTTTTTCGTGTTAGATTTGGGACCAAAAAAGCCAAACTTTTTTTACATGCCCGTCCAAAATTATTTTCATTTTGGGACGAAGGTGGGACGGTCATGATACGATGAGGCAAATTTATGGATGAGGCGTCGAAGACAAAAAAAATACGCGGTCAGGAATTCATGGAAAAATATTTTTCCGGTAAGGTTCTTGACATTGGTTGTGGCAACAGCCTGGTTGTCCCCAACGCCGTGCCGTTTGATAAGGAGCAGGGCGATGCTCAGAACATTCTGCACTATCTCAGTTCAGAGACTTTTGACTGCGTCCACAGCAGTCATTCCCTGGAACATATGGGCGATGTGCCCAAAGCGTTGGAGCAATGGTGGCAGTTGGTAAAACCGGGCGGGGCCATGGTCATAGTGGTTCCCGATGAAGATTTATATGAGCAGGGAGTCTGGCCAAGCTTGTTTAACCAAGAACATGCGGCCACTTTCCGGTTTAATAAATCCGAATCATGGTCCCCGGTTTCTTATGATCTGGGCGAGTTATGTGCTGGATTGCTTGGCGCCAAAGTGGTTTCCCTGGAGCGTCAGGATCAGGGCTATGATCACTCCCTCAAAGGCCATAGACTCGGGAAAATGGGGAAATTTGTCATGCGCCTGCAGCGGTCCATTATTAAAAGGTTGAACCGAAAACAGAGAGGGTTAAAAAAACTGGGGTTGAACCTGCAGGTGCAAAAATACCGGGTCAATTTAATTTCGGTTAAGCTTGGAGCCCTGATCGATCAGACCCTTGAGGAAGCGGTGGCTCAAATTCAAGTGGTTGTGCAAAAAACGGGCGATAAAATCGATATTTCCTGAAAAAAAGTATCTACAGTTTTTCAGCTTTGCCCCGTTCAGGACGCCTCCATAAAAAAAGATGCCCGCTGATATTTTATAATTTTGGAGAATAGATTATGATAGAAGCGACAAGCATCGGGGAGAGCTTGCTTTCGATATGTGTCGAAGGTCCAGCCCCGGTGTATCCTGATCCCTATTTTAGAATTGGTCACCATGGCTCGTAGAACTAGAGATGCGGAAGGCTTTACAAGGCGTGGGAAAAGAAACGTGCCTGCTCCCAAAACTCCTCCAAAAAAAAGAAAAGCTCGCCGGTAGTCGCCATTATAGCGGGGTTGGTGGTGCTGTTTATCGCCTGGACGGTTTTGCTGAAAGAGGATGATGGAGTTTCCAGTGATAATATAGCGCCTGCCATTATAGGGGCTCTAGATCAGGTCTATCTGGGTTGCACGGTGTTTTGGTTTAACCAGGGTTCGCATCTTCTCTGTGATCAGAAAATTGCCGACAAACTGCATACCTCCAAGGAGGGGGGGGGGAATAACAGTAACCGTAACCAATGGCATGCGAAAAGAATTTTCCGCGATTGGTAAACATGGTGCAGACCGAATGGTTTTTCGTGTTGATGACGATGGAGAAGTTTTTGTTAAAGCTAAAAATTGTGAAACCAATATTGATCAGCTCAATACCTCAGAGATAAACCTCGAAGCACTTGAAGCCCAATGCAAACCCAAGTGATCTCATCTTCCCGGCAGAATTGTTGTCGAGCCGCCAAAATTTTTTCCTAGAAAGCTAGGGCATTAACTGGTAGCGATAGATATTTTCTTCCCTCCTTAATATTTATAAAAAATAATAACAAAGGTTAATTTTTTATCCCGTTTGTAACGCAGGCAAGTCCCGTGCTTTTGCGAGGGATGCTTCTCCCATTTTCCGGGTTTTTTGGAAATGAGAGAAAGCTTTAACGAACTCTAGATGTGGTGAGTGCTATGCAAACCGGTATTGACGAGGCCAGTTATTTATTTCTATGGGCTCTGGTATTTTTTCAGGTTATTTTTGCCGGTCCTTTTGGAAGGGCAAGCACATGCTTGTAGTTGTGTTGATATTTGTAACCACTTTATCTGGGTGTGCGGCGGGCCAGGTTATGGTCGCCTCCCTTGAAGTTGAGAGCGCTAATTGTTCAGGACTGGATAAGGAATTGGGTGTGGCGCAGACGAGATTGCAGAAACTGGAATCCAAAGATTCTACAGCAAGAAACATCCGGGACTTTGTATTGGGTATTGGCGGTTTCATAGTCCCGCCGATTGTAATCATAAACGCGGTTCTGTTTTTGACCGATTCTTATGCGGCGGATTACACGGAAAAACAGGTTTTAAAAAATCACTATAACAATATGGTGATGGCTGGCCAAAGGCAGGGATGTGGATCGAGTTACGCTTTGATTCCTGATGAGAAGAAAAGTAAAGAACCTAATGCATGATGAAACCTGTTATAAGTTTTTTTGGAGTTGGGCGAGGGTTTTTGCCAATTTTCCGGTTTCAGGCGAAGAAGAAGTCGGCGATGAGTGCAGGAAAAAATTGCGGCAACAGATGATAAAGAGTTCCCAGCACGGCTAATTGCAGGAAACCCAGAACCCAAATCCATCTCAGACCTGTATGAGAGAGATATTGTTCATATCCAGCCCATTTTTGCATGACCGCAAAAAAGCTCCCGACATAAATGCAGATAAACACCAGAGCCAAGGCAATGGCTTCACCCCCTCCATGGCCCAGAGAATGTATTTCATAGCAAACAAGGCCGTGCAGGAAACAATAGTGAAAAGCAGAAACTGAACTGCGGAATTTTTCATTGAAGAAGTGGAGCCGACAAGATCAAGTTTTTAATCATCGCGGAGTATCGCTACAATTTAGCGCCGTGGCGTTTGAGCAGATCGGCAATATCTATATTCCCATTGGCGATAGCAATATGTAGTGGACCCCGACCGTCTGAGCCTTTTGCATTCACATTGGCGCCGTGAACAAGGAAAAGCTTGGCCATTTTCTGTTGGTCCCACCTTGCCGTTTCATGAAGTGGAGTGTGGCCATCGTTATCCTGATGATGAATCGGAGCGCCTTTAAGAATTAGAAACTTGGCAATACTCAGATAGCCCTTTTCCGCCACCCAATGCAGGGCCGAACGGCCTAGCCTGTCTATGGCACCGATGTCTACCCCCCTTTTGAGCAAATGTTTGATGAGCTTCATATTGCCCTGGGCGATGGAAGCATGTAGTGGAGTGTTGCCCCACTCTGAGCTATTGTTCACGTTGGCGCCTCTTTCGATCAGCGCATGGGCGACTTTGACACTGCTCTGATCGGTGGCCAGATGGAGAGGGGTGTAGCCAAAACTATCTTTAGCTTCCAACTCGGCACCCTGATCGAGGAGCACAGGCACCAGTTTATCAAGATCCTCAAGTGCCGCGACATGCAGAGGGCTCAGGCCTTCATGGTCGGGGAGGTTGACATCCGCTCCTCGTTCGAGCAATAAACGGACAAAATTAAACCGGTTGTGAAAGATAGACTTGTAAAGAGGCGTGATGCCGCGTTTGTCCTGTAAATTGATGTCTAAACCGATGAGCAGTCTCTCGGCTCGCTCCAGGTCTTCTACCTCAATGGCGTTGAATAATTGTTCGTGGGTAGCGGGAGATACCGAAAGGTCTTCGTCCCGGGTTGTAGAAATTACCGAAATCAAGTTAAGCGGTTTGGTTTTAGAGGGCGAGACTAAGTCGGTAGTCGCGAGGCTGAGTTTATCGAAGGGAGGGGTCGTCACCAGAGGAATTTTATCCACACCGGCAAAAGCCAGCCCCGATCCCAAAAATAACAGGGACAAAAATTCAGTAATCCAGACTTTCCATATATAGCCCATGAAATGATTGTGCCATCCGTTTAGCAAACAGGCAATACGTGTTCATTAACAAAAATAATGCAGTTTAAATGGAAGCGATTTCTATAGGTTTAGTTTTTTCTTTAAGGCGGTATTCAATTTTTTCAGTCTTTCATTTTCGGTTTCAAGTATTTGAACCTTTTTTTTGCAGGCGGCCATAAGGTCGCGGGCCCCCTTCCACATTTTGGCCGAGACCATATAGTCGTTCTTCAACTTATCCGCAGTATTTTTTAAAAGAAGTTCAATAAACCGAAAAACAGAAATAGCGACGGGAAATTTCGCTGATTGTTTTTTTAGTTTTTCAAAATTTCCTTCGAGGCTTTGTTGCTCACCCGGTCTCTCCTGCTTAAAATAAGGTTGTCATAAATTTTTAATTTAAGTCCTACCTTTTAGCATCTTTTGTGCCGTAAGTGGTTTGTCGCTGTGCCAGCATTTGAAAAATAATCCAGGCCGCACCTCCGGCGAAAAGGTGTTTGAGGCTGTGCCCACTGATAAATCCAAGGGCTTGAAAGACCGCTGCATCAAAATGTTCAAATATTTTAGCCAGAATATAACATAGCAGGACTCCCCAGTACATTTTGCCGTGAGAATAACGGCTGGGAAATAATAAAAGCATTAAAATAATTGCCAGCGTCGGGGCAAACTGGATCCAGAGATAAAGTCTCAAGTCTCCGACCCCTGTTACTTCTGTCCAATACCACCAGATCACACTGAACATTCCAAGGCCAGCAAGAGGAAAGACCATTAAATATCCAGCCCGGGCCGAGACGCGGTCGCTGATGAGTTGGCAGAACAGCCCCATAAAAGCCCAGGTCATGGGAAGTCGATCCCAGACCAACCGGGCGTTATCCGGATTGAGATGAAACCAGGTGGAACCGAATCCGGTCAGGAATACACCGGTAAAAAAAATGGTCGGAGCCGCTTTTTCCCAGGAAAACTCAAAAGCGTTCCCTCCGTTATCGGCAAGGCGAAACAAAAATAGCAGACCCATAAATCCAATAACGACGAAAGGAAGGTTGGAGAATATATCGCCAAAATTAGGGATGCCGAGCCAACTGCGGTGATCCGCAAAACGCGACCATTCCGGGTTTTGAGGGATCCTGTCCAGCGATATCAGGAAGGCGGTGGGAAGAGCAAGAGCGATAAAAAGAATAAATTTTGGTGTGAAATATTTTTTCGCCATTTCTTTTTATCCCCCGTTTCATATGAGGAGTTGTTTCCATAAAGATTCAGGGTTACTCGTCCTCTGCGGGAATACCCTGTTTCCAGACAACTTGATTGTCTTTGTTTTTGATATAGGCATATTCGTCATCAGATTTTTCGTCAATGGTGAGTGGATCGTTCACGTCCACCACCATGGCTGAAACTTTTTCCATGTTGCCACCGAGTTGTAAAAATATTTGATCGCCGTTCTCCATTTTCTGACTTTTATAAATGAATAGAAAATTGTAGTAATGCGAGAAATATAACGGAACATCATTGTATTTTTCGAAGCCTTCATCTGTCATAAAAAATAACTCCCTGTCTCTTTTTTATTTTCAGGAACAGGACATAAAAAATAAAACCGCCCAAGCTCGATTTAAAAATCAGGCTTCCCCAGAACTCAAAGGGATGGGTTCCCGTGAGTATTGTCACTTCCCCCTCCTGGACATTAAACGACCTCATCTCTCCGGTATAAAGCATTTTAAAACTGGAAAAGATCATAGTGTTGCAAACGCAAAAAACACAATATTGGCGGAACTTTTGCGGATGTCGGGCTCGAGAAGGTAGTTCACCACAAAGCCTAAAAGAAGAATAACAACAACGCTTGTGGTGATGAAAGTGGTCATATCCATTTTTTCGGAATTAAGAGTGTTTTTATTACTGAACGAGGCCGGTTTTAAGACAGGCCGGGTAGAAGAACTTTTAATTCATCGGCAATGATCCCTATCGCCATGCTACCTAGGAGCAAACCCATGACCTGAGTGATGAATTTGATGCTCCCTTTTCCCAGAAATTTTAAAATCCTGTTGGCGAGTTTTAAAGAGATCCAGATCAGAACGCCTATCAGGACAAATTCTACAATAGATATTATTTTGGCCGACCATAGAGTGAACTCGGTGGATTGAATTATCACCAGGCTTATGGCAGCTGGCCCAATAAAAAGGGGAAAGGTCATGGGCATAAAAGCAATATCATCTTTAACGCCCCCCTCTTTGGAAAGTAAATGCGAGGTCTTGTTGTCGGTGAGCATGGTGAAAGCGATATAGACCAGGAAAACCCCTCCTATTAATTTGAATGCCGGCATTTGAATGCCGAAAAACACCACAATATATTTTCCGAACAAGAAAGATACGGTTAATAACGCCACCGAAGCGCAACTGGTTTTTAAAATTATTGCTTTATGCTCCGCATCGGTTTTATTAGCGGTCAGGGAAATGTAAATAGGAAGGTTCCCGATGGGATCGATGATGGCCAGTAAAATCACAAAAGTTTTTACCAACTCTGTAATGTCATCCATTTGCTACAAGCTTCCCGTTAAATTTTTCATTACACGAGAAAGGAACGTGGGTAAGGGCTGGTGCACAAAGGTAATGATTAGTAACAAAAGAAGGAGAGATGAAGATGGCCTTTATAAATCACCCTTTATTTTTGCTCAGGATAATTTAAGAGCCTGCTTATGTCCATTAATGATTTTTTACGATCAGGTACTCAGAATCATTTTATCCCTTTTTTGAGACCTTTGCATAACCTGAGGATTCTTCACTACGTTCAGCATGACAAGAAACGCAGGTTTGTCATTCTGGAGGAGCGTTAGCGACGAAGAATCTAGGGTTATGCAAAGCTCTCTGTAATGAGGGGCCTTCGCATAAGTTGATAAGACAGAAAAGCGAGATTCTTCACTACGTTCAGAATGACAAGAAACGCCAGTTTGTCATCCTTTTGTTCAGCATGACAATGCGATCTCGTTCAGAATGACAAGAAACGCCAGTTTGTCATCCTTGAGGAGCCGAAGGCGACGAAGGATCTCAGATTATGCAAAGGTCTCCCTGATAAAGAGGGGCCTTCGCATAAGTTGATAAGACAGAAAAGCGAGATTCTTCACTGCGTTCAGAATGACAAGAAAAGGCTATTTGTCATTCTGAGGAACAAGGTGACGAAGAATCCGGGGTTATGCAAAGGTCTCTTTTTGGGGTGAGTGTGCCAACTTTTATATAACCAGACCCAGGCCCGGTTTCCAGGGCTGGATTAAAAAAGTAAAGCAGGCGGATACTTTTTCTGCCAGGTTTTTTTCTTCGTTTTCTATATTATTTTCATTTTCCCTGATTTCAGTCTGCCGATCCAGATAGGCCTGGTATTTGGCAAAGATCACCCCACAGTGAACGCAGGTTTTAGAGTCGGCTTGCTCAAACTGGCATTTAGGGCAAATCATTACATGTTTATGGTCGAGGCAAAATCCGGGATATCAAAGACGCCCCTCCTTTTAACCGGGGCGGTTAAAAAAGAACTGGTATTTAATAAACATCTGTTTTATAATGGGCAATACTTTAGTGATTTAGCCGTCTAGAGAATGACAGGTGTTTTGCCAGAACTATGATGTTTTTGGTTGAGTAGCCTCCCGGAACCGCCGGTTGTCTGATTTTTCTCCCCTCGTTTTCTCATTTAAGCTCAAATCCTCTTTTATCAGTTATAGCTCGAAGTTCTTGAGTATAGACTTTGTGCGCCATCTAATGGATTGGCCGATGCTCCTATTACGGAGTCTGCCATTCTCTAACTAAGGAAAAAATATGTTAATGGAATCAACAACCGTGGGCTTTGACGCCCTCAATCTTGCCGACCCTATTTGCCGCGCTGTTCGTGGTGAGAAGTATGACACTCCCACCCCGATTCAGCAGCAGGCTATCCCGCATCTTTTGCAAGGCCGGGATCTTTTGGGGTGCGCACAAACCGGAACGGGAAAAACAGCAGCCTTTGCATTACCCATTTTGCATCGCTTGTCCGAGGGGCATCAAGCTTCCGGATCCAAGGGCGCACGGGCGCTGGTGCTCACACCCACCCGGGAACTGGCCTCGCAGATCAGTGACAGCTTTCGGGTTTATGGTCGGCATTTGAATTTAAAGCAGGCACTGGTGTATGGCGGGGTGAGCCCAAAACCACAAATCACTGCCTTAAGGCGGGGAGTGGATATTTTGGTAGCCACTCCGGGTAGACTGATCGACCTGTATCAGCAGGGATGCCTGCGTCTGGATAAAATAGAGGTGCTTGTCCTCGATGAGGCAGATCGCATGCTGGATATGGGTTTCCTGCCTGATATCAAAAAAATTTACGGGATGACGCCGGAAAACCGCCAGTCGATGCTGTTTTCCGCCACGCTTCCTGATGATATTCTGCGCCTGACAAAACATTTCCTCAAAGACCCAGTGCGGGTTTCTGTGGATCCCCCAGCCAGCACCGTGGATCGAATCGATCAGCGTGTTTTGTTTGTGGATCGCGAAAATAAAGGAGCTTTGCTGGAATCTGTGTTACAGGGAGATGGCATCGAAAGGGCATTGGTGTTTTCGCGTACCAAACATGGGGCGAATCGAATTGTCAAGAATCTGAGCAAGGCCCGGATCAAGGCGGATTCGATTCATGGAAATAAATCCCAAGCGGCGCGTATGGAAGCATTGAGAAAGTTTCGTGCCGGGAAAGTCCGTGTACTGGTGGCGACCGATATCGCATCGCGGGGTTTGGATGTGGAAGGAATCACCCATGTTATCAACTATGAGCTCCCCAATGAAGCCGAGAGTTATGTTCACCGCGTCGGCAGAACGGCCAGGGCGGGGGCGGCGGGTGTTGCCCTTTCTTTTTGTGATGCCGGAGAAAGAGGCTATCTACACAATATTGAGAGAACCATTAACAGGACAGTAACCGTGGTGGCAGATCATCCTTACCATTCGGAATCCGTTGCCTCAAGGCCAAAACGTGGAAATACAGCCGGAAGAAAATTTTCATCCAAGCGCAATTCAAATTCCTATGGAAAACCGGGAAAAAACCAAAACAGGAAAAAATATTTTTCAGCAAAACCTGGAAAAAGGACCCGGAGCCGTAGTTCCCGATCAGCAGTGAGCAGTTAAAGTCCCGGGAGACTTTTAATTTTTACCTCACAGGCCAGCGCCATGCTGGCCTGTGGTGTTTTTCTTTGACTGCTTTGGCTGGAGAAAGTGATGGTTGTTGACGGACCCCTGCCAACATTGATGTGTTGTGTCGCATTCTGGATGAAGAGGGTTTTGAAATATGTATCGCCATGAACGGTGAATCCACCTTAAACTTGGTAGAAAAAAACCGGCCTGACTTGATTTTATTGGATGTGGTGGTGCCGGGAATTGATGGATTTGAAACCTGTGAAAGATTAAAAGCCAACCCGGCTGCCAAGGATATTCCTGTCATCTTTGTGACTGCCAGAACTGAAGTGGAGGATGTTGTCCGAGGTTTCAAGGCAGGGAGAGTGTGGATTACATCGCTAAGCCGTTTAAGAGGGAAGAGGTTGTAAGCCGGGTTCAAACACATCTGAAAATAGAGCAGTTAATTCAAGAAAAAGAAGGCCTGAATGAGAAACTGCAGGCTCAAAACGATGAGCTGATTGAGAGCCAAAGTCAGTATCGAATCATTCTTGAGAAATCTTCCGATGGGGGTTTTCGTTTTTGCTTTCACTCCAATCAGGTAATGGACGATGTTTAAATTTATGGTGTGGTTTTCGGTGATTGTCACCATAGGTTTTATGGTGTTGTTGGTGTTTGATTACGGTTAAGGTTTACCAAAACGAACATGAAGCTATCCCGGTCTTTGATTAAGGCATTTCTGATTTTTCCGGTAAATGTGATGGGGGTGATTCCTGCCCTCTTGATCTGGTGTTCGCGGTCCGGCGGGGTGCTCGAACATTTCCAATATAGTTTTAATAGTTTTAGGTTGTTAGCCGGAATTTTATTGATCGGTGCAGGAGCCGGATTGTGCTGGAAAACGGTTTCCCTGTTCACCGAGGTGGGTGAAGGCACTCCGGCCCCGTTTGATCCACCCAGAAAACTGGTGATCCAGGGGCCGTATGTTCATGTGCGTAATCCCATGATGGTTGGGGTCTGGCTGGTTTTGTTGGGAGAGGCCCTGGCTTTTGGTTCGGTTCCCTTGGCGGTATGGTTTCTGGTCTTTTGTGGGTTGTGCCTGATTCTCATTCCGGTTTGGGAAGAGCCTGATCTGGAAAACAGATTTGGCGAACCTTACCGGGAATACAAACGCAAAGTGCCCCGCTGGCCCCTTCACAGGAGACCTTTGCATAAGTCGAAAAATCGAGATTCTTCACTGCGTTCAGAATGACAAGAAACGCCAGTTTGTCATCCTTTTGTTCAGCATGACAATACTGGGCCATTTTGTCATTCTGAGGAACAAGGTGACGAAGAATCTTGGGTTACGCAAAGCTCCCCCTTGGCCCCTTCACAGGGGAGGTAAATAGCAATAACTCTTTACAGGGCATGAAAAAAATGAAGCGATACCACATACACTCAAACCGTGTTGGCGGCTTGATGAGCCATTGCTCATTGGTCCCACGCCTGGTGGATAACCGGTTTTTTTGTGAGTGACGATGAAGAAAAATACGGATTGATGGACTGGATCGGTACCGCGATTGGCATCGTGGTTGCCGGGTTCATCATTTTTATTTTGATCTGGCCCTTGATCGATCCCACGCCGAATAAATCTTCCTCGTTAAAAGAAAATATTCACAAAGCCACCGGGAGATAGCGGTTTTCAGTCGAACGGGGGCTGGGTTTTGCGTTTGTAGTCCTTGTCGGTCATATCCATGCGGCCTTTTATGAAAGCCAGCTTTCTTTCAGCTATGGCAATGGCCTGATCATTATTAGTTTCTCTTCCCAGTTGTTTGGAGATTTCAATCTCCTCAAGGGCCTTTTCCCAGCTCTTCAATTTTTCGTACACGCTTATTAAATTCAGATGGGTCTGCACGTGGTTTGGCTCGATGGCGAGTATCTTCCGGTAGTAGTCGGCCGCTTCCTTGATTTTCTGGTCGTACCAGTATTCCAATGCGATTTTGAAAAGAAGTTCAGTATCATCCGGTTTGAGTGATTCAGCCTTCAAGAATTCTGCTACGGCCAGATCGTTCCGGGTCATTCTCGAATAAACTTCTCCCAACCCCAATCGGGCTGATACATTTTCGGGTTCCATCTTGAGGGCTTTTTTAAAAGACTCAATCGCCTCATTTCTTTGATCTGCTTCACTATAGACCAATCCCATCCGGTAATAGGTGGCCACCGATTCAGGGTCCAACTCCAGTGCCCGGCGCAGAATTTCTATGGCTTCGTCATAAGCTCCGATTCTTTGTTTTTCAGTGGCGCTTAGGATCAGTTCCTGGGAATTTTGAGATTGGGAAGAGGGGTCGCTATTTTCCCCACAACCCGGGAACAACAGGAAAAGGGCAAGGATGAAGGTTGTGCGGCCCAAAACTTTTAGCGAAAAAACAGACACAGATTTATAGTCCTTTATAATGAGTTGGTTCCCCTTCTACCTGATCCAGACGGATTTGGCAAGCAACTCTATTGGGCGATGAACAGATGTTTTAATAATGAGGCAGGGTTTATTATAATTATGTGGTCGGGGATTCGGGCTGTCGCCCATAAACCCTCAGGATAAATTTTTCGTGGGATACGCAGGTGTTTCAAAAGACGTCTTTATAGAATAGGAAAAGACTATGTCAGATGAACTTTCATATATAGAGAATGAAGAAGGGGGATTTGCAATTCCCTGCCAGATTAAAATCGCTGAAGATTGTGTGCAGGTGGGGGAATTTTGTGAAAGCAAAGAAGATGCGTGTCACTGGGTAGAAGAGGAATGCTGGATTTCTTCCGGAGAAGGGTATTTCTGCCTACAATGCAATGAACAGATTATGCGTAACATTGTTAAACTGGAAACCAAAAAGATGAACTAACTGCTCGCCGCAGGGGCAGTTGGCAAAGACTTTTTAGGCCGCCAATACTATTTGCTAGTCGGTAAAAGTTATTGCCGGTTTCCCCCCTCTGTCAAGAGGCTGCTCGCCGCAGGGGCAGTTGGCAAAGACTTTTTAGGCCGCCAATACTATTTGCTAGTCGGTAAAAGTTATTGCCGGTTTCCCCCCTCTGTCAAGAGGCTGCTCGCCGCAGGGGCAGTTGGCAAAGACTTTTTAGGCCGCCAGTACTATGCTTTTGGCGGTCAATTCCATGGTGACTTATATGGTTATATGGGCCATCTCCCTGTTTGTTCTTTTGGTGGTGATCTTCATTCGTAAGGGATTGCTGAAAGGTTTTTGAGGCTATCATTAGAATTCAGGAGATACCATATAAAATGGAGTTGGATGAAATATTTTAAACTGCGCAAACTCTTCATAAGTATAGAAACTTAAATTTTATTTCCGGCTGATTCTGAGGAGGCACTATGACTCGTGAAATTCGATTTGGAGACTTTGTCAGAGAAGTCAGTCTTAAGCAGAATTCCCTTTCCTATAATTTGTTAACTCCTCCCGTTTCTCTTGGGCGCAGTGCGTGATATGATACGCGCCTGAATAAATTTTCAAATAGGATAGTCCATGTCAGAATCTTCTGAATACGATAAGAGCGGTGTTTCCAGTCAGGGTGCGGAGACCGCGCTTTCCGGTTTGCTCAAACATGTTTTGCCAACGCGGAAATTCAGCGAACGCTATCCGCTGATTGCCGATATCGGTTATTTCGCTAACGTCATCGACCTGGGTAACGGAGAAGGCATTGCCTTTGGCACCGACGGGGTAGGAACCAAAGTGATCGTCGCCGAACTGCTCGGCCGCTACGACACCCTCGGCATCGACTGCGTTGCCATGAATGTCAACGATATCATTTGCGTTGGCGCACGTCCGGTGAGTATGGTGGATTATATTGCCTGCTCTCACACCGATCCTGAAGTTTTTGATCAGTTAGGTCAGGGGCTGGCCGAAGGAGCGCAGCAAGCGGGCATCAGCATTTCCGGCGGCGAGATTTCTCAGATCAAAGAAATTATTTCCGGCATCGATCTCATTGGTGCCTGCATCGGTCATGTTTCGTTGGACAAGGTCAATACCGGCCGCGACATCAAACCGGGAAACCTGATCATCGGCCTGGCATCCACAGGTGTGCACTCGAACGGGTTGACGTTGGCCCGCAAGGTGTTGTTGGGCGACAGCCTCGAAGAGCAGAAATCGCGGGTCAGTGATTATGAAGAATTTTTAGGCCGGACCCTGGGCGAAGCCCTGCTCGAACCCACGCGTATCTATGTCCAACCTGTCATGGAAATGCTCGATGCAGAGATAGATCTCAAGGCAATGGTCCATATCACCAGTGGCGGATTCTGCAATCTCAATCGAGTGGCATCTGACAACATTCGTTTTGTGATTGATACTTTGCAACCGGTTCCTGAAATTTTTAATCTCATTCAGGATCGTGGCGGGGTGAGTGAAGCGGAAATGTTTGAAGTGTTCAATATGGGTACGGGCTTCTGTCTCATCGTTGAGGGCACAAAAGAAGTCGAAGCCATCACAGAAATCTGCAAAGATCACGACCTGCCCTGTCAGGTGATCGGCCAGGTTGAAGGCCATCAAGGCAAAGAAGTCACACTCCCTGCCAAACAACTTACCGGCAAAGGCAGTAAATTCACCCACTAGGCGTGGGGCCAGCGAAATGCTGGATCCAAAGGCACCCTGAAAATCTTTTTAACCACAGATGGACAGAGATAGAAAGCTCCCTCTTTTAGAAAGAGGGCTGGGGTGATTTACCACAAGGGGTTTGTGTTTGATTAAACTTCTCCCTGACAAGGGGGAATGAGGGGGTTTAGCTTGTCATGCTGAGCCTGTCGAAGCATCTCGCTGTTTGCTCACTTACAGGCTATATTTACGCTCTTCTTCGTGAAAAGCATTTTTCAATTTTCTTAAGCTTGGAGTCGGATCTTTCTGGTACATAGCCGAGTAAAAATTAAAGCCAGTTAGCAAAACCAATCTGGTAGCCTCACCTGCTTTTTCAGCAATAGAAGGAATTTTTCCATCCCAAGGGGAGATAGTTCCATGTAAAAGTTTGGAGCGATAATCGTATATCTCCTTAAATACTGCTATAGAATCCTCAAGCTGTCTTCCCTCGGGGAAATGGTGCAGAATAGCAGATCTATTGATCACAAGCTCTGTAATATTCTTTTTGGGGCTGTCGTAGATTAGGTTATAAATCACACCATTTTTTAAGGGTGTTGTATTGTTGTTTATGAGAGCCATAATTAAACCTGAACTCACATTCCTTTAAGAACAGAGGGATTCCATTATACTTTCTAAGCACCCTCTTTGCCTGGTTCCAAAAATTCTCAATGCCATTGATATGGTTTTTCT